>NZ_LMJU01000021.1:0-182500 GCF_001429415.1 Allobosea sp. Root670 | reverse complement strand
GACGACAAGTATACCGACGCCGAGGTCGACGTGATCGAGCGCTCGGCCTGCCCGACCTGCGGCTCCTGCTCGGGCATGTTCACGGCGAATTCGATGAACTGCCTGACCGAGGCGCTCGGCCTCGCGTTGCCGGGCAATGGCTCGACGCTCGCCACCCATGCCGACCGCAAGCGCCTCTTCGTCGAGGCCGGCCACCTGATCGTCGATCTCGCCCGTCGCTATTACGAGCAGGACGACGAGAGCGTGCTGCCGCGCAATGTCGGCTCGTTCAAGGCGTTCGAGAACGCGATGACGCTCGACATCGCCATGGGCGGCTCGACCAACACCGTGCTGCACCTGCTGGCGGCCGCGCATGAAGCCGAGATCGACTTTACCATGGCCGATATCGACCGGCTGTCGCGCCGCGTGCCGGTGCTGTGCAAGGTCGCGCCGGCCGTCGCCAACGTGCATATGGAAGACGTCCACCGCGCCGGCGGCATCATGGCGATCCTCGGCGAGCTCGATCGCGCCGGGCTGATCGATACCTCACTGCCGACCGTGCACAGCACGACGATGGCGGACGCGCTGGCGCGCTGGGACATCACACAGACCGAGAGCGAGGCGGTGCGCTCCTTCTACAGCGCTGCACCCGGCGGCGTGCCGACGCAGACCGCCTTCAGCCAGGATCGTCGCTTCTCCGAGCTCGACGCCGACCGCGAGAAGGGCGTGATCCGCAGCGCGGAGCATGCCTATTCGAAGGATGGCGGCCTCGCGGTGCTGTTCGGCAACATCGCGCTCGACGGCTGCATCGTGAAGACGGCCGGCGTCGATGCCTCGATCCTCAAGTTCTCCGGGCCAGCCGTGATCTTCGAGAGCCAGGACGCGGCGGTCGAAGGCATCCTCAACCGCAAGGTCAAGGAAGGCGATATCGTGCTGATCCGCTACGAGGGGCCGCGCGGCGGGCCGGGCATGCAGGAAATGCTTTATCCGACGAGCTATCTGAAATCGAAGGGGCTGGGCAAAGCCTGCGCGCTCATCACCGACGGGCGCTTCTCGGGCGGCTCGTCAGGCCTCTCGATCGGCCATGTCTCGCCGGAAGCGGCCGAGGGCGGCGCAATCGGCCTGGTCGAGAGCGGCGACATCATCGCGATCGACATCCCCAATCGCAGCATCTCGCTCCAAGTTTCCGACGAGGATCTGGCACGCCGCCGCGCCGCGATGGAGGCCAAGGGCAAGGATGCCTGGAAGCCGGCCGCGCCGCGCAAGCGCAAGGTCACCACTGCGCTGAAGGCCTATGCCGCGACGACGACGAGCGCGGCCAAGGGCGCGGTGCGCGTCGTCGATTGATGATGACCGACCGCCCGGCCAACGCGGCCGGGCGGTCCTCGCTAGATCGAAATTCCCCAATCGCGCGGCTTGAAAAGACGTTTCTGCCTTTTGCATGAAAACAGCCAATCTGACGGCAGATTGACATTGCCCAGACAATCGCGATCCGCCTATTGAGCCTGCACTATATTTGAGCAGCCCAATCGGCCGTCATGAGTTCCGCTTCCCCTCCTTCGCCCGCGAGCCGGCGCTCGCATTTCCGGTTCTTCGTGCCGATCCTGGCCGGTGCAACCTGGCGCGATCGTCTGGTCTCCTGCGTCGGCGCGCTCGTCTGCGTCGGCGCGACCGGGCTGATCTGCGGCCTGCTGCTCGGCAATGACCCGCATCTGCCGCTTCTCGTGGCACCGATGGGTGCGTCAGCTCTGCTGCTCTTCGCGATCCCGTCGAGTCCGCTGGCGCAGCCCTGGCCGATCGTCGGCGGCAACACCGTCTCAGCCCTGATCGGCCTCCTCGTCAGCCGTTATGTGCCGGAGCCGGCGGTGGCTGCCGGCTGTGCGGTGGCGCTCGCGATCGCAGCAATGTCGCTTTTACGCTGCCTGCATCCGCCGGGTGGAGCGGCGGCGCTGACCGCTGCGCTCGGCGGCCCCGCCGTCGCGACCTACGGGCTCGGCTTCGCCTTCGTCCCGGTCGGGCTCAACGCGCTCGTGCTGACCCTGCTCGGCGTGGCGTTCCACCGCTTCTCCAGCCACAGCTATCCGCATCGCCCACCAGCACCGGCGAACACCCACGGCACGAAGGACCCGCCCTCCGGCCAACGCGTCGGCTTCAACGAGGACGATATCGACGCCGCGCTGAGCGATGTCGGAGAGGCCTTCGACATCGACCGCGAGGATCTCGACCGGCTGCTCCGGCGCGTCGAACTCCACGCGCTGGCGCGCAAGCGCGAGCTGCCGCGCTGCGCCGACATCATGTCCCGCGATCTCGTCCGCGTCGACCAGCACGACGATATCGAGACCGCCCGCCGTTTGCTGCTGGACCATGCCATCCGCACCCTGCCCGTCGTCGATCGCGAGAACCGGCTGCTCGGCACGGTCGGCCTGCGCGAACTCACCCATCCCGGCCTGCGCGTTCGCGACGTGATGTCCCCTGCCGTGATCGCGCGCCCTGACGAGCCGGCCGTCGATCTCATCGCCGCCCTCACCGATGGCAGCCATCACGCCGTCATCGTCGTGGATGACGACGAGCGTCTGGTCGGGCTCGTCAGCCAGAGCGATCTTCTGGCGATGCTGCTGCGACCGCTCCGACGTGAAGCGGCCTGAAAAAAGCGGGTTTCCCCCGGCTGCCATCCTGCTCTAGCCTTGTGGCGGGATATCAACGGAGGAATCCTGATGCGGGCTGCGATCGTCGCCCTGAGCTGCCTTCTGTCGCTGCCGGCGGCAGCCGCAGGTCCTTTCGGCAAGATCGTCGTCGGCAACTGGTCGGGCGGCACCTTCACCAACGACCAGAGCGGTGCCTTCTCGCATTGCGCCGTCAGCGCCCGCTACAAGAGCGGGGTGACGATGCTGACCTCGGTGACCGCGCAATTCTCCTGGCTGCTCGGCTTCTCGAAGCCCGAATGGAAGCTGAGAACCGGCGAGACGTTGAAGCTCCGGCTCGTCTTCGACCGCAGCTCGACCATAGAGGTGACCGCCAACATCAAGTCGCCGACGCTCGTCACGATCGCCATGCCGGCGCAGTCCACCCTGATCAATGCCTTCCGGCAGGGGCGCTATCTCGAGCTGGTGGCCAATGACGCGCGCTATACCTTCGCGCTGACCTCGACCGGCGAGATGCTGCCGGCGTTGGTCGAATGCGTAAAGCAGAGCGCCAATGTGCGCGGCCCGGTCTCACCCGGCGCGCCCGTCCGGGCCCAGACACCGGAAGCCACGGAGAAGGAGCGCGCGGCGCGGGCCGAGAAGAAGGCCTTGCTGGAGAAGACGCGCGACCTGATCCGCAGCAAGATGCTGGCCTGCATCGGCCGCGAGGGCGCGCCGATGCTGCTCACCGACGAGAAGGCAGAGGTCGTCGCCAAGGCCGCCATGCTGTTCTGCAAGGGCGATGTCGACGCCCTGACCCATGCCACGATCGAGATCATCGAAACCGAGGACGGCCGGCCGACCAATCGCAATGCCGTGCGCGAGGCCGCGGAAAAGCGGGTCCAGGAGGTGGTGACCGCCCATGTCATCCGCACCCGCGGCGAGATGATCGGCAAGGGGCAGAGGCCCGGCAATCCGGCGCCGAGCCGGCCGGCCGAGCCGGGATCGCGCCCCTCCCAGTCGCTTTAGAAACGCGAAACGCCGCGCCTTCCGGCGCGGCGTTCCCGAAACAGATACCCTGCCGAGGATCAGCCCTTCAGCTTGGTGTTGCACTGGCTCCAGTAGCCGCCGCCCTTCTCGATCCACTTGAGATCGCCATTGGCATTGGCAGCCTTGTTGGCATTGTACTGATCGACGCAGGTCTTGAGACGCGCCTTGCCAGCGGTCTCGCTCGAATATTTCTGCGAAACCGCCTTCGGGAAGATCGCGGCCTTGGCCTTGCCCGCCGGCATCGCCGCGGGCTTGGCAGCCGACCCGGCCGGCATGGCGGAAGCGGCAGGCTTCGCCGGCTCGGCCGGCATGGCAGCGGCTGCCTCGTCGTCAGCGGCGTCGTCGTCGCCGCACTGGGCCTTGCGGAAGTCGTTCCACTTCTGGCCCTTCAGCGTATTGGCCTTCTTGGCGTCCTGATACTTGACGCTGCATTCCTTCATGGTCAGCGCCGAGGCGGGCGCCACGGAGAAGGAAACGAGCGCGAAGGCCGATGCGGATGCGAGAATAAGTGTCCTGAACATGGCGTTCTCCATGGCAAAGCGTGTTGCCGCCGGTCGGCATGCCACTCCGATTTGCGCCCCGAAGCAAGTCCCCTCCGGCGCGCGAACAATGCTTCGGACCACAAGATGTTCCTTTTCGGGCGAATTCCCGCTCAGTAGTCCCTGAGACGCTCGCGGATGGCGAAACACGCCGGCCCCTTGCAGGGCATCACTATTTCCCTGCTATATGACGGCCCGCCAAACCCCTGGAGACGACATGGCACGGCCGTCAGACGCCGCGAAGGACCGCGAGCTCATCCGCATCCTCACCGAGAATGCGCGCTTGCCGCTGTCCGAGATCGCCAAGCAGCTCGGCGTCTCCCGGGCGACAGCGCAAGGGCGGCTCAGCCGGCTCGAACGCGACGGAGTGATCGCCGGCTACACCACGATCCTCGGCAAGGCGAGCCGGCCTGCGACGACGATCGCGGCCCTGATCCTGATCGAGCTGGAGATGAAACAGCAGGGCGGCGTGGTCGCTGCGCTGAAAAAACGGCCGGAAATCGTGCAATGTCACACGTTGAGCGGTCATTTCGACCTCAGCGTCAAGATCGAATGCGAGACCTCCAGCGACCTCGACACGATCATCGACTGGATCGCCGAGATGGAAGGCGTGCGCCGGACGACATCCTCGGTGATTCTAGCCCGCAAGTTCGAACGCTGAGGGCGAGGCGGCCGGCGGCTTCCGGCGTTTCCCATCGTCTTGGTTCATTACCCATCGAACTGAAACACCATAACGCGCTCCTCCGACGATCCGCCCGTTAAAGCCGGCACGGCTCGCGGCGATGCTCCGTATCGAGGGGAAGGCTCCTGGCCGACCCGACACTCAACCAGGAGATCGCGACATGACCATCCAGAAGCGCATTGCCGTGCTCGGCGCCGGCCAGATCGGCGTCATCATCGCCGGCATGCTGGCCGAGCAGGGCCATCAGGTGACGCTGGCCGACGCCTCCGCCGCGCAGCTCAAGCACGCCGCTGGCGGCCGCTTCGCCACCGAGACCGTCGATGCTTCCAATCTCGACGCGCTCCGCGTCTTCCTGAAAGACCGCGACATCGTCGTCAGCGCCTGCCCGTACTTCCTGAACAAGGGCATCGCCAAGGTCGCGGCCGAGACCAAGACCCATTATTTCGACCTGACCGAGGACGTCGCCACCACTTCCTACATCAAGGAACTCGGTGAGACCTCGGATGTCGCGCTGGTGCCGCAATGCGGCCTGGCTCCCGGCTTCATCTGCATCCTCGGCGCCGACATGGCCGCGCGCTTCGAGAATGTCCGCGCGATCAAGATGCGCGTCGGCGCGCTTCCGCTCTATCCGACCAATGCACTGCGCTACAATGTGACCTGGTCGGTCGACGGCCTGATCAACGAATACTGCAACCCTTGCGAGATCGTCTTCGACGGGCAGCCGACCCTGGTGCCGGCGCTCGAAGGCATCGAGAGCGTGATGATCGACGGCGTCGCCTACGAGGCCTTCAACACCTCGGGTGGCCTCGGCACGCTGACCGAGACGCTCGCCGGCAAGGTCCGCAACATGAGCTACAAGACGCTGCGCTATCCCGGCCATGCCGAGATCATGAAGCTCCTGCTGCGCGATCTCGATCTCGCCGATGACCGCGAGACGCTCCGCCGCATCCTCACGCACTCCGCGCCCTTCACCCGCAAGGACGTGGTCGTGATCTTCGTGACCGGCGTCGGCGAACGGAACGGCCGCCTGGAGGAGGAGAGCGTCGTGCTGCGCTATGACGGCAATGACGAGCTCGGCGCGATCCAGCTCACCACCGCCGCCGGCTGCGTCGCGATGGTCGAGCTCTTCCTCGCCGGCAAGCTGCCCGCCAAGGGCTTCGTGCGCCAGGAGGACGCTGTCCTCGCCGATTTCCTCGCGACCAAGGCCGGCGCCCGGCTGGTCGGCGAAGCGCGCGGTGTCGACGCGGCCGGCCTGGTGCCGACCGTCGCGATCAAGAGCGCGGCCTGAGCGGCTGCTCGCTCACAAGTCAGGCTCTGCCCGTCAGAGCCTGACGCCCAGACCGCGCAACTCGGCGCGCAGGTCGATGGGCTCGACGAAATGGATGGCCCGCATGCCGATATCGCGGGCCCCCACCACGTTCTTCTCGCTGTCGTCGACGAAGATGCAGTCCGCGGCCTTCAGGCCATAGCGATCGAGCAGCACCTCGTAGATCGCCCGCTCCGGCTTCAGCATCCGCTCATGGGCGGAGACGACGACGCCGTCGAAACTCTGCAGGAACGGGAAGCGGATCAGGCATTCCGCCCATTTCTCGCGCGAGAAGTTGGTGATGGCATAGACCTTCTCGCCCTGCCCTTTGAGCTCCTCCAGCACCGCGACGCTGTCGGCGATGGTATGGGGCACGCTGTCATGCCAGCTCTCGTCGAAAGCGCGGATCTCACGCTCCCATTCCGGATGCCGCGCGACCAGCAGCGCCACGCCCTCCTCCCAGGAGCGGCCGCGATCCTGCTCCAGATTCCAGTCGCCGGTGCAGATGTTCTGCATGAACCAGTCGAGCCGCTCGGTCTCGGGGATCAGCGAGCGGTAGATCAGCCGCGCATCCCAGCGCAGCAGGACATTGCCGACATCGAAGACGACGGTGGGAGTGCTGGAAGCCATGGCCAAACCCGGTTGAAAGGGCCGGCAGGACAAACCATTCACGCGCTTGTGTCCAGACGTGCAGGACAGCAGCCGACCCCATCGTTTATGCCGGGGTCATGAGCACCCGCACCACGAATACCGCCTTACGAACCTGGCTGCCCTGGACCGACAGGCAGGGCCGGTTCTCGGCCTTGAGGGCTGCGGCCTTCGCGCTGCTCCTCGTGCCGGCACTCATGCTGCTCTACGCCGCCTGGATGCACCAGCTCGGCTCCAAGCCCTGGACGCAGGCGATCCACCAGATCGGGACCTGGACGGTCAGGATCCTCATCGCCACGCTGGCGGTCTCGCCGTTCCGGCGCCTGTTCGACTGGGGCAAGCTGATCGGCATCCGTCGTATGCTCGGCCTTGGCGTGATGGCCTATGCGCTCGGCCATCTCGCGCTCTACTGCATCGACATGGCCTTCGACTGGGGGCTGATCGTCTCCGAGATCGTCAAGCGCTTCTACCTGACCATCGGCTTCGTCGCGCTCATCGGCCTCGTCGCGCAGGGCGTGACCTCGACCGACGGCATGATCCGCCGGCTCGGCAAGAACTGGCAGCGCCTGCACAACCTCGTCTACCCCATCGCAATGCTGGCGCTGCTGCATTTCGCGCTGCAATCGAAGATCGACGTAACCGAACCCGTGCTGATGAGCGGGTTGTTCCTGCTGCTGATGCTCTATCGCGGCCTGTATCGCTGGAAGCTGCCGGTCTCGGTGCCGGTACTCGCAGGCGTGTCACTGCTCGCGGGGCTGCTCACTGCCGGGCTGGAAGCAGGCTGGTATGCGGCGACCTCCGGGGTCTCGGCCTGGCTGGTCTTCCAGGCCAATGCCGACATCCTGACCTATCAGGACTATGCCTCGATCCGGCCGGCGCATTGGGTCGTGCTCGCGGGCCTCGCGGTAGCCCTCGGCCATGGCTTGCGTGCTCGAAAAGCCCGCCCGCCGCGGCAGGCTCGTCAGAGCGCGCCCGCTCCGGCGGCGTGAGAGAAAAACTTTCCAAGTTTCGACATCTTCCAGATGGAAAGGGTTTCCCCCTCCAGCACTCATGCTCTAACCCTGTGACATGCCTGACGACCCGCACGCCCAGCCCACGGCCGATGTCGTAGAAGCCGAGCTCGCCTCGGAGGGCATCAAGCCTACCCAGGCGCGGGTCTCGCCCTTCGTCCCGCTGCAGCAGCCGATCTTCCGCGCCGTCTGGTTCGCCAGCCTGGTCTCGAATTTCGGCGGCCTGGTCCAGGCGGTCGGGGCGTCGTGGATGATGGCCTCGATCTCGCCCTCGGCCGAGCTCGTGGCGCTGGTCCAGGCCTCGACGACCTTGCCGGTGATGCTGTTCTCGCTGGCGGCCGGGGCCATCGCCGACAATTACGACCGACGCAAGATCCTGCTGACCGCGCAGGTCTTCATGCTGACGGTCTCGATCGGGCTCGCGGTCTGCGCCTGGTTCGGCCTGATCACGCCCTGGCTGCTGCTGACCTTCACCTTCCTGATCGGCTGCGGGACGGCGCTGAACAATCCGGCCTGGCAATCCTCGGTCGGCGACATGGTCCCGCGCCGCGACGTGCCGGCCGCGGTGACGCTCAACAGCGTCGCCTTCAACATCGCCCGCAGCGTAGGTCCCGCGATCGGCGGCGCGATCGTTGCGGCTGCCGGTGCGGTGGCCGCCTTCATCATCAACGCCTTCAGCTATATCCCGCTCTTGATCGTGCTGGCGCGCTGGTCGCCGCCGAAGGTCGAGCGCCTGCTACCGCGCGAGACGTTGTTCATCGCGATGAGCGCCGGCATCCGCTATGTCGCGATGTCCCCGAATATCCGGACCGTCACGCTGCGCGCCTTCGTCTACGGCTTCGGCGCCATCGTCGGTCTGGCGCTGCTGCCATTGATCGCGCGCGATCTCGTGCGCGGCGGCCCGCTGACCTATGGCGTGCTGCTCGGCGCCTTCGGTGCCGGCGCGGTGGCCGGCGCCTTCATGAGCGCACGCCTGCGGCGGTCGATGAGCACGGAAGCGCTCGTCCGCTCGACCTTCGTCGCCTATGCCTGCGGCGTCACGCTGATCGCCTTCAGCAAGACGATCTGGCTGGCGATGGCGGGCCTGTGCGTCTGCGGCGCGTGCTGGGTTCTGGCGCTCTCGACCTTCAACGCCACGGTGCAGCTCTCGGCGCCGCGCTGGGTCGTCGGCCGGGCGCTGGCGATGTACCAGATGGCGACCTTCGGCGGGATGGCGATGGGCAGCTGGGCCTGGGGCCGCTCGGCGCTGCATTTCGGCGTCGAGAAGGCCCTGCTGATGTCGGCGGCCACCCTTCTGATCGGAGCGGCGCTCGGCCTGCGCTACCGGCTGCCGCCGCTCGAGGAGCTCAATCTCGACCCGCTCAGCCGCTGGCGCGAGCCCAAGGTCGCGGTCGATATCGAGCCGCGCTCCGGCCCGGTCATCGTCACCATCGAATACATCATCAAGCCCGAGGACGTCGTCGCCTTCCTGACCACGATGGCGGAGCGCCGGCGCATCCGGCGCCGCGATGGCGCAAGGCACTGGACCCTGCTGCGCGACCTGACCGATCCGACGCTGTGGATCGAGCGCTATGACAGTCCGACCTGGGTCGAATATGTCCGGCAGAACCAGCGCGTCACCCAGGCCGATGCCGAGATCGGCGAGCAGGTCCGCGCGCTGCATAGCGGCCCGAACCCGCCGGTGGTCCACCGCATGATCGAGCGGCAGACGGCCTCGCTGCCGCAATTTGCGGCGAGCCGGACGCCGACGCTGGCGGACTCGCTCAACGACCCGGCGCGGCCGGCTTAAACGACAGGTCTCAGCCGACGATCCAGAGGCCGGCGAGGCCGACCATGCCGACGATGATCCGCCACCAGGCGAAGGGCGCGAAGCCGCGCTTCGAGACGAAATCGAGGAAGCTGCGCACCACGACCAGCGCCGAGATGAAGGCGGCGACGAAGCCGACGCCGATCATGACGCCGTCGTCGAAGGTCAGGAACTTGTAGCTCTTGAGCAGGTCATAGGCGAAGGCGCCGGCCATGGTCGGCATCGCCAGGAAGAAGGAAAACTCGGCCGCCGCGCGCTTGCTGGCGCCGAGCAGCATCGCACCGACGATGGTCGAGCCCGAACGCGAGACGCCGGGCACCATCGCCAGGCACTGGATCAGGCCGATCTTGAAATACATCGGCAGCGGGAAGGTGGTGGCGTCGGTGTGCTTCTCCTGCAATTCCAGCTCGTCGACGACGAGCAGGATCAGGCCGCCGGCGATCAGCGTGCAGCAGACGATGAAGGGGTTGAACAGCACTCCCTTGATGAAGCCGTGCAGCAATGCACCGATCACCGCCGCCGGCAGGAAGGCGATGAGCACGCCGATGACGAAGCGGCGGGCCGAGGGGTCGCTGGGAATGCGCAAGGCGATATCGAGCAGGCGGCGGAAATAGACCAGCGTGATCGCCAGGATCGCACCGAGCTGGACCAGTACCTCGAAGGTCTTGCCGTTGGATTCGAAGCCGAGGAAATGGCCGATCAGGAGCAGATGCCCGGTCGAGGAGACCGGCAGGAACTCGGTCAGGCCCTCGACGATGCCGAGAACGAAGGCTTCGATCAGGTTGTGCATGGAAGGCTTTCCTCGCGCGAATCAGGCGGCGCGGACGTTCGCCTGCACCAGCCTTCCGCCGGCTTACGCCCAGCTCTTTGCAAATTGGTTACCACTTCGCGAAGCAGCGCCGGCAAATTGCGGGCTTCGGCATCGCCGTGGGTTGTGGCGGTTTTCCGGCGTGATTATAGCAAGCCGCCGTCGCCTATCGGGTCGCTGCAAGCCCGGCGGCCCTGCTTCCGTCGCATTTCACCTGCTTCACAGTGCTCATGAGTGCCATGGCGACCCTGTATCATTACCCGCTATGCCCGCATTCGCGTTTCATCCGCCTCGCGCTCAGCGAGTTCGGCATGGAGGCCGAGCTGGTCGAGGAACGCGTCTGGGAGCGCCGACGGGAGTTCATCGAGCTCAATACCGCGGGCACGACGCCCGTCTTCCAGGAGCAGAATGGCCTCACCGTTCCCGGCGCCGGGCCGATCGCGGAATATCTCGACGAGACGCGGGGCCTGGCGCTGGGCGACCGCCGCCTGCTGCCTGAAGGGCCGGGCGAGCGCATCGAGGTGCGCCGCCTGCTCGACTGGTTCAACCTCAAGTTCCACGAGGAAATCACCGGCCCGCTCGTGCTGGAAAAGGTGATGAAGCGCTTCATGAGCCGCGACGATGGCGGCGGCTCGCCCGATATGAGCACGATCCGCGCGGCGCGCGCCAATGTGCGCTATCATCTGCGCTATATCTCCTGGCTGCTGGCCAAGAGGAACTGGCTCGCGGGCGCCCAGATGAGCTATGCCGATCTCGCGGCAGCGGCGCATCTGTCCTGCGTCGACTATCTCGGCGACGTGCCCTGGGAAGAGGATGAGGCGGCTCGCGCATGGTATGCGAGGATCAAGTCGAGACCGAGCTTCCGGCCGCTGCTGAGCGACCGCATACCCGGCATGGCTCCGAGCGCCCATTACGACAATCTGGATTTTTGAACGCAGAGAAGCTCAAGCGCGCGGTTGAGGCGCGGGCGCTCGCCGAAGGCTTTGCCGTAATGCGCGTCGCCGGCGCCGATGCGATCCCGCAGGCGCCGGAACGCCTCGAAGCCTGGCTCGCCAATGGCTACCAGGGCGAGATGGGTTGGATGGCGGAGCGCCAGGCGCAGCGCGCCGATCCGCGTCAGCTCTGGGGTGAGGTCCGCTCCGTCGTCATGCTCGGCATGAACTATGCCGGCGAGGGCGACCCGCTCGCCATGCTCGCCCATCCCGACAAGGCGGCGATCTCGCTCTATGCGAGACGGCGCGACTATCACGACGTCATCAAGGGCAAGCTGAAGAGCGTCGCGGGGCTGCTCGCGGCGCGCGGCGGCGCCGACGTCAAGGTCTTCGTCGATACCGCCCCTGTCATGGAAAAGCCGCTGGCGCAGGCGGCTGGACTCGGCTGGCAGGGCAAGCACACCGTGCTGGTCTCGCGCGAGCATGGCTCCTGGCTCCTGCTAGGCGCGATCTACACCACCGCCGAACTGCCGGCCGATCCGGCCGAACGCGACCATTGCGGCTCCTGCCGGCGCTGCCTCGACATCTGCCCGACCGATGCCTTTCCGGCGCCCTACCAGCTCGATGCCCGCCGCTGCATCGCCTATCTCACCATCGAACATGCAGGCCATATCGACGCCGCCTTGCGGCCCGGCATCGGCAATCGCGTCTTCGGCTGCGACGACTGCCTCGCCGTCTGCCCCTGGAACAAGTTCGCCGCGGCGGCGCAGGAAACGCGGCTCGCGCTCAAGGACGAGCTCGACGGGCTCGACCTCGCCGCGCTTGCCCGCCTCGACGATCCCGCCTTCCGCACGCTCTTCGCGGGCACGCCGGTGAAGCGCACCGGCCGAGACCGCTTCCTGCGGAATGTGCTGATCGCGATCGGCAACAGTGGCCGGCCTGAGCTGATCGAGAGCGCCCTGCCTCATCTCGCCGATCCCTCGCCGCTGGTCCGCGCCATGGCTGTCTGGGCGCTGGGACGGCTGGACACCGAGCGTGCGAGAACGCTCGCCGTGGCTGGGCTCCGAGACGAGACCGATCCGCAGGTGCGCGCCGAATGGTACGCACTCATGCCTCAGACGGAAGACGCCGCATGAATATTCTGATCCTCGGCCTCGGCTATTCCGCCGGGTTCTTCGCGCGCACCGCGCTGGCGCGGGGCTGGGAGGTGACGGGCACCGTCCGCTCCGCCGAGAGGGCGGCCGAGCTCAGCCGCGAGGGCATCCGGACGCTGGTCTTCGGCGGCTTCGCGGTCTCGTCGGCGCTCGCCAAGGCGGTAGCCGAGGCCGATGCCGTGCTGGTCTCGGTGCAGCCGGCGGAGGATGGCGACCCGGCGCTCGGCCCCTTGCGCGAAACTCTCGCCGCCGCGCCAAAACTGGGCTGGATCGGCTATCTCTCGACGATCGGCGTCTATGGCGACCAGGGCGGCGAATGGATCGACGAAGCCACGCCGCCGGCGCCGACCAATGCCCGCACGCGCCAGCGCGTCGCGATCGAGGAGGCCTGGCTGCAGCTTGGACGCGACAGCGGCAAGCCGGTGCAGATCTTCCGCCTGTCGGGGATCTACGGGCCGGGCCGCAACGCCATCGTCAAGCTGCGCGAGGGCAAGGCGACACGCTTGATCAAGCCCGGGCAGGTGTTCAACCGCATCCATGTCGACGACATTGCCGAGGTGCTGATGGCCTCGCTGGCGCAGCCGCGCCAGGGCGCGATCTACAACGTCACCGACGACGAGCCCGGCCCGCCGCAGGACGTCATCACCTTCGCGGCCGAGCTGACAGGCCTTGAGTCACCGCCCGAAATCCCGTTCGAGCAGGCAAAACTCTCGCCGATGGCGGCGAGCTTCTATGGCGAGAGCAAGCGCGTCTCGAATGCGCTGGTGAAGCGGGAACTGGGCTATGCCTTCCGCTACCCGACCTATCGCGAAGCGCTGCGCACCCTCGCCGAAGCCGGCGAATAGTCAGGCGGCGCGGCGCGGCGTCTCGCCGCCGTAATAGTCGGCATAACGCTTGTCGATCGCCGAGACCGGCAGCACGACGAGCACGTCGGTCGTGCCGAACTGGTGGTCGATCACGGCGCCGGTGCCGAAGCGGGCACCGATGCGCAGATAACCCTTGATCAGGGGCGGCAGCTGCTTGAGGGCGAGCTTGGCGTCGACCATCTCCGGCGGCAGGCGATCCATGCCGACGAAATGCTCGGCATGCGCGATCGCGGCCCAGTCGCCTTCCGAGCGGGCCTGATGGTGCAGGAAGCTCAGCGGCAGCGCCAGCGCATCGGGATCGGTGCCGTCGAAGGAAGCGCAGCCGAACATCGCATCGATGCGGTGATGCTGGAGATAGGCCCAGATACCGGCCCAGAGCAGCTCCACCGTCCGCTTGGTGCGATAGGGCTTCAGGACGCAGGAGCGGCCGAGCTCGAGGAAGCGCTGGCCGGGATGGCGCGCCAGCATCGGGCCGAGATCGAATTCGCCCTGCGTATAGAATCCGCCAAGCCGCTCGGCCGCGCTCTGGCGCATCAAACGGTAGGTGCCGACCACCTTGGGCTTGATGCCGCCGAAGCGGCCGCGCGCCGCATGATCGATGACGAGAAGATGGTCGCAGGCCTTGTCGAAACGATCGGCATCGCGGCGGAACATGCGGGAGACAACATCGGGCTTGGCCGACATCTCCTGATAGAAGACCCGGTAGCGCAGGCGCTGCGCCCGCCAGATCTCGCGCGGGCCGCGCGCCAGCCGAACCTCGAGCGAGCCGAGCCGGCCGAGCGTGCCCGACAGCAGCGGCGTCTCGCCGATCCCGTCACCGGCGCGGCGCATGGATCCGCCCCTCATCAGCATCAACGGCGCGAATCGCGAGAATGGATTGCCGGCTGACGACCGGCCAGGCAGCGCGTTCTTGCTTCCAGAAACGTGCAGTGCCATCGCTTTTCTCATCTCCTGCCGCTACCGGCATGAGGTAGGCTTGCTCCGATGATCTTACAACTTCGCGACGAAACTGCGTCGGAGCGATGACGGTCGTCAAGCCGTCAGGCTGCCGGCCGCGTTCTGCGACAGGCGCTCCAGCCAGCGCAGCAGGGCCTCGCGCTCCAGTGGTTTCGCCAGGCAATCATCCATCCCGGCGGCAAAGGCCGCGGCCCGGTCGGCCGCCGAGACATTGGCGGTGACCGCCACCAGCGGCAGCGTCGCGGCACGGCCGAGCCGCCTTTCCAGGGCGCGGATGGCACGGGCGCAATCGAGCCCGGTCATCACCGGCATCCGGACATCGAGCAAGGCAAGCGCCAATGGCGGCGCCGTGCCGGCAAAGCTAGCCTCGACCCGCTTCAACGCCTCGCCCCCGTCACGCGCCCAGATGGCTGTGCAACCGAAACGCTCCAAGGTGCGCGTCGCGAGCAGGGCATTGATCTCGTTGTCTTCGGCGACCAGCACCGTCAGCCCCGTGCCCGGCTGGCGCGTGGGCATCGACGCCGGCGCCGGAGCCTCGCCGATCGCGGCCGCCCCGGGCGGAAGCCCGGTGCCCAGGCGCTCATAGAGGGAGCGTGTCCGCACCGGCTTGATCAGGAAGCCGGAGAAACCCGCCGCCTGCGGCGATCCGAACTGCCGGCGTGCATGGGGCGAGAGCAGGATCAGGCAATCCCGAATGCCGGCCGCCGCAACCGCCGCCGCGAGCTGCTTGGCCGGCTCATCGCCGAGTGCATGGTCGACCAGCACCGCCGTGACCGGGATGTCCCCGGCGAGCTTCACCCGCGCAGCCTCGGCCGTGCCGGCGATGGAGATCGACGCTCCGGTCGTCCGGATCGTCTCGGCCAGGAAGCGCGCGGCGAAGGGAGCCGGCGAGACCAGCAGGACATGCTGCCCCGGCCAGTGTGGAATCCGTGCCTCCGGCGCATCGATTGCCGCGACCAGCGGCAGGGTGACACGGAAGGTCGCGCCCTCGCCCAATCGACTTTCGGCCCGCACCTCGCCACCCATCAGGCGCGCGAGGCGGCGAACGATCGCGAGGCCGAGGCCGGTGCCCGTCTGCCGGGCGTCGATGCCAGGGTCGAGCTGCTCGAACTCACCGAAGATGGTATCGAGCCGGTCGGCCGGAATGCCCGGCCCGGTATCGGCAACGGCGATCTCCAGGCGATCATCGGTGCAGGCCATGCTCAAGCCCACGCCTCCGGCTTCCGTGAACTTCACGGCATTGCCGACGAGGTTCAGCAGGACCTGGCGCAACCGGTCGCGATCGCCGACAAGCCTTGCCGGGAGGTCGGGCGCGATATGGGCTGCGAGCTCGATGCCTTTGGCCTGCGCGCGCGGCGCCATCAATTCCGCGACGGTCTCGACGAGCTGGGCCGGATCGAAGGGTTCCTCGACCAGTTCGAGCTTGCCGGCCTCGACCTTGGCGAAATCGAGGATGTCGTCGACCAGCGCGAGCAAGGCCTCGCCGGAGGTGCGCAGCGCGGCCACATAGGTCGCCTGCTCGGCATCGGGACCGGTATCGGTGAGGAGATCGGCCATGCCGAGAATGCCGTTGAGCGGCGTGCGGAATTCGTGGCTGACGGTCGCCAGGAAGCGTGATTTCGCCTCGTTCGCCGCCTCGGCGCGGGCCCGAGCCTCGACCAGCGCATCCTCGCCGGCGATGCGCGCCGAGATGTCGCGGCCGACGCGCTGGATCAGCGTACGCCCGTCGGGCCCGGGAACGACGGTCTCGATCCAGGAGATCCAGCGCTCGCCTTCATAGGTCGCGAGGCATTCGTCGAAGCTGCGGGCGCCGCCTTCCAGCAGCACGAGCGGGCGACTGGCGAGCTGCGGCAGCAGCATCCGGCTGCCGACGAGATCCTGCTCCCCGGCCCCGAACAGGGCGGCGTAGGCCCGGTTGGCATAGACGATCCGCGCGCCGTCGCGTCGGACGATCAGGTCGCCCTGGGCTTCGATCAGGCTGCGATAGCGTTCCTCGCTATCGGCGAGAGTCCAGAGCCGGTCGTTGAGAGCTTCGGCATCATGGGCGAGCGAGGCCACCTGCCGGCGGAGGTCACCGCGCTGGCGCAGCAGCCACAGCACGGCCCCCGCAGCCGGGAGAAGCAAAGCCGCGAAGGCAAGGGCGAACCATGACCAGATCGAAGAAGCCATGCCCTTCGATCTACGCAGCACGCCTTGAAAAAGCCGCCTGCGAATAGTGCGAATTCGATCGGTCGAGTGAGAGGATCGGTTAACCCTGCCACCTCAGGCGGCTTGAACGAGGTCCTCCCCGCGCGCCCGGTAGGACAAGGCTTCGGCCAGGTGACGCCGGCCGACCTTCGCCTCCTCATCGAGATCGGCGAGGGTGCGGGCGACCTTCAGCACGCGATGATAGGCGCGCGCGGTCAATCGCAGCGCCTCCGCCGCATCCCGCAGCAGCGCGAGCCCGGCATTGTCCGGCCGCGCGACCTCCTCGATCACCGGCACGGGACAGGCGGCATTGGTCATGACGTGACCGAAACCGAGGCTCTCGAACCGTACCGCCTGAAGCCGGCGGGCCGCTCCGACGCGCGCCGCGACCGTCGCCGAGCTCTCGCCTGCGGCAGGGCGAATGAGATCTGCCGCCGTCACCGCGGGCACATCGATCGCGATATCGATCCGGTCGAGCAGCGGGCCGGAGACCCGCGCCTGATATTGGGCCATGCAGCGGTCGTTCGGCTGGCGCCGGCAGGCGAAGCCGGGCTCGGTCGCCCGGCCGCAGCGGCACGGGTTCATCGCGGCGACGAGCTGGAAGCGCGCGGGGTAGACGACGCGGTGGTTGGCGCGGGAGATCAGGACGTCGCCGGTCTCCATCGGCTGGCGCAGGGCATCGAGCGCCTGCGGCTGGAATTCCGGCAGTTCATCGAGGAAGAGCACGCCGTGATGGGCGAGCGAGACTTCCCCCGGCCGGGCCTGCAAGCCACCGCCGACGAGCGCGGCCATCGAGGCCGAATGGTGCGGAGCCCGGAAGGGCCGCCGGTCGGTCAGGGCACCGTCGGCGAGCTTGCCGGCAACGGACAGAACCATCGAGACCTCGAGCAGCTCGCGCGGCGAGAGCGGCGGCAGGATCGAGGGCAGGCGGCTCGCCAGCATCGACTTGCCGGCGCCGGGGGGGCCGTTCATCAGGAGATTATGCCCGCCCGCCGCCGCGATCTCGAGCACGCGCCTTGCGCTTTCCTGGCCCTTGACGTCGGCGAGGTCAGGCAGAGGGCCAGCCTGGCGCGCGACCGCGGGTTCGGGCCGGGCCATGACCTGCGTGCCCTTGAAATGATTGGCGAGCTGGATCAGCGAACGCGGCGCCAGGATGTCGATATCGGCAGCAGCCCAGGCCGCCTCCGGCCCCGAAGCCGCCGGGCAGATCAGCCCCTGCCCCTTGGCATAAGCTGCGATCGCGGCCGGCAGGACGCCCGCAACAGGGGTAGTCGAGCCGTCGAGTGCGAGCTCGCCGAGGACCACATAGCCGGAGAGGGCATCGGCGGGGATCGCTCCGATCGCGGCCATGACGGCGAGCGCGATCGGCAGATCGTAGTGGCTGCCCTCCTTGGGCAGGTCGGCCGGGGCGAGATTGACGGTGACGCGCTTGGCCGGCAGCGCAAGCCCCGAGGCGAGGAGCGCGGCGCGGACCCGCTCGCGGCTTTCGGCAACGGCCTTGTCGGGCAGCCCGACCAGCACGAAGGCGACGCCGCCCGGCGCGACCTGGACCTGAACGTCGACGGCGCGCGCCTCGATGCCCTCGAACGCCACCGTCGCGACTCGCGCCACCATCTTGCGCCCCGCTCCCTTACCGCTTGGGAAGGCTAGCGAAGCTTTGGCGGCAACGCAAGAACATATCAGGAACTCAGCAGATCGAAAAGAAGGGAGGCGTTGCCTCCCCTTGTCGTCAGGCTACGCCGAGGCCGATCTGGCAGGCCACGCCGGTACCGCCCAGGCCGCAATAGCCGGCCGGGTTCTTCGCCCGATAGCGCAGGGAGAACGTCATTCGTTCCGTTTCGTTCGAGCTCGACGCTTAAAGCCTGCGTCTCTCGCTATCACGGGGGCCTGGGCGCAAGGGGCGCCATCACCGACGCGTGACGATGCCGATGGCCGCCTCCGGGCGCCGTCCGAGCCAGAGCAGCGCGAAGCCGAGCAGGAGGGCGACGACCGCCGCCGGCGCCCGCAACACCGTCAACAGCAGCGGGTCCCAGAGCCAGGGGTGAATGTTGCGCTCGATCGCCGGCTGGATCAGCTGGTAGCGCTCCTGAACGAGAGCGATCAGGGCCTCGCTGACCGGCATGAAGCGCAATCCGGCATTCGCGATCGAGCGGGCACCGTCGATCACCAGCGCGACGAAGCCGGCCGCGACGAACACATAGCCGATCAACCGGAGAAGAAACCTCACCATCCGCTCCCTATCGCAATCCACGCCGCAAAACGTCCGGCCGGCGCACCGCTTCGGTGCCCAGATGTGACCATGCTGGCCGCAGATCGCAACCGATGACCCGCGATTTACCGGGATTGTGCAAAACCCTGCATCTCGGCCCTTGAAAGATCACGGGCCGGCAGTCATAAGCAGCGCGCCGGACAGGTGGCCGAGTGGTTGAAGGCGCACGCCTGGAAAGTGTGTATACGGGAAACCGTATCGCGGGTTCGAATCCCGCCCTGTCCGCCATGCATTTCGACACTCAGCATATGTTTCGATGACGGCATCGATAGCTCAGTGTCGTGCTGCCCCCAGCAATTGCCCGACTATCATTGGCGTTCGAAAGCGTTCCGGTTAGGAACCATCCTTCGAGAAGGCGCAATTCGGCTTTGCACCGGAAGCCGACCCTGGGACTTCGCCACAAGCTGACGCCGACGGTTCCGGCGCGCGACGTCCGCTCTTGCCGCCATTCGGATGTCAGCCGTCAGCTTGCGTTATCCCTGAAGCTGGCCGCCGTGGGCGGCCAGGAGCGGATCATCGCATTTGCCCCGGATTTATCCCGTCATCATCTTCGGCAGGATGGTGACGATCTGCGGGAACGCCGTGATCAGGACCAGCAGCAGCATCAGCACGAAGAAATAGGGGATCGCCGCCTTCGTCACGGCAAGGATGTCCTTGCCGGTGATGCTCTGCAGCACGAACAGGTTGAAGCCGACGGGCGGGGTGATCTGCGCCGCCTCGATCAGGATCACCACGAAGATGCCGAACCAGAGCAGGTCGATGCCGGCCGCCTGCACCATCGGCAGCATCACCGACGAGGTCAGCACGATGATCGAGATGCCCTCGAGGAAGCAGCCGAGGATCAGCATGAACACGGCCAGCACCGCCAGCAGCGCGTAGGGCGACAGATGCATCGCGTCGACCCAGCCCGCGAGCGAGCGGGGAATGTCGACGAAGGCGACGGCGATCGTCAGGCAGGCGGCGCAGGCGATGATGAAGGAGATCATGCAGGAGGTCCGCATGGCTGCCATCAAGCCGTCCATGAAGCTCGCACGCGTCAGCCCGCCGCCGACCGCCGCCAGGATCAGCGCCCCGATCACACCGATGGTCGCGGCCTCCGTGGGGGTGGCGATGCCGCCATAGATCGAGCCGACGACAGAGGCGATCAGCAACGCCACCGGGATCAGGCGCCGCGAGCGGTAGATCTTCTCCAGGAACGGCACCGGCGGCTCGGCCGGCGGCATCTTGTCCGGGTTGAGCAGGCTCCAGATTGCCGTGTAGCCCATGAACAGCGCCATCAGCAGGATGCCGGGCAGGACGCCGGCGATGAAGAGCCGCGCGATCGAGACCTCTGCCGTTACGCCGTAGACGATCATGATGATCGAGGGCGGGATCAGCAGGCCGAGCGTGCCGGAGCCCGCGAGCGTTCCGATCGTCATGTTGAGCGGATAGCCGCGCTTCTCCAGCTCGGGCACGCTGATCCGGCCGATCGTGGCGCAGGTCACAGCCGATGAGCCGGCGACCGCCGCCATGATGCCGCAGCCGAGCACGTTGACATGGAGCAGCCGGCCCGGCAGCCGCGAGACCCAGGGCGCGAGCCCCTGGAACATGTCGGCCGAGAGCTTCGAGCGGAACAGGATCTCGCCCATCCAGATGAAGAGCGGCAGCGAGGTCAGCGCCCAGCCCCAGCTCGAATCCCAGAGCGTGGACGCGATCAGCGAACCCATCGGCGCGGTGGTGAAGAGCCCCATCATCACCATGCCGACGGTGAGGAGCGAGAGTGCGACCCAGACGCCGCTGGCGAGCAGCAGGAGGAGCGAGCTGGCGAGGACCAGCGAGGCGAGAACGGTCGTGTCCATGATCGGCCCCTATGCCACCGGCCTGTCGAGCTCGACTTCGTCGGGCGCCTCGTAGCGCGGCTTGCCGCCGGCGAGGAGCCAGATCAGCTCGTCGATGAAGGCGATCGCCAGGGCGGCGATGCCGATGGCGACGCCGGTCTGCGGAATCCAGAACGGCATCGCCAGCAGGCCGGGGCTGACATCGTTGAACTCGCGCGATTGCAGCGCCAGCGATGCGACATGCCAGGCGAGGAACGAGACCACCACCGTGCCGAGCAGGCAGTTGAAGATCTCGACGCCGTGCCGCCAGCCTTGCGGCAGGCGGTCGACGATCAGGTTGATCCGCACATGGCCGCCGCGCCGGAAGGTATGGGCGAGGCCGAAGAAGGTCGAGGCCGCCAGGCACAGGCCCGCCGCTTCGGTCGCGTCGACGGTGACGCCGCGCATGCGCCCCACGATCTGGGTGACGATGGCCAGCCCGATGCCGACCATGAAGGCGGCGGCGATGTAGCCGCACGCTTCATAGAACCTGTCGAGAATTCCGCGTATCACCGGTCACCCCACTGGCCATGATTTGATTGAAAGAGTGGCGCGCGGAAGCCGGTTACTTCAGGCTCTTCTGGTAGTTTTCATAGACGGCCTTCTCCTCGGCCGTGGCGGTGCCCAGCCAGTCGGTGACCATGCCCTTTCCGGCCGCCTCGATGGCGTCGAGGATGTCCTTCGGAGACTGGGCGATCGTCACGCCATGGCTCTTCAGCACGCCTTCGCGTTCCTCGCCGGCCTTCTTGGAGAGTTCCCAGCCGCGCTTGGTCGCAGCCTCGCCGGCCTCCAGCACCACCTTCTGCGTCGCGGCGTCGAGCTGGCGGAAGGCGCGCTCGTTGACCAGGATCGCGTTCTTGTTGTGCATCGTGCCGGTATAGGTGAAGTGCTTGATGTAATCCCAGATCTGGACGTCGGTGCCGGTCTGGGCGCTGGTCCAGAGCGACTGGATCATGCCGGTCGAGAAGGCCTGGGGCACTTCGGCGAAGGGCAGGATCAGCGCTTCCATGCCAAGCTTTTCGCCCATGATCTGCGTCTGCTTCGAATAGATGCGCAGCTTCTGGCCCTTCAGGTCCGCCAGCCCCTTGAGCTCGGCCTTGGTATAGAAGCCCTGCCCCGGCCAGGCGACATAGGTGATGGCGCGCAGGCCGCTCTTCTTGAACATCGCCTCGAAGAACGGGCGCTGGGCATCCGTCAGCTTGGTCGCCTGGTCATAGGTCGTGGCGACGCCGGGGATGTTGTCGAGATTGTACATCGCCGCCTCGTTGCCGTAGACGCCGAGGCGGATCTCGCCGATCTGGATCTGGCCGGACTGGACAGCGCGCTTGACCGCGTCGAGCTTGATCAGGCTGTCGTTCGAGCGCAGGTCGATCTTGAGCTTGCCGCCGCTCTTCTCCTCGATCTCCTTGATCATCTCCCGGATGTTCTGGGTGAAGAAGCTGCTCTCCGGATAGCCCGAGGCCATGGTCCAGCTCGTCTGGGCGCTGGCGGGAACGGCGAGCCCGATGCTCAGGGCAAGGGCGGCGGAGGCGATCAAAGCTCTGCGGTTCATGGTTCCCCTCGTTCTTGTCGCGCTGTGGAGACATCCATGCGCGTTTGGAGCCGGAGCCGTGCCGAAGCCCGATCGACGGCTAACGATAGTCCACCGCGTTCCGCCGATAGCAGCCAATTGAATTTTGCTGTTTTCGCGATGCATTTTCTTTATCGATGATATGCCGCCATTATCTGCTCGCGCGGCTTTGCCGGAAATAAGCGATGCCGAACTGGACGCTGAAGCAGCTCGAAAGTTTCGTCTGGGTGGCCAAGCTCGGCAGTTTCCGGGCGACGGCCGAGCGCCTGAACACGACCCAGCCGAACATTTCCGTGCGTATATCGCAGCTCGAATCCGTGCTTGGCGTCAGGCTGTTCCACCGCGATTCCGGCTCGGTCGCGCTGACGCCGATCGGCCATTCGCTGCTCGGCCAAGCCGAGCGGGTGCTGCAGGCCTCGGAGGAGTTCTCGCAGCAATCGATCCGCTCCGACCAGCAGATCGGCATCCTCAGGCTCGGCGTCGCCGAGCTCATCGCCCAGACCTGGCTCCGCGACTATCTGCTCGACCTCAGGCAGGTCTTTCCGAATGTCGATGTCGAACTCCGGGTCGACCTGACGATCAACCTGCGCGAGGAGCTGGTGTCGCGGTCGCTCGACCTGTGCCTTCTGAACGGCCCGATCTCGAACTTCAACATCACCAATGTCGATCTCGGCTCCGTGCCCTATCTCTGGGTGGCCTCGCCGCAGCTTGGGCTCACCGGCTCCGAACTGGCGACGATGGCCTCGCACACGATCCTGACCCATGCGCGCAACACGCGCCATTTCGTCGAGCTCTCGGCGCATTTCCGCGACAACTGGGAGAGGCCGGTCCGGATCGTGCCGTCGAGCAGCCTCGCGGCCAGCCTGCAGATGACCATCGACGGCCTCGGGATCGCGCCGATGTCGCGGACGCTGGTGGAGAAGCTTCTCGACACCGGAGAGCTTGTGGAGTTCCCCTATGAATGGAAGCCGAGCGCTTTGATCTTCACGGCCTCATATGCCCATACTCCTGCCAGTTTTCTGCTCAAGCGGGCGGCCGAACTCGCCAGCGAGCGGGCCGCGCGGCATCGTCAGGGCGACGCCCGGCGGCCCGCCGAACACGCCGAGCGTGGATCCAACTGATAAAGCCTCTTTATCAAATATCATAGATAATAATAATTCGACGACATCGATGCCGCATTCCATCCTCGCCTCATCAGACAACGGAGGCGCGTAAGCCATGTCCATTCTCGGGGCCCGACTGGGCGTCGATATCGGGGGAACCTTCACGGATGTCGTGCTCGAGCAGGGCGGACAGCGGTTCTCGACCAAGGTTCTGACCACGTATACTGCCCCTGAGGATGCGATCATCGAAGGCATGCACCGTGTCTGCGAGAAGGCCGGCATCGCGGCCTCGGCGATCGGGCAGATCATCCATGGCACGACGCTGGCGACCAATGCGCTGATCGAGCGGCGCGGCGCCAAGACCGCGCTCATCACCACCGAAGGCTTTCGCGACGTCATCGAGATGCGCACCGAGAGCCGCTTCGAGCAATACGACCTCAACCTGACGCTGCCGGAACCGCTGCTGCCGCGCAACCGCCGCTACACGGTCAAGGAGCGCATGGATGCGCGCGGCAACGTCCTGATCCCGCTTGATCGCGCCGCTGTCGAGACCCTCGTCGATGAATTGCGCGAAGCCGGCTACGAGAGCGTGGCGGTCGGCCTGCTGCATTCCTATGTGAACGACGCGCATGAGCGCCTGATCCAGGAGGTGCTCACTGAGCGCCTGCCGGGCGCGATGGTTTCGCTCTCCTCGGAAGTCTCGCCGCAGATGCGGGAATACGAGCGCTTCAACACGACGATCGCCAACGCTTTCATCAAGCCGCTGATGAAAAGCTATCTCGTCCGGCTCAAGGGGCGACTGGCAGCCGAGGGCGCTTCCTGCCCGATCTTCCTGATGCATTCGGGCGGCGGCATCATCTCGCTGGAGAGCGCATCGGAATTCCCGGTGCGCCTCGTCGAATCCGGCCCGGCTGGCGGCGCCGTCTTCGCAGCCGACATCGCGGCGCGGCACGGACTGAAAAAGGTGCTCTCCTTCGACATGGGCGGCACCACCGCCAAGATCTGCCTGATCAAGAACTATACGCCGAAAACCGCCCGCGTCTTCGAGGTCGCCCGGACCTATCGCTTCAAGAAGGGCTCGGGCATGCCGATCTCGATTCCGGTGATCGACATGGTCGAGATCGGGGCCGGCGGCGGCAGCCTCGCCCATGTCGACTCGATGAACCAGATCCGCGTCGGGCCGGAAAGCGCAGGCTCCGAGCCCGGCCCGGCCTGCTACGGCCGCGGCGGCAAACGCCCGGCCGTGACCGATGCCGACGTCATCCTCGGCAAGATCGATCCTGACAACTTTGCAGCCGGCACGATCCCCCTCTTCGCCGACCAGTCGGCTGCGGCGCTGACGTCGGAGATCGGCGGCAGGCTGGGCATGGACGCCCAGGAAAGCGCCTGGGGTGTCGCCGAGGTCGTCGACGAGAACATGGCCAACGCCGCCCGCGTCCATGCCGTCGAGAACGGCGAGGACCTCTCGGAATACACGATGATCGCCTTCGGCGGCGCCGCCCCGCTGCATGCCGGCCGGCTCTGCGAGAAGCTCGGGATTGCGCGCTGCCTCGTGCCGCCCGGCGCCGGCGTCGGCTCGGCCATCGGTTTCCTGCGAGCACCGTTCAGCTTCGAGGCCAACCGCACGCTGTTCATGCGGCTCGCCCAGTTCGACACGGCGCGCGTCACCAAACTCTTCGACGAGATGGAAGAGGAAGCGACGCGGGTGGTGCGCTCCTGCGGCTGGGCCGGCGCGATCCAGGCCGAGTACAAGATCTACATGCGCTATGCCGGCCAGGGCTGGGAAATCCCGGTGATCCTGACGCCGGAAGAGGCTCGCGCCGCCGATCCGGCGGTCATCCTCCAGCGCTTCGAGCACGAATACGCCAATCTTTTCGGGCGCACGGTGAAGGGTCTCGCGGCCGAGATCACCGTCTGGTCGGTCAACGCGCATACGCCGCAGGAGGCGGTTGCTCCGGTCGCTCCGGTCTCGCAGATGCGCGAAGCCCCGGCTGAGGGCAGCCGCTCCGTCTTCGATGCCGGGCTCGGCCGCCGCGTCGAGGCTGAAGCCCATAGCCGCACCGCCCTGCCCGCCGGCAGCCGGATCAGCGGCCCCGGCATCGTCACCGAGGACGAGACCACCATCATCCTGCCGTCGAGCCGCTTCGCCGTCACGCTGAACGACGGCTGCATCGACATCCGCCTTGCCGAAGCCGCACCCGCCGCTGCCGTCGCCGCGCGGAAGGAGCCCGCCCATGTCTGAGATCTCCAAGGTCGCCTATCAGGTCATGTGGAACCGCCTGATCTCGGTCGTCGAGGAACAGGCCCAGGCGCTGATCCGCACCTCCTTCTCGACCTCGGTGCGCGAGGCGGGAGACCTTTCCGCTGGCGTCTACAACGAGAAAGGCGAGATGCTGGCGCAGGCGGTGACCGGCACGCCCGGCCACGTCAATGCCATGGCCGATGCCGTTGCCCATTTCATCCGCCGGATCGGGCGCGAGAGCATCGCCGAGGGTGATGTCTACATCACCAACAACCCCTGGGAGGGCACCGGCCACCTGCACGATATCACGGTCGTCAGCCCGTCCTTCCACCAGGGCCGCCATGTCGGCTTCTTCGCCTGCACCGCCCATATCGTCGATATCGGCGGGCGCGGCTTCGGTGCCGACGCCAACTCGGTCTACGAGGAAGGCCTGCATATCCCGATCATGAAGTTCGTCGACCGCGGCACGGTCAACGAGACGCTGGTCACGATCATCCGCGGCAATGTCCGCGAGCCCGACCAACTCGTCGGCGACATCTATGCGCTCGCGACCTGCAACGAGATCGGCCATCGCCGGCTGGTCGACATGATGGTCGAGTTCAGGCTCGCCGACCTCGCCGGCATCTCCGATTTCATCCTGACCAATTCGCGCCAGGCGACGCTCGACAAGATCGCCGCGCTGCCGCGTGGGCAGGCCGAGGGCCATATGCGGATCGACGGCTACAGCCGGCCGATCGACCTCAAGGTGAAGATCTCGATCGAGCCGGACGGCGTGCTCTGCGACTGGGCCGGCACCTCCGGCGTCGACAAGAACGGCATCAACGTGCCGCTGGTCTATACGAAGGCCTATACCTGCTACGCGCTGAAATGCGCCATCGCGCCGGAAATCCCGAACAACGCCGCCTCGCTGGAGCCATTCCGCATTACGGCGCCGGAGCACACCATCGTCAACGCCGTCTGGCCGGCGCCGGTGGCCCTGCGCCACATCATCGGCCATATGGTGCCGGACACGATCTACGACGCGCTCGACAAGCTCCTGCCCGGCCTCGTCCCGGCCGAGGGCGCCGGGAGCCTCTGCAACTTCCAGGTCTCGCTCCGGCCGCGCAGCGACGGCCCCTGGCCCGCCGATCCCGTGCGCGCCGAGGTCCTGACCTTCAATTCGGGCGGCTCCGGTGCCCGGCCGGCGCTCGACGGCATGAACGCCACCGCCTTCCCTTCCGGCGTGATGACGATGCCGGTCGAGGCGACCGAGCAGGTCGGCCCGGTGATCGTCTGGCGCAAGGAGCTCCGGCCCGATTCCGGCGGCAAGGGCCAGCATCGCGGCGGCCTCGGGCAGCATATGGAGGTCGGCGCCTGGGAGGGCTACGAGTTCGACATCCAGGCGATGTTCGACCGGGTCCACCATCCCGCCCGCGGCCGGCGCGGCGGCGGCGGCGGGGCGCCGACCACCATCGCGCTCGACGACGGCACGGCGATGAAGGGCAAGGGCAAGCAGTTCGTGCCGCATGGCCGCAAGGTTGTCATGGCCTTCCCGGGGGGCGCGGGCTATGGCGCATCCGCCGAGCGGCCCGCAAGCAGCGTGGAGCGCGACCTCGCCCTGGGCTATGTCTCGGCGGAGGCGGCCCGCGCCGATTATGGCCTGTCCGAGGAGCGGGTGGCCGATGTGCTGGCCGCGTCCCGGCGCGGCGAGTTGCCCCGTTAGCGGCAGAGGCAGCGGCATGGCGGCCTGCGCAGTGCTGCGGCTTGTCAGCGATCGCCCGTCGATGCCTCACTGCGGCCTTCGACCGGGATGGCCCGAACATAGCCGCACTGGCACGACGAGGCCGCCAGACGCGAGGATAGCATGCCGCATTACAACCGCATCCTGATCACCGGCGCGGCCGGGCGTCTCGGCTCGCAGCTTCGCGCCGGCCTTGCTCCGCTCGCCGGGGTGATCCGCCTTGCCGATCGCGAGCCACTCGGCCCGCTTGCCGCCCACGAGGAGGAGGCGATCTTCGACCTCGCCGATATGGAAGCGACAATCGCCGCGACCGAAGGATGCGATGCCATCGTCCATTTCGGCGGCGCGCCGACCGAACGTGAGTGGCAGGTGATCCTCGATTCCAGTATCCGCGGCTCCTATCACATCTATGAGGGCGCGCGGAAACACGGGATCAAGCGCATCGTCTACGCCTCGTCCGTCCACGCGATCGGCTTCCACGAGATCGGCGCGCATATCCCCGTCGATGCGCCGGTGCGGCCCGACTGCCTCTATGGCGTCGGCAAGACCTTCGTGGAGAGCCTCAGCCGGCTCTACTGGGACAAGCACGGCATCGAGACGGCGTGCCTGCGCATCTTCTCGTCCTTCCCGGAGCCGGCCGATCGCCGGATGCTCTGGTCCTATCTGTCCTTCGCCGATTGCGTGCGCCTCGTCACGGCGGCGCTGAGCGCGCCCTTCGTCGGGCACACGATCGCCTTCGGCACCTCCGACAACGCGGTGAAGGCGGTGGACAATAGCGGTGCCGGCCATCTCGGCTATCACCCGCAGGACAACTCGGAGCCGTTCCGGGCCAAGGTCGAAGCCAGCTCCCCGGCACTCGACCCGCTATCGCCCGCGGGACGCTATCTCGGCGGCAAGTTCTGCGAAATGCCGCATCCGGATGACGAAGCGAAAGGCTGAAGGCCATCCCCCGTCAAGCCGCCGCAGGGCAGCTTCGATTGCTGCTCGGGCGTTATGCGTGGTCATGAACTGCGCGGGTGCGCCGGTGACAGCATCGAAATTATAGGCGCGGTGCATTGGACAGCTTCGGAACGAATACCCATTTCTTGGGCCTGAGTTCGAAGGAGAGATCCATGTCAGCCTACAGGAAGACAGAAGCTGCGATCGCCAGGCTGTCGCCCGAGGAATATCGGGTCACCCAGCAGAATGGGACCGAGCGCCCTGGAACCGGGGCACTTCTCGACAACAAGGAACCCGGCATCTATGTCGACATCGTCTCGGGTGAGCCGCTGTTCGCATCGTCAGACAAATATGAGTCGAGCTGCGGATGGCCGAGCTTCACCAAGCCGATCGAACCGGCGAACGTGAATGAGCTGGGCGACGACAGCCACGGCATGGTCCGTACGGAAGTGCGTTCGACCCATGGCGACAGCCATCTCGGCCATGTTTTCCCGGACGGCCCCCGCGATCGCGGTGGCCTGCGTTACTGCATCAACTCGGCCTCGCTGCGCTTCGTGCCACGCGACGAGATGATCGAGCAGGGTTACAGAGACTATCTCGACCAGGTGGAGGATATCTGATGACGACCGAACGCGCTGTTCTCGCCGGGGGCTGCTTCTGGGGCATGCAGGATCTCATCCGCAAGCTGCCCGGCGTGGTTTCGACCCGGGTCGGTTACTCCGGCGGTGACGTGCCGAATGCGACCTACCGCCATCACGGCACCCATGCCGAGGCGATCGAGATCACCTTCGACCCCTCGCAGACCAGCTATCGCCGATTGCTCGAATTCTTCTTCCAGATCCACGATCCGACCACCCTCAACCGCCAGGGCAACGACCGCGGCACAAGCTACCGCTCGGCGATCTATTTCAGCGGCGATGAGCAGAAGGCTGTTGCGCTCGATACGATCGCGGATGTCGAGGCGTCGGGGCTGTGGCCGGGCAAGGTCGTCACCGAAGTCGAGCCGGTCGGTGATTTCTGGGAGGCGGAGCCCGAGCATCAGGACTACCTCGAACGCATTCCGCACGGTTATACCTGCCATTTCATCCGCCCGGACTGGGTGTTGCCGCGCAGGACAGGTGCCGCAGCCTGACAAATCCAGGGCTCTTCGCGTCCAACCGGTTTCGGCTCGGCGCGGAGAGCCTGTTGGTCGATCGCGCCATCGCGCACGCCTCGCCTCACCCGGATACGACCAGACATCGGGCGCGAATCGATCCGGGCCAAGGCCGCTCGATTTGAACGAAACCTGCGGCAAGCGGCTACAAATACAGCGCTTTCCGAACCACGATGATCGCGGCGGGCGATAGTGCGACGGGCGCCCTGCCCGCCATTTCCTGACATCGACATGTCTTGTCCAGCGCCGGCGCCTGCTGACCAGCATGCAGGGCGCCCCTTCGCCCGCGCGTGCTTCTCAAGCCGGCGGCTTGCTCCTACGGTCACCGCAGGACACAGACGCAAATCCCGCTCAGGAAGGTTTCCATGGCGCGCCACCACTTTGCTCCCACGCAATATTCGAACGTGCTCGCCACCTTGCCGCCGGTGCTGGAGATCGCCAGCGGCGACAGTGTCGTCACGACCACGCTCGATGCGGCGGGCTTCGGCGGCGACGGCGCGCAGCATGCCCCGCGCGGCAACCCGATGACCGGACCGTTCTTCGTTGCCGGCGCCGAGCCGGGCGATGCCCTGCTCGTCACGATCGAGCGGATGACGCCGAACCGGAAGACCGGCTGGACCTATTCGCCATTGGCACCCGGCGTGCTCGACCCCGCGATGCTGCACGAATTGCCGAAGCGCGAGCGCTATGAATGGGCGATCGACGCGCAGGCCGGCACGGTGAAGCTGCTCGAGCCCTCCGCCCGGATCAAGGACTGGAGCTTCCCGCTCGCGCCGATGCTCGGCTGCTTCGGCGTCGCGCCGGAACGTAGCCAGGCGATCTCGACCGCGACCAGCGGCGCCAATGGCGGCAATATGGACTATCGCGTGTTCGGACCGGGCGCGACCATCGCCTTCCCGGTCTTCGTCGACGGGGCGCTGTTCTTCCTCGGCGACGGCCATGCCTGCCAGGGCGATGGCGAGATCGCCGGCACCGGCGTCGAGACCTCGTTCGAGGTCGAATTCTCGGTGAAGCTGGTCAAGAAGCAGGGCCTGCGCTGGCCGCGCTGCGAGACCGAGACCGATCTGCTCGTCATCGCCAGCGGGCGCCCGCTCGACCAGCCCCTGCAATTCGCCACGACGGAACTGCTGCGCTGGGTCGGCGAGGCTCTCGGCGTCGATCCGATCGAGGCGAGCCATCTGCTCGGGCAGGCGGTGCGCTACGACATCGCCAATGTCTTCAACCCCGCCTATTGCGTCGCCGCGCGGCTGGAGAAGACCGAGCTCACGCGGGCGATGTCGTTCCGCGCCCGTAGCTAAGCACTCCATCCTTTTCGAAACGCCGTCCAAGAAGACCACGACCATGTCCGAGACTACCGCCGCCCTGAAGGCCGAACTGCTTCAGGCGATCGATCAACGCCGCGACGAGATCGTCGCGCTGCTGCAACGCTTCCTGCGCATCAGGAGCGTCAACCCGCCGGGCGATACGCGCGAGGCCGCTGCCTTCGTGCGCGAGTTGCTTGATGCCGCCGGCGTGGCGCATCGCACCGAGGCCTTCGTGCCGGAGATGCCGAACATCATCAGCCGCTGGGAGGCGGGCCAGCCCGGCCGTCATCTCATGCTCAACGGCCATATGGACATCTTCCCGGTCACCAACGAGAAGCTCTGGGACGCCGAGATCATCGACGGCAAGATCATGGGCCGCGGCGCCTCCGACATGAAGACCGGGACGCTCGCCTCGATCCTCGCGTTCTGCCAGCTCTATCCGCATCGCGAGAAGCTCAATGGAGCGCTGTCGTTGACCGTGGTTTCGGACGAGCAATCGGGCGGGCGCTACGGCACCAAATTCCTGTTCGATGAATTCGGCGACGAGATGGAGGCCGATTGCTGCCTCAACGGCGAGCCGAGCGGCCTCGCCAATCTACGCTTCACCGAGAAGGGCACGCTGCGCTTCTCGCTTTCGGCGAAAAGCATCGGCGGCCATGGCGGCTATGCCCACCGGGCGCGCAACCCGATCGCGGATGTGAGCCGGCTCGTGACCGCGATCTATGACCGCTACCATCTCAAGCTGGCGGCGCTGCCGCCCGAGATCGATGCGGTTCTGACCTCGGCCGAGACGATCGCCGCGGCCGATCTCAACCTCGGCAAGGGCGCGGGCGATGTCGCACGGCGGATCACCGTCAATGTCGGCATCCTGCAGGGCGGGCAGAAGGCGACGCAGATCCCGACACATTGCGTCGCCCATCTGGACATGCGCATCCCGATCGGCTCCGACCGCGACGCGATCCGCGCCGATCTCGAAACCCTCGCCCGCGAGGCCGATTGCGAGATGGTGGTCAACGAGGACCACAGCTATCCGGCGAGCCTGACCGATCCGTTCAGCGAGATGGCGAACATCCTGCGCGGCAATATCCGCGAGCTGCTCGGCCATGACGCACCGCCAGTCTCAAGCCTGGGCGGCACCGACACCCGCTACTGGCGCTGGCGCGGGGTTCCTGCGCTGATCTGCGGGCCATCGCCGATCAGCATGGGCACAGACGAGGAGCACGTCACCATCGACGAGGCTATCGCGGTGATGAAGCTGCATGTTGCCTGCGCGGTCGACTATCTCGGCTCAACGGGGCCGGCGGCCAAGTAAAGCTCAGGCCTCGGGGACCGGCGCCTCTTCGGCCAGCAGGCCCTCGGCCTTGAGATCGCGCCAGAGCGCGGCCGGTACCGGCCGCGCGACGAGGTCGAGATTGCGGGCGACCTCCTGCGGCGTCACCGCGCCCAGCACGATCGTCGCCACCGCCGGATGAGCGGCGCAGAAGGCGAGCGCCGCTTGCGGCAGGGCGACGCCATGGCTGGCGCAGACCGCCTCAATCCGGGCGACGCGCGCCAGTACCTCCGGCGGCGCCGGCTTGTAGTTGTAGAAAGCACCGGGTCTGGCGCCAGTGGCGAGGATGCCGGAATTGAAGACGCCGGCCAGCATCACCGCGATCTTCTTCTCCAGCGCCAACGGCAGGAACTCAGGCAGCGCGCCCTGCTCCAGCAACGAATAGCGGCCAGCCAGCATCATCACGTCGAAATCGCCCGCGCGGGCAAAGCGGACGCACATTTCGGCTTCGTTGACGCCGACGCCGATCGCCTTGACCGCGCCGGACGCGCGCAGCCTCTCCAGCGCGCGATAGGCGCCGTCCATGGCTTCCGTGAAGCGCTGCTCCATCCTGTCGCCATGGGTCCAGACATCGACGTCGTGGATCAGCAGGATGTCGATATGGTCGGTGCCGAGCCTGAGCAGCGACTGCTCGAAGGAGCGCATCGCGCCATCATAGGTATAGTCGATCACCGCCGGGTGCGGCAGGCCGCCGGCATAGCCCGAGCCGTCGCGCTTCGGATCGCCGGCCTGCATCCAGCGGCCGACCTTGGTCGAGATGATCACGCTTTCGCGCGTCACGCTACGGAGCGCGGCACCGATGCGATGCTCGGACAAGCCATGGCCATAGAGCGGCGAGGTGTCGACGAGATTGATGCCGGCTGTGAGCGCCGCGCGGACCGTGCCCTGCGCCGTCACCTCGTCGAGATGCCCATAGAGATCGCCGAGCGGTGCGCCGCCGAAGCCGATCAGGCTGGGGATGAGACCCGCGAAGGGACGGCCCGGCGGAACGGGAGAGGACAAAGCAGCCGCGTTCGCCATGGAAGACCCGTTTCAGACGAGAGGATCGGAGTGAATATCCTATTCAGTCCGATCCTCTCAGTCTTTGGTTTTGCATCGGCCTTGTCCGAAAACCGCGGGCCACTTTTCGGGCCGATGCTCTGGCCGGCAGAGTTGCGGATCGGCGGCAGGCGCGCAAGCCCACCGCCGATCGCGGGCGCAGATCAGCCGCGCTGGGTCAGGTCAGCCGGCAGGTCGCGGTTGTGGAACTTCTTGAAGACGGTGTTGAGCTCGCCATCGGCGACCTTCTTCTTGATCCAGCCGTCGAGCCACGACTTCAATTCCGTCTCGCCCTGCGGCAGGGCGATGCCGAGATTGAGCTCCTGCTGCACGAACTTGGTCGCGAGCTTGGCGCCGCTGCGCTTCTCGTTCATCGCGGAGAGCACGGCGGTCTGGGTCGAGACGATGTCGACCTGGCCGGAGACGACGGCGGTGATCAGCGTCGCGTCATCCTCGAAACGGACGATCTCGGCGCCCTTGGAATTCTGCGTCACCATCTGATCGTTGACGGTGGCGCGGGTGACCGCGATGCGCTTGCCGGTCAGGTCCTTGTAATCCTTGATCTCGACGTTGTCGGGGCCGGCGACGATGATGTTCAGTGTCGCGTAGGGCACGGAGAAGTCGACAGCCTTCTTGCGCTCGGCGGTGATGCCGAGATTGGCGACGAGGATGTCGGCCTTGCGGGTCTGGATCGTCGGCACGCGCGCGGCATTGGTGATCTCGATGAGTTCGAGCTGGACGCCGAGATCCTTGGCGATGAGCTTGGCCGTCTCGACATCGGAGCCGGTCGGCTTGAGCTGGCCGTCGACGAAGGCGAAGAGCGGCACGCCCATCGCGACCGCGACGCGGATCTTGCCGGCCTTCTTGATGTCGGCGAGCTGATCGGCATGGGCTGCGCTGCCCAGGGCAAGGAAGGCGCCGGCGGTCGCGGCGAGACCCAGGGCAGAGCGGCGGGTGATCGTGGTCATGGTCGTTTCCCTTTTCGTTGTCGTTATGGTCGTCGGGCGGCCGATCGGCCGCAGGATCGTCAGAGCCCGTTGGCGAGGAATTCCCTGAGCTCGGGGGTCTGAGGATTAGCGAGCATCTCGCCGGCGCCGGTCTCCCAGACCTTGCCGGTGTGCATGAAGATGACGCGGTCGGCGACGCGCCGGGCGAAGGCCATCTCGTGGGTGACGACGAGCATGGTCATGCCGCCCTTCGCCAGCGCTTCCATGACCTTGAGCACCTCGCCGGTGAGATGCGGATCGAGCGCGGAGGTGACTTCGTCGAACAGCATGACCTTGGGCTCCATCGCCAGCGAGCGGGCGATGGCGACCCGCTGCTGCTGGCCACCGGAGAGCTGCTCTGGATAGGCGTCGATCTTGTCGGAGAGGCCGACGCGGGCGAGCGCCTCCACGGCGATATGGCGGGCTTCCGCCTGCGGCGTCTTGCGCACGCGCCGGGGGGCCAGCGTGATGTTCTCGGCCACCGTCAGATGCGGGAAGAGGTTGTAGCTCTGGAAGACCATGCCGACATCGCGGCGCAAGGCGCGCAGGTCGAGCTGGGGATCGTCGACGCGCCGGCCATGGACCTCGATCTCGCCGGACTGGATGGTCTCCAGCCGGTTGACGCAGCGCAGAGCGGTCGACTTGCCCGAGCCGGAGCGGCCGATGACGGCCACGACCTCGCCCGGCGCCACGTCGAAGGAGACGCCCTTCAGGACCTCCACCTCGCCGAAGCGCTTGTGGACGTCACGCAGGCTGACGGCGGCCGACATTGAGTTTCCTTTCGAGCGCCCGGCTGAGCCGCGACAGCGGGTAGCAGAGCGCGAAATAGAGGGCGCCTGCGATGCCGAAGACGAGGAAGGGCTGAAACAGCGAGTTGTTGATGACCTGGCTGGCGCGGGTCAGCTCGACGAAGCCGACGACCGAGGCGAGCGAGGTGTTCTTGAGCACCTGGACGAGGAAGCCGACCGTCGGCGGCGTCGCGATCCGCATCGCCTGCGGCAGGATGACGTCGACCAGCGTCTGCCAGCGCGTCAGGCCGAGGCATTCGGCCGCCTCGCTCTGGGTGCGCGGCACGGACTGGACGCAGCCACGCCAGATCTCGCCGAGGAAGGCGCTGCAATAGATCATCAGCGAGATCGCGGCGGCGAGCAGCGCCGGCAGTTCGATCCCCACCACGGCGAGGCCGAAATAGATCAGGAACAGCACGATCAGCAGCGGCGTGCCCTGGATGATGTCGACATAGATCATCGACACCGCCCGGATCCAGCGGGTCCGCGCGGTGCGTGCCAGCATCACGACGAAACCGGCGAGGCTGCCGAGCCCGAAGGCGAGCACGGTCAGCACGACCGTCCAGAGCGTCGCCTGCAGCAGATACACGAAGTGAACGAGGGTGAAGCCGCCCATCACGCCCTCACAGAGCCGTGCCGAGGCGCCGGCGGCGCGGGAAGATGATCTGGCCGAAACCGTAGAAGGCGAGCTTCAGGAGGACGGCGAGAAGGAGATAGAGAACGGCGACGACGATGTAGGTCTCGAAGGCGCGGAAGGTGAAGGACTGGATGTTGTTGGCGACCGCCGTCAGCTCCTCGGCCGAGATCTGCGAGGTGATCGAGGAGGCCAGCATCATCAGCACGAACTGGCTGGTCAGCGCCGGATAGACCCGTTCCAGCGCCGGGCGCAGGATCACGTCCCAGTAGATCTGCGGCTGCGACAGGCCGAGCGCCTGCGCCGCCTCGATCTGGCCGGGATGGATCGTGTCCATGCCGGCGCGGACGATCTCGGCGGTATAGGCGCCGACATTGATCACCAGCGTCAGGACCGCGGCGACCAGGATCGGCAATTTGATGCCGATGCTCGAGAGCCCGAAGAAGATAAAGAAGATCTGGATCAGGTAGGGCGTGTTGCGGATCGTCTCGACATAGAAGCCGCAGAGCCATTGCAGGGCGGGCGAGGCGCTGCGCCGCCCAATGGCGCAGAGAATGCCAATCGCCAGCCCGAAGACGACGGCGAAGGCCGTCATCTGCAGCGTGGTCAGCGCGCCGCTGAGGAATTCCGGCCAATGCTCGACGAGGGCGCCGAAATCGAATTTGTAGCGCATCGTCCGGCCCTCCCCGTCAGCGCGCGAGCCAGCCGCCGTCGACCGGCAGAACGACGCCGTGGACATAGGCAGCAGCATCGGAGGCGAGAAACACGGCGGCGCCGCCGATTTCCTGCGGCTTGCCCCAATGCCCGGCCGGGATGCGCGCGAGGATCGCCTCGTTGCGAGCGGCATCGGCCCGCAGGGCTTCCGTGTTGTTGGTGACGAAATAGCCCGGCGCGATCGCGTTGACGTTGATGCCCTTCCCCGCCCATTCGCAGGCGAGCAGACGCGTCAACCCGGCGAGCCCGCTCTTCGAGGCCGTATAGGAGGGGATGCGGATGCCGCCCTGGAAGGAGAGCAGCGAGGCGATGTTGATGACCTTGCCGCCCTTGCCGTCGGCGAGCATGCGCTTGGCCACCGCTTGCGTCAGGAAGAAGGTCGACTTCAGGTTGACGTCCATCACCGCGTCCCAGTCGGCCTCGGTGAAGTCGATGGCATCGGCGCGGCGGATGATGCCGGCATTGTTGACGAGGATGTCGAGCCGCGAACCATCGGCCTTCGCGGCGGCGTCGGCCTGCTCGACGATGCGGGCGATCGGCTCCAGCGTCGCCAGATCGGCGGTGATCTCATGGAAAGGTTTGCCGGTTTCCGCCACCAGCGCCTTCGTCTGCGCCATGCTGGAACGACCGACCGCGACGATGCCGGCCCCCGCCTGAGCCATGGCGACCGCAATCGCCTGGCCGAGCCCGGTATTGGCGCCGGTGACGATCGCCGTGCGGCCGGTCAGGTCGAAGGGCGAGGCCATCAGCGCAGGTCCCCGGTGGCGACCATGTCCATATCGGTGTAGTCGACATTGTCGCCGCCCATGCCCCAGATGAAGGAATAGGCCCGCGTCGCCACACCGGAATGGATCGACCAGCCGGGCGACAGGATTGCCTGCTCGTTGGCGACGACGAGATGGCGGGTCTCCTGCGGCTCGCCCATCAGGTGGAAGACGCGGGCATCGGCCGGCACGTCGAAGTAGAGGTAGATCTCGCAGCGCCTGTCATGGGTGTGCGAGGGCATCGTGTTCCAGATGCTGCCCTCGTCCAGCGTGGTCACGCCCATGACGAGCTGGCAGGTCTCGCAGACACCGGGGATGATGTACTGGCGGATCGTGCGCTTGTTGGCGGTGGCCTGCTCGCCGAGATGCAGCGTCTTGGCATCCGCTTCGCGGATCACCTTGGTCGGGTGCACGGCATGGGCCGGGGTGGAGAGCAGGTAGAACTTGGCAGGATTCGCAGCATCGTCGCTGGCGAAGGAAACCTCGCCGGCTTCCTTGCCGACATAGAGCGCATCGCGTTTGGCCAGAGCGTAATCCTTGCCGCCGACCGAGACCTTGCCGGGGCCGCCGACATTGACGATGCCGAGCTCGCGCCGCTTCAGGAAGGCATCGGTCCCGACCGCCTTCGGCGTCGGCAGCACGACCTGTTTCGCCGCCGGCATGGCGCCGCCGACGATGACGCGGTCGAGATGGCTATAGGTCAGCTTGACCTCGCCGGAAACGAACAGCGTCTCGATCAGGAAATGGCGGCGCAATTCGGCGGTGTCGAAGCCCTTCACGGCCTCGGGATGCGAAACCTGGCGGATGTCGATGGTCATGTCGTCTCCAGTCGCGCGACCGGCGGAGCAACGCGCCGTGGCCGCTCCGAACCGTCGCCCATGTCGAAATAGGGGCTGTTGAGGGCGGCGACCGCGTCGAGGTCGTCGAAGAGCTTGCCGAGATGCTCGCCCATGGCGTGGGCCGCGGCTTCCGCATCGCCGCGGCGGATCGCCTCGACCACCGCGCCATGCTCGCGCAGCACGCGCTCCATGCGGCCCTGCTGCGGCAGGGTAAGCCGGCGGAAGCGATCCATCTGCAGCTTCACCTGCTGGGTGAAGCGCCAGATGCCGGGATAGCCGGCAAGCTCGGCGATGCCGGCATGAAAGGCGTCGTCGGACTGGTGGAAGAGCTCGCGCTCGCCGCGATCGGCCCGCGCCGCCAGTTCATCCATGATGCGGGCGAGCCCATCGGCCCGGCCGGCGCCATGTTGGGCTGCGAGCCTCGCGCAGGTCTCTTCCAGCGAACGGCGGATCACCAATGCCTCGGGCAGGGCCCGGAACGGGATCAGCGCGGCGAAAGTGCCCGACTGCGGGAAGATCGAGACCAGCCCCTCGTCGGCGAGCTTCAGCAGGGCCTCGCGCACCGGCGTGCGGCTGACCGCATGGGCCTCGGCGATGTCCTTCTCGACGATCGGGGTACCGGGCGGAATGGCGAGCGAGACGATCTCGGCGCGCAGCGCGTCGCGGATCACCGCAGCGGCCGTGCGCCGTCCCGATGAACCCGAACCCGCAGCCATGATGCCGCCGACCGTCAATGCGCGCCCTCCCGAGGCTCTGTTTCGCGATTCATATACTAGTATATTAGTTGCGATCAAGCCGATTTTCGGAAGGGCGCGCAAATGCATCAGGGCCGCTGCGGCGGCAGCGGCCCTGATGCGACCAGCGAGACTATCGCGTGATTTCAGACGGCCGAGGTCAGGCGCCGACCTTGGCGAGCACATCGGCACGCAGGAAGCGCTCGATGAACAGCATGAACAGCACCGAGGGCACGAGCAGGATCAGCGCCGTGATCGAGGCGACCTGATAATTGCCGCCCATCGCCGCGCTGTAGAGCAGGAGCGGCAGGGTCGTGACCTGCGGCACGCCGACGAAGAAGGTGCCGGTGAACTCGTCGAGCGACTCAAGAAAGACGAAGATGCCGCTGGCGATGATGCCGGGCGCAGCCAGAGGCAGCGTCACCGAGAAGAAGGCCTTGAGCGGCGACGCGCCGATATTGCGGGCAGCGAGTTCGAGATCCTTGTCGACGGCGGCGAAGGCCGCGGCCGCGATCCAGACGGAATAGACGAGCCCGTGCGCGGCATGGACGAGCACCACGGCGAAAACGGTCCCGTTGATGCCGAGCGAATAGAAGACGCGGGCGACGTTGATGTAGATCGCAACCGAGGGGAAGGCCTGCGGCAGCAGGAACAGCACCATGAAGAAGGCGCGCGCCGGCAGCTTCAACCGCGCCAGCGCGTAGCCGGCGGGGATGGAAAGCGCGAGCGCGACGAGGACCGTCAGAACCGCGATCCAGACCGAGGTGCCGAGCGAGGCCATGGCGTCGCCGGTCGGCCGAAAGACCTGCTCCCAGTAGCGCGTGCCGTAGACGACCGGCAATTTGTAGGGCGTGTACCAGCGCTCGGCGACGGACCAGAGCGCCAGATTGACCAGCGGCCCGATCAGGAAGAAGGCGAAGGCCGCGAGCGCGAAGGCCGCAAGGACCATGCGCAAGCCGGAGACGGCGCGGATCATGGCGCGTTCTCCTTCGCCATGCCGCGCTTGAGGTAGATGATCGCCGCGCCGGCCGAGATCAGATAGGTGATGACGCCAAGCGCATTGGCCGTGGCGTAGTCGCCATAGGCGTTGATGCGGAAGGCCATGTCGACGGTCAGCATGGTCGGCTGCGACCCCGCCACCATCATCGGCACCGAGAGCACCGACAGCATCGTCACGAAGGAGAGGACGAGCGCGACGAGGAGCTGCGGCATCACCTGGGGCAGAGCCAATTCAACGAGAACGCGCATCCGCGACGCCCCGAGATTGCGGCCGGCCTCCAGCGTGGCGCGGTCGAGCGCGGCGAGCGCGCCGGCCAGCAGCAGCGCGACGAAGGGCGTCTGCTTCCAGACGAAGGTCGCGATGATGCCGCGCCAATCGAGGAAGCTCATCGCCTGCAGCGGCTCCATCAGGCCGAGCGAGACGAAGGTGTTGTTCATCAAGCCGTTCTTGGCGAGGAAGGTGCGCATGCACTGCGCCGCGACGATGAAGGGGATGAAGAGCGGCCAGCGATAGAGCGCCTTCAGCGTGCCGACGATCCAGCGGTTCTCGCCGAGCGTCAGCGTGCCGGCGATGACGATGGCGGCAAGCCCGGTCAGCAGGCAGGACGACAGAACGATGATGACGGTGAAGACGACATCGCCGGAATAAAGCTCCCACGCCTTGCCGAAGGCCTGCAGCGAAAAGCCTCCCTCAGGCCCGGTGAAGGCCGAGATCAGCGAGAAGCAGAGCGGATAGAGAAACAGCGCCGCGACGAGCGCAAGGCCGGGCGCGATCAGCAGCAAGGCGAGATTGCGTTGGGAAAGGGACATTCTCGGTTCCGGCTAACCAATCGCGTTGGGCTGGAAGGGTCGTCATGGCCGGGCTTGACCCGGCCATCTCTTCAACCAGCGCGAGCTGGTCGCGAGATCCTCGGGTCAAGCCCGAGGATGACGGTCTCTCGGGACGAACCTCAGTTCGCGACCTTCTTCTCGTAGCCCTCGAGGATGTCGTTGAAGTAGGGCGCGATCGGGAAAGGCTTGCCGTTCTTGGCGAGTTCGGCCGGGGTGACGTCGGTGAAGAGCTTGTCCCAGGCGGCCTTGTCGAGCTTGCCCTCGAGGTTCTTGGCGTCGATGCCCGGATACCAGTTGAACTTCTTGACGATGCCGTCGGCCTGGACTTGGGGGCTGGTCGCGAGCGCAATGAAGGCCTCGGCCAGCTTCTTCTGGGCCGACTTCTCCGGCACGGCATAATACATCGGCTGGCCGGGCATGCCGGGCGAGACGAGCTTGAGCTTCATGTTCGGCGGCAGCTTGCCGTCGGCCTGCCAGGAATAGAACATATCGACCCAGACCGGGCCGATCGCGATCTCACCGCGGTTCAGCATGTCGAGCGTGCCGGCATTGCCGGGGGTGATGACGACATTGGCGTTGAAGGCCTTGAGATCGGCGAAGGCCTTGTCCCAGCTCGTCTTGGTGGCCGCGTCATAGGGGCCCTTCATCAGCTTCTCGGCGTCGCCGCCGAAGGCATAGACCCAGCCGGCGACGAAGGAGACGCCGGACATGCCGCCCTTGATGCCGTTATAGCCGAACTGCTTGGGGTTCTTCTTGGCCCAATCGGCGAGCTCGGCGAAGGTTGCCGGCGGCGTCTTGACCATGTCGGCATTGTAGGCGAGCGCGGTCTGCGACTGGAACATCGGAATGACGAAGCCGCTGACATCGGTGCCGAGCGAATTCTTCGCGGAGTCGCCGGTGGCGAGCTTCGCCGTCTCGACATTGGCCGTATACTTGTTCAGCAGGCCTTCCTTGACCATCTGGCCGGCCGCTTTCTGGTGGATGACGAGCACGTCGAAATCGGTCGAGGCCGCACCCTTCTGGGCGTCGAGCTTCTCGTAGATCTTCTGCGAGCCGGAATCCCCCGGGCCGGTGCCGACCGAGACGACCTTCACGCCGGGATGGGCCTTCTCGAACATCGGCCCGAGATAGTCCTTGACGTAGTCGACCATGTTCTGGTCGCCGGCGGAGGCGACATTGAGGGTCTGCGCGGATAGCGGCGATGCCACGATCAGCGCAGCAAGCGAGCAGGCAAGCGTGATGATGCGCATGGGTCTGACTCCCTGTCAGGCGGCAATCCCGGCCTCGGTCGCCGGGAAGATGTGAAGGCGCTGCAGCGGAATGCGCAGCCCGACCTTCGTTCCGAGTTCGTGACGGCCGGTATCGTCGACCGTGATCTGGCGGCCGGCGGCTTCGACCTTGTAGCGGTAGATGCCACCGGGATAGGCGCGCGCGGCGATCGTGCCGGGGACGACGAGATCGCCGCCGGCCGCCGCCGCATCAAGGGCGCCGAGGCTCGCGACGTCGTCGCGGAAATAGGCGAGCGCATCGCCGTTCGGCAGCTCCGCTGCCGCAGCGCCTGCAAGCGTCGCACGGGCCTCGCCGGCCGCGACGGAAGCCCGGCCCTCCTCGCGGTTGATGCTGAGCGGCAGGACGTTCTCCGCGCCCATGAAATTGGCGACAAAGGCGCTGGCCGGGCGATCATAGACCTCCTCGGGCGTGCCGACCTGAGCGACCCGGCCGGCCTGCATGATGACGAGCCGGTCGGCCATGGTCATGGCCTCCTCGCGGTCATGGGTGACATGGACGGCGGTCAGGCCGAGCCGCTGCTGGATGGCGCGGATCTCGTGGCGCATGGTCATGCGGATCTTGGCGTCGAGATTGGAGAGCGGCTCGTCGAGCAGGAGGATGCCGGGATCGATCGCAAGCGCCCGGCCGAGCGCAACGCGCTGGCGCTGGCCGCCGGAGAGGGCCGTGACCTTGCGGTCCTCGTAGCCGGAAAGGCCGAGAAAACCCAGCATCTGGCCGACCTTGGCAGCGATCTCGGCCTTCGACTTGCCCCGCAGCTTGAGGCCGTAGCCGATATTCTGGAGCACGGTCATATGCGGCCAGAGCGCATAGGACTGGAAGACCATCGCCATGCCGCGCTTTTCCGGCGGCAGCCCGGCGACATCCTTGCCGCCGACGACGATCGAGCCTTCCTCGACCGGAACGAAACCGGAGAGCGAGCGCAGCAGCGTGGTCTTGCCGCAGCCGGAGGAGCCGAGGAGCGCGGTGAAGCTGCCGGGCGTGAAGTCCAGATCGATGCCGTGCAGCACGCGGGTGCCGCCATAGGCGACCTTGAGACCGCGCACGCCGATGGCTGCGCCGCTACCCGCTCTGGCTTGCGTTTCCGGCTGCAAGGCGCCTACTCCCCCGGTTCTGCTCTTATCGCCTGACAATGGAATATTTCTTCCACAATCGGCTCAGTTGAAATAAACGTTACGCACGGGGCGCAGTCTATGCAAGAGCTTTGTGAAAGGCGGATGACAGTGCGGATTCATTCTCTCTGGCTGATGCCGGCGCCTGCGGACGAAGCGATGCTGGCCGGCATCATCGGCGAGCTGTCGGGCCGTTTCGGCACGCCGCTCTTCGCCCCGCACCTGACATTGCAGGGCGACACCGAGACGACGCCCGAGCTGCTGAGGCAGGCGATCACCGCGGCAACCGGAGCGGTCGAGGCCTTCGCGGAGCCGGTCTCCGTCGTCGAAGGCAGCGACGCCTATTTCCGCTCGTTCTATGCCCGCTTCGCCGTCTCGCCCGCTTTGGCGAAGCTGAAGCAGGCGCTCGATCCCGACGGCTTCGCGAGCTTCATGCCGCATGTCTCGCTGCTCTATGGGGAGGTCGAGGCGGGTGCGAAGGCTGCAGCCATCGCCGAGATCAATGCCCGCCTCGCCGGGCGCGCCATCCGCTTCGACCGCGTGGGCATCGTGACCTCCGGACAGGATGTGCCGATCGCCGACTGGCAGGTCGTGGCGAGCGTCGCACTGCGCTCGGCCTGAGCCTTCCGGCTATTCTCCGGTCAATTCGCGATTGCGACGGCTGACCTCGTCGCTGTAGCGCTTGATCGCATGCGCCTCGCTGAGGATGCCGACAAGGCGGCGGCTGTCGCGATCGGCGACGACCGGCAAGGCCTCGCTTTCCGCCTCATTGAACAGCTTCAGCGTGTCGCGCACCGACATGTCGGCGAGCAGCATCCGATCCGTGTTGCGCAGGAGATGGCGAACGGTGCGGGGGGCGGGCTCTGCTGCCGCTTCCTCGTCCAGTGCCGGATCGGGCTCGTAGAGCGCACCGGGCGGCACCATGCCGGCATAGGCATCGCCCGGGCCGACGGCGACGAGATAGCTGGTCGAGCCGGGCGGGTATTTCAGCCGCGCTTCGGCAATGGTGGCATCGGCCGCGATCTTCGGCACCTCGATGCGCATCATGCTGCCGGCCGTGAGATCGCGCATCCAGCCGACATCATGGGCGCCGCGGATGCTTTCGCCGCGCAGGTGGAAGCGCCAGGTCGCGAAGGAGAAGCCGAAGAGGCGGCGCGTCACCAGCGAGGCCGCGCCGGCCGCACCGACCACGGCGAGCGTCAGCTTGAGATCGCCGGTCATCTCGAGCGCGAGCAGCGTCATCGTCATCGGGCCGCCGACGATCGAGACCGCAAGCGAGCTCATCCCGACCAGCGCAAACAGCGTCTCGTGCCCGGCGAGGTTGGGGAAGGCGAGCGTCAGCACGCCGATGAAGAGGCGGCCCGTCAGCACGCCGAGCAGGAGCGAGGCGAAGAACAAGCCGCCGCGAAAGCCCGATCCGATCGAGACAGAGGAGGCCAGCGCCTTGGCGACGAGCACCAGCGCGAACAGCATGAGGCTGGCATCGATGCCGAGATAGAGATTGATCGCGCCGTGGCCGGCCGAGAAGACGGAAGGGTTCCAGACCGCCAGCGCGCCGACGACGAGGCCGCCGAAAGCAGGCCGGAGCCAGGTCGGGATCCGCGAGCGCCTGAAGCCCGCCTCGACAAAGGCGGCGGCGCGCATGACGACGATGCCGACGAGCCCGCAGGCGGCGCCGAGCATGACGACGAGCGGCAAATCCGCCACCGTGATCGACCCGATCGGCGGCACCTCGACCGCGAGCAATGCGGGCGCGAGTACGCTGTGGGTCACCGTCGCCATGAAGGTCGCGGCCATCACCGGCACGAAGGCCGCGATCGAATAGCTGCCGAGGATCAGTTCGAAGGCATAGAAGGCGCCGGTCAGGGGCGCATCGAAGGCGGCACCAATGGCGCCGCCGGCGGCACAGCCGACCATCAGGCGCATATCCGCGCGGCGCAGGCGCAGGCGCCGGCCGATATGCGAGGCGAGCCCGCTCGCCGCCTGCGTGTAGCCGGCTTCGAGTCCAACCGAGGCACCCGCACCACTGGAGCCCATCGTCTGCAGCGCGACGAAGACGCTGTCGCGGAAGGACATGCGCCCGCCATGCAGGGCATTGGCCTCGATCGGATCGATCGGCTGCTTGCGGCGGCGGAAGAACAGCCAGGAGGCGCAGCCGATGACGAGGCCGCCGAGGACTGGTCCGGCGAGCGCGCGCCAGGGCGGGATCGTGGTCGTGATCGAGAGCCGCTGCGTATGCGGCAACCCGAAGATCATCTCATGCAGGAGCTGCGTCGTGAAGGACATCGCCAGCACGACGAGCCCCGCGAGGACGCCGACCACACAGGCCAGCACCACGATGCCGATTTCGCTGGAGCGGACGAGCGCGCGCCAGCCCTGCGGCGCATCGCCTGTCCCGGCCGGCGTTTCGGTGGCTTTCACGGTGATCACGGCAAGGCCCGTCAGGCTCGTTCGTCACGTCCGTCCGCGGTCGCATATCGCAGCGGCCGGAACAAGACGGCTCGGCGATAGCGGCCCCGCCTGTGCCGCAGGGCGGCTACGAAATCGGCACCGCGAGACCAGTCTTGACCCGGTCCATGGCGACGAAGGAGCGGAACTTGCGGATATTGGGATCGGCGAAGAAGAGGCGCCGCGTCAGCCCCTCATAGGCCGCCATGCTCGGCACCAGCACGACCAGCATGAAATCGACCTCGCCGGTGACGTAATAGCATTGCTGCACCTCCGGCGCGGCGAGGAAAGCGCTCTTGGCCGCATCGATATCGGGGGCCGTCTCGCTGACCAGCTCGATCTCGACGAAGAGCGTGATCGGATGGCCGAGCGCGGCGGGATCGACGACCGCGACATTGGCCTGGATGACACCCGTCGCCTCCATCCGGCGGATGCGGCGCTGCACCGCCGGCGCCGACAGATTAACGCGCTCGCCGATCACCCGCTGGGGCGTGGTGTTGTCCTGCTGGAGGATCGCAAGGATCGCACGGTCGAAAGCGTCGAGTTGATGAGCGGTCGGTTCGGCCATGCCTCATCCCGAGAAAGAAACTTGCAAGGACATGGGACAAATCCAGCGCCTTTTTCACCTAGGATGCAATATCCATTCAGGCAACCCAGCCAGACGAGGCCGCCATGTTCCTGCTCAACCATCATCCGGATTACCGCTCGGCCCTGCATCCGGAGGATGTCGCGACGCTGGGGCCGGCCGGCGCCGATGCGATCGCGGCGCATCTGGCGGTGCGCCCGAACCATGTGCCGACGCCGCTCCACAACCTGCCAGGCCTCGCCGCTGCGCTCGGCATCGGCGCGCTTTCCATCAAGGACGAGGGCCAGCGCCTTGGACTTGGCAGCTTCAAGGCACTCGGCGGCGCCTATGCTGTGATCCGGCTTGCGCTCGAAGCGGCTTCCGAAAAGCTCGGCCGGCAGCTCGCCGATGCCGACATGAACGATCCCGCCGTCCGCGCGGTGGCGGCCGGCATGACCTTCGCCTGCGCGACCGACGGCAACCATGGACGCTCGGTGGCGCAGGGCGCGCAACTGCTCGGCGCGAAGGCCGTGATCTTCGTGCATGGCGGCGTCAGCGACGAGCGCGTCGCGGCGATCGCCCGCTTCGGCGCCGAGATGGTGCGCGTCGACGGTACCTATGACGATTCCGTGGTCGAGGCGGCGCGTGTCGCGACCGAGCGCGGCTGGACGATCGTCTCCGACACCTCCTGGGACGGCTATGAGCGCATCCCCGGCCTCGTCATGCAGGGCTACACCGCCATCGCCCGGGAGGGGCTGGCGCAGGTGCCGGAACGGCCGAGCCACGTCTTCGTGCAGGCCGGCGTCGGCGGCATCGCCGCCGCGCTCGCCGCCCAAATGCAAACGAGCTTTGGCGAGGAGCGGCCCTTCTTCACAGTGGTCGAGCCGTCCCGTGCTGCCTGCATCTTCGAGGCGGCGAAGCAGGGCAAGCCCGGCAAGATCCCGCATGGCGCACCGACCGTGATGGCGATGCTCGAATGCTACGACCCATCGCCGCTGGCGCTGCGGGTGCTCTATCGCGCGGCGGACGCCTTCATGACGGCAGAGGATTCCGATGCCGTCGAGGCGATGAACCGCCTGGCACGGCCGACCGGCGGCGACCCGGCCATCGTCGCCGGCGAAAGCGGTTCGGCCGGCCTTGCCGGTTTGCTGGCGACCCTGCGCGACCCGCAGGCCCGTGCAGCGCTGAAGCTCGACAGCAAGTCCCGTGTCTTCCTCGTCAATACCGAAGGCGCGACCGACCCCGCGCGCTATGCCGAGCTCGTCGGCCTCAAGCCGGAGGCGGTCGCGTGACCACGCAAGCCATCGAGCGATTGACGCTGCATTCGCAGAGCCATTCGCCCTATGCGCGCAAGACCATCGTCTTCGCGCATGAGGCGGGCATCGCCGAGCGGCTCGCAATCATCGACCAGGAGACCAGCCCGACCAACCGCAACCCGGACGTGTTCGCGGTCAATCCGCTCGGCAAGGTGCCGGTGCTGATCACGCCGGAAGCCGGCGCGATCTTCGACTCGCTGGTGATCTGCGACTATCTCGACGGGCTTCATGACGGCCGTCGATTGATCCCGGCCGAGGGCAAAGCCCGTTGGCAGGCTTTGCGCCTGCATGCGATCGCGCAGGGGCTCTGCGATGCCGGCATCGCTTTGCGCTGGGAGACGTTGCGACGGCCGGAGCACCTGCGCTATCCGCCCTTGAGCGAGGGACAGACCGCGAAGCTCGTCGAATCCTTCGACCTGCTGGAACGCAGCGAAAGCTTCGACGAGCCCGTCCATATCGGCCATATCGGGCTGGCCACGGCGCTCGCCTGGCTGGAATTCCGCAGCCTCCCGGATTTCCGGACCGGACGGCCGAGGCTGACGCGCTGGCATGAGGCGTTCTCGGCGCGCCCCTCCATGCAGGCGACCGCCTATCACGGCGAGACGCAGGATCGGCCGGCGGCCCGGACCATTGCCGGATGACCGGCTGACGTCGTAGCAGGGCAGCGCGGCCCTTCCGGCTGCGCCGGAGGCCGTGCATGAAGCTTCGTCCCGATACGCTGGCGATGACCGCCGTCCTCGCCATGCTGACGGCGCTAGGGCCCCTCTCGACCGATTTCTACCTGCCCTCCCTGCCCGAGATCGCGCGGGTGATGGAGACGGATGTGGCGGGTGCGCAGGCGACGCTCTCCTCCTTCCTGTTCGGCTTCGCCGCCGGGCAGATCTTCTGGGGGCCGCTCTCGGATCGGCTGGGGCGCCGGCCGGTGCTGCTCGCGGGCCTTGCCCTGTTCGGAATCGCGACGCTGGCTTGTGCCTTCGCACCCTCGATCGGCGCGCTGACGCTGGCGCGAGCTTTCCAGGCGCTCGGCGCGTCCGGGCCGATCGTGCTCGGCCGCGCCATGGTCCGCGATCTCTATGACGGGCCGCGCGCCGGGCGCGAACTCGCCCGGATGGGGATGATCATGGGGCTGGTGCCGGCGGTCGCGCCGGTGATCGGCGGGGTGCTGCAGGTCGCCTTCGGCTGGCGCTCGACCTTCCTCGCCTCGCTCGCCTTCGGGCTGGTGCTCGCCGTGGTCATCATCACCGTAATGCCGGAGACGCTGCGGGCGCGCTCGCCGCAGCCGCTCTCGCTTGTCAGCATCTTCAAGGGGTTCGGCACGCTGCTGCACAACCGCGCCTTCCGCGTCTATGTCGCGCTGACGGCGCTGGCCTATGCCGGGCTCTTCGCCTTCATCTCAGGCTCGTCCTTCGTGCTGATCGGCGTCTACGGGCTGACGCCGGTCGAATACGGCTTCTCCTTCGGCTTCGGCGTGCTCGGCTACATCACCGGCACGATCATCGCCCAGCGGCTGGTCGGACGGCGCGGCATGGACGGGGTCATCGCCATCGGCGTCGCCTGCCTCGCCGGCGGCGGGCTTGCCATGCTGGTCGGAGTGCTCACCGGATTCGGCGGGCCTGCCGGCGTCGTCGTGCCGATGGCGCTCTATGCCTGCGGCGTCGGGCTGACCATGCCGCAAGCCCAGGCCTCGGCGATGATGCCCTTTCCGGATCGGGCGGGCGCGGCCTCCTCCTTCAACGGGCTGTGCCAGATGCTGCTCTCGGCCTGCGTCGGGCTGCTCGTCGGGCATCTCCTGAAGAACGCGGCGCTGCCGCTGCCGCTTGTGATGTCGGCGCTGGGCGTCGCCGCCCTCGTCCTGTTCCGCGCGACGCGGGGCATCCGCGCGGCGAAGAGCTAAAGGACCCGCTTCTCACCCGGCAAGAGATTCTCGGGATCAAGCCCGAGAATGACGACAGGGTTCGTCAGCCGCCGAAAAGACGCTCGAAGAAGTTCTTCTCCTGCGGCGCCGGCGGCACCCAGGCCCGATCACTGGTCGGCGGGGGCGCCTCCGGCTGGCGGGCCTCGGCGACTGGCGCGCCCAGATCGAGCGGCCGCGGCGCGCCCTGCCAGAAGCCGCCGGGCAACGGAATCGGCTGCGCTCCGGCATGGGCGGCCTTCATGTACTTGCCCCAGATCTCGCCGGGCAGGCCGCTGCCGGTGACGCGCTTCATCTTCGAGTTGTCGTCGTTGCCGACCCAGACGGCGGTCACGAGCTTGGCGGTGAAGCCGACGAACCAGGCGTCGCCGTAATCCTGCGTCGTGCCGGACTTGCCGCCGACCTGCCAGCCCGGGATGTTGAACTTGCTGCCGGTGCCGCCATTCATCACGCCGGTGAACATCGTATCCATCATCGCGAGATATTGCGGCTGGATGACCTGGCCGAGGCTCGTTGCCTTGCGGGCATACACGACCTTGCCAGTGGTCTGGCGCACCTCGCGGATGACATAGGGCAACACCGACTGGCCGCCATTGGCGAAGGTCGCGTAGGCCGCGGTCATCTCCAGCGGCGTCACTTCCGAGGTGCCGAGCGCCAGCGACAGGTTCGGCTGCAGGGCCGAGGAGATGCCGAGGCGCTGGGCGGTGCGGACGACCTCCTTGGGCGTCACCTCCTGGATCAGCCGGGCGGCGACCGTGTTGAGCGAATGCTGCATCGCCGTCGCCAGCGTCACCGGGCCGCGATAGTTGCGCGAATAATTCTCCGGCTCCCAGCCCTTGATCGAGACCGGGGCGTCGTCGCGGATGGTGTCGGGGGTCAGGCCCTTCTCCATCGCCGTGAGATAGACGAGGGGCTTGAAGGACGAGCCCGGCTGGCGGCGCGCCGCCGTGGCGCGGTTGAACTGGCTCTTGGTATAGTCGCGGCCGCCGATCAGGGCGCGGATCGCCCCGTCGGGCGCGAGCGAGACGACCGCGCCCTGAGACGCGTTAAGCTTGGCGCCCTGCGCGGACAGCGCATCGACCAGGATCGTCTCGGCCGACGCCTGCAATTTCGAATCGATCGTGGTGAGGACGGTGACATCGCCGTCGACCGCGCCAATGAAATCGTCGAGCACGTCCATGACGTAGTCGGCGGCGTAGTTGACCGAGCCCGCCCCGACGCGCTCCGGCACCTCGGCCGGCGCCGTCAGCGCGGTCTTGGCCGCGGCCTGCGTGATGAAGCCCTGGTCGGCCATCGCGGCGATGACGAGCTGGGCGCGCTTCTCGGCCGCCTCGGGATTGCGGTTGGGCGCCAGGCGCGACGGCGCCTGGACGAGGCCGGCCAGCATCGCCGCCTCCGCGATCGTCACCGAGCGCGCCGACTTGTTGAAATAGCGCTGGGCGGCAGCCTCGACGCCATAGGCGCCGGAGCCGAAATAGACGCGGTTCAGGTAGAGCTCGAGGATCTGGTCCTTGGTGTAGGTCCGCTCCAGCCAGAGCGCCAGGATCGCCTCCTGGATCTTGCGGGCGGCGGTACGCTCCTGCGTCAGGAACAGGTTCTTGGCGAGCTGCTGGGTCAGGGTCGAGCCGCCCTGCGCCACGCCGCGCCCGCGCAGGTTGGTGACGAGCGCGCGGGTGATGCCGATCGGATCGATGCCGAAATGCTCGTAGAAGCGCCGGTCCTCGATCGCGACGAAGGCCCGCGGCAGATAGGGCGGGATCTCGCCGATGGTGACGGTGCGCCCGCCGGTCTCGCCGCGATTGGCGAGGAGCGAGCCGTCGGCGGCGAGGATCGCGATGTTCGGCGGCCGCTTCGGCACGGTGAGCTGGTCGATCGGCGGCAATTGCGATGCATGATAGGCGATGAGCCCGCCAAGGCCGATGACGCACCAGAGGCCGAGCACCATCGTCCAGTAGAACAGCCCGCCCAGGAACGAGCGGCGGCGATGCCGGCCACGGCGCTTGCCCCCACCGCCGCCACCGCTACGCTTGTTGCCGCGCTTGGGCGGGTTGCGGAGCTGCCGGCTCGGCTCGGGCTGTGCCGGAGCGTTCCGGAAACGCGAGGGGCGATCGTCTGGAGAAAGGCGCATGTCACCGTCCACATGGCCTTCGCCACGCTCATATCCAAAGGAGGGCTCGCGCCGCTCGCCTCGTGCAATCCGGTCGTTCATCCTGCCCCGTTTTCGGCCGCCATGCCGCCTCGCAATGCGGTCAGGTCACACAGGATTCAAACATGGCGCTTTTAAGGGTTCGTAAAGCGTGCACTGCGGCGGCAAGGACACAGCCGTCGCGCAAACGTGATCGAACTTGCAAACACGCAAACGAAATCGTCATCAAATCGGATATTGCGCAAATTCAGGAGGCTCGCCTAGAACCCGGAACTTGAACACCTGAGCCATCCGCAGTTCTCCCCAACCAAGGACCACCGCATGCAGTTTCTGTCGCGCTTCCAGCCCTATGCACTCGGCCTGCTTCGCATCTTCGCCGCGCTGAGCTTCATCTCGCACGGCACGCAGAAGCTGTTCGGCTTCCCGGCTGCTCCGTCCTGGGGCCTGCCCTCCGCCATGAGCCTGCCCTGGACCGCCGGCGTGATCGAGATCGTCGGCGGCGCGCTCGTCCTCGTCGGGTTCTTCACCCGGCCGGCCGCCTTCGTTCTCTCTGGCCTGATGGCCGTCGCCTACTGGATGGCCCATGGCTCGAAGGGCTTCTATCCGCTGCTGAACGGCGGCGAGGCGGCGATGCTGTTCTGCTTCATCTTCCTCTACATCGCGACCGCCGGCCCCGGCGCCTTTGCGCTCGATTCCCGCAAGAACTGACATTCGACGGCGCATGACGACGAAAGGCCCGCCTCCTTAGCGGAAGCGGGCCTTTTTTCATGTCTGAAGCAGGCGGATCAGACCGCCGCGGAGATCCAGCGCGAGAGATCGCTCTTGGGGGCGGCGCCGACCTTCTGGGAGGCGAGCTTGCCGTCCTTGAACAGCATCAGCGTCGGGATCGAGCGGATGCCGAACTGAGCCGGAATCTGCTGGTTCTCGTCGACATTCATCTTGACGATCTTGACCTTGCCGCCGAGCTCGGTCGCGATTTCCTCGAGCGCCGGGCCGATCATGCGGCAGGGACCGCACCATTCCGCCCAAAAATCCACCACGACCGGCTCGGACGACTTCAGGACATCGGCCTCGAAGCTCGCGTCGGTTACCTTGCTCGTTGCCATGACTGGCTGCCTTTCGAATCCATGGGCGGCATCGTCGCCCTTCGCCAGCGAAGCTATGAACGCCGGCCCCTCCGGTCAAGGCGCGTGCACCGCAGGGCGGAGGTGAGGCCGGCGCGTCACGACCCGCCCGAGACCAGGCTCGCCCCGACATTGATCGCCATCGCCAGGATCGAGGTGTTGAAGACGAAGGCCAGGATCGAATGCACAAGCACGACGCCGCGCGCGCGGCGCGTGGTCACGCCGACATCCGAGGTCTGCGAGGTGCAGCCGATCGTGCAGGAGAAATACAGGAAATCGACATAGTTCGGCGTGCCGCTGCCAGGAAAATCGAGGCAGGGCTCGGTCTTGCCGCCGCGATAATAGATGCCGGCATAGTGCAGGGTGAAGAAGGCGTGCAGCAACGTCCAGGAACACAGGATCGTGACGCCGCCGAGCGCGAGATGGGCGCCGCGCTCAGCCGCCGGCACCGCCCCGATGCCCGTGAGCTGGACCGCGATGGCCGCAAGGCTCGCCGTCGCCGCGAGGCAGGATATGACGAGGATGGCGACGGCGCCCTCGTCCTGCTGCTCCGCCCGCGCCCGGATCTGATCGACCGTCTCCGTAAACATCGTCGCCGCCAGAAGGCCGAGATAGAGGACGGCGCCGGCATCCCAGGCGACCAGCAGGCGCGTCGCCCAGCGCCAGTCGCCCGGCAACAGCATGGCGAGCAAGGCGCCCGCGGCCAGAGCGATCAGCAGACGCGGGCGCAGAGCGAGGGAATGCGGCACGAATTTCATGGCGGGAACGATCCCTCGGCGGAAGCGGCTTCCTCACCGGCGGCCAGGGCCGCGAGCGCGGCGTCGAGGCGGCCAGCATCCAGTTCGAAACAGGCGAGGCTCGCCGTATAGATCACCAGAGCCCGAACCTCCCGCCCCGGATAGATCTCCCGCATCAGCGCGGCATAGGCGGCAAGCTGGGCGATCGTTGTGACCGGGATCGCATCGGCCTCGCGCGGGGGTCGGGCCGTGGTCTTGAAATCGGCGACGACGACGCTCTCGGCGGTCACCGCCAACCGGTCGATCCGCCCGGATACGGCCCGCGCCGCGCCATCCGCCAGGCGGATCGAACCCGCGACGGGGACTTCCGCCAGGGCATCCGGTGCGAAGAGCCCGGCCAGCGCCGGGGCGGCCAGCAGGTGCAGGGCGTCCGTGACGATGGTTGCCCGCCTTTCGGGCGGCAGGGCTCCGCCACGCGCCTGCGCCAGGGCCGCCGCCGTCGCCGGGCGGCGCGCCTCCGGGACGCCCGGCAGGACCTGCAGGAGCAAATGCGCCAGCCGGCCGGCCGCCGCCGCTTCGGCGAGGAAAGGACCGTCGCCCGGCCGCTCCTCGCCATCAGCCGCGGCAAGCGCGCTCGACGGCTTCAGCGGCGGCAAGGGCTCGGCTTCGCGCGCGACCCGCTCGGACAGCCAGGACGGCACGGCGGAAGGCGCGGCCTCTCCTTGTATCCGGCCGGTTTCCTCTTCTGCCGATGACGGCGCAGAGATCATGAAGCGCAACGTCGCCTCGTCGCCGTCGCCGATCAGCTTCAGGCCGGCATCCGACCGCATCAGCCCCTGCTCGATCATCGCGTACCAGCTTCCGGGCGGCGCCTCGCCCTTGGCCTGCACGCCGCAGACGATCAGCCGGTCCTCGGCGCGGGTCATCGCGACATAGAGCAGGCGATGATGCTCCTCGACCATCTGGGCGACCACCACGGCCTTGGCCGCAGCGGTCGCCGATACGTCCTCCGCGGCGGCGGGTGGCCAGAGCGGCACGAGCTCACCATGGGGCGACGGCACGGCCAGGATCTTCGGCAGGCGCCTCGCACCAGGCTCAGGCCCGAGATCGGCGAGGATGACGATCTTCGCCTCCAGCCCCTTCGAACCATGCACGGTCATGACGCGGACCTCACCGGCGCTGGCCGAGAGATCGCGTTTCACATCGGCGGCGCTGCCGGCGACATGCTGGAGGAAACCGGCGAGCGAGGGGCCGTAGCGGCGCTCGTGATCGAGCGCGGCGTTGAGGAAGGCATCGAGCGCGTCGCCGGACTCGGCGCCCAGCCGGGCCAGGGCGAGATTGCGCCCGCCGCCGGGGCCAAGCAGGTCGGCGAAGAAGCGGAACGGCCCGCAACGCCCGGCCTCCCGCGTCCAGTGGGTGAGCTTCGCCTCGGCGGCGGCGTAACGCGGCTCTTCCGCTGCGGCTTCTTGTAAAGCGGCGCGCAGCGAGCCCTTGCGACCGGGCGCGAGGCGCAGGAGATCGTCGTCGTCGAGATCGATCAAGGGCGTCTTGAGCGCGGTGGCGAGCGTCAGGTCATCGTCGGGCAGCAGCAGGGCGCGGCCGAGCACCACGAGATCCTCCACCGCCGGATGCTCGGCCAGCGTCAGGCGATCGCGGCCGGCGACGGGGACCCCGGCATCCTTCAACGCCTTGACGATCGCCTCGAACAGCGCACCGCGCTGGCGCAGCAGGATCATGACGTCGCCCGCCGCGAAGGGATGGCCGAGATCGTCGCGGCCGGCGTCGTGCCAGCGCCGCAAGGTGCGCGCGATTCGCTCGGCGAGCTTCACCGTGCCGCTGCGCCGCTCGGGTGCGTCGACCGGCGTCGTCCAGGCATCGGGCGGCTCGCCGGTATCGTTCGCGGCAAGCGGCCAGATATCGACGGTTCCGGGTGCGTTGCGACGGACCGTGTCGTGGATTTCCGGCCGCGTCGCGCCGTCGAAGACGAGGCCGCGCGCGTGCTCGGGCAGCGCGAAGACGGCATCGACCGCCTGCATGATGTCGGGCGCCGAGCGGAAGGAGGTGTTGAGGCTGATCGCCTCGAAATCCTGTTTCGCGGCCGTAACCCGCGTCTCGAGCGCCCGGCGTTCCTCGCCGAAGGCTGCGGGAGCAGCGCCCTGGAAGCCGTAGATCGACTGCTTCTCGTCGCCGACGACGAAGATGGTGCGCGGCTTCGCCCGGAGATCGCCGCCGCTGGTGAATTCCTCGGCAAGCTTGCGCAGGATCGCCCATTGCGCCTCGCCGGTGTCCTGCGCCTCGTCGAGCAGGATGTGGTCGATACCGGCATCGAGCTTGTACAGCACCCAGGCCGCCTCGACCCGCTCCAGCAGCGAGCGTGTGCGTGCGATCAGGTCGTCATAGTCGAGCAGCGAGCGCAGGCTCTTCTGACGCTGGTAGGAGGCGAGCATCCGCGTCACCAGCAAGGCGAGCGCCGCGCTGCGATCGCGGATCGCGACGGCGTTCACCTGTTCGGCGGCGCCGAGCAGACAGGCGGCAAGGTCCTCCAGCGTTGCGAGCACGGCACCGTCGAACTCGGATTTGCCCTTGCCGCGGATATTGGCGTTGACCGTGCCGGCCTCGGTGATGAGGCCGCGCCGGCAGAAGCCGATGGGGTCGCCGTCATCCTGCCCGGCGAGGAGCGTTCGCAGGTTCGCCGCGCAAGTCTGGCGAGTGGCGCTGCCAGCCTGAAGCGCCTCGATCAGGGCATGAAGCCCTGGCAGCGCCCACAAATCCGCGCGGAAGCGCGTCTTGATTTCGTCGGGCGTGAGATCCGGCGCGATGCCGAGGAAGGCGGCGATGCTGGCCTTCACTGCCCCAGCGTCACGAGCGCGGCCATTCTCGTCGCTGAACAGGGCGCGCTGGCGCAAAGCCTCCTGGAACATGGTCTCGAACGAGTCCTGCGCCGCGAGCCTTGCGAGCAGGTCGAGTGCGCGCGCTTCCGGCCCGTTCGGCTCGGCAGCGACGAGGGCGAGCAATTCGCGGCGCGCGGCGCGCAGCATCTCGGCCTGCGCCAGATCGTCGGCGACCTCGAAGCGGGGCGGCACATTCGCCTCGAACGGGGCTGCCTGCAGCACCCGCGTGCAGAAGGCGTGGATCGTCTCGATGCGCAGACCGCCCGGCGTCTCCAGCGCCTGCGCGAAAAGGCGGCGGGCCTTGGCTCGCTCGGCCGCATTCGGTGCCCGGCCGGTGAGGTTCGCCAGCTCCTTGGCGAGCGCCTCGTCGGAGAGCGTCGCCCAGGCACTCAAGGCCCTGAAGATGCGGTTGGCCATATTGGCGGCCGCCGCCTTGGTATAGGTGATGCAGAGCATCCGGCCGGGCGCGACATCGTCGAGCAAAAGCCTGAGCACGCGGTTGACCAGCACATGGGTCTTGCCCGAGCCGGCATTGGCCGAGACCCAGGCGGAAAGGCCGGGATCGGCGGCCTGCGCCTGGCGCTGGTTGGTCAGCGACGGGACGATCCAGCCGGGCCTCATGCCTCGCCCCCCTCGTCGCCACCGGGCGCCGCCGACCATTCCTTGACGCGGGCGAGGTGGTCATAGGGGCTGGCATAGCGGATATAGTCGGGCGCGCGGCGCGAGACGAAGGGCTCGCGGCCCGAGCGCAGGGCGTCGAGATATTCGAGCAGACGTTCGAGATGAAGCGCGGCGACATCGGCCAAAGACTCGTCGCCGAACTTGAGCGGCGTGCTCGCTCCCCAGCTCTTGGGATCGTGGTGGAGCTTGATATAGAGCACGTCGTCGACCGGCAGCGGCCCGGCCAGCCCCTTGAAGCCGGCGCGCGCAGCCAGATCGGCTTCCAGTGTCAATTGCGGTGCAAAGCCCTTCTCGACCTGCTTCCTGGAGGGCGGCGCACCCGTCTTGAAATCGACGATGCGCAGCGAAGGTGTTCGCGTCAGCTCGATCCGGTCGGCCTTGCCGCTCAAGCGGAATTCGCTGCCATCGGCAAGCGGGAAGCTCGCGGCCGTGAAGAGCTCGACGCCGATGCGGCCGATATCGCCGCGTCGGCGCTCCTCCCAGCGGATGAAATGGCCAGCCGTCAGCAGGAAGCGCGGCCACCAGAAGGCCTTGACCTCCGGCACGTCGTCATAGGCGCGGAAGAGCCGGGCGCCGATCTCGACCAATTGGCCGAGCGCATCCGCCGGCAGCCCTTCGGGATAGGTCGTGGTGAATTCCTCGACAATGCCGTGCAAGAGCTTGCCGCGATCCTGCGCGGTCGGGTCCGCCACGAGATCGTCGAGCGCGTCGAGCTTCAGGATCTTGCGGGCATGGATCTGGTAGGGGTCGCGATACAGCGTCTCGACCTCGGTAACGCTGAGCGAGAGCGGCTGGAGATCGCGCGGCGGGCACGGCGCCGGACGGGCGATCGGCCTGGCATCGGCGGGAGCGCTCAGGACACCGGCCAAAGCCCGCAGCTTCGCCCCCTCGTCAACGGCCTTCGCCCAGACCGGCTGCGGCGTCACCGCCTGCAGGCGCTGCCAGAAGCGCGAAGCGATGGTCTCGGCCTCGCCGGCCTTGCGCGGACGCGTCAGCGTCACCTGCGGAGCCAGCGCCGCCATGACGAAATCATGCGCAGTCTGGCCGACGCGCCGCTCCGGCGGCGACAGGCCGAGCTCGGTGCGCATCGGCCGATTGATGAAGGAATCGGTCGTGGTCTGCGGCGGCCAGACGGTCTCGTTGAGCCCGCCGAGCACGACATGGTCGGCCTCCAGCAGGCGCGCTTCGAGCAGCCCCCAGATCGCGACGCGCGGATAGCCGGGCGTTGCACGCTTGACCACGGTCTCGGCCAGCAGCTCGTCGAGGATGGCGACGAAGTCCCGCGCCGTGCCATCCGGCGGCATGACGGCCTCGGCGGCCGCGAGTTCGTCGAAGAGCCCTGACAGGGCCTCGCCATCCGACCCGACGAAGGCGAGCGGCGTGCCCGCCTCGCTCTGGCTGAAGGCGGTGACAGCTTCGCGCGCTGCGACGACGACGGCGGCCAATGACGGCGTCGCGGCGGCGAATGCCTCGCGCAAGGATGCGCTTGCTGCCCCGAGCCCACGCAATACGGCAGCGGCGGCCGCCTGGTCCTCCGCCGCCAGCCGGGCGCGCGGACGCGGAGCGTGCCCGCTTTTGCGGATCGCCTCCCAGTTTGCGAGCGCGACTTCCAGCCCCGGCATCCCCCGGCCCACCGCCTGCCCGCGCCATGTCCCGATATCGAGCGCGGCAGCGCCGTGTGTCAGCGCCGCCTTCCCGAGGCCGAGCCGGCAGAGCGGGTGGGCGAGCAACGGCACAAGCGCGACCGGCGCCATCTCGGCCAGTACCGCTTCGAGGATCAGGCGCAGCAGCGAACCGGCCGGCCAACGCCCCAGCGGCAGGCCAGCGGAATCGTCGACCTCGACGCCCCAGCGCCTGAGCTCGACTGCGACGCGCTCGGCCAGTCCGCGATCCGGCGTCACCAAGGCTGCATGGGCGCCGGGCCGCTCCAGCGTCTCGCGCAGGGCGATGGCGACGATGAGCGCCTCCTCACGCTCATCCGCAGCCTCGACGACGCGCAGGCCCTGGAAGCCCTCCGCCGCCATCCCTGCCGGAACACGCGCCCCGAGGTCGGACCAGAGTTCGGTGACCGAGGCCGGCAGCATCGCCTCGCGCAGCAGCGCGGCGCGGGCTTCGCGCGCGGCGGCGGGCTGCGCCAGCTCGCGAACATCGTCGCGATCCGCTTCGAGGGTCTCCATCAGGTGATGCTGGGCGGCCTGCGGATGCGAATGGGCCGGCTCCTTCGCGATCGCATCCCAGGCGCGAGCCGCCAATCCGAGATCGATGCCGGGCAGGACCACCGCTCCGTTCGGGAGCCGGGCGATGGCCGCGAGCAGCCGTGCCGTGGCCGGAACCGTACCGGTCGAGCCGGCGGCGATGATCGGCCCGCTCGCCCCGCCGCCGACCAGCCTGTCGCGCTCAGCCGCGAGCATGCGATTGCGAAAGGCGGCCGGATCGCAGGCACCGCGCTCGACGAGGATTTCGGGCCAGGCCTCGCCGAGAATGGCTAGGAAGCCGGCATTGAGCTGCCAGACGCGATCGAAACGGGCGGCATCGAGCGAGGCGAGTCGTTCGACCGAAACGCCTTCGGTCTGCATCTGGTCGAGCAGGGCCGCGAGGTCGCCGGCGAGCCCATAGGCCTCGGCCAGCGTCGCCGGCACCAGCGCGGGCTCGGCCGGATCGAGCTTGAGATGGCTGCGATTGGCTGTGCGGCCCCAGGCATCGACCAGCCGCGTCAGCAGCATGCGGCGTTCGAGCGGGGCGATCGGAGAGACGCGTTCTTCTGCCCAGGCACCGGCGCCGATCAGCGCCGTTTCGGCTTCGTCGACATCGCCGAGCGGGACGATGCGCGGCAGCAGCAAGGGCCTGCCACCAAGCTTTCCGGCGAGGATCGCGGCGAAGGCACGGGCGGCGCGACGCGTCGGCAGGTAGAGCGTCGTGCGCGCCATCGCTGCGGGATCGGCGGGGTCATGGACCGGCCCCAGCCGCCCGTCGAGCATCGCCTGCGCCAGCACCTCCAGAAACGGCGCGCCGGCCGGGATGCTGAACAGGTTGAGCTCAGGCATCGACCGGCAGGGCAGCAGCGAAGGCGGTCTCGGCCGGCGCGATCGCCTCGGGCGTGCCAACATGCAGCCAGCGGCCTTCCAGCCGCTCGCCGAACAGGCGGCCGCGCGCGATGGCACGGTCGAAGAGCAGGTTGAGCGAGAACGGCCCTTCCGGCGTATCGGCAAAGAGCTCCGGCTTCAGGATCGCGACGCCGGCATAGACGTAAGGTGCGCTCGCGGCGCTGCCCCGGCGGGACAGGCGGTCGTCATCGGCGAGGACAAAATCGCCGGCGCCATCGAAGCCGAGGCTGGTTTCGCGATCGGCGAGCAGGAGCAGCATGTCCATCCGCGCGGGGTCCCAGGCCGCGGCCATCGCCTTCATCGCAGGCCGGCCGGTCTCGCGCCAGAGCGCATCGGAATTGACGTGGAAGAAGGGCGCGGCACCCAGCAACGGCAGCGCCTTCCGGACGCCGCCGCCGGTCTCCAGCAGCTCCGCGCGTTCGTCCGATATGGTGATGCGGGGGCGGGTGCGATCCACGAGATGCGTTTCGACCTGCCCGGCGAGATGGTGGACGTTGACGACCGCTTCCTCGACGCCGGCCTCGGCCAGCCGGTCGAGCATATGGTCGAGCATCGCCTTGCCGCCGATCCTGACCAGCGGCTTCGGCAGCGTGTCGGTGATCGGGCGCATGCGCTGCCCGAGCCCGGCCGCCAGCACCATCGCCCGGCGGATCGGCGGCGAAGCGGTTGTGGTCACGCGAATCTCCGTAGTGATCGGCTTAAGACTAGTCCGCCGCTTCGGTCTCGAACAGCTTCGGCATATGCGCCTGGTACCAGGCCTTGAGCTCTTCCAGGGCAGGATGCTCGAGGTTGCGGCGCAGATAACCTTCGACGCGCGGCAGATGCTTCAGATAGTCGGGCTTGCCGTCGCGCTTGTCGAGCCGGGCGAAGATGCCGGCGATCTTGGTGCTGCGCTGGGCGCCGAGGATCGCATAGGCGCGGGCGAAACCGGCGAGATCGAAATCGGGGGCATCGCCGCGCCGCGCCGCGCCATAGGCCGCTAGCAAGCGCAGTTCCAGCGAGGCGGGGACGTCGATGCGGGCATCCTGGCCGAGCGAGACCAGATCATAGGCGGGATGGCCGAGCACCGCATCCTGGAAGTCGATCAGGCCGAGCCGGGCATGGCCCTGGCGCTGCTCCAGCCAGATCAGGTTGGGCGAGTGCACGTCGCGCATCGTCCAGGTCTGGGGCGCCGCGAGGATCTCGTCGAAGAGCTTGCTCCAGATGCGCGCGAACTCGGCCTGGGTGACGGCCGGAAGCGTCACGCCGGCGATATGCGGCGCATACCATTCGAGGATCAGCTCGGTCTCGATGGCGAGTGCCTGGCGGTCGTATGGCGGCAGCGTGTGGTCGCGCCCTTCCGCCACCGGCAGGATCGTCGGCAGGGTGTGACGATGCAGATCGGCGAGGAGCTGCGCCGTAGCCTCGTAGCGCTCGGCGATCGGGCGGCGCTCGGCATCGATCACGCCCTCAGCCCCCAGATCCTCGATCACCAGCAGGCCGGTCGTCAGATCCTGCGCCAGGATCTCCGGCGCCGAATAGCCGAGCGAACGCAGGCCGCGATCCATCGCGACGAAGGCCTCGATCGTCTCGGCAAGATGGGCGAGCGCGCTATAGGGCTTGCCGAGCCGGACCGGGGGACCGTCGGGCCGCGGCGGCGAGATCATCAGCACCGCGGTCTCGCCGTTCGGCCGGGTCAGGCGCTCATAGGCGCGCGTCGAGGCGTCGCCGAGCATGAAGTCGCGGCGGGCCTCGCCCCAGCCGGCCTCGTCGAGGAGGCGGCGCGATGCCACCGCAATGGCCACGCGCTGCTTCCAGAGGACACCGCCCGAGAGATCGGCGATGCGGCCGGTTTCCGGATTGTCGGGGTCGACATCGAGCACGATGTCGATGCGGCGGGCCGCCGGCAGACGGGTGCCAGCCCGGTCAGGCCACTCGACCAGCATGATCAGGCGATCGATATCCTCGACCAGCCCGATATCGTCGAGCTCGTCGGGCGAGCGCACGCGGTAGAGATCGGCATGCAGCACCGTGCCATGGCCCGTCTCGTAGCTCTGGACCAGGGTGAAGGTCGGGCTCGGCGCCTCCAGCGCCGGATCGTCGGCGAGCTCGCGCAGGATGGCGCGCGCCAGGAACGATTTGCCGGAACCGAGATGGCCGGAGAGCGCGACGATGTCGCCAGGCTTGAGGATGGCGGCGATATCGGCAGCGAGGCGCAGCGTCGCCGCCTCGTCCGCCAGCGAGAGCCGGTGCGTCCCGGCCTTGCGGGCTTCTTCGGTCATTCGGCGGCATCCGAGAGCGGCACGCCCTGTGCCGGGAAGACGGCCGTCACCCGCGTGCCGCGGCCGGGCACGGAATCGAGCTCGACATGGCCGCCATGCAATTCGACGATCGAGCGGACGATGGACAATCCCAGCCCGACGCCGCGATGGCTGGAGCCGAGCGAATGGCTCTCGAAGCGCTCGAACACCTTTTCCACCACCTCGGCCGGGATGCCACGGCCCTGATCGACAACCGTGATGCGGATGTCCCCGCCTGTGCGCGTCGCGTTCACCGTCACGGTCTGGCCGGCGGAGGAGAAGCCGATGGCGTTGGAGAGCAGGTTGAACAGCACCTGGCGCAGGCGCTTGCCGTCGGCCCGCAGCGGGCCGGTGCGCGGATCGATCTCGACCTTGAGGTCGAGCTTGGTGTCGGTCAGCCGGTCGTGCAGCCCGGCCGCCGCCTGGGCGATCGTGTCGGCGACGTCGACATCCTGGATTTCGAGCGTCAGCGCGCCGTTGTCGATGGTGGCGAGATCGAGGATGTCGTTGATGATGGCGAGCAGTGCGCCGGAGGAGCGGACGATGTGGGAGGTGTAGTCGCGCTGCTTGTCATTGAGCGCGCCGACCGTCTCGGTGCCGAGCAACTGCGCGAAGCCGATGATGTTGGTCAACGGCGAGCGCAGTTCGTAGGAGACGTGGTGGACGAAATCCTCGCGCAGCCGCGAGATCGTCTCCAGCGCCTCGTTCTTCTCGGTCAGCGCCCTCTCGACATTCACGCTGGCCGTGACGTCGGCGAAGGAGATCAGTGTCGCGCCATCCGGCAGGGGCGCTGCGGCCATGTCGAGCACCGTGCCGTCGCGCCGCTCGATGCGGCTGCTGTAATCCTCGCGCGCATCACGGACGCCCGTGACGACGCTGTGCAATTCGCTCCAGACCTCGTCCTGCGGGAAGAGCGGCCGGCAGAGCCGGATGACCTCATCGATATGCGGCGCGCTGGCCGCGAGGTCGCCGCCCTGGATGCGCCAGGATTGGGCGAAGGCCGGGTTGGAGAGCTTGAGCCGCCCGTCCGAACCGAACACCGCGACGCCTTCGCGCAGCGAGTCGAGCGTCTCGCGCTGGGTGCGGGACAGGGCGTTGAAGCGCGATTCCAGCGTGAAACGCTCGGTGACGTCGTCATAGAGATAGGTAACGCCGCCCTGCGGATTGGGGCTGGCGACGACATGGACGGTGCGCCCGTCCGGCAGGTACCACCAGTCCTCGCTGGCGCGAGTCGCGGTATAGGCAGCCTGCGCCGCCGCCTTCCAGCTGCGGTAATCGCCGAGCTCGGGCAGGCGCCGCTCGGCGCGCAGCTTGTCGAGAATCTCGCCATCGGTCGGCTGGCCGTCGAGGAAGCCCGCTTCCAGCGACCAGAGCGCATCGAAGCCGGAATTGCGATAGACGAGGCGCTGGGTGCCGTCGAAGACGGCGACCGCCGTCTTGAGCCGATCGAGCGTGCGGACATGGGCATCCATCTGGCGCTGGAGATCGGCCCGGACCGCCTCGAGCTCGCTCATGTCGGTGGCGAAGCCGGCATATCCGGTCGGCGTCGGCAGTTCCATGATGTCGAGCGTGCGTCGCTGTCCGGAAACCACGGCCGGCGCGCGCAGGGCGAAGGTCGCGCCTTCCCGGCGCGCCCGCGAGGCGGCATCGCGCTCGGTGCGGTCGAGCAGCTCCAGCCCGCTCTTCGCGACGGCGGCCGGATCAGCAGCTTCCACCGCACGGGCATAGGCGGCGTTGACCCAGGTGAGGCGGCCATCGGCATTGCGCATCCAGGCGGGATGCGGCAGCCCGGCGAGCAGGCTCGAAAGCGCCGCATGGCCCACGGTCACGCGTTCGAGCTCGCCGCGCAGGGTCATGACCTCGGCCCGCTCGCCCGTGACCTCGCGGAAGCGGATCACCGCGCGCCCGGCGACGGGCCGGCCCTCGACGTCGATGAAAGGCCCCGCCTTGCTGCGCAGCGTGAAATTGAAGGCCTCGCCGCGCTGCTTCAGCGCATCGGTCGCGAGTTCCAGACGCTTGGCGTCGACCGGCGGCGCCCAGCTGCCATAAGCCAAAGCGAGCGTCGCACCGGGAGCCCCGAGGAAGCCGCTGTCGCCCTCGAAGATGGGCTCGGCATCACGGCCCTTCCAGCTCACCACCACCTGTGGATCGGCTGCGAGCAGGATCGAGAGCCGCTCCTGATGGCTGCGCGCCGCTTCGAGATCGGCCGCGAGCTTGGCCTCGCGCTTCTGCCAGCGCGTCCGCTCGCGCACATAGATCAGCGATGTCGTCGTGGCGAAGACGGTCAGGCCCGCCAGGACCAGCGAAAGCCCGCCCGAGCCCATGGTATCGAAGGGTACGGGTGCCAGCCACTCGCTGCGCGCCATGGTCGGAACGGTGACCGACGCCGCCGCCAGCGCGGGCAGCAATGCGCGCGGTCGCCAGCCGCCATCTCGCTCCTGTCGCCTCGCCCGTGCCATCCCTGCGTCCGTCGTCTCTCCGGCGGCCTTGAGCCGCCCTGTCCATCGGGCCCGTCGGAATCGGCCGGGGGAGCTGGCAGGGCTGCCATCTCCGGAGGGGCCGATCCACGCTCGCTACCACGCCAATCACATCAGAGCTTTCGATCCGGCCCGCGCATCGCGGCGACCGAATCAGTCCCACTCTAATCATCGCTGGAGTCCGTCAGGAAGTGCTTAATGGCAGGTAAATCGTTCGATTTGCCGGCCGAGCCGGCGCGTTGCCGGGGATCGTCAAGCAGTAGATGCCGTTAGCCGACGAGGCACAATTTGTAGTATCCCGAAGCCTGATTCCCGGAAGGCACAGACATGAAAAAAGGCCCGGCTAACGCCGGGCCTTCCATTCGGGAGCGCCGTGGCGCCTTGTCAGTAGCGGTAGAGCTCCGGCTTGAACGGTCCGGTCACCGGCAGGCCGAGATACTTCGCCTGCGCATCGTTGAGCACGGTCAGCTTGGCGCCGACCTTGGCCAGATGCAGCGCCGCGACCTTCTCGTCGAGATGCTTCGGCAGCGTGTAGACCTTGTTCTCGTACTTGGCGTGATGGTTCCAGAGTTCGACCTGGGCCAGCGTCTGGTTCGAGAACGAGCAGGACATCACGAAGGACGGATGGCCGGTCGCGTTGCCGAGGTTCACGAGGCGGCCTTCCGAGAGCAGGATGATGCGCTTGCCGTCGGGGAACTCGATCTCGTCGACCTGCGGCTTGACGTTGTCCCACTTGAAGTTCTTCAGGCCGGCAACCTGAATCTCCGAGTCGAAATGGCCGATATTGCAGACGATGGCGCGGTGCTTCATCGCGCGCATATGCTCGACGGTGATCACGTCGAGGTTGCCGGTGGCGGTCACGAAGATGTCGGCGCGCGGAGCGGCGTCCTCCATGGTGACGACCTCATAGCCCTCCATCGCCGCCTGCAGGGCGCAGATCGGGTCGATCTCGGTGACCAGCACGCGGCAGCCGGCCTGGCGCAGCGAGGCGGCCGAGCCCTTGCCGACGTCGCCATAGCCGGCGACGGCCGCAACCTTGCCCGACATCATGACGTCGGTGCCGCGGCGGATGGCGTCGACCAGCGACTCGCGGCAGCCGTAGAGGTTGTCGAACTTTGACTTGGTGACGCTGTCGTTGACGTTGATCGCCGGGAAGGGCATGCGGCCGGCCTTGGCCAGCTCGTACAGGCGGTGCACGCCGGTGGTGGTCTCTTCCGAGACGCCCTTGATCGCGGCGCGGGTCTTGGTGAACCAGCCCGGATTGGCCTTGAGCTCGCGCTTGATCAGCTTGAAGAAGATCGTCTCTTCCTCATTGCCCGGCTTGTCGAGGAACTCGGCCTTGCCGGCCTCGGCCTCGGCGCCGAGGATGATGAGCATGGTCAGGTCGCCGCCATCGTCGAGGATCATGTTCGGCGTGCCGCCGTCACCCCAGGTCGCGGTCTTCAGCACGTACTCCCAGTACTCTTCCAGCGTCTCGCCCTTGATGGCGAAGACAGGGGTGCCGGTCGCGGCGATCGCGGCGGCTGCATGGTCCTGGGTCGAGAAGATGTTGCAGGACGACCAGCGCACATCGGCGCCGAGATCCTTCAGCGTCTCGATCAGCACGGCGGTCTGGATCGTCATGTGCAGGCAGCCGGCGATGCGGGCGCCCTTGAGCGGGAACTTGCCCTTGTGCTCGGCGCGGATCGCCATCAGGCCCGGCATCTCGTCCTGAGCCATGTTGATTTCCTTGCGGCCGTAATCCGCAAGCGAGATGTCCTTGACGATGTAATCCGACACGGGTGGCTCCAATCGCTCAGCCTGAATGATGGCGCGCTCTCTAGCAGCGCACGGAGCGAATGGCAATCAAAGATATAAAGATGTCTTTATATGATTGCCGAAGCCTGCACAGCCGCCGTCATGCTCGGGCTTGACCCGAGCATCTCATGACGATGACGCCATTGACCCGCAGCCTATCTGGAACGAGTTTCCCGGATCGGCGCTGCGCTCGGGAGTGACGCCCGAGCTACGCCCCTACTCCCCCTCGCCGAACCTGTCGGCGATCAGGGCCGCGAGGGCGTCGAGCGCCGGTTTCGCTTCCGCCCCCTTCGCGACGATGGTGATCGTCGAGCCGATGCCGGCGCCCAGCGTCAGAACGCCCATGATCGAGGTCGCGCCGACCGTCTCGCCGCAGCGGCTGACCGTGATGTCAGCCTCGTAGCGGGCGGCGCATTGCACGAATTTCGCCGTGGCGCGGGCGTGCAGCCCCTTCTTGTTGACGATCTGGAATTCACCGTAGAGGGCCCCGGCGGGAATTTCGACTTCGGGGCAATCGCAGTCTTCGTCCATCCGCCCCTCTCGGCGCCGTTACTTGCCGGCCAACACGCGGCTGGCGACGGTGATGTATTTCCGGCCCGCATCCTGCGCGCTGGTGACGGCTTCGTCGAGGGTCTTCTCCTCGCGCACGCTGGCGAGCTTGATCAGCATCGGCAGGTTGACGCCCGCGACGACGTCGATGCGGCCGGGCTCCATCACCGAGATCGCCAGGTTCGAGGGCGTGCCGCCGAACATGTCGGTCAGGATGATGACGCCACGGTCGGTCTCGACCTGCTCGACGGCGGCGATGATGTCGCGGCGTCGGCTTTCCATGTCGTCATCGGGAGCGATGGCGATGGTCGCGAGGTTCTTTTGGGGGCCGACGACGTGTTCGAGCGCAGCGCGGAACTCCGTCGCCAAATGCCCATGCGTCACGAGGACCAGTCCGATCATTCAATCCAGCACCGGCGAGCGCCGTCGGGCGCCCGGACAAGGTCGCGGGTTATGCGGCAGACGCGAGATATGCGCAAGCCATCGGCCGTCAAACTTGTCGAAATCGTGGTTAGCGGCCGGCGTCTGTGAATAAGTCGAGCGCGTTCAACGCAAGCCTCTCGTCGCCGGCGCGACCCGTCATGCGCAAGCGAGGGAGATCGATGCCTGCGAGGCTGTCGACGAGATCCTCGGGTTCGGGCATCCGCGCCGGCTCCTCGGCCGCCAGATCGACGACGAGTCTGATCACGACCGCTCCGGTGTGGGGTTCGGGCGTTAGGCCAAGGCCGCGCCGCTCGACGATGCCCTCCAGCGGCGCCACCGGCCGCGCTACCAGCCGATCGCCGGTCGCGACGAGCTCCGTTCGGTCATCGGCGACCAGCCGGGCGAAGCGACCGGTCTGTCCGGCGAGCGCGATCAGGGCCAGCGCGAGCGTCGACTTGCCGGTTCCCGAAGCGCCGCGGATCAGGATGCCGGCCTCGCCGACGGCCACGACGGTCGCATGGATACGCGTTCGCGGGCGCGCCCCGGCAGCCATCCCACCGTCAGGCTGCATGGGTATAAGCCGCCGGCAGACAGACGATGAAGCGGGCCCCGAGGCGCTGCGCCTCGCCATCCGGGCCGACCGGCCCCAGCCGGTTCTCGGCCCGGATCGAGCCGCGATGCGCTTCGATGATCTGGCGCGAGATCGACAGGCCGAGGCCGGAATTCTGGCCGAACCCCTCGTTCGGACGATCGGTATAGAAGCGCTCGAAGATGCGCTCCAGCGCATGGGGCTCGATACCCGGCCCCTCGTCCTCGACGGTGATGAGCACGTCGTTGGCAACGCGCGAGAGCATGACCTTCACCGGCTTGTCGGGCGGCGAGAAGGAGCGGGCATTGTCGATCAGGTTGACCAGGACCTGGCCGATGCGGGAATCATGGCCGAGCACGAGGAAGGCATCGTCGCCCAGGCGCTGGTTGCGGCGATCGCTGCCCAGCTCGATCAGGGCCCGCCCTTCGCGGCGGGTCTCGTTCTGGATCGTGACCACGGCCTCCAGAACCTGGCTGACATCGACCGGGGCGGAATCGTTGCGGGCGAGTTCGGCATCGAGCCGCGAGGCATCGGAGATATCCGAGATCAGACGGTCGAGCCGGCGGACATCGTGCTGGATCACGGCCATCAGGCGCCCGCGCGCATCCTCGTTGCGGGCGCGGGGCAGGGTCTCGACGGCGCTGCGCAGCGAGGTCAGCGGATTCTTCAACTCATGAGCGACGTCAGCCGCGAAGCTCTCGATCGCCTCGATGCGGCTGTAGAGCGCCTTGGTCATGTCGCGCAGCGTGCCGGACAAATGGCCGATCTCGTCGTGACGACTGCTGAAATCCGGGATCTGCTCGCGCGACTTGACGCCGCGCCGCACGCGCTGGGCGGCATCCGCGAGCTTGCGGATCGGCTCGGCGATGGTGCCCGCCAGCAGGATCGAGAGCACGATCATCACGCCGGCGGCGACCGCGAAGACCTGGAAGATCGCGAAACGCTCGGCAGCGATCACCGCATCGATGTCGCCGCCTTGCGTGGAGAGCAGCAACGCGCCCTTCACGGTGCGGAAGCGCTGCACCGGCACCGCCACCGAAACGATGGTCTGGCCGCGGGTATTGACGCGCACGACGCTCGCCGGCGCGCCGTTCAGGGCGCGGGCGACCTCCGGATAGGATTTGCCGTTGGCGTTCTCGAAATCGTCATAGGTCGGGACATCGGCCTTGCCGAGCCGGTTGCGCAGCATGTTCCAGGTGCGCTCCAGCAGCGGCGGCTCGTCGGGCTCGCCGACGCGCGGCAGATCGAGGCGCAGCACGTCGCCGCGCGAATACAGGCTGCGCGAGTCGATGGTGAGCATGCCGTCCTTGTCGTAGACCCGGGCGCGGGTCTTGGTCGGCGTCACCAGCCGGCGCAGCAGCGGCGCGACCTTCTCGGGATTGATCGAGAAATCGAGCGGGTCCTCGGCAATGCCGGCGCTCTCGCCGGCCTGGAGCTGCAGCAGCTTGTCGGGATCGATGGTGATCGTGTCGATTTCGACCGTGGCGGAGGCCGCGATCGCGCCGGCGATGATCTCGCCCTGGGTCAGCAGGCTCTGGACGCGCGCCTCGATCAAGCCCTCGCGGAACTGGTTGAGATAGAGGAAGCCTATCAGCAGCGCGACGAGCCCGCCGAGATTGAGGACGAGGATGCGCCGCGTCAGGCTGGAGGCGGCGCGCAGCGAAATCGCGCGCGCCAGGCGCCGCCACGCGATGCCGGTGCGGCGACGCAGCACGGCACGCCAGCCGGCAGGCGGTGCTGACGCTCTAGCCTCGTTGTCGACGGTTGCCATGGCTGCGGCTTGCTTCCGCTCGGGAGGGTGGCTGCGGCGAATCCGCCGCGCGTCGGCCTTCCTTGCCTCAGGTTTCCTTGAAGCGATAGCCCACGCCGTAGAGCGTCTCGATCATGTCGAAATCGGCATCGACCTGATTGAACTTCTTGCGCAGGCGCTTGATGTGGCTGTCGATGGTGCGGTCGTCGACATAGACCTCGTCGTCATAGGCCGCGTCCATCAGGGCATTGCGGCTCTTCACCACGCCGGGGCGCTGCGCCAGCGACTGCAGGATCAGGAACTCGGTGACGGTGAGGGTCACCGGCTCGCCCTTCCAGGTGCAGGTATGGCGCTCGGGGTCCATGCGCAGCAGGCCGCGCTCCAGAGCCTTGGCATCCTCGGTGCGCGGGGCGGCGGTCGCATCCTTGGCGCCGGCGCGGCGCAGGATCGCCTTGACGCGCTCGACCAGCAGGCGCTGCGAGAACGGCTTCCGGATGAAATCGTCGGCGCCCATCTTCAGGCCGAAGAGCTCGTCGATCTCCTCGTCCTTGGAGGTGAGGAAGATCACGGGCAAGTCCGATTTCTGGCGCAGGCGGCGCAGCAACTCCATGCCGTCCATGCGCGGCATCTTGATGTCGAAGATCGCGAGATCCGGCGGGTTCTGCTTCAGCCCGTCGAGGGCCGAGGCACCGTCGGTATAGGTCAGGATGCGATAGCCCTCGGCCTCGAGGGCGATCGAAACCGACGTCAGGATGTTGCGGTCGTCGTCGACCAGCGCAATCGTTGGCATAAGGCCTTCGTCTCTTTTTCTCGTTGCATATACGGGCTCCCCTCTCGCGGGAGAGAGGCCAAAGCATGGCGGCAATCTAGCCGGAGCGGGGCGATTTGCCTATGTCCCCGTATCACAAGCCGGAAATCGCAGGGAGGTTCCATGGCCAGGGATGTCAAGGACGTGATTCAGCCGATGGACGAAGCCGTCCGACAGGAGGCCAGGGGCCTGCTGCGCGAGGCCCGCTCCGCCGCGCTCGCCACGCTCGGTCCCGATGGCCATCCCTCCGCGAGCCTGGTCGGGCTCGCCACCGACATCCAGGGCACGCCGATCATCCTGATCTCCGGGCTCGCCGCGCATACAAGCAATCTCGCCAATGATCCGCGCGCCTCGCTGCTGATCTCGCCCGGCGGCAAGGGCGACCCGCTCGCCCATGCGCGGATCACGCTGAAGGTCCGTGCCCGCAAGATCGACCGCGAGAGCGAGGAAGGCGCGCGCATCCGCCGCCGCTATCTCGCGCGCCAGCCGAAATCGGCGCTCTATGCCGATTTCCCGGATTTCAGCTTCTTTGCACTGGAGATCGAGGGCGCGAGCCTGAACGGCGGCTTCGCCCGCGCCTTTGCGCCGTCACCGACCGATCTCATGAGCGATCCGACCCATGCCGCGGCGCTGGCTGAAGTCGAAGCCGGCGCCGTCGCCCATATGAACGAGGATCATGCCGAGGCGATCGGCCTCTATGCCACGCGATTGCTCGGTGCGAAGGCCGGCGATTGGCGGGCTATCGGACTCGATCCGGACGGGCTCGACCTGGCGCTCGGCAGCGCGGCGCTGCGCCTGCCTTTCCCGACCTCTGTGGACGGCCCCGGCAGCCTGCGGCGCATCCTCGCCGAACTGGCAGGCAAAGCGCGTTCCCAGGCGACGTGACATCCCGCAAGCCGCCGGCATGCCCGGCCCTGGCGAAGACACGCGGCCATTTACCACAGGTTGAAATTCAATCGATTTAGAAAACCTCGCGGCGACGTCGGGTATTTTCAATGACTTGAGCGAGGCGACGCATCGCCTTAAAGAGCATCGTGGCCGCAAGGCCTCGCCTTCGACGCCTGGGCCTCGCCACCGGCCCCAGCGCATTCGTGAAGACAACGGGCCGCCCTCAGCATGGCCGGCCTCCGGAGGAATTCAGTGGACATTATCGGTCAGTTCAATGCCGCTCATGGTGCCGAAGGCTTCGGCTTCCGCAAGCTCAAGGCCGTGCACTGGAACCTGGAAGCGCCGCAGCTCTACGAGGAATCGCTGCACCGGGGCGAATCCCAGCTCGCCCGCGGCGGCGCGCTCTGCGCCGATACCGGCAGCCATACCGGCCGCTCGCCCAAGGACAAGTTCACGGTGCGCGACGCGCTGACTGAGAACACTGTCTGGTGGGACAACAACCAGGCGATGAGCCCAGAGCATTTCGAGACGCTGCTCGGCGACTTCCTCGCCCATGCCGAGGGCAAGGAGCTGTTCGCGCAGGATCTCTATGGCGGCGCCGACCCCGTCCATCGCGTCAAGGCCCGCGTTTTCACCGAGATGGCCTGGCATTCGCTGTTCATCCGCAACCTGCTGATCCGGCCGCCGCGCGACGAGATCAACGCCTATGTGCCGGAGATGACGATCGTCGACCTGCCGAGCTTCAAGGCCGACCCGAAGCGCCATGGCTGCCGCAGCGAGACCGTCGTCGCGATCGACTTCACCCGCAAGATCGTGCTGATCGGCGGCTCGGCCTATGCCGGCGAGATGAAGAAATCGGTCTTCACCTATCTGAACTACGTCCTGCCGACCAAGGGCGTGGTGCCGATGCACTGCTCGGCCAATGTCGGCCCGAAGGACGATTCCGCGATCTTCTTCGGCCTCTCCGGTACCGGCAAGACCACGCTCTCGGCCGATCCGGAGCGCACGCTGATCGGCGACGACGAGCATGGCTGGTCGAAGGAAGGCATCTTCAATTTCGAGGGCGGCTGCTACGCCAAGACGATCCGCCTCTCGGCCGAGGCCGAGCCGATGATCCATGCGGCCTCGCTGCGCTTCGGCACGGTGCTCGAGAACACCGTCATGGACCCGCTGACGCGCGAGGTCGATTTCGACGACCAGAGCAAGACCGAGAACACGCGCTCGGCCTATCCGCTCGACTTCATCCCGAACGCCTCGCGCACCGGCCGCGCCGGCATCCCGAAGAACATCGTGATGCTGACGGCCGACGCCTTCGGCGTGATGCCGCCGATCGCCAAGCTGACCCCGGCCGAGGCGATGTATCACTTCCTCTCCGGCTACACCGCCAAGGTCGCCGGCACGGAGCGTGGGCTGACCGGCGTCGAGCCGGAATTCTCGACCTGCTTCGGCTCGCCCTTCCTGCCGCGGCATCCGTCGGAATACGCCAACCTGCTGCGCGACTTCATCGACAAGCACCATGTCGATTGCTGGCTGGTCAACACCGGCTGGACCGGCGGCCAGTACGGCACCGGCCGGCGCATGCCGATCCGCGTCACACGCCGCCTGCTCTCCTCGGCGCTCGACGGCTCGCTCAACCGCGCCGATTTCCGCCGCGACCCCTATTTCGGCTTCGCGGTGCCGAGCTCGGTGCCCGGCGTTGAGCCGCATATCCTCTACCCCGTGAAGACCTGGGCCGATAAGGCCGCCTTCGCCGAGACCGCGAAGAACCTCGTCGGCATGTTCGCCAAGAACTTCGCCAAGTTCGAGGACCATGTCGACGACGCCGTGAAGGCGGCGGCGCCGACGAATTACCTCGCGGCCTGACGCCAAGCCCTCCGGGCTGTGCTACGAGAGGCGGCCATGGGCCGCCTCTTTTTCATTGTGCTGAAGCTTCTCCTCACCCTCGTCATTCTCGGCGCCGCGACCTGGGGCGCGGGGCTCCTGCTGTTCCGCCTCTCGGGCACGACCGCGACAATCGCCGCGATCGGCTTCGGCATCGCGGCCTTGGCCGGGCTCGTCGGCATCTGGACCAGCGACGTGCGCCTGTCGCTCGGCTTCGCCATGGTCTTCGTCGGTCTGCTCGGGTGGTGGAGCAGCCTCCAGCCCTCGCATGACCGCGACTGGATTCCCGAGCTCGCGCGGCTGCCCACCGTCACGCGCGAGGGCGAGGCGATCACCGTCTCCAACCTGCGCGATTTCCGCTGGCGCACGGAAGAGGATTTCGACCAGCGCTGGGAGACGCGGCGCTACAATCTCGCAGCCGTCACCGGCGCCGATGTCTTCCTGACCTACTGGTCCGGCGAGGCGATCGCGCATCTGATGATCAGCTTCACTTTTTCCGATTCGGTGCCGCTCACCATCTCGATCGAGGTCCGGCGCGAGAAGGGCGAGGACTGGTCGGCGCTGGCCGGCTTCTTCCGCAGCTATGAGATGGCCTATGTCGCGGCCGACGAGCGCGACATCGTGGGCTTGCGCACCCATGCGCGGCGCGAGGATGCAAGGCTCTTCCGGCTCAGCGCCTCGGGAACGCAGGCCCGCGACCTGCTCGTCGCCTATATCGCGGATATCAACGACCTCGCCGCCAAGCCGCGCTGGTACAACACGCTGACGACCAATTGCACGACGGTGGTCTACCATCTCGTCGGCAGCGTCGCGCCGGGCTGGACATTCTCGCTGCCGCTCGATCCGCGCGTGCTGCTCTCCGGCTACCTGCCCGGCTATCTCCAGCAGATCGGCGCGATCCGGCAGGATATCCCGCTGGAGGAGCTGGTCCGGCGCGCCCGCATCGGCGATCACGCGCGCACGCTCTCGCTCGACGATCCGCAGTTCTCGGCGAAGATCCGCGAGGGCGTTCCGGCCGGGCGGCCGTAACCACGGCTGTCATCCCGTGCGCGCCGCGGCGCGAAGTGCCGCTGCGCAGACACGGGACCGCGTGCGAGATAGGGCGCCTTCTCCGGAGCGCGCGCAGAACGAGGCGCCCCTTCCGTGAGACGGTCCTGTGTCTGCGCCGCAGCATTGGCATGCTGCTGCGCGCACGGGATGACACCCTGCTTTACCGGAAGAACAGGAAGGTCTGCACCACGAAGAGCGGGATCAGGATCGCCCCCGACCAGAGCATGTAGCCGAAGAAGGAGGGCATCTTCACCTTCCGGTCCTTGGCGATGGCGTAGACCATGAAGTTCGGGGCGTTGCCGATATAGCTGTTGGCGCCCATGAAGACCGCGCCGGCCGAGATCGCCGCCAGCGTCAGCGCCCCCGTCGTCATCAGCGCCTTCGGATCGCCGCCGGCCAGCTCGAAGAAGACGAGATAGGTCGGGGCGTTGTCGAGGAAGGAGGAGAGCGCGCCGGTCAGCCAGAAATAGGCCACCGTGTTGGCGCTGCCGTCGGCATTGGTGACGAGCCCGACCAGCGGCGCGAAGGCGCCCGCCTTGCCGGCCTGCAGCATCGCCAGAACCGGGATGATGCAGATGAAGATGCCAGCGAAGAGCTTGGCAACCTCCTTGATCGGCCCCCAGGAGAACTCGTTGCCGGCGCGGATGGGACCGGGCGTCAGCTTGAGCGAGAGGCCGGCAAGCGCGAGCAGGATGACGTCGCGCAGCAGGTTCTGGCCCTCGACGGGGACGCCATGCACGGTGAAGGCGACACCCGGCTTCCAGTTCGCCGACATCAGGATCGCGACGATGACGCCGGCCAGCAACAGGATGTTGACCTTGCCCCAGAGCTTGATGGCGCGGTCCGGCGTCGGGTCCTTGAGCTTCGGAAAGCCCTCTTCCTTGCGGAAGAGAAAACTGTCGAGCGCGTAGAACAGGGCAAGCAGCACGACGACGGCGAAGGCCGTCTCGGGCAACAGATGTTTCGTGGTCCAGAAGAAATCGACGCCGCGCAGAAAGCCGAGGAACAGCGGCGGGTCGCCGAGCGGCGTCAGCGAACCGCCGATATTCGAGACCAGGAAGATGAAGAACACGACGACATGGACATTGAAACGCCGGTCATCGTTCGCCCGCAGCACCGGCCGGATCATGATGATCGAGGCACCGGTCGTGCCGACGAAGCTTGCGAGCACCGTGCCGATCGCCAGCAGCACCGTATTGGTCGCCGGCGTGCCGTGCAGGTTGCCCGAGATCAGGATGCCGCCCGCGATGGTGAAGAGCGCGAAGAGCAGGATGATGAAGGGGATGTAGTCGAGCAGCGCGGTGTGGAGCAGAGCCCCCAAAGCCGGATCGACGCCGCGCAGCAGAAACAGCGGCACCAGCGTCAGCAAGGCCCAGAACGCGGCGAACTTGCCATAGTGATGCTCCCAGAGATGCGGGAACAGCACCGGGCCGAGCGCGATCGAGAGCAGCATGCCGGCGAAGGGCAGGGCCCAGCCGACACCCATGCTGGCGCCGCCGATATCGCCTGCCGCCCAGGCGGCACCGGGCATCGCCACGAGCGCAAGCGACGTCGTTGCGATCAGCCGGCCGGCGAACCCCATCACGGCCCGCGCCCTTACGGCTTCGGCGGCGCGCCGATGACCGGCGGCGCGTTCAGATCGAATCCACCCGGCAGACCCGAAGCACCAAGGCCGGGGATCTGGATCGAATCGAACTGCTTGTCGATCGCCTTCTGGTCGAGCTGAATCGCGGAGGCCTTGTAGTGCATCACCATGCTCGGGAAGAACACGACGAGGGCGACCATGATGCACTGGATCACCACGAAGGGCACCGCGCCCCAGTAGATCTGGCCGGTGGTGACGGGCTCCATCATCCGGCCGGTGACGCGATCCTTGTAGGCGTTCTTCGGCGCGACCGAGCGCAGGAAGAACAGGGCAAAGCCGAAGGGCGGGTGCATGAAGGAGGTCTGCATGTTCACGCCGAGGATGACACCGAACCAGATCAGGTCGATGCCGAGCTTTTCCGCCGCGGGTCCGAGCAGCGGCACGATGATGAAGGCCAGCTCGAAGAAGTCGAGGAAGAAGGCGAGCAGGAAGACCATCACGTTGACGACGATCAGGAAGCCCGTCGCGCCGCCCGGCAGGCCGACCAGCAGATGCTCGACCCAGAGATGGCCGTTGACGCCGTAGAAGGTCAGCGAGAACACGCGCGCACCGACCAGGATGAAGAGCACGAAGGCCGAGAGCTTGGCGGTCGATTCCGTCGCCTGCTTCAGCAGATCGAAGGTCATGCGCTTCTTGCCGTAGGCGAGCAGAATCGCACCGGCAGCACCCATCGCGCCGCCCTCCGTCGGTGTGGCGACACCGATGAAGATGGTGCCGAGCACCAGGAAGATCAGCGCCAGCGGCGGCACCATCACGAAGACGACCTGCTCGGCCATGCGCGAGAGCAGGCCGAGGCCGAGGAACTTGTTGACCAGCGCGATGACGAAGGAGATCGCCACCATCAGCGACATCGTCAGCACGACGAAATCGGCGCCCGCCTGCAGCTTGGTGAAGAGCTTCATGTAGGCATAGGCGAGGACGAGCGAGATGACCGCGACGACAAGCAGCGACAGACGGCGGGTCTTACCATCGGCATCCCGCAGGGTCTGCGCCTCCGGCGGCAGGCCGGGCGCGCGATTGGGATAGACGATCGTTATCAGGAAGACATAGCCCGCATACATCGAGGCCAGCACGAGGCCGGGAATGAAGGCGCCCTCGTACATGTCGCCGACCGAGCGGCCGAGCTGGTCGGCGAGCACGATCAGGACGAGCGAGGGCGGGATGATCTGGGCGAGCGTGCCGGAGGCCGCGATGACACCTGACGCAAGGCGCCGGTCATAGCCGTAGCGCAGCATGATCGGCAGCGAGATCAGGCCCATCGAGATCACCGAGGCCGCGACGACGCCGGTGGTGGCAGCGAGCAGCGCGCCGACGAAGATCACCGCATAGGCGAGACCGCCGCGGATCGGCCCGAAGAGCTGGCCGATGGTGTCGAGCAGGTCCTCCGCCATGCCGGAGCGTTCGAGGATCAGCCCCATGAAGGTGAAGAACGGCACCGCCAGCAGCACGTCGTTGTTCATCGTGCCGTAGATGCGCTCCGGCAGCGCCTGTAGGAAGTTCTCCTGGAACAGGCCGAGCTCGATGCCGATCAATGCGAAGAGCAGGCCGTTGGCGGCCAGCGCGAAGGCGACGGGATAGCCGAGCAGCAGGAAGACCACGAGCGCCGCGAACATCACCGGCGCCATGTTGACGCGCAGGAAATCGCCGACACCGCCGCCCGCGGCAAGGGCGTCGCCGGTATGGAGGCCGAAGAAGGCGAGGAGCGTGAGCGCGAGCAGCAGGCCGGCGGCGCGCGGAAGGCGATGAGCGTGCATGGGACGGTTCCGGACTTCTTGCGGGCCGCTCACGAGGCGAGGCCCTGTTCCTTGGCTTGGTCGAGCAGGCGCTGGGCTTCCGCCTCGGCGGCGGCCGCATGGCCGAGCGCCGCCTCGTGATCCTCCAGGTCGCCACGCATGATCGCGATCTGCTTGATGATCTCGGAAACACCCTGGAAGGTCAGCATCACGAAGCCGATGACGACGAGCCCCTTGGCCGGCCATTGCGGCAGGCCGCCAGCCGAAAGCGACTGCTCGTTGATCGCGTAGGAGCGCATGAAGAACGGCCAGGAATGATAGACGATCAGCAGGCAGAACGGCATCAGGAAGAGCACATGGCCGATGAGCTCGATCCATTGCCGCACGCGCTGCGGCAGCATGCTGTTCACGATGTCGATGCGGATGTGCTCCTTCACCTGCATCGTCCAGGACGCGCACATCAGGAAGACGGCGCCGAACAGCATCCATTGCAGTTCGAGCCAGGCATTCGACGAGACGTTGAAGACCTTGCGGATGATGGCGTTGATCGCCGCCACGAGGACCGCGACGAGGATCAGCCAGGCGATCTTTTTGCCGATCTGGCTGTTGACCGCGTCGATGACCCGGCTGATGGCAAGGAGACCCTTCACATTCCCGCTCCCGTGAGGGCGCAATTCTGCGCCGTTTCCGCCCCTTTGTCGGCAGGATCGGTATAGGAGGGATGCGCGCCACGCAAGACGGTACGGGTCTTATCCATTGGACGAAAGGCGGGGTCGCGGCTGCCTGTTTTCGCGTCAGCAGATGGCGGGAGAGTGTCGTCCGCAGCGAAGCGAATAATCCGTTATGTTCGCATTCATCTTCGGAGAACATTATTCTCCCGGCTGCTTCCACCCCATCGATTCGAGGCGCAGATGTGCCGCTTCCTCGCCTATTCCGGCGTTCCCGTCTTCCTCGAGGACTTCGTCGCCTCGCCCTGCCATTCGCTGATCCACCAGTCGCTCCATGCCGAGGAAGCCAAGACCGGCACCAATGGCGACGGCTTCGGCGTCGGCTGGTATGGCGAGCGGCCCGAGCCCGGCCAGTACCGCGAGGTCAGGCCCGCCTGGTCCGACGAGAACCTGCTCTCGATCGCACGGCAGGTGCGCTCGCATCTGTTCTTCGCCCATGTCCGCGCCGCGACCGGCACAGCGACGACCCGGGCGAACTGCCACCCCTTCGTCCATGGCCGCTATCTCTTCATGCATAACGGCCAGATCGGCGGCTATGGCGCGATCCGCCGGCGGCTGGAGGCCCTGATCCCGGATTCGCTCTACGACGCCCGCGCCGGCTCGACCGATTCCGAAGCGCTGTTCCTGCTCACCCTTTCCCATCTGGCCGAGGGCATGGCGCCCGGCCAGGCGCTGGCCGCAGCGATTGTCGATGCGCTCGCGCTGATGGAACAGGCCGGCATCCGCGAGCCGCTGCGCTGCGCGGCGGCGCTGGCCGACGGCGACAGCATCCATGCCATCCGCTGGTCCTCGGACACGAAGCCGCCTAGCCTCTATGTCTGCGAACGGCCCGACAGCGTCGTCGTCGCCTCGGAGCCAGTCGATGCCGCGCGCGAATGCTGGCAGGCCCTGCCCTGCAACACGCTGGTCACGGTGCGGGGCGGCGCGGTGACGTTCTCGCCCTTCGAGATTGCGCTGAAACAGGCGGCCTGAGCCGGTATCAGCCCATCATCGCAAGCTGCTGGCGGGCAGAACAGCCATGCGCCGCTCGCCCTGACACGCCCCCGGTTGCGTTCCTACGTCGAGAGCCTAGCCTTGCTGTCCGGCGAGGCTTCCTCCGCGAAAGGCACGGGCGATGAAGAAGGGTTCCGATCTTCTGGTCGAGGCGCTTGAGAACGAGGGCGTCGATCGCGTCTTCGGCGTTCCTGGCGAGGAAAATCTCGACGTCGTCGAATCCCTGCGCAAATCGAAGATCGAGCTGGTGCTGACGCGGCACGAGCAGGCCGCCGCCTTCATGGCCGCGACACATGGGCGCCTGACCGGCCGCCCCGGCGTCTGCATCGCGACCCTCGGGCCGGGCGCGCTCAATTTCTCGACCGGCGCTGCCTATGCCCATCTCGGCGCGATGCCGATGATCCTCATCACCGGGCAGAAGGCGATCATGACCGCGAAGCAGGCGCGCTTCCAGATCGTCGATGTCGTCGCCTCGATGCGCCCGCTGACCAAGATGACCCGCCAGATCGTCAGCCCCGCCAGCATTCCCTCGGTGGTGCGCGACGCCTTCCGCGTCGCGATGGAGGAGCGGCCGGGCCCCGTCCATCTCGAACTGCCCGAGGACGTGGCGGCCGAGGAGGTCGAGGACATTCCGGCGATCCCGGTCCATCCGCTGGACCGGCCGATCGCGCCGGCCGGAGCGATCGATCGGGCTGCACAGATGATCCTCGCCGCCAAGCGCCCGCTGGTGATGATCGGCGCGGCCGGCAACCGGCCGCGCCTGGTCGAGCCGCTCTCGGCCGCGGTACGCCGCATCGGCCTGCCCTTCTTCAACACGCAGATGGGCAAGGGCGCCGTCACCGGCGGCTCGAACCTCTATCTCGGTACCGCCGCGCTCTCCGAGGGCGACTATGTCCATGAGGCCGTCGCCGCAGCCGACCTGATCATCGCCGTCGGCCACGACACGATCGAGAAGCCGCCCTTCCTGATGCGCAATGCCGGCGGGCCGAAGGTGGTCCATCTCGGCTTCCAGTCAGCCAATGTCGAGCAGGTCTATCACCCCGACGCCGAGGTGATCGGCGATATCGGCGTCACGATGACGGGGCTCGCCGAGCGGCTGGAAGGCAAGCTGCCCGAGCAGAAGCAGACGCTGGAACTGCGCCAGAAGATCCTGGCGAAGATCAATGCCCGCTCGGAAGAGGACCGTTTCCCGGTGACGCCGCAGCGGCTCGTCCACGACGTGCGGGCGGTGATGCCGGAGGACGGCATCGTCTGCCTCGACAACGGCATGTACAAGATCTGGTTTGCGCGGAACTACCGCACCCATGTCGCCAATACGCTGTTGCTCGACAATGCGCTGGCGACGATGGGGGCTGGCCTGCCCTCGGCGATGATGGCGGCGATGCTGCATCCGGAACGGCGCGTCATGGCCGTCTGCGGCGATGGCGGCTTCATGATGAACTCGCAGGAGATGGAGACGGCGGTCCGGCTCGGGCTCAACCTCGTCGTGCTCGTCCTCAATGACGGCGCCTATGGCATGATCCGCTGGAAACAGGCCGTCGACCAGTTTCCGGATTACGGCATGACCTTCGGCAATCCCGATTTCGTCGTCTATGCCAAGGCCTATGGCGCCAAGGGCTCGCGCGTGACCTCGGCCGAGGCACTGGTGCCGACGCTGGAAGCCGCCTTCAAGGGCGGCGGCGTCCATCTCGTCGATTGCCCGATCGACTATTCCGAGAACACCCGCGTCCTCGTTGAGGAGCTCAGAAACAAGGTGCCGGACGTCGATCTCGCCTGATCCTCGGCAATCCCAGCGAATTCAAGGAGACGACCATGCTCCAGGTTGTGCAAGCCTATGACCGCGCTCCGATCACCGAGATCGAGACCGATGACGAGGCCGCGCTCGAACGCAAGCTCCAGGCGGCTGAGGCCGTCTTCAAGGATCGCGACAACTGGCTGAAGCCGCATCAGCGCATTGCGATCCTGCGCAAGCTCGCCGGCCTCCTCGAAGCCAGGCGCGACCATTTCGCCATGCAGATCGCGCGCGAGGGCGGGAAGCCACTGCCGGACGCCATCGTCGAGGCGAACCGGGCCGTCGACGGCGTCTACAATGCCGCCGAGGAGCTCCGGAACTTCGCCGGGCGCGAGATCCCGATGGGGCTCTCGGCGGCGGCCGCCGATCGCTGGGCCTTCACCACCAAGGAGCCGATCGGCATCGTCGCGGCGATCTCGGCCTTCAACCACCCGCTCAACCTGATCGTGCATCAGGTCGCGCCGGCGATTGCGGTGGGCTGCCCGGTCATCGTCAAGCCGGCCGGCACGACGCCACTCTCCTGCATCGATTTCGTCAAGCTGGTGCACGAGGCCGGCCTGCCGGAAGCCTGGTGCCAGACATTCGTGCCCGCAGAGACCGCGCTGGCAGAGAAGTTCGCGACTGACCCGCGCATCGCCTTCCTGAGCTTCATCGGCTCGGCCAAGGTCGGCTGGTACCTGCATTCGAAACTCGCCCATGGCGCCCGCTCGGCGCTGGAGCATGGCGGCGTCGCCCCGGCGATCGTCGACAGGAGCGCCGATCTCGACGGGATCATCGAGCCGATCGTGAAGGGCGGCTACTACCATGCCGGACAGGTCTGCGTGTCGACCCAGCGCATCTATGTCCATGACGCTGTTATCAACGACTTCACCGAGCGGCTCGTGGCGCGGGTGAAGAAGCTGCGCACCGGTGACCCTACCCTGAAGGACACCGAGGTCGGGCCGCTGATCATCCCGAAGGAGGCCGACCGCGTCGCCTCCTGGATCGACGAGGCGGTGAAGGGCGGAGCCCGGCTCGCCACCGGCGGCAAACGCCTCTCGGAGACGACGCTGGAGCCGACGGTGCTGATCGACCCCGATCCGGCAGCGCGCATCTCCAGCGAGGAGGTCTTCGGCCCGGTCGTCGCGATCTACCGATACAGCAAGCTCGACGACGCCATCGCGCGGGCAAATTCCCTGCCTGTCGCCTTCCAGGCCAGCATCTTCGCGCAGGATATCGATGTCGCGATGCGGGCGGCAAACCGGCTCGACGCCTCCGCCGTCATGGTCAACGACCCGACCAGCTTCCGCGTCGACTGGATGCCCTTCGCCGGCCGGCGCGTCTCTGGCTACGGCACTGGCGGCATCCCCTACACGATGCACGACATGACGCAGGAGAAGATGATCCTGCTGAAGCGCCGCTGAGGTTTTTTGGTCTCGCCGTCATGGTCGGGCTTGTCCCGGCCATCCACGTCTTCCCTTGTCCGATGCGGTGTTCAAGACGTCATGCTCGCCACCGGGGCGAGCATCACGGTAGCGGCAAGACGACAACGCCGAGACGCGTGCAGCTCCATGCTCTCGCAAGTATCCGGAGCATTCTCAATAGTTTACGATCATTCTAAACTATCAGGATTTGGTTGACCCCTGCGCTGCGCCTGCCTAGGCACGGAGGATCTGCGCCGCGAATAGCCTGATCGCGACGTGCAACCGGGCCGGGTTCGCCGTGATCGTACCGTTTCTCATCATGCTCCGCGAAGGCATCGAGGCCGCGCTGATCGTCGGCATCGTCGCGAGCTATCTGGTCAGGAGCGGGCGGCGCGAGTGGCTGCCGGCGCTCTGGATCGGCGTCGGCCTCGCCTGCGCGGTGAGCCTCGCGGCCGGCGCGGCGCTCGACATCATCGTCGGTGAATTGCCCCAGCGCGGACAGGAATTGTTCGAGGCCGTGATCGGCCTGATCGCAGCGGCGATGCTGACCTCGATGGTGTTCTGGATGCGCAAGGCGGCGCGCTCGATCAAGGGCGAATTGCAGGCCGGCGTCGATATGGCGCTGGCAGGCCCACATCAGGGGCTCGCGCTGGTCGGACTCGCCTTCCTCGCCGTCGTGCGCGAGGGGCTCGAATCCGTCTTCTTCCTGCTCGCCACCTTCCAGCAGAACAGCGGCTGGGCTCCTGCGATTGGAGCCGGACTCGGCATCGGATTGGCGGCCATCATCGGCTATGCGATCTATGCGCTCGGGGTGAAGCTCAACCTGCGCAGCTTCTTTCGCTGGACCGGCATCCTGATCCTGTTCGTTGCGGCCGGACTCGTCGCGAATGCGGTGCGTTCCCTGCATGAAGCCGGGCTCTGGAACCATCTCCAGCGGAGCGTCTACGATCTCGGTACGGTGCTGCCGGCCGACAGCGCGCTCGGCACAGTCCTTTCCGGCTTCTTCGGCTATCAGGAGCGGGCGGTGCTCGGCGAAGTCATCGCCTATCTCGCCTTCCTGATCCCGATGCTTGCCCTGTTCCTGGCCGGCGGCCGGCCGGAACAGGCAGCCGCAGCGCCCCGCCTCGAAACGCGGCGCTCGCCCCGCCTGAAACTGGCGGGCATCGGCACGTTGCTGCTGGTCTGTGGCGGCGCCGGCGCCTTCATCTATGCGGCCGGCACCGGCGCACGGCGAGCGGCCCAGGCCGGCACGGCCGATATCGCCATCGCGATCACCGACCGGACCTGCCAGCCGGCATCGCTGACGATCCCCGCCGGCAAGGCCAGCTTCATCGTGAGCAATCGCAGCGAGCGCGTGCTGGAATGGGAGATCCTCGAGGGCGTCATGGTCGTGGAGGAACGCGAAAATATCGCGCCCGGCCAGTCGCGGCGGCTGACGACACGGCTCGATCCGGGCGAATACGCCATCACCTGCGGATTACTGAGCGCACCGCGCGGCCGCCTGGTCGTGCAGGCTTCGACGACGCAGCCGCATCCGGCCCTGACCCTGATGGACGTGGTCGGGCCGGCCGCCGAATATCGCGCCTTCCTGAGCGAACGTTCGGTCGCGCTCGGCACCGCGCTCGACGCCCTCGAAAAGGCACGGGGCGCCGGCGATACGCAGGCCGCGGACAAGGCCCGTCGCGACGCCGCGGTACTGCTGCCCGCCCTCCGGCCCGCGGCGGCGGGCGATGCCGAGCTCGAAACCCTCTTCGGCAAGCTGCAAGCGGCCCTGGCGGGCGATGCAACGGCAGCGGATGCCGAGGCCTTCCGCAACGCGCTCGCCCAGCGCACCGTCCTGCCCGATACGATGCTGGCCGGCGCGATCAACCTCCTGTCGCCCCCGGACAGCGAGACCGGCTCGCCCGAGGATGTCGCCGCCGCGCGCGATATCGCAAAGCTGCTGCTGCCGCTGACAGCACGCGTCGACCCCGAGCTGGCAGGGCGCGTCCGGGCCGACCTCGTGGCCTTGCCCAACGACGCCAAGCCGGGCGGGGCGCTGCGGGCGCTGACCGAGGATCTCGCGGCCATGCGCAAGGCGCTCGCTTTGCCCGAAGCGGAGCGCAAGTCATGACCAAGCCGACCAATCCCTTTACCCCCTCGCGACGCGCGCTCCTGACCGGCGGCGCAGTCGCCCTCGGTAACGCCTCATTGGCGCAGGCAGCGACCGAACCGGTCCAGAATCCGGCAGCTGCGCCGGAAAGCGGCACGACCGCCCAGCGCCAGCCCTTCCATGGCATCCATCAATCCGGCATCGTCACGCCGCGCCCGGCGACCGGGCTCGTCGCCGCCTTCGACGTCACCGCGACCTCGCTCGACGAGCTCGAACGGCTGTTCCGGCTGCTCAGCGAGCGCATCGCCTTCCTGATGCAGGGCGGAGAAGCCCCGACCGCCGATCCGGGCTTTCCGCCGCCCGACAGCGGCATCCTTGGGCCGGTCATCGCGCCCGACAATCTCACCGTCACCATCGCGCTCGGCGCTTCGCTCTTCGACGAGCGTTTCGGACTCGGGCCGCTCAAGCCGAAGCATCTGCAGCGGATGAAACGCTTCCGCAACGATGCGCTCGACGGCGCGCTCTGCCATGGCGACCTCTTGCTGCAATTCTGCGGCAACACCGCCGATACCAGTATCCATGCGCTGCGCGACATCCTGAAGAACGCACCGGACCTGCTCCTGCTGCGCTGGAAGCAGGAGGGCACGGTGCCGGTGCTCAAGCCGAAGCAGGGCGAACCGGCCGAGAGCGCACGCAACCTGCTCGGCTTCCGCGACGGCACCGCCAATCCCGACGCCGCCGACACCGCGCTGATGGATCATCTCGTCTGGGTGCAGTCCGGACCCAGTGAGCCGGACTGGGCCGCGAATGGCAGCTATCAGGTCGTCCGGATCATCCGGAATTTCGTCGAGCGCTGGGACCGCACGCCGCTGGGCGAGCAGGAAGCGATCATGGGCCGCGAGAAGGCGAGCGGCGCGCCCTTCGGCGGCAGACGCGAATATGACGAACCGGTCTATGCCGACGATCCCGAGGGCAAGCGCACCAGGCTCGATGCCCATATCCGGCTCGCCAATCCGCGCCGGCCGGAGACCGAAGGCAGCCGCATGTTGCGCCGGCCTTTCAACTATTCCAACGGCGTCACGCGCGCCGGCCAGCTCGACATGGGGCTGCTCTTCATCTGCTTCCAGCAGGACCTCGAGCGCAGCTTCATCGCCGTGCAGAAGCGGCTCGATGGCGAGCCGCTGGAGGAATACATCAAGCCCGTCGGCGGCGGCTATTTCTTTGCCCTGCCCGGCGTGCCGGATGGCGGGAGCTATCTCGGCGCCGGGCTGATCCGGGCCGCGCGCGGCATCGCACCGGCCTCGACGACCTCTTCCCCCCGCAAGACAGGAGATTGATATGAGCTTGCGTCTCGCAGGGCTGGCCGGAGCCAGCCTGATCGCCGCTGTGACCGTCGGATCGGCGCAGGCCGCCTCGCCGCTCGACCTCGTGGCGCCGGTCGCCGAATACAAGCTCTATGTCTCCAAGGGAGTCGACCAGCTGGTGAAGGACACCAAGACCTTCACCGACGCGGTCAAGGCCGGAGACCTCGCCAAGGCCAGGGCGCTCTATGCCCCGACGCGCGTCTCCTACGAGATGATAGAGCCGGTCGCCGAGCTGTTCAGCGATCTCGACGGCAAGATCGACGCGCGCGCCGACGACCATGAGAAAAAGGAAGAGGACCCGGAATTCACCGGCTTCCATCGCCTCGAATACGGGCTCTTCGCCAAGAACAGCACGGAAGGGCTTGCTTCCTTCGCCGACAAGCTCATCGCCGACGTCACCGAATTGCAGAGCCGCATCAAGGGCCTGACGGTTCCGCCGGACAAGATGGTCGGTGGCGCGGCGGCGCTGATCGAGGAGGTCGCGGCGACCAAGATCTCCGGCGAGGAAGACCGCTACAGCCATACCGATCTCTGGGACTTCCAGGCCAATGTCGACGGCGCCAAGAAGATCGTCGACCTGCTGCGGCCGCTCGTCGTCAAGGAAGACAAGGCGCTGGCCGGGAAGATCGACGCCAATTTCGCGACCGTCGACAAGACGCTGGCCAAGTACAAGCTTGGGGATGGCGGCTTCGAGACCTATGACAAGCTGAGCGAGGCTGATCGCAAGGCGCTGGCCGCGATGATCACGACGCTGGCGGAGGATCTCTCGAAGCTGCGCGGCGTGCTCGGCCTCGGCTGACATCAACCGGTTACGCAAGCGCGCCACTCGACAGGGGGGAGCCGATGCGCCATGGACGGCGCATCGGCGCGTGACGCCCCTCGCAATCCTGTCAACGGACCGCCAGCATGACCGCCTCCACCACGAACGCTCCCGCTTCCCAGGGCCGCATCGCCCTGCTCGGTGCGCCCATCGAGGTCGGCGCCTCGCGCCGCGGCGCCCTGATGGGCCCGGCCGGCTTGCGCACCGCCGGCCTCGTCAGCGTGCTGGAAAGCCTCGGCTACACGGTCAGCGACCATGGCGACATCCTGCCGCGCGACCTGACCACGGTCGACGGCCCGGCCCCGGCCAATGCCCGCTTCTACAACGAGATCGCCGCCTGGATGCGCGCGCTCAGCGCCCGCGCCTACGAGCTCGCCCGCTCCGGCGACACGCCGATCTTCCTCGGCGGCGACCACAGCCTGTCGATGGGCTCGGTCAATGGCGTCGCCCGCCACTGGCAGGAGCAGGGCCGCAAGCTCTTCGTGCTCTGGCTCGACGCCCATGCCGATTTCAACATGCCGGCGATCTCGCCCTCCGGGAACATGCACGGCATGTCCTCCGCCTTCCTCTGCGGCGAGGCCGGGCTCGACGACCTGCTGGGCTCCGAGCCGCGCGCCTCGATTTCGCATGAGCAGCTCAGCCTGTTCGGCATCCGCTCGATCGACCCGCTGGAGAAGGCCGCCGTGAAGGCGCGCGGCGTCGACATCGCCGACATGCGCGCCATCGACGAGCATGGCGTCGGCGTGCTGATCCGCAAGGTGATCGAGAAGGTGCGCGCGGCAAACGGCGTTCTGCACGTCTCGTTCGACGTCGATTTCCTCGATCCGCCACTGGCGCCCGGCGTCGGCACCACCGTGCCGGGCGGCGCGACCTATCGCGAAGCGCATCTGGTGATGGAGCTCTTGCACGATTCCGGGCTGGTCCGCTCGATGGATATCGTCGAGCTCAACCCCTTCCTCGACGATCGCGGCCAGACGGCCCGCCTCGCGGTGGAGCTCGCCGGCAGCCTGTTCGGCCAGCAGATCACCGATCGGCAGACGCCGTCGAACGCGATCGGCGCGGCATAAGCCGCATTTCCGCGAAAGCCGATCTTCATCCTTGCCTGATAGAGGCCATTTCGTCGGCTTTCGGTCGATGGAATGGGTTCAAGCATGAAGATCGCGCTCGTCGGGACGGGGTTCGTCGCCGACTACTACATGACCACGCTGGCGAACCACCCGACGCTCACGCTCGCCGGCGTCTGGGATCGCGACGCCGCGCGGCTGGAAGCCTTCCGCGCCTTCCACAATGTTCCGGCCTATCCGGATCTCGATGCCCTGCTGGCTGACGCCGCAGTGCAGATCGTCGTCAACCTGACGACGCCGGAGAGCCATTACGAGATCACGAGTCGAGCACTCGCGGCCGGCAAGCATGTCTATTGCGAAAAGCCGCTGGCGATGGAGCTGGCGCAGGCCGAGGCGCTGGTCGCGCAGGCGCAAGGCTCCGGGCTGACGCTCGCCACCGCGCCCGCCAACGGGCTCAGCGATGCCCATCGCCTCGTCGAGAACGCCTTGCGCTCCGGCCGGATCGGGACGCCTCGCTTGGTCTACGCCGCGCTGGAGGACGGCCCGGTCTTCCGCGACAAATGGGCAAGCTGGCGCTCGCGCTCGGGCGCGCCCTGGCCGGGGCTGCACGAGTTCGAGATCGGCTGCACGCTGGAACATGCCGGCTACGCGCTGTCCTGGCTGGTGACGCTGTTCGGCCCGGTCGAGAGCCTGACCGCCTTCTCCGCCGTGACCTTCCCCGACAAGGGACCGGGCACCGAACAGATCACGATGGCGCCGGATTTCTCCGTGGGCTGCCTGACCTTCCGCTCGGGCGTCGTCGCAAGGCTGACCAACGGGCTTGCCGCGCCCCGCGACCGCTCGCTACAGGTCTTCGCCGAGAAGGGCTCGCTGACGGTGCGCGACCTCTGGGACAATCGCTCCGTGGTCCATGTCGAGGAGACCGGTGCGCCGCGACCATGGCTCGGGCGCATTCTGACGCGGGCCGAAGCCAAGCTCGGGCGTGCGCTGCCGTGGAAGCCGACGCCGGGGCGCAAGCTGACCTATCCGGCCCAGCCGATGAGCAAGGCCCTGCCCGGCTACCCCTCTCAGATCGATTTCATGCGCGGCGTGGCGGATCAGGCCGAGGCGATCCGGCGCGGCGAACCACCGCGTTTCTCGGGCGCGCTCGCCCTGCACATCACGGAGCTTGCGCTCGCCCTCAACAATGCCCGCGACCTGGCCCAGCCCTATCGGCCACGCTCGCGCTTCTGAGAGCGGCGGATAGGGCTGGGCCTCTCAGCTCACAGTCCTGAACTGCTCGCGCTGCGAGAACAGCGAGGCCGTCCCGCCGGTATGGAGGATGCAGGCGGGCTCGCCCTGCGGAATCGTGCCATTGGCGACGAGGTCGAGGAAGCCGGCGCAGGTCTTCGCCGTGTAGACATGCTCGATCAGGATGCCCTCGGTGCGGGCGAAGGCGACGATCGCCGCTTCCGATTCGAGGGTCGGCACGCCCCAGCCGCCGCCGAGATGAGCCATGTGATAGTGCAGCGGAGCCTCGCCGAGATCACCGACCGCTAGGCCAGTCCGCTCACCGATGCCCTCGTAGATCCGGCGGATGCGCTCCTCCAGTTCCGCCTGCCCGTATTCGACGCTGACGAGATGGACCTGAAAGGGGTGGCCGAGCAGGGCATTGCCGAAGATGAAGCCGGCCTCGGTCGGCCCCATCGAGCCCGCCAGGAAGACATGGCGGAGCGGTGCCGATTCGCGCTGCGACTGCTCATGCAGTTCGAAAGCGGCGAGGACATAGCCGAGCGCGCCCAGAACGGCATCGCCGACGATGTAAGGCGTCCGTCCCTGCCGCATCAGCTCCGCGGCCGCGGCCTTCATCGCCGCCGCACGCTCTTCCTCGCCGACCGGGCCGATGAAGCGGGTTTCCGCGCCGAACAGCCGGTTCAGGAACGAGCGCTCGCGATTCGCAGGGCTGTCCTCGGCATTGTGGATGATCAGGCAATCGAGCCCGGCCATCGCGGCCGCCGCCGCGGTGAGGCGGCAGAGATTCGAGGTCGCCCCGCCCGCGACGAGGACGATGTCGGCGTGCTCGCGCAGCGCGGCGCCGAGCCAGAATTCGAGGCTGCGCAGCTTGTTGCCGCCGAGCCCGATCTCCATCAGGTCGTCGCGCTTCATGTAGAAGCCCGGACGACCGAGCTTTCGCTCGAAGCCGGAGAGCCGCTGCAAGGGCGTCGGCGCCTTGACCAGGTCGTAGCGCGGCTCGCGCAGAATGCTCTGCAAACCCGACGTCACGCCGACCGCTTCTTGCGATCGTCCTTGCGCGGATCCGGCTCGGCCGCCGACTTGGACGCCCGCGCGAGCGTCTTGATCGCCAAGGGCGGCTTGCCCGACTTTTCCGAAATGACCTGATCCTGCTCCATGATGGCGGTGCGGGCCGGCTCATCGCCGTCCAGGCCGCCGAGCAACGCCGTCGGAACGCGCCGGTTCGAGGTCCTCGAGCCGTCCTCGTAGACGACATCGAACATGGTGAACTCGGTATCGAGGGCTTTGGATTTCGTGCGCTTGGCCATTCCTGCTTCCTTGTCCGGAGCGTGCAACTCTCACGCTGACGCTCGCACGGCAAGCCGCCGGGATGATTCGCGGCTTCCAGCGGAGCAAAGGGAGGCGCCAGCGTGTCGATGAGGCGAGAGGGAGGGAGCGCTTGGCCGATTCCGCCGCTCGGGCTCGGCCGATCCGCGATATGCGGCAGAGCTTGGACGAATCAGGCCAGGCGCGGCGATGATCTTCCATCACGCTTTCAGCCGGCCCCGGACCGTTCGCAATTTGGGGAGCGCCGAAGCGTCGATCCGCAACGAACCAAGGCAGCCGTTCGCGGAGGAAAGAGATTTGGTGGAGCCAGGCGGAATCGAACCGCCGACCTCTTGAATGCCATTCAAGCGCTCTCCCAACTGAGCTATGGCCCCACTCGCGATGATCGGCTTGGGGACCGATCACCAACCGGATTTTGGTACCGCCTCGGCGGTTCCGTCCGGGCCGCCCGGCGGCGACGAAGCGCTCTATAGGCGGCTCGGGCGGAAGACACAAGCGCCTAATGTCGCTTTGTCGTCATCTTTTTCAGAGGCTGAGGATCAGTTGTCCTCGTCGCCCTCGATGTCGCCATCGATCAGGTCGGCGACGTCGTCGTCGCCTTCCTCATCTTCCTCGAGGAAGGTGTTGTCGTCCTCGTCGTCGCCGACGTCCTCGACCTCGATATCGTCCTCGCTGGTGACGACGGCTTCCTTCTCCGACGCCTCGGCATCGGCCTCGTCGAGCGAAACGATCTCGACGGCGCTGTCGGCGGACTCGGTCTCGTCCTCCTCGTCGGGCTCCGGCTTCGGCGCCGGCGCGGCCTTGGCCTGCGGCTCGAAGATCGCCCGGGGATAAGCCTGCCCTGTATAGGGCGAGACGATCGGGTCCTTGTTCAGGTCGTAGAATTTGCGCCCCGTGACCGGGCAAACGCGCTTCGTTCCGAGTTCCGGTTTCGCCACTGCGTCGGACCTTCAACTATCATGTTCTGAAAAGCAGGCGCGTCCGTTAGTCGGGGCGAGCGATGCTGTCAAATACTGATTTGCAGGGAGCGTCAAACCCGGAACTCGAAGCGACGGTTTCGCGCACCGCGCCGCGCGCGTCTTGGCGCGCCGCGCGCGACCATGCTACGGCCTTGCGCGCATTCCTTTTCGGCCCGCTTGCAGAGACCGCGCCCCGTGTCCCACGACCATGAACCCGTCCCCGTCACCGCCCGCGCAGGCGGCCCCCTCAAGGGCCGCGTCCGCGTGCCCGGCGACAAGTCGATCTCGCACCGGGCGATGATCTTCGGCCTGCTGGCGATCGGCGAGACCAAGGTCACCGGCCTGCTCGAAGGCGAGGACGTGATGCGCACCGCCGCCGCGGCCCGCGCGCTCGGCGCCATCGTCCATCATGACGGTCCGGGCGCCTGGCGCGTGCAGGGCGTCGGCGTCAGCGGCTTGCGCGAACCGGCCGGCATGCTCGATTTCGGCAATGCCGGCACCGGATCGCGCCTGATGATGGGCGTCTGCGGCTCGCACCCGATCACCACGACCTTCGACGGCGACGCCTCGCTGCGCAAGCGGCCGATGCGGCGCATTCTCGATCCGCTCGAACAGATGGGCACCGTCGTCGTCTCGCAGCAGGAAGGCGGGCGCGTGCCATTGACGCTGCGCGGTCCGAAGGAGGCGATCCCGATCGTCTATCGCCCGCCTGTCGCTTCGGCGCAGATCAAGTCGGCCGTGCTGCTGGCCGCGCTCGCCGCGCCCGGCGAAACCACGGTGATCGAGGCGGAAGCGACGCGCGACCATACCGAGAAGATGCTCGCTCATTTCGGCGCCGAGATCACGGTGACGCAAGAGGGCGAACATGGCCGGCGCATCGTGCTGAAGGGCCAGCCGGAGCTGAAAGCGGCGCCGATCGTCGTGCCGGCGGACCCGTCCTCGGCCGCCTTCCCTCTGGTGGCGGGGCTGATCGTGCCGGGCTCGGACATCTTGATCGAGAGCGTGATGACCAATCCGCTGCGCTCGGGCCTGCTGACCACGCTGCGCGAGATGGGCGCCGACATCACGATCGAGCGCGAGGCCAACGAGGGCGGCGAGACGGTCTGCGACCTGCGGGTGCGCGCCTCCGGCCTCAAGGGCGTGACGGTGCCCCCCGAGCGCGCGCCGGCGATGATCGACGAATATCCGGTGCTGGCGGTGGCCGCCTCCTTCGCCACGGGCACGACGCGGATGCGCGGCCTGCAGGAATTGCGCGTCAAGGAATCCGACCGCCTCGCCGCGGTCGAAGCCGGGCTGAAGGCCGCCGGGGTTAACTGCCGGATCGAGGGCGACGACCTGGTCGTCGAAGGCTCGGGTGGCGGACCGGTGCGTGGCGGCGGGCCGATCGCGACCCATCTCGACCACCGCATCGCGATGAGCTTCCTCGTCCTCGGGCTGGCGACAGAGCAGCCGGTCGTGGTCGACGACGGCGCCATGATCGCGACGAGCTTCCCGAGCTTCATCCCGCTGATGAACGGGCTCGGAGGCCAGATCGGATGAGCGCGGCGACGCGGCCCGGCCGCCTCGTCATCGCCGTCGACGGCCCGGCCGCATCCGGCAAGGGCACGCTCGCGCGCCGGCTGGCCGTGCATTACGGCCTGCCCTATCTCGACACCGGCCTGCTCTACCGGATGGTGGCGCGCGCCATGCTCGATGCCGGGCACGACATCCACGACGCCATCGCAGCCGAGCAGGTCGTCAATAGCTTCGACGAGACCGCCTTCCCCGAGGAGCGGCTGCGCGGCCGCGAGATCGGCGAGGCGGCTTCCGTAGTCGCGGCCATGCCGGCCGTGCGCGCCGGCCTGCTCACCCGGCAGCGGCGCTTCGCGGCGCAAGCGGGTGGGGCCGTGCTCGACGGACGCGACATCGGCACGGTGATCTGCCCGGAAGCGCCGGCCAAGCTCTTCGTCACCGCGACACCGGAAGTCCGCGCGGCACGCCGGCACAAGGAACTGGTCGGGCGCGGCGAGGCGGTCACCCTCGACGGCATCCTCGCCGATATCCGCCGCCGCGACGCGCGCGATTCCGGCCGCAGCGATGCCCCGCTCAAGGCGGCCGAGGATGCGGTGGTGCTCGATACCTCGGCGCTGACCGTCGAGGAGGCGGCCTCCGCCGCGATCGGCATCGTCGAAGGCCGCCGCGCCGCCTGAGAGCGCCGCTCGCGAATTTGCTATCGAAACAGGCGCCGTCAGCCGGATTTTCCGGCTTGGCGGGTGTCTCGCCCAAGCGCACACTCTCCCATCGCGACAACGCGACGGAGGTGGCGATGCGGCGCTGGCTGTACGGTCTCTCATGTCTGGCAGCGGCGGCGCTCTGGCAGCCCGCCCTGCCACGAGCGCAGACGGCGACGCCACCGCCCGAGGAGGTCGACGTCGCGCTCGTGCTGGCGGTCGACGTTTCCTATTCGATGGATCTCGACGAGCTCGCTTTGCAGCGCAACGGCTATATCGAGGCCTTCCGCTCCAAGCAGCTTCACGACGCCATCGACAAGGGCGCGATCGGCAAGATCGCCGTGACCTATTTCGAATGGGCCGGCGGCAGTTTCCAGTACGTCGTCCGACCCTGGAAGGTGATCGACGGCCCGGCCGCGGCGATGGCCTTCGCCGAAGAGCTCGGCGAGGCGCCGACACGACGCGGCCGGCGCACCTCGATCTCGGGCGCGATCGATCTCGGCGTGCAATTGCTGGAGCAGTCGAACGTGACGGCGATGCGGCGCGTGATCGACATCTCCGGCGACGGCGCCAACAATGACGGGCGCCCGGTCACCACGGCGCGCGACGAGGCTGGTGCCAAGGGCATCGCCATCAACGGCCTGCCGGTGATGCTGAAACAGGCAGGCTATTTCGACATCGACAATCTCGACACCTACTACACCGACTGCGTCATCACGGGGATCGGCGCCTTCGTCATTCCAATCCGCGAGAAGAGCCAGTTCGTCGAGGCGACGAAGACGAAGCTGCTGCGCGAGATCGCCGAGGCGCCGGCCGATGCCACGGTCCAGAAGGCACAGTCCGGCAATATCGCGACCTGCCTTGCCGGCGAGCGGCAATGGCGCGACCGGATGGGGAATTAGATTTACGTCCCCCTCGGCTTCGCCCGCGTCGTCGGTAGCGCGGCGGCGGGGTCGTCCGGCCAGAGATGGCGGGGATAGCGGCCCTTCATCTCGGATTTCACGGCAGTCCAAGAGCCGCGCCAGAAGCCGGGTAAATCGCGGGTGACCTGGATCGGGCGGTGTGCCGGTGAGAGCAGTTCCAGCACCAGCGGCACGCGCCCGCCGGCCAAAGCCGGATGGATCGCGAGGCCGTAGAGTTCCTGCACACGCACCGAGATTGTCGGGCCGGCCTCGGCGGCATAGTCGACCGCGAACGAGGAGCCGGTCGGCGCAGTGAAATGCGTCGGCGCCTCCTGATCGAGCCGGCGCTTCAACTCCCAGGGCAGGAGGCCCGCCAGCGCCGAATCGAGATCGGACGCTTGAATCGCCGCGAGCGAGGCGCGCCCGAGGAGATGCGGCGCCAGCCAGAGCTCCGGCTCCTGCGACAGGCCTTCATCGGAAAGGGCGGGCCAGCCAACTTCCGGTTCTGCCTTGCGCAGGAAGGCGGTGCGCTCGCGCAACTGGTTCTGCCCCTTGCTCCAGGGCAGGAGACCGATGCCGAGCGCGGCGATGCCTTTGGCCAACACCTCGGCATTCTCCGACGTGTTCGCAACGGAGAGGGGTCGCTCGGACAGAGAAAGCGCTCCGTAACGGCGCACGGCCCGAACGCGCAGGGCGCGCGCCGTGCGATCGAAGCTCGCCTCCTCGCGCTCCGCGATGGCGAAGGGGGCGAGGTCATGCGAGACGAGCGCCGCGATCTCGGCTTCGCTGATCGCGGCGGCGGCCATGATGCGGGCCTGCTGGGCCGAGCCGGTCATCTCCGCAACGACGACGTAAGGCTCGCGCGCCAGGCGCTGCGACGGCTCCAGCGCGCCGCCACGGCCATTGGCGAGGAGGTACTGGCCCGAACCCGGCGCGCGGGCCTTGGCGACACGGTCGGGATAGGCGAAGGCGAGCAGGAGCCCGGGCGACAGGATATCGTCGGTTGAAGCCTGATCCTTGCCGACGCTGCGCCCGGCGATTCGTGCCCAGCCTTCGGCAAGACGGCGCATATCGCCGGCTCGGCCACCGCGCTCGCGGCCGTAGCGTTCCAGCCGTTCGGCCAGATCGATCACATCGCCGCCGAGACCGCGCTCGACCAACACGGCAGCAAGATCGGCGGCTGCGTCCGCCTGTCCGAAGCGGGCAGCAGCCACGACCATGCGGGCAAGGCGCGGCGGCAGGGGCAGGGCCTGCAAGGCGCGTCCATCAGGCGTGATACGGCCATCGGCATCGAGCGCGCCGATATTGCTGAGCAGGGCGCGCGCCTCTTTGAGCGCAGGCGCGGGCGGCGGATCGAGGAAGGCGAGGCTCAATGGATCGCCCACCCCCCATGCGGCGCAGTCGAGCAGCAGCGGGCTGAGGTCGGCGGAGAGGATTTCCGGCCGGGCGAAGGCTTCGAGCGCACCGGTCGCGGCCTCCTCCCAGAGCCGGTAGCACACGCCCGGCTCGGTACGGCCGGCGCGGCCCCGGCGCTGGTCGGCGGCGGCGCGGCTGACGCGGCGGGTCTCCAATCGGGTCACGCCGATATCCGGCTCGTAGACCGGCACGCGGGCGAGGCCGGAATCGATCACGACGCGCACGCCCTCGATCGTCAGCGAGGTCTCGGCGATGGCCGTCGCGAGCACGATCTTGCGCCTGCCGGCGGGTGCCGGCAGCACGGCACGATCCTGCTCACGCTGGTCGAGCGCGCCGTAGAGCGGAGCGATCTCGACAGCCGGATCGCGCAATCTCTCGCGCAACCGCTCCTCGACGCGGCGGATCTCGCCCTGTCCGGGGAGGAAGACAAGTTGCGAGCCCGGCTGCTCGTTCAGCGCCAGCAGAACCGTCTCGGTGACCTGATCCTCGATGCGCTTCAGCGGGTCGCGGCTGCGATAGCGCGTCTCGATCGGATAGGCGCGGCCCTCGCTCTCGATCACCGCAGCGTCGTCGAGCAATTTGGCGACGCGGGCGCCGTCGAGGGTCGCGGACATCACGAGGATGCGCAGGTCCTCGCGCAGGCCGCCCTGCGCATCGAGCGCCAGCGCGAGGCCGAAATCGGCATCGAGCGAGCGCTCGTGGAACTCGTCGAAGAGCACGGCGGCGACGCCGTCCAGCGCGGGATCATCGAGGATCATCCGGGCGAAGACGCCTTCGGTGACGACTTCGATGCGTGTCTTCGGACCGATTTTGGAACCGAGACGCACACGCAGGCCCACCGTGTCACCGACGCGCTCGCCCAAGGTCTGCGCCATCCGGTTCGCCGCGCCGCGTGCCGCCAGCCTTCGCGGTTCGAGCACGATCAGCTTGCCGCCTTTGGTCCAGGGCTCGTCGAGCAGGGCGAGCGGCACGCGCGTGGTCTTGCCGGCGCCCGGCGGGGCGACCAGCACAGCGTTAGGCCTCGCGCACAGGGAAGCGGCGAGATCGCCGAGGACGGCATCGATCGGAAGGGCGGTGTCGAAGGCGCGCATGCCAGGCCGATGTGGCGCAGGCGCGTGCCGCACGCAAGCCACTCGCCAGCCGGCGCTCATCATGCTAACCGCTGCGGCATGACTGAGACCGGCCAGACCCGCATCCAGAATCGTTTCCAGGCCTGCGCCCGCGAGGGCCGGGCGGCGCTCGTGACCTTCGTCACCGCCGGCGACCCGGATTTCGAGACCTCCAGCGCGATCCTCGCGGCCCTGCCCGGAGCCGGCGCCGACGTGATCGAGCTCGGCGTGCCCTTCACCGATCCGATGGCGGACGGCGTTCCCGTCCAGCTCGCCGGCCAGCGCGCGCTCAAGGCCGGCCAGACGCTGCGCAAGACGCTCGCCATGGTCGAGAGCTTCCGCAAGGCCGGCCATGACACGCCGATCGTGCTGATGGGCTATTACAATCCGATCTACGCCTATGGCGTCGAAGCCTTCCTGACCGATGCCCGCCGCGTCGGCATCGACGGGCTCATCGTCGTCGACCTGCCGCCGGAAGAGGACGAGGAGCTCTGCCTGCCAGCGCTGCAAGCTGGCGTCTCGTTCATCCGGCTGGCGACGCCGACGACCGACGACAAGCGCCTGCCCAAGGTGCTGCAGAACACCTCCGGCTTCGTCTATTACGTCTCGGTGACCGGCGTGACCGGCGGCGCCATCGCCGATTACGGCGCGGTCGGCGATGCCGTTACCCGGATCAAGCGCCATACCGACCTGCCGGTGGCGGTCGGCTTCGGCGTCAAGACCGCCGAGGATGCGGCCACCATCGCCAAGCGGGCGGACGGCGTCGTCGTCGGCTCGGCGCTCGTCGAACGCGTCCGCCTTTCGCTCGATGACCAGGGCAAGGCCACGGAAAAGACGGTTTCGGCTGTCACCTCGCTGGTCAGCGAACTCGCCCAGGGCATCCGCTCCGTCGCCAAGGCGGCCTGAGCCCGGTTTCATGCGACGGTCGCGCCGCTTGCCCATCGGCCGGCGCGACCTATTTCAGGCCTGACGGCGCGCAAGCGCCGAAAGCCCATCAGGGATTCATCCGATGAACTGGATTTCCGAAGTCGTCCGGCCGCGCATCAAGACGCTGTTCAAGCGCGAGAGCCCCGAGAACCTCTGGATCAAGTGCCCCGATTCCGGGCAGATGGTGTTCCATAGGGATGTCGAGGCCAATGGCTATGTCATCCCCGGCTCCGAGCACCATATGCGCGTCACCGCGCCGGAGCGTTTGCGCCTGACCTTCGACGACGGCAAGTGGCTCGACGTCGCGCTGCCGGAGGTCGCGGTCGACCCGCTGAAGTTCCGCGACGAGAAGCGCTATGTCGACCGCTTGAAGGACGCCCGCGCCAAGACCGGCGCGCAGGACGCCTTCAAGATCGGCTATGGCCGGGTCAAGGGCCTGCCGATGACGCTGGCCGTGCAGGATTTCCACTTCATGGGCGGCTCGCTCGGCATGGCCGCGGGCGAGGCCTTCGTGAAGGGCGCCGAGACCGCGCTCGACAAGAAGACGCCCTATGTCGTCTTCGCGGCGTCGGGCGGCGCCCGCATGCAGGAAGGCATCCTCTCGTTGATGCAGTTGCCGCGTACGACGGTCGCGGTCAGGCGCCTGCGGGCGGCGGGCCTGCCCTATTTCGTGGTGCTGACCAACCCGACGACCGGCGGCGTCACCGCCTCCTACGCCATGCTCGGCGACATCCACATCGCCGAGCCCGGCGCGCTGATCGGCTTCGCCGGCCCGCGCGTGATCGAGCAGACCATCCGCGAAAAGCTGCCGGAGGGCTTCCAGCGCTCCGAGTACCTCAAGGATCACGGCATGGTCGACATGGTCGTGCATCGCCGCGACCTGCCGGAGACGCTCGCCCGGCTCGGCCGCCTGCTGACGAAGCAGCCGGCCGCGAAGGAAGAGGCGGAGCCCGCGCGCCCGGTGGCCGAGGCGGTCTGAGGCGGTCCGAGTTAGTTCACGGCTGGGGGCCGTCACGTCATGGGGTCTTCCGACGCATTGCTTGCGCGATTCATGGCGCTGCATCCCAAGCTGATCGACCTCTCGCTCGGCCGCATCCTGACCCTGCTCGAACGACTCGGCGATCCCCAGAAGAAGCTGCCGCCGGTGATCCATGTCGCCGGCACCAACGGCAAGGGCTCGACCATCGCCTTCATGCGGGCGATCCTCGAGGCAGCCGGGCTGTCGGTCCATGTCTACACCTCGCCCCATCTGGTGCGCTTCCATGAGCGCATCCGGCTGGGCGCCCCCGGCGGCGGGCGCTTCGTCCCAGAGGACAAGCTGGTCGAGGCGCTGGAGCGCTGCGAGGCCGTCAATGCCGGCGATCCCATCACCTTCTTCGAGATGACGACGACGGCAGGCCTCCTGCTCTTCGCCGAGCATCCGGCCGATGTCCTGCTGCTGGAAGTCGGGCTCGGCGGGCGCTTCGACGCGACCAATGTCATCGCCCATCCGGCCTGCACGGTGGTGACGCCGGTCTCGCTGGATCATTCCGAATATCTCGGCGACACCGTCACCAAGATTGCCGGCGAGAAGGCCGGCATCTTCAAGCGCGGCGCGCCCGCCGTGATCGCGCCGCAGGAACCGGAGCCGACCGCGGTTCTGGAAGCGGCCGCCGAGCGCGCCGGCGCGTCCAAAATCCTGATCGGCGCGCAGGATTTCAACGTCCACGAAGCCGGCGGGCGGCTGGTCTATGAGGACCAGGACGGATTGCTCGACCTGCCGCTGCCGCGTCTTTCCGGCCGGCACCAGCACATCAATGCCGGCACGGCGATCGCGGCCCTGCGGGCCGCCGGCTATGGCGCCCTGCCAGCCAGCGCCTTCGAGGACGGCATGCGCAATGCCGACTGGCCGGCGCGATTGCAGCGCCTGTCGCGCGGTGCACTCGCCGAGATCGTGCCGGAGCGCGCCGAGCTCTGGCTCGACGGCGGCCACAACCCCGATGGCGGGCGCGTGCTCGCCCAGGCCATGGCCGATCTCGCCGACCGCAATCCGGCGCCGCTGGTGATGATCGCCGGCCTGCTCTCGACCAAGGACGCCGCTGCAACGCTCGGGCATTTCAAGGGGCTGGCGCAGGCGCTCTACGCCGTGCCGATCCAGAACTCGCTGGCCGCGCGCCCGGCCGAGGAGGTCGCCGAGGCCGCCCGCAGCGCCGGGCTCGCCGCCGAGACCTCCAGCTCGGTCGAGCAGGCCCTGCGGACGATCGCGGCACGGGACTGGCCGGCGCCGCCGCGCATCCTGATCTGCGGCTCGCTCTATCTCGCCGGCGAAGTGCTCTCGGCCAACGGCACGCCGCCGACCTAGGTCTTTCCGCGTCTCGATCTGTCTTGCCATCGAGGAAAGCCATGCCCATTCCAGGACTGACCGTCCTCGCCGCCGCCCTGCTCTGCAGTCTGCTCGGCGGCTGCGTCACGACCGAAGGAACAGCACAGGGGCAGAGCGAAGGCACGGAGCGGGTCGCATCCGGCAAGCGCACCTTCCTGCAGAAGACCTTCATGACGATGGACGAGCGCTGCCGGCCGATCCCGCGCCCTAAGGGCGTGCTGACCGAGCCGCCCCGGCATGGCAAGGTCAGGCTGGCGACCCGCAAGGCCGCGGCCGAATACGGGCCGGGGCCATTCCGGCATTGCAACGGCAGGGCCGGGCCGTCTCTCGCGTTCGAGTATACCTCGAAGCGCGGCTATCGCGGCGCCGACAGCTTCCTCGTGCGCATCCGCTACAATGACGGCGAGATCCGCTACGAGCGTTTTGAGATCACCGTCGACTAGCTGGAGAAAACGTTATGCAGCGAAGCTTCGGAGCGTCAGGGCCATCCGTCCCGCCGATCGGCCAGGGCAGCTGGTATAGCGAACAGGGTGACCGGCGCGAGGCGATCGCCGCCTTCCGGCGCGGACTCGATCTCGGGCTCTCCCATATCGATACCGCTGAGATGTATGGCGACGGCCGCTCCGAAGCACTGATCGGCGAGGCCATCGAAGGCCGGCGCGACGAGGTTTTCCTCGTGTCGAAAGTCCTGCCGCATAACGCCTCGCGACGCGGCGTGCAGGCCGCCTGCGAGCGCTCGCTGAAGCACCTCAGGACTGACCGGCTCGACTGCTACCTGCTGCACTGGCGCGGTCCGCATCCTCTAGCGGAAACCTTCTCCGCCTTCGAGGCGCTCAAGCAGGAGGGCAAGATCCTGTCCTGGGGCGTCAGCAATTTCGACGAGGACGATCTCGACGAGGCGCTCGCGACCGCAGGCCCCGGCAAGATCGCCTGCAATCAGGTGCTCTATCATCTGCGCGAGCGCGCCATCGAGCATGCGGTGATCCCGTGGTGCGAACACAATGGCGTCGCCGTCACCGCCTACAGCCCCTTCGGCCATGACGATTTCCCGGCTGCCGGCAGCGCGCCGGGCAAGGTCCTGGCCGAGATCGCCGCGAGCCATGGCGCGACGCCCCGGCAGGTCGCGCTCGCCTTCCTGACGCGGCGCGAAAGCGTCTTCACGATCCCCAAGGCCGGCCGGGTCCCCCATGTGGAGGACAATGCCGGGGCTTTGAACCTCGCGCTGTCCGATGCCGAGATCGCCCGGATCGACGCGGCCTTCCCGCGCGGCCGCAAGCCCGCCTCGCTGCCGATGATCTGAGCGGCCGGAAACCACGTTCCGCCTTCCGGCTTTACAAGCCGAGGCCGTCGGCGCTTTCCTAGAGTCAAGGGCGGCGGCCGTCAGAGCTCGACAACGCCTCATTCAGCAGCTTGCGTCTTTCGGAGTGAGTGTGATGCGTCGCGTTCTCGGCCTCCTGGCCGCCCTCGTCCTGTCGGCCTTCGCCGGCGCCGCCCATGCCGGCGTCAGCGTCAATGTCGACATCGTCGCCCAGCGCATGACGGTGACCACGACCGATGGCGAGGTCTACGACTGGAAGATCTCCTCCGGCCGCAAGGGCTTCCGCTCGCCCAACGGGGTTTACCGGCCGACCCGGCTGGAGAAGAACTGGTACTCGCGCAAATATGGCGGGGCGATGCCCCATGCCGTGTTCTTCCGCGGCGGCTACGCGATCCATGGTACCGGGGCCGTCGGCGCGCTCGGCCGCCCGGCCTCGCATGGCTGCATCCGGCTGCATCCCGCCAACGCCGCCAAGCTCTTCGCCCTGGTGAAGAAGCATGGCTCCAGCCAGACCCGGATCGCGCTGCACGGCGCTGCACCCGACAATCTCTCGCGCTTCGCCAAGGCCTCCTCGCCGTCGAAGGCCAAGCTCGCGAAGACGACCTCGTCCAAGCACAAGGTCGCGAAGGCCGGCTCGTCCAAGCACAACATCGCCAAGGCGAAGCATCGCAGCCAGGCCACGACCATCGCGCAGCAACGCCGCGGCGGTGATTGGGAAGCGGCGCGCGGCCAAATCCTGCTGCGCCCCGCCCTGCCGGCCGGCGCCTATGGCTACCAGCCCTATTACCCGAGCGGCTACGGCTGGCGCTGAGCGTTAGATCGCCTCGGGCGCAATCCTGAGCCAGCCTTCCAGCGTCTCGCCCGGCGCCAGGCGCTTGAGCGGCGCGGCGGCCCGCGCTGCCGGCTCGCTCGGTGCGCCGATCGCATGGCTCTGTGGCTCGACGCAGAGGAAATCCGCGCCTGCCGGCGCCCAGACCACCGGGCAGTCGAGATTGTCGCTCGCGGTCAGGGTGACGGCGAGACCGGTCGAAGGCGTCTCGATCCGGGCCGTGCCGCCCCAGCCGAGGAAGCTCCAGGCGGTCACGCTCTCCGCGCGGAAAGGCTGCGCTTCGGCATAGGGGCCGCCATCGGCGAAAGCCTGCTGGCCGGTGGCGCGGAAGGCTTCGCCGAAGACCAGCGCGCCCTTGCTGCGCATCACGAGGCTCGTATCGGCAGCACAGGGAAACCAGGGATGATGGCCGATGCCGAACGGTAGTGCCGCCTGCGCCTCGTTGGTGATCGCCAATTGGATGGTCATACCGGCATCGTCGAGGGTGACTTCCTGGACTGCCCGGTAGCGATAGGGGTCCGCCCCCTCGGTGCGGCGATGTTCGAGGACGGTATGGCTGCGGTCATACCGCAGGACATCCCAGGCGGCCTGCCAACCGAAGCCGTGAATGGCGCCGCCTGGATCGTTCTGCGGAACGAGGAAGCGCTGCTCGCCATCGTCGACGACGCAGCCGAAGGCGCGGTTGGCGAAAGGCAGGAGTGCCCAGGTCCCGAAGAAGTTCGGCGAGGCCGTGCCCGGCTGCCGCCCGGCCGGCGGATAGAGCACGTCATGGCTGCGCCCGTCCGGCCCGCGCCAGCTCAGAGAGAAGACGATCCCGCCCGCCTCGGGAGAGATGGCGGCGTCGAGGCCCCCCACTTGCAGTTCGAGCATCCGGCTTGTCCGATTCGTTCTCGCACCCAAGGCCAGCAGGGTTGCCGCGAAGGCGAGCCATATACAAGGCCTCGGCGCCGGCCCTTGACCCGATGGAATGCGGCGGAGACAGTCGCCAGCCTTGGATCATCGCGCGTCCTATCGGACGTGCAGTGATCCATATATTTGCTGTCGCATCGGACCGAAAAGTGGCTCCCACTTTTCGGTCCGATGCTGCTGCCGGAGCCTGCCATGCCCAAACCTCTGATCGCGCTCGACTGGGGCACGACCCGCGCGCGCGCCTTCCTGATCTCGGAGACCGGCGAGGTGCTGGAGCGGCGCATCGCCGATCGCGGCATCCAATCGGTTCCGGCGGGCGGCTATCCTGAAACCTTTGCAGAGCTCGCCGGCGACTTCCGCGAGACTGCGCCCGATGCCGCGATCGTGCTCGCCGGCATGGTCGGCAGCCGCAACGGCTGGATCGAGGCGCGCTACGTCGCCTGTCCGGCCTCCCCTGCCGAGATCGCGGCCGCCGCGATCCAGGTCGCGCTCGATGCCGGGACGACCGCCACCATCCTGCCCGGCCTGAGCTGCGACGATGGCGCCTTCGACGTGATGCGCGGCGAGGAGACCCTGATCGTCGGCCTCGGCCTGAGCGATGGCATCGCCTGCCTGCCCGGCACCCATTCGAAATGGGCCGAGATCAAGGGAGGTCGCATCACCCGCTTCGCCAGCTTCATGACCGGCGAAATCTACGGGCTGCTGCGCAACGACTCGATCCTCGCCCGGCTCGCCGAAGCGCCTTCGGACGCTGACACGGTTGATGGCGCCGCGCGCGGTCGCCTGGCTGCCGGCCGGCCGGGAGGGCTGCTCAACACGGCCTTCGCCGCACGTACCGAAGTTCTCGCCGGGCGGATGGCGGGTGGTGCGGTCGGGCCTTATCTCTCGGCGCTGCTGGTCGGGCAGGAAATCGCCGGGGCCGAAGCCTTGTTCGGCAAGGGCCAGACGATCCATCTCGTCGCAGACGGGGCTTTGGCCGAGAGCTACGGCGCCGGCTTGCAGGCGCGGGGACATGCCATTCAACTCGTCACGCCCGAGGCGGCCTTCGTCGCCGGCGTGAGGCGGCTCGCGGCGGATCTTTCTGCATGATCGTTGTCTTCGGCTCCATCAATATCGATCTCGTCACGCCGGTCGAGCGCCTGCCGGGGCCAGGCGAAACGGTGCTCGGACCGGGCTATGCCCTGCATCCGGGCGGCAAGGGCGCGAACCAGGCACTCGCGGCCCGCCGCGCCGGCGCGGATGTCGTGCTCGTCGGCGCGACTGGGCGGGACCGATTCAGCGATGCCGCGCTGGCGCTGCTCTCCACCGACGGCGTCGATCTCGATCACGTCGCACAGGTCGACGAGCCGACCGGCGCCGCCTTCATCGCGACGGATCGCGAGGGCGCCAACCAGATCATCGTCGCAGCCGGCGCCAATGCTGCTGTCCGCCCGGATGCCTTGCGGCAGCTCGAGCTCGCGGCGGAGGATATCCTGCTCCTGCAACGCGAAGTCCCTGAAGAAGCCTGCCTGCAGGCCGCCCGAAGGATGAAGCAGGCCGGCGGGCGGGTGATCCTCAACCTCGCTCCGGCCGAGGCGCCGTCGCCCGCGCTGCTGGAGCAGCTCGACATGCTGATCGTCAACGAGCACGAAGCGATCGTGCTGGCACAGGCGCTCGGATGGGCGGAGCGCGATCCCGACGCCATCGCGCGCCGGCTCGACAGTGAGCGGCAGATCGCCACGATCGCGACGCTGGGGGCAGCCGGGGTCGTCGCCTGGATCGACGGCATCCGCCATCGCCTCGCAGCGCCGCAGGTTGCGGTCATCGACACGGTCGCGGCCGGTGACAGCTTCACCGGCGCCTTCGCCGCAGCCCTCGCGGCCGGGAAGAGCATGGCAGCGGCGCTGCACGACGGGCTCGCCGCCGGCTCGCTTGCCTGCACGCGGCCGGGCGCCCAGCCGAGCATCCCCCGCGCAGCCGAGATCGCGGCATTGGCCGCCACGCTTGCAAACGGACCGCGCCGGTAAGCCTCGATTAAGCCTGTCCGCAATCGGGCAGCCTTCCCCGCCCCGCTTGCACGCAAATGCGTGCAAGCTCTTCACGCTTCGTCAGGGCTCGCTTCCGCATCGTGGAAGGGCTGTGGAAGGGTTGGGGAGCGCCGTGACGACACCACCGCTGATCTGGGCCTTGAGCGTCGCCGGTATCGCGATCGCCGGAGCGCTGTCCTATACGCAGTTTCTCGCCCCGCGCATGGCGGACGAGGCGCCTTCCGCGGCCATGGCCGCGACGGAACAGAAACCGCCAGGACCCCGCATGCCCTCGACGCTCGCCGTCGCGGCCGATTATCGCGGGCACTATATCGTGCACCCCTCGGTCGACAACTACCGCATCAAGATGATGGTCGATACCGGCGCCAGCATCGTGGCACTGACGGCCGCCGATGCCCGCGCGCTCGGTGTCAGGAACGATGCCTCGTCACGCAAGATCGTGCTCAGCACCGCCAACGGCGCCGTCACGGGCTTCCGGACCGTGCTGCGGGAGATCCGGCTCGGCGATATCGTCGTGCGGAATGTCGATGCCGTCGTCCTGCCCGAACGCGCGCTCTCGATGAGCCTGCTCGGGAATTCCTTCCTCAGCAAGCTCCAGGGCTACGAGGTCCAGACCGGGCGCATGGTGCTGCGCGGCTAGGGCATTTCTGAGCTAACCGAACACCGGTTCGCATCAGCGAATAGGCGATAAGGCAAAGACCGACAACATCGGGAGCGCCGGCCCAGGCGCGAAGCTCCCTGCCGGCATGATCGCACGATCGTCAATTGTAGAGCGGGCAGGGATTGGTGCCGGTCCGCACCACCTGTTCGATATTGTTGGTGCCGCCAGCCACGCCATTACGCGGGCGTGCATAGATCGGGCTGTCGCCGAGCGTGAAGGATTTGGTCAGGACATAACCGACGATGGGCGTGTATTCGTAGCTCGCGCGCGCCATGATGACGGAGGTGCCCGGAACCCGGTAGGTGTCGGGAATGGTGATCGAGGTTCCCCGGGCCGGTGCAGTGCCATCGCGCGGCTCGCTCCAGCAGACCTTCGCAACGCCCGCCGGATCGATGACGACACTGGCGATCACCATCGTGACCTTGTCGCTGTCATACGGCATCAGGATCGACCGCGCAGCATTGAAGATGTTCTGGACATCCGTGGACGAAACCGACTGGACGCGCGCCGTGAGATCGCTGAGAGCCGAGGTCAATTGAGTGACCTTGCGGTTGACCATCACGAGCTGCACCACATCCACCATCCCCGTATAGGTGATGAGCATCACCGGCAGCAGCAGGGCGAACTCGACCGCAGCCACGCCGTCCCGATTGCGGCAGAAGCGGCGCCAAATACGGAGACCTGTCTTTTTCGGCATGTCCATCATTCCCGATCAAGAACCTGCCGGAGGAGGGGTCGCGCCCGACGAGACGAAGGGCTCGGCCCGGAAAGCCATGCTCACGACGATGCCCCGCCGACCCGATCCGGCGGGCTTGATATTGGCCAGCGCGGAGGAAGCCCAGCTCGTCAGGAAGAGCTTGTAGTCGAGCACCGCGCGCACGACGACGATGTCGTTGCCCTGCGGCTGGACGTAGGTGAAGCCGGAGGTGTCGAGGCTCCCGCCCGCAAGCGGATCGCCTGCGGATGCCGTAGAGGCAAAACTGTCGTAGACCCGCACGTCGACGTAAAGTTTCGAGCAGTCGATCAATCCCAACGGCGCGAGTTCACAGATATTGTCGCGGAATTTCTTCGCGTTCACCGCGCCGGTCGATCCGGTATAGAGGGTCCGCGACTGCCCCGTGACCAGCGAACGGGAGACCTGCGACAGCGACTCTTCCAGGACCTGGCTGGTCCAGAACATCAAGGCCGTCTCGAAGATGGCGAAGAGGATCATCAGGAACGGCACGACGACGAACGCGAACTCTACGGCAGTCGCCCCGTCCTGCGAGCGGCGAAAGCGTCGGAGCAGCGGGCGACAGACGCCGCGGCGCGGCAACCCGTTCTTCGGCAAGGGCGTCTTTTTCGGTCGGTCGAACATCCGTTTGCCCCATCGAGCTTCGGCCCAGGCCGGAAATCTCTACGGCAAAAGAATTTCAGATCGGTTAGGGACGTCGCCGGTCAGCCGAAATCGGCGTGAAGCTTTCGCTAACCATGGGTTCGGCGCGCAACGGAGGTCTCGCGCGCGTACCTGCTAAGCTTCCGCCCCAGAACCTTGACTTTTCCCGGGAACCGCGCGCCGGGTTCGAGCCGGGGCCCTATTTCTTCGGGCCCCCGGTCGCGAGCATGTTGCGCGCGGCGGCCTGCCCGGCGACGCCGGCAAAGTAATCCTTCGCATCGCCCATCTGGACCGAGGGCTGGCAATCCGGGCTGCAGGCATAGCTTTCGCGATCCATGCCCCGCTGGACCGTCAGGACCGCGTCGGAGGCGGAACCGACCCGAACCAGTGATTCAGCCAGCAGCGTCCCGCTGGCATCCAGCGCGATCAGGTTGGTCACGCCGAAGCTCTTGCCGGTGACGATCATGACGCCGTTGCGCTGCATGGAGACATCGGCGATGGCCGGATTGCCGACGACGACCGTTTGAGCCTTCTCCGGGAGCCGCACGACCTTGGCGTGGTCGACCATGACAACCACGCTCTCGGATGGCGCACGTGGCGCGGCGTGAGCAGCACCAGCGCCGCATAGGATGATCGCGAGGCTTGTCGCGGCCACCCGGCGCGTAAGCCGGCGGCACCCTTCAGGAGCACGGATGATCAACATGGCGGCGCCTCAAGCTCTGCGACCGTGCCAATAAAGCGGAAAATGATGAATCAAACCCTAAGCGCGCGACGAATAGCGATTTCACGCCGCGAGGCACAACTTGTCGCAACGGAACAGCGACCGGCGCCAGCGTCGATTGCCGAGCGCCTCAAAAATAAATCAACGAGTCAGGATCAATTAAACACCCTGTTTACCGATAAAAACCCCCACGCCCGGCTTTATTCATAAGCTCACCGCGGTCTTAAGCCTGCTAAATCGAGTGTTAACCACAGAAAAAACCGAGTGCGAAACAAGCCAATTCTTCGATCCGCTTAACCGATCAGCAAGGCGAGCGGGCTAATGTCGTTCCTGTCGCTGACCGAAGCCACCTCAGAGCACAGGCAGCCGTCAAACCGTGGTGTAAAGGAGATCCAGCATGACCAATCTTTTCGCTCGCTTCGTCAAGGACGAGTCCGGCGCCACCGCCATCGAGTACGGCCTGATCGCCGCTCTGATCGCCGTCGGCATCATCATCGCCGCCACCAATCTCGGCACCGAGCTCAGCAGCATCTTCCAGCGTATCGCGGACAAGCTGCAGAACACCACGGTCTCCTGATCGTCGGTACCTGACCGATATGTCGGCAAACGCCCCGGTCATCCCGGGGCGTTTTTCTTTTCATGCTGCGTTTTATGCGGTCGCCGTAAGGGTTTGGTGAGGCATTTGCGGCATCATCGTTCCGTAGCGGAGGAAGTGTCATGACCCTGCCCCACATCGTCATGCTCGGCGTGTTTCCCTTCGCCATGGCCTATGCCGCCGCCAGCGACCTGGTCTCGATGACGATCTCGAACCGGCTCTGCCTGTTCCTTGTCGCGGGTTTCGCGGTCTGCTGCGTCCTGTTCGGCCTCAGCCCGGCCGCAATCGGCTGGCATCTCGCAGCGGGTGGGCTTGTCCTTGTGATCGCCTTCGGCCTGTTCGCGGCCGGATGGATCGGTGGCGGCGACGCCAAGCTCGCTGCCGCGACCGCGCTCTGGTTCGGCTTCGATCAATTGATGCCCTATCTGCTCATGGCAGCCTTCCTCGGCGGCCTGCTGACCATCCTCGTCCTGCGGCTGCGATCGCGCCCCCTGCCGGCCTTCGCCGAGAACTGGAGCTGGATGCGCCGGCTGCACGCCGCCAACGAGGGCGTCCCCTACGGCATCGCGCTGGCCTTCGCCGCGCTGCTGGTGCTGCCGGATACGACGATCTGGCACGCCGCGATCGGCCTCTGAGGCGCGCTGCGGACGTAACGGAAGCGAGTTTCAAAAATATACGCCCAGTTAACCATAAGTTGACGTTTCCAGACGACGATCCGGGACGAGAGCCAATCACGCTTGGCTGAGGGTCGACCGTCAAATGAGTCCCGCACGCATCATCATTCTCGTGGTCGCACTCCTGGCAGGGCTGGGTGCAGCACTGCTCGTCCAGAGCCCCAAGGCCCCCGCACCCGTCGCGAAGATCCAGCCGGCGCCGACAGTACCGGTCCTGGTCGCGGCGGCCGAGATTCCCGTCGGCAATACGGTGACGGCCAACGACCTGCGCTGGCTCGACTGGCCGCTGGCCAGCGTACCGGCCGGCGTCATCCGCAAGGACGAAGCGCCCGAAGCCGAAAAGGAGATCATCGGGCAGGTGTCGCGCTACGCCACCCTCGGCGCCGAGCCGATCCGCCGCGAGAAGTTGATCAAGACGGACGGAACCGGCTTTCTCTCGGCCGTCCTGCCAGCGGGCATGCGCGCCGTCGCGATCTCGACCGACAGCCGCGGCGCCAACACCGCCGGCGGCTTCATCCTTCCCAACGACCGCGTCGACGTGATCTCCACCGAGCGCGGCGAAGCGGCGGGCGGCCAGGAATCCTACGCCAGCGAAGTCATCCTGCGGAACATCCGCGTGCTGGCCATCGGCCAGAACGTGCAGGAGCGCAACGGCGAGAAGGTCGTGGTCGGCGAAACCGCCACGCTGCAAGTCGAGCCAGGGCAGGTCGAGAGCCTGGTCCAGGCCCAGAAGACGGGCACGCTCTCACTCGCCCTGCGCAGCCTCAAGGATGCCAACGAAACCGCGCCGCCGACCCAGGCAGACAACTCCATGACGCTCGTGCGCTACGGTGTGACCTCGAAGAGCGTGAAGCCATGATCAGATCTTCTCTCCGCATCGCAACGGCTCTCGCCCTCGCCCTCGCCGCCGGCAGCGTCGCCGCCCAGTCGAGCAGGAGCGGCCCCGCTCCCGTCATCAATGTCGGCTCGAGCGAGAACGCGATCTCCCGCAAGCTCGACCTCTCGATCGGCCGCTCGCTCATCGTCGAGCTGCCGCGCGACGCCAAGGAGGTCTTCGTCGCCAACCCGAAGGTCGCCAACGCGGTCGTCCGGACGGCGCGCAAGCTTTTCGTGATCGGCATCGCCGACGGCGCGACCTCGATGTTCGTGATGGATGGCGACGGCCAGCAGATCACCGCGCTCGACATCAATGTCGGGCGCGACCTCAACGTTCTCAGGCAGACACTGCGCACGGCGCTGCCGAACGCGCAGATCGAGATCAAGCCGGCGGGCGATTCGATCCTGCTCGTCGGGACGGTGCCCGATGCCTCGGATGCGACCCAGGCCGTCGACATCGCCAAGGCCTTCGTCGGCAGCGACGCGACAGGAAAGAGCGGGACGGTCATCAACTCGCTGACCATCCGCGACCGCGACCAGGTGATGGTGAAGGTCACGGTGTCCGAGGTCTCGCGCAAGGCGATCAAGCAGCTCGGCATCAATTCCAGCGGCGAATGGAAGCTCGGCAACTTCTCCATCACGCCCTCGATCGACAACCCGTTCTCGCTCTCGCCGCAGGCCTTGTCCGCCTCGGCGATCGGCGCCGGCATCGGCAACTCCCAGAACTTCACGCTGCGCGCCCTTGAACGGGCCGGCATGGCGCGCGTCCTCGCCGAACCGACGGTGACCGCGATCTCGGGCGAGAGCGCGAAATTCACGGCCGGCGGCGAGGTCCCGATCCCGACCGGCTACACCTGCGACCCGTCCAAGGCCGTCTGCTCGCTCGGCGTCTCCTACAAGCCCATCGGCGTCGCCCTGAACTTCACGCCGATCGTGCTCTCGGCCAACAAGATCAGCATGCGCATCGCGACCGAGGTCACCGAACTCGACTTCGAGAACCAGATCGTGCTCCAGGGCGGCGCCGGCCAGCCGACCGTCACCGTCCCCGCCTTCCGCGTGCGCAAGTCCGACACCACGGTCGAGCTGCCATCCGGCGGCACGCTGGCCACCGCCGGCCTGATCCAGCGCGTCTCCAAGAGCTCGATCAACGGCCTGCCCGGCCTGATGAACCTGCCGATCATCGGCGTGCTGTTCCGCTCGCGCGACTACCAGCGCGAGGAGACAGAGCTGATGATCACGGTCACGCCCTACATCGCCAAGCCGATGCAGCCGACCGAGGTCCAGCGGCCCGATGACGGCTTCGTCGAAACGCACGACTCCCAGGCGATCCTGCTCGGCCGCCTGAACAAGATCTACGGCAGCGGCGGCGGCCCGATTCCCCAGGCCTACAAGGGCCGCGTCGGCTTCATCGCCGACTGAGCGCCCGGCGACAACGATGATGGATGGCCCGACCATGACGGTTTCCCACCGGAACGACTCGACAGGACCGCGCCTGATCGTCGCCGTGCTGGCGCTCGGCGCCATCCTCGGCGGCTGCGCCAAGCGAACGGCGGAGAGCGACACGCTCGCCTTCGGGCCGGACGACGTGCGCGAGCGGCACCCGATCGTCCTGCGCGACGCCCCCCGTTCGCTCGACGTCTTCGTCGGGCGTTCCGGCGGCAGACTCGATATCAGGCAGGCCGAGGATGTCGCCAGCTTCGCCCGCGAATTCCGCCGCTCCGGCAAGGGCGGCCTGGTGGCCGAGGTCCCGACCGGAGCCCACCGCGACCATGCGGCCCAGGATACGCTGAACGGCATCCGGGCGGCCTTGTCGCGCGGCGGCGTCTCGCCCGGCATCCTCAGCGTCCGCAGCTACCCGGTTCAGGACCCGGGCCTGGCCTCGCCGATCCGCCTGACCTTCGCCTCGCTCCAGGCGAGCGTGCCGCATCGCTGCGGACAATGGCCGACAGACCTGGGCAGCTCCGAGTTCAGGTTCTCGTCCTCGAACGCACCCTACTGGAATCTCGGCTGCTCCTCGCAGGCGACGCTGGCCGCACAGGTGGCCGATCCGATCGATCTCGTCCGGTCGCGCGACGAAGGCCGCCCCGACATCGTCAAGCGCATGGGCGCCATCACGAAGATCCGCGAAGGCAAGGACCCCTCGACCCAGTACCGGCAGGCGACGCCGCAGATCAACTCCACGGTCGGAGGCGGCAACTGATGCATTCCGAAACCCGCGAGAATTCGCCGATCGAGCTGCCCAGCGACGAGACCATCGCACCGTTGCCGCGCATCACGCTGCAGGCCTTCTGCGAAACGCCGGCCATTGCCGCGACCATGCAGGCCGCGGTCGCCGACCGGCGCATGGACAAGGCGCACGCCCGCGTCCAGATGGGCGGCCCGGCTGCCGCCGTCGAGGCCTTCCGCTCGGCCCCGACGCCCAACATCATCGTGCTCGAAGCCGTGGCAGACCCGGCGACGCTGGTCTCGCATCTCGAATCGCTGTCCGAAAGCTGCGACGCCGGCACCAAGGTCGTCGTGATCGGCCATGTCAACGACGTCCAGCTCTATCGCGACCTGATCCGGCGCGGCGTCAGCGAGTACCTGATCGCGCCGCTGGAGCCCCTCGACGTCCTGCGCACCCTGTCGGAGCTCTATGTCGCCCCGGAGGCCCGCAATCTCGGCCGCGTCATCGCGGTGATGGGCGCCAAGGGCGGCGTCGGCGCTTCGACGGTCGCGCACAACGTCTCCTGGGCGATCGCCCGCAATCTCGACGCCTCGACCGTCATCGTCGATCTCGACATCGCCTTCGGCACGGCCGGCCTGAACTTCAACCAGGACCCGCCGCAAGGCATCGCCGAAGCCGTGTTCGCACCCGAGCGCCTCGATTCCAACCTGCTTGACCGGCTGCTCTCGCGCTGCAGCGACAACCTCGCGCTGCTCGCCGCCCCGGCCGTGCTGGACCGGACGATCGATCTCGACGAGGAGGCACTCGAACAGCTCCTCGATCTGCTGCGCGCCAGCGTGCCCTGCATCATCCTCGACGTGCCACACCAGTGGGGCGCCTGGGTCAAGCGCACGGTGCTCAGCGCCGACGAGATCGTCATCGTCGCCGAGCCGGAGCTCGCCTCCCTGCGCAACGCCAAGAACCTGATCGACCTGTCGCGGGCGACGCGGCCGAACGATGCCGTCGCCCGGCTCGTCCTCAACCGGGTCGGTGTCCCGAAACGGCCGGAGATCAATGCCGGGGAGTTCTCGAAGGCGCTCGGTATCGACGTGCTCAGCACGATTCCGTTCGACGCCCACCTGTTCGGCACCGCCGCCAACAACGGCCAGATGATCGCCGAGGTACAGGCCGGGAGCAAGGCGACCGAGGCCTTCACCCAGATCGCCAGCGCCCTGACCGGACGCGGCGAAGCCAAGCGGGGCCGGCGCAGCCTGCTCGAACCGTTCGTCGCGAAGCTGAAGCGCCGCAAGGCCTCGTGACGGGCAGGAACCGACGATGACGGGACGATGCCCGCTCACCAGGCAAGAGACCGGCCCGGACCGGGCGGGAGAGTGACGAGATGTTCGGCAAGCGATCCGCAGGCGCAGGTCACGCGCCCAATCTGAGCGCAAGGGCGCCCGCGGCCATGCCGGCTGCGCCGCGCAGCAAGCCCGAGCCGGTTCAGACCGCCGCGGAAGAGCGCAGGATCACGCCCGTCGCCGAGACGGCCCCGCGATCCGAAGACTACTACCAGATGAAGAGCACGATCTTCGGGGCGCTGATCGAGGCCATCGATCTGTCGCAGCTCGCGAAGCTCGACGCCGAATCCGCCCGCGAGGAAATCCGCGACATCATCAACGAGATCATCTCGCTGAAGAATGTCGTGCTGTCGATCGCGGAGCAGGAGGAACTGCTCGACGACATCTGCAACGACGTGCTCGGCTACGGACCGCTCGAGCCCCTGCTGGCACGCGACGACATTGCCGACATCATGGTCAACGGCGCCGGCCGGACCTTCATCGAAACCGCCGGCAAGATTCAGCTCACCAACATCCGCTTCCGCGACAACGCCCAGCTGATGAATATCTGCCAGCGCATCGTCAGCCAGGTCGGCCGCCGCGTCGACGAAAGCTCGCCGATCTGCGATGCGCGCCTCGCCGACGGCTCGCGCGTCAACGTCATCGCGCCGCCGCTGGCGATCGACGGCCCGGCCCTCACCATCCGCAAGTTCAGGAAGGACAAGCTGACGCTCGACCAGCTCGTCAAGTTCGGCGCGATCTCGCCGCCGGGCGCCGAGCTTCTCAAGATCATCGGGCGCGTCCGCTGCAACATCGTCATCTCCGGCGGCACGGGCTCAGGCAAGACGACGCTGCTCAACTGCCTGACCAACTATATCGACCATGACGAGCGCGTCATCACCTGCGAGGACGCCGCCGAGCTCCAGCTCCAGCAGCCGCATGTGGTGCGGCTCGAAACCCGCCCGCCCAACCTCGAAGGCACGGGCGCGGTGACGATGCGCGACCTCGTCAAGAACTGCCTGCGCATGCGCCCCGAACGCATCATCGTCGGCGAGGTGCGCGGCCCCGAGGCCTTCGACCTGCTCCAGGCGATGAACACGGGCCATGACGGCTCGATGGGCACGCTGCACGCCAACTCGCCGCGCGAGTGCCTGAGCCGTATCGAATCGATGATCACCATGGGCGGCTTCTCGCTGCCCTCGAAGACGCTGCGCGAGATGATCTGCTCCTCGGTCGACGTCATCATCCAGGCCCAGCGCCTGCGCGACGGCTCGCGCCGGATCACCCACATCACCGAGGTGATGGGCATGGAGGGCGAGGTGATCACGACACAGGATCTGATGCTCTACGATATCGTCGGCGAGGATGCCGCCGGCAAGCTCATCGGCCGGCACCGCGCCACCGGCGTCGGGCGGCCGCGCTTCTGGGAGCGCGCGCGCTATTTCAACGAGGACCAGCGCCTCGCCGCCGCTCTCGACCAGCTCGAAGATGCGGGCGTCAGCAATGCCGTCTGAGCGGAAGGCCTTACCGGGAGGCGGGGCATGAACACGAGCACGCTCGCCGTCGCCCTGCTCGCCATGTTCGCCGTCGGCGGCGTGGTCTATGCGCTGTTGTATCCGACGCTGAGCGGCCAGAAGCGCGCCGAGAAGCGACGCAAGGAATTCGCCGGGCCGAGCACGGTTCGCGGCATCGACCGGGAGGCACAGGCGCGCCAGAAGCGCGGCCAGGTCGCGCAGAGCCTCAAGGAACTCGAGGACCGCGAGAACGCACGCAACAAGGTCCCGCTCGAGCAGCGCATCGCCCAGGCCGGATTGACCTGGACCGCCAAGAAATATTACGCGATCAGCGCGGGCGTCGCGGCCGTGCTCGGGCTCACGCTGTGGCTCGCGAGCGGAACCTGGGTCCTCGGTCTCGCCGGTCTCTTCATCGGCGGCTTCGGCATCCCCGCCTGGTTCCTGAAACGCTGCAAGATCAAGCGACTGAAGAAGTTCGGGGCCGAATTCCCCAACGCGCTCGACGTCATCGTGCGTGGCATCAAGGCGGGCCTGCCCGTCAACGACTGCCTGCGCATCATCGCCAACGAGGCGGTGGAGCCGGTGAAGAGCGAGTTCAGAATGATCATCGAGGGACAGGCGCTGGGCCTGCCGCTGTCGGAGGCCACGGTCAAGCTGTTCGAGCGGATGCCCTGTGCCGAGGCCAATTTCTTCGGAATTGTCATCGCCATCCAGCAGAAGACCGGTGGCAACCTGTCCGAAACGCTCGGGAATCTCTCGCGCGTGCTGCGCGAACGCCGCAAGATGCGCGACAAGATCCAGGCCGTGTCGACGGAGGCGAAGGCCTCGGCGGCGATCATCGGATCGCTGCCCCCGATCGTGGCATTCCTCGTCTGGCTCACCACCCCGAAATATATCGAGCTTCTCTGGATCACCAATTCCGGCAAGGTCGCGCTGGTCGCGAGCGGCCTGTGGATGCTGATCGGCATCCTGGTCATGCGCAAGATGATCAATTTCGAGATCTGAGGCGGACGATGATTTCCCAGATCGCCAGCGCCGTCACCAATCCGCAGTTCATGATGGGCCTGCTGGCGGCCATCGCGGCAGCCGCGACCGTGCTGACGATCGCGATTCCGCTGACCGAGGGCAACAGCCTCCAGAAGCGGATGAAGAACGTCGCGACGGAACGCGAAAAGATCCGCGCCCGCGAACGTGAACGGCTCAACCGGCAGAACGAGAAGGTCTCGCTGCGGCAGGAGCCGAAAGCCTACATGCGGCGCATCGTGGAGCGGTTCAAGCTGGGCGACTGGCTCGGCACCGAAAACGCCAAGAAGCAGCTCGCCATGGCCGGCTATCGCGGCCCCCAGGCCGAGATCACCTTCCTTTTCTTCCGTCTCGCCGTGCCGGTCGGGCTGTTCCTGCTGACACTGTTCTACGTCTTCGCCATCAACGGTTTCGGCCAGCCCTTCGCGGTCAAGATCGCCATGGCCATCGCCGGCGCCTATATCGGCATCAAGGCGCCGGAGGTCTTCCTGACGAACCAGGCCGGCAAGCGGCAGGCGTCGATGCGCCAGGCCTTTCCGGATGCGCTCGACCTGCTGCTGATCTGCGTGGAAGCCGGCATGTCGATCGAGCATGCCTTCCGGAAGGTCTCGGGCGAGATCGGCAACCAGTCGGTTCCGCTGGCGGAGGAATTCGCGCTATGCACCGCCGAGCTCTCCTATCTCTCCGACCGCCGCATCGCCTACGAGAACCTCGCGCTCCGCACCGGCCTCGAAAGCGTCCGGTCGGTCTCGACGGCCCTGATCCAGGCCGAGCGCTACGGCACGCCGCTGGGAACCGCACTGCGCACGCTCGCACAGGAAAGCCGTGACCAGCGCATGAACGCGGCCGAGAAGAAGGCGGCCGCGCTGCCGCCGAAACTCACGGTGCCGATGATCCTGTTCTTCCTGCCGGTGCTGTTCGTCATCATCATGACGCCCGCGCTGATTCAGGTCTTCAAGTGGAAGTGAGGTCGATCGACCGCCATGCCTGTCGGATCTCATTCAAGATGAGACTGTCTCGCTCACGGTGAGACTGGAGCATGCGCGAATCTCACGCGGGTGAGACCGACATGCGGCTAGTACACGCCAAAAACTCCCGCAATTACAGTTGTTGACCTGATTTCAAACGCATCAGGTCTTGAAGGAGATTTCTGGCGCGCAGCTCTCATGCAACCTAACGGATATCCTTCGTCGTCAAGCGCGGCCAGCTGCCGTCAGCGCGGGCGATATAGGTCCTGGTCCGCCCCAGCCAGGTCTTCCGTACGCTCAGGTCGTAGTTGAGGTAGAGCCGTCCATCGACGATCGACCAGGCTTCCGGCTCGATCTTCACGAGATACCCCCGCGAAGTCCCATAGGCGCAGAAGCCGCCATAGGCCGGCAGGTAGCGCTGTGGATCGGCCTCGAATAGTGCCTTGTGCTCGGCGCTGACGAAACGCCAGGTCGCACCGCCATAACGGGCCGCGAATTCCGGCTTGCCGAGCCGCGGACCTCCGTCGCGAAAATAGGCGACGGGATCGTAGCCGCGGATCGCGACGCCATCCGGCGAGCCGAGCGTGTTGACCGGGCGTCGAGCCTCGGCGCGGACCTCGCCGCCGGCAGCGAGCGTCGCCGCGGCGAGACCGATGAAGGCGCGTCTGTCGAGCATGGCGTCACCTCTCGCGCGCTTCCAGAGCCTCGAAGACATAGGCCGCGAGATAGCCGTAGAGCGCGTGGCCGATGAGGCTCATGAAGGAGAGGCGCGGCACGTCGTTCAGCAGGAAATGCTGCCCGGCCAACGGCGCAAAGAAGGCGAGCGCGATGAAGTAGGTGATCACGCCCCAGATCCAGCCATCGGCCGGCATACCGAAGCTCTTCACCCGGCGCGTCAGGATCCAGTAGCCGAGGGGATAGAACAGGAAGCCGGTGACGAAGTGCAGCAGCTTGGCCGTCGGCGTCGAGATCGTCAGGCCGAGCTGATGATAGAAGAGCGACTTCACCAGCTCCGGCGGTTCCAGCGGAAATTCGGCGAACCAGGCGGTCGGCACGGCCGAGAACAGTTCCCAGAAGCCGAGGCCGGCAAAACCGCCGAGAGCCAGGTTGATGACGGTGCGGGTCGAGGGCAGCGCGAAGCTGCGGGTCATGGTCGCGGTGGTCATGGCAGGGTCCTTTCCGGTGTCAGTGGGCGATGGCAAGCGGGGTGGAAGCGATGGCGAGGCCTGCGAGCCGCCCGGCTCTGCTGCCGTGCAACTGCGCCAAGCGGCGGGCGGCGAAGAGATTGGAGCCGCCGCGGCGCCTGAGGCGCTCAGTGAGGATTTCGGCGGCACGCTCGTGCTCGTCGGCGCGGATCAGGCTCTCGGCATAGGCCTGCTCGAACAGGTCACGCTGGGCATGGCTGCCGCCGATCGCGATCAAGCCGTTGCGGGCTGAGCCGAGCAGACGGGCGGCCTCGTCATAATCGCCCTCATGGAAGGCGATCAGCCCGAAGGCAGCCAGCCCGCCATGACGGGCAGCATCGCGCCGCTCGCTGCTGGGATGCGCTTCCGCATCCTCGATCAGGCTGCGGGCGATGCTCTCGGCCCCGTTGGCCTGGCCGGCGCCGAGCAGGGACAGCGCATAGTGCAGATCGGCAAAGACGAGGCGGCCGTCATGGATGCGCCCCTCGGCCTTGGCGGCCAATTCTTCCCAGCGATCGCCGATATCGACGCCGGCATAGTCGAGCCGGGCGAGCAGCGAGGCGCCGTTGGCGATGTCGCGGTAATCGTCGGTCGGCTCGGCCCGGATCTCATCGTCATAGAGCCGCAGCACCTCGGCGGTCTCGCCGCGTTCCAGACGGAACAGCGCGAGATGCCAGAAGATGTGGAAGCGCAGGTTGTTGGCGTGGGCAACCTCGCGCCCGTCGCCGAGCCAGACGATGCCCTCGTCGGTGCGCCCCGTCATCTCCAGCACATGGGCGACAGCGTGGCGACCCCAGGCGTCGCGCGGGCTCAAGGCGACGGCACGGCGACCGATACGCTCGGCCTGCGCATAGAAGCCGCGCTCCTCCAGCGCGAAGGCATGGCAGCCATGGACGAAGCCGGCGAGCGGATGGCTCTCGCCGAAGCCTGGCGCGAAACGGTTGAGCGTCGCGAGCATCTCGCCCTGGTCGCCGAGCATGAAGCGCAGCCCATGCGAGAGCTTGAGCGCCAGAACGTCGAAGGGATGGGCGAGGAGGATCGCTTCCAGCCGTTCGGCCGCCCGGCGCGGCTGATCGTCGAGCCAGAACGCCAGGGCCTCGACGATCATCGTTTCGCGCCGCGTCACCGGCCGCAACAGCGCCGCCGCGCGCGCTCTGGCCAGGCACTCGCGGGCCGGGGCGACGAGCTCGGCACGGGCCAGCGAGAGCAGCATCAGCCCTTTGGCGGCATGGGCCAGCGCGAAATCCGGGTCGGCGGCGAGCGCCCGGGCGAGATGCTCGGGCGTCGCGGCGGCATGGGCCATCAGCGCTTCGAGCATGTCGTTCCAGGCGAGGCGCGCGGCGTCGTTGAAGACGGTGATGCGATCGCCGGAGAGGTCGTGATGAACGGCATAAGACATGGGCTGCTCCATTGCCGCGCCGGTGAAGGGCGCTCGTCAGGGAGTTCGCAGCGGCGCGATCAAGCGGCGTTCAACTCGCTTCACGGACCCGTGTTGTCAGCGGGACCTGCGCGGCCGGTTCGCTCCGCGGCCCGGCGAGTGGCCTGCGCCCCGGGCCGGCCCATGGCGCACTCTTGAACCAGCCGACCGCGAGCGCAGTGGCGAGGATCAGCGCGAAGCCAGTGAGATTGAGCGCCGCCACGACAGGCTCGCTGCGCCCGGCCATATCAGCGATCGTGCCCAGCAGCCGCGCCAGCACGACGCTTGCCAGGAAACACGCGAGCGATTGCCGCCCGATCAGGATGAGCAGATGGCCTGCGCCGCGATCGAGCCGGTCCCGCCAGGGCTCGATCAGGCTCAGCACGAGATAAGCCAGCGCCAGGAAATGCAGCACGCGCAGGATATGCAGGTCGCTCTTCTCGCTGGCCGGGATGACGAGATCGCGAGCCGCTTGCGCCAACGGCCAGTGTTCCAGGATGCCCCAGAAGGACAGCGGCACCGAGAGCAGGAGGAAGAGCGCGGCCGCCAGCATCAATCGCCGGTCACCAAACGGGGGCATCGGCAGCCATTTCATCGCGATGAAGAAGCCGATGAAGAAGATGAACTGCCAGGCGAACGGATTGAGGAACCAGCCGGCGCCGTTCCACGGATTGCCGGAGAGATTGAAGCCGGTCGCCCAAACCGCGGCATAGAGGGTTGCCGCGATCAGGAACGGCAGGGCGGCATGGAGCCGACGCCCGAGCATCATCACGGGCACGAGCGCCAGGATGACGAGATACATCGGCAGGATGTCGAGATAGTCCGGCTGCCAGGAGAGCGTGGCAAGGCCGAGCAGAGCGTTCTCGGGATCGGCGAGCAGCGGCTGGAACTGTTGCGCGACCACGGCGAGACCGAGGAACCGGTCCAGCGCGGCGGCGAGCGCGATCAGCGCCAGCACGAGGCCGATCTGCGCCCAGTAGACCTGCCAGATCCTGTAGGCGATGCGCGCCGTACCCAGCCACCACCCGCGACGCGTGAAGACGCTGCCGAAGGCGAGCGCGCTGGCGATGCCGGAGCAGAAGACGAAGAGCTCGGCGCCGGAGGAAAAGCCGAAGCGCGCGGGAATCCAGCCGTTCCAGCTGTTCTCCGGCAGATGCGCGACGAAGATGATCAGCATGGTCAAGCCGCGAAAGAGGTCGAGTCGCTCGTCGCGAGGCCGCTTCGCGGGAGCGGTGGAGGCTGCGGCCATCAGAACGCTCCCTCGTAGCTGGAAGCGTCGATGCGGCAGGCGAGCACAGTGAAGCGGTCGCGGCGGAGGGCCGCCTCCGCCTCGCGCGCCAGCGTTTCGCGGTCGTCGATCGTGGCGCCGTGCCCGCCCATTGCGCGGGCGATGGCGGCGAAATCTGTCTCGCCGATATCGACGCCGGCGCGGACCAGGCCGAGCTGGCGCTGCTTCAGAGCGATCAGCCCGAGCGCCCGATCGACGAGCGCGACGACGATCACCGGCAGGCCGAGATCGCGCAGCGTCGCCAGCTCGCCCAGCACCATTTCGAGCCCGGCATCCCCGACGAAGCACAATATCGGCCGGCCGGAGCCCAGCGCCGCGCCTATCGCCAGCGGCAGGGCGCAGCCCATGGTGCAGAATCCGCTCGATTGCAGCAGGCGGCGCGGGCCGTCGCAGCCCCACATCTGGCTGAGCAGGATGCGGTGCGCCCCCGAGTCGGCGGTCGCGATGATGCCGGCCGGCGCAGCCCGGCGCAGCGTCTCGAAGACCGCATGCGGCCCCCATCCGTCGGGAGCGGCGAAGGCGGCGCGGAAGGCCCTACGGATCGCGGCAGGCTCGCCGTCCGGCCAGCTTGCCTTCGCCACCCGCTCTTCCGAGAGCCTCGTCAGCGTCATGCCGACATCGCCTTCGAGCAACAGGCTGGAATGATGCATGCCGTGCTGGATCGCCTCCGCAACGATATCGATAACGGGCGTGCCGGCCGGCCAGGGGTTTCGCCAGCCCTGGCGCATCTCGATCGGGTCATAGCCGGCGAGCACGATCAGGTCGGCGGCCTCGATCAGCGGGCGGACGATTGCGTCGGCCCTTGGCGAAAGGCCGACGGCTCCGATCACGCGCGGGTCATCCTCCGGCACCAGCCCCTTGGCCTTGTAAGTGGTGAGCAGCGGCGCGCCGGTGCGGGTCAGGAACTCGTCGAGCGCAGCCGCTGCGCCGTCCTGGCCGACAAGATCGAGTCCCGCGATCACCAGAGAACGCTGCGCGGTGGCGATCAGCGCTTGCGCAGGCCGAAGATCGGCCGGGACGGAAGGCGCCACGGAGAGCACGGCTGGCGCCGTACGCCTGGTGGTACGGGCTTCCGCGACCGAGATCGGCAGGTCGATATGGACCGGTCCCGGCCGCCCGCGCCGGGCCGTGGCGACGGCCTTGGCCACGACAAGGTCCTCGGTGCCCGGCGCGATACGGAAGCTCGCCTTCACCAGCGGGCGCAGCACGGCCTGATGATCGAAGACCTGATGCGTGTAGCTCTCGGCCAGAGCCTGGTCGACGCAGCCGGTCACGACGATCAGGGGCACGCGGTCCTGCTGGGCATTGGCGACGACATTGACCGCATTGGCGACGCCAGGACCCAGCGTCGCGACCAGCACGGGCAGCGCGCCGGTCGCATGCCAAAGCCCTTCCGCCATGAAGCCGGCCGCGTTCTCGTGCCGCGCGAGCTGAAAGCGGATTCCAGCGCGTTCAAGCGCATCGACCAGCGCCAGCACTTCGCCGCCGGGGATGCCGAAGGCATGGGTCGCGCCGGCCGCCGCCAACTGGGCCGCCAGGAGATTGGCGCCGGTCACGAATTCTTCCGGATCGGCTCCAGTCGGTTCCACGGCCGCTATCCGTTCGTGACGCATCGTCTCTCTCCGCCTTGCCGCAAAAGCGGCTCTGCGGGAGAGATCGCGCGGGAGCCCGGTTTGGTTACACGATCACGGAGACGTGAGACCGGCAGCCGAGGCAGGCGGCCGCATCGTCAGGCGCCAGGCGCGTTCGACCCAGGCAGCGTCTGCGACATGGCCACCGCCATGCAGGCAGAGCTCCAGCCGCGCCGGGCCGCCACAACCGGTCGCCACGCGGCAGGTCAAGCCTTCCGGCTTGAGAGCGGCGCGAGCAGCTTCCGCCCAGCCTGCGGTACAGCCGCCCGGCGCGAAGACCGAGAGGCTCTTGAAGACATCGGCCTGCCGGGAGCCCTGGCGCAGGGTGCGGCCGGCGAGCGGCACGGTCGTGTCGCTCATGCCATGGACATGGATCAGCGGCGGGCGCGGACCTGCGCAGCTTTCCAGCACCGGCTCCCAGAAAGCCCCCGCGATCGGCGCGAAGGCAGCAAAGCGCTCGGGCATCCGGCAGCCGAGATACCAGACCATCGAACCGCCCTGCGAAAAACCGCTCGCAAGGATGCGGCCGGGATCGATGGGAAAGCGCGCGGCGACATCGTCGAGCACCTGTCCGACGAAGACGAACTCATCGCGATGACGAGCAGGCGAGCCAGGATAGGACCATGAGCGCCCGGCGCCGTCTGGTGCGATCAGCGCGACGCCAAGACGTCGGGTAACAGCGACGAGGCCGGCATCGGCGATCACCTCGTCGGCCGAACCCTGATAGCCGTGGAAGTACATGATCGCGCCGACCTTCTGCCCTGCCGACGCCTGCGACGGCAGAACGATGCGGTAGCGGCCGCTCGCCACGCTGCAGCCTGCATCCGCAGGGCAGGCATCGCGAGACTGGACCGGGGCGAACGTCTGCGCCGCGGCCGACGCCATCAGGACGAAGCCGGCCAGCGCACCGACGAGCCCTAGCCTCGATGCCATTTGCGATCTCTCCGCTGCTTCGCTGAAGCCTGCCCTTGCGCGCGAGCGTAGCCGGAGCGCGCCGGCGCTTCACCCGGCCATCGCGGGCTTGTGAGCCGGCCCTGGCCATGCAACGGACTTGCGTTGCGAATCCCCCTGCGAACAAGCGCAAGACGTGTCGCTGCAAGAGCTCGAAACCCAGCTCCGACCGATCTTCCTCGCGGCCCTTGCCGGCGATGCCGCGGCCTATCGCCTGTTCCTCGACACGATCAGCTTGCGGCTGCGCGGCTATCTCCGCCAGATGCTGGCCCGTGCCGGTCGAACCGAGGCGAGCGAGGCCGAGGACGTGCTGCAGGAAACCCTGCTGGCGCTGCACCTGTCGCGCCACACCTACGACGCCGCGAGCCCGGTGACGGCCTGGGCGCATGCGATCGCGCGCTACAAGCTGGTGGATCATCTGCGCCGCTCCGGCCGCCATGTCGGAGCCCTGCCGCTTGAGGACGAAGCCCATCAGCTCGCAGGCCCTCCGGAGAGTGCCGCGGTCGACGCAAGGCTCGATCTGGCACGCGCGATGGAAGCTTTGCCGGAGCGCACACGGCGCCTGATCGATCAGGTCAAGCTCCAGGGCACCAGCGTCGCCGACGCCGCCACCGCTGCCGGGATGACGGAAACGGCGGCCAAGGTCGCGATCCATCGCGGCCTTCAGGCCATGGCACAATTCCTCTCGAAACGGAGGAAACAACCATGACGATGTGCATCAGGCATCGACGCGCCGTAACCTTTCGCCGGCTCCGCGCGAACTCCCCTTGAACCGGACCATCTTCGAAGATCGGACATGCAGACCGACGATTTGATCTCCCTGATGAGCGTGGACAGCCGGCCGGTCGATACCGGCTGGCTGCGCCGCACGACCTGGCTCTCGGCATTCGCGGCGCTCGCGGCAACGGCCGGGCTTGTCCTGCTGACGCTCGGAACCAGGCCCGACCTCGCGAGCGCCTGGACGACGCTGCCGGTCATCGCCAAGGCCGCATTCGGCGCCAGCGTCGCGGCCATTGCGCTCGTGCTGTTCCAGAGCAGCCTGCGCCCCGGCCTGAAGCCGGCGCGGCGCCTGCCGCTCGTTGCGCTCCCGCTGCTGGCTGCTGCTGGCTGGGCCCTCCTGACGCTGGCGCAGGCGCCGGCCGAGCAATGGCATGCCTTGATCTTCGGCCGCTACTGGCGAGCCTGCCTCATTGCGGTACCGCTCTACGCGCTGCTTCCGCTCGTCGTGCTTCTGCTGCTGGCTCGCCGCGGCGCTCCGGTCGACAGCGTCTTGACGGGGGCCTGCGCCGGCCTCGCCTCGGCCGGGCTCGCCACGATCGCCTACAGCCTGCACTGCCCGGACGATACCGCGCCCTTCCTGGCGACCTGGTACACGATCGCGACCGCGATCATGACCACGCTCGGCGCGCTCATCCTGCCACGTTTCCTGCGCTGGTGACGCAAATCCGCACCGTGCGTCAAAACGATGCTCTGACTTCCAGCAATTGTCGTCGCCGCTGGTACGGAGGGCCCTGCACGCGTGCGGAAGAACTGCGTCTGCTTATGGCGCGGTGCAGCCCTGTTTCCTTACAGGCCTGCCATCTGGGCAACAACCGTTCGCAGCGCTGCTTCGTGCCTCACCAAGCTCCGATCGCCAGTTTCAGCATGTCTCGACAGCGTCTTCGAGACGGCCCGGATACCAGCGCCGGGCTTTTTTTTTTGAGCCCGCCGACCCCTGGAAATGGCAGTTCAGGCGGACGGGGTTGCGGCCGGCGGGGAACCTGCTCCCCGCGCCGGCGGCGGCTGCCTGGCGGGCGACTGGGACTGGCCATTCTTGCCACCCTTCAGCATCTCCCAGCTGTTGCGCTGGCTGACGCTGCGCTTGAGATAGGCGATCGTCTGGGCGGCTTCGGCCGGGCTCTGGTCGCGCCGCGCCCAGGTCTCCGCCTCCCCGAAGCGGCCCTGCAGGCCGAGGACCAGGACGAGGTTCTGACGGACGCGGGCATCGGCGCGCTCGGAGGCCGCGGCCTCGGCCAGGACGCGCTCGGCCTCCGGCAGGTTGCGCGAGAGGGCGAGCGACAGCCCGTAATTCGACATGATCGTCGGCTCGTTGGGAGCAAGCTTCAGCGCGGACTGGTAGATCTGCTGGGCGCGGGTGTGGTCGCCCAGCTGGTCCGCGACCGTGCCTTGCGCCGACAGGATGCGCCAGTCGGGGCGCTCGGGCGAATGCGCCCGCGAGAGAACGTCGTCCGCCTCCCGCAGGCGCCCGTTATCGGCGAGCGAACGGCCATAGGCGCCCAGCAGCTCGCGATCGTTCTGGTGGATCAGGACGGCGCCCTGAAGCACGGCCAGGGCCTGTGCGTTCTGGTCGAGGCTACGCAGCGCGCGCGCATAGTAGAAGGCGGCGTCCCGGTCCTTCGGATTGGCGTCGTAGCGCTTCGCCCAGGTTTCGCGGTCAGCCTGCCAGTCCGACGCCGTGCGCGGCTGGCTCGCCTGGCTGCGGCCGATCGAGCCGGTGATGTCGCCCGGGCCGCCGCGCCCCTGGCAGCCCGCCAGGACGAGCGCCGCAAGGCAGACCGCGAGGCCGAGGCCGGCCCGCGAGCCGCGATGGGCCACGGGAGCGGACAGGGGCTGCATCGAGGCTGCAAGGCGGACTGAGGAATGGGGCCGGGCTGAAGAAGACATGGGCCGGATCGCCTCCCGAACACGGGTCGTCTGGATGGGTTTGTCTGGTCGGTCCGGTGATAAAGCGTTAACCCTAATGCATTCTTAATCGCCGCCCCGATGCTCCCGCTCGAAATCGAACACCGCTCGTGCACAGCCTCCTGACCTCGACCGCCGCAGGCATTCCCGTTCACGCCGTCTCGACCGGCACATGGCCCGCCCGTCTGGACCAGTTGTCGCCGGCCAACCGCAGCTTTGCCCTCGCCCAGGGTTTCGCCGGCCGTGCCGGCCAGCATTGCCTGCTGCCGGATCCGCAAGGGGCCATCGCGACCGTCCTGCTCGGCGTCGACACCACCGGGCGCCGACCCGATCCGTTCGCGCCGGGCCGCCTCGCCGCATTGCTGCCGGCCGGCGACTACACGCTGTCCGGCGCTATCGACGATCCGGCACTGGCGACGCTGGGCTGGCTGCTGCAGGGCTACCGCTTCGATCGCTACCGCAAGCCGAACCCGGCCCGCGCCCGGCTGGTCGTACCCGACGGCGTCGACGGCGAGGAAATCAGCCTGATCGCCGAATCCGCGATGCTGGCGCGCGACCTCGTCAACACGCCGGCCAACGAACTCGGGCCGGGCGAAATCGAAGCGGCGATCCGCGGACTCGCGGCCGAATGCGGCGCGACGGTCGCCAGCATCGTCGGCGACGACCTGATCGCCCGCAATTTCCCGATGATCCACGCCGTCGGCCGCGCCTCGACACGCGCGCCGCGGCTCGTCGACCTGGTCTGGGGCGGCCCTGCCCATCCGAAGGTCACGCTCGTCGGCAAGGGGGTCGCCTTCGACACGGGCGGGCTCAACCTCAAGCCCGACGCCTCGATGCTGCTGATGAAGAAGGACATGGGCGGCGCGGCCGCGGCGATCGCGGCGGCGCGGATGATCATGCTGGCGAAGCTGCCCGTGCGGCTGCGGCTGCTGGTGCCGGCCGTCGAGAATTCCGTGTCCGGCAATGCCTTCCGGCCTGGCGACGTGCTGGCGAGCCGCAAGGGCCTCTCGGTCGAGATCGGCAACACCGATGCCGAAGGCCGGCTGATCCTGGCCGATGCGCTGGCGCTGGCCGACGAGGAGGCACCCGAGCTGCTCGTCGATTTCGCGACGCTGACCGGCGCCGCACGGACCGCGCTCGGCCCGGACCTGCCGCCGTTCTACACGCATGACGAGAGCCTCGCCGCCGAGATCGCGCGGCTCGGCATGGCCGTGAACGACCCGGTCTGGCGGCTGCCGCTCTGGCCACCCTATGACGGCCTGCTCGATTCCAAGATGGCCGACGTCAACCATATCTCCACTGGCGGCATGGCCGGCTCGGTCACGGCGGCCCTGTTCCTCAACCGCTTCGTCGAGAAAACGCAATCCTACGCGCATTTCGACATCTATGCCTGGAATCCCTCGGCCAAGCCGGGGCGGCCGGAGGGCGGCGAATGCCAGGGCGCGCGGCTGATCCATGCGCTGGTGAAACAGCGTTTTTGATCCCGCATCGGCTGGTCCGAAAACCGGTCTCCACTTTTCGGGCCGATGCTTCATCCGCGCGGTTAAGGCTGATCGGCAAAGGCGATTGCGCGGCAGCCCCGCCGGGATAATGATACGGGTCCGTAACGATCTGGACCCGTTCATGCCCCTCGAGATCAGGCCTTCGCAGGCGCTCAAGCTGTGGCGGCAGGTGCATCTCGATCTGGTGCGGGATCATGATGCCGATCTCTCGGCCCGCCAGACCGCGATCCTGCTCACCGTCTATCTCGAATTGCCGCCGCATACGGTGCGAGGTCTCGCCCAGCAGCTCGGCGTGACCAAGCCGGTGATCACCCGCGCCCTCGATACGCTCGGCAAGCTCGGCCTGCTGACACGCAAACGCGACGAGGCGGACCGCCGCAATGTCGTGATCCAGCGCACCGTCGCCGGGGCGCTCGCCGTCGAGCGCCTGGCCGATCTGGTGACCGAGCATGCCAAGGAGATCGGCGGAAGCTGAGGCCTCTCCCCGACCGCCTCCCGCCACGCTAGATTGCCGCCATGACCGCGATTCTCGACCGCCGCATCCATGCCTTCCGCCCCGATCTCGCAGCGCGTGCGCTGACGGGCCAGGTCGAGGCCGCCCGCTTCGCCTACCCGCAACCGATGCGCATCGTCGCGGCCTCCGCCCCGGTGCGGCGCGAGCCACGCCCGGACGCCGCCCTCGACACCGAGGCGCTGGCCGGCGAACTGGTTGAGGTCTATGAGCGCGAGGAGGGCTGGGCCTGGGCGCAGCTCGCCCATGACGGCTATGTCGGCTACATCCCCGACGATGCCTTGCGCCCGGACCAGCCCGCGCCGACGCATCGCGTCGCGGGTTTGCGAACCTTCGTCTACCCCGGCCCCTCGATCAAACTGCCGCCGCTCACCACGCTCTCGCTCGGCGCCAATGTCGCCGTGGTCGAGAACAAGGGCGATTTCGCGGTTCTGGCCGATGGCGGCCATGTCTTCGCCGCCCATCTCGCGCCGCTCGACCAGCCCGAGCCGGATTTCGTCGAGGTCGCCGAGCGCTTCGTCGGCGTACCCTATCTCTGGGGCGGCAAGACCAGCCTCGGGCTCGACTGCTCGGGGCTGACGCAGCTCAGCCTCGCGGTGGCCGGGATTTCCGCGCCACGCGATTCCGACATGATGGAAGCGACGCTCGGCCGCCCGGTCGAACTGCGCGAGGATCTATCGGGGCTCCAGCGTGGAGACCTGATCTTCTGGAAGGGCCATGTCGGCATCCTGACCGCCCCCGACACGCTGCTCCACGCCAGCGGACATGTGATGAGCGTCTATCGCGAGCCCCTGCGCGAAGCGCGCGACCGCATCCGCGCCAAGAGCTTCGGCGAGATCACGGCGATCAAGCGGCTGGGCTAGCTCAGCCCAAACCCTTCAGGCGATAGAGCGCTTCCAGCGCCTCGCGCGGGGTCATCTCGTCCGGGTCGATCCCGGCAAGCGCCTCGCGCAACCCGTCCGGCTCGCCTCCGGGAACCACCGGCGTCTGCCGACGCTGTGGCACGGCGAAAAGCGGGAGATCGTCGACCAGCGAGGCGACCGGCTTCTCGCGCTCGGTCTTCTCGAGCTCGCCGAGGATGGCGCGCGCACGCTCGACCACGGCCGGCGGGAGGCCAGCGAGCTTGGCGACCTGGATGCCGTAGGAGCGATCGGCCGCGCCCGGCACGACCTCGTGCAGGAAGACGACCTCGCCCTTCCATTCGGTGACGCGCACGGTCGCGTTGGCGACGCGGTCGAGCCGGTCTCCGAGCGCCGTCAGCTCGTGATAGTGGGTCGCGAACAGGCTGCGGCAGCGGTTGATCTCGTGGAGATGCTCGATCGCGGCCCAGGCGATCGAGAGACCGTCGAAGGTCGCGGTGCCGCGTCCAATCTCGTCGAGAATGACCAGCGCGCGCGGGCCGGCCTGATTCAGGATGGCCGCCGTCTCGACCATCTCGACCATGAAGGTCGATCGCCCACGCGCGAGATCGTCGGCCGCGCCGACGCGCGAGAACAGCCGGTCGACGATGCCGATATGCGCCGAGGTCGCCGGCACGAAGGAGCCCATCTGGGCAAGCACGGCGATCAGGGCGTTCTGGCGCAGGAAGGTCGATTTACCGGCCATGTTCGGACCGGTGATCAGGCAGATGCGCCCGCCCTTGGCCTCAGTGGCCGGTGGCGACAATTCGGTGTCGTTGGCGACGAAGGGTTTCCCGTCCCGCTTCAGCGCGGCCTCGACCACGGGATGGCGGCCACGCTCGATGGTGAAGGCGACGCCGTCATCGACCTGCGGGCGGCTCCAGCCCTCGCGGATTGCCAGATCGGCCAGGGCCGCGGCGACATCGAGCTCGGCCAGAGCCAGCGCTGCCGCCTTGATCGGCTCGGCCTGGGCCAGAACGGCCTCGCAGAGCGCGGCGAAAATCGCGAGTTCGAGCTTCAGCGCCCGGTCGGCGGCGGAGGCGATCTTGGCTTCGAGCTCGCCGAGCTCGACCGAGGAGAAGCGCATCGCGTCGGACATAGTCTGGCGATGCACGAAGGTCGCGCGCCAGGGATCGCGCAGGAACTCCTCGCCGGCTGCCTGCGGCACCTCGACGAAATAGCCGAGCATGGCGTTGTGCTTGATGCGCAAAGTCCGGCAGTTGGTCTCTGTCGCGTAGCGTGCCTGCAACTGGGCGATGACCTTGCGCGAGTCGATCTGGAGCAGGCGCAATTCGTCGAGCGCCGCGTCAAACCCCTCGCGCACGAAACGGCCGTCGCGGCGGTTGAGCGGCAATTCGTCGGCCAGCGTCGCATTGAGGCGCACCGGCAGATCGGGATCGCTCTCGCCCAACGCTCGCATGGCGCGGGCCAGCTCGACCGGAAGCTCGCCTCGCCGGACGAGCAGCGCCGCGATCGCGCGGGCCGCATCGAGCCCGGCACCGAGCGCCGCAAGATCGCGCGGGCCGCCACGGTCGAGCGAGAGCCGCGCCAGCGCGCGGGCGACATCCGGCACCTTCTCCAGGGCGGAACGCAGATCCTCACGCAAGCCGGCATCCGCGACGAGCAGCTCGACGGCATCATGGCGCGCCGCGATGGCAATCGGATCGGTCAAGGGGCCGGCGAGGCGCTCGGCCAGCAGGCGGGCGCCGCCCGGCGTTACCGTGCGGTCGATGGTAGCGAGCAGGCTGCCCTGGCGCTCGCCGCCCAGCGTGCGAGTCAGTTCGAGGTTGGCGCGCGTCGCCGCGTCGATCAGCATCGTCGCCGAACCGGAATCGCGCACCGGGGCCGAGAGCGGCGGGCGGGCGCCGAGCTGGGTGCGCTCGACATAGGCCAGCGCCGCACCGGCCGCGGCGATCTCGGCCCGCGTGAAGGCACCGAAGGCATCGAGCGTGGCGACGCCGAAGAATTCCTTCAGGCGCCGCTCGGCCGAGGCCGCGTCGAGTCCGTCACGGGCGAGCGGCGTCACCGGGACCGCGATCTCGCGCCAGAATTCCTTGAGTTCGGGATCGTCATGGATCGCGTCCGGGCAGACGATCTCGCGCGGCTCCAGGCGCGAGAATTCTATGGCGAGCCGCTCCTGCGGCGTCTCCATCACGGTGAAACGGCCGGTCGAGATGTCGATCGCCGCGAGCCCGTAGAGGGAGGCCGATTCTCCGGTCCTGCGGCGCGCGACGGCGACCAGCAGGCTGGCGCGGCCGGGTTCGAGCAGGCGCTCCTCGGTGATGGTGCCCGGCGTGACGAGGCGCACCACGTCGCGCTTCACCACCGACTTGTTGCCGCGCTTCCGGGCCTCGGCCGGATCTTCGGTCTGCTCGCAGACGGCGACGCGATGGCCGGCGGCGATCAGGCGCTGGAGATAGTCGTCGGCACGCTCGACCGGCACCCCGCACATCGGGATGTCGTCGCCCTGATGCTTGCCGCGCTTGGTCAGGACGATGCCGAGGGTGCGCGAGGCGATCTCCGCGTCGGTGAAGAACAATTCGTAGAAATCGCCCATCCGATAGAAGAGCAGGCAGTCCGGGTTGGCGGCCTTGATCTCGACGTACTGCGCCATCATCGGCGTGACGCGGTCCGCGGCCGCAGCCGGGGGCGCGGGACGGGCGGGTTCGGAAGAGGAATTCTGGCGCATTGCGCGGCACGCTAGCAAAATGCCCGGGCAAGACCATCCGTTAGGACGGCTTTCAACAATTGAAAGCAATATTCGGGCGCCGAATCGGGCCAGGGCCTCCACATTGCTGCTGATCAATCTCGCCGAGAGCCTGTTCTTCCTGCTGCTGGCGGGACTGCTGCTGACCGTCGCGACGCCTCGGCTCAGCGACCGCTCCTGGCTGCGTCAGGTCATTGTCGGCGTGCTGTTCGCGGCCGGCGCCCTCGTCAGCATGGGCAACCCCTTCGAGATCATGCCCGGCCTCGTCGTCGATTCGCGCAACAGCTTCGCGATCCTCGCCGGCCCGGTCGGCGGACCGATCGCCTCCGTCCTGACGGCTGCGCCGCTCGTCGTGATGCGTTATCTCAGCGGCGGCGTCGGCATGGTGACGGGCATCACCGGCATCCTCGCCCGCGCCGCGATCGGCATCGCCTATGCCCTGTGGCTGGCGCGCCGCCGGCGGCCGCTCGGCATCGGTGATCTCGCCGCGCTGAGCACCATCGACGCCCTCATCCTGATCGCCTCGGTGGGCTTCATCCCTGGCGCGGCCGGCGAGCGCTTCCTGCGCGAAGCCGTGCCGGTGATGATCCTGGTCGGAACGATCGGCATCTTCCTGACCGGCATCATCGTCATCAACGACAGCGAAAGACGGGAAACGGCCTATCGGCTGCGCACGCTGATCGATCGCGCGCCGGGCACGCTCTACCAGCGCATCGTGCGACCGGACGGCACGCTGACCTACCAGTTCGCCTCCTTCGCCATCGACAGGCTGCTCGGCATCACCAGGGAAGAGGTCGAACGGGACCCGGAGATCTGGCTTGGAAAACTCCTGCCGGAGGATCGCGCCCGCTTCGAGCAGCAGCGGCGCGACCAGCAGGACACCGAGACGCTCTGGCGCTTCGAGGGACGCTATCACGCGCCCGACGGCGGCATCGTCTGGCTGCGCAGTGAATCGACCAAGCGGCGCCTGCGTGACGGAACGCTGGTCTGGGACGGCATCCTGCTCGACGTCACAGCCGAGAAGACGCTGGAAACCCGCCGCGGCGAGATCGAGACGCTGCGCAAGACGACCCTCGACGCGCTGGCCGGTGATCTGGAGCGAACCGTCGGCAAGGCGCTCCGCGATGTCGGCGCCTCGCTGCGCGGCATGCACGATGCCGCCGGCCAGATGGTCGAAAACGCCAACAAGACGACCCAGCGCGCCGAAAGCGTGACGCAGGAGGCCGGCAGCGCCTCGCGCCGGATCGGCAGCGTCGCGATTGCGGCCGAAGAGATCGAGGCCTCGATCCGCGAACTCACCCAGCAGACCAGCCATGCCGACGACACCGTGCGCGCCGCTGCATCCTACGTCCGCAGCACGCGCAGCGACGTCGCCGGGCTGACGGAAGCCGCCGACAAGGTTCGCGCCGTGCTCGACTTCATCGAGGAGATCGCGGCCCGCACCAATCTGCTCGCCCTCAACGCGACGATCGAGGCGGCCCGCGCCGGGGCTGCCGGACGCGGCTTCGCGGTGGTGGCCGGCGAGGTCAAGACGCTCGCCGAGCAGACGCAGAAGGCGACCCGCGACATCGCCGCGACGCTGGCCGATATCCGCGGCGCCGCCGCGGCCGCCTTCGAGGCCGTCGCCCATATCGAGGGCACGATGACGACGATCGAGCAGACCTCGGGCGCGATCGCCGCCGTCGTCAGCCGCCAGGCCGGCATCGCCTCGACGATCGCCGCCGATGCGCAGGCCGTCGCACTGAGCGCCGACACCGTCACCACCAATGTCGGGGCAGTCGGCGCGGAAGCACGCGTCACCGGCGATGCCGCGATCCATGTCGCGGAGGCCGCCCGCAAGGTCGACGAGCAGGCCGAGGCGCTCGATCGCTATGTCGCGGATTTCGTGCGCAGCGTGCGCACCGCCTCGCGGACCTGACCCGCCCGGGATACCCTTCGCCACGACAAGAGTTCTGTGAAGCACTCGCCGCTTGTGATCTCGGGCGCCGCCGCCTTATGGTCGGTACCCCTCGAGGAAACGCACAAGAAAAGACGCTTCGATGAACGACCGTCCGACGACCAAGAGAGCCCGCCCGACCTTTACCGACCAGGAAGCCCTGCTGTTCCATTCGCAGGGACGGCCCGGCAAACTGGAAATCGTGCCGACCAAGCCGATGGCGACGCAGCGCGACCTCTCGCTGGCCTATTCGCCCGGCGTCGCCGTACCGGTACTGGCGATCGCGGAGGACCCGTCGCGCGCCTATGACTATACGACGCGCTCGAACCTCGTCGCCGTGATCACCAACGGCACCGCGATCCTCGGCCTCGGCAATCTCGGCGCGCTCGCCTCGAAGCCGGTGATGGAGGGCAAGTCGGTCCTGTTCAAACGCTTCGCCGATGTCGACTCGATCGATCTCGAGGTCGATACCGAGGATCCGGACAAGTTCATCGACGCCGTGCGCTATCTCGGCCCGTCCTTCGGCGGCATCAATCTCGAGGATATCAAGGCGCCGGAATGCTTCATCATCGAGCAGCGCCTGCGCGAATTGATGGACATTCCCGTCTTCCATGACGACCAGCACGGCACCGCGATCATCGCCGCCGCCGGCCTGATCAACGCGCTGGACATCACCGGGCGCGACATCAAGACGACCAGGCTCGTCATCAACGGCGCGGGCGCCGCGGCGATCGCCTGCATCGAACTGCTCAAGGCGATGGGCTTCAAGCCCGACAACGTCATTCTCTGCGACACCAAGGGCGTGATCTATCAGGGCCGCACCGAGGGCATGAACCAGTGGAAGTCGGCTCATGCTGCGGTCACCGACCGGCGCACACTCGCGCAGGCGCTGGACGGGGCCGACGCCTTCTTCGGCCTGTCGCAGAAGGGCGCGGTGACGCCGGAGATGGTCGCCGCGATGGCGCCGAACCCGATCATCTTCGCCATGGCCAATCCCGATCCGGAGATCACGCCGGAGGAGGTCCATGCCATCCGCGACGACGCGATCATGGCGACCGGCCGCTCGGACTATCCGAACCAGGTCAACAACGTGCTGGGCTTCCCCTTCATCTTCCGCGGCGCGCTCGACGTGCGCGCGACCACGATCAACATGGAGATGAAGATCGCCGCGGCCGAGTCGCTGGCGATGCTCGCCCGTGAGGACGTACCCGACGAGGTCGCCGCCGCCTATCAGGGTTCGCGCCCGCGCTACGGCAAGGACTACATCATCCCGGTGCCGTTCGACCCACGCCTGATCCATGTCGTGCCGATGGCCGTCGCCAAGGCCGCGATGGACTCAGGCGTCGCCGGCAAGCCGATCGTCGACGTCGCCGCCTACAAGGCGCAGCTCTCGGCCCGGCGCGACCCGATCGCCGGCACGCTCAACCGCATCTTCGAGCGCGTGCGGCGCTATCCCAAGCGCGTCGTCTTCGCCGAGGGCGAGGAGGAGCAGGTCATCCGCGCCGCCGCCTCCTTCGTGGCGCAGGGGCTCGGCCATGCCATCCTGGTCGGCCGCGAGGACCGCATCACCGAAGCCGCGACCTTCCTCGGCGTCGACCTCGAAGCCAAGGGGATCTCGATCCAGAATGCCCGGCTCTCGCATCGAAACAGCGCCTATGCGCAATATCTCTACGAGCGGCTGCAGCGGCAGGGCTACCTGTTCCGCGACTGCCAGCGCCTGATCAACCAGGACCGCAACCATTTCGCCGCGGCGATGGTGGCGCTCGGCGATGCCGATGCGATGGTGACCGGCGTCACCCGCAACTACTCGATCGCGCTGGAAGAGGTCCGCCGCGTCATCGACGAGAAGCCGGGCCACCGGGTGATCGGCATCTCGGTCGTGATCTCGCGGGACCGCACCGTCCTCGTGGCGGATACCGCGATCACCGAAATGCCGACCGCGCGGCAATTGTCGGAAATCGCGATCGAGGCGGCCGGCGTCGCCCGCAGGCTCGGCTACGAGCCCAAGGTCGCGATGCTCGCCTTCTCGACCTTCGGGCATCCGGCCGGCGAGCGTTCCGAGAAGGTGCGCGAGGCCGTGGCGCTGCTCGACGGCCAGCGCGTCGATTTCGAGTATGACGGCGAGATGGCGGCCGATGTCGCGCTCAATCGCGAGGTGATGAGCCAGTACCCGTTCTGCCGCCTCTCGGGGCCGGCGAACGTGCTGGTGATGCCGGCCTTCCACTCGGCTTCGATCTCAACCAAGCTGCTGCAGGAGCTTGGCGGCGCAACCGTGATCGGCCCGCTGATCGTCGGCCTCGACAAGCCGATCCAGATCGTGCCGCTCGGCGCCAAGGATTCCGACATCGTCAACATGGCCGCGCTCGCCGCCTTCAATATCGGCGGCTGATTGCCCGATAACGCCTGAGCCGGGCAGATCGTTCGGCTCAGGATGCCTTCTTCCTGCGCGTCTCGGCTGCCTTTTTCGCTGAAGCGGAACGCGCCGCTTTCGGCCGCGCGGCGGAAGCCTCGCCACCCAGCTTGCCACCCCGCTTTGCGGCTTCATCGGTGTCCGGCTGCCCCCGACCTGAGCCGGACTTGTTGCCGCCGCCGCTGTCCTTGTTGACGGTCGCCCAGGCGCGGCGCTCGGCCTCTTCGTGCGAAACGCCACGTTCCTCGTAGCTTTCCTCGATATGCTCAGCCTTGCGCTTCTGCTTGTCGGTGTAGGCGGACTTGTCTCCCTGAGGCATGGCAAAACTCCCCTGTGAATTCGAACTGGAAACGCAAGGCTCCGCATCGCTGTTCCCACCCCCGCGATCGCACGCTCCTGGCCATGGTCAGGCGGTGAGCGCATCGCGCCAGTCGCCTCCTTCATCGGCGTCATTCGTCGCAGCGGCTTGTGCATTGCCGCCGAGGCGTTATCTGTCGGGCGGAGCTTGAACCCGAGCCCCGCCCGCCACCGCGCCGCCGCGATCCCGCAGCGCCGCGCAACCCCGAGAGCGCATGTCGTTCGGCCCGCATGAGCCAGGAATGCCCCTGCGCAAGCGCAGCCGCTGGTGGTGGCTCGGCCCGCTGGCGAGCTTCGTCATCTTCGGCGCCTCGCTGGTCGTGCTCTGGCATATCATCAGCGGGATGGAGCCGGGCCAGCTTGCCGGCGCCTTCGCCAATGCCAGCCTGCGCCAGCTCGGCCTCGCCGTCGCCTTCACCGCGCTGAGCTATCTGCTGCTGACCGGCTACGACAAGCTGGCACTGCGCCGGCTCGGCCTCTCGATTCCCTATCGCACGACCGCGCTCGCCTCCTTCACCAGCTACTCCGTCTCGTTCACGCTCGGCTTCCCGATCGTGACCGGCGGCACGGTGCGCTACTGGATCTATTCGCCGAAGGGGGTGCGCGCCTCCGAGGTGGCGAGCCTGACGGTGATCGCCGGCATCACCTTCTGGCTCGGGCTCGGCGCCATCCTTTGCGCCAGCCTCATCTATTCAGCCGATGCGGTGGCGATGCTGGCGCGGACCTCGCCGCTGGTCGTCCAGATCGTCGGCGGGCTCGTGGGCCTGGGCATCCTCGGCTATCTCGCCTGGATCGCCACGGACGAGCGAACGATCCGGGTGCGCGGCTGGAACCTGCACCTGCCCGGCCTCGGCACCACGCTCGGCCAGATGGCGCTCGGCGCCTGCGAGGTCTGCGCGGCCGCCGCCGTGCTGTTCGTGCTGCTGCCCGGCGGCTACGGCCTGGAATATCCGACCTTCCTCGCCGCCTATATCTTCGCCTGCCTGATCGGCATCGCCAGCCATGCGCCGGGCGGGCTCGGCGTGTTCGAGGCGACGATGCTCGTCGCGCTCAACCGCTTCCCCTACGAGCATGTGCTGGGCGCGCTGCTGATCTTCCGGGTGGTCTACTACATCCTGCCGTTCATCCTGGCGCTGGTGCTGCTGGCGCTGAACGAGATGATCCGCCGCATCCGTCGCCACGAGCCGTAGGGTCTGCGCCTACTTCATCGCGACGATGATCAGCAGGAAGGCCAGCATCAGCAGGAGCAGCCGGAAGCTCCCGTTGATTTTGCCCAGCTGCTCGGCAGCGGTTTCCGGCCAGTCATCCTCGGTCTCATGGACGGGAGCCGCCACGGGATCGGGGGTCGGCGCGGTCTCGATGGCGACCGGAAGCTCGCGAGGCCGCCACTCGATCGTCTCGATGAAGCCGTGCGCGGGCTGGGTCGAGCGCCCATCGGCGTCGAGGCCGAGATACCAGTCGAGCGGTTCGCCATGCGTGCGCCCGCGATCCTCCTCGCGCATCCAGAGGCTCGTCGTAGCGCTCAGCGAGATGTCCTGCGCCAGGCCGGCGAGCATATCCGCCTCGAGCGCTGCAAACACGGCGGGCGCCAGAAAGGCCTCGGCGAAGGGCTGCGAGGCGCCACCTTCGTCGCGGCAGCCGAGCATCAGGAGGAGGCGCGGCTGCTCGCCAGCCTGCGACAGCGGGCGCAAGGTCAGGGCGATCGTGCCGGCCTCGCCTTCGCGCCCGGCGCGGCGCAAGCCGCCATCGACAACCGTCGCCTCGGCGAGGAAGCGCCGGCTTTCCTCCAGACGGCCGTCGCGGCTTTCGAAGCCGCCGACGAAACGCAGGCCCGAAGCCGACAGCCGGAAGCGCCGCGCCGCATCCTGGACATAGCGGGTCGACAGACCCTCGATCGCCATCCGCCCGTCGCTGACGGAAACGCTGCGCGCCACGCCTGATTCGTTCATGTTTCCGTCCTGTTTCGCCGCGACGATAACAGCTCAGGCTGCCCGCGTCAGGCGACGGGCTCCTGACAGCGTCACGCCGATGCCGCAGGATAAGGGCATCCTCGAACCATCATGGAGGCAAAAGACGATGGCCGACGAACTCGTCCTTTACACCAACCCGATGTCACGCGGACGCATCGCCCGCTGGATGATGGAGGAGGTCGGCCAGCCCTACCGGGCCGAGATCGTCGGCTTCGGCACGCCGATGAAGAGCGCGGACTACAAGGCGCTGAACCCGATGGGCAAGGTGCCGACGCTGGTCCATGGCGATACGGTCATCACGGAATGCGCTGCGATCTGCGCCTATATGGCCGATGCCTTCCCGCAGGCCGGGCTCGCGCCCGCGCCGAACAGCCGGTCGCGCGGCCCCTATTATCGCTGGATGTTCTTCGCCGCCGGCCCGGTCGAGGCCGCCGTCGCCAGCAAGGCCTTCGGCCTGGAAGTGCCGCCCGACCGGGCGCGGGCCATCGGCTACGGCACCTATGCCGATACGATGGACACGCTCGAATACGCGGTGACCCGCGGCGAGTACCTGACCGGCGACCGTTTCAGCGCCGCCGACGTCTATGTCGGCTCGCAGGTCCTGTGGGGGCTGCAATTCGGCACGATCGAGAAGCGGCCGGCCTTCGAGGCCTATGGCGCCCGCATCTCCGCGCGGCCGGCGGCCCGGCGCGCCGCCGAGATCGACGATGCGCTGATGGCCGAGATGCAGAAGCAAGGGTGAACGCGCCCGGTGCATGGCGCATGGCCGATTGGACCGGTTGCCCGGCGGACCCGGCGGGGCTAATGCTGCGGGCAGAATTTCGCCCGCCGCTGCCGCTTGACCGCAGCCGCCGGGTCTAGCAGCAAGCTTCGCGATCGCCATGAACGACATGTCCGCCCTTGCCCGGCCGCGCCACGGCATGGGCTTCTACCCCTTCGTCGGCCTGACCGCCGCCTTGATGGCGACGAACGCGCTCGCCATCGATTCGATGCTGCCGGCCCTGCCGCAGATGGCCGAGGCGCTCGGCATCGTCGAGGCCAACCAGCGGCAATGGATCATCACTGCCTATCTGCTCGGCTTCGGCGTCTCGCAGATCTTCTACGGCACGATCTCGGATCGGTTCGGCCGGCGCCCGGTGCTGCTCACGGGCCTTTCGATCTACGTGGTCGCCAGCATCGCCGCTGCCTTCGCCGGTTCGTTCGAGGCGATGATGGCAGCGCGCGTGGTGCAGGGCATCGGCGCCGCCGCGACCCGCGTGCTCGTCGTCTCGATCGTGCGCGACTGCTATTCCGGCCGCGAGATGGCGCGCGTCATGTCGCTCGCCATGATCGTCTTCCTGGCCGTGCCGATCCTGGCGCCCTCGATCGGCCAGGCGATCCTCTGGGTCGCGCCCTGGCGCTGGATTTTTGGCGTGCTGACCAGCTTCGGCGCTGTCGTGATGATCTGGGTCCTGCTGAAACTGCCCGAGACCCAGCATCCCGAGGACCGCAAGCCGATCGAGCCGGCGAGCGTGCTCGCCTCCTTCCGGACGACCCTGACCAGCCGCATCGGCGTCGGCTACATGCTGGCCATGGCCTTCGTGCTCGGCGGCCTCTTCGGCTTCATCAACTCGGCACAGCAGGTCTTCGTCGACGTCTTCCACGCGCCGGAGCTGTTCACCACCATCTTCGCGCTGATCGCGATGTTCATGGCGGCGTCCTCGCTGCTGAATTCGCGCATCGTCGGCAAGCTCGGGATGCGCCGCGTCTCGCATGGCGCGCTGCTCGGCTATATCGCGCTGACCGGCATCCATGCGCTGGTGGCGCTGGCCGGCCATGAATCGCTCTGGAGCTTCGCGATCCTGCAGGGCGGGGCGATGTTCTGCTTCGGGCTGATCGGCCCCAATTTCGGGGCGATGGCGATGGAGCCGCTCGGCCATGTCGCCGGCACGGCCTCCTCGGTGCAGGGCTTCGTCACCACGGTGATCGGCGCGCTGCTCGGCTTCTATATCGGCCAGCATTTCAACGGCACGGTCGTGCCGCTGACGCTGGGCTTCGCGCTCTGCGGCATCGCGGCGCTCGTCGTCGTGCTGATCGTGGAGCGAGGCCGGCTGTTCCATCCGGCGCCGGGCCGGGTCTGAGAAAGCCCTTAGGCCATTGTCATCGCATCGGGTTTTTCCGAAAAGTGGGATCCACTTCTCGACCCGATGCTTTCACCTGCGCACCGCCGCCTGCGGCGACGGGAATGCCTGGAATCCGCTTCGGTCCGACCTGGACCGAGAGCGGTCCGCCCTAGGCTCGGGAAAGACGCCGCCACCGCCTTCCCGCAGAACGCATAGACGCGCTCAGGTCGTCTGCAGGTTCACGGCCGAGTTCTTGCCGGTCTTGCGATCCGGCTCGAGATCGTAGCTGACCTTCTGCCCTTCGTTCAGACCGCGCAGACCAGCGCGCGTCACTGCGCTGACATGGACGAAGACATCATTGCCGCCGCCATCCGGGGTGATGAAGCCGTAACCCTTGGTCTCGTTGAACCATTTCACGGTTCCCGTACTCACATGCCGTTCCTTCCATAGGCTCGCCGGTTCCCCCGGCGGGGTAATGTAAGGAGCAAATCGTCCCACTTGCAACGACGCGCCGCACAACCCGTGCCGCGCTTGCGAAAAGCGTGCCGCAATGCCTCCCGTGCAGGCCCGCCGCCGACGCAAGCCGCTTGCGGTCCGGGCGCCGCTCGCCCATGAACGGCGCAAGCTTGTGATCAAGGGAGCAGCAGGATGAGCAATTTTGTGATCGACCCGCCGGCCGTGACGGCCGTCCCGGTCGCGGGCGGCGGCTCCTTCCCCGTGCGCCGCATCTTTTGCGTCGGCCGCAACTACGCCGAACATGCCCGCGAGATGGGCCATGATCCCGATCGCGAGGACCCGTTCTTCTTCACCAAGCCGGCCGACGCGCTGCTGATCAACGGCGCCGACATGCCCTATCCGAGCAAGACGAAGGACCTCCACCACGAGATGGAGCTCGTCGTCGCGATCGGCACCGGCGGCAAGGACATCCCCGAATCCGAGGCGCTGGCCCATGTCTACGGCTATGCCGCCGGGCTCGACATGACCCGCCGCGACCTGCAGAACGTCGCCAAGAAGGCTGGGCGCCCCTGGGACATGGCCAAGGGCTTCGACCTCTCCGGCCCGATCGGCGAGATCGTACCGGCGAGCCATGCCGGCCATCCCAGCGCCGGCAAGATCGAGCTCACCGTCAACGGCGTCGTGCGCCAGACCTCCGACCTCGCCAAGCAGATCTGGAACGTCGAGGAGACGATCGCCTATCTCTCCGGGCTCGTCGAACTGAAGCCGGGCGACCTGATCTTCACGGGCACACCGGAAGGCGTCGCCGCGGTGAACAAGGGCGACGTACTCGAAGGCGAGATCGTCGGCGTCGGCACCGTCCGCACCCGCATCGCCTGACCTAACGACACGACAAGGACCGCATCATGCGCCTCACCCCCGACGCTTCCGGCGTCTTCCCGATCGCGCCGACCCCGTTCAACCCGGACGGCAGCATCGACTGGGCCTCGGCCGACCGACTGTTCCAGTTCTATCACGACATCGGCTCGGACGGCGTCACCGTGCTCGGCATCATGGGCGAGGCGCCCAAGCTCGAGCCCGAGGAATCGGTCGAGCTGGTCAAGCGCTGCGTCGCCCGGATGGGCGGCAAGCCGATCATCGTCGGCGTCTCGGCGCCCGGCTTCGCCGCGATGCGCTCGCTCGCCCGGCAGGTGATGGATCTCGGCGCCGGCGGCGTGATGATCGCCCCGCCGCCGTCCCTGCGCACCGACGACCAGATCACCGGCTATTACGCGCAGGCCGTCGAGGCGATCGGCAGCGACATCCCCTTCGTCATCCAGGACTATCCGCTGACGCTCTCGGTGGTGATGACGCCGGCGGTGATCCGCAAGATCGTCATGGACAACCCGTCCTGCGTGATGTTGAAGCACGAGGACTGGCCGGGGCTGGAGAAGATCTCGACGCTGCGCAAATTCCAGAAGGAAGGCTCGCTGCGCCCGATTTCGATCGTGACCGGCAATGGCGGGCTCTTCCTCGATTTCGAGATGGAGCGCGGCGCCGACGGCGCGAACACCGGCTACGCCTTCCCGGAACTCTTGATCGACGTCGTGCGCCTGCAGAAGGCCGGCCAACGCGACGAGGCCCATGACATCTTCGACGCGCATTTGCCGCTGATGCGCTACGAGCAGCAGCAGGGTGTCGGCCTTGCCGTGCGCAAATACACGATGATGAAGCGCGGCATCCTCAGCCATGACGCCCAGCGCAAGCCAGGCGCGGCGCTCAGCGCCGCGGCCAAGGCCGAGGTGGACTACCTGCTGTCGCGCATCGCCAAGCACGACCCGCGCGCGAAGATCTGATCGATCAGAACGTCATTCTCGGGCGCCGCATAGCGGTGACCCGAGAATCTCCGGCAAGAGATGCTCGGGTCAAGCCCGAGCATGACGCTTGAATATCCGGGCTCAATGCCCCTTGTGCTCGCCCTCGCCGCCCTTTGCCGCAATCGAGTCGACCTTGAACTCGACATCGACGGTCCCGGCCTTCTCGAAGGTCAGCGTGCCCTTCATCATCTCGCCCTGCTTGAGCTGCTGCTTCAGGTCCATGAACATGATGTGGTAGCCGCCGGGCTTGAACTCGATCTTGGCGCCGGCCGGAACATCGACGCCATTATCCAGTGGCCGCATCGTCATGATGCCGTCCTTGACTGCCATCTCATGGACTTCCGCGCGCGCCGCGAAGGGAACGGACACCGAGACCAGCCGGTCCGCGACCGTGCCCGTGTTCTCGATCGAGAGATAGCCGCCGCCGACCTTGGCGCCAGCCGGCGTGGCGCGCGACCAGGGATGGCCGATCTTGAGCGGACCCGCCTTGAATTCATGGGCGGTGGCGAAGCCGGCCGAGAGCAGGAGAGCCGCGGCGGCGAGTGAATAGGAAAGCTTCATGATGGATATCCTGGATGAACGGGCCGCTGACGCAGCCTCGTGAAGACGTGCCCTCGCTCCCAAACGAAGCGGACAGGCCGGAATTGGATGCGGATGGGCAGGCGGAGGTTTCAGCCCAGCGGCGGCGCGCGCGATTGCGCGAGCCCGGCCGCGAAACGATGCGGCAAACCCTCGGCCCATAGCTCGGCCGCAACGAGCCGCGTGGCGAGGCGTCCCGGTACGGGCGCAGCCTCGACTGGCGGGCCAGCGAGAACCGGATTGAGCGGACAACCCTTGCAATGGGCGAGATCGCCGAGAGGAACCGGCTGGCCTTCATTGGGAACCGGAGCGCCCGAGCAGAGCACGACGCCGTCCGAACCACCGAACGCCGCCATGGCAGGAGCCGGCGCGAGCGCCAGAGCCATGACGCAGAGCGCATAGGCCATCGCCAGCCAGGCCCCGAGCCCGGAGCGGCGAAGACGATTGAGAAGGGCGGCACGAGCCTGCATGGCCGCAAATGGCGCCGCTTCCCCGGCTTCGTCAAGCCGCGCATTGCCGCATCAGTCATCGGAGCAAGGAGCTTGCGGAGAAAATTCTTCTCCGCCGTACCGTTTCTTCAAAAGAACGATCCGGTTGACAAAGAGGACGCTCTCCATCAGATTGCAGATCGTTCCTTGAGCGATCGGGGAGCCGCGGAGATTTGAGCAGCAGCTTGCGCCGCGTCACCAAACGCTAAAGCGCCACGACTGGGTCGTGGGCTCCAGATCGAGGAGACTGACATGACCGTTGCGAAAACGAGCCGAAGCCAATCCCGCTTCCGCCGAATGTCCTGCCGCTGTCGACGCTGAGATCGCAAGGCCGAGGGGCCGTTCCCACCCGATCGTTTCGACGAACGCCGCCAGCGGCGAAAGGCAGTTCCATGTCCCAGATTCAGTCTCTTCCCAGCCGGGCGCGCCCGGCGCAGCAAGCCTATGTCATCGAGCTCGGCGAGGCCCAGATCGGGCTGGTGAGCCGCCGCGCCGACGAGCGCGATTTCACCTTCGTCTCGGCCTCCGCCGCCTTCCGGGCGCTGGACGGGCAGCGTTTCGCGACGCCGGGCGCTGCCGAGACCGCCGCCCGCCGGCTCTTCCGTTCGCAGCGACGCGCGCCGCTGCTGCTGGCTTCGTGAGGCGGCGATGCAGCTTCTTGCCGCTCTCTGGAACGGTATCGCGAACTGGTTCGCGCAAGCCGTCCCTGCCACCTTCGACCCGCTCGACGCCGCAGCCGCGGACGATCAGCGCCGCTCGGTCCATGACGTGACCATCGAGCAGCTCGGCATCGCCCACTGGTCCTGCCACACGCATTTCTGAGGACATGATGAACGCCCCCGTCAGACCCGGCACGCTCAGTGCCGGCGTCTCTTCTGTTTCCTTGCCCCTATCCTTGCCCGAGCCGGCGATCCGCTTCGAGCGGGTCGGCAAGACCTATCCGGGCCGCCGCGGCCAGCAACCGGTCGGCGCGCTCGCCGGGATCGATCTCGACGTGCCCGCCGGCACCATCCTCGGCGTGATCGGGCGCTCCGGCGCCGGCAAGTCGACGCTGATCCGCCTCGTCAACGGGCTGGAGCGCGCCACCGAAGGGCGCATCCTGATCGAAGGCACCGATGTCACGGGCCTCACCGAATCCGGCTGGCGGCAGCAGCGCAGGCGGATCGGCATGATCTTCCAGCATTTCAACCTGCTGTCCTCGCGCACGGTCTTCGACAATGTCGCGCTGCCGCTGGAGATCGCCGGCGCCGGCAAGGCCGAGATCACGGCCAAGGTCGAGCGCCTGCTCGCCCTGGTCGGCCTGTCCGACAAGAGCGCGCGCTATCCGGCCGAGCTTTCGGGCGGGCAGAAGCAGCGCGTTGGTATCGCCCGGGCGCTGGCCACCGATCCGAAGGTGCTGCTCTGCGACGAGGCGACCTCGGCGCTGGACCCCGAGACGACGCGCTCGATCCTCGCCCTGCTTCGCCAAGTCAATCGCGAACTCGGCATCACCATCCTGCTGATCACCCATGAGATCCCCGTCATCAAGGAGATCTGCGACCGCGTCGCCGTGATCGAGGGCGGGCAGATCGTCGAGCAGGGCGAGACCTTCGCGGTCTTCACCAACCCGCAGCACCCGACGACGGCGAGCTTCGTCGAGACGGTGACTGGCGTCGAATTGCCCGAGCATCTCGCCCATCGCGTCCGCAAGGAGGCCCGTCCCGGCGACAATATCGTGCTGCGCATCACCTTCCTCGGCGAGAACGCGACCGCCCCGGTGATCAGCCGGCTCAGCGCCATCGTCGGCGTCGACGTCAACATCCTGGCCGGGCGGATCGACGCCATCGCCGGCCAGCCCTTCGGCAGCCTGCTCGTCTCGGTGCCCTCACGTGCCCCTGAGAGCGACGCCGTGCTCGGCGCCCTCAGAAGCCTCGGACTCAAGGCGGAGGTAATCGGCCATGTCTCCTGAAATCATCCGCCTGATCGCCCAGTCGACGCTGGATACGCTGGCCATGGTCGCGGTCGCGGCAGGCATCGGCACATTGTTCGGCCTGCCGCTCGGCGTCTTCCTCGCCACCAGCAAGCGCGGCGAGCTCTTCGCGGCGCCGGCCGCCAACCTCCTGCTGGGCACGCTGGTCAACGCCACGCGTTCGACGCCCTTCATCATTCTGGTCGTCGCGATCATCCCGTTCACGCGCCTAATCGCCGGCACCTCGATCGGCACCGCCGCCGCGATCGTGCCCCTCACCGTCGCCTCCACGCCCTTCATCGCAAGGCTGATCGAAGGCGCGGTGCGCGAGGTAGACCAGGGGCTGGTCGAGGCCGCACGCGCCATGGGCGCCACGCCCGTGCAGATCGTGCGCAAGGTGCTGGTGCCCGAGGCGCTGCCGGCGATCGTGCTCGGCCTGACGCTGGCTCTGGTCAGCCTGATCGGCTTCTCGGCCATGGTCGGCGCGGTCGGCGGCGGCGGGCTCGGCGATCTCGGCATCCGCTACGGCTACCAGCGCTTCATGCCGGACGTGATGGCGGCGGTCGTCGCCGTGCTCATCGTCCTCGTCCAGCTCGTCCAGAGCATCGGCGACCGGCTCGCCCGCCATCTCAACAAGCGTCTGCGTCACGCCTGACGCTGCCCCATTCATCCGCATCCGACTGAAGGAACCGACATCATGACGACCTCTCTCAACCGCCGTGCCGCGCTGCTCGCCGGCTTTGCCCTGACGCTCGCCGCCGTCCCCGCCCTTGCCCAGCAGAACCAGGTGATCCGCATCGGCGTCTCGCCCGGCCCGCATGCCGAGATTCTGGAGAAGGTGAAGCCCGTCCTCGCCAAGAAGGGCATCGACCTCAAGATCATCGAGTTCTCCGACTATGTCGTGCCGAACCAGGCGCTCGATGCCGGCGAGCTGGAGGCCAATTCCTTCCAGAACCAGCCCTATCTCGACAATCAGGTGAAGGATCGCGGCTTCAAGATCGAGAGCGCCGGCCTGACCGTGAACTTCCCGCTCGGCATCTACTCGGCCAAGTACAAGGACTGGTCGCAGGTGCCTGATGGTTCGACCGTCGCGATCCAGAACGACCCGACCAATGGCGGCCGCTCGCTCCTGCTGCTGCAGGACAAGGGCGTGATCAAGCTGAAGGACGGCGTCGGCTTCAAGCCGAGCCCGGCCGATATCGTCGGCAACCCGAAGAAGCTGAAGATCATCGAGATCGAAGCCGCGCAGACCCCGCGTTCGCTGGCCGATGTCGCCGCCGCGGCGATCAACACCAACTATGCCGTCGATGCCAAGATCGACCCGGCCTCGGCGATCCTGCGCGAGGACGCCAAGGGCCCCTATGTCAACCTGATCGCCGTGCGCAGCGCCGACAAGGACAAGCCCTGGGTCAAGACGCTGGTCGAAAGCTACCACACGCCCGAGATCAAGGCCTTCGTCGCCGAGCGCTTCAAGGGCGCCGTCCTCGCCGGCTGGTAACCGCTCCTCCCCACCTGGCTCTCCAGTCATATGGCCAGGCGCCTTGCCCCGGATGCGACCCGCATCCGGGGTTTTTTATTTGCGGGATCAGCGCGGCAGCGGGCCGAACGCGAAGAACTGGGTCTCGCCAGAGGAATCGTCGACGCCGTCATTATCGGTGACGACGAAGAGATTGCCGGCCTTGTCGATCGTCATGCCCTCGACCTTGTCGAGGCCGTAACCGCCGGCCTTCATCAGGTCGGGCGTCAGGTCGCGCAGCAGGGTCTTGGTCACGGTCGGGATCTCCGCCGCACCGATCGCCGCCGGCTTCAGGCCCTTGACCGAGAAGGTCTGGAGCGTCTTCACCGCCTTGGCGCCGAAACCGTTGTCGCGCTCGATCACGGCGAAGCGGTCGTCGCCAAGGGAAACCAGCTCGGAGAGGCCCATCCAGAAGCCCGCGGCCGGCTGCGACAGCGGGTAGTGCAGCACGCCCCACTCCTTGGTCGCCGGCTTGTAGGAGAGCAGTTTGGCCTTGCCCTTGGGATCGTCCTTCCATTCGCGCTGGACGGCGAGCCAGACGGTCTCGTCCGCGCCCGTACCCGTCACCGCCACGCCCTCAAAGCCGAAGCGGATCGCGTGCTTCGCCAGCGCTTCCGGCAGGCGAATCTCCTCCTCAACCTCGCCCTTGGCCGAGACACGCAGCAGGATATCGGCGAGCGGCGCATCCTTCTTCTCGGGGTTGCCCTCGGAAGCCAGCCAGAAGCCGCCGCCCTCGCGGGTCGCGATGCCCTCGAGGTCGTAGGAGGCGGGCTTGCCGTCCTTGGTCACGGTGATGGCGCCGGTGATCTTCACCGGCTTCTGCGTCGCGTCGATCTCAAGGAGGCGCGAAGGCGTATAGGCGCTGTCGGTGATCGCGAAGAGCTTGCCGGGTGCCGCGCGATCGGCCGCGAGGCCGGAGAGCGCGCCCCAGCCGATCGGCAGGCCGTTCTCATCGGCGGACTGGATTGTCGGATAGGCGGCAACCTGCTCGGCGCGGCGATAGATCATCACGGCCGAACGCGCGCCGGCCTTCTCGCCGACATCGGTCTCGGAGGCCGAGACGAAAAGATCGCGCTGCGGGATGGCCAGCAGGCCCTCCGGGCCAATGCCGGTCGGCAGCGCCTGCAGGAAGCGCGGCGCCTTGCCGGCACCCTCGTCCTTGTAGACCAGCACCAGCGAGGCGCGCTCCAACCCGACGAAAATCAGCCGATCTTGGCCATAGGTCGCGACCTCGATGCCCTCGGGCTCGCTGCCCTTCGCGCCCGAGCGCTTCTCGGGATAATGGCCGAGGCGCATGGCGGTGTGATCGACATCGGAGCCGGAATCGAACTCGACGGTGCCGTCCTTGCGGAAGATCGTGAAGCCGCGCGAGCCGCCCTTCCAGTCGCCCTCGTTAGCGGTGACGAAGCGGTCATTGTCGAGCCAGCGCACGGCGTCGGGCTCGCGCGCGACGCCCTTCAATTCCTCGGTCGGGCTGATCCTGCCGTCGCGGGTCTTGTCGATGTTCTTGAGATCGACCGTGCCGGCGGAGAAATGCGTCACGACCTTGCCGGTCTTCGAATCGACGATGGCGAGGTGGTTGTTCTCCTGCAGCGTCACCACGACGAGCCCGTCCTGGTTGACGTCGACGAATTCCGGCTCCGGATCGGTCGACTCGACGGCGGCGATGCCGGTCATGTCGACGACCTGGCGGGTGGCGCAGTCGATGGCGCCGTCCTTGATGCCGATCAGGGTGAGATTGCCGGCGGGAAGCTGCGGCAGGGCGCCCTTGTTGAGCTTCTCGTCACGTTCGTTCTCGATGGCGATGACGATCTTGCCCTTGTCCTTGGTCAGCGTGACCGAGTCCGGCTGGCCGCCGAGATCGCATTTCGCCACGACCTGCTTCGTCTTGAGATCGACGGTGGCGAGATGGCCGGCCGGCTCCTTGAAATTGTCGCCGGATGTGACGACGGCGACGAAGGCCTTGTCGCCGAGGATGGTGACCGAGGTGGATTCGCCTTCGAGCGGCACGAAGCCGGCGGGCTTGGGGTTGGCGGGATCGGCGATGTCGATGATCCCGATCGCCTTCTGCTCCGCGTCGGTATAGGCGAGCAGCGTGCCGTCGCCATTGGCGGCGATGATCTCGGAGACGGTCTTCTTCTTGGGATCGCGGTCGGCCGGCAGGTTCTGCGGCACGGAGAAGGTGGCGATCCGGTTGAAGAGCGGCTCGGCCATGGCCGTGCCGCTGAGCAGGACAGCGGCAAGAGCCGCGAGGACGAGGGGCTGGCGCATGGGATCTCACCGCTGACGGGGACAGAGGCCCGTCGGCTAATCAGCCCATGCGACAGTCACATGACGGTTTTCAACGAAGCGACGCGGCCTCGCCGGAAAGGGCTGCCGCACCCGAGCGCTTGAAGCCGATGACTTCGAGCTCGGTCACGATCGCAACCGCAGCAGCCTGGGCCAGGACGAAGGCGATGCCGAGCCCGGTCGGGGCGAACCAGCCCATCAGCAGGATCGCGATGCTGTCGGCGATCCAGAGCAGATTGACGCCGATCACGGCGTAGACCGCGAGGCGCGGCAAAACCCTGCGGCTGGCGAACCAGGCGATCAGCGCCGCACAAGGCAGCAGCACCAGACCGGCGCCGCGCAGGAACTCCGCGGGCAGGCCGAGCGGGGCGGCAAGCGGCCCGGCCGTGGTGGCGAGGATGAGGCCGAGGCCAGCGCAGGCGGCGGCGTCGAGGACGAGAGCGCTGCGCAGCAGGGGCGAGGACTGGATCAGCGACATGGCATTCTCCTTGGCGATTCTGGGCCTCAAGCCCGTTTCGATGAGGGGAATGCTGACGGAACCGCGTCGGCCGGTCGATTAAGCGGGAGGTAATTGGAACCGACCGTCGGGATCGCTAGCTTCTCCGCCATGACGACACACCACCCTCCCCCGATCGGCGCGCTGCTGCGCGACTGGCGCCAGCTCCGCCGCTTCAGCCAGCTCGATCTCGCGCTCGAAGCCGAGATCTCGCAGAAGCATCTCAGCTTCATCGAAAGCGGGCGTTCCCGCCCGAGCCGCGAGATGGTCCTGCTCTTGGCCGAGCATCTCGGCGTGCCCCTGCGCGAGCGCAACGCGCTGCTGCTGGCGGCGGGCTACGCCCCGATCTATCCGGAGCGCCCGCTGGAAGACCCTTCGCTGAACGCCGCCCGCAGCGCGATCGACCTGATCCTCAGGGGGCACGAGCCCTACCCGGCTGTCGCCGTCGATCGGTACTGGACGCTGCTGGCCTACAACAGCGCGGTGACGCGATTGCTCGGCCTCGTTGCGGACGCGGAACTGCTGAAGCCGCCGGTCAATGTGCTGCGCCTGTCGCTGCATCCGGACGGGCTCGCGCCCTTCATCCTCAATCTCGCGGAATGGCGCGCGCATCTGCTGACCAGGCTGCGCCAGCAGGTCCGGGCGACCGCCGATCCCAAGCTCGGCGAATTACTGGGGGAGCTCATGGGCTACCCCGACCCCGGCGGGGGGACGCAATCGCGCCACGAAGCCGAGGCGGAAGCCGCGATCGTAGTCCCCATGCAGTTGAAGCTCGGCGAGACCACGCTGTCGCTGATCTCGACGACGACCGTGTTCGGCACGCCTGTCGACATCACGCTTTCGGAGCTGGCACTGGAGACGTTCTTTCCAGCCGATGCGGCGACGGCAGAGGCGCTGCGTGGCCTCGCCGCACAGGCGGAAAGTGCGGCCTGAAACCCGGAACCTTTCCGCGCCGCGCCGGTTTCTTCAGCGGAAAACGGCTGGGGGCCGACCTTTCAGGAGTCAAGCGCGATGGGCAGCACGACCGACAAGATCAAGGGCCTGGCCAATGAGGCCGCCGGCAACGTCAAGCAGGCCGCCGGCAAGGCGTTCAACAAGCCGGACCTCGAAGCCGAGGGCGCGGCCCAGGAGCTGAAGGGCGAGGCCCAGCAGGCGCTGGGCAAGGGCAAGGACGCGGTCAAGAAGGCCGTCGACAAGGTCTGAGGCATCCGCCTCAAAGCAAAAGGGCCGCCGAAAGGCGGCCCTTTTCATATCCGGCTCCAATTGCGGCTCAGGCCGTGCCGCCGAAACCGCCGAGGAAATCCTTGACCCGGCCGAAGAAGCCCGCCGTCTCCGGGTGGTTGTTGTGCGAGCTTTCGCGTTCGAACTCCTCCAGCAACTCACGCTGGCGCGCCGTCAGCTTCTGCGGCGTCTCGACCACGACTTGGATGTAGAGGTCGCCGACATCGCGCGAGCGCAGCACGCTCATGCCCTTGGCCTTCAGGCGGAACTGCTTTCCGGTCTGGGTGCCCTCGGGAATCTTGACCCGCGCCTGCTCGCCCGACAGCGTCGGCACTTCGATCTCGCCGCCGAGCGCGGCGGAAGCCAGCCCGATCGGCACGCGGCAGAACAGGTCGGCGCCATCGCGCTGGAAGATCGCGTGCGGCTTGATCGACAGGAAGATGTAGAGATCGCCCGCAGGCCCGCCGCGCAGGCCCGCTTCGCCCTCGCCGGCCAGGCGGATGCGCGTGCCGTCCTCGACGCCGGCGGGGATGTTGACCGAGAGCGTGCGCTCGCGCGTGACGCGCCCGGCGCCCTGGCAGTTCTTGCAGGGATCGTCGATGACCTCGCCGCGGCCCGAGCAGGTCGGGCATGTCCGCTCGACCGAGAAGAAGCCCTGATTGGCACGGACGCGGCCATGGCCGCCGCAGGTCGGGCACTGGCGCGATTTCGAGCCGGGTTTGGCGCCGGTGCCGGAGCAGGAGTCGCAGGAGATCGAGGTCGGCACCCGGATCGATTCGTTCTTGCCGGTGAAGGCCTCTTCCAGCCCGATCTCGAGATTGTAGCGCAGGTCGGCGCCGCGCTCGCGGCCATTGGCGCCGCGCGCGCCGCCGCGCCGGGCATCGCCGAAGAAGGAATCGAAGATATCCGACATGAAGTCGGAGAAATCGGCATTGCCGCCGGGGCCACCGCCGCCGCCGTTCTCGAAGGCCTGATGGCCGAAGCGGTCATAGGCCGAGCGCTTCTGGCCGTCCGAGAGGACCTGATAGGCCTCGTTGATTTCCTTGAACTTGATCTCGGCTTCCTTGTCGCCGGGATTCTTGTCGGGATGATGCTGCATCGCGAGCTTGCGGAAGGAGCCCTTGAGCTCGACCTCCGTCACGGTCCGGCTGACGCCGAGAATCTCGTAGTAATCGCGTTTCGACATCGAAATGTCTGTCCCCGCAGCTTTGACGCGGCATGGCCGGGCAGCGAGCCCGGCCATCCGTACAGCATGCAATTCCTGGACGCGATGACCGGGTCGAGCCCGGCCAAAACGTCGCTTGCGTTACGAGCGCGCGATCACGCGCTCTTCTTCTTGTCGTCCGAGACGTCCTTGAAGTCGGCGTCGATGACGTCGTCCTTCTTGGCTTCCTCAGTCGGCTCGCCCTCGGCGGCGGCAGCGCCTTCGGCCTGGCTCGCCGCATACATCGCCTCGCCGAGCTTCATCGAAGCCTGCATCAGCTCGTTGGTGCGGGCCGTGATGGCCTCGGCGTCCTCGCCGGTCAGCGCGGTCTTGAGCGCCTCGACCGCGGTCTCGATCGCCGCCTTGTCGGCTTCGGAAACCTTGTCGCCATAGTCGTTCAGCGACTTCTCGGTCGAATGCACCAGGCTCTCGCCCTGGTTCTTGGCCTCGACCACCTCGCGGCGCTTCTTGTCCTCGGCGGCGTTGGCCTCGGCATCCTTCACCATCTTCTGGATATCGGCCTCGCTGAGACCGCCCGAAGCCTGGATCTTGATCTGCTGCTCCTTGTTGGTGGCCTTGTCCTTCGCCGTCACGGACACGATGCCGTTGGCGTCGATGTCGAAGGTCACCTCGATCTGCGGCATGCCGCGCGGGGACGGCGGAATGCCCATCAGGTCGAACTGGCCGAGCAGCTTGTTGTCGGCCGCCATCTCGCGCTCGCCCTGGAAGACCCGGATCGTCACCGCGTTCTGGTTGTCCTCGGCGGTGGAGAAGACCTGGCTCTTCTTGGTCGGGATCGTGGTGTTGCGGTCGATCAGACGCGTGAAGACGCCGCCCAGCGTCTCGATGCCGAGCGAGAGCGGGGTCACGTCGAGCAGCAGCACGTCCTTGACGTCGCCCTGCAGCACGCCGGCCTGAACCGCGGCGCCGATGGCGACGACCTCGTCAGGATTGACGCCCTTGTGCGGCTCCTTGCCGAAGAACTGCTTCACGACCTCCTGCACCTTCGGCATGCGGGTCATGCCGCCGACGAGGACGACCTCGTCGATCTGGCCCGCCGACAGGCCGGCATCCTTGAGCGCCTTCTTGCAGGGCTCGATGGTGCGCTGGACGAGATCGTCGACCAGGCTCTCGAACTTGGCGCGCGAGAGCTTGATGGCGAGGTGCTTCGGGCCCGAGGCATCCGCCGTGATATAGGGCAGGTTGATCTCGGTCTGGGCCGTGGTCGAGAGCTCGATCTTGGCCTTCTCCGCCGCTTCCTTCAGGCGCTGGAGAGCAAGCTTGTCCTTCTTCAGGTCGATGCCCTGCTCGCGCTTGAACTCGTCCGCCAGGTACTCGACCAGGCGCATGTCGAAGTCCTCGCCGCCGAGGAAGGTGTCGCCATTGGTCGACTTCACCTCGAAGACGCCGTCGCCGATCTCGAGGATCGAGACGTCGAAGGTGCCGCCGCCGAGGTCATAGACCGCGATCGTGCCGGCCTGCTTCTTGTCGAGGCCATAGGCCAGCGCAGCCGCGGTCGGCTCGTTGATGATGCGCAGCACCTCGAGGCCGGCGATGCGGCCGGCATCCTTCGTCGCCTGGCGCTGGGCGTCGTTGAAATAGGCGGGGACCGTGATGACGGCCTGAGTGACGGGCTGGCCGAGATAGGCCTCCGCCGTCTCCTTCATCTTGGTCAGCGTGAAGGCCGAGATCTGCGACGGCGAATAGTCCTTGCCGTCGGCTTCGACCCAGGCGTCGCCCGAGGAGGCCTTCTTGATCTTGTAGGGAACGAGCTTCAGGTCCTTCTGCGTCATCGGATCGTCGAAGGTCCGGCCGATGAGGCGCTTGATGGCGAAGAAGGTGCGCTCCGGGTTGGTGACGGCCTGGCGCTTCGCAGGCTGGCCGACAAGGCGTTCGCCGTCATCCGTGATGGCGACGATGGAGGGCGTGGTGCGCGCGCCTTCCGAATTCTCGATGACCTTGGGCGTCGAGCCTTCCATCACTGCAACGCAGCTGTTGGTCGTGCCGAGGTCGATACCAATGACTTTACCCATGGATGGGATCCCTTTCGATTGAGCAGATCGCCGGCCTGCGACGGTTGTCCGTCGCCTGCCGGCCCATGGACCGGATCGCCCCCGCTTCAGCGGCGAACGAAACCGGCATTCCACGTTTGACGGTGGTTAAACCGCCCCTTGGCGGCGTATATAGTGAGGGTGTTCCACCCCTTGCAAGACAGGCGAGCCGATTAAGCAACGGGGAGCACCGGCCGGGCTGCCCGCGAAACGCGCTTTCCGGCCGGGTGTGGCCTTCCCGTCCTTGTCTAACCCGGCTCGCGCCTGCATGCAGAAAGGCCGTTCAGGCTTCACTGGGCCGCCATGACTCGACCGATGCGCCTTATCCTGGCCTCGATAGCCCTCGCCACGACCGCAACCGTGGCGCATGCACAGCCGCTGCAATTGCCCGGCGCCCAGCCGTTCAACGCGCCCGGAACCCAGCAGGCCGCGCCCTCCCGGCCCGGCGCCCCGGCAGCGCCGCGCCCGCCCAGCATGCCCGCCATCAAGGTGGCCGGCGAGGATGCCATCATCGGCAAGACCCTGCACCGCCACGGCCATCACGGCGAGGCGGTGTTCTCGAAGACGGCGACGGGCTATGGCCTCAAGCTCAATCTCGACGGCTTCCAGAGCACGAACCTCGTCGAGCCCTGCGCCGTCTCCTTCGGCGACGCGCCTCTCCCCGTCACGGCGCTCGGGCGCCCGGCCGGCGTGCCGCGTTACCGGCTGGAGGCGCCGATCTGCCCAATCGTCTTCGACGTGCTCGACGGCGCCTTCCTCGTGGTCGAGCCGACGGAGCCCTGCGTCGTCCAGGCCGCGCAATGCCGGATCGACCCGCGCGGGCTGTGGGGCCCCGATGCGCGCCTGGTTTCAGGGCAGGCCAAGGAGATCGAGCGCGCGCGCGGCGTCGCCGAGCGCGCCGTGCGCGAGGGCTACCGGACGCTGACCGCCAAATCCGACGCCATCGAGCAGCGCGTGCTCGCGCGCGAGCAGGCCGGCTTCTCGGCCGAGCGCGAGATGATCTGCCGGGATTTCCAGCGCGAGGGCCAGTTCGGCTTCTGCGGCGCGCGGGTCACCGAGGCGCGGGCCGCCTCGCTGCGCGCCCGGCTCGGCCTCAACACCGAGCCGAAGACCGCCGCGACCAAGCCGAGGCCACGCCCGAAGCCTGCGCCGCTCTCGCTGACGCCGACGCAATAGCGGGGCAGAGCACTGTCATAGAGCGCTGTCATCCCGTGTCTGCGCTGCGGCATGACAGCGGTGGCTTCAGCTCATCCGGGCCGCCAGAGCGGCCTCGTCGAGCCCGGCGAGCGCATCGATCAGATGCATCGCGAAGCTGCCGGGCCCGGTGGCCCGTTCGGCCGCGATCTCGCCGGCGATACCATAGGCCGTGAGCGCTGCCGCCGCCGCGATCACCGGGTCAGGCTCTACCGCTCGGCAAGCCGCGACCAGCGCGCTCGATGCGCAGCCGAGGCCGGTGACCTTCGTCATCCACGCATGGCCATGCGCCACCGACAGGCTCCGGCCTTCGGTCTCGATCCGGTCGACCGCGCCGGTGGTGACGCGCACGATATCCCGCCTCAGTCCGAAAAGCGGCTCCAGCACGGCCATTTCGGTGGCATTGCCGCGCACCAGCACGTCGAACGATGCCAGGACGTCGCCGACCAGCCGCAATCTCAGGGGCGAAAGCTCGACGAAGACGGGGTCGAGCACCAGTGGAATGCGGTGCTCCTGCGCCACGGCCAGTAGCTTCGGGATGGCCCGCTCGCCCTCCGGGCTGATCGTGCCGAGATTGATCAGGATCGCGCCGGCGCCCGCCGCGACGGCCGCGACCTCGTCGGGGTGACCGGCCATCGAGGGCACCGCCCCGAAAGCCAGCAGCATGTTGGCGGTGACGTTCTGCGCCACCGTATTGGTCAGGCAATGGACGCGCGGGCGGCGTTCTGCCACCCGCGCGAGGATCGATGCGACGCCGGCGGCGTCGAGCTTTTCGCTGAAAGCGCTCATTCTGCCGCAGGTAGATAGATGCTGCCGCCCTTGTCGAGGAATTCCTTCGACTTGGCGGCCATGCCCTCGTCTGCAAGCGCCTCCAGCGCCTTGCGCTCGTTTTCACCCATGGCCAGCACCTCGGCGCGCAAATCCTGCGTGATCTTCATCGAGCAGAATTTCGGGCCGCACATCGAGCAGAAATGCGCGACCTTGTGGGCGTCCTTCGGCAAGGTTTCGTCGTGGAATTCGCGCGCCGTATCGGGGTCGAGCGCCAGGTTGAACTGGTCCTCCCAGCGGAAGTCGAAACGGGCGCGGCTGACCGCGTCGTCCCGGATCTTCGCGGCCGGATGGCCCTTGGCGAGATCGGCGGCATGGGCCGCGATCCGGTAGGTGATGACGCCGGTCTTGACGTCATCGCGGTTCGGGAGACCCAGATGCTCCTTCGGCGTGACGTAGCAGAGCATGGCGCAGCCATACCAGCCGATCATCGCCGCGCCGATGCCCGAGGTGATGTGGTCATAGCCCGGCGCGATATCGGTGGTTAGCGGTCCAAGCGTGTAGAACGGCGCCTCGCCGCATTCGCGCAATTGCTTGTCCATGTTCTCCTTGATCTTGTGCATCGGCACATGGCCGGGACCCTCGATCATCACCTGGCAGCCCTTGTCCCAGGCGATCTTGGTGAGTTCCCCCAGCGTCTCCAGTTCGGCGAACTGGGCGCGGTCATTGGCATCGGCGATCGAGCCGGGCCGCAGGCCGTCGCCGAGCGAGAACGAGACGTCGTAGCGACGCATGATCTCGCAGATCTCGTCGAAGCGCTCGTAGAGGAAGCTCTCCTTGTGATGCGCCAGACACCAGCGCGCCATGATCGAGCCGCCGCGCGAGACGATGCCGGTGACGCGGTTCGCCGTCAGCGGGACGTAAGGCAGGCGCACGCCGGCATGGATGGTGAAATAGTCGACGCCCTGCTCGGCCTGCTCGATCAGCGTGTCCTTGAACACCTCCCAGTCGAGCTTGATCGGATCGCCGCCGACCTTCTCCAGCGCCTGGTAGATCGGCACGGTGCCGATCGGCACCGGCGAATTCCTGAGGATCCAGGAACGGATGTTGTGGATGTTGCGGCCGGTGGAGAGGTCCATCACCGTGTCGGCGCCCCAGCGGATCGCCCAGACCAGCTTCTCGACCTCCTCGGCGGCGCCCGACGTCACAGCCGAGTTGCCGATATTGGCGTTGATCTTGACCAGGAAATTGCGGCCGATCGCCATCGGCTCCAGCTCGGGGTGGTTGATATTCGCGGGGATGATCGCTCGGCCGCGCGCGATCTCGTCGCGGACGAATTCGGGCGTGACGAATTCCGGGACGCTGGCGCCGAAGCTCTCGCCATCGGCATGGCGTTCGCGCGCGCCCTCCAGCATGGCGGCCCGGCCGAGATTCTCGCGATGCGCGACATAGATCATCTCGGGGGTGACGATGCCGGCCTTCGCGAACTCGTATTGCGTCGTCATCTGGCCTGGCTTCGCCTCGAGGATCGGACGCTCAGCCGGACAGGCGGGAACGAGCTGCGCTTCGCTGATATGGCCGTTATCGGCGGCCGTCACAGCGCGTCCGGGCACAGTCTGGAAGCCACGCGCATCGAGCCAGGCGCGGCGCGGCTGATTGAGGCCGGCATTGAGATCGATCTTCGCATCAGTCTCGGTGAAGGGCCCGGACGGATCGTAGAGCCGCACCGGCGGCTCGGCATCGGTCGTCAGCACGACCTCGCGGAAGGGCACGCGCATCTCGGGATGCTCGGGCGCGGCGACATAGATCTTGCGCGAGCCGATGATCGGCCCGGTCGTCACGCTCTGGGGAGCGGTCTTGACGCTGTTCTTCTGGGGTTTTGCGTGGGCGTTCATAAGGGGATCTCCTCCTTGGTACAGGTCAGGAGATCCGGCGTCGAAGCGGTTCAAGCGCTGTGATGCGGATGCAGGCCAAGGCTGCACCGCGTTCCAGTCCCTCCGCCGGTATGACCCGGATCAGGTTCGATGGGTTCAGCTTCGAAAGCCGTCTCAGCCCTTGCGGGCACCCCTCGGAACGCGGACGAGGTTAGGCGCAGCGCCGCCGCTTGGCAACGGGCTGTGCAAAGGTCTGGTCGGATAGGACGGAGGGCTCAGACAGTCAGGTCGACCAGCGTGCCCTGCCCGGCCGGCAGCGCGGCTTGCGTCTGCTCGGCGCTCTGCTGGAGCATGGCGACCAGAGCCTGCTCGGCCTGCGCATTCTGCCTGAGCATCTCGACGGACAGCGCCTGCTGGGTCGAGGCGGCCTGCATCGTGACGATGCTCTGGGCAAGTGAAACAGTGTCGCTCATGGCGGGCACCCTAGCCGGGCAACCCTACCAAATCCTCAACCCGGTTGCTCAAGGTGCGATGATCGAGGGCACCGGCTTGGGCATCGGCGGATCACGCTCGGGCCGGACCTGCGCCTTGTCCTCGCCGGTACCGCGCTTTTCGTCGCGGGGCGCCACAGTGTTGGGCGTCGCCGGACGAGCCGCCTCCCCCGATCGCGGCGCCGGCGGCACGCCGGGAGCCTGCGGCCTGGCCGGAGGCGATACCGTCTGGGCCTGCACCGGCACTGCACCAGGCAGGCTGGCGGCCAGTAATCCAGCCAGAACCGGAACGAACTTTCTCATGGCGGCATCTCCCTTCGGCCTGGACCATTGCTTGTCGCATTTTCTTCACGCGAACCGGTGCTCACCTCGCTTGAAAATGCTCTGTCCTCCGCAAATGAAACAGGCGCAGGGAACGGGTGTTCCCTGCGCCTGCGGAAGAGCGGGGCTGCCTGGAAAGCCGCCCCGCCCGGGTGTCACTGGTTCTGGCCGTTGAGCAGCGGCGTGATGCGCCGGAGCGTGACGCGCCGGTTCTCGCGGGAAGCCTCCTGCGTGTTCAGCTTCAGGTACTGCTCGCCATAGCCCTGGGTCGTCAGGTTCTCCGGCGGGATCTGGAAGTCGCGCGTCAGGATCTCCGCGACCGACTGCGCCCGGCGATCGGAGAGCGAGAGATTGTCGATATCGGCGCCGACAGCGTCGGTGTGGCCCTCGACGAGGAAGACCTCGTTGGGCGAGCGCTGCAAGGCGCGCTTCACCGAATCCGCGATCACCGAAAGGCGGCGCGCCTGATCCTGCCCCACCTGCCAGGAGCCGGTATCGAAATTGATCGTATCGATATCGACGCTGCGCATGCGGGCGCGCAGATCCGGCGAGTAGCGGACCTCGTCCAGCGTGTATCGGCGCGGAATCGCGGCGATCGGCGGGGCGGTGATCGTCTCGTAGATCAGGTCCTCGTCGGCCTGGTCCGCATCGACGATATAGCGCTCACGCGGGATCGGCAGCGGTGGCGGCGGCAGCACGACGACATCGTCGGCAAAGCGCCCCGGACGGTCGCGCAGCGTGTTGTCGATAATGATCACCTCGCGGTTGTCGCGGTCGATGCGCGTGCGGCGGATCAGCCGGCCCTGCTCGTCCGTGACGGTGACGATCCGCGTGCCGTCAGGGCGCTCGAAGATCGTGCGGTTCTCGTCGCCACGGCGTTCGGAGCGGCCCTGCCAGCCGAGATCGCGGAAGCGCTGGTCCTCGTCGCGGCGGATGATGGCGCGGCCGTCATCGTCGCGGATGATGGTGCGGCCAGGCTCGCGGATGATGGTGAGGTCGCCCTCGCGCTGCTCCCGCCGCTCGCGACGGATGTCGTCGAAGCGCTCGGCGCCCTGCGTCGCCATGATGCCACCGATGACGCCGGCGCCGAGGCCGATCGCACCGGCCACGCCCGGCGAGATGCCGCCGCGGCGGCCCTCACGCTGGGGCGGCTGGCCGGGAGGTCCGGCTGGCGGCTGGCCCGGAGCGGCGCCCGGCTGCGCGGGAGCAGCCGTACCTGGCGCTCCACCGGAAGGCATGCCGGGAGCCGTGCGTCCCGGCTGGCCCGGCGCGGCACCGGCGGGCGGCGTCGGGACTGCGGCGCCCGGCTGTGCAGGAGCCGGAGCGCCCGGTGTCCCGGCCGGAGGCGTTCCCGGAGCCGGGCGCGACGGACGCGTCGGGGCCGTCCCTGCAGGCGGCGTCGGAACGGTCGCATCCGGCTGGACGGGAGCACCGGGCTGCGGCGCTGCGGCCGGCGGGCGCTGCCGGTCCGGCGCAGCCGAAGGCGGAACSGMCGGRCCRCCACGCGGAACCGCAGAGGGCGGCGCGCCGGCACCGGGCTGGGACGGAGCGGCCGGCGCCGTCGCAGGCGGCGTTCCCGGCGGGCGGGGCTKGGTCGGCGCAGCCGARGGCGGAACMGMCGGRCCRCCACGCGGAACGGTTGATGGAGATGCGCCGGCCGGCGGCGCGGGCGGCTGAGGCGCGGTACGCGGCGCCGCGGGCACCGTCGGCTCGGCCGGCGGGCGTGGCGCTGTCGGGCGAGCGGCCGGGGCCTCCCGGGGAGATGGCGCGGCATTCGGCGCGGGGCGAGGCGCAGCAGGCACCTCACGCGGCATCACCGGGCGCTCGGGCTGCGGACGCGCGGCCGGGGGCTCGGCGCGCGGCGCGGGCATGGCGGGAGGCTGCGGCCGGGGTGCCGCCGGAGCGGGCTGCATCTGCGGCGGGCGCGGCGCATGCGGCTGGGCGGGGGCGCTCGGGGCAGCAGGGCGTTCCGGGCCACGCTGACCGGGCTGTGCGCCTGGCTGCTGCGGGCGCCGCGGCCCGCGCGGATCATCCTTGTCTCCGGGACCGGGGGCCTGTGCGACCCGGTATCCGGCCTCGGCGAAGGCCTGCCCGGCTTGCGAAAGGACGAGGGCCGGCAGGACGGTCCCGACCAGCAACCAGCGTTTCGTGCGCATTTTCTTTTCCCGTCGTTCGTTTCAACGTGCAGGTATCAGGCCGCCTCCGGCCTGAACCCCCGATGAAGCGAAAACGGCAGGAATCGGGCAGCGGTTCCGCCGCCCTGCCGATTTAGATGCCGGCCTCGGCCTTCACATAGGCCGCGATCTCGGCATGGGTCGCGAACCAGCAATCGCCCTTCGCCTTGGCCAGCCGGACCAGCTCCTCGAGGATCCAGAAGCGCGAGCGATAGGTGATGACATGCGGATGCATGGTCAGCAGGAAGAGGCCGCCATCCGCATAGGCGCCCTCGAACTCGCGGCGGAAGATGTCGAAAACCGCTTCCGGCGACGTATAGGGCCGGAGCGCCTGGAAGCGGTTCATGCTGAGATAGGGTGCGTCGTCGCGGATCCACTCGACCGGCAGTTCGACGATGCCGGTCGCCTCACCCTTCTCGACGATCTCGTAGGGATCGTCATCGGCGAAGAGCGAGCTGTCGTAGAGCAGGCCGAGCTCGCGCTCGATCGCGAGCGTCACCTCGGAAAAGTCCCAGGACGGGGTGCGCATGCCGACCGGGCGGATTCCGGTGATCTTCTCCAGCGTATCGGCCGAGCGCAGATGCAGTTCGCGCTCGTTCGCCGGCGGCACCGCCGTGTTGACCTCGTGAATCCAGCCGTGGAGGCCGATCTCATGGCCGGCACCGACGATGCGGCGCTGCTCTTCGGGATAGAGCAGGGCGGTGACGGCGGGCACGAAAAAGCTCGCCGGGATATCGTGCCGCTTCAGCAGATCGAGGATGCGCGGCACGCCGACGCGGTTGCCGTACTGGCCCCAGGAGAGCCGCCCGACCGACTTGCCGCCGTCGCGCAGTTCGTTGGTCTCGTGATCGACGTCGAAAGAGAGGGCGACGGCGCAGCGGGCGCCGTTCTTCCACCTGGCCGGCTTCAGGTTGCGGCCGGCGCGGACCTGCTCGACCTTGCCGCGCCAGATCTCTTCCGGCCATTGCCAGGGCAGGAGTTCGTTGGCGTCGGTCATGGCAGCTCTCCTCAGGTCGTAGCAGTGCCCGGCAGCACCGGCACCGCGGCAAGCAGGCGCTTGGTGTAGTCGTGCTGCGGATGGTCGTAGACCGCGCCGGCCGGGCCGCTCTCGACGATCCGGCCGCGATACATGATCGCGACGCGGTCGCAGAGATGGCGGACGACCGAGAGGTCATGCGAAATGAAGATCAGCGTCAGGTCGAGTTCCTGCCGCAGGCGGATCAGCAGGTTGATGATCTGCGCCTGGATGGAGACGTCCAGCGAGGCGACCGGCTCGTCGCAGACGACAACGTCGGGCTGCATCGCGAGGGCGCGGGCAATGGCGACGCGCTGGCGCTGGCCGCCCGAGAACTGATGCGGATAGCGGGCCGCGAAATCGGGATCGAGCCCGACCGCCGCCAGCCATTGCCGGACATAGGTCTTCGCCTGTGCGCGCTCGACGAGCCCGTGCGCCAACGGCCCCTCGGCGATGCTGTCGCCCACGGTCATGCGCGGGTTGAGCGAGGCGAAAGGGTCCTGGAAGATGGTCTGGACGCGGGTCGTGACCTTATGCGGGTTGTCGCCCGCGCTCATCACGGCTGAGCCGTCGATGCGGACGAGACCCTGATCCGGTGCATAGATGCCGGCGGCGACCCGCCCGAGCGTCGACTTGCCCGAGCCGGATTCGCCGACGAGGCCGAGCGCCTCGCCGCGCTTCAGCACCAGCGTGACATCGTCGACCGCCTGCACCACGGTCGGCGCTTTCGACAGGCCCGCCTTCTGGGCCAGCTTGCGGAACAGGCCGGGCGTCTGGGTGAAGCGTTTGGCGACATGCTCGATGCGGACATAGTGCACGGCGTCGGCGACGGCTGGCGGCACCTGCCTGGCGAGGCGCGGCGGCGGCGCGACGTCGGAGCCGGCACCGCCAGCCAGCAATTTTCCGGGCTCGGAACGCGAGGGCAGGGCGTCGAGCAGGGACTGCGTATAGGGGTGCTGCGGATGGGTCAGCACCGCGAGCGTCGGCCCGGCCTCGACGATCCTGCCGTGGCGCATGACGCAGACATGGTCGGCGAGCGAAGCGACGACGGCTAGGTCATGGCTGATCCAGATCAGCGCCGTGCCGAGCTCGGCGACCAGCTCCTTCATCTCGGCGAGAATCTCAGCCTGCACGGAGACGTCGAGCGCCGTGGTCGGCTCGTCGCAGATGATCAGCTTCGGCCGGTGCAGCAGGGCGATCGCGATGGCGACGCGCTGGCGCATGCCGCCGGAAAACTGGTGCGGGTAGAAATCGACCTTGGCTTCCGCGTCGGGAATGCGGACCTGCGCCAGCGCGGCAACGGCGCGGCGGCGCGCCTCGGCGCCCGACACCGTCTCATGCGCCTCCAGGGCGAGCCTGATCTGCGTACCGATGGTCAGCATCGGGTTCAGCGTCATCATCGGGTCCTGGAAGACCATCGATATCTGCTTGCCGCGGATTTTTCGCAGATCCGACGGCGCCAGCCCGACGAGCTCGCGCCCCTCCAGCTTCACCGAGGAGCCTGCCTCGACGCGGCCCGGCTGGTCGATCAGGCCGATGATCGAGAAGCCGGTGATGCTCTTGCCCGAGCCGGACTCGCCGACGAGCCCCATCACCTCGCCGCGCTTCAGCGCGAAGGAGACGCCGTCGACCGCCTTCACCACACCGGCGCGGGTATGGAAATGGGTTGTGAGATCGGTCACTTCGAGGAGAGGCGCGTCGCTCATCGCTTCAGCCTCGGATTGACCTGGTCGCGGATGCGATCGCCGACGAGGTTGATCGCGACGATCAGCACGATCAGCGCGATGCCGGGATAGATCGAGATCCAGTAGCGGCCGGACAGCATGTACTGGAAGCCGTTGGCGATGAGCATGCCGAGCGAGGGCTCGGTGACCGGCAGGCCGACGCCGAGGAAGGACAGCGTCGCCTCCAGCGCGATCGCATTGGCGACCTGCACGGTCGCGACCACGATCAGCGGCGGCAGGCAGTTCGGGAAGATATGGCGCAGGACGACGCGCCAGCCCGGCAGAGGCGTCGAGAGCACCGCCTCGACATAGTCCTTGCCGCGCTCGGCCGAGGCTGCGCCATGAGCGGTGCGGGCGAAATAGGCGTATTGCGCAGCGGCGAGCGCGGCGATGAGCTGCATCTTGCCCTGACCGAGCGAGGCCGAGAGCACGAGCGCCAGCAGGATCGCCGGGAAGGCGAGCTGCAGGTCGATGACGCGCATGATGAAGGCCTCGCGGCGCCCGCCGGCATAGGCTGCGCCGATACCGAGCGAGACACCGAGTACGAAGGCGAAGGCGCCGGCGACAAGCCCCATCTGCAGGGAGATGCGCAGGCCGTAGAGGATGGCCGACAGCAGGTCGCGCCCCTGCGCATCGGTGCCGAGCCAATGGGTGTAGCCGCCTTCGCCGACGAAACCGGGCGGGCGGCGCGCATCGGAGAGCGAGAGATTGGCGAGGTCGTAAGGGTCCTGCGGCGCGACCAGCGGCGCAAGCAAGGCGATGCCGATCATCAGGACGACGACGGCGAGCGCGATGACAGCGGTTCGGCTTTCGCGGAACTCGGCCCAGAAGCGGGCGGCGGGGGACGCGTCCTTCATCGCGCGCCTCCCTTCCGCAACCGCGGATCGAGCCCGACATAGGCGAGATCGACGAGGAAGTTGATGGTGATGAAAACGAAGGCGACGAGCATGAGATAGGCGACCATCACCGGCCGGTCGAGCGACTGGATGGAGTCGATGATCAGCTTGCCGATGCCGGGCCAGGAAAAGATCGTCTCGGTGACCACGGCGAAAGCCAGCGTCGAGCCGAATTCGAGACCGAAGACGGTGACGAGCGGGATCGCGATCAGGCGCAGCACATGGCGACGCAGCACGGTCCATTCGGAGAGGCCTGCGGCACGGGCGAATTTCACGGTGTCGGAGAGCATGGTCTCGCGCGTGCCGGCACGCGCGAGCCGCGTCATCAAAGCGAGCTTGAAGAAAGCCAGATTCAGCGCCGGCAGCAGCAGATGGCTCAAGCCGTTCAGAGTGAGGAAGCTCCACTCGACGCCGAAGAGCGAGACCGTCTCGCCGCGCCCGCCCGCCGGAAGCCATTGCAGTTCGACGGCGAAGGCCATGATCAGCACGAGGCCGATCCAGAAGGTGGGCACGGAGAAGCCGAGGATCGAGACCGTCATGATCAGCTTGGAGGCGAAACTGTCCGGCCTGTAGCCGGCATAGATTCCAGCGGGAATGCCGATCAGCGCCGCGCCGCAGACCGCGGCCAGCGTCAATTCCAGCGTCGCCGGCAGCCGCGACAGGATCAGGTCCATCACCGGCATGCCGAAGACGAAGGAGCGGCCGAAATCGCCATGCAGCACGCGGCCGAGGAAGGTCAGGTACTGCTCCCAGAGCGGCCGGTCGAGCCCGTAATGGGCGATGGTCTGGAGGCGCAATTCCTGGCTGACATCGGGCCCGATCAGCACGTCGATCGGGTTGCCGATGGCGTAGACGCCGACGAAGACCAGCACCGACATGACGAGCATGACGACGAGCGCCTGCGCGAGCCGGCTGGCGACGTGGCCTAGCATCGGTGAAGCTTTCGGCGCGGCCCGCCCTGTCGAGCCCTCATCCTGAGGAGCCGCGCAGCGGCGTCTCGAAGGATGCTCCAGAAAGCGCCATCATCGCGAACTGAACCATCCTTCGAGACGCGCCTGCGGCGCTCCTCAGGATGAGGGCTGAGAAGAAACCGCATCACGGCCAGTTCTCGACCATCGCGGCCCGCGTCTCCTCGACGCCGACCTGCCAAAGCCCAAGCATCTCCTCGTCCGGCCGCTGGTAGAGGCCGTGGAAATTGCCGTCGCCGAGGATCTCGCGACGCTTCGCCGGGCTCGCCGCCTGATATTCGGCCGCATTGAAGGGCGGCTTCGACGTCTCGGGCATGGCAACGCCGGCGAGCCGCGTCCAGGGGAAATTCTCCATCCAGGAGGCGTGCGAGGCGGCCGGGTCGACGGCCTTCACCGCCGCCTGGAATTGCGGCGCCGCCCACCAGTTATGCAGGCGGACGCTCGCATCAGGGTGCTTGTCCAGCCATTCGGTCGCGAAGTTCAGGGCCGGCGAATTGCCGCCATGACCGTTGACGAGGACGATGCGGCGGAAGCCGGAGCGGTAGAAGCCGTCGAAGATGTCGCCCAGCAGCGCCGCATAGGTGCTCAGGCGCAGCGAGATGCTGCCGGGGAAATTCAGGAAGCCCGGCGTCAGGCCATAGGCGAGCACCGGAAAGACCGGAATGCCCAGCGGTTCGGCCGCCTCCTGCGCCACGCGCTCGGACAGGATCACATCGGTCGCGAGGCTCAAATAGGCGTGCTGTTCGACGCTGCCGAGCGGCAGCACGCAGCGGTCGTCCCGCTTGGCCTGGGCCTCGATCTGCATCCAGTTCAAATCGGCGACACGCACGGCGCGATCCTTGCTTCGCTCTGACAAGCGGTAGACAATCCCGGCAGGCGGCACGGGCTGCCCGCCACAGCCATCCTTGACTCCGGCGTCCGGGAGCGTCAAGTTCCATTTGGAACTAAATCCGCCGAGAGATTTCCTGATGCGGCGCGCGCCGACCTCTCCTTCCCGCGTCGACCCGGAGCGCGAAGCCGCGCTGGCCGATCTCGATCCGCTGACCGTGACCAAGCTCTGGGACAATCCCTGCTGGCTCTCGTTCCGGCTGAACTTCATTGCGTTCCGCTTCAACGACCCGGTCTATCGCTGGATCGAAACCCGCTACGGCCTCGTGCGCCCCGAATTCGTCGCGCTCTATGCGGTCGGGCTCAAGGAGGGCGTCGCCGCCAAGAACATCGTCGCCTCCTCCGGCCTGCCGAAGAACACGCTCTCGCGCGCCGTGCAGAAGCTGCTGCAGCGGCGCCTGCTCAAGCGCGAGACCGATCCGGCCGACCTGCGCAGCTACGTGCTCCATCTCACGCCGGCCGGCCGCAACATCTTCGACGAGACCATGGGGCCGATGATCCAGCACCAGGCGACGATGCTCGCCGGCCTCAGCGGAGACGAGCAGCGGCAGCTCTGCGTGCTGATGGACAAGCTCGTCATCGCCTCGCCCACCTGGCCTCAGGAACTCCAGCCAGAACCACACAAAACAACAGGGGATCTCGCATGAAACTCGCACAAGGCTTCCGCCTCGCCGCCTTCGCCGCCCTGCTCGGCGCCGCCGTCTCGACCGGCGCGCTCGCCCAGACCCTGACCATCGGCGTCCGCGCCGGCCCGGAATCGATCGACCCGCATTACACCGCGACCGGCACCCATGCCGAAGCGCTGAAGCAGGTCTTCGACACGCTGATCTGGTCCGGCGACAAGCTGCAGCTCGAGCCGCGGCTGGCGACGAGCTGGAAGGCGGTCTCGCCCGATGTCTGGGAGTTCAAGCTGCGCCCCGGCGTCAAGTTCCATGACGGCTCGGACTTCACGGCAGAGGACGTCAAATTCTCGATCGAGCGCATCCCGGTCGTCGCCGGCCCGAATCCGACGACGATCTATGTCCGCCGCGTCAAGGAGGTGAAGATCGTCGATCCGCTGACCGTCAGGGTCACCACCGACGGGCCGGCGCCGAACCTGCCGAACGACTTCATCCGGCTCTTCATCGTCTCGCACAAGGCGGCGGCCGGCCTGACCAAGGACAATGCCAACGAGGCCTTCAATTCCGGCAAGGCCGCGATCGGCACGGGCCCCTACAAGTTCGTCTCCTGGACGCCGAAGGACCAGCTCCTCCTCGAGCGCTTCGACGGCTTCTGGGGCGAGAAGGAGCCCTGGGCCAAGGTCGTGCGCAAGGAGCTGCCCAACGACGCCGCCCGCGTCGCGCAGCTCAAGGCCGGGCAGGTCGACATCATCGTGCGCGCACCGGCCTCGGACGTGCCGACGCTGAAGCGCGACCCGAAGCTTTCCGTCGCCACGGTCGAGACCGTCTACCTCTTCAACATGGAGCTCGACCTGCGCGACAAGCCTCCGCAGATCACCGCCAAGGACGGCTCCGCCCTGCCGAAGAACCCGCTGCAGGATGTCCGGGTGCGCGAGGCGATCGATCTCGCCATCAACCGGCCGGCGCTTGCTGAAATCGCCATGGAAGGGCTTGGCGCCGCCGCGAACCAGCTGGTCACTCCCACGATCGCCGGCTTCAACAAGGACCTGCCCGCGATCAAGGCGGATACCGCCAAGGCGAAGAAGCTGATGACGGATGCGGGATATCCCGACGGGTTCAAGGTCACCTTCTCCTTCACCAGCGACCGCCTGCCCGGCGACCGGCAGGTCGGCACCTCGATCGCCCAGATGCTCGCCCGCATCGGCATCGAGGCGGTGGCGAACGCCCAGCCGGCGGCCGTCTTCTTCCCGGCGCGCGCCCGTTCCGAATACTCGATGGCGATGTCGGGCTGGGGCACGCTGACCGGCGAGGCCAACTACACCCTCTCCTCGCTGGTCCACTCCAACGAGCCCGCCAAGAAGCTCGGCGCCTTCAACCTGCTCGGCTACAAGAACGCCGAGGTCGACAAGCTGATCGAGGACGCCTCGGTCGAGATGGACGAGGCGAAGCGCAACAAGATGCTCTCCGACGTCGCGGCGATCGTCGCCAAGGACCGGCCGCGCATCGCCGTCACCTCGATCGGCTCGGCCTGGGCGATGCAGAAGGACAAGGTGACGATCTCGCCGCGCGTCGACGAGGACACCCTCGCGATGGACATCAAGCCCGTTAAGAAGTAACGCGGCCGCCTTCCACGCCACGGCCGCTCGTCCGGCCGTGGCGGATCACGCTTTCAAGACCCGACAGGATACCGATATGACCCTCGCGCTTGCCATCCACGGCGGCTGCGGCACGCTGCCGAAGGCCGAGATGACGGAGGGCGAATGGGCCCAGGCCCGGTCCGACCTCGCCGGCGCGCTCCGCGCCGGCTGGGCGATCCTGAGCAAGGGCGGCGCGGCGGTCGACGCCGTGGAGGCGGCCGTGCGGGTGATGGAGGATTCCCCGCATTTCAACGCCGGCCATGGCGCGGCCTTCAACAGCGAGGGCGAGCACGAGCTCGACGCCTCGATCATGGACGGGGCGACGCTCGCCGCCGGCGCGATCTGCGGGGCCAGGCGCATCCGCAATCCGATCAGCGCCGCCAAGGCGCTGATGCTGCGCGGCGACCCGCTGATGCTCGCCGGCCCCGCCGCCGACGATTTCGCCGAGCATGACGGCGTCGACACCGTCGAGAACGAGCATTTCTCGACCGAGCGGCGGCGCAAGAACCTCGCCTCGATGAAGCTGCGCGAGATCGTCGGCACCGCCGCCGAGGCGAGCGAGGCCGAGAAGCACGGCACGGTCGGCGCCGTCGCCTGCGACGCGCAGGGCCATCTTGCCGCCGCGACCTCGACCGGCGGCTATACCAACAAGCCGGTCGGCCGCGTCGGCGATTCCCCGATCATCGGCGCCGGCACCTATGCCCGCGACGGGCGCTGTGCCGTCTCCGGCACCGGCAAGGGCGAGTATTTCATCCGCTATTGCGTCGGCCACGAGATCGCGTCGCTGATCGCCTATAAGGGCCTCTCGCTGGAGGCGGCGACGGATGCCGTCCTGGCCGAACTCTCCGAGCACAAGATCGGCGCCGGGCTGGTCGCGGTCGGTGCCGACGGCACGGTCGTCGCGCCCTACAACACCGAGGGCATGTATCGTGGCTGGGTGACGGCGGACGGCCTCGTCCATGTCGCCACGCATGACCATGTCGAACTGGCGGGGCAGGCGTGAGCGAACCCATCCTGATCTGGGGCGCCGGCGCCATCGGCGGCACGCTCGGCGCCTATTGGGCGCGGGCCGGCGTGCCGGTCCTGCTGGTCGACATCGTGCCCGAGCATGTCGAGGCGTGCAGGACCAAGGGGCTCGCCATTTCCGGGCCGGTCGAGGCCTTTACGCAAGTTGTCCCGGCTGCGACGCCAGCCGAGTTGACCGGCCGCTACAGCCGTATCGTGCTCGCCGTGAAGGCCGGCGCGACGGAAGCCGCGCTCGCCGCGTTGAAGCCGCATCTGACCGAGGACGGCTTCGTGCTCTCCGCCCAGAACGGCCTGAACGAACTCGCCATCGCCAAGGCGGTCGGCGAACAGCGCACCATGGGCTGCTTCGTCAATTTCGGTGCCGACTGGCTCGGGCCGGGCGAAATCCTCTACGGCAATCGCGGTGCGACGGTTGTCGGCGAGCTTGACGGGTCGATGAGCGAGCGCGCGACCGAGATGCACCGGCTGATGAGGCTGTTCGAGCCGGACGCGATCCTGACCGGCAACATCTTTGGCTATCTCTGGGGCAAGCTCGCCTATGGCGCGATGCTGTTCGCCACCGCCCTGACCGACGATTCCATGTCGGCGAACTTTTCGGACCCGGAACGGCTGCCGGTCTGGCTGGCTCTCGGGCGCGAGGTCGGCGCAGTCGCGGCCAGGCGCGGCGTGACCTCGCTCGGCTTCGGCGAGTTCGATCCGATGGTGTTCGCGCCGGGACGACCGGAAGGCCCCCAGGTCGAAACGATCCGCTGGCTCGCGCATTACACTTCGCAAACCGCCAAGACCCATTCCGGCATCTGGCGCGATCTCGCCGTGCGCAAGCGCAAGACCGAAGTCGATCCGCAGATCGGCGTCATCGCCACGCTCGGCCGCGAGGTCGGCATCGCGACGCCCGCGATCGAGACGCTGGTCTCGCTGATCCACGACATCGAGGACGGCCGCCGTCCGATGGCCTTCGAGACGCTGAAAGTGCTGGTCGACCAATGCAGATCCGCTTCGACAACCGCGTAGCCCTCGTCACCGGCGCAGCCCAGGGCATCGGGCGCGCGATCGCCGTCGCGCTGGCCGAGGCCGGGGCGCGGGTCCACCTCGCCGATATCGATGCGGCGGGGGTGCAGGCCACCGCGAAGGAGATCAGCGCGACCGGGCACGCGGCCGATCTCGGCTCGCCCGATGCGGCGCAGGCGCTGGTGCGCGCGATCGTGGCGGCCGATGGCAAGCTCGATCTTCTCGTCCATGCTGCCGGCGGCGTGCGCGGGCAGGTCGGCGGGGCGATCGAGGCGGTTTCCGAGGAAGACTGGCGCGTGATCTTCGCTGCCAATGTCGATGCGGCCTTCTTCCTGGCGCAGGCGGCAGCGCCCGTGATGAAGCAGGCCGGCTATGGGCGGATCGTGACGATCTCGTCGGGCGCGGGCTTGAGGCCAAGCCTCACCGGCATCCAGGCCTATGCCAGCGCCAAGCACGCGCTGGTCGGCCTGACGAAGCAGCTCGCCTGGGAGTTCGGGCCGTATGGCATCACGGTGAATTCGGTGGCGCCGGGCTTCGTGCGCTCCAACCCCGCGACCGAGCGGCAATGGCAGAGCTACGGGCCAGAGGGGCAGAAAAAGCTGGTCGAGAGCATCCATACCCGCCGGCTCGGCACGCCCCAGGATATCGCCAACGCCACGCTGTTCTTCCTGAGCGAGCAGGCCGGCTGGATTTCCGGGCAGGTGCTCTCGGTGGATGGCGGGCGGTCGTAGGGGAGGCGCCATTCGCGGAACGCCGCACCGACGACGAGAAAAGCGCGTCATCCCGTGCGCGCTGCAACATGCCAAAGCTGCTGCGCAGACACGGGGGACCGCCCTTGGAAAAGGGCGTCTTTTCTGCGCGCGCTCCAGAGAGGCGCCTTTTCCTGCACGCGATCCCGTGTCTGCGCAGCGGCACTGCGCGCCGCAGCGCGCACGGGAAGACAGCGGTGGTACGGCCGCCCGGTCGGCACTGGTCGAAGGACCTACACCTCACCCCTGCCCCTCTCGCTCTGATCTCGGCTGTTGCCGAGAGCCTCGAAAGCCGTCAGCCGCAGTTCATCTTGTCGGCCGGCATCTCGGCGCCGATCATCCAGCTCGTGCCGAAACGGTCGGTCAGCATGCCGAAGCGCGGCGACCAGAAGGTCTCGGCCATCGGCATCATGATCTTGGCGGCGCCTTCGGAGAGTCCGGCGAAGATGCGGTCTGCCTCTTCCGGCGTCGCAACGCCGACGCTGACCGAGACCGAGCGCATCGGCCCGTCCGAACGATCCGGCGGCGCGTCGGAAGCCATCAGCATCTGGCCCTCGATCTCGAGGCAGGCATGCAGGATCTTGTCCTGCCAATCGGGCGGAGTGTGCTCCTCGGCCGGCGTGCCCTTGTGGTCCATCATGGCGAGCATCCTGCCGCCCAGCACCTTCTCGTAATGGGTAAAGGCCTCGCGGCAATTGCCGTCGAACATCAGATAGGTCGAGAGTTTCATCGCGTGTCCTCCTGGATGCGGTGGAAAGCGTTCAGCGCTTGCGGTGGTATTGGGCGGCCATGAACTCGGCCCACTGGCCGTCGGGCCCAAGCACGCGCGAGGTCAGGGTGCGGTGGTCCGGCGACAGGAAGGTGATGACGTCCTGATACTTCGCCATCGAGCCGTCGCCCGCCATGCTGGGCCCCTCGGTGTCGAGGACCAGCGACTTGCCGTCTTCGGAAATGACACCGTCATAGGTCCACATCATCGTCATCATCGAGGCGACGAAGCTGCCGACGAAGCGGCCCTTGGCCGGATCGAAGCCGAGCGTCATCAGGCTGGTGACCGGCGTGCCCTCAGGCCCTTCACCCTGCCCCTCGCCCAGCGTCCAGAGCCCGCCGAGCGAGCGCACGCTCTCCGTGCCCTTCGAGGCTGACGGCGGTTGATCCGGTCCCATCGAGCAGTTCATCTCGGCGGTCCAGTCACCGACCAGCTGGTGGAGCCACTCATGCTCCTTCTGCGGTTCGCCCATCATGGTTTCTCTCCTCTCGTGTTGTTGTTTTCGGGGATCGGGGTTGATGCGCCGCCTCAGGCGGCGCGCTCGGCCGCAGCCTTCATGGCCTTGAGTCCGGTCTCGAAATCGCCGCCGACCATGCGGTCCATGTCCATGAAGACATGCATGATCTTGCCGATGAACGGGGTCGGGCCGGTCATGATCCAGGTCACGTTCGTCTGCTGGCCCTGCGGCGTCAGCGCGAAGACGACGTCGTTATGCGCCTCGAAGGGCTTGAGGAAATCGAGCTTGAGCGCGAGCTTGCCCGGCACTTGGGCCTCGGTGATGCGCATGCTGCCCTCGCCGACATTCTTGTCGCCGGCCCAGGCATAGGTCGCGCCGACGCCGGTCTCGGGGCCGCCGAAGGTGCGCTTCATCGCCGGGTCTTTCTTCTCCCAGGGCGACCAGGCGTTCCAGGCCCGGAAATCGGCGATCAGCGGATAGATGCGCTCCGGCGCGGCATTGATCGCGATGGAGCGGGTGACCTGGAAGGTATCGGGCTTGCGGGCGGCCAGGATGAGCACGACGACGATACCGGTCGCGACGAGGCCGAGCAGGCTGAGAAGAATAGTCTTGAGCATGACGAACACCTGAAACGGAGCTGAGAGGAATGGCTTTGGCGTCAAACGCCCGGCTTATCGGGTGGTTTCGCCTTGATCGCGCGGAGCATATCGTCCAGCCGCCCCAGGCTCTGGTCCCAGAAACGGCTGTAATGCTCCAGCCATTGCGAGACGTCCTGCAGCGGGCCGGGGTCGAGCCGGCAAGGTCGCCACTGGGCTTCCTTCCCCCGCGTGATCAGCCCGGCGCGCTCCAGCACCTTCAGGTGCTTGGAGACCGCCGGCAGGCTCATCGCGAAGGGCTCTGCCAGCTCCTTCACCGAACTCTCGCCTTGCGACAGCCGGGCCAGGATGGCGCGGCGCGTCGGGTCGGCGAGGGCTGTGAAGGTCAGGCTGAGCGGGTCCGTCGACATCATATGAAACCGATCAGTTAATTAACTGATCGGTTTACTAATCACATTCCTCCTGCCTGTCAACCGAGCTGGGCCGCAAGCTGGCGCGGGCCACCGCCGGTTGTTGTCAGGAGCGCGGACACGCGGCTAGAACCAACAGCAAACGAGGAGGGTTCATGAGCTTCGAGACCGCAGCGACACCGGAAGCCGCCGTGGACCGGCTCGAACGGCTCTATGACGAGGCACGCTCGGCCCTGCGCGGCGATCTGCAGCGCTTCTTCGATACCGGCGAGGCGCCGACGGCGGATGACCGGGAGCGCTATCGCTACCCGATGCTGCGCGTGACCTACGAGCCGTCGAAGCTGCCGGCGGCGACGCGGCGTGGCTACGCCAAATTCGCGGTGCCCGGCATCTATTCGACCACGGTGACGCAGCCGGCCGAATTCCGCGCCTATCTGCTCGACCAGCTCAAGCCGCTGGTCGCCGAGTATGGCGCCACGATCGAGACCGGCGTCAGCACCCAGGAAATCCCCTACCCCTATGCGCTCGAAGGCGGCGACGAACTGGGGCGCGGCAAGATCACCGCCGCGGAACTGGCGCGCTATTTCCCGACGCCGCTTTTGGCGCTGGTCGGCGATGAGATCGCCGATGGCAGCTATGAATTGATCGAGGGCGAGCCGCGCCCGCTCTCGCTGTTCGACGCGGTGCGGGTCGACTACTCGCTGCGGCGGCTGGTGCATTACACCGGCACCGACTGGCGGGCGGTGCAGCCCTGGGTGCTATTGACCAACTACCACCGCTATGTCGACCAGTTCGTCCGGCTCGGCCTCGCCGAGATCGAAGCCGGCACGGCCGAGGCGCTGATCGCGCCGGGCGGCATCCGCATCGACCGCGACGGCATCGACGTCTCGGCCGCCGAGCGGGTGATGTCGGCGCCCTGGCACCGTTTCCAGATGCCGGCCTATCACCTGATCCGGACCGGCGGCGAGGGCGTGACGCTGGTCAATATCGGCGTCGGCCCTTCCAACGCAAAGAACATCACCGACCATCTCGCGGTGCTCAGGCCGAATTGCTGGCTGATGGTCGGCCATTGCGGCGGGCTCCGCCAGACCCAGATCATCGGCGATTATGTGCTGGCCCATGCCTATCTCCGGCAGGACCGCATCCTCGACGACCTCGTGCCGCCGGACATCCCGATCCCGGCGCTCGCGGAGGTGCAGGTCGCGCTCCAGCAGGCGGCGGCCGACATCACCGGCGAAAAGGGCGACCGGCTGAAGCAGCGCCTGCGCACCGGCACCGTCGTGACCCAGGACGACCGCAACTGGGAATTGCAATGGACCAAGGAGCGGCGGCGCATCAACCTGTCGCGCGCCATCGCGGTCGACATGGAATCCGGCACGATCGCGGCCCAAGGGTATCGGCTGCGCGTGCCCTACGGCACCTTGCTCTGCGTCTCCGACAAGCCGCTCCACGGCGAGATCAAGCTGCCCGGCGCCGCCAACGCCTTCTACGAGCGCGCCGTCGGCGAGCATCTGCGCATCGGGCTCGATGCGCTGGAGAAGCTCAAGGAAGCGGGCGCCACGATCCATTCGCGCAAGCTCAGGAGCTTCGACGAGCCGCCGTTTAGGTAAGCGCTGCTCAGCCGAACAGACCGTAGGCCAAGAGCCCCGCAATCACCCAGAGCGCGAGATTGCCCCAGCGGTTGCGCCGGGCTTCGGCCCGGCCGATCGCCTCGACGCTGCGCTCGTCGAGCGAGAAGCCGTGGCGCGAGGCATCCTCGAGCTGGCCGAGCACGCGCTCGGCGCGGATGACCGTGTCGGGCAGGCTCGCGAGCGAGCCGAGCAGGGAGCGGGCGCCGCGCCCGGCCTCTTCCAGACGGCCGAGCGGACCGAGATTATGGGTGATCCAGGACCGCACCACCGGATCGGCCGTGCCCCACATGTCGAGATGGGGATCGAGCGTGCGCGCCACGCCCTCGACCACCACCATGGTCTTCTGCAGCATGACGAGCTCGGTGCGCGTCGCCATGTCGAACATGCCGGTGATCTCGAAGAGCAGGGTCAGGACCTTGGCCATCGAGATCTGGTCGGCGCTCTTGTCATGAATCGGCTCGCCGACGGCCCGGATCGCCTGGGCGAAATCCGCGACGTCGTGATGGGCCGGGACATAGCCCGCCTCGAAATGCACCTGCGCCACGCGCGTATAGTCGCGGGTGATGAAGCCGAGCAGGATTTCCGCGAGGAAGCGCCGCTCCTTCAGGCCGAGCCGGCCCATGATGCCGCCATCGACCGCGACGAGGCGCCCCTCCGCATCGACGAAGAGGTTTCCGGGATGCATGTCGGCATGGAAGAAGCCGTCGCGGATCGCATGCTTCAGGAAGGACTGGATGATGTTGCGGGCGAGCTCCGGCAGATCGTGGCCGGCGGCGCGCAAGCCCTCGACATCGGAGAGGCGGACGCCGTCGATCCATTCGTCGACCAGCATCTCCCGCGCCGTGAGCTGCCAGTCCGGCTCCGGCACGCGGAAATCGGTGTCGCCCTTGGTATTCTCGGCGAATTCGGAGAGGGCGGCAGCTTCCAGCCGCAGATCCATCTCCATCGCGACCGAGCGCGCCAGGGTCTCGACCACGCCGCTGAAGCGCAGCCGCCGCGCCTCCGCCGAGCGTGCTTCCGCCGTTTCGGCGCCGAAACGCATCGCGGCGAGATCGCGGTTGAAGCGATCGCGGATGCCGGGCCTCAGAATCTTGACCGCGACCTCGCGGCCGTCCTTCAGGCGGGCGCGATGAACCTGAGCGATCGAGGCTGCGGCGACCGGCTCGCTGAATTCGACGAAGAGGTCTTCGAGCTTTCCGCCATGCGCGGCTTCGACGATGGCGCGCGCTTCCGCCATCGGGAAGGCCGGCATCCGGTCCTGCAAGGCCGAGAGATCCTGTGCGATCCTCATGCCGACGACATCGGGCCGCGTCGCCAGGAACTGGCCGAACTTCACATAGGACGGGCCGAGCCGGGTCATCGCCGCCGCGAGCCTTGTCGCGGAGGAGCCGGCGCCGCGGCGCTCGATCAGGCGGCCGACGCGGATCAGCCCGCGCGCCAGCGGCGGCAGCACGGAGGGGTCGACCAGCGCCAGCGCACCCTCGCGCGCCAGCACGAAGCCGACGCGCGCGCCGCGCAGCAGGTGGAAGAAGGAGGAGATCATGCCGCCTGAGCCAGCATCACAGCTTCCAGCCGGAATGCAGCGCTACGACGCCGCCGGTCATCGGCGTGAACTTCGCGCGGCGGAAGCCGGCATCCTCGATCATGTTGGCGAAAGCCTGCGGCTTCGGAAATTTGCGGATCGATTCGACGAGATACTGATAGGGCTCGGCCTCGCCGGTGACCATGCGGCCCATCGGCGGGATGACCTTGAAGGAATAAGTCTCGTAGATCTTGTCGAGCAGGGGCACGTCGACATGGCTGAATTCGAGGCAGAGGAAGCGCCCGCCGCGCTTCAGCACGCGATAGGCCTCGGCCAGCGCCTTGTCGATGCGCGGCACGTTCCGAATGCCGAAGGCGATGGTGTAGCAGTCGAAATGGTTGTCCGGCAGGCCGAGCTCTTCGGCATTGCCCTGGACGAAGCGGATGCGATCATTGTCCGGGAAGCGCTTGTCGGCGCGCTCGCGCCCGACGCGCAGCATGTCGGCGTTGATGTCGAGCACGGTGACATCGGTCTCGGGGCCGCCGGCCTCCAGCACCGAGAAGGCGACATCGCCCGTGCCGCCGGCCACGTCGAGATGATGGAAGGGGCGATCCTTCGCAGGATTGATCGCGGTCAGCAGCGCGCTCTTCCAGGCCCGGTGCAAACCGCCCGACATCAGATCGTTCATCAGGTCATAGCGGTTGGCGACCTTGTGGAAGACGTCGTCGACCTTGGCCTGCTTCTCGGCGAGCTTCACCGTCTCGAAGCCGAAATGGGTGGTGTCCCCGGGTCCGGTATTCTGGGCTGCTGTCACGTTTCTGGCCGCTCTTGTGTTTGGCTGAAGCGATGAATAGCCAAAGGTTGCGGGCTTGTCGCGGCCCGTCTCGACGCAGGCTTTACGAAGGTCGTTGATATGCCGGAGCTACCCGAGGTCGAAACCGTCCGGCGCGGGCTGGAGCCCGCCATGCTGGGCGAGCGCTTCCACCGCGTCGAGCTGCGCCGGCCGGATCTGCGCTTCCCCCTGCCCGAGCGCTTCGCCGAGCGGCTGACCGGGCGGCGGATCGACGCCCTGTCGCGGCGGGCGAAATATCTGATCGCCGATCTCGACGACGGCGCGGCGCTCGTGATGCATCTGGGCATGAGCGGGCGCTTCATCGTCGAGGCGCCCGGAACGCCGCCGACCGAGCCCGGCTCCTATTATAATGAGATCGGCCGGCACCTGATCCACGACCATGTCGTGTTCGAAATGGGGACGGGCGCGCGCGTCACCTATAACGACGTGCGCCGCTTCGGCTTCATGGACATTCTGCCGCGCAACGAGCTCGAGACCTGCAGACACTTCGCCGGGATGGGCATCGAGCCGCTCGGCAACGAACTATCCGGCGAGACGCTGGCAAAACTCTTCGCGGGCAAGTTCGCGCCCCTGAAGGCCGCGCTGCTCGACCAGCGGCTCGTGGCGGGCTTAGGCAATATCTATGTCTGCGAAGCCTTGTTCCGGGCCGGCCTCCATCCGGAGGCAGAAGCGGGAACGATCGCGACCCCGACGGGGCGACCGCGCGAGAAGGCCCATGAGCTCGCCCGCATCATCCGCGAGGTGCTGGAGGAGGCGGTCGCGGCCGGCGGCTCGACGCTGCGCGACTTCGCCCATGCCGACGGCTCGCTCGGCTATTTCCAGCACCGCTTCAAGGTCTATGATCGCGAGGGTGAGGTTTGCGTCACGCCGGGTTGCGGAAAGCTGGTGAAGCGGCTGGTGCAGTCGGGACGCTCGACGTTTTATTGCGAGAGCTGCCAGAAGCGGGCCGTTCGCTAGCGGTCCGATCTCCGCTTAGGGTCGGGAGCGGACATCCGGCCGAGAGTTCGATACGAAGGCAGGATGGCGAGAAAACTACCTCGTATCGCGCTAATCGGCATGCTGGGTATTGACCCCGCCATGTCGGGATATGTTGCGGCACAGGATCAACTGAACGGCCGGAAAATGGGACCGGTCTTTCGCAAGAAAGATCGAAGCGGCCTATTGGTTTGTTACAAGGTAGTGCGGCGCATTGGTGGCTCGCCAATCGAGCAACAAACCTGCGAAGAAGCGTGCCTCAGAGAGCTCGATAAGCGTCAGTTTGTTTTTGCGAATTGCACGATCATCTAACTATTTTTGTTTCATTCGTGAGAAATTGCTGTCAGCTTTGGGGCAGAAGCGGACTAGCGAACCGTAAACTATATTGTCAGCTATGGGTCGGAAGCGGAAATCGATCGCAGCGCCTACCCCTTCTCCGAGGACCTCATCTCCGAGGCACCCCTAAGCTCACGATATCAACTTGTCGTAACCGACGAACGTGAACATGCGTTCGCCCAGCACGAGAGGGGAGGGTTTTCCCCGAAACTGGTGGACCCCGACGGCCAACTCTGTCTCGGGGGCAGATAGCCAATGTTGTTCGAAGTCTAGCCCTTCGAACCGTCGACAAATCATGGGCACCCGATCTGGCTTTCGGCGGTGGCGGGTCCAGATAACGCGTCCACCGGTTGCGCACAGTTGCGGACAGCGGTCGATCGTGCGCTCGATATCACCATCATGGATGTTGCCGAACACGCCGCAGATCAGCACGAGATGCGCTGGCGTCATGCCGCGATAATGATCGCTGATCGAAGCGTCAGCGGTCATGACCTCGATCTGATGAAGCCCGCTGGAGAAGGCGAGCCGCTCGGCAAACTCGGTATTTCGACGGTCCAGCTCGACAAGGCGGGCCTGAACGTCATTCCGGCGCGGATGACCCTGCAGGACCTCGAGCAAATCCCGGCCTTGGCCTGCGCATAGGCTGATTACGCGGATCGGACCCGGATCGCAGCTGTTGAGAGCAAGGTCGATTTGCGCTTGAACAGTCCGCAGTCGCTCGGCCATCCGTGAGTGGGGAGTGTCGTATTTGCCGTGCCAAGTTTGCCAATCCACAACGGCCTCGGATCAAAACGTCGCCTCACACAGAGTAGCCTCTGCTACGATGCCTGCAACGGGTCGGCAGCCGCCATTGGCGTCCGCCCGGCAATGCACCAGCCAACGCCGGCGTCGACGCGGCGTTGGCTAATGGCCGCCTCCGGCAAGACCGATTCCGGCGATCAGTGCGCCCCACACCTTCAAGCGCAAGCCGACAGCCTTGACCACGCCCGTGGCCGCGATCAGGTGCCCCGTGAATCCGCCGAGATCATTGGTGTAGGTCTGAACGATACAGCCGGTACCGTCGACCATGATCTTCTCTTGGTCCTTATGCTCAAGCTCCAGATAGACCAGAAGCGATCCGCGCGTGACTCGCTGGCTGAGATCGATCAGTTGCCCTCCCGGCACGATCTGGCCGGTCGCTATCGCCGGCTGAATGTGGCGGACCCGTGCAGGGAGGACCGTGTTGCTGAAGCTCAGGCCGATATTGGTGTCGCAGGAAATTTCCGCTGGCATCCCTTCGTAGAGGGCTGAACGCGCGACCTGGGGAAAGCCCGCCGTGATTCTCAGCGGAAGATCGTTCGGGCGGTCGGGAATGATCACCATCGCGGGGCTCAATATCAGCGTGGACGCGGGGCTTCCCGTGCTCATGGCCAATTGGGTCACGACGCCATCGGTGAACGAGCGCACCTCGGTCATCCCCAACGCAACCTTGGCGCTTTCCAGAGCGGCCTCGGCGGCTTTTCGCTGCGCCGGGATGGTTTGGGAAATCTCGGCCTGGGCCAGGCTTTGTTGTGCCTGCGCCGACGCCAGATTGGCCTCGCCGATCGCGAAGGAAGACTCCGCCAGGCGCACGGCTTCCCTTGTGCCGGAGTTCCTGGCGACCAGAGCCTGCGCGTTTTCGAGGTCGCCTTTCAGCTTGTCCAGCGAAGCGCTCGACACGGCCACGCTCGCCTCCGCGACCTTCAGAGTGTCAGAGGCTTTGGCCGCGGCGGCCGTGATCTTGTCGAATTCGGCCTCCGCCTGCTTCAGCGCCGCCTTCTGGGTGTTGTTCTCGATCCGGAAAAGCAGATCGCCGACAGAGACCCTCTGCATGTTCCTGACGGCGACCTCCGTGACCGGGCCGCTCGTCTGCGCGACGATCGATACGGTGCGGTAAGGCAGGAGACCGGAATAGGACTTCGGATGGAAATAGAAGATCGTGACGAACAGTAAGAATGCGAGGAAGGCCCACAGGAACACCGCCGTGCGCATGTTCCAAACGGTCATGGCTTCGCCACGACGCTTCAACTGGTAGTAGCGGAAGATCGCCGGAAAGGAGGTCAGAAGGAGCTCGATCATTTCTGCCCCCCTTCGGCCGGGGCAGGGCCGGCAACGACCGCAACCTCCGGAGATCCCGCTCCGACGGCCACCGGCGAGACGACGGCGTGCCCTTCGCCCGCGCCTTCACCTTCGTGAATTCGCGGAACGTGGAAGCGCGACCAGTCCGCCATCAGGGCGATAAGGATTGCGCTCAGCGGAAGGAAAACGTGGAAATGCTCGAGCGGAAAGACTTCGTAGAGCAGGGCGATTGCCAACAATGTCGGGATTGTCTTTGCAAGCGGGGTGCCCTTCGAGCTGTGTTCGGCCCAACGGTCGAACGCAGCATAGAGTGTCACGATCCCGTACAGCGCGAGGCAGATGAGCGCCAAAGCCACCCACGCCAACATGTCGGTCTCGCCTGGAGCGGTGAACCAGGATGGGCTTGAGTGCCCGAGACTGGCTTCTGTCGCCATAAAACAACCCCTTAGCAAGCAATACGCGGCAGCCTATCAGGCGTTCGTATACGAACTGCGAATTGTAAGCGCGTTAGGACATGTCGGGAATGGGCCGATACCGTTGAAAAAGTCGGCCTGCGAGCGAGGCGATCACGAGCTGTGATTTACCTGCGGGGGCGTTTGCCCTTCACGCGGCCCTCATCTGCGGTC
>NZ_LMJU01000020.1:0-257981 GCF_001429415.1 Allobosea sp. Root670 | reverse complement strand
GGCGGCGCGATGGATCTCGTCGCCGGCGTCAAGAAGGTCATCGTCGTGATGGAGCACGCCAACAAGGCGGGCGAATCCAAGGTGCTGGAGCGCTGCACGCTGCCGCTGACCGGTGCGGGCGTGGTCGACCTCATCGTCACCGATCTCTGCGTGATGAGCTGCGCCAAGGAAAACGGCGGCGGGCTGACCCTGGTCGAGCTCGCGCCAGGCGTCACGCTCGACGAGGTCAAGGCCAAGACCGGCGCGCCCTTCACCGTCGCGCCAAGCCTCGCAAAGGCCGCGTGAGCGGGTTCTATAGAAAGCCGCGCGAGGTTCGACCGGGATGAAGCCCACAGTCCGGCGCGGTGTACCTTCTTCGGCCTAAGGGCTCGCATTGAAGCTCAAGTGCATTGCCGGAGCAGCCGCCCGAATTTGCTTGGCAGCCACAAGTCTCAACTTCAGAAACATGTACATTGCAAAGCCGCTGTTGAATGCTGACAAGCCGCTCTGCTCAGACTCTGGCGCTTTTACGCGCTCGGACGAGCGCGGAGCGAGGATGTCCAGCTGAGTCACGTCTCAAAAAATGAGAGAAGCCTCTTGGCGGTCTCCGCTGGCCGCTCTTCCGGCACCCAATGGCCGCAACCTGCGATGGATCCTCCTACAACGCTGGAAGCGAATTCCTTGAGCATGGGGATCATCTTTTCCCCATATCGGTGTTCCCCACCCAGAGCCATAACCGGGATCGTCAAGGGCGCCTTTTTCCAGGCGAGACCATTGGCGTGATCCAAAGGAAAGGCACGGTACCATTCGAGTGCGCCGCGGGTGTTTCCGACTTGCGCGAGAGCGCGAGCAAAAATCTCGATATCATGATGCTCGAATGCGCCGTGGTTGAAGGCTCTGTCCGATAAGAACGTTGAAACATACGTCAGTTCACGCCCCTGGATCAGCAATTCCGGCAAATCCCGTCGCATGTGAAATGCGAAGTGCCACACCTTTGGATCAGCGAAATTGGCTTCCCATTGACTCCAGCCGGGCATCGGAGCGTCCAGGATTGCGAGACGCGTCAAGGCCTCGCGGTGCTGGAATGCCAACGCAAGAGCAACCATGGCTCCGATATCATGCCCACAGACGGCGTAACGGGCAAAGCCCAGCGATCTCATCGCGGCGTGTACGTCTGCCGCCATGGAAGCCTTGTCATACCCTGCTTGCGGCTTGTCTGAATGACCGGCACCTCGCAAATCGAGCGCGATCACCGTGTGGTGCTTGCTGAGTTCAGGCATGACCTTGTGCCATTCCCACCAAGTTTGGGGAAACCCATGCAAAAGAACGACAGGCGAACCCGATCCACCAATGACCGCGTGAAGCCCAACCTCACCCGCCATCACCATGCGATGTTCGAAACCTTCGAGCTTCGTGCTCATGGTCTCCTCCGTAGGTTCTAGTCGCAGCCTTGGATCAGCTCCTTGCGGAGCGTGATCTCCCGAGAAATTGCTTGATTGCGGCGGCCAGCTCGTGCGGCCTCTCCTCTGGCGGATAGTGGCCACATCGCTCGATCAGGACATCTTCGACATTGCTTGCGACCTGACGGATCGTCCGCGACGATGCATCGCCGTATCCCCAGTCGGCGCCCACAGCGAGAACCGGCATTTGTAGAGGCGTCTGCCCCCACGCCCGATTGTCTTCGCGATCAATCGGTATGGTTCGGTAATAGCTGAAGGAGCTACGCAGCGCACCCGGCCTGGCGAGCGCCTGCGCATAGTGTTCGATTTCAGAAGAGCCGACGGCATTTGCGTCGAACAAGCCGACCTTCTCACGCCGCATGAAATGGTCGACGAACAGAAACTCTCGCCCCCTGACCAGCTCTTCCGAGATGTCGCCTGCCATGTTGAAGCCGAAATGCCAGCTCCCACCTCTGGCAACATCCATGCCCGCTTCTTGGCCAAAGGCAGGGAGGCTGCTCTCAATGAACACGAGATGGCTCACTTCGTCCGGCCACTGGGCAGCGTACGCAAAGGCGACGTGTCCTCCCAAGTCATGACCGGCAATAGCGATGCGCGACAAACCGAGTGATTGAACAAATTCTCTTAGACGCGCGGAAACAGTCTTCTTGTCGAACCCGCTATCCGGCTTCGATGAGTAACCGAAGCCTGGCAGATCGGGCGCGATTACGTCGTGCTCATTGCAGAGAAGTGGCATGATTTTTCGCCAGGCGAACGACGTCTGTGGCCATCCGTGAAGCAACAGGATCGGGGTGCCTTGGCCCACGCGCGCGTAGGCAAAACGCATATCACGGGTGCGAACAGAACCGAGGGTCTCCGCAGCGTGGCCCATTGCCCCAATCTCATTTCAACTCAGCCGGGCGCAGTACCGCATAATTCGTTCCTGCATGCAAACAAGAATGTATCGAGTTCATGGATGAGAACAATCGGCTAGGACGCCAACATATGGGGAGAGTGGTCACGGCGGCGAAAACGCGTCATTCGGGGCCGAATGACGCGACGCCGTAACGGCCCGGTCTGCTCATCGGAGCCGCCCACAAACGAGCACGTTGAGAATTTAAGAGCGAGCTAGCGCATCCGCACGCGAGCAGACGTCAAGCGCCATCCCGGTCGGTATCAGGTAAGGCTGAACAAGGGGGATGAAGCAGCCGCTGCGCCGAGTTCGTCGGCGCTGGCAAGTAGCCAGGGCGCAATTTCTGTCATGCGAGCAGGCGTCATTCGAATGGTCGGACCTGCTACACTGATCGTGCCGACAGGGGTTCCCACACCGCGCTTGCGGATCGCGGTAGCCATTGCAGATGTCCCTATCTCGTAAGCCTCCGTCACGCACGCATATCCGAGCTGGCGCGTCCGCTCGATCTGCGTAAGCAACTGCTCGATGGTGGCCGGAGCGTTGGGACCGAGTCCAGATCGATGCAGACCCTGTTTCTCGACGACAATTTTCACTTGCTCGTCGCTGAGGTTCGCTAACCAGGCCTGGCCATTGGCTGTGGCCGCAAGATAAACTTCCGGCTCGGTGTGTGGGACATAGAACAGGCCGCTTTGCGTACTTTGAGATTTGGCTACCCAGGTCAAATGATCACTTTCGACGACGGCCAGCCGCACCAATTCTCCTGTTCGTTTGGCGAGGTCATCGAGAATCGGCTGAACAAGGTCGGTTATGCCGCTGGTGCCGAGATAGGCCAAGCCGAGAGCAGCGAGCTTCACGCTCAAATTCACGGTGCCGTCCGCCGAGCGAAAGAGGAAGCCACCATCGACCAGGCCCTGAACGGCTCGTTCAGCAGCTGCCGCCGGTATTTTTAATCTGTGGGCGAGGTCTCGCAATGGCAAGCCGGCGGGACATTGCGCCAATGTTTCGAGCATTCCTAAGGCTCGGATACGGCTAGACATGTCAATGCGCCGGTTCGGAGAAAATGGGTAGCCCTGTGCCGGCCTTGGCGATGGCGCTGGCTGCGCCGCGCAGGGAGGGCAGGATCTGATCCATTGCTTCGCTAGTCATGCGTATGACGGGCCCGGCGACACTGATTGTGCCGATAGGGCGTTGCGTCGCTTCGTCGAAGATGGCGACGGCGATCGCGGAAGTTCCCGGCTCGTAGGTTTCGAAGATTTTAGCATAGCCGAGTTCACGCGCAGCATCGACAAAGATCAACAGGTCTCGCATTGATCGTGGCGCGTTCGGTCCATACCCCTCACGCTTCAATCCCTGCTTGGCAGCGAGCTGCAACACCTCGTCCTCGTCAAGGCATGAAAGCCAAGCATGGCCGTTCGAGGTTGCGGCCAGATAGACCTCGGCTCCTTCGTCGGGGTTGTACAGAAGCCCACGCCTCGCGCCCTGCGCCTTCGCGACGCGGATGAGTTTTCGGTCATGGATGACGGCCAGCGTAACCAGTTCGCCGGTCTTGTCAGCGAGCCCGTCGAGGAGCGGCTGGATCCTGGTGGTAATACCGGTGGACGCCAGATGACTGAAGCCAAGGGCCACGATCTTTGCGGTTAGGCGGTAGGCCCCGCCATCGAACTCTTGGCGGACGTAACCTTCGTCTTTGAGGTCCGCGAGAAGGCGGTGTGTGGCACTTCGAGGGATGGCCAAAGTGTCGGCCACAGCCATGAGCGGCAGTCCGCCAGCGTGGCGCGACAACAAGTCGATGATCGCGATCGCCCGATCCATGGAGCCTCCGTTCCAATTGGACACTATTCGATTTGGAACGGAGTGTCACCGTTCTTGACGAAACTGGAATTATGAGATTTATGGAATTCATTCCATTTTTATGACGGACCTCACGCTTGGCAGATGCCCTTCTCCCGACCAGCGAGCCTTCCGCGGCGAAGGCGATCAGCGGCAGAACGCGGCTTTTCGCTGTGCTTGGCGACCCTGTCGCCCAAGTCATGGCACCGGCGATGATGAACCAGCTCTTTGTTGAGCGGGGCGTGGACGCCGTGCTGATCCCTGTGGAGGTATCAGCACGGTCGTTGGCGGCAGTCGTCAATGGGCTGAAACAGATCGACAACCTCGACGGGCTCCTCGTCACCGTCCCTCATAAGCGCAGCGTCCACGATCAGGCGGACATGTTGAGCGGCACCGCTCGGCTGGCAAGGTCGGTCAACGCCATGCGGCGCGAGGCTGACGGCACGTGGTTCGGGGATAACTTCGACGGCGAGGGCTTCGTACGCGGGTTGGAGCGGGCTGACCGCTCGATTGCGGGCAAGCGTTTCACGGTTGTTGGCGCCGGTGGGGCGGGTGTCTCGATCGCGGCCGCCATCCTTCGGGCGCAGGCCGCGAGCATCACGATCGTCGATATAGACCGCGCAAGTGCGGAAACGCTCGCGAGCCGCCTCGACGAGAGGTGGCCCGGACTTGCTGAGGTCGCGGATGTTCCCGATGCAGCAAGCGATGTGGTGGTGAACGCAACGCCGCTCGGTTTGGGCGGCAATGATCCACTGCCCTTCGAGCTGAATGATCTGCGTTCCGAATGCCTTGTCGCCGACATCATCATGAAGCCGGCCGAAACGCGCCTTCTCCGTGAGGCCGCTGCGCAGGGTTTCGCCACGCACCCGGGGCTTCCCATGCTGAGCGAGCAGATCCCTCTTTACCGGGAGTTTTTCCGGATTCCCTGAACCAACGACCTTGGCAGAAGACCAGGGCGCCTGGAGGAAACCTTGACGTATCAGTTCGATTTTTCAGTCCTACTTCCGTACTGGGAGCAATTGCTGCGAGGTTGCTGGCTGACAGTCCTGCTGTCGGCCATCTCGATCTCGGCGGGGCTCGTGATCGGAATTCTGACCGCACTCGCCAAGCAAAGCCGCTTCGCAGCGGCTCGGATCGCGGCCAGCACCTATGTCGAGATCATCCGGAATACGCCGTTCCTGGTGCAGGTCTTCTTCATCTTTTTTGGCCTGCCGGCTCTCGGCATCAGCTTTCAGCCCTGGAGCGCAGCCATCTTAGCGCTGAGCCTCAATTGCGGAGCGTTTTCGGCGGAGGTTATTCGTGGTGGAATCGATGCGATCGCGCGCGGACAGTATGAGGCCGGCACCGCCCTCGGCCTGAAACCGCTGCAAATCTTCCGTCACATCATCTTGAAGCCGGCCCTGCGGATCATTTTCCCAGCATTATCCGGCCAGTTTGTCCTGACGCTCCTCACGACCAGCATTGTCTCGTCGATTTCTGCCGAGGAGCTCACTTCGATCGCCCAGTCGATCGACACGATGACGTTCCGAAGCTTCGAAATCTACATCGTTGCAACGATCCTCTACCTCACGATGTCGTTCGCCTTCGCAACGTTGTTCAAGCTGATCGACCGTCTCTATTTCTCTTATCCCGTGAAGTGAGGACGGCATGATCAGAGAATTCGGTCTGTCGGAAGCACTCGCCATCCTGTCGGGCGTTCAGTCGACAATTCTCCTATCGCTTATCGCCTTCGCGGGGGGCGGAGTAGTCGGGCTGGCGATCGCATTGATGCGCACTTCGGAGCGCGCTTGGCTGCGCCGCTGTGCCGGCTTCTACATCGATTTCTTTCAAGGCACGCCGCTGCTCATGCAGCTGTTCCTGGTGTTCTACGGACTGCCGGTTCTCGGGTACAAGGTGAACCCCTGGGTCGCGGTGACCATCGGTTTCACCTTGCATGCCAGTGCATTCCTCGGCGAGGTCTGGCGTGGCAGCATCCAAGCCGTACCGCGCGGACAGAGCGAAGCCGCCTATGCGCTTGGCCTGAGCTACGTCTCTCGCATGCGCAATGTCGTCCTGCCGCAAGCCATGCGGATCTCAGTGGCGCCGACGGTCGGCTTCATGGTGCAGCTGATCAAGGGCACCTCACTCGCGGCGATTATCGGCTTCGTCGAGCTCTCGCGCGCTGCTCAGATCATCGCCAGCGCGACCTACAAACCGCTGCTCGCCTACGGCTGCGCCGCAATCGTCTACTTCCTTCTCTGCTTCCCGCTTTCACGCCTGAGCATGCGCCTCGAGAAGCGCTTCGCCGTGAAATCCTGAAGACCACACCAAAAGACCAACTGGAGGAAAATGCCTATGAAGTGGGTTGAATCATTCCGTCGCACCGCAGTGGCTTCGGCCATGTTCGTCCTCGCAACTTCTGCTGTCGCTGGCATAGCGGCCGCACAGACGGTCGACTCGATCAAAAAAGGGGGCGTGCTTAAGATCGGATCGCAGGTCTCCCAGGTCCCGTGGGGCTTCAGCGATGCCTCCGGCAAGCTCACCGGCTTCGACATCGAGCTTGGTGAGATGCTGGCCAAGGACCTCGGCGTGAAGGCCGAAGTCACTCCGGTTACATCGAGCAATCGGGTCGCGGCGCTGCTCACTGGCCAGGTCGACGTTTTGGCCGCTGTGATGGGCATCTTCGCCGACCGCCAGAAGGTCGTGCTGTTCGCGCGGCCCTACACCACCAACGACACAATCTACATTGGCAAGGTTGGTGCCGACATCAAGGGATGGAACGACCTGAAGGGCGTGCGTGTCGGCGTTCCACGCGGCACGCCACAGGACATCGCCATCACGAAGGCGGCGCCGGCCGGCGCGATCATCCAGCGCTTCGACGACGATGCTGCAACCGTCCAGGCGCTTATTGCGGGACAGGTCGACATGATTGGCGGCGCCGCGACGCAGGTGCCGAATATCGCTCAGGTCGCCGGACCAGGAAAGTTTGAGCAGAAATTCGTCGTTGCCCGCGCCTACAACGCCTTCGCGGTGCGACCGGCGTCGCGGGAATGGGCCAGTTACCTCAGCGATTTCGTTGCCCGGAAGCTCGCGAGCGGCGAATTGCCAGCCCTCTACAAGAAGTGGATCGGCGGCGAGCTCGCTCAGATGCCCACGACTGGTGAGGGCGAGGCCGCCCTACCGATTTCGGTGGTGCAGTAACTGGCGCGCGGGCGGCGTTGCGCCGCCCGCCTCTTTCCCATGAGCACACACATGTCAGACCAGCAACTCCGCGTGGATAATTCCACTCAGTCCCCCATCGTAGACATCAGCGGGGTTCAGAAGTGGTTCGGCACATTCCAAGTCCTGAAGGACATCGCGCTGACGGTCGCGCGCGGCGAGCGCATCGTGATCTGCGGGCCTTCCGGGTCGGGAAAGTCGACGCTGATCCGCTGCATCAATAGCCTTGAGCGCTACCAGGAAGGCCGGCTCGTCGTCGATGGTTACGACCTTGGTGCGGGGCAGAAGAACATCGACGCCGTCCGCGCCGAGGTCGGCATGGTCTTTCAGCAGTTCAATCTCTTTCCGCACCTCACGGTGAAAGAGAACTGCATGCTGGCGCCGATGAAGGTTCGTGGGACGTCGAAGAGGAACGCCCAGGAACTCGCGATGCGCTTTCTCACGCGCGTTCGCATTGGTGATCAGGCCGAGAAATACCCAGCCCAGCTATCCGGCGGTCAGCAACAGCGTGTGGCCATCGCGCGAGCCTTGTGCATGACGCCGAAGCTCATGCTCTTCGACGAGCCGACGTCAGCCTTGGACCCCGAAATGGTCAAGGAGGTGCTCGACACGATGGTCAGCCTCGCCGACGAGGGCATGACCATGCTGTGTGTGACACACGAAATGGGCTTTGCCCGGAAGGTCGCGGATCGTGTGATCTTCATGGACCGCGGCGAGATCATCGAGATCGGCAAGCCGGAGCCCTTCTTCGCCAACCCGCAAAACCCGCGCACCCAGGCCTTCCTCGGGCAGCTCCTGCACTGAGCAGGTGGCGGCAAAGCACCCGCCTCGGAATGAAATCCAAAGGATCAAGCCATCATGCTTCCGGGCAAATTCTACGAAGAAATTCAGATTGGCGACGAGCGGCTGACTCCGCGCGTCACCGTAACCGAAGGGCATGTTCTGGCTTACGCCGGCGTCGCCGGTGACTTCTCTCCGATCCATATGGACGAGATTTATGCCCAATCGACAGTTTTCGGGGGCCGCATCGCACACGGGTTGATGGGGCTGTCCCTGACCGATGGCATGAAGGTGCAGTCAGGCTTCTTCCATGACGGCATCGCCCTCGGCTGGACTTGGAACTTCAAGCGGCCGATCCGGATCGGCGACACATTGCAGGTCAAGTTCAGGATCGCGGATATGCGTATCCCCAGGAGCCGCAGCGATATGGGCATCCTGACCATCGCCATCGAGCTCCTCAACCAGCATGGCGAGGTGGTTCAGGAAGGCGAGCACCGGCTGATGGTGCCACGCAAGCCGGACGCAGCGCCGACGGAGGCCATCTGATGGCCCGCGACAAGTTCATGACGGCCGACCAGGCCGTCGCGCTGATCAAGGACAGCGATACCGTCGCGTTGATCGGGGGCGGTGGCGGCCTGATGGAGGCGACGCATACTTTCCGCGCCGTCTCGCGCCGTTTCCTCTCGACCGGCTACCCGCGCAACCTCACCGTGCTGCACGCACTCGGGATCGGCGACAAGAAGACCGAGGGCATGAACCACTTCGCTCATGAGGGGCTAGTGAAGCGCGTCATCGGCGGCCATTGGGTCTGGTCGCCGAAGATGCAGGAGATGGCGCGCGACGAGAAGATTGAGGCCTATGTCCTGCCGAGCGGCTGCGTGATGCAGCTGTATCGCGAGATCGGCGGGCAGCGGCCGGGCCTGTTCACCCATGTCGGTCTTGGGACCTTTGTCGACCCGCGCCACCAGGGCGGAAAGATGAATGCGTCTGCGAAAGAGGACCTGGTCGAAGTCGTCAACCTCGGCGGACAGGAATTGCTTTGGTACAAATCCTTCCCGATCAACGTCGCGATCATCCGCGGTTCCTTCGGCGACGCAGCCGGCAATATCAGTCTGGATCAGGAAGCGGCGAATGTGGATGTCTATGCCGCGGCTCTCGCAGCCCATAATTCCGGCGGCATCGTCATCGCGCAGGTTCGTACGGCGGTCGATGTAAACTCGCTTCCGGCGCGCTCGGTCCGAGTCCCCGGAGCCATCGTCGATGCCGTCGTGGTCGATCCCGACCAGCGCATGAGCTACGACGTGCCTTACGACCCGCTCATCTCCGGCGAGCGCCGCGGCCCGACGCCGCTCGATCCGCCCGAGCCGCTCAACATCCGCTCTCTGATCGCGCGCCGCGCCTATCAAGAGTTGACCGAGGGCGACGTGATCAATTTCGGCGTTGGCATCGGCGAGGGTGTTGCCAAGATGGTCGCCGAGCGCGGCGAAGTCGGGCGCTATTACCAGACCATCGAGCACGGGACTTATGGCGGCGCACTGCTGGTTGGCCTGCTCTTCGGCTTTGCCCGCAGCGCCTCGGCCATGATCGACGGCCCGTCCCAGTTCGATTTCTATGCCGGTGGCGGCCTCGACACCGCATTCCTCGGCTTTGGCGAGTTGGATGAGGCCGGCGACGTCAACGTCTCGAAGCTCGGCGGGCTGACCGTCGGGCCCGGCGGCTTCATGGACATCGCTCAGAATGCCAAGAAGGTCGTGTTCTGCGGTACCTTCGACACCAAGGGCAGCAGATTGGAGGTCGGCGGCGGCAAGCTCGCAATTGCGCAGCACGGCTCGGTGCGAAAGCTCGTCAGCAAGGTCGAGCAGATTACATATTCAGGCAAGCAGGCGCTCAAGCGCGGCCATAAGGCGGTGTTCGTAACCGAGCGGGCAGTGTTCAATCTGGAGAATGAGGGCCTCGTTTTGAGCGAAGTCGCGCCTGGCGTCGACATCCGCCGCGATATCCTCGAACGGATGGATTTCATGCCCCTCATCCCGCGCGATCCTCAGGTTATGGATAGCGCAATTTTCTCGGAATTATCAGGCCTCTGAGCCGCGCGAGGATAGTATGGAATATCGGAATCTAGGCCGGACCGGCTTGAAGGTCTCGCGCATCGCGCTAGGCTGCATGAGCTATGGCGATCCGACGCGCGGCAACCATAGTTGGGTGATGAACGAGGATGAAGGGCGCCCCTTCATTCGCAAGGCATTGGAAGCCGGCATCAACTTCTTCGACACCGCGAATGTCTACTCCGATGGCGCTAGCGAGGAGGTTCTCGGCCGCGCCATCCGCGACTTCACCACACGAGAAGCCGTGGTAATCGCCACCAAGGTCTATGGTCCCATGCGTCCCGATGCGAATGGTCATGGCCTATCGCGAAAGGCGATCTTCGCAGAGATCGATGCCAGCCTTAGACGTCTGGGTACCGACTACATCGATCTCTATCAAATTCACCGCTGGGACTATGAAACGCCCATCGAGGAGACGCTTGAGGCGCTGAGCGACGTGGTTCGGGCCGGCAAGGCCCGTTATCTAGGAGCGTCTTCCATGCACGCTTGGCAATTCATGAAGGCGCTCGGCCTCCAGCGCCAGCATGGCTGGGCGCCTTTCGTCTCCATGCAGAACCATCTCAACCTTCTCTACCGCGAGGAGGAGCGTGAGATGCTGCCGCTATGCCGGTCCGAGGGAGTTGGTGTCGTGCCTTGGTCCCCCTTGGCGCGAGGCCGTCTGACGCGTCCCTGGCAGGACGAGCCGGCAACCGCGCGCGCCGCGACGGACGAAGTGGGTAAGGGCTTCTACGACAAGGCCAAGGATGCCGACCGTTTGGTAGTCCAACGCGTTGGGGAAGTCGCAGAGCGTCTTGGCGCACCACGCGCTCAAGTGGCTCTCGCCTGGCTGCTGCAGAAGGAGGGTGTATCGGCGCCTCTGGTCGGTGCGACCAAGATGGCGCAGCTCGATGATGCCCTCGCAGCGCTTCAGCTCAAACTTCCGGATGATGAAATCGCCTCGCTGGAGGAGCCTTACGCGCCGCATCAGGTCTCCGCCTTCGTGTGAAAGCGATAGCCCTGCCCGGAACTGCTGCGGGCAACGATGTGCCAGTTCGGGAAGGACAGCCATGTTACCGTCGATCGCCACCGTCTGCGTTTCCGGCACACTTCAGGAGAAGCTCGAGGCCATCGCCGCCGCCGGCTTCAAGGCCGTCGAGATTTTCGAGAACGACCTGATCGCCTTCCCCGGTTCTCCGACCGAGGTCCGGCGCATCTGCGGCGATCTCGGCCTGACCATCGTGACCTGCCAGCCCTTCCGCGATTTCGAGGGCATGCCGGAAGGGCGCCGCCAGCGCGTCTTCGACCGGGCCGAGCGCAAGTTCGACCTGCTTCAGGAACTGGGAACGGACCTGCTCTTCATCTGCTCCAGCGTCTCGCCGGAAGCCTTGCCGGGCATTGACCGGCTCGCCGCCGATTTCGCCGAGCTCGGCGAGCGCGCGGGCCGGCGCGGCCTTCGCGTCGGTTACGAGGCGCTGGCCTGGGGGCGGCATGTCTTCGACTATCGCGACGCCTGGGAGATCGTGCGCCGCGCCAACCGGCCGGAGGTCGGGATCATCCTCGATTCCTTCCACATCCTGGCGCGCGGCCTCGATCTTGCGGCGATCGGCACGATCCCGCGCGACAAGATCGAGATGGTGCAGATGGCCGACGCGCCGCTCCTGCAGATGGACCCGCTCTCCTGGAGCCGGCACTGGCGCTGCCTGCCCGGCCAGGGCGACCTCGATCTCTCCGGCTTCATGCGCGCGCTGGCCGCGACCGGCTATGACGGCGTGCTCTCGCTGGAGATCTTCAACGATCGCTTCCGCGCCGGTTCCGCGCGTTCCGTCGCGCTCGACGGCCATCGCTCGCTGATCTGGCTGCTCGACGAGACCGCGCGGCAAGTCGGCAAGCCGGTGCCCTCCGCGCGTTCCGTCGCGCTCGACGGCCATCGCTCGCTGATCTGGCTGCTCGACGAGACCGCGCGGCAAGTCGGCAAGCCGGTGCCCGGCGCGGTGCCGATGCCGCCGCCGGCCCCGGTCGAGGCGGTCGAGTTCATCGAGTTCACGGTGTCGGAGGCCGAACGGCCCGGTTTCGAGAAGCTGTTGCGGGCGCTCGGCTTCGCGCGAGCCGGCGCGCATCGCTCCAAGGATGTCGATCTCTGGCGCCAGGGCGATATCCGCATCGTGCTGAACAGCGAGGCCGACGGCTTCGCCCATAGCTACCAGATCACGCATGGCACCTCGGTCTGTGCGCTGGCCCTGCGCGTGCCGGATGCGCAGGCCGCGATCGCCCGCGCCAAGGCCCTGCTCGACGTGCCCCATGCCGGCGCGATCGGGCCGGATGAGCTCGACATCCCCGCCGTGCGCGGGCTCGGCGGCAGCCTGCTCTATTTCCTCGACCAGGCTTCGGCGCTGGGCCGCTGGGCGGAGGTCGATTTCGAGGCGACGGGCGAGGCCTCGGACGATGCCGGGCTCACCGGCGTCGACCATGTCTCGCAGAGCATGCAGTACGAGGAGATGCTGACCTGGCTGCTGTTCTATTCCTCGCTGTTCGAAACGCGGAAGACGCCGAGCCAGGCCGTGCTCGACCCCGGCGGCGTGGTTCAGAGCCAGGTGATCGAGAGCGGGCTCGACGGCCGGAACGGCCATGGCTTGAGGCTCATCCTCAACGGCTCGCAGAGCCACCGCACGCTTTCGGCGCGGTTCATCACCGATTTCTTCGGCTCGGGCGTGCAGCACATCGCCTTCGCGACCGACGACATCGCCGCGACCGTCAAGCGGCTGGTGGCGAATGGCGTCGCCATGCTACCCATCCCCGAGAACTACTATGACGACCTCGAAGCCCGCTCCGACCTGACGGCCGAGGAGATCGATGCGATGAAGGCGCTGAACATCCTCTATGACAGCGATGCCGGCGGCGCCTTCCGTCAGGCCTATACGCAGACGCTGGATGGTGGCTTGTTCTTCGAGATCGTCCAGCGCGATGGCTATGCCGGCTATGGCGCGGCCAATGCCGGCATCCGGCTGACCGCGCAATCAAGGCTCGCGCGCCCGATCAGCGTTCCCGCGCCGAGCCATGGCTGAGGAGAGATAAGCCGCATGAGCAGCCTGATCCTTCCCTATGCGGGGCTCGATGCCGGGCAGCCGGCCTCGCTCTCGCCGGATTACCGCTCGACCGTGGCACGCAGCCCGCGTCAGACCCCGATCGCGATCCCGCAGACGCTGACCGAGGTCACCGGGCCGACCGACTGGTCGCGCCTGATGGGGCCGGCGATGGCCGACCTCACCACCCAGCACAAGGCGCAGCCGCAGGGCCAGCGCATCGTCGTGACCGGCCGCGTGCTCGATGAGGACGGACGGCCCGTGCCGAACACCGTCGTCGAGATCTGGCAGGCCAATGCCGCCGGACGCTACATCCACGCCAAGGACGACTGGCCGGCGCCGCTCGATCCGAATTTCACTGGCGTCGGCCGCGTGATCACCGACGAACAGGGCCGCTATCGCTATGTCACGATCCGGCCCGGCGCCTATCCCTGGGGCAACCACAAGAACGCCTGGCGCCCGGCCCATATCCATCTCTCGCTATTAGGCCCGGCCTTCGCGACGCGGCTGGTCACGCAGATGTATTTCCCCGACGATCCGCTGATCGAGATCGACCCGATCGCGAATGCCGTGCCGATGCCCTATCGCCAGCGCATGGTCTCGCGCTTCGATATCGGCACCACCGTGCCGAACTGGGCGCTGGGCTATGTCTTCGACATCGTGCTCAAGGGCCGCGACCAGACGCCGTTCGAGGACGACCATGACGACGACCACTGACTCTTCTGGCGGGGATTTGGAAACTCGCAACGCCGCGCCGCGGCAGGACAGCCAGGACCCGTCGATCTTCGGCCAGACGCCGTGGCAGACGGTCGGCCCCTATTTCCATTACGGTCTGCCCTGGAAGGGCGGCGCCGATCTGGTCGAGCGCTCCGAGATGGGCGCGCGGCCCGACCTGATGCCGCCGGAGCATTTCCTGCTCTCGGGCTCGAATGTTTCGGGTACGCCCGAGGGCGAGGTCATCGCGCTCGCCGGCTGCGTCTACGATGCCGACGGCAAACCGATCGAGGATGCGATGATCGAGATCTGGCAGGCGAACGCGAACGGCCGCTATGCCAGCCCGGACGATGACCGCGCCGATGTGGCGCTCGACCGGCATTTCGTCGGCTTCGGCCGCGCCTCGACCGACAAGTCCGGCGTCTTCCGCTTCCGCACGATCCGCCCCGGCCGCGTGCCCGGCCCCGGCAACAGCCTGCAGGCGCCGCATATCGCGCTCTCGGTCTTCGGCCGCGGCCTGCTGAGGCGCCTGCCGACCCGGCTCTATTTCGCCGATGGCGAGGGCAACGAGACCGACCCGATCCTCAATCTGGTGCCCGAAGCGCGCAGGCACACCCTGATCGCCCAGCGCAAGCCGGACGGCACCTGGTGGCTCGACATCAACCTCGCCGGCGAGAGCGAGACGGTGTTCTTCGATCTGTAGGTGATCCTCACTGTCGAGCGGAGGGTTTGCTGCCGTCGGCTCGACCGCATCCCGGAAATAGCCGGTCACCAGCCGCTCCAGCTCGACGCCGCTGAGCTTGGTCAGGTCGTGCTGCGCAACTTTCGCCGTAAACGTGGTCTCGGCATTCGCGGTGCGTCGCAGCTTGTCAAACCGTTCCATGTAGTGATCAAGGTGCTTGCCCATGAGGCGCAGCGCCTTGGAACGCTCACTGGTCCGCAGGCTGGCGCTACTTACTTTCAGCCGGGCCATCTTGATCAACAACCCGAGACCGCAATCGTCGCACTTCAATGTCCGCAACTGGCGCGGCCCAGAATTCGGCCGCGAGCAACATTGAATCGATGTGTTGATGAGGCATTGCCAGCACGTGCCGGCCATCGGGATAAGGAGCTATAATTCGACCGGGCTCATAAGGCACTCTAATCAATGGCGCAGCCGAACTTCAACGATCTCGCCGCCTTCGCCATGGTTGCGAAGGAGCGCAGCTTCACCAAGGCCGGTGCCAAGCTGGGCGTCTCGCAGTCGGCGCTCAGCCAGACCATCAAGGCTCTCGAGGAACGCTTGAAGCTGCGGCTCCTGACGCGCACGACCCGAAGCGTCGCCCCGACCGAGGCCGGCATGCGCCTTCTCGAAACCGTCGCGCCACGCTTCGACGAGATCGAGGCGGAGATCGCGGCACTCGGCGAATTGCGCGGCAAGCCGGCCGGGACGATTCGCATCACGGCCGGCGAACATGCTGCTATTTCGGCGTTGCAGCCTGCCCTGAAGCGCTTCCTGCCGGATCATCCCGACATCAAGGTCGAGATCATCGTCGACTATGGTCTCGTCGACATCGTGGCGGCGGGCTACGATGCCGGGGTGCGATTGGGCGAACAGGTCGCGAAGGACATGATCGCCGTCCGGATCGGGCCGGAGATGCGCATGGCCGTGGTCGGATCGCCGGATTATTTCAAGCGCTTCGGTATTCCGGAGTCACCGCAGGACCTGGCCTCACATAACTGCATCGCGTCTCGTCTCCCGACCTATGGCGGGCTGTTTCCCTGGGGCCTCGAAAAGGATGGCCGCGAGGTCAAGGTGCGGGGCGATGGGCAACTCGTGTTCAATAGCCTCGCGCTGCGCCTGAATTCGGCGCTCGACGGTCTCGGGCTGGCCTACCTCCCCGAGGATCAGACGATCCCGCATATTCGCGCGGGCAGGCTCATACGGGTGCTCGAGGATTGGTGCCCGCCATTCCCCGGCTACCACCTCTACTATCCGAGCCGGCGGCATTTCTCGCCGGCCCTGTCGGTGCTCGTCGACGTCCTGCGCTATCGCGATTGAACCCGTAATAGGTGATGACCATCACGAGCCCGGCGACGGCCGCGCAATGGATGAAGAAGCCCGCGACCGCTTCCTCGAAGTTCCACCAATCCAGCGTCATCTGCATGGAGAGTTTCGTACCCAGACCGAGCTGGACGAAGCTCCAGACGCCGTGGATCGCGATTGTCCCGGCGATCGCCCGCAGCATGAGTGTTCGCAGCGGGTTCGTTCGTTTGATCCCGAACAGGTTGCGCGCCACCCCCATCAGCAGCGGCCAGCGCAGGCCGAGATGGATCGCGACGATGATCAGGATCCAGTAGGCGGCGAGCGTGTGGATCTGCCGCACGGTGAAGCCACCCCAGGGCGGCAGGTATGGCGCCAGCGCGTTCGAGATCAGCACGCTGGTTGCGAGCAGCACCAGCATGGCGATCAGGAGCGCGAAGGTCACTCCGACATTGAACAGGCTGCGCGGTTCGCGCCGCGTCCGCGGGATCCCGCTCCACCAGCGCCGGTTGAAGACGTTATGGGCAATGATCAGCAGGAACATCGCCGTTCCCGCCAGCTCATGGACAGCGTTGCCCAGCCACCAATAGGCGAAGCCGAGCAGCAGCAGCGCCGCGGTCAGGCCATCGAGCCACAAACGGGTGAGAAAAAGACGGTTCACCTCGCGATTTCCCGACTATTCGATCGGCGTGCCGTTGAAGCGGGGAATCCGGGAACCGGTGAACAGATATTCCGCCCCCGACTGGCTGCTGTGGCAGGACTGGCAGCGCGCAGTGTTCTCCGCGGTGTTGATGGTCTTGTCCGGCCAGAACCACTGGAACTGCCAGTCGCCGGTACGGCGGCGCTCGTCGTAATCCGCGCCCCAGCCCTGGCCCTTTTCCATGACGAAATAGCGGAAGAGCTTGCCGTCGCGATGGTCGACGAGAACGAAATGCGTGCCAGCGGGCACGGGCTGGCGATCCTTGATCGCCTGGATCGCCTCGGGCGTGGTCATGATGTGCTCCATGACGTTGCCGCGGCGCACGGTGGTGTAGTGCACCAGCTTGTCGAGCTGCGGGAAGGTGACCCGTGTCGCCTCGGCATGGACCTGCCAGCCGACGGCAAGAACGGCAGCCATGGACAGGCTGGCCAGGGCGATCTGGAATGCAGGGATTTTCATCTTCGTCTCGTTTCTAGCGCCGGTACTGCTCGTCGGTGACGTGCTCCAGCCAGTCGACGGTCTTGCCGTCCTGTGCCTCCGAGATGGCGACATGCGTCATGCCCGTGGTCGGCGCTGCGCCGTGCCAATGCTTCACGCCGGACGGGATCCAGACGACGTCGCCGGGACGGATCTCCTGGGTCGCACCGCCCCAGTGCTGCACCAGTCCCGCGCCGGCCGTGACGATAAGCGTCTGGCCGAGCGGGTGCGTATGCCAGGCGGTGCGCGCTCCCGGTTCGAAGGTCACCGTGCCGCCGCTGACCCGCGCCGGCGCGCTGCCCTGGAAGCGGCCGTCGACACGGACAGTGCCGGTAAAATTCTGGCCGGCGCCGACGCTCGGCTTCTGGGAGCCGGCGCGCTGGACGACGATCTCCTGACTGGTTTGGGCCAGGGCAGAGGCGATGGGCAGCAGCATAGCGATGAGAGCGAGTCCTGGCGCAAACATCCCGGCCATCATTTCGGCTTGAAGACGTCGCGGGCGACCCCGATCGCCGTGATGGCGTTGGGCCAACCGGTGTAGAAGGCGAGTTGGGTGATCGCCTCGACGAGCTCCTCCTCCTTGACACCGTTCTGCCGCGCGAGCGCGAGATGCGAGCGGAGCTGATCGGGACGGTTCAGTGCGATCAGCGCGCTGACGGTGACCAGGCTACGGTCGCGCTTGGCGAGGCCCGGGCGCTCCCAGATGTCGCCGAACAGCACATTGTCGGTGAGCTCCGCCATCTTGGGCGCGATGTCGCCCATCAGTTGCTGGGCCCGGGAGGGCGGCTTGGCGGGAGTCGTGCTGGATGCGGCGGGTGGCTGGCTCTGGGCGATCACCATGGTGGACAGTCCTCCGGAGAGCAGCAGGACGGCTGCGACGAACAGATTTCGGGTGAGCTTCTTCACGGATGCAGTGCTCCTCAGGGGCAAGACCATGACGGCCCGGAACGGAACCGGGACGTCACGCTGCTGAAAGCTTTCACGGGATGGCCCAAGCGATGGGTCCGCGGGTCCTGAACGGTCAGACGAGGGTCCGGGCGAAGAACGGCGTCAGCTTGCCCAGCGCGGCGTCGACATATTTGGGGACCCAATAGGTCTCGATATGCGTCGCACCCTCGATCTTGAACAGTTCCTTGTCCTTGGTGCCGACAGCCTTCGGGAACGCGTCCTCGGTCATGTAGAGGCTGTCGGCCTTGCTGCCGGCGATCATCAGCAGCGGCTGGTCGATCAGGTCGATCTGGTCGGTGGCATCCCAGCGCATCAGGTCGAGCAGGCTGCTCATCGTGTACTTGAAGGTCGAATTCGGATGCGCGTGCGTCTTCCAGTAGTACTCGTAACCCTGCCGGTACATTTCGAAGGGAAGCTTGGCGATCTGCGCGTCGGTCAGGTTGGCGTCGCCCGCATAGAGGATTTCTCCCCCGGCCATCTCCTGGGCACGAGCCTGCGAAACCTGCTTCAGGCGGTCCTGAATCGTGTTCAGTTGCGAATCCGCGAAGCCGTTGCGACGAACCCGTCCCGAGTTGAACATGCTCAGCGTCGCGATGGTCTTGAACCGCTTGTCGGCCTTCGCCGCCGATAATGCGTAGCCGCCGCCACCGCAGATACCGAGCAGGCCGAGACGCTCGGCATCGACGCCCGCATAGCGGGTGATGAAGTCCGCTGCGCCATGGATATCCTCGATGCGGAACTGGGGCTTGTCGACGCTGCGCGGCTGGCCGCCGCTGCCGCCCTGATAGGCCGCGTCCATCGTGATCGTGATGTAGCCCTGTTCCGCCAGGCGCTGGGCATAGAGGCCCGCGACCTGTTCCTTGATGCCGCCATTCGGGTGCGCGACGACGATGGCGGGATACCTCCGTCTCGGATCGTAGTTCGCCGGGGTGTAGACATTGGCGACGATGTCCAGCCCGCCCAGCTTGTAGGTGACCGGGTGGATGTTGACCTTGCCCGGCTCGTTATTCGTGATCGCACCGCCATAGACCAAGCCGAACGGATTCTGCTTGGAGTCGGCTGCGACCGTGGTGGGATTGGCCATTGCTGAAACTCCTGGAACTGTAACGGAGAGCACGAGCGCGGAGGCTCCCAGGAATTCGCGCCTGCTCGTGTTGATGGCTGTTATGGTCATTTCGACCTCCGATCCGTGATCCGAAGGGAGAGCGCTGCCCGCGTCGCGCCGGCTGTCGCGCAAGCGGTTCAGTCGAGCTTCTTCTCGGCCAGGAATTTCGAGACCAGATCGGCGATCGCGACATTGTTGAGGTCGGACATCGGGAAATGCGTGTTGCCCTTGATGCCGATCTCGGGGAGATGCACGAGGCGCGCGTCACCACCATGCTTGTTGACGGCTGCGACCCAGAGCTTGGCCATGGCGAGCCGCACCCGCCAGTTGTCCTGGCCACGCTCCGCGGTCGGCTCGACCGGAAAATTGTCGCCGTAATAGATGACGATCGGGATGCGGGTGAGCTTCTGGAAATCCGCCGTCGGCACGGCCTCGGGCGACAAGGTCCCGGCCGCACTCGGCATAACCGGGGGCAGTTCGCCCTCCGGGAAGATGAAGCCACTCCCCGGTTCGAAGGCGACGATGCCTTTAACGTTCGCGCTCCTGATCGCCGTCAGCCAGCCCGGGCCGCCACCCTGGGAATGTGTGAACAGGATTGCAGGACCGGTCTTGGCGAACAGCGCCGCCATCGCGTTGGAGATCACGCCGGCATCGTAGGGACCGGTGTTCGGCGTCACCGAGCGGAAGAACTGGTCCAGCGTCTCGGGCTTGCGGTCGAACTGGACATGGTCGAAGTAGTTCGGCCATTTGCCGAGCCGGAACTGATCGAAGAAGAGCTGATCGTAAGGGGTGGGCTCGATCGTCGTCGCGACGGTGCTGTTGCCAGCCCGCCCGCGACGCGGCTGATCCACCAGATAAACGGGGAAACCGCGGCGCAGGAACAGGGTCTGGAAGCCTTCGCGCCCGTCGGAGGTCGTCTCCCAGCTCCGCGCCGACTGGAAGGCGCCGTGCAGCATCACGATCGGCAACGCCTTCGGGTTCTGCGGAACCTGATAGAAGGCGTAGAGATGGTCGCCGTGCAGGCTTTGGCCGGCGGCCGTCGGCTTGTTGTTATCATAGGTGCCTGCGGTCTTCGCCACCGTCCCGCCGACGGCGAAGCTGCCCTGCTCCTGGATCGTCAGAGGCACGGGGTTGGCTGCCTGCTGTTGAGCGAGCGCGGGTGTCGAGCCGATCAGGCCGGCCGCCAGAAGGAAGGGCGGAATAAGGAATTTGGTCTCGATGGAAGGCATTTACCCCTCGTTCGCTGCATCAGCTTGCGAGGAACCTAGTCACAGACCCACTCTTCGATTAGCCATCTGGATTCGATAGGGCTAATAAGCTTGCCTAATCAATCGGGCCGCGACCACGGCGGTTATCCACCGTGCGAAATCTGACGGCTTCTGGCGCAGAACTCGGCAGTCACCTTGCTGATGTCGCCTGAAGAAACGCGACGACATCGTTGAGGATTGGCGCCTGCCATTGCAGAAGCGTGGACAGCGCCGTGGCTGTGGTTGTATGGCCGAGCCCCTGATAGATCTTCAGCGAGATCGATCGCGCACCCGCCTTTCTGAGCTCTAGGGCAAGGCGCTCGCTGTTGCGGGGGAGTACCGTTGTGTCGGCGGATCCTGTCACCAGAAGGACCGGCGGGGCGTCGCGCCTTGCAAAGTTGATCGGCTGCGTCTGGGCGAGTTCGCGCGCGTTTCCAAACGCCGCCTTCGTAACGTCGATATCGAACGGCAGAAAGTCGTAGGGGCCGGAGAGGCCTACGGTGGAGCGGATATCGTCGGCACGCATTCCCACGGCGGCAAGATAACGCCGGTCCAGCGTCAGCATCATCGCGTTGTAGGCGCCCGCCGAATGCCCCATCAGGTGGATTGCCTTCGGGGAGCCACCGAAGCGGGCTATGTTATCTCGGACGAAACGCAGCGCCAGCGCTCCATCCTCGATGAAGACCGGGAAGTGCACCTCGGGCACCAGGCGATAATCCGCGATCACCGTGATGAAGCCGCGCGCGGAAAGCGCTTCGCCGACGAAGGCATAGGTTTCCTTCGCGCCATTGGCCCATGAACCGCCATAGATGAAGAAGACCACCGGCTTCCGCGCGCTGCCGCCACCCGAAGGCACGTAGATATCCATCCGTTGCCGGGGATGAGGACCATAGGCCACATCGCGAGCCCCCTCGGTCAGGCCGCCGGGGCGCAGGGCTGCGCATGCAGGAAGGGCCAGTCCGGCCAGCAGGGGCAGGATCGCGCGTCGGACAATTCGGATCGTCATCATAGCCTGGGGCCAGAGAAGCGTCGCAATCTATACGCCTTAAGCGCTGCGGTGGATCAGCGCCGCGGCCGCGCGATCTCGACGGCGATACTGAACCGAGCCGGCCCGCCGCACGTATCTCCTCGCAGAATCCAGGAGATCGCCATGCGCTTCGTCGCCGGTTACATCGCCTTCATCGTCGCCTTCGGCATCTGCGACGCCATCTGGCTGGGCACGATGACGGCAAGGCTCTATCGGCCCGCGCTCGGCGATCTCATCGTCGAGCAGGTGCGCTACTGGCCGGCCGCGCTGTTCTATTTCGGTTTCCCGCTCGGGGTCGTCTATTTCGCGCTGATGCCGGCCCTGCGTGACGGCAGCGCCGGCACCGCGTTGCTCAATGGCGCGCTCATCGGCCTGCTCGCCTATGCGACCTACGATCTGACGAACTACGCCAGCTTGCGTCCCTGGACGCTGACGATCACGCTCGTCGATCTCGTCTACGGCACGGTCGTCGTCGGATTGTGCACATGGATCGCCTATGGCGTCGTCCGCCGGGCGGCCGACTGGGGCTGGTTCTAGCCCCAGTCGGCCAATCCGTCAGCTCGCGCGCAACCTGTAGTGATGAACGCCCCAGGCATCGCCGCCTTCATGGCCGAACAGTCCGCTCGTGGCCAGGAAGAACAGCCGCCAGCGCCGACGCCAGAGCGACGCATCCGCACCATAGGTCTCGCGCAGGATCGGATCGATCTTCGCGAGGTTGCGATCGAAATTCGCCAGCCAGTCCTCTGCCGTCGCGCGATAGTGCTCGCCGCCCCAGCGCCATTCGGCCTCGACGGTGAAGAGATCGGGGAATTGGTGCGCGAGCGTCGCACTCGGCATCAGGCCGCCTGTGAAGAAATGCTGCGCGATCCAGTCGCCCGTATCGGCGGTGTCGAAACGGTAGCAGCCCTGCCGATGGGCAAAGACATGGATGAAGAGCCGGCCGTCCGGCTTCAGCCAGTCACGAACCCGCCCGAGCAGCTCGCGCCAGTTCGACATGTGTTCGAACATTTCGACGGATACGACGCGATCGAAACGCTCCTTCGTGCCAAACTCGTTCATGTCGGCGGTGACGACGCGGAGATTGGCGAGATGACGGCGCTGCGCCTGCTCTTCGATATAGGCGCGTTGCGAAGCCGAGTTTGAGACCGATACGATCCGCGCCAGCGGATAGCGCTCCGCCATCCACAGCGAGAGCGAACCCCAGCCGCAACCGAGTTCGAGGATGTCCTGTCCATCGGCGAGATCGGCATGCTCTGCGGTCAGCTCCAGCGCCTTGTCTTCCGCTGCGGCCAGCGTGTCGCCGGGATCCGCGTAATAGCAGCAGGAATACTTGCGCCGCGGGCCGAGCACCTGATCGAAGAAAGCGACCGGCACCTCGTAATGCTGGGCATTGGCGGCATCGGTATGAACGGCTATCGGAAATTCCGCCATGTCGCGGGCGAAGGCCGCGGCACCGGCCGATTGCGCTGCCAGCGAGCGCGCCGTGCGCCCGACCAGCGACGCGATCACCATGCGGCTGACGGCATCGGGTACGGGCAGCCCTTCGCCCCAGGTCGAAAGCTTCTGCATGATCGTCATGACGTCGCTCCTTTCGGCGGTAGCGGGATCAGGGCGCTGGTTCGATGCTGATAGGCCCGATAGGCCTCGCCGTGCTTGGCGAGCATGTGCTCTTCCAGGGGCGGTATGCCGGAGATGCGGGTGAGCAGCAGCGTGATGCAGGCCGGTGCCAGCAAGGCAAGCCAGCCCCAGGGGTAGCCGGTCGCGAGCGCGATCACGGGATAGGAGCACCAGAGCAGGCACTCGAAGAAGTAGTTCGGGTGCCGCGACCAGCGCCACAGGCCAGAGTCGCAGACGCCGCCCGCTCCCGAGCGTGCGAAGGTCCGCAATTGCCCATCGGCGATGGCGCCTCCCGCAAGGCCGGCGGCGAACACGGCGACACCGGCAAAATCCCGCCAGCCCAGCGCTGGCGCTGGGCTATGTGCCGCGAGGACGATCCCCAATCCCAGGGGAATGCTGACCACCGCCTGCATCTGCAGCAGCCGAGCCAGCTGCCGCTGCGCATCGCCGCCCCAGTCGCGCTTCAGCTTAGCATAGCGCGGATCCTCTGCGATGCCGCTCGTGCGCTGCGCGATGTGCAGGCCCAGCCGAAGCGCCCAGGCCAGTGCGAGTGCGGCTACGAGCAGACGTCTCGAGGCCGGCCCCGCCCCAAAAGGCAGCAAGGCGGCGGCGATACCCGTCAGGCCCAACCCGAAAGTCCAGACCACATCGATCCAGCCGGAATTGCCGGTGCGGCGTTCGACCAGCGTCGCCAGGGCCATGAAAGCGGACATGGCCACGGCCATGAAGATAACAGCCGTGGCGAAAGAAGCGACCGTCAAAACCGCACCAGCGGTTGCAGCAGCCGGCCGAGCCAGCCCTGCAACTGCACGCTCCCCGTCATCGCGACGATGCAGGTGCAGCCCTCGACGGGATCGACGCGCGGCGTGTGATCGTGTTCGGAATCGGCCTCGTCGAAATCCCCGGCCGCGTAGCGCCCGTATTCGTGTTCATAGGCACCGGCAAGGATCGTGGTCCACTCGACCCCCGTATGCTTGTGGTGCGGCAAGGCGATCCCCGGCCCGGCGCGCAACATGAAGACGCGCGCGCCCGCACCGGGAACCTCGACGCGGCGCATGGCGATGCGGATGCCGATCGGGCGCCAGGGACCGAGGCCATAGGGGCGCAGTACCTTCGGCATCCCGGTTTCGGACATCGGGACGGCTGCAGCCGGCCCTGGTTCGGCTCGTGCTGCGGTGGCCGGAGGATTTGGGCCGGAAGCCATCGGGATGGGCTCGACCGCATCCAGCAGTGCGCCTTGTACGGCCTCGAGTTCCCGCAGGCGGCGCCGGCTCTCCTGATCCGCCTCGATATGGCAGGCGACGACCAGTGCCAAGCCTTCGTCGAGCTGCCCTGCGGCGAAGGCGGTGAGTGTCTCGTCGGATGGGCGATGCCCGATGCTCATCGCAGATCCTCCAGCCGGCCGCGCAGATGCGACAGCGCCAGGCGCAGGCGGGATTTCACCGTGCCCAGCGGGATGGCGAGGCGATCGGCGACATCCTGATGACTGAAGCCTTCGATGAAGGCGAGTTCGACCACGCGGTACTGGTCGGGTGAAAGCTGGGTCATCGCGGCCCGCACGCGCGCATCGCGTTCGGCGCCGGAGAGCATCGCATCGGGTTGTTCGGGGGCTTCTTCATCCAGGATCTCGTAAACTTGCGATAGCCGCGACCGGATCTCACGTCGGGCGATGTCGATGCGCAGGTTGCGCGCGATCGTTGCGATCCAGGTCGAGGCGCTTGCCTTCGCGGGATCGAACAGGGCTGCCTTGCGCCAGACGGTCAGGAGCGTTTCCTGCGCGACCTCCTCGGCCAGCTCCGCCGGGGCGCCGCCGCGCATCAGCAACCCCTTCACGCGGGGCGCGAAATGGTCGAACAGCGCGGCGAAAGCGGCCCGGTCCCCCGAGCGCGCAATGGCGGCAATCAGTCTGTTGGGGTCGAACAAGACGATGAAACGACCTCCTTGAGCGCTGGCTCCCACCTCGCGCATGCCGTCGACAGTCAAGGCGAGAGCGGGGACCATGTATGAGATACGCGGCCCGAACCGCTCCGGATCACCGGGACGAGGTCACCCGCCATCACTCGGCGGCCTTCCAGTTCACGTCGCGGCAGATCAGGCGCCCGACGATGCAACCGCGCGTGGTGAGCGTACCCGGCGTCACTGTGATCGTCATCGCGTAGGTCCAGTCGCGCTTGGGGTCGTAGGCGTTGCCCGAGAACGTCCCGTCGGGCTGGCGGGCCAGCGTCATGACCAGCTTGTCGCCGGCCGCCTCGCCCTTGCTGGTGTCGCCGATCCAGAGATTGGTGGCGCAGATCTTGTCGCCGCACGGGGCGATGCGCACACGCGCATTGCCGTCATCGCGCAGCCATGTCCCGTCGAGGCCAGCGGCAGCCGCGCTCGCGGCTGAAAAAGAAGCCAGAGCGAGAGCGAGCAGAAGACGCTTCATGACGATGCCCTTTCAGCCAATGTCTCGACCTCTACGCTCCACGGCCGTCGTCGGTTTCATCGGCACGCGAAATCGTGTGGAGGTGCGCGGTGAAGAGCCATCCGATCAGCGCGGTCAGGGACGCCGCGCTCAGAAAGTTCAGGCGCTGCAAGGCGGCGTATTCGCCGGGCGCGTAAAGATGCGCCGGCGCGCCGAGCAGCGTTGCCGGCAGCAGATAGGCGATGAAGGCGAGCGCCGCGAAGCCGAGAGCGAAGAGGCGCTCCGCGCGGCGAAACAGCATCAGCGCCAGCATGAGGCAGGGAAACAGGAAGACCTCGACCCCTGAGCCTGGGCCAAAGGCGGCCCGGCAGAGCAACGTATTGCCGATGCCGGCGGCGAGGAGCAGCGCTCGCCCGAGCACGGTATTGCGCCGCATGGCGGCCGGCACGGCCGCGAAGAACGGCGTGGACAGGAAAGTGACATAGGACGGCGCGATGACGGACGAGACCGCCCAGTAAAGATAGAGCGGATAGAACGGCTGGTTCGAGACGATCACGAGCGCGACGGTGTTGGCGATCGCCGCCCGCGGATCGGGATGCGCTGCATAGGCGCCGATTGCGGCGACTACCCGCTTCAGTCGATTCATCGACATCGTCCAGCCCTCGCGGAATCTCCCGGCCTTTCCTCGCTTACGCAGGAAGCCCGACGGCGGGTCACAGGCCCCGAGCGTTTTTGGTCGCGCCGCGGCAAATCCAGTCCGGACCATGCCGCGTATACCCGTCATGAAAAGCGCAAACGCGACGATGGAGCGGGCACAAGGAAAGGCGATGAGGGTCGCCGTGATCGGTGCCGGCATATCCGGCCTTTCGGCAGCGTGGCTGCTGGGGCAAGCGCATGACGTCGTGCTGTTCGAGGCTGCTCCTCGCCTCGGCGGTCACGCCAACACGGTTCGCATTGCGGGTGCCGGCGGCGAGACGGCGGTCGATACCGGCTTCATCGTCTACAACGAGGCGACCTATCCGAATTTCATCGCGCTGATGGAGCATCTTCGCGTCGCCACGCAGCCGACCGAGATGTCCTTCGCTGTGTCGCTCGATGGCGGCCGGCTCGAATATAGCGGCACCAGCGTCGCCGGGTTGTTCGCCCAGCGCAGCAATCTGGTGCGCCCGCGCTTCTGGGCGATGCTGCAGGATATCACCCGCTTCTACCGGAACGCATCCAGGGACACGCTGGCGGGCGGTGCGGCCGATATTTCACTCGGCGACTATCTCGCTGCCGGCGGTTATGGGGCCGCCTTCCGGGACGACCACCTCCTGCCAATGGCGGCAGCGATCTGGTCGGCCCCCTGTTCGGAAATCCTGTCCTATCCTGCCGCCGCCTTCCTGCGCTTCCATCACAATCATGGATTGCTCCAGCTCGCCGGCCGGCCGATCTGGCGCACCGTCACCGGCGGTAGCGGCGTCTATGTGCAGAAGCTGCGCACCGCCTTTTCGGGAGAAGTGAGGCTCGGCTCGCCGGTGAGGCAGGTTCGGCGCGGAACCAACGATGTCGTTCTGACGGGCGACGGTTGGAACGAGACCTTCGACCAGGTCGTCTTCGCCTCCCATGCCGACCAGACGCTTGCCATGCTGGCCGATCCCGACCAGGCCGAGGTCGAAACGCTCGGCGCGTTCCGCTATAGCCGCAACCGCGCCGTGCTGCATGGCGATGAAGCGCTGATGCCGAAGCGACGCCGCGCTTGGGCGAGCTGGAACCATATCGGCGACCGCGCCCGGCCGGACGCCGCCTGCGCGGTCACCTACTGGATGAACCGGCTGCAAGGCTTGCCGAACGAGCCGCCTCTCTTCGTCACGCTCAACCCGCCGGACACGCTGCGTGCGGACACAGTCCTCCATGAGGATATCTATGATCATCCGCTCTTCGACGCGGCGGCTCTCGACGCGCAACAGCGCCTCTGGTGGCTTCAGGGCACGCGTCGAAGCTGGTTTTGCGGTGCCTATCTCGGATCGGGCTTCCATGAGGACGGCCTGCAGGCCGGGCTCGCAGTGGCCGAGGAACTCGGCGGCGTTCGCCGGCCCTGGCGGGTTCGCAATGAGTCCGGGCGCATTCCAATCGGGCCTCGGCTGGAGCAAGCCGCATGAACTGGCAATCCGCCCTCTATGTCGGCCGTGTCAGGCATCATCGGTTCCGGCCCCGCCCCCATGCGCTGGCCTATCGCGTCTTCTGGATGCTCCTCGATCTCGACGAGATCGATCGACTGGCCGCGAAGCTCGCGCTGTTCTCGCGCAATCGTTTCAATCTCTACGCATTTCGCGACGCGGATTACGGGGATCGCAGCGGCCAGCCCCTGCGGCCGCAGATCGAGGCCGCCCTGGCGAATGCCGGCATCGCGCATGATGGCGGCCCGATCCGGCTGCTGACCATGCCGCGTATCCTCGGCTACGCGTTCAACCCGCTCAGCACCTATTTCTGCTATCGCCGCGACGGCAGCCTCTGCGCCACCGTCTACGAAGTGCACAACACCTTCGGCGAGATCCACAGCTACGTCGCGCCCGCCGATTCCGCAGGAGGCGCGCTTCGGCAGGAGGCCGACAAGGTCTTCCACGTCTCGCCGTTCATGAACCTCGACATGCGCTACGCCTTCGCGGTCACTCCTCCCGGGCAGCGCATTTCCGTCGCCATAGACGGCCATGACGCCGAGGGCCGCCTGATCACGGCCGTGCTGAGCGGTAAGCGAACGGAGCTCAGCGATGCGGCCCTGCTGCGGCTGCTCGCGACGCATCCGCTGCTCACGCTGAAGGTCACCGCCGCCATCCACTGGCACGCGCTGCGGCTGCTGGCGAAGCGGATTCCCTGGCGACCTCATCCGGCCGCGCCGGAGCGACCCTTCACTCTTGGCAGCGCCGCGACGCCTCACGCGAAAGAATCGATGCAGCCATGAGCCAGCCCGAGACTGAACAGCATCTTCGGACGGTCGAACAGCCGCTGGCGCTGCCGCGCGGCGTCGGCCTGTCGCGCTGGTTCCTGCGCCGGCTGCTGTCCCACATCAAGATCGGCCGTCTGACGGTGTTCACACCGGATGGCGAGCGCCATTGCAGTGCTCAAGCCTCGCCCGGGCCGCAGGCGACGATGATCCTCGTCAACTGGCGGGCGATGCGCCGCCTGCTGATCGACGGCGACATCGGGCTGGCCGAAGCCTATCGCGACGGCGACCTCCATACGCCGGATCTCACCGCATTGATCGAACTCGGCGCGCGCAACGATGCGACCCTGCGCAAGCTGCTCTCAGGCGCCTGGCCGGCGCGTCTGCTGAACCGCCTGCGGCATGTTCTCAACGCCAATACGCGTCGCGGCAGCCGCCGCAACATCACGGCGCATTACGATCTCGGGAACGACTTCTATGGCCGCTGGCTCGACGCCAGCATGATGTATTCCTCGGCACTCTATGAAACACCGACCGAGACGCTAGAGGCCGCTCAGCAGCGCCGGATGGACCGGATCGTCGCCATGCTCGACCTTTCGGGCGGCGAGCATGTTCTGGAGATCGGCTGCGGCTGGGGAGCGCTGGCGGAACGGCTGGCGCGCGAGGGCTGCCGCGTGACGGCGATCACCTTGTCGCCGGCCCAGCTCGAAGCCGCACGACAGCGCGTTGCCGCCGCAGGCCTGTCCGAACGCGTCACCATCGAGCTCAAGGATTATCGCGACATCGCCGGGCTGTTCGACCGCATCGTTTCGATCGAGATGATCGAGGCGGTCGGCCGCGCCTATTGGCCGTCCTATTTCGCGACGCTTCGCCGCTCGCTGCGGCCCGGCGGCCGTGTCGTCCTGCAGGCGATCACGATCGACGACGCGCTATTCGAGAGCTACCAGCAGGGCAGCGATTTCATCCAGCGCTACATCTTCCCCGGAGGCAGCCTGCCATCGGTTCCAATGCTCAAGAGCAGTGCCGAGGCTGCCGCTCTCGCCGTGGTCGAGCAGCTCGACTTCGGCGGCAGCTACGCCCTGACCCTGAAGGAGTGGCGCCGGCGCTTTCTCGAAAGCTGGGCTGAGATATTGCCGTTGGGGTTCGACGAGCCGTTTCGCCGGCTCTGGGAATTCTATCTCTGCTACTGCGAAGCCGGCTTCCGCGCCCGGACGATCGACGTCAACCTGCTCGCCCTTCAAGGCCGCTGAGAGGCGCGGCGTTCCCCGCCGCACCCTTCTAGAGCATTTTCGAGTGAAGTGGATACCGGTTCGCGTGAAGAAAATGCGATAAAACAAAGGCCTAGAGCAATTCCGCGACTCAGGAAATGGCGGAATTGCTCTAGAGGCGTCGCGCAGTCAGCCCCTTGGCGACGATCGGGCCGGTCGGGCGTCCGGTTGGCGAACCGGCGGCGGGTTCCACCGTGATCTCGAAGAGCTGATCGGCCCCGAGCGGCAGGTTGTCCAAGCGCAGCGGCACGGCCCGGGCCCTGTCGATAAGGCCGACCGAGCGCGGCCCGGTGGCACGATCCCATAGCGTCCAGATTTCCAGCGCACGGCCCTGCGGCACGGGGATATCCTGAAGCGGCAGCAATTCGACGCGCCCGTCGGCGAACGTATTCACAACGGCCGCGGCGGCATTGGTCTCAGTCAGCAGAACCGCGACCATCACGGGCTGACGACGCGCACGATCGAGGGCAGCGACGAGCCCGAAGGCGAGCAGGAGCGCTGCGGCAAGACCGGCCAACGCGGTCCCGCGCCAAAGCCAAAGGCTCTCCCACCATTGCGAGAGCCGCGCGCCACGCGCCGGCTGCGAAGCCGCGGCTTGGCTTCCCGCGGGAGCTTGGTCGAGGCCGCTCTCGATGCGCTGCCAGAGTCCTGTCGATGGCTCGATCGCCCGGGCGGTGGCATCGATCGGCGTCAGCCGCGCCTGCCAGCGAGCGACCGCGGCATCCAGCTTCGCATCACCCGCCATCCGCCTCTCGAACGCCTCCTTCTCGGCGCCGTCGAGCAGGCCCAGCACATACTCTCCCGCGACGATCTCGCGATCCGGTTCCGGCGTCATCCGAGGCACTCCTTGAGTGCGATCAGCGAACGGCGGATCCATGATTTCACCGTCCCGAGCGGCATGCCGAGCTTGCCGGCAATCTCGCCATGGCTCAGCCCCTGCACGAAGGCGAGCAGCACCATCCCGCGCCGCGGAGCCGGCAAGGTCTCCAGACAGCCGCGCAAGGCCTTGGCATCGGAGAGCTTCGCCATCACGGTCTCGGGATCATCCTCCTCGCTCGCGGCCTCCTGGCCGATCGGGCTTTCGTCGATCTCCATGCGCCGCTCGTCGCGCAGGATCGACAGCGAGCGGTTGCGCAGGATGGCGTAGATCCAGGTCAGGCCCGAGCCGCGTTGCGGATCGAAGCGTCCCGCATGCCGCCAGATCAGGATGAAACTGTCCTGCACCGCTTCCTCCGCCAGGGCGCGGCGCTTCAGCATGCGCTGCGCCACACCGATCATACGCGGGCATTCCTGATCGTAGATGCGCCGGAGTGCGTTTTTATCGCCGCCGGCGCAGGCTGCCAGCGCCTGCTCGATGCCTGCTCCATGCGATTGCGCGGCATTGACGGCCATGCGGAATCCCTAAGCTCGGCTGCCCCGATTGGACGGCACGACGGGAGGATACGCTGCCCGCGCCGCGATGGATGCACCCCGGCGGCTTTATTTTTTCGAGCGCATCCAATGCCTTGCCTCGGCTCTATCCGGCATGAGCGCCGCCAGCAGATATGCATGCCGCGGCGCCTGACAGAACCGGAGGACACCATGACCAAGACGATCCGTTTCGCCCTCGTCGTTTCAACGTTTCTCGGCAGCGGGATCGCCGCGCAGGCCGCCATGCTCGCGGCTCTCACCGGCGACGACACGCTCACCATGGTCGATACCGCGACCCTCAAGGCCGGCAAGTCGATGAAGGTCACCGGCCTTGCCGGCAAGATCGCTGGCATCGACGTCAGACCGGCCGACGGCATGCTCTACGCGCTCGCGGTCGACGGCGCGATCTATACGATCGACAAGACGGGCAAAGCGACGATGAAGTCGAAGATGGACACCGTGCTCCCTGCCGGCGCCCGGGCCACGGTCGATTTCAATCCGGCCGCCGACCGGCTCCGCGTGATCGGCTCCGACGGCACCAACCTGCGGGTCAATGTCGATGACGGCAAGACCACGGTCGACGGTAAGCTGAAATTCGCCGAGACCGACATGCACAAGGGCGAGGTGCCCATGATCGTGGCCGGCGCCTACACCAACTCCGTCAAGGGTACGAAGGAGACGGCGCTCTACGACATCGACGGCAAGATCGGCGGCCTGATCAAGCAGGCGCCGCCCAATGACGGCGTTCTCGGCGCGGTCGGGAAGCTCGGCGTCATGCCGAAAACGATCGCCTTCGATATCGAGACAGCGGGCGACGGGACCAACACTGGCTGGCTGCTCGCCGACGGCGCCCTGCACAAGGTTGATCTCGCCACCGGCAAGGCGACTGCGGTGGGCAAGGTTGCTGGTCTGAGCGCAGCCGCGAGGGACATCGCCGTCCTTCCGGCGATGTAGGCCCGCGCTGGACGATCAGGGCGCTCGCTATACGGCGGGCGTCTTCACCACGTCTCGCCTGGCGCTCCCATGCACCGATCAATCGCTTCAAATGTCTGCTTCCGGGCAGTGACTCAATGTCCGGTCATGGCGCTAAGCGCCGAGGTAAGCACCTTCCGCCCTCAAAGCTCTGGCTTGCCTGTCGGGAACCAGCTCTGAATGGTCTTCGGCACCATCTCCCCTCGCAGCGGCTTCGCATAAAAATAGCCCTGAGCAGAATCGCACCCTGCTTCTCGCAGGCGTGCGGCCTGTTGGGGGCTTTCGACCCCCTCCGCAGTTGTATGCATTCCCATAGCGTGACCGAGACTTACGATGGCGGCGACAATTGCAGCGTCGCTGTCGTCGCTGATCAGGTTCCGCACGAAACTCTGGTCGATCTTGATGTGGTCCACGGGGAACTGCTTCAGATGGAGAAGCGACGCAAAGCCCGTCCCGAAATCATCCAATGCGATGGAGACGCCGGCCTCGTGCAGCTTGTTCAGGATGGAGGACGCCGTCGCGGTTCTGCGCCCGAGGAAAGCCGTTTCCGTCACTTCGACTTCAAAATGCGCCGAGGAGACACGTGTATCCTCCAGGATGCGGATAATCCTGTCGGCGAGTCTCGGGTCGGAGATCTCGGCGGAAGACAGATTGACCGCGACGCGACCGCATTCGAGACCCTGATTCAGCCATGATCGAACATCGGCCGCAACCTGGCGGATCATCTGCTCGCCCAGAGCAATCGAAATGGCCTGCTCGGCGAACATCGAGCCAAAATAATCAGGCGTGAGAAGCCCTTTGGTCGGGTGGTTCCAACGCGCGAGGGCCTCGAAGCCGACGATCCGGCCTGTCACCAACGACACTTTCGGCTGGTAATAGGGAACGAACTGCTGTGCTGCGAGCCCTTCCCGGACGTCGTGTGCGATGGTCACGCGATGCTCCATCGTCTCGCGGGCGGCACTGGTATAAGCAACCGCTTGGCTGCGTCCCTGCTCCTTCGCGCGATAAAGCGCGATGTCGGCGTCCTTCATCAGTTCGACCGGATCGCGGTGATGCTCAGGGAAGGTTGCCAGCCCGATGCTGACCGTTGTGGAAAGAGCTCGTCCTTCGTGCTGGAAGGGAGCACAGAGAGCGTCTACGATTTCCGTAGCAAGGGCAGTTGCTTCACTTCCCGCTGAAATATCGGCGAGTATGATGGCAAACTCGTCGCCCCCGAGGCGTGCCACGGTATCGCCTTCTCCGACAAAGCTTCTGAGCCGAAGGGCCGCCTCCTGAAGGAGGAGGTCTCCAACCGCATGGCCAAGCGTGTCATTGACATCCTTGAAGTCGTCGAGATCCAGCAGTAACAGCCCCACGTTGGCCCCAGAGATTCCGGCATTCGTCAGCGCCTCGTTGAGGCGAGCCTGGAAGAGCGCCCGGTTCGCCAAGCCCGTCAGAGGGTCGTGATTGGCGGTTCGCCAGATGGCTTCTTCGGCGGCCTTCCGATCTGCGATGTCGAAGGTCAGTCCGATGAGTCGATTATCGTCCTTTCGCTCGGCCCTGAGAGCAAGCCACGTTTGCGAGCCGTCAGGAGAATGGTAGCGCACTTCGGCCGCGCCACTTCCTTCCGACCTGACGGCGCTCCAGAAGGCCGTCACTATTTCTCGGTCGTCGGGATGGACCCTATTGATGAAATCGCCTGCCGGTCCCGAGGAAATGCCAAGCAGCACCATGGAATTCTCGGAGCGATCGACCCACTGCGTCTCGAGATCGAGCTCCCAAGCAGCCATCCTGCTCGCCTGCAAAGCCAGCCGCAGGCGCTCCTCGCTCACCCGAATCGCGTTCTCGGCCGCTTTTCGTGTGGTTATGTCAGTAAAGGTGCGCACCATTCCGCCGTTGGGGAGGCGGTTGGTTCGAACTTCCAGCACCGTGCCGTCTGGTCTCTGCCTATCGTAGTCCAGGATTTCTACGTGTATCCCTTCATATTTGATGGCCCGAAGGAGGTCCTCGGTGACAGTACCAAATTCACCTTGTTCCATCTGCCATCTCTTCACCGCCTCGAAAGATGGATTGGAACGCATCAGGTCGGGTGGCAGGCCAAGCAGATCGATCGCGCGCTGATTGCAGACGGCCACATAGCCGTTGGCATCGACCATCAGAATTCCTTGGTCCACATGCTCCAGGACTGCGTTCAATAGAGCACTGTCCACGGGGAAAGCTCGAGTCATGCGCTGAGTGGTCAAGCGTCGGCCTCTCGCCAAGCTAACGGTCGATCAGGGTATGGCGGCGCGCTTTCGAAATGCTGAAAGATCGAGATCGATTTGCCCGATATCCTGTGTCCAACGATGGCTTGGACAACCTTCCTTTACCCAGCTGCCCGAAAGCGCCGTTTAGCCTCCCACCAAGACCTGGCAAATCTCCCGACTAGGTTGCTTAAGACCAAGCTCGCGAACGTCCAAGACAGATCGTTTCCGATCGTGCCGCGCCCGCGTTCAAGAGGACCGCTTTTGGGCAGAGAGCTAGAGTCCGCTACTGGCGCATCTCCCCCGGAAGAGCGACCGGCGTTTGTGGTCCCTTGCAGACATTAGGAACGTCCGCTCTCGGGTATGTTGATTTCACCGGTCCTAGGCCTGTCCGTGGGGAAGCGGGCCTTCATTTGAGTCTGGTGTGGGTGCCGACCTCAGGAAACCAAGCTCATCCCCCCATCTGCGGTACATGAAGAGGCTTGGGGACCAGTTTGATGTTGTTCTCGGCCAGCGTGGTCCACACCTTGGACAAGATCGCCTTGCGGATCTGGAACTGCCGCCCGGCCCGAGCCTTGTATTTGCCGCGGATCACCAGAGTGCCTTCCTCGAGAGCGGCAATACCCTGGCTCTTGAACGGCTCGATGAGATCGGCGTTTAGCTCTGGGTCGTCTGCGACCTCCAGCCCGATCTTCTTGAACAGTTTTCGCTCCGCTCCGACATCGGTATCCAAAGCCACCCGGAACAGCATCTTCTCGACGACCCATTCGCGACTGAAATTCTGAATCTTCCCGATCTGGCCGAAGGGGATTGTCGCAACCGGGCCGCGCGGATGCCTCGAGGAGACCGAGCGCAGCGAGATTCTCTCGACCGTACCCCTGGCCCCCGCGGTCTCAATGTACTCGCTATGGCGGAAGGCGTCATCGACGAGGAAGAACAGGCCAGGCGGGCGGCCTTCTACGATGCAGGCTGCGCTACCGGCAGTTTCCACGTGCCGTTCAGGAACACGGCGCGAGGGCGGTAGAGTCTGAACGTGTAATTCCACCCCTGCGTGATCGGCAGGCAGTTCCCGATCTTGCCGTCGCAGCCGCCGAACTGGATGTCAATCGCACCGTCGGCGCTCTTCTTGCCGGTGATGCTGTTGACCGAATAGGCGTCGTAATCGTTCTTCTGGAAGAAGCCCTTGTCATTATAGACGCTGATCGACCAGAACGCGTCGACGGGGACGTCCTTGAGCCTGAGCTTGTAGACGGTCTTGCCGTCGTTCTTGGCGGGGGTCACCGAGGGGTAGGATGCATCCTTGTCGGGGTTGCCACCCCAGCCGGACGCGGTACCGAGCAGGTGCTTGACCGGATCGACCTTCCCCTTCGGGCCGAAAGCGTTGCTGAAGTCGCCTGACGCCGCGGAGAGCGTTTCCAGTGCCTCGCGGATCTTCTTCTGCTGAGCCAGATCCCAGTTCGGGGCCTCGAACTTGCCGGCCGACTTCTGCTGCACCTTCAGCGCATCCTGCAAGGCGTGAACCTGCGCGAGGTCCTTGGTGTCGTTGGGATCGACGAGGATACGGACCGCAACGAACACATAGCGGGTGCCGACCTTATCCCGGGTGAGGGTCGTGCGGCCCGGCTTGTAGACCACCATCGGGGTGTAGTGGTCCTCGCTGATGACCTGCATCGAGACGAAGCGCTTGCCGGCCTCTGGAAGGGTGATGGTCACCGGGCCGGCGTCGAGATCGAAGACCGCCTGGGAATAGAGCGTATCCCGGTTCATCCGGACCACGGGCTGCTTGTCGATCGGCGTCGGCGTCCGGTTATGGACGAACTTGCCGAGAGCACCCGCATCGACTGTTTTGGCCATATAGAAATCGGACTCGGCTCGCTTGAAGTTGTCGACGGTCACCGGAACCGGCTGTGCGGACGCCACGCAGGGCGCCAGAACCATGAAACTCAGGCTGCAGGCCAACGTCATGCGCATTGAACGGTACCTCATTGGTGTCTTTGATCGATGTGCTCGTCGGACAGGCCGGAATGGCTCCGCACCCGTGCCTCGGCTGATCGTCGGCTACGCTCCGCCGGCTGGAAATGTCCGGTTCCGAGCCCGCTACTGCGCAGAGAGCGCGGCAGCCTCCGCGGCACATTCGGCGGTCGAGGGCAGCCGTTTCGCCTTCGCCGCCTTCACCTCCACTTTCGCGGCCTTGAGATCGGCGAGGAAGGTCGGGTTGGTCTGCAGCCGCGCGACGGTAGCCGCACCCATGATCCGCCCGGCATCGACATCGCTCTGCCAATGCGCGTCGCAGATCACGCGGCTCTGCCCGAATTCGATGCCGCGCTTGAAGAGGGCATCCGCGCGCTCGGGATTGATCTGCGCGAAGACGAGAGCCCAGCCCCAGCCGGCAGCCGTGTGGCCGGATGGATACGAGCCGTCGTTCCGCAGAATGGCCTCCTGATCCGCTCGGCAGGTCGCCTCATTATGGACCACGAAGGGGCGGACCCGGTTGTACTTGTTCTTCACGCCATAGGTGGAGAGGCCGAAATCCGACAGCATCTTCTGCATCATCGCGTAGAGGCGTGGGGTCTGCTGGCCGTCGATCCGGACGCCCATCGCGCAGGAGAAGTTATCCGCGGCCTGCGGAAAGGCGAGATCGGCATCGGTAATAGCGAGCTTCCAGCGCGCGGTGTTGCGCAAGGGAATTGTCGCCTTGCGCGCTTCCTCGTCCCGGGCGAGCGCAGCCGAGTCCGCAGCGGGCGGCGCCCCGAGCAGGACCAGGCTGTTGGGCAGGTCTGATCGCTTCAGATAGCCCGGAGCGATCTTGAAATGCGGATCGGTGACCTTGGGCTGGGCTTCGCCCGTCTGCGCCAGGGCCTGCCCGCAGAGCGCGAGCAGTGCAAGCAGGGAAACATGTGCGGCTCGCACCGCAGTCCCGGTCATCGACATTCCCATTCCTCTCGACATGGCGCGAACGCGTGAAGCTCCGGTCAGAACCGGTATGTTGCGGCGACGGCGGGCCCGTGCTGGGTCACGTCATACGAAAAGCCACCGCTGCGATAATCGACATGGAGCGCCCGGTAGCCGGCTTTCAGCGTCAGGTTCTCGTTCCAGGCGTAGTCGACGCTGCCCAGGCCTTGCCAGGTCAGGCGCGAGCCGACGCCGAAGCCACCGATGTCGCCCGCCACCGTCAGGCTCCACGGACCGCCCAGCTTTATTCCGAGGCGGGCGCCGAGGATCGGGTCGGCCCACATCTGCGATTGACGGTGTTCGATGCGAAGATTGGCGAGGCCGGGCAGGATTTCGAGCTTGGTGTCGAGATTCCAGAACCGGATACCGCCGCCCACGTCCAGCGCAAAAACCGAGTCCTCATGGACGCGGTAAAAGGCGGAGCCCTGCAGGGTCGTGGTCTGCGAGCGCAGCTTCAGCGCGGAAAAGAAGGGTCCGGGCAGAGTGCCGCCGGTCGTCACCTGCGAGAACTGCCCGTCGACCAGGACGCTCCAGCGGTCGATGCGCATCTCGGCGGATGCCATCAGCGCGCCGTTGAGCTCCTTGAGCACGTCGCGGAAACGCAGGCTGATATCCGCAGCCGGCAGCGGCGGCAGCGTCGCGCTTTTGCCGTCGATCGCCGTCGCCCAGACATAGCTCGTGACCGAGAAGCTCGGTGTCGACGCGAGGGCAGGCGTCGGTGGCGCGGCGGGCTGTCGGAGGTCGGACGCCCAGGCCGGCCCGCACAGGCAAGCCGGCATCAAACCGATAGCGAGATAGCGCGGCGTTGCGCCTGACATTGCTGCCTGTCCCCTGCCCTGCCAGCGCCTGCACGAACGCTCCGGTTCGCTACGGCCCGTGATCGCGGCCAAACGGCCAGCACATGTCGTCGCGAGCATTTCGTGCATGGGGAGCCTGCTCGTCTTGCCATTTCGCGCCAATCGCAATCGGCTAATCTGCACTCTCCTGCCAGTCGCGAATCTCCCGAGATTCGGCCTTGCGAAAGCGTTAACGCGATGATCGCGGCGAGGTCCTATGGCTGATATCCCTTTGACGCGCGGTCAGTTCCTGCTGCCTTTCGTCAGCATTCTCGACGATATCGGCGCACCGACGGAGACGCTCCTGGAAAGGTCCCGGTTGCCATCATCCCTGGCCGAGAAGAGCGAGCTCTACCTGCCGCTCCTGCCGGCCCTGCGCTTCGTCGAGACCGCACAGAGAAGCCAGGGTATCGAGGATTTCGGCTTCCTCGCCGCCCAGCGCCTGCATTTCTCGCATATGAGGGAAAAAACGCGGGCCCTGATCGCGCATTCCCCGACGCTGCTCGTCGCGCTCCGGCACGCCTGCCATGAGGCGTCGGGGGAAGACACCATTCTGAGCATGTGGATCGAACATGAGGCAGATCACGTGCGGGTCTGCAGCAGGCTCACCGGGCCATGGCTCCTGCAGCTGAAACACGCGCAGTGGATCCAGAACATCTTCTCGGTCTACATCATCAGGCAATTCGCAGGGCCCGACTGGATGCCGGCAGCGATCGGCTTTGAATCGTCTTATGGGCCAAGCCCTGCGACGCGATCCTGCTGGCCGAATGTGCGGTTTCTGTCGGGTCAGCATGCCGCTTGGATCAGCGTGCCGACCAAGCTGCTCGGCCTCCCGAACCGTTCGCCCCCCTCGTTTGCGCTGCCGCGCGACAATGAAGACGGCCCGTCCGCCTACAGCATCGTCGATCTTCTCAAGCTGATGCTTCCGGCCTATCTCGACGAGGGAACAACCGCTCTTGCTGACGTCGCCGAGATCGCGGGCCTCAGCGCGCGGACGCTTCAACGCAGGCTCGCCCAACTCGGCCTGTCCTACTCGGACATCCTCGACACCGTCAGATACGAGAATGCGAGCAGGCTGCTGCGCGACACCGATTGCAGGATCATCGACGTCGCCTTTTCATCCGGCTACACCGATCCGGCGCATTTCAGCCGCGCCTTCCGCCGGATGACAGGCGTCACGCCGCGTCAGTTTCGCGAGCAATCACGGCTCGGCTGAAGGCGTTTCGTCTCACGCCACCAGCCAAGAAATACCCCGTTCAAAAGGGCGCCTTCAAGCACCGTTCCAAACTATGCGAACGTCCGCTCCGGAGCTTTGCGCCAACGTCGACAATTGGCGCAAGCTGGAAGAGCACGGGCGATGATGAGATTTACGGCCGTTTTGCTCGGAAACTCGCCCACAGACCAAGGCATAGCACCACATTTGCTGCGGCCAGCAGCAAGAGTGTGCCGTAGGCTCCGGTGACGCCGGCATGTTCTAAGATCCAAGCGCTTGCCGCCGGAGCGAGTGCTTGGGCTACGAGACTTGGCCGTGCCAAACGCCCGACAATTGGCGCATAGCGATCTGCGCCGAACAGCGCCAACGGCACTATTCCCTTGGCAATCGAAAACACGCCGTTTCCGGCACCGTACAGCAGGATTGCCATCGACACCGGGCCCAATCCAAAGGTGAGTAATCCGAGCCCGAGAGCTACTAGCACCAGTGCGGCGGTCATGGTCCAGAGAGGGTGATGCTTGCCCTTGCCGGCCATCTCGATCACCCGGCCGCCAACCTGTGCGGGCCCGACGAGCACTCCCAACGCCACCGCAGCCGCCAGTGTGATGCCTTGTGCCTGGAGTAGGGTCAGAAGTTGCACGCCGACGATCGAGCCGATCGCGCCGCCGATGACCAAGAGGCCGGCAAGCAGCAGGAACATCGAACGATCATTGCCCGCGAGTTTTATGTCCTGGGAGGTCGTCCTCGCCGATTGGGAAATGTCGATTGCGGCCGGCGGCACCGTCGTCAGAACCAGCGGAAGCGAGATGAGAAGCTGGATAGCCGCATAGGCAAAGCAGGTCTCACGCCAGCCGAACTGGGCGACCATATAGGCCGAGAGTGGCCAGCAAACGGTACTGGCGAAACCGCCCCATAGCGTCAGGACCGTGATCGCCGAACGCGCGGTTCCGCCATAGAGACGCCCCAGCGTCGAGAACGCCGCATCGTAAAGGCCTGCCGCCATCCCAGCTCCGATCACCACCCAGCCTGCGATGAAGATCGGGAGGTTTGGGGACAGGCCAAGGATGACCTGACCGGCGGCGAGGAGCAGGGCCGCCGCAGCGAGGACCGGGCGCCCTCCGCGTTCACCGATGACACGACCAATGAGGGGCGCGATGGCACCAGCGGTCAGAAGCCCGATCGACAATGCGCCGATGACCCACGACAGCGGCCAGCCGGTGTCGTCGGCGATCGGTGCGGCGAGGACAGCGGAGAGATAGTAGGAAGAGCCCCAGGCGAGGATCTGCACCACACCCAGGGCCGAGATGACCGTCAGGCGGCTCCGCTCGGTCACGCGGCTCTGCCGCAGCAGGAGGACGTTGCCGGCTCAGGCTCCTTCACCGGACCACAACCACAACCGGCCTGGCCGCCAGCCTTTGCCAAGGCATCCTCAGCGCAGCAGGCGTTTGCTTCGACAGGAGCCGGGCCGCCGCAGCAGTCGCCCGCCGGAGCTGCCTTGCAAACCCCGGTTTCCGGCAGGACGAGATTCACATCGTCCGCCGCGGCGAGATCGCCGGCAATTGCCGCAGCAATCGAGCGGACCTGCTCGTAGCCGGTCAGCATCAGGAAAGTCGGCGCCCGCCCATAGCTCTTGATCCCGACGGTGTAGAACCCCGGTTCCGGGTGCGACAGCTCGCGGTGACCATGTGGCGGCACCGAGCCGCAGGAATGCAGGTTCGGATCGATCAGCGGACCGAGCGCCTTGGCGCTTTCCAGCCAGGGGTCGAACTCGACCCGTAGCTCCCGGGTCAGCGAGAAATCCGGCCGCTGACCCGTGCAGCCTACGATGCGATCGACCGGTCCAATCGTCCGGCCAACGCCGTCGACCTCTCCGTCCACGAACAGGTGGGCGCCGTCCTCACGAACTCCGGTGGCCCCGAAGCCCGAGATCAGTTCGATACGGCCTTCCGCGACGAGGCGGTGCAGGCGCTGCCCGAGCTCGCCACGCGCGGCGAGCTGATCATTTGCTCCGCCGCCAAACACCCGGGACAGATCACGTCCGCGCGTAGCCCAGATTGCCTTGGTGCCGGGCTCGGCGACCGCAAGCTCTTCGAGATCGAGCAGGACGTTCGCCGCCGAGTGGCCCGCACCGATGACGAGCGTCGCCCGCCCGGCATAGGTCGATCGATTGCGGCTCGATACATCGGGTATCCCGTAGGCGATGCGATCCTTGAGCGCTTCCTCGCCATCGGCAGCAAGTCCGCCTGCGCCGATTGGGTTAGGGGATGTCCAGGTTCCCGATGCATCGATGATCGCTCGCGCCTGGTCGCGCCGTGTTGTCCCATCGCTCCCGACGATGGTCAGCACGAAAGGACGCTGGTTCCGATCTCGGCTGACCACCTTGTCGATGCCGTGGCGCCCGATAGCGGTGATGCGCGCGCCATATTCGATCACGACAGCGAGCGCCGGAGTAACCGACAGAGGGGCGAGATAGCGATCCACGAGCTCGCCTCCGGTAGGGTAGGCCTGCCCATCAGGTTCCTCCCAGCCGACATTTGCCAGCAACGCTCGTGCGGCCGGTGCGATGTTGAACTCCCAAGGTGAGAACAGCCTGACATGACCCCATCCACGGATGTTGGCGCCTGCCTCCTGACCGGCCTCATACACCTTCACTGCGATGCCGCGCTCGACGAGATTGGCGGCGGCGGCCAGCCCGACGGGCCCTGCTCCAATGATCGCGACGGGAAGCTCAGTCATTGTATTATCCACTGATTCTAGAATTATGGAATTATGTGGCAAATAAAAAGGGCTTCTCAGGCGGCCTTGTCCGGCGCTTGAGAGCAACCCTCTTCGATGCAGCATTCGTCGCCGAGGAAGCCGAGGAGGGCATCCATGGCCGGGTAGACAGCACGGCAGATCAGCGTGGTGGCTTGACGCTCCTGCGAGACGAGGCCGTTACGGATCAGCCGCTGAAGGTGGTGTGACAAGGTCGAGGCCGGGATCCCAAGGCGCTCCTGCACCTGATTGACGGGCAGGCCACCGTGACCCGCCCGGACGAGTGTCCGGTAGAGCTCCAACCGGGTTGGATTCCCGAGAGCCTCAAGCTGCTTCGCTGCTTCTTCGACGTTCATGGAAATAAGTAGGCATGGACGGGATCGCTCCGTCAAGCTCTATTTCGATGATCATCGAATTACTCGGCTGCCTGAACCTTTCGCACGCTGTCGCCGCGCTCGTACCAACCCTTCGATCGGTTCACGATCCAGACGACGGTGAGCATCACCGGAACCTCGATCAGAACGCCGACGACCGTGGCGAGTGCCGCTCCGGAGTTGAAACCGAACAGGCTGATCGCGGCGGCGACGGCGAGTTCGAAGAAGTTGGAGGCGCCGATCAAGGCGGACGGCCCCGCGACGCAATGCTGTTCGCCGGCGATCCGATTCAGGAGATAGGCCAACCCGGCATTCAGATAGACCTGGATCAGGATCGGCACCGCCAGCAGAGCGATCACCATAGGCTGGGCGAGGATCTGCTCGCCCTGGAAGCCGAAGAGCAGGACGAGCGTGGCGAGCAGCGCGACCAGAGAAACTGGCCCGAGGTGGCGGAGCAGCCTGTCGAGCGCGGCCTGTCCGCCCTTCGCCAGAACGCTGCTGCGGACGAGCTGCGCGACGATTACGGGAATGACGATGTAGAGGACGACCGAGAGGGCGAGCGTTCCCCACGGCACGGTGATCGCCGACAGGCCGAGCAACAGGCCGACGATCGGCGCGAAGGCGACGACCATGATGGCGTCGTTGAGCGCGACCTGGCTGAGCGTAAAGTGCGGCTCGCCCCTCGTCAGGCTCGACCAGACGAAGACCATCGCCGTGCAGGGCGCGGCCGCCAGGATGATGAGACCGGCGATGTAGCTGTTGATCTGGTCGGCCGGGAGCCACGGCCGGAACAGCCAGGCGATGAAGAACCAGCCGAGCGCCGCCATCGAGAAGGGCTTCACCGCCCAGTTGATGAAGAGCGTGACGCCGATCCCGCGCCAGTGCCTGCTGACCTGTCCGAGCGCTGAGAAGTCGATCTTCAGCAGCATGGGGATGACCATCAGCCAGATCAGGACTGCGACGGGCAGATTGACCTTGGCGACCTCGGCCGCGCCGATGGCCTGGAACACGCCCGGCATGACATGGCCCAGCGCGATCCCGGCGACGATGCACAGCGCGACCCAGATGGTCAGGTAGCGTTCGAAGGTGGACATGATGACCTCAGGCGAGAGCAGTCGGGCGGCCGGAGGCATCCACGGCGAGCTCTCCATCCTCCTTGCGGAATTCGCCAAGCTGCGGCGGCAGGAGCGGCAGCACGGCCTCAGACGGGCGGCACAGCCGAACGCCCTTGGGCGAAACGACCAGCGGGCGATTCATCAGGATGGGATGGGCCTCGATCGCATCGAGCAGGGCATCGTCGGAAAGGCTCGGGTCACCGAGGTTGAGTTCGGCGAAGGGCGTTCCCTTCTCGCGCAGGATGTCCCGGACGGTCAGCCCGGCGCGCTCCAGAAGCTGCTTCAGCAGCGTCCGGCTCGGCGGCGTCTTCAAGTATTCGATGACATGCGGCTCGACGCCCGCATTGCGGATCAGCGCGAGCGTGTTCCGGGACGTCCCGCAGACAGGGTTGTGGTAGATGATCACGTCCATCAGGCGACCTCCGGGCGGCGACCGCTCGCGCCTTCGAGGCCCCCGATCCGCCGAACCTGCTGAGCCAACGCCATCTCGTCGAGGCTGGCGACGGGCAGCGACAAGAGGACGTTGATCCGGTTCCTGAGATAGCGCAGCGCCGTCACGAAGGCTCGCTCGCGCTCGATCTCGCTACCCTGGACGTTGGACGGGTCTTCGATGCCCCAATGCGCCGTGATCGGTTGCCCCGGCCAATGCGGGCAGGCCTCGCCCGCCGCCTGGTCGCAGAGGGTGATCACGAGATCCATGACGGGCGCGCCGGGCTGCGCGAAGACATCCCAGGTCTTCGACGAGAGGCCCTCGCTCGGGATGCCTTCGGCATCCAGCACCTTGAGCGCCATCGGCTTCGGCCCGGGACCGCCTTCGCTGCCAGCGGAGAAGGCTCGAAAGCGCCCTTCCCCGAGATGGTTGAGCAAGGCCTCGGCCATGATCGACCGAGCGGAGTTGTGAGTGCAGAGGAACAGCACGTTGTGAATGCGATCAGGCATCGGTCGTGACCTTCGGTGGGCAGCAGGGCGTGAGCTCAGCCAGAAGCGGCGCGCAGATCTCAGCGCGGCCACCGCAGCAATCCTTCAGGAGGAAGGCGATGGCCGATCGAAGCGCGTCGAGATCAGCCCGGTAGACGATCGAGCGGCTGAAGCGCTCGGAACGGACGAGCCCTGCCCGGCTGAGGATGCTCAGATGGGACGACATGGTGTTGTGGGGAACGGCGAGGCGCCGGGCCACCTCGCCGGCAGGCAATCCCTCCGGCTCCGCGCTCACCAGCAGGCGGAACACGTCGAGGCGAGTGCTCTGCGCCAGCGCCGCCAGGGCGAGGATGACTTGCTCGTTTTCCATATGTCGAGAATTACCGACATATTAAATGCAACGCAAGGCTCATTTTCGGGTTGGAAGCGAGCAGCCAGCAAGGTCCCGCCAAAAATCCGCTTCCTGGCGGTAGCTCAACGCCAGCTGCTGGTCGGAAGCGGGCTAATCGATGTCCGTCGCCCGCGCCGCGCCGGTCGGGGGAATTGCCCCGGCCGAAACCGTCGCAGGCTGAAATCGGGTGGTTCGCGAACCTCCGAGTTCTTTAAATTCGTGGTCATGCAAACCTAACAAGGACCAGATGCATGACCAGGGCGTACTACAGCACCATTTTCGAGGCACCTGCCGAAAACGTATGGAATACGATCCGTTCCTTCGGTGATTACGATTGGGCCGGCGTTCCGAGTGTCACCGTGATTGAGAATGGGCGTGCCGGCGACCAAATCGGCGCGGTTCGACGTGTCGAGATGGCGGACCGTACTATGCGCCAGATTTTGATGGCTCACTCGGATCGTGAGCGTTCCTACAGCTATGAATTTTTGAGCGGAATGCCCGTGAATGCGGAGAACTATATCGCAACGTTGCGGGTCACTCCGATTGTAGATGGCAATAAATCTTTTATTGAGTGGTTCGCTGACTTCGATGCCACGCCCGACGACCGCGACCTGATCAGAGATACTTTCGTCACCAATGGATTCGCCGTTTGGCTACGTTCCTTGCGGGCTCGCTTGGCTCAGTCAGAATGGGATTGGGGTTGAGGCAGCCTCGCGGCTCGCGACGGGAGCCGGGTAGCCCAACTCGGACCTGGCCAAGGTCCGAGTTGGGTCAAGAACTGCCGTTCGACCCAGAGTCGGGAACGTCCGCTTCCGGGCAGCGGCCCAGTGTCCGGTCATGGCGCAATACGAAGGGGAATGTCAGCCCATCTGAGCCTGTTGATTGGATTCGACACGTCCCATTAGGGTGGCTGGCCAAAAGCTTGACGAAGGCAATCGGCGAAAGCGCGTAGCTTGGTCGATGGTTTGCGGCCCTCGGATGCGCCGGATAGATGGCTTCCACCTCCGGCTGTACGCCTGGTGGCAGGAATCGTCGCCGAGGGGGTCAGGCGCAGGCGATCGAGGCCGACGTGGCGGATGCAGCCGCCGTCGCGACCATGTTCGCGCGCTGCGACGCCGAGCTGGGCTGCCTGAAGGGGCTCGTAAACTGTGCCGGTCTAGTCGGCATGCGTGAGCGTTTCGTCGACGTTCCGGACGCGACGATCCGGCAGGTCTTCGACGTGAATCTCTTCGGCGCCATGACCTGCATTCGCGAGGCGATCCCGCGCATGTCGACCGCGAGCCGTGGCTCCGGCGGAGCGCTCGTCAACATCTCCTCGGGCCTGTCCACGGCCGGCGCACCGAATGTCGAATCGCGGCAAGGAAGCCGTAATGGGGCTAATGCAGGCGACCCGCTCGCGCCGGCTCGGGATCCCCGAGCCGGCCTCCCGATGGCGCTATTTCTGGATCCAGCTGTTCCAAGCTTCGAGCAAGCGCGCCTGATTGGCGGCGATCCAGGCAGCATCGTGCTTGACGATCGCCTTGAAGGCCTCCGGCGAGTTAGGAATGTTGGCCCGCGCGGCATCGCTCATCTTCGCCACGGCGTCGAGGCTGGGCGGTGTCACGTTCAGACGCTCGGCCAGTTTCGCCTGGACGTCGGGATTGTCGAGGTAGAACTTCAGCAGCGCCTCTGCCCCGGTCGAGTTGGGTCCGTCGCGTAGGATCTGCATCGTGTCGGCAAGCAGAAAAGCTCCGTCATAGGACACCGCGACCGGTTGCTTCTCGGCCTTGAGCGCGGCCGCCCGTGTGCCCCAGATCATTCCCATCACATATTCGGCGTTGCGGAAGCCCTGCTGGCTCTGGTCCCCCGTCCGCCACCAGAGCTGGACCTGCGGCTTGATCTGATCGAGCTTCTTCAGAGCTCGGTCCACATCGAGCGGGAACAGCTTGTCGGCCGGGACGCCGTCGGCCAGCAGCGCCGCGGCGAAGACACGCCAGGGGTCATTGAAACTCGGTAGCGCCCGGGGGCCGGGAAAGCGCGAGACGTTCCAGAAATCGGCCCAGTTTCCGGGGGGCCCGTCCTTGAAGCGCTCGGTGTTGAAAGCCATCAGCGTCGCGTTGAAGGAGATCTTCACGCCGGCGGGGCCGCAGGTCTTCTCCGCGAGATCCTTTCGCGCTTCGAAGCTTTTGCAGAACGAGGTCAAGTCGCGCGAGAAGCTGCGATTCTGGGCCGACTCGGCGATGATGTCGACATTGTTGATGATGTCCCAGGTCACCTTGCCGGCGTTGGCCATGGCCTGGGCCCGCGTACGCTGCTCGGAATCCGTCGCCACGACCGTCGCGACGCCGATACCCGTCGCCTTCGTGAAAGGCTCGAACCAGATCTCTTTCAGGGCGCGGTCATAGGTGCCGCCGGTTGTCGCGACGACGACCTCCTTTGGTTGCGCCAGCACGGACGTGCCCAGCGCGGCCGACAGTGCGATCTGCCCGGCCAGGATCGAAAGAGTCCGCACGCGCGACCTTCTGGTGAGAGGCCGCGGATGTTGTCTCGCTCGCATGGTGTCAGTCCCCTTTTGGATTGTGGTTGGTCGAGTGACGCGCAAGCGATCGCCGCTAATCGGCAACGCTCGCAAAGATTCGGGCGGTCAGGGCCGGCCGGGAGATGATGTCCTCGGGATGGATCGGCCGCCGCTTCGCGAAGGGCAAAAGCCCCGGCCGGTAGTTCGAGATGCCGGGCGTATCGACTACGAGGCAGGGGCCGATCGTCTCGAACGAAATCCTGAAGTGGTAACCGGACTTGACCACCACGATGTCCTTGTCGGCGAGATCGATGCCCTGGCTGCGGAAAGCCGCTGGGTCCTGGGTGAAGCCGGGCAGGCTCATGGCGAGCACCGTCAGGTTGCCGGAACGCAGGATCGCCGTGTCGCCGAGCGTCGCTGGCTCGTTCCTGAGATAGGGACCGTCTTGGACGAAGCGGCCGTCTCCGAGACCGGCAACCACCCAGCGAGACCGGAACGGGCAGATGCCGGACGAGAGGGTACCGCCGAGCGGCTGTTCGATCTCTGCTCCGATTCCCGCCATCTGCGCGATGCGGACTATGGCGGGGTCGGTGATCGGGACGACGGCCTCGAGGTTCGGCCAGCGCGTGGCGAGTTCATGCAGGATCGCCGTGCCGTCTCCCGGGGTGCCCGCGAGAACACGGTCGCCCTGATCGCCGAGGATGGCGGGGCGCGCGATGCGTCCTGCCGTGACCGCTGACAAGGCGTCATGCAGGGGCATGAAGTCGGAGACGAAGGCGTCGCGCTGGGTCCAGAACAGCGCCGCGAGTTCCTCCACAGCCGCCTGGGCCAGCTGCGCGTCGCCATCGGCGATGGCCGTGATGCATTGCTGCCCGTCTGGCACATCGACCAGCGTGGTGCAGTTGTAGATGGAAATGTCGAGCAGCTGCGGATTGGCCGCCATCATCTGGCATCGCCTGGCATGTAGCGCAGCGAGCGGGCCTCTCGCGGTCTCCATCTGCGCACCGAAAATGAAGGGCAGCCAGACCGAGGCCGTCACCGGCGCGACCTTGCCCTGCAAGGTCTCGACGAGGAGAGCGGCCGCGCGCTCGCCGGCGAGATCGTAGTCGGTATGCGGGTTCTCCTTGCAGGCGACGACGATGTCCGCACTCTCCAGCACCGCCGGTGTAACATGGGCGTGGAGGTCCAGGCTGACGGCGATGACGCCTCGCGGCCCAAGCACCTGGCGGACGGCGGCAAGCAGCACGCCTTCGGGATCGTCGAGACTTTCCGTGATCATGGCGCCGTGCAGGTCGAGGAAGACGCCGTCCGGCCGCTGCGCCTCGACCTCACCGACGATCTCGGAAAGGAGATCTTGGAAGACGACGTCCTCGACAGGCCCGCCGGGCGGCGCGACCGCCGAAACTCCGGTCAGGATCTCTGCTCCGCTCGCCGTAAGCCGCCTGCAGCCACCAGCGAGTCCCGAACTACCCTGCGCGACCTTTTCGAGCAGGGCCTTGCCGCGAACGATCGCGAAGCTGGCGAGCCCGGTCCGCAGCCGGCTGAAGCTGTTGCCCTCGTGGAAGAGGCTGGAGACGAAGATGCGCATCGTGGAGCCGCCCGTTTATTGCTGAAGCCAGGCGTTCCAGCGGTTGAGCATCGCGGTCTTGTTGGCGTTGATCCAATCCGCATCGGGCACGACGAGGCCGCCGAACACGTCGGGCCCCAGCGGCAGGGCCTTCTGGGCCTCGGCACTCATCATCGCGGCGGCCTTGCGGCTGGTCGGCGTGCAGGTCTGGGCTTCGCAACGGCGCGCCTGCCCCTCGATGTTCTCGACGTAGAATTTCAGGAAACGCAGGGCATTCTCGCGGTTTGGCGCGCCCTTGATCAGGGCCCAGCGATCGCCGACCAGCACGGCCTGGTTCTGGCTCCAATCCAAGGGCTGCTTCTCGGCGCGAAGAGCGGACGCCCGGGTCTGCCAGATCATGCCCATGACGTATTCGCCGTTGCGAAAGCCCTGGACGCTCTGGTCGCCGGTCTTCCACCAGAGCGCAACATGCGGACGGATCTCGTCCATCTTCCGGAAGGCCCGGTCGAGGTCGAGCGGGAACAGTTTGTCGACCGGTACGCCGTCTGCCAGAAGGGCGGCGGCGAGGACGCGCCACGGATCGTTGAAGTTCGGCAGCGACCGCGGCCCCGGGAAATCCTTGACGTTCCAGAAATCCGCCCAGCTGCGTGGCTTGCGGCCCGGAAACTTGGCGTCGTTGTAGACCAGCAGCGTCGTGCCATAGGCGGCGAGCAGGCCGGTCGGCTTGCAGGCGCCCGGCAACAGGTCGTCATTGCCCTTCAGCGGCTCACAGAAGCTGCCGAGGTCTTCGGTCAGGGCACGATACTCGTCCGAAGAGGACTGGATGTCGCCCGCCTGGAAGATATCCCAGGAGACGCTTCCCGCCGTCACCATCGCCTTGACGCGTGCGACAGTCTGGGCTTCGGCACCCGAGACCGGCCGGACCCTGATCCCGGTCGCTTTCTCAAAGGGCTCATAGAAGTGCTTGCGCAGTTCCTGCTCCTGCGCACCACCGGTGGTGGCGATCACGAGTTCCTTGCCGGATTGGGCATGGACGGTGGCGGGCAAGGCGAGCGCGAGCAGTGCCGCGGCGATCAATCGGTCGAGCTTTGTCACGGTGCTTCCTGTCTCTTCCGTAGGCTTTCGTTGGAACGGTTCAGCGCGCGAGCCAGTCTGCCCAGCGGCGCAGAACGGCGTCCTGATTGGCGTCGAGCCAGTCGCGATCGATCTTGACGATGCGCGGCCAGTTTTCGGGCGCGGTCGCCAGATCGCGCGCGATCGCGGGCTCCAGCAGCGGCAATGCACCCTTGAGGCCGGTGGCTGCCAGACCCTCCTTGACGAAGGCGGCATGGGCGCCGGGGCGGCTGTAGACGAAGTTGAGCAAGGCGAGCCCCGCGTTCGGGCGCTGGGCACCTTCGAGCACGCCCCAGAACGAGGCATCGAGCGGCGCACCGTTCCATGAGACACCGACCGGCAGCCCCTCCGAGCGAAGCCGCATTGCCCGCCCCGCGAAGATCATCGCCATGACGACCTCCTTCGACCGGAAGATCTGCTGGCTCTGGTCGCCGCTGCGCCACCAAACGGCGATGTGCGGCTTGATCGCATCGAGCTTGCGGAAGGCGCGATCGAGATCGAGCGGGAAGAGCTTGTCGACGGCGACCCCGTCCGCGAGCAGCGCGGCGATCAGGTTCCACCAGGGTGTGCCGGCATTGGGCAGCGAACGCGGCCCCGGAAAGGCCTTCACGTCCCAGAAATCCACCCAGCTCGCGGGCTGTCGACCGGAGGCGGGAAAGGCGTCGAGACTATAGGTCAGCAGAGCACCGCCGACGTCGAACAGGGCGCCATATTGCAGGCAAGCCCCGTCGACACCTTCTCGCGCCACGTTCGGCGTCGCCTCGCAGGCGGGGCCGAGATCACGGAAGAAGCGGCGATTCTCGGGGGTCAGCGAGTCGACCGACAGCGTGAGCACGTCCCATTCGACTCGCTTGACCTGCGTCATCGCCTTTAGCTTGGCGAGTTTCTCGCCATAGGAGCCACCGGTGGCGACGACCCTGATGCCGGTCATCTCGGTGAACGGATCGTAGAAGGTCTTCTTGACCATCTCGCCATAGGCCCCCGTGCCGCCGGCGACGACGACGTCCTTTTCGCCGGCCTTGTTGGCGCGCTCGACCAACGCGTCGATGGCGGCCTGCGCCTGTGCGGGATCGAGGAGCGGCAGGCAGAGCAGCGGCGCGGCGGCGCCGGCCTTGACGAATTCGCGACGATTCATGCGTGGTCCCCTTCTCTCTCGTTGACGTCAGTTGCTGAGGCCGCAGCGGCGCATGAGGCCGCTTGCCGAGGCATGTGCTCGCTCGATCACCGCGCCGGGCTCCTGCCTTTCGGGTAGTCCGTCCCGGGCGACGCAGCGTCCATTGACGAAGACCGCACGCGGCGGCGTCGCGCTGCCGAGGATTGCGGTCTCCCAGACCGGATCGAGACCCAGCGCCTCGGATGCGTCCGGCGCGCGCAAGACGATGTCGGCGCGCTTGCCCGGCGCGATGCTGCCGGTCCAGCCTCCGGCGCCCACGCTCGCAGCGGCCCCAGCGGTGCGCATCCGCATGATCTCGGCCGGCGTCGCCGGCGTGCCGCAGACGGCGGCATTGGCATGAGCGAGCGTGCCCAGCGCGTCGAAACGCACGCTGCGGGGAATGTCGGTCGCGAGCCCGACCGGCGCGCCGCCGCGGGCGAGATCGAGCATACGCGGCCGGCCTTTTTCGCTGCTTATCATCCGCATCTGCGAGTAAGGGCACCAGACGATCCCCGTGCCGCTGCCGGCGAGACGCTCGATGTCGCCGTGATGGACCAGGTTCATGTGGACGAAGGTCGTGCCGGGACCGAGCGCGCCCGCTTCCTGCAACGCGGCGATCGTCTCGCCGGCCGCTTCTCCGGCGCGATAGGCGTTCGGGCTGTAGCCGCGATGTTCCTGGAACTGGACGCCGTTCCGCCGCGCGAGATCGAGCGCGGCACGAAACAGCTCTGGCGATGCTGTGTCGGCGCCATAGATGCCGACGAAGGCGTGGACGAGACCGCCGGGCTCCGCGTTGCGGCGCAGTTCGCGGCCGAGCCGCTCCAGCGCTTCCTCGAGATCGCGCGGCCAGAGCTTCAGGAAGCTCGGGCTGACGAGTTCGGGCTGGTTCTCGGCCAACGCACGGGCGCGGTCCGAGACGTAAGGGTCGGTGAGCCAGATGCGGATGCCGAAATCGCCTGCGACCTGCGCGACGGCATCGGGCATGAAGATGGTGCCGGGATCGACGAAGCCGGTATAGCCGGCCCGGAAATAGTCGACCGTGGCGAGCGCGGCGCTGGCGTATTCATCTTCCGGGCGCAGCGCGGATTTCCAGTTCCCCATCGTGACGGAGGCCGCCTCCATGCGCTGGAGCACGCTGCGGGAGGTGTATTGCGAGATGTGGATATGGGCATCGATGAAGCCGGGATGGACGACGCCGCCCTTGGCGTCGATGCGCTCGCGCGGCGCGTAGGCCTCACGCAACCTCGCCGTATCGCCCACTGCGACGATGTCGGCCCCGGTGATCGCTACGGCGCCGTCGGCAATCACCGTGTCGTCCGTATCGACGGTGAGGACCGTGGCGCTCTCGATCAGGATGTCGCAGGGCTGCGGGGTCATGCGGAGGAGCTTTCAGGACGGGGTGAATTCGCCGCCGTTGATGTCGAGGATCGCACCATTCACGAACCCGGCTTCCGGCGCGCAGAGGAAGAGGACGGCGCGGGCGATGTCCTCCGGTCGGCCGAGCCGGGCGGACGGAATGCGCGACAATGCGGCCTGGTTGGCGGGAGCCGAGGGATCTCCGGTCATCTCCGTAACGATGCGGCCCGGTGCGATCGTGTTCGCAGTGATGCCGTGCCGCGCGTATTCGGAGACGATCGAACGCGAGAGGCCGGCCAGCGCTGCCTTGGAAGCGGCATAGCTCGCGCCTGCGATCCGCGGCTGCGTGCGCCCGGCGAGCGAGCCGATGAGCACGATCCGGCCATGCCGCCGCTCCGCCATGCCGGGCAGTACCGCCTGACAGCAGAGCAGCGCGCCGGTCAGGTTGACCGAGAGCACGTCGTTCCACTCCGCCAACGGGATTTCGGCGATCGGTGCACGGCCCCCCTGGCGTTTCGGCGAGAAACCGGCATTGCAGACGAGAGCCTGGACATGGCCGAGATGCGCCTCGACATCCCGGAAAAAGGCCGCGATCGCCGCGGGGTCACGAAGATCGAGCGTATCCGCGTGGATGGCGCTCCGATCGAAGCGCTGGCCGAGACTTTCTGCTGCCTTCTCAACATTCGCCCGCTGCTGGCTGAACAGGGCGACCGCCCAGCCTCCTTCGAGAAATGCCTCGGCCGTGGCGAGGCCGATCCCCGAACTGCCTCCCGAAACGACCGCGACAGGACGAAGCGGCTTCATCAGACGAGCTCCGCCTCTTGCGGTGCCTTGTCGAGCGTGCCGTCATAGAGCGAGATCGCCGGATGCGCGTCGGGATCGGTGGCGACCTCGATCAGGATCGGCCGGTCGCTCTGCAGCGCTGCACGCAGCGCGGGCAGGATCTCAGCCGCCTCCCGAACATGAACGCCCTCGCAGCCGCAGGCGCGCGCGATCGCAGCGTGATCGACCGGCGCGAAATGGCAAGCGGTTGTATAGCGACCGAACTTCACCGTCTCGGCATCCTTCTGATAACCGAGGACGCCGTTGTTCAGGACGATCACGGTCAGCGCGATGCCCATCCTGACCATCGTTTCGAGCTCGGCCCAGGAATGAGCGAAGCCGCCATCACCGACGAGCGCGACGACCTTCGACCCAGGGCGTGCGACCTTGGCTCCCATCGCCAGAGGCAAGCCCCAGCCCAGCCCGGCAAGACCGCGCGGCGTCAGGAAGCGCATGCCCGGTGCAAGGCCGCGCAACTGCCCGACGATCCACATCGAGGAATAGCTCGCATCGGCGGCGACGATCATGTCGGACGTCAGCAGGGTCTGCAGTTCGGCCATGACGCGCTCGGGCCGGATCGGGCTGGTATTGTGTCCCGTCGACGGCGCGCGGCGCTGGTCGAAGCTCTCCCACAACCCCGCGATCCGTTGCTCCAGCGCGGGGCGAGCCTGCGTGCGGCGGCTCAGATCGACCTTGCGAAGGGCCTCCGTCAGCGCCCCCAGCGTCTCGGCTGCGTCGCCGACGAGGCGAAAGGCCTCGTAGTTGCGGCCGATCTCCTGAGGGTCGAGATCGATCTGGATCAGGCGCGCGGAGTTCGGCACCAGCCGCCAGCTGTCGGTGCCGTTCTGGTTGTTGCGCGTACCGACCTGAAGAATGAGATCGGCCTCTTGCAGCAGCTCGCGGCTTTGACGGCCCAGCGATGTCGGCCCGGTCAGCGCTCCGAGCACGCCGCAGGACAGGGGGTGATGCTCGTCGACGGCGCCCTTGCCCATATTGGTGGTGAAGACCGGCAGCCCGGCCAGATCCTGCAACGCGGCCAGCGCGGCCGGCGCGCCCTGCGAAAGCGCGCCGCCGCCCGCCATGACGACCGGGTTCTGCGCCTCGGCGATCAGCCTGGCGGCCTGCTCGATGGCCGCCTGGCCGGGGCGGACCCGATCGGCCGGGAACGTGCCGTAATTCGCCGAGCGAGCCACGGCTGACGCAGCGACCGGCTCACGCAGGAGATCGGCCGGCAACAGCAGGACCGCAGGGCCCGGACGCCCGCTCGCAGCCGCGATGAAGGCGGCGTCGACATAGTCATCGACGCGATCGGCCCCGCCGAGCCTGCGCGTCCATTTCGCGCAGGACGAGAACAGCGCGACATGGTCCAGCTCCTGGAAGGCGTTCTTGTCGACCTGATGCCGCTCGACCTCCTGGACGATGGCGACGATCGGGATGCTGGCCTTGAGCGCTTCGGCCAGGGGGGCCACGAGCAGCGTCGCCGCCGGTCCGTTCTGCGCGGCCACCACCGGCACGCGCCCCGAAATCCGGGCGTAGCCGTCGGCCATCGCCCCGCCCATGTTCTCCTGGCGATAGGCGATCTGGCGGATGCCGATGGCCTCCGCCGCGAGGATGACGGCAGAAGGGAGGCTCTGGCCGAAGATGACCTCGACGCCGTGGCGCTTGAGTGCGCGGGCGATCGCCTGGGCGACGGTTTCGGTCGGCTTGGTCATGCTGCAAGGCTTTCGATCAGGTCGCCGCGGGCGGCGAGGAAGGCATCGAACACCGAGACGACCTGGTCGACGTCATCGGTGGTCATCGGTGTCGAGAGGCAGGCCGCAGCGCCCACCGGCAGGATGATGCCGGCTTCGGCGAAGAAGCGGCTGAGTTCCCTGACCGCATGGGCCTGGGCAGCGTTCGGGGTCGCCTCGCGGAAGTCGTTCGGCAATGCCGCTTTCGGATGGATGCGGAACAGCGACGCCGCGCCCGAGACGCAGAACGGAGCGTGATGGCGCGCGATGGCTGCGGCCAGCTCCTTCCGGAGCCTGTCGCCGAGATGTTCGAGACGGGCGAAGGTCGCCTGGTCGAGTGCCGTCATCGAGGCGAGGCCGGCGACCATCGAGAGCGGGTTGGCCGAGAAGGTGCCGCCCTGGGGCAGCAGCGGCTTGCCGCCGGAGGCGTCGAAGACGTTCATGACCTCGCGCCGTCCGGCGATCGCGCCGATCGGCAACCCGCCGCCGATGATCTTGCCCAGGGTGATCAGATCCGGCTGGAGCCCGTAGCGCGCCGCCGCGCCCTGATAGCCCTGCCGGAAGCTCAGCACCTCGTCGGCGATGATCAGGATGCCGTGCTTGGCCGCGGCCCGCTGGATGGCCGCGACGAATTCCGGCTTCGGCGCGATCAGGCCGGCACGGCTCGGCATTGGGTCGAGGACGATCGCGGCAAGCCTGCCGGCATTGGCCGCGAGCAGCTTTTCGGCGAGTTCGGGACGGTTGAAGCGGAGCGTGACGACCTCTTCCAGAACCGAATCCGGCATGCCGCGATAATAGGGCACGGCGCTCGGCGCATCCTCGGCGCCCCAGTTGGCCGGCGTGCTGGACTGGCTGACCTCGACCCAGTCATAGGCGCCGTGATAGGCGCCCTCGATCTTGGCGATCGCCGGACGGCCCGTCGCGGCCCGGGCCGCCTTGATCGCAAACATCACGGCCTCGGAACCGGTATTCACGAAGCGGATCGTCTCGGCGCCGGGCACGCGCCCGCAGATCAGTTCGGCGAGCTCGATCTCGGCCAGGGTCGGATTCGCAAAACAGGTCCCCGCCTGCAGCTGGCGGGTGACGGCCTCGATCACCGGGCCGAACCGGTGGCCATGGATCAGGGTGGTGAAGTTGCCGTTGAGATCGAGAAAGCGGCGCCCGTCGAGATCGCGCAGATAAGCGCCTTCGCCGCTCTCCATGTAGCGCGGAACCGGGTCCCGCTCGATCGTGACCCGCGTCGTTCCGTCGACGAAAACCTTTCCTGCACGCTCGAACGCCAACGTCGAGGCGCGGCCTACCGAATTATGTCCCTGGGGTGTCACTGCGGTCATTGCTCTCATGCATCCATGGGCCGCCATGCCGGCGGTTGGAGAGAGCTAGCCCGATATTGATGTTTGGTGCAACAAAAATATTTGCCGATGCCGGCGCTTCGTTCTCAGGCTTGAGAATCGATCTTGGCTTTCAGGCGCGCATAGCCGTCGCGAATGTCCTGCTCCATGGCGGCGCGCACCTTCGATCCGTCTCTGGCACGTAAGCCGTCGAGCGCGGACATGTGGTTCGAAACGCCCTGTCGATTGGTGGCGAAATGGGGATAAAGGCCGTTGAGAGACGGCCCAACCCGCAGCCAGAGCGATTCGATCATGCCCACCAGCCGCGGCCAGCCTGCCAGCCGATAGATCAGAAAATGGAATTCGCGGTTGGCGCGCAGCACTTCTCGATAATCGGCCGAGTCGAGGCCTGCGTTGATCTCGCCCTGCAAGCGCTCCAGTTCCGAGATATGTGGCGCTTCGACGTGGCCTACCGAGCGTTCCGCCGCCAACCCTTCCAAGGCAATCCGCGTCGCCGCAATCTCGTCGAGCGCCTCAAGGGTGAGTGAAGGCAGGACCACCGTCTTGGGACCTTCGTTGACGAGAGCCCCCTCCGACAAGAGACGGTTGATCGCGTCGCGGGCCGGTGTCGTGCTGACGCCCAGCGCGGCGGCGACGGACCTGACCGTCAGTTTCTCGTTGGGCGGAAACGAGCCGGCCACGATGATCTGCTTGAGCCGCTCGTAGGTGAGCTCACCGAGACTGGATTGCCTGACGATCGGTGAAACGACGCCTGCCAGCGGATGCTCCGACATGTGATCCTCGTGTTGTTGTCTGATGCGCCAAATAGCGAGACAGCCGCCATCCTACCAGACCCGGGAGTTGACAACCGATAAATGATACATCAAACGTCAAAATAGCGATAGCAGCCGGCAGGCCTTCGACCGCCAGCGCACTTACAGAAAATGATGGGGATCATGAACAGGATGCCGGAGAAGCACGCATTCTCGCCACCCGGACGAGAGCCCTCGATCAAGGGTGAGGCGATCACCTTTACGGGCATCACCAAGCGATTCGGCTCCGTGATCGGCGTCGATCATATCGATCTTCAGGTCGAAGCGGGCGAGTTCCTATCCCTGCTAGGCCCCTCCGGCTCCGGCAAGACGACGCTTCTGATGATGCTCGCGGGCTTCGAGACGCCGAGCTCGGGCTCTATCACGCTCGGGGGGCGGGATCTGACCCATGTGCCGCCGAACAAGCGCGGCATCGGCATGGTCTTCCAGCGCTATGCGCTGTTTCCCCATATGAGCGTCGCCCAGAACGTCGCATTCCCGCTGAAGATGCGCGGGCTCGGCAAGGACGAGATGGCGCCGCTGGTCGAGCAGGCCCTCGCGCGCGTCCGCCTTCAGGACTACGGCGCCCGCATGCCCGCCCAGCTTTCCGGCGGCCAGCAGCAGCGTGTCGCCGTCGCGCGGGCTCTCGTCTTCCAGCCGCCTGTCCTGCTGATGGACGAGCCGCTCGGCGCTCTCGACAAGAAGCTGCGCGAGGAGCTGCAGATCGAGATCAAGAAGCTGCATGAGAGCCTCGGCGTCACGATCATCTATGTGACGCATGACCAGGAAGAGGCGCTGACGATGTCCGACCGCATCGCGGTCATGGATCGGGGGCGGATCCAGCAGCTCGGCAGCCCCGTCTCGCTCTACCACGAGCCCGAGACCGGCTTCGTGGCGGACTTCATCGGCAAGATGAATTTCCTGAAGGGCGTCGTCACCGGCATCGGCGATCGCGAGGCGATCATCGAGGTTTCCGGACAATCCATCGCCGTACCCCGCTCGCAGTTCGGCGGGCGCGGCGACCTGACCACCGGCAGCCCGGTGCGCGTCGCGGCGAGGCCCGAGACCCTCAGCACGAGCCAGAGCCCGGATGGCGCGATCCCGGGAGAAATCGAGACATCCATCTTCCTCGGCTCGCATCGCACGCTGATCGTCCGGATGCAGGACGGCACGCAGCTTCAGATCCAAAGCTCGTCGGCCAGGGGCACAGACGAAGCCGGTCTTCGCGGCCGGACCTTCGTGAGACTGTCACCCTCTTCGGTTCGCGTCTTCGCAGGCGAGGGTTGATCCATGGCGGCCTCTGCTACCACTCCCTCCGATCGCTCCTTCGCCGGGCAGTTGTCCCGCCCGGTCTCGCTTGCGCTGGCGCTGCCGCTCGTACTCCTGCTGGGCCTCGCTTTTCTGCTTCCGGTCGCAAAACTCCTGATCGGCAGCGCCTTCACCCCCGGACCGACGGCAGAGCACTATCTGCGGATCGCACAGGAGCCGCTGTTCCTGCGCATCCTGCTGCGCACCGTCCAGACCGCGGCGATCGTGACGATTCTTGCCATCCTGCTCGGCTATCCGGTCGCCCTCGTGATGTCCCGGCTCGACGGGCGGGCGGCGATGCTGGTCGCGGCGTGCGTCCTGATCCCGCTCTGGACGAGCGTCCTGGTGCGCTCCTACGCCTGGATCGTGCTGTTGCAGCGAACCGGGGTGGTCAACAACGCGCTGATGAGCTGGGGCCTGATCGACCAGCCGCTCAGGCTGATCTACACGGACGGCGCGGTCGTCATCGCGATGACCCACGTGCTGATGCCCTATATGATCCTGCCGATCTTCTCGGCCTTGCGCTCGATCCCGCCGGAGCTCGATCGCGCGGCGCGCAATCTCGGCGCCGGGCCGTGGCGCAGCTTCATCGCCGTCACGCTGCCGCTGAGCCTGCCCGGCATTTATGCCGGCTGCATCATGGTCTTCATCCTGTCGCTGGGCTTCTACGTCACGCCGGCGCTGGTCGGAGGCCCGCAGAACCTGACGATCGCGACACTCATCGGCCAGCAGGTCACCGAATTGCTGAACTGGCCCTTTGCCGGGGCGCTCGCCGGCGTCTTGCTCGGCGTGACGCTCGGTCTCGTCGCCCTGTTCAGGCGGTTCCTCAATTTCGGGAAGGCGATCTGATGACGATGCCAATCTCGCAGCCGGCGGGGCCGGCAGTGTCTTCGCGCCCGGTTTTCTCGCCCGCGTTCGGGCGCTGGTGCCTCAACGGCTTCGTCGGACTCGTCCTGATCTTCCTGCTGCTGCCGACCCTGCTCGTCATCCCGATGTCGCTTGGCGAGGCATCCTACATCCAGTTTCCGCCGCGCGGGCTGACGCTGAAATGGTATCAGGCCTACTTCGCCGATGCCGACTGGATGAGCGCGACCTGGTTCAGCTTGAGGATCGCCTTCGCGACGACCATTGCCGCGACCGTCATCGGTACCCTGGCTTCCTTCGCCCTGATCCGCGGCAACCTGCCGGGCGCCCGCGCCCTTCAGGCACTGACGCTGGCTCCCTTGATCGTGCCGCACATCGTGCTCGCCGTAGCGCTATATCTCGTCTTCGCTCCCATCGGCCTGACCGGCAATTTCCTTGGCTTCGCGGTCGCTCATACCATGCTGTCGGTGCCCTATGTGATGCTGACCGTCACGGCGGCGATGCAGCGGCTCGATCCAGCCCTGGAGCTCGCGGCCCTCAATTGCGGCGCCAGCCGCGCCCAGGCCTTCTGGCATGTCGTGCTGCCCAATATCGCGCCCGGCGTGGCCGCAGGAGCCGTCTTCGCCTTCCTCGCGTCCTTCGATGAGGCGACCGTCGCCTTCTTCATCTCCGGCATCGAAGGCAAGACGATCACGCGAAAGCTCTTCGAGGACATCGACTACAACCTGACGCCCGTCATCGCGGCGGCATCGACCGTGATGGTGGCGCTTTCGCTGGTGCTGATGGGCGGGGTCGAGTGGCTCCGCGCGCGCTCGGCGCAGACGAAGATCTGACCTCCCTCAATGTCGGCGAACACCATGCTTCAGCTCAACGACCCGTCACTTCTGAAGGCGCAATGCCATGTCGACGGCGCCTGGCTCGGCGCGGGCGTCGATGCCGTCGACAATCCCGCGACCGGAGAGATCCTGGCCAAGGTGCCACGCTTCGGCGCCAACGAGACGACCGCCGCCGTCGAGGCCGCACAGCGCGCCTTCAAGCCCTGGGCGAAGAAGACCGCCAAGGAGCGTTCGACGATCCTGCGCAAATGGTTCGAGCTGATCATGGCGAACCAGGAGGACCTGGCGCAGATCATGACGGCCGAGCAGGGCAAGCCGCTGGCCGAGGCGCGCGGCGAGGTCTCCTACGCCGCCTCCTTCGTCGAGTTCTATGCCGAGGAAGCCAAGCGCATCTACGGCGAGACGATTCCCTCGCCCTTCCCGGGCTCGCGCATCATCGTCCAGAAGCAGCCGGTGGGCGTCTGCGCCGCGATCACGCCCTGGAATTTCCCGGCGGCGATGATCACGCGCAAATGCGCGCCCGGCCTCGCGGCCGGTTGCACCTTCGTGGTCAAGCCCGCGCCGGATACCCCGCTGACCGCGCTCGCCCTGATGGAGCTGGCCACCCGCGCCGGCTTCCCCAAGGGGGTCATCAACATCGTCACCGGTGATGCCCAGGCCATCGGCGGCGTCATGACCAGCCATCCGGCGGTGCGCTTCATCGGCTTCACCGGCTCGACCTCGGTCGGCAAGCTCCTGATGCAGCAGGCTGCTTCCACCGTGAAGAAGGTCGGCCTCGAACTCGGCGGCAACGCGCCCTTCATCGTCTTCGACGACGCCGATCTCGATGCCGCCGTGCAGGGTGCCATCGCGGCCAAGTTCCGCAACATGGGCCAGACCTGCGTCTGCACCAACCGCCTCTTCGTGCAGGCGGGCGTGCATGACGAGTTCGTGGCGAAGTTCGCCGGCGAGGTCGCCAGGCTCAAGGTCGGCAACGGCACCGAGGTCGGCGTCGTGCAGGGGCCGCTGATCAACGCGAAGGCGATCGAGAAGGTCGAGCGCCATGTCGCGGACGCCGTCGCCAACGGCGCCAGGGTGGTCGTCGGCGGGCGCCGCCATGCGCTGGGCCGCAGCTTCTACGAGCCCACGGTGCTTTCGGGCGTCACCACCAGGATGCTGGTGACCCATGAGGAGACCTTCGGCCCGGTCGCTCCGGTCTATCGCTTCTCGACCGAGGACGAGGTCGTCGCAATGGCCAACGACACCCCCTTCGGCCTGGCTGCCTATTTCTACACGAAGGACCTCGGCCGAGCCTTCCGAGTCGCCGAGGAGCTCGAATACGGCATGGTCGGGATCAACGCCGCGGTGCTCGGCACCGAGGTCGCGCCCTTCGGCGGCGTCAAGGAATCCGGCCTCGGCCGCGAGGGCTCCCTCCACGGCATCGAGGAATTCGTCGAAATCAAATACATGCTCATGGGAGGAATTGGCGGATAAGAGCTCAAAGTGGACTATTGCAGGCGCCCGCTTTCGGGCAGACCGCTAAGGTCAGCTTGTGACGCCTAAGCAACCGCATCCGTCAGCGCTGTAAACAGGGTGGCGTCGGCATGGCGACCACGGCCGTTCGGCCCCTGGCTATCGTTCCAGGCCGCCCATTTCACGATGACGATCCCTTCGATCGGACTGATCGAAATCGACTGTCCCGCGTTGCCGAGTGCGTAGAATATCGAGTCCGCTCCGCGCAGCGGCAACGGGTCAGCGAAGGGCGTCTCTGGATCGACGGCCCCCGCGCGAACCGAGTTCACGCCTTGGGCAGCGTGCAGCCACCATTGGAAACCATATGGCGCGCGTTCCCTCAGCGAAGCCTCGGAGGGTTTGGTCGCTTCCGACAGCCACCAGGATGGCAGGATTTGGGTCGTTCCGATCGAGCCGCCTTCCAGGATGAATTGCCCAAATCGTGCATAGTCACGCAACGTGGCCCCGATGCCTGAAGCCGTGAATGTCGTGCCGCCATCGGCTTCCGTATTCCAGAAGCCATCGGCTTCCATGCCGAACGGCTTCCAGATCTTCTCCGAGAGGTAGGCCGCCGGGCGTTTTCCTGTCGCCCGTTCGACGATGATGCCGCACAGGATGGAGTCCAGAGACGAATAATAGAAGACGCTGCCGGGAGGTGTTGTCTGCTTGGGTACGCGATTGGCCACCTTGTCGAGCAGGCGTAGGAAAGAGCCGACTTCGCGCCCGACGGTACACGCTTGAAGGGTGTAGACGTCCGCATTGGGGTCTTTGTAGTCTTCGATAAAGGGTACGCCGGAGACCATCTGGAGGGCATGGCGCAGGCTGACGCCATCGTAGAGGCTGCCTTTCAGCTCCGGCACATATTTGGAAACAAGATCGTCCACGGAATCGATTGCGCCGTCTTGGATGGCAGCCCCGACCAGCGTTGACGTGAACGACTTGGCCATCGAGCGCGATGCCCAGCGCGTCGAGGCGTTGTTGCCGTGGGCATACTTCTCTAGGACGATCTTCCCGCGCTTCAGCATGATCAATCCGGTCGTCTGATTGTCATCGAAGTAGTCGTCGAGCGTCAGCCGCTTGCCTTCGTAGGTATAGGTGGCATCGATGTTCCCCACCGTTTCAAGTGGACGAACATGATCTCCTGCCGGAACGACATCGCACGGAAACAGATGATGCATGTTCCGGTGCGCGATGAACTTCTCGGCGGTTGCCCATCTCAGCTGATCTTCGGGCTTCGGCAACGCAACCTGGTCCTGCGGCAGGACCGGCGTGAGCTCGCGCTGGGCGATACGGGACATGGAGCGTTTCCTCAGCTGGAAGTTTCGGCTTTTGGTTTGACCTACAGGTCTTTCGCCATTCTCGGGTCGAGCGCTTCCCTGAGGCCGTCGCCGAGCAGATTCACGCTGAGCACGCAGAGCGACAGGAAGAGCGCGGGGAAAAGCAGCATCGTGGGCCGGATCTGCCAGAATGTCCGGGCATCGGCGATGATGTTGCCCCAGCTCGGAATGATGGGAGGCAGGCCAGCCCCGATGAAGGAGAGGATCGACTCCGCGATCATGGCCGCCGCGCAGACATAGGTCGCCTGGACGGATAGCGGCGCGATGGTGTTCGGAAAGATATGCCTGATCGCAATCCGGCTCGTGCTGGCTCCGGCTACGATAGCGGCATCGATGTAAGGCTCTTCGCGGATCGAAAGAACGACGCTCCGCACGAGGCGCGATGTCCGTGGAATCTCGGCGATCGTTATGGCGACGATCACGGTCAGAAGGGAGCCTCGGATCAGCGCGACGATCGCGATCGCGAGCAAGATCGAGGGAATGGACATCATTCCATCCATGATGCGCATGATGATCGCATCAAACCTGCGAACGAACCCCGACATCGTCCCGATGATCACGCCGCACACGGACGCGAAGAAGGCGACCGACAGGCCCACGATCAGAGAGACGCGGCTGCCGTAGATCACCCGCGAATAGATATCGCGGCCGAGCATATCGGTGCCGAACCAGAACTCCGCCGATGGAGGTTTCAGTCGATTGGCGGGATTGAGCTGCGCGGGATCGACGGTCCCCAGGAACGGCGCGAAGATTGCGATCAAGGCCAAGACGATGAGCAGCGCGCTCGGAAATGCAATCAGCGTGTTGCGGCTCATATAGCGCAGCAGCCGACTGCCCATGGTGCGCCGAGCCGCCAGGGGAAGGGTCATGGTCAATAGCTGATCCTCGGATCGAACACCGTGTAGAGCAGGTCGACGATGAGATTCACGAGGACGTAGCTCGCCGAGAAGATCAGGACGACGGCCTGGATGACGGGATAGTCCCGCCCCATGATCGCATCGATCGTCAGGCGCCCGAGCCCCGGGAGGGCGAAGACACTTTCGGCTACGACCGAACCGCCGATCAGCAGGGCCACGCCTGTGCCCACCACCGTCACGATCGGAACAGCGGCATTCTTGAGCGCATGTCCGAATAGCAATGACCGGTCAGCGACACCCTTTGCCCTGGCCGTCCGGATGTAGTCTCGCGACATCGTCTCAAGCATCGTCGCGCGCGTGATCCGGGCGATGAGCGAGATATAGACCAGGCTTAGAGCGAGAGACGGAAGGATGATCCCGCGGAGCCAGGGCAGGACGCCGTTCTCGATGCGCGCGTAACCCTGAACGGGAAGCCATGATAGCTGCAGACCGAATGTGTAGGCGAGAAGGTATCCGGTGACGAAAACTGGTAGCGAGAACCCGCCGACGCAAAGGATCATGACAGCTCGATCGATAAAGGATCCCCGTTTCCAGGCGGAGAGAACGCCCAGCGGCACAGCGACGCTCACCGATATGACAAGGGTCGCAAGCATCAGCGAAACGGTCGGCTGAATGCGCTGGGCGATCAGATTGCTCACCGGCGCGCCGCTGAGAACGGACTTGCCGAAATCTCCCTGCAGGACGTCCCAGAGCCAATGTCCGAACCGGACGTAGATCGGCAAATCCAGACCAAGCTGCTGGCGTATGCGCTCCACGACCGCCGGCGTAGCCTGATCGCCGGCGATCATGAGCGCAGGGTCACCCGGTGTGATGTAGAGCAGGCCGAAGATCAGCACTGCCACGATCAGCATCACCGGGATCGTGGAAAGGCATCGCTTTCCAATATAGAGCATCATCTCGCGAGGAGCCTGTTATCACTGTGCTGTGACGGGCTAAGCCCGTTTCACGCCCCAGAATTTGGCGAAGCCCGGCGCGAACCCCTGGAGGTTCGAGCGTGCCAGGCCAGGCGCCTGGACCTCGCCGATCGGGACATATGGGACGTCTTTCCAGGCCTGAAGCTGGATTTGGGCCGCGATTTCTTTCTGAGCGGCGACGTCGGTCGAATTGAACCACTCTTCGGTCAACTGTTCGATGCGGGGGCTGTCGGGCCAGCCAAACCAGCCCTCGCGGCCATTTGCACGCGCCAGGAAATTCGTCGCCGGATCGAGGAAGTACTCGGAGTCCGCCCCGACGAAGAAGCATGCCCAGCCGCCCTTATCCGGCGGCTCCATGCTTGCCCGGCGCTGCGAAACGGTTCCCCAATCCAGGGACTGGAAGTCGACGTTCAGCCCCATCTTCTTGAAGGTGCTTTCCGCGACCTGGCTGGCGGCCAGATTGCGGGGGGTGTCCGAGCCGACGAGCATCACCATCCGCTCGCCCTTGTAGCCCGCGGCCGCCAGCTCGCTCTTGATCTTGTCGAAATCGGTCCTGCCGCGGAAAGCCTCCTTGATACCAGCGTCGGTCTTCATGGAGCCCAGATAAAGCCCGATATCGTCGCGCCACTCGCCACCCCCGCCGACCGCTTGCATGATCGACTTCCGATCGATGCAGCTGAGCAGGATCCGCCGGATTTCAGGGTTGTTGAAAGGCGGATAGAGGTGGTTGAGCCTGAGGAACATGACCTGGCCGCCGGCCGGCACGATCTTCATGTTCGGATTGCCCTGCACGATCGGCAGGAAGTCCGGCAGCGGGGATTCCCACCAGTCCATTTCGCCGCTTTGGATCGCCGCGAGCGCGGTGGATCCGTCCGGGATGACATGCCACTCGACGCGGTCAAAATGCACGTTCTTGGGGCCGGAGCTGAAGCCGACCTCGCCGCCCGAGCGGGGCGTGTACTTCTTGAACTTCTCGTAGGCGATGAGAGCGCCGGGGCTGTAATCCTTCGCGACGAAGGAGAAAGGCCCGCTGCCGACGACCTCGGTCACCGCCTTGGACGGATCGGTCGAAGCATGGCGCTCCGGCATGATCACTGCGATGTTGGAGCCGACTTTACCCAGCGCTGCCGGCAGGAGCGCGAAGGGACGCTTCAGGCGGAACCGCACCGTCTTGTCATCAACGGCAAGCAACTCGTTGGTTCGGCTGAACAGGGTCTTGCCGAATGTGTCGCGCTTGCTCCATCGATTCAGGCTGGCGACGACGTCCTTGGCGCGCACCGGCTCGCCGTCATGGAAGAACAGCCCGTCGCGCAGCTTGATCGTCCAGTCCAGGCCGTCGGCTGAAACCTCGTGACCTTCCGCCATTTGCGGCTGCGGCGCGAAATTGCTGTCGAGCCCGTACAGCGTGTCATAGACCATGAAGCCATGGAGACGCGTGGGAGCCGACGTGTTTGCGATCGGATCGAGGATCGCAAGACTGGCGCCGGGAATGAACTTCAACACCGAAGCCGGTTGAGCAATAGCGAACCGGGGCAAGCTCGCAGCGGCAGACGCAGCCAGGCTACCTTGCAGGAATGTATGTCTCTTCATCGCGTCCTCCCTGGACTTGGGCTTGTTGTTGGCGGTTCTCGCCCTTGGCCCATTGAATGTTTGTTGGAACGCCGGCGCGTGCGATGGCGCCATAGAGCTGCTCCGCCGGCATGGCAGCTTGCTGGATGCGGCGAACGTCCGTCAGAGCATGGAGGTCGATGCCTGTTCGATAGCCCTTCGTTTCACAGAGAAAGACGAGATCCTCGAAGACCGCGTTGCCCGTAGCACCGGGCGCAAACGGGCAACCACCCAGGCCGCCAAGCGAACCGTCCAGAATCCGGCATCCCGCATCGAGCGCGGCAGATGCGTTTGCGATTGCCATCCCACGCGTATCGTGGAGGTGAACGGAGAAGCGACCCGAGCCAACAAGCAGGTGGACCGCTTTCGAAAGCTCAAACACCTGATCCGGGCCGGCAAAGCCGACCGTATCCGCGATGCCCACCAGATCCGCGCCTGCCTCGAGGCATCGCTCGACCAGGTTGAGGACTTCCTCGGATTTGACGTCCCCGGCGATCGAGCATCCGAACGCCATCGCGATACCGACCGAGACGAGAGCCCGGTGCCCGGTCGCGTTACGCTTGGCGACGGCGCCTCGTACGAGATCGATGGCTTCGGAACGCGAGCGGCGGATATTCGCCTGGCTGTGTTCCTCCGTCGCCGAGACGACACAGGCAATTTCGGCGACGTTCGTCGTAAACGCATCGTCGATGCCACGCTCATTCAGTACGAGCGCGGAAGCGTGGAGTTTTGGCCGGGTCCGGAAGAACTCCAGCAGCCCAGGCAAGTCAGCAAACTGGGGAAAGCGGCTGGCCGGCAGGAAGGATCCGACCTCGAAATGCGTGACGCCGGCTGCGCATTCCTGAGCAAGCCAATACAGCTTCTGGTCCGTGGATGGCCACGCTTTGACGAGCTGGAGTCCGTCGCGCAGGCCGACTTCGCGTAGGACGATCCGATCGGTCGGATAGGCTGCTTCCACCGGCATCACATCGTCTCGCCGTTGGCAGTTGCGCGGGATTGAGAGCGCCCAGCTTTCAGCTCGGCCAGCACTTCCTCGGTGTGCTCACCAATCTTCGGCGGATCGCGCCGCTTTTGAAGGCGCGCTCCATCGAACGAGAAAGGCAATGCGGGCGTCTTGACCTGGTGACCTCCATCAGTGGTCAGGTCCATCAACCCGCCCGACGCATTGAGATGAGGGTCGTCGAACAGATCGCCGGGTGTGTTTACCGGTGCGAACGGAAGCCCGAGCTTTTCCAGAATCTGGCTGATCTCTTCGCTGTCACATCGAGCAACGATGTCCCTGATCTCGGGAATAATCCAACTGCGGTTATCGACGCGCCCCTGACTGGTCGCAAGGCGCGGGTCGCTCAACCAACCTTTTCGATCGAAGGCCTCGCAGAAACCGACCCAGTGCTCCTCGCCGACGATCGAAACAAAGATCTTCTCGCCGCCCTTGGTGTCGAAAAGATCATAGACCGGCCAGGGGGCCTCCTTCACCGACCATGGTTGAGAGCGCTCCCCTGTAACGCTTTCGAACATCATGGCTTGGGCCATGAGGAAGACGTTGTTCTCGAACAGAGCGCTCTGGATGTAAGTCCCCCTGCCCGTCTTCGCGCGCTGCGCCAGAGCTGCCTGGATCGCGATGACCCCGAACATTCCGCCCATGATGTCATTGACCGACGCGCCCGCGCGCATCGGCCGGCCGGGAAGACCGGTCATATAGGCAAGCCCGCCCATCATCTGAACGACCTCGTCCAGCGCCAAGCGGTTCTCGTAAGGCCCGGGCAGATAGCCCTTGAGCGAGCAGTAGATGAGCCGAGGGGCTTCCGGCGCCAAAGTCCCATAGTCCAGCCCGAAGCGCCCGAGGAGGCCGGGGCGGAAGTTCTCGATGAGGACGTCAGCACCTAGAACCAGCTGCTTGGCTGTCTGTCGGCCCTCGGGAGTGGCGGTGTCGATCACGACGCTGCGCTTGTTGCGGCTGTAGGTGTTGAAGAAGCCTGAGGCTACGCCCTTGAAGAAGCGTGTCCTGTCGCCCTTGGGCGGCTCCACCTTGATCACGTCGGCGCCGAGATCGGCGAGGATCATTCCGCAGGATGGCCCCATGACCATCTGCGAGAACTCAACGACGCGGACCCCCTCCAAAGGCAGTTGGCTCATGTCATGCGGCCTTTGAAAGAGCAGGACGCAGCAGCCAAACCACGGCCGTTCGCCGTGCCTCGATACGCTCCGCCGATGAGAGCAACTTTCATAACCACCCTAGTCCAGCTTTTTGTAATTTATGAATTCAAATTACAAAATCTGCATTTCGAATGTCAATGAGATTCAGGCCGTCCAGGGCCGGACCGGATGTCGTCGAAGCTGGCGATCTGGCCGGCGATTGCACTAGCAGCGACGGTAAAAGGGCTGGCGAGCCAAACCTGCCCCGGACCTGACCGGCCAGAGAAGTTGCGGTTGATCGCGGAGATCGTCACTTGATCGCGCGCCGTTGAAGACCCAGGGCCGCAGTTCGCGCATGCTCCGCAGGCAGGCTGCATGAGCTCAGCGCCTACTGCGCGGAAGGCGTCGAGATATCCTTTCGCCTCGCAGTAGCCCCGGACGTCGATCGTTCCGAACTGCAGGATCAGGGTGACGCCTGGTGCCACCTTCATTCCCCTGGCGGCCGCCCAGGCGAGAACCTCGTGGTAATTGTCGAAGTCCTCGCGCTTTCCAGCGGTGCACGAACCGCCATATGCGATATCGATGGTCACCGGCGCCGTCAGTTTCGACAGGTCAACGCCATTGCCGGGATCTCCTGGCTTCGCCACCATCGGTGCCATGGCGGAAACATCCAGGACAATGCGCTCCGCATACTTGGCGCCCGGATCGCTTCGCATCCAATCCTCGACGACGAAATCGACGCCTCTGCGTTCTCGGATGAAGCGCACCGTCTCGTCGTCCGGCGCGACCAGCCCTGCGAACCCGCCCAGTTCAGCGACCATATTCGTCAGTGTTGCGCGCTCATCGACCGACATTCCGGCAACCGCTGGGCCTGCAAACTCGAAGGTCCGTCCCACACCTGCGCCGGACCGGATCGCCGGCAACGCCAATAGGTGCAGGACAACATCCTTGGCAGTCACACCGCGTGGCCTGTCACCTTCCAGCCAGATCAGGATGCTCTCGGGCATTGCCATCCGGACGGCGCCGGTAACGAAGCTGTTGGCAATATCCGTCGTCCCCACCCCGAAGGCGACGCATCCGAGAGCGCCCGAATGCGGCGTGTGGGAATCCGTACCGACGATCAGCTCTCCCGGCAGAGCGTAGCGCTCAGCCATCAGGGCATGCGAGATGCCCTCCGAGCCCGGTCCGCCCTTCAGATAGCCATGATGGCGAAGGCCGTGTTCCTCGACGAATGCACGATGCGCAGCTGACAACTCTCGAATCTGCGGCATGAGGTGACGATGAGCCGGGCTCAGATGGGTGTACGAGTAGTGATCTTCGAAAACCAGGATCGACGACGGGTCGCTCAGTCTGAGAGCCTGCCCGAACTCGCGGTGGAGCATGTGCCGGGCCATGGCGGTGTAGATGTCATGGATAAATCGGACGTCGGCGCGCACGAAGCCGCTATCGCCAATTTCCCGGACTGCCGGCGTATCCATCGTGCTAATCGCATGACGACGTACGATCTTCTCGAAGAGCGTGCGTGGAGCAGGGTCCGACGGGACCTCCACCGCCTCGATGGGCGCAAGCTTTTGACGCCCGTAGCCGAGCAGGCCTCCGGCACGGAGGATGGACTGGGCGAGCGGGTCCCGCCCAGTCAGCAATTCGTCAACCGAGATCGCCTCGCCGGCTTGAATGCGCCTGATCAACGAAAAATCAGTCGACGTAAACAATCCGACATTGTCGGCGTTCTGACGGTAGATCCGTTCGAAGCTCTCGGCAATCACGAGCCGGATGCCGGCCATACGCTCGGCAACCGGCGAATGCTCGCGGGACGATCCTTTGCCGTATCGGCCGCCGGCGACAATCGTGGAGAACCCGCCATTTTTCAGCGCTCCCAACGCGATCGGATTCTCGTCACCAGCCTTGAAACCGATATGCGCATGGGATGCCAGACGTTCGTCGAAGAACGCTAACGACGGAATCGGCGTAATCTCGTCGGTCGAGATTTCCGAACGCAATGGGCGGCAATCCTCGATAGTGAGATCCTTCCCGCCGAGCTGCTGCCTGACGCGGCCGGGATCGCACGACAAGAATAGAACGCGACGCCCAAGATCCAGATTGGTCATTGTCTGGCTGTCCCGATCATCGGTGTTCCGGCTTCCACCCGCGAGATGCTTTTCCAGATTTCGGCATCGCCTTACAAAAATACCTATCTGCTATTTTTGTAATTTGTAGCAAAAAATGACAAAACGATGATCATTTGTCAATGAGACGTCACGATGTGATATCAGAGGCGATATTGGCTTGGGCGAGCACGATATGGGCGCAGATTTGAACGTTTCGCCGAAGACGCTGGAACTGGTCGGACAAATCATTCAGATCGCGCGAAGCGACAACCTCCGCCGTGGCGAGCGGCTTTTCCCTCACCGGTTCGCCAATCGCCTCGGTGTCTCTCGCGGACCGGTTCAGAGCGCGATGCAGATCCTGGTCGCCAAGGGGATTGCTGAAGCTGTTCCGAACAAGGGCTTCGTCTTGGTTGACGAGCTCGACACCGCGACTGCGCTCGAAGCGCTGGGGAGCGCGGACGACGAGAGTGAAGCCCACTATTTGAGAATTGCACGGGATCGTCTGAACGGCGCGCTTCCGGACGTCGTCAGCGAAGCCGAACTCATGCGACGCTACGAGATGAAGCGTGCGGCGGTTTTACGTTTGCTGGATCGGATCGCATCCGAAGGTTGGATCGAGCGTTCGCGTGGCTACGGATGGCGCTTCACCCAGACGCTCAACAGCGCGCGATCCTACGCCGAAACCGGCAGGTTGCGCATGATGATCGAGCCGGGAGGTATCCTCGAGCCCGCGTTCCAATGGCGTACTGATCTGATGGCATCCGTGCGAGAGCACCAGCAGCGCCTGCTGGAAGACCCAGGCCGTTTCACCCCTCCCGAGCTTTTTCGCTTCGGCTGCGAGGTGCATGAGGCCATTGCCGAGTGTTCCGGGAACGCGGTGCTGCTGGAGACATTAAAGCGCCTCAACCGACTCCGTCGCCTTTTCGCATACAGCTTCATAACTGATCTGCAGGTGGAAAAACATGCTCGGGAGCACCTACAGCTGCTCGATCTGCTAGAGGCTGGACAGCATTCCGATGCCGCGGAGCTCATGAAGCACCATCTTCGCTGGAGCGGTGGCGGAGATCAGATCGGATAGCTTCTGCATCGGCCTGCGCCGATGGGAGGCGCATCTTCGTTGTTCGGCATTCGTGCGCAGGTGGTTTTTTGCACCTGAGGAATGTCCGCTACCCGGCGACCAGCCGACTTCCGCTTACTGGCACGCCTCGGCAGGAAGCGAGCACTGAGTCTCGCGAAGTATTTTGATAAAATAGTCCCGGATGCGGCATCCCAAATGGGGGATCTGCCATGGATATCCAAGCGCAGAGCCAGTTGCCTCATCAGCCGTGGAACCTCGGGCGCATCATCGGACCGAAGCCACCTCTGAAGCCGAGGCATATCTGGGCTATCCGGACCTGCCTCCAGCACGACGGGCGTGTTCGTGATCTCGCCATGTTCAATCTCGCAATCGACAGCAAGCTGCGAGGGTGCGACCTCGTTCGCCTTCGTGTCGGCGATGTCGTGCTTGGGGGCACGGTCCGGCTACGAACGGCGATCGTTCAATAGAGGACCGGGCGGCCGGTTCCCTTTGAGCTAACAGACTCTGCCCGCGAAGCACTCACGGCGAGGCTCGGAAGGAGAGCCTCGCGAAGAGGGTTGACTCTTCCCGAGCCGCAGCCGGCCGGGTGACCACATCACAACGCGCCAATACGGCCGTCTTCTTGATAACTGGGTGGCGCTGATTGGACTGGGTCCCGCGCTCTATTGAACCCACAGTCTCCGCCGAACGAAGGTCGCGTAATCTATAAGCGCACCGGAAACCTACGCGCTTGTCGGCTCCTTCTAGGCCATACGAAACTGGAAAGCACTGTACGCTACCTCGGCATCGAGGTTGACGATGCGCTTCTCCTTTCGGAGCAAACGGACCTATGACGCGTGGCACGGCGGGTACCCGCCGTGCCATTTTACACCACTCGGCCAAGGGCAACAGAGGGTCGGGTCAGGAAATTGGGCCGGCCACCCGCTACGTCTGCTTCCAGGCAAGGAGGCAGAGTCCGCTTGTGGCGCAATGCGATGCACCAGTCAGCAACAAGCACTTCGAGCTCAAGTTCGGCGGACGGCTTTTATGGAGAGATGACCGTCAAGTAAGGGCTGGCCGGCTTGTCCTGTGGAGGGGTGATCGCCGGCACCTTGTTGGAGATCGGCTTCAGCGACTTCAGATAGCTTGCCAGCGAGTCGGCGTCCTGCGGGTTGAGCCTGCCGTACGAGTGCCAAGGCATGACCGGTGCCAGAACCCGGCCGTCCGGTCGCTCGCCTTTGGTTACCGCCTTGATGATGTCTGCCTTCGACCATTTGCCCAGTCCCGTCTCCGGATCTGGCGTCAGGTTCGGCGGGTAGAAGATACCGACATTGGGGATCTGGAAGCCGACGTCGCCTCCGGCGATGAAGCGGGAATGGTCGGGTTTGCCGAGCATTTGGCCGGGTGTGTGGCAGCCGCCGCAGTCCATGATCGCGGCCAGGTACTCGCCCCGCGTCACATCGGCGTGGCCAATGGCTGGAAGACTTGTCAGGGCGATGACAGTGGCAAAGGCAAGGCGATACATCTCGCTTCTCCTTGGAGGGTGGCAAGTCTGCATGCTTCCGGCGATGGAACCGTCCGGAAGTCGCAGGCGATCAGGCCGCCTGGCCCGGCTTATCGGCTTGATGCCCGGCGGCGAAGGCTTCGATCTCTGCGATTAGGCGATTAACGCTGGAGTCTTCGGCCGCGAGCAGGCCGGCCATTCGCCTGGCCTGCTCCGCGAAGCTGGCTTCGGCGAGGACATCTTGAACCGCGCTTGCGATTTCGGACGGGCTCGCTGTCGGGGCCAAGCGAATGCCGACCCGATGATATTCCACGCGGGCGGCATTATCGTTCTGGTCGCGTCCCATCGGTATCACGACCAGGGGAACGCCATGACGCAGCGCGCGCAGGACCGTGCCGTGTCCGCCATGGGTCACGACGACCTGCGTCGATGGCAGGATCGCCTCATGCGACGCGCTGTCGAGGATGCGGACATTGTCCGGTGCTTCGATTGCGAACTGCTCCAATGCCTTGCCGAGCGTCAGCACGGCGCTAACCGGGAGTTGGCCGAGCGCAGCAACGATACGGCGCAAGACTTTGTCCTGCCCCTGATGCGTGGTGCTGAAGGAAACCAGCGCTCTCGGGCGCGTGTCGATGCCGATTGCGTGGTGCCCGGAAGTGACCGCCCAGCTCGGCTCCTCCAGGAGGGGGCCGACATAGCGGATATGCTCCGGCATCCGCGCGACGGGAAAGTCGAAGCTGGGGCTGGTCGCGAGCAGGCAGCGCCCGGCGCGGGCAGCCTGATCGAGGACGCGTGCGAGCGGGGCGAGGCCGAAATGGGCGCGGGCGGCATTGAGGGCTGGCAGCGCCTGGTTCCAGAGCGCCTCGCCGACGGCTGCGGCTTCCGCATCGCGCGCCTGTTCGGGCCGGGTTTCCAGCGGGCTGGAAACCCGGCCCGAACGGCGGGTGGCCGGGCAATGGCGACAGGGAGATGTTGGCCGCGAGCAGCACAAGAGGGGTCCGGGAGACTTCCGCGGCTAACATGCCGCCGAAGAGCAGATCCGAGCCGATCATCAGCTCCGCGGGCTCCGCGGCCAGCGCATCCAGAATATCGAGCGCATAGTCCCGTGCTGGTGCCACGAAGATCCGATCGCACCATTGCCGAAACGCAGCGATCGGGTCCGCGATATCCCGATCGCGCACGAAACAGCTGGCGGCGCTTCGATCCGGTCGGTTGGGAGCACGGGTCCAGGGCTGGAAGCGTGCTCCGGCCGCAATCGCCTCGGCTCTCATGGAATCATCGGCGATCAGGCGAACGTCATGGCCGCGGGCCGCGAGGCCTCGCAAGGCGGCGATGAAGGGCGGCACGTTGCCACCGCCTTCCCATCCCGTCACCAGAATGCGCAGAGGCGTCTGTGGGCTCGACAGCTGTGTCATGTCGGAGTTCCTGCACCTGAACCGGAAATCTAACGAACCGCGCCCTCGTGGAGCAGCCGTTCCACTGCCTCGATCATCAGCCGGCCGGTCTCGCCGGCCGTATGGTTTTGGTTGCGGCGCAGCAGATGCCACACCCACACATCCGTCAGCGCCAGCAGCTGTGCGAGACGGTCGGCTTTCGCCGAGGGAGGCAGCTTGTCGAGCCAAGCCGCGAACATCTCCTCGATCCACGCGCGGTGACTATTGCGGCCGCGCGCGAGGATCGCGCCGAACTCGGGAATGCGCGCCTCCTGGCTGAGCGTGCGGACAACGATGTCGCCCGCCTGTTCATAGTCCTGCACCAGGACCGTGATGATCGCAGCGACGGTCTTTCCGGGGTTGTGCCAGCGCCTGGTCCTGATCTCCGCATCAAGCCCATCGGCCATCGCGCTCAGCACGCCAGCCTTGTCGCCGAATCGCCTGATCACGGTCTGTCGGGTCGTGTTGGCCGCCCTGGCGATATCGTCGAGCGTGATGTCCTCAAACCAGCGCTCGCTCAGGAGGTGCCTGAGAGCGTCCACGATTTGTTGCTCGGTGTCTTGCACGGCATGGGCGCGTGCGACCTGACGATAAGCACGGGGCGACATTGATGAATTCCAATTTAGAGTTACTGACTGTAACATTAAATAGAAATGCGTCAATGCATCCGTCGATGAAGCCGGCGGCATCTCTTCGAACAGCGACACCTCGGGGAACGAGCTTGCAGTCCGCGGCAAGCATCCCGATCTCCACCGGGTCGGCAGGCGGCCTCCTGCAGGCTCGTGCGATGCTCGGCTGCGGACATGTCCTGACCAGAAACCGATCCATGATGAGCCCTTCGGAACGCCGGGCTCAGATGGATCTCACATGGCACGTGGCGTAAGCGCGGTTCCTCGACGCGGCACGACCGGCCTGCGTCAGTTTCTGGATCCTGAACAGCAGCGCGCCTGGATCGAGGGCACGGCTGGCTTGCCCGACGCCGACGAGCGCTCCGAGTCCCTGGAGCTGCGGTTCAAGTACATCCCCCGGTTTGAAAAGCTGCTTCGCCGCCCGCAGGCACAGGACGTCCTGGCGCTTCTCGGCCTCTATGGCCGGAACTGCATCCCCATCCCGCGCAGGAGCGAACGTCACTACTGGTCGGTTTCCTGCCTGCCTTCGACGTCCGACAAGCCGCTTGTCCGCGTCAACGCGAGCTGGATGGAACTTTTCACGCTCTATGCGGCCGAAGAAGGTATCCGTGCGCGCTGCCTGATGCGCCTCTCGGATTTCACCACGGACCGTTCGCTCGCATGCAGCCATCTGGATGAGGCCTTTCTCGAGAGCTGCGTCACGGCGCCGGAGGATATCAGCTATTTCTTCCCACATGGCCCGGACATGTTCGGCGTTAATGTCCTGGGCTGCGCCTCGATCCGTCGTTTCCTTGAAATGCCGCGGATCCTATGCGCCATTCGGACTTTCAATTTGATGCACATGAACCGGGGGCGGAACGCCTACCAGGCCAGTCACTGTTACAGCCTGGCAGATTTCATGCTGGCAGGGTGAATGCCAGCGCGGCACTGCCCTCAGCCTGCACGGCCTCGCGTTCGGTCTACATCGACGGTGGGGAGAATCCGCTTGATGACGCCGACTTTGGTTCGAATGCTCGGCCACCCGGATTTGAGCAAGATATGATCGGCGGTGCTTTGCACCCGCTCATTGCCCTCTTCGTCGCGGCGGTCCGTCACATGAGAGAGGGTGTCACTCCAACCCGCAACAAGGTCGTCGCGGTCTTCATCGTCGACTGGCCGAGTAATAGCGGCGGGCCGCAGCACATCCCGGTAATAATCTGTCACCAGCCGTTCCAGTTCGGCCCGACCCAACTTGGCTATGTCCTTGCGGACGATCTTTTCGGCGAGGGCCTGTTCCGCCTTGCCCGTGCGACGCAACTCGTCAAACCGCTCCATATAATGGTCGAGGTGCTTGCCCATCAGGCGGAGCGCCTTGGAGCGTTCTTTGGTGCGCAGGCTGAACCGAATGGTCTTGGAACCGAACGCGGCGGCCACATCCACGGGCACGCGCATATCGAAATAGAACCTGCCGTTGCGGGCGATCAGGTACGACGCTCTGGGCACGATTTCTCTGCTCATGCATGCCAAAATGTATGACAGGCCGGCCGGAGTAAACCGTTGGTTTTTCGAGAGTTTAAGCCCTTCAAGGGCTTAGGCGGCGAATGGCGCTCCCTAGGGGACTCGAACCCCTGTTTTCGCCGTGAGAGGGCGACGTCCTAGACCGCTAGACGAAGGGAGCAGCGCTGGCCGAGGGCGCCTGTGTAGTCGGACAGCCGCGCCACCGCAACAGCTTTTTGCATCGTCCGCTCATTAAAGATGCCCGGACCGCCCGGTGCCCTGCGGAAAGCCGTACAGGTCGTCGACTGGCACGGGGTGATCCGGCGATGCCAGCCGGCCTGGACCATCCGAAGAACCGCGTTTTCCGATAACCCCGTCGTCGTCCGCAGTTGCCCTCCCGCGCAGGAAGCCTGATGCTGCGGCGATCCCGGCCGGCATGAGCCGGCCGGCTTCGACGGTCGGATGGCGGCACGCCCATGGCGGAGTGGCAGATCGAAACCCCGGTTCGCGAGGCGACCGCCGACGAGGCGCTTGTGACCGGGCACACGCGATCGGCGAACGGGGCACTGCGCGATTCCGCGAAGCGCGCGCGTCTCGCCCTTCGGACGGGCCTGCACGGCCTGCTCGGCATCGTCTACCCGCCGACCTGCATCGCCTGCCGGGCCGCCACGGGAGAAGCACAGGCGCTGTGCCCGGCGTGCTGGCGCGGCGTCGGCTTCATCGAGCGGCCCTATTGCGAGCGGCTGGGCACGCCGTTTCCCGTCGATCTCGGCGCCGGCCTGCTCTCGCCGGCTGCGATCGCCGATCCGCCCGTCTTCGCCCGCGCGCGCGCCGTCTGCCGCTTCGATGGCACGGCGCGCGAACTGGTCCATCGCCTGAAATACGGCGACCGCGTCGAGCTCTCGCTGACGCTCGGCCGGATGATGGCGCAAGCCGGTCGCGAGCTCATCGGCGATGCCGATCTGATCCTGCCGGTGCCGCTCCACCGGACCCGGCTCTGGCGCCGGCGATTCAACCAGGCCGCAGCCCTGGCACAGGTGGTTGCCCGCGAGGCCGGGCTGCCGCTCGCCACGACGGCATTGACCCGGATCAGACGCACCCGGCAGCAGGTCGGGCTGACGCGCGTCCAGCGCGCCAACAATCTGCAAGGTGCTTTCCACATACCGGCAGCGATGCGCGGGCTTGTCGAAGGCCGGCGCGCCCTGCTGGTCGACGACGTGCTGACCACCAGCGCGACGGTCAATGCCGCCTCGCGCGCCCTGCTGCGGGCCGGCGCGAGCGCCGTCGATGTGCTGACTTTCGCACGGGTCGTGACGGATGGCCGGGAAGGCACTACATGAGGGGCATCGCAACAAGAGACACGTCCTCATGCCGCCGGTCACGATCTACACCACGCCCTGGTGCCCCTATTGCCATGCGGCCAAGGCGCTGCTGACGCGGAAGGGGGTGGCCTTCACCGAGGTCGACGTCGACGGCAAGCCGGAATTGCGCCAGGCCATGACGGTGCGCGCCGGCGGGCGCACCTCGGTGCCGCAGATCTTCATCGGCGAGCAGCATGTCGGCGGTTCCGACGATATCCATGCGCTCGACGCCCGCGGCGAACTCGACAAGCTTCTGGCGGCCTGACGCCGCCGGCAGACCGGTTGCCTTGGCGGCCTCCCGCCACCATCTATGACGACATGATCCGTTACGCCCTCATCTGCGACAGCGCCCACGAATTCGAGAGCTGGTTCGCCTCCTCGGCCAGCTTCGAGGACCAGACGAAGCGCGGCTTCGTCACCTGCCCGGTCTGCAACAGCGCGAAGATCGAGCGCGCGATCATGGCGCCCAATGTCGCCCGCACCGATCTCGGCCCGAAGGCGACGGGGCCGGTAGCGGAGACTCCCGCCCCGGCAGCAGCGACGTCGGCGCCTGCCCCGGTCGCGCTGATGAGCGAGAAGGAGCAGGCCTTCCGCGAGATGGTGACGGCACTGCACCGGCATGTCAGCGAGAACGCCGAGCATGTCGGCAAGCGCTTCGCCGACGAGGCGCTGAAGATCCATCACGGGGAAGCGGAAGAGCGCGCCATCTTTGGCGAGGCGACGCCGGACGATGCCCGGATGCTGCATGAGGAGGGCGTCGATTTCCTGCCATTGCCGCGCCTGCCGGGCTCGGGGAACTGAAGCGCTCCTCGGGCGTTTCTAATCACGAAACCGCGCTCACAGCGATTTTCACCGCTGCCGGAATTACGATTTCGGCAAGGTTTGTGAGACGATCCGAACGAAAATTTTCGACGCGAGATCACGAATTTTTTCGTTGGGTAACAAGGGTCTATCAGCCAAGCACCTTCCGTCGGGAGGCGCTCGAAGGCTATCTGTGCGGCTTCCCCCCTTCCGTCCCGGATTAACTTTCTGTTAAGGAATTCGCGGTTCCTTGCCGGCAATACCGGTTTGCCGCCCTCGGCGATCACGGGTCCGGAATTCAGGAGGTTGCCGCATGAAGCGGACCGCGATCGCTGCGCATGGTCTTCGTTCCGGTGAGAAATCCCGGCATGGCAGCAAGGCGATCCCGCTTCTGATTGCGCTGGCGGCTCCTGCTCTCGGCGCCTGCAGCATGTCCCCGGTCGAGACGGCCGCAACCTCCGCAGCCGCGGCTCCCGCAGTGAAGGAGCCCGCCAAGGCGCGCAGGCATGCGGTGGCGCTGGCCAAGGCCAATCCGCGCGAGAAGGAATGCCTCGTCCGCGCGATGTATTTCGAATCGAACCGGTCGAGCGAGTCCGGCCTGCTCGGCGTCGGCACGGTCGTGATGAACCGGGTCGAATCGGCCAAATACCCCGAGACGATCTGCGGCGTGGTCGGAGCGCCGCGCCAGTTCGCCGCCGGCGTCCTGACCCGGCCGATGACGGACAACGTCCTGCCTAAGGTCGAGGCTATCGCCGAGGACATCCTCAACGGCCGCCGCAACGATGCGGTCGGCGCGGCCAAGCACTTCCACATGGCCGGCCTGCGCTTCGGCTACAAGAACATGCATTACGTGACCGTGGCCGGCGGCAACGCCTTCTACGTCAAGGGCGAGCGCCCCGAGCGCCGTCGCATCGAGGAACCGACGATCCAGCTCGCCTCGGCCTCCACCACCGCGATCCCGCTCACGACGGCGTCTTCTTCGGCCACCACAGCGACCTCCTTCGCCTCGGCCCCGCTCGCCTTCGCACCGGAGGCCCCCGCGCCGAAGCTGCCCGCGCTCGAAAGCCCGATGGTGACGCTGATCAAGAACGCGCCGCTGCCGCCCGGCCGGCCGCTCGATCTCGACCTGCCCAAGGCGCCCTTGCGTGCCTTCGTGGCCCCGCCGAAGGACGACCGCCGCGTCGCGCTGCTGCGGACGGCGGATATCAGGGGCAGCCTGTCCTCGCGGTAATCGCGCGCAAGCCTGCTGCTGCCCCTAACAATCCTTATCCTGAGGAACCGCGCGAGCGGCCCGAGGCGCCGTCAGCCTAACGTCGCAGGGGACACAGCCTCAGCTCTGGCGTTATCTTCGCCGCAGTGCAACATTCAGATTGCTCTGCAATAAGGGGAGACGCCATGACCGCGACGGACCAAGGCGGCCGGGAATCGGCCCAGCGCGACAAGCCGTGGATCTTCCGGACCTATGCCGGTCATTCCGACGCGGCCGAATCCAACAAGCTCTATCGCGGCAATCTCGCCAAGGGCCAGACCGGCCTCTCCGTTGCCTTCGACCTGCCGACGCAGACTGGCTACGACCCGGATCACGTGCTGGCGCGCGGCGAGGTCGGCAAGGTCGGCGTGCCGATCACGCATCTCGGCGATATGCGGGCCCTGTTCGACCAGATCCCGCTGGCGCAGATGAACACCTCGATGACGATCAACGCGACGGCGGCCTGGCTGCTCTCGCTCTATATCGCCGTCGCCGACGAGCAGGGCGCCGACCGCAAGCTGCTGCAGGGCACGACCCAGAACGACCTCGTGAAGGAGTACCTCTCACGCGGCACTTATGTCTTCCCGCCGCGCCCTTCGATGCAGCTCACCACCGACATCGTCGTCTTCACGGCAACTGAGCTGCCGAAATGGAACCCGACCAATGTCTGCTCCTATCACCTGCAGGAGGCTGGGGCCTCGCCGGTGCAGGAACTGTCCTTCGCGCTGGCGACGGCCATCGCCCTGCTTGATTCAATCCGCGCCCGCCCGGAGGTCTCAGCGGAAGAATTCCCCGGAACGGTCGGCCGCATCTCCTTCTTCGTGAATGCCGGAATGCGCTTCGTCACCGAGCTCTGCAAGATGCGGGCTTTCGTCGAGCTCTGGGACGAGATCACGCTCGGCCGCTATGGCATCGCCGATGAGGCGATGCGCCGCTTCCGCTATGGCGTGCAGGTCAATTCGCTGGGGCTGACCGAGCCGCAGCCCGAGAACAACGTCTATCGCATCCTGATCGAGATGCTGGCCGTGACGCTGTCGAAGAAGGCGCGCGCGCGAGCCGTGCAGCTCCCCGCCTGGAACGAGGCGCTCGGGCTTCCCCGCCCGTTCGACCAGCAATGGTCGCTGCGCATGCAGCAGGTGCTGGCCTATGAGACCGACCTGCTCGAATTCGGCGACATCTTCGACGGCTCGACCGTGGTCGATGCCAAGGTGGCCGCGCTCAAGACCGCCGCGCTGGAGGAACTGGCCAAGATCGACGACATGGGCGGCGCGCTCGCCGCCGTCGAGAGCGGCTACATGAAGATGGCGCTGGTCGAGAATGGCGCGCGCCGCATCGAGGCGATCGAGCGCGGTGAGCAGGTCGTCGTTGGCGTCAACAAGTTCACCAACAGCGAGCCCTCCCCGCTCTCGGCCGGCGACGGCGCGGTCGTCACCGTGCCGGATTCGGTCGAGACCGAGGCGATCGCGCGGCTGAAGGCCTGGCGTTCGGCCCGCGACACGAAGGCGACAGAGGCGGCCTTGGCCGAGCTTGCGGCCAGCGCCCGCGAAAACCGCAACGTCATGCCGGCCTCGATCGCTTGCGCCAAGGCCGGCGTCACCACCGGCGAATGGGCGCAGACCCTGCGCGAGATTTTTGGCGAGTACCGCGCACCCACCGGCGTGGACACCAAGAAACTGGGCGACGCGACCGGCCTCGCCACGGCCAGGGCTGCCGTGGAGAAGGCGACCGAGCGTCTCGGCCGCGCGCCGCGCTTCCTCGTCGGCAAGCCCGGCCTCGATGGCCATTCCAACGGCGCCGAGCAGATCGCCGTGCGCGCCCGCGATGCCGGGATGAGCGTCAGCTATGGCGGCATCCGCCAGACGCCGGAGGAGATCGTCAGCGAGGCCCGCGAGCAGCAGGCCGACATCATCGGGCTCTCGATTCTCTCGGGCTCGCATCTGCCATTGGTCCGCGACGTCACGGCGCGTCTACGCGTCGCCGGGATGGACGTGCCGGTCGTGGTCGGCGGCATCATTCCGCCCGACGACGAGAACGCCTTGCGCAACATGGGCGTGGCGCGGGTCTATACGCCCAAGGATTTCGCGCTGGACGGCATCATCGCCGATGTCGCGGGGCTGGCGACGAAACAAAGGTGAGCCTCATCCCGCTCAGACCATCCCCACGCTCTTCAGCTGCTGGTAAGCCTTCAGGATCTCCTGAAGCGTGCCCTCGCGCGAGCGATCCCCGCCATTGGCATCCGGGTGGAAGCGCTTCACCAGTTCCTTGTAGCGCGCCTTGATCGCGGCGGAATCGGCGGTGTCGTCGAGGCCGAGCGTATCCAGCGCCTTGCGCGCCACGATGCCGACGCGCGATTCCGGCTGGGCCGCCTGCTGCTTGTTCCGGGCGCCGAACAGGTTGAAGGCATCGTGCATGTCGGCGGCGGCCTCACCGTTGGCCTTGCGCCCGCGCTGCGACATCCGCGCCGCCTTGGAGTTGACGCCGAGCTTCCAGGTCGGCCGATGGCCGATCTCCTCCTGCTTGGCGTAAGCAGCGAGCGCATCGTCATCCATGCCCGCGAAATAATTGTAGGTCGCGTTATAGGCCTTCACATGCTCCATGCAGAACAGGAAGAACTGGCCTTCACGGCCGCGGCCCTTCGGCGCCCGGAACTCGCCCGTGCGGGCGCAGCCCGGATGGCTGCAACGCGGAGCATCGCTTTCTACGGGCGCTTCCGCCTCGGAAGCTCCGATCCTGATGCTGTCGAAAAGGCGAGAGTTGATGTTCATCGTCGACGGGTTATGAGACGCAAGGGCTAGGGCCGGCAAGTGCGATGCAGCACATCGCCGAACCGACAGAACAATCATGGTAACGGTGGCGCGATCATGACCTCAATCAGCGAAAGAATCACGCAAAAGCTGACCGCGGCCTTTGCGCCACAGGCGCTCAGGGTGATCGACGAATCGCACCAGCATCAGGGCCATGGCGGTTGGCGCGAGGGCGGCGAGACTCATTTCAGGGTCGATATCGTATCGGAGGCCTTCGCTGGCAAGAGCCGGCTCGAACGCCACCGCCTCGTCAACGCGGCCCTGGCGCAGGAACTGGCCGACCGTGTGCACGCCCTGGCGATCGCGGCGAAGGCTCCGGGCGAAGGCTGAGCTAGGTTGCCGCAGGGACGACGGCCTTGGGCTCCGCCGGTGCGGCGATATAGATGGCCAGCGTCACGGCGAGCATCGCGCCCATGAAGACGAACAGCCAGCCAAAGGTCGCCTGCGCATCGTAGCCGCGCCCGTCGAGAGCGTTCACCAGGCGTCCCGAGAGCCACTGCATCACGCCCGCCCCACCCATGAAGACGAAATTCATGAAGGTGACGCCGCGGCCGATCTCCTGGGGCGACATGAAGGCGCGCGCATGCGCCATCACCACGGCATAGGTGACGCCGAACAGGCCGATGACGAGGAGCAGGCCGACCGCAAGGCGCGACGATGCCTCGCCCCACAGAGCCAGCGAGAAACACGCAAGGGCGACGGTCACCGCACAGGCGATGACCGTGGGCTTGGCGCCGATCCGCCGATAGAGCGGCAGCACCAGGAGCGCACCCGCCGCGATAAAGCCGCCCATGGTCATCGCAGCATAGCTCGTGGCAGCGAGGTCGAAGCCGTGCACCGTCTGGAGATAGGGCGCGATCCACAAGCCCCGGATCGAGATCGTCACGCCATAGCTCACGAAGGTGAAGGGGAAGATCAGCCAGAGCGGCCGTTTCACCACGATCTGCTTGATCCCGCCCAGCAGCGAGACATGCTGTTGCGCGGCGCCAGGCAGCGGCGGCGGGTCCTTCAGCAGCAGCACCACGAGCAGGGCCGTCAGCGCCACGATTCCGGCAAGGCCGAACACCGTCGCGCGCCAACCATAGGCCGCCAGGAAATAGGCGAGCGGCGCGCCGCTCAGCGGATCGCCGATGCAGCCGAACCCGATCAGGAAGGATGACATCGTGGCGAAATGCCGGGGCGAATAGAGCCGCGCAGCCAGATAGAAGCCGGACATCAGGATCGGCGCGCAGCCGATCCCGATCAGCGCGAGCGCCGTCAGGGCGGAGAGATAGCCGCGCGACAGGCCGAAGATCACCGTCCCGGCGAAGGCGACCAGCAGAAACCCTGCCAGCGTCCGCCGCGGGCCGATCCGGTCGAGTGCATAACCGACCGGGAATTGCGTGAGCGCGAAGGCGATCAGCCAGGCGGCCTGCAGGCTGCCGAGCTGGCCCTGGTCGAGGCCGAGGTCTCGCGTCAGGTCCCCGGAGATCACCGCCAGGAACGAGCGGAAGAACTGGCTCAGGATATAGGCCAGCAGCAGGACCAAGAAGCTCGTCACGACAATCCGCCTTCATCCGGCGGACTGTGCCGCAAGCCTTCTTTCCGGGCTCGTCCTGGCCTGGAAGCCGGCCTCACTTGATCCGTTCGAGCACGGAGACGTAGTTGGCGACCGCAGCCCCGCCCATGTTGAAGATGCCGCCGAGGCGCGGCTCGCTGAGCTGCATGCCCTCCGGCGCCTCCCCGGTGAGCTGCATGGCGGAAAGCACATGCATGGAGACGCCGGTCGCGCCGATCGGGTGGCCCTTGGCTTTGAGGCCGCCGGACACGTTGACCGGCAGCTTGCCGTCCTTCTGGGTCCAGCCTTCCTTGATCGCGCGGGCGCCATCGCCTTCCTTGGTCAGGCCCATCGCCTCGTATTCGATCAGCTCGGCGACGGTGAAGCAGTCATGCGTCTCGACGAAGGAGAGATCGTCGAGCGTCACGCCGGCCTTGGCCAGCGCCTGCTTCCAGGCGAGCGCGCCGCCCTCGAATTTCAGGATGTCGCGCTTCGACATCGGCAGGAAGTCCTGGACATGGGCCATGCCGCGGAAGCCGACGGCGCGGCGCATCCTGAGCGCGGTCTCCTCATCGGCTAGCACCAGCGCAGCGGCGCCGTCCGAGACCAGCGAGCAGTCGGTGCGCTTCAGCGGCCCGGCGACATAGGGGTTCTTCTCGCTCTCCTCGCGGCAGAAGGCATAGCCGAGGTCCTTGCGCATCTGCGCATAGGGGTTCGCGACGCCGTTCTTGTGGTTCTTTGCCGCGATCATCGCGAGCGCGTCGGACTGGTCGCCATGGCGCTGGAAATAGGCCGCTGCGATCTTGCCGAAGACGCCGGCGAAGCCGCCCTGCACCTCGCTATCCTCCGGCAGGTAGGAGGCCTTCAGCAGGTTCTTGCCGATCTCGGGGCCGGGCGTCTTGGTCATCTGCTCGACGCCGACGACGAGCACGACCTTGGCGTCACCGGCCCGGATCGCGCGCACGCCCTGGTGCACCGCAGCAGAGCCGGTCGCGCAGGCGTTCTCGACGCGCGTCGTCGGCTTGAAGCGCAGGGCAGGATCGGCCTGCAAGACCAGCGATGCGGTGAAATCCTGGGCCGAGAAGCCGGCGTTGTAATGGCCGAGCACGATCTCGTCGACCTCGTCGGCCGTGATGCCGGCATCGACCAAAGCCTCGGTCGCCACCCGCACGATCAGGCTCTCGACGGTCTCGGCATCCTGCTTGCCGAACGGTGTATGGGCCCAGCCGACGATTGCAGCGCTCATGGCGAAATCTCCCTTACTGTGCAGCTACACGTTATCTTGGCAGCCCTGTGCCATCGGGCAAGCCGGTATCCGCGCATGGTGGCCGTGCACGGATCGGCTGGCAGGGCATCTGCCTCCAGCACTAGCGGCCCCGTCCGTTCATCGCAACGCCAGAGACAGCAGCAGCCCGACCCCGCCGACAATCATCGCCATGCCCAGGATTTCGCGCCGGCTCGTCCCCTCCGCGAACAGTTTGCGCGAGGCGATCTGCGCCAGCGGCACCTCGATCAAAGCCAGTGTCCGGACATTGGCCGCCGTCGTCAGCGAAAAGCCGATGAACCAGAACTGTGAGGCGGCCGCGCCGAGGAAGCCGGCCGAAAGCGAGCGGCGCCAGCTCTTCAGGCTGAGGATCAACGCCTGCCGGTCGGCGACCAGCATATAGGCGACCAGCAGCAGGGTCTGGAGCCCGAGGCCGAGCACGAGGATGGTCGAGGCCCGAATCAGGAACTCGCCCTCGGGCAGCGCCTGGATGCCGCCGCGGAAGCCGATCGCCGAGAGCGCGAAGAAGGCCCCGGAGACGATGCCGAGCACCGCCGGCCGCAGGCCTGCGCGCGTCAGTTTCTCGCCGGGCTTCCACGACACCACGATCACGCCGGCCGTCGCGATCGCGATCGCCAGGAACTTCATCGGTGTCAGCGCATCGCCGAGCAGCGCCGCACCGAACAGCGCGACCTGCACCGGCTCGGTCTTGGTATAGGCCGTCGTCACCGCGAAGGAGCGCTCGCGCATCGCTGCCAGCATCAGCGCGGTGGCGGCGATCTGCGTCAGCGCCCCCCAGAGCGTATAGCCGAACGAGGCCATGCCGATCTCCGGGGGCAATCGCTGCAGACCGAGGCAGGCGAGCGCCAGGAACAGCATCGCGAAGGGCAGGCCGAACAGGAAGCGGACCTGCGTCGCCCCGACGACGCCGATGGTTTCGGTGAGCGAGCGCTGCGCCAGGTTGCGCGCGGTCTGCAAGAGCGAGGCGATGATGGTCGCCGGTATCCAGAGAAGGCCGAAAGCCACGCGACAAGCCCTAGAAAAGCGAAGGAGGCGTCGCTTGTGGACCGCCCGCCGCAGCTAGGCAAATCGCTGCGCAAGGGGTAGGTATGCATTCACGGGCGGGCGATTGTGGCGGCTGTCTCGAAATTGCCGCATGCATCGCGTTGAACCGTGCGCCGTCGTCACTGGCCAAGCTATCCGCAAGACCGCTCCGAGCAAGACAGGTTCAGACCCGCCCGATGATCGCTTCCCGCCTCGCAGCCGCCCTCGCCCTCGGAGCCGTCCTGACGGGGCCGGCCTATGCCGGAACCAGCATCGTCATCGACGCCTCAAGCGGTGCTGTGCTGTCGAGCGAGAATGCGAACCAGGCCTGGCGTCCGGCCTCCACGACCAAGATGATGACGATCTATCTCGCGCTGAAGGCGGTGCGGGAAGGGCGTTTGAGCCTGGAGACCGCTATCCCGGTCTCGAAGCTCGCCGCCAGCCAGCCGCGCGTGAAGGTCTATGCAAAACCGGGGTCGGAGATCACGCTCGACAACGCTTTGCGCATCATGATGGTGAAATCGGCCAACGACATCGCCTATGTCGTGGCCGAGGGCGTCGGCGGCGACGTTCCGAGCTTCGTCGCCATGATGAACGCGGAAGCGCAGCGCCTCGGCATGCGCGATACCCGCTTCGTCAACCCCAATGGCTGGGACAATCCGGACCAGCAGACCAGCGCCCGCGACCTCGCCGTGCTCGCCATGGCGCTGATGCATGATTTCTCTGATTATTCCGATTACTGGGGCACCTCGGCCGTGCAGCTCGGCAAGCAGGTGATGCACAACACCAACGGGCTGGTCGGGCGCTATTCCGGCATCAGCGGCATGAAGACCGGCTTCACCTGCGCCTCCGGCTTCAACGTGGTCGCAACGGCGAGCCGCGGCGGACGCACCTTGATCGCCATCGTCCTGGGCTCGCTTTCCGGCGCCGAGCGGACGGTGCAGGCAGCCCAGCTTCTCGATGCGGGCTTCGCCTCCTGGGGCGGCACCGGCTACAGCGTCGCCTCGATGCCGCCGAGCGGCACCCGCGCGCCCAATATCTGCGACGATGTGCGCCATCGCGGCGGCGGGGCCGCGCTCGCCGACGATGCCGATCTCTCCGGCCCGATCTCGGCCATGGCCACCGCCAATAGCGGCAACGAAGCCGATGGCGGGCGCTTTGCGACGGCGCTCTCCGCCCAGTCGGCCGCACCGGTCGCGAGCCGTTCCTCGCGCGGACGCATCACGCTGGGCCCGCGCGCCCAGGTCTCCCCGATCCAGGTCTCCTTCGGCCGCTCGCCGGGCTCCGCTTCCGCCCCGCTCGCCGCCAATGCCACGGCGCAGCCGAGCTCGCGCGTCGCCCGCGGTACCCCGACGATCGAGCCGGATGCTCCGGTCGCCGCCGGCCTCGCCATTCCCCCGACCCGTCGCACCGCTTCGAGCAACGGCGCGATCCCGCGCGGCACAACCGCCTTCGCGCCCGCAAGCGCGCCGGTCCAGCCCTCGACCGATGCCTTCGAAGGCGGCCCGCTGCGCCTCCAGGGCGCCGTCCGGCCCGGCGCCGCCAATGCCGCGAGCCTGCGCCCCGGCGCGGCCGCCGGCATCAAGCCCGCCCCGCGCAAGGCGCAGGCCGCCAAGACCCAGCCGGCAAAGGCCCAGCCGCTCAAGACCCCGCCGGCCCGCACCTTGCCGGCCAAGCCCAAGCCTTCCCAGGCTGCCGCAAAGCCGCCGGCGGCCAAGCCCGCAGCCGGAGCCAAGGCCAAGCCCGGCAACGACGCCTGAGGCCTGATTGAACCCAGGCAGCCCTGACCGGGACCAAACCAGCGAACGCCGGGGATTCGTCCTGGCGATGGCTTCGGCCGCTGCCTTCGGCACGAATATCGTCAGTGCCCAGATCGCCGGCCAAGCGGGCCTGAGCGGCCCGCTCCTCGTCTTCTACCGCGTTTTCCTGATGCTCGTCCTCGTCGGCGGAGCCGCCTTCTTCTGGCGCGGATCGCTGGCCCTGCGGCGCGGCGAGCGGCAGCCCGTGCTGCTTTTCGGCCTGGCGACGGCGCTGGTCGGCATCGCCTATCTCTCATCGGTCGCCTTCGTGCCCGTCTCGGTCGCGGCGGTGGTGTTCTACACCTTTCCGATCCTGATCGTCCTGGCCGAGCCGGTTCTGACCCCTGCCCCCTTCCGCGCCGACAGGCTAGCGGTCGCCCTCGCAGCCTTTCTCGGCATCGCCCTCGTCGTCGGACCTGACCTGCATGGGCTCGATCCGCGCGGCCTGGCGCTCGCGATGCTGGCGAGCCTCAGTGCGGCCGCGCAGTTCTTCGCCGCTGCCCGCTGCGCGGAAACGCCGACCCTGCCCAAACTGTTCTGGTCGCATGTCGTCATCCTGCCGGTCGCGGCGCTTGTGCTGCTGGCGACCGGCCGCTTCCTGCCGCCACAGACCTTCCTGCTCGCGCCGATCGCCGTCGCCATCACCTATGGCGGCTATGTCGTCGGCTTCCTGTTCCAGATCCTGGCGCTCGCCCGCATCGCGCCGGGCCCGGCCGGGCTGGCCTTCTGCGCCGAGCCGGTCTTCGCCGTCATCATCGCCGCCTTCGTCCTCACTGAGCGGCTGGGCCCGCTGCAATATGCCGGCTGCGCCCTTGTCATCGCCGCCATCGCCACTAATGTAATATTAGAACAAACGAGGCGGAGCACCGTGCCTGCCTAAAGGCTCAGCGATTCATGACCGGCGACCCTGCCCGCCCCCTCCCCGTTCCGCTCACCCTGCTGACCGGCTTCCTCGGCGCCGGCAAGACCACGCTGCTGAACCGCCTGCTGAAGGACCCGGCGCTCGCCGGCACGCTCGTGCTCGTCAACGAATTCGGCGAGATCGGCCTCGATCACCTGATGATCGAGGGCATCGAGGAGAACATGATCCTCCTCGAATCCGGCTGCCTCTGCTGCACCATCCGCGACGATCTCATCGTCACGCTGGAGGACCTGCTGCGCGGGCGCGACAACGGCCGCATCGCGCCCTTCTCGCGCCTCGTCATCGAGACGACCGGCCTCGCCGACCCCGCGCCGATCCTGAATGTCCTGATCAACCACCCCTATCTCGCGATGCGCTTCCGGCTCGACGGCGTCGTCACGCTGGTCGATGCGGTCAACGGCATCGCGACGCTGGACACCCATGAGGAGGCGCGGCGCCAGGTCGTCGCCGCCGACCGGCTCGTCCTGACCAAGACCGAGCTCGCCGCATCGGGGAGCCTGGTCGTCCTGCGCGAGCGTCTCGACGGGCTCAATCCAGGCATCGCCATCCTGCGGCCGGACGCCCCCGCCACCGACCTGATCCGCGCCGGCCTCTACGATCTCGCGCAACAGCCCCATGCCCTGCGCCACTGGCTGGCCGAAGACGCATTGCCCGGCCACCACCATCATCACGACCACGATCACCACCATCATGGGCACGACCATGGCGATCGTCAGGCCCCGCATGACGTCAACCGCCACGACGCCTCGATCCGCGCCTTCGTCCTGACCGCGGAGCAACCCGTCGCCCGCACGACCTTCGACCTGTTCTGGACTCTGCTGCGCTCGATCCACGGCCCGCGCCTGCTGCGCTTGAAGGGGCTGGTGGACATCGCCGGCGAGCCCGGCCGCCCCCTGCTCGTCCATGCCGTCCAGCAGATCCTGCATCCGCCGATCCAGCTCGATGCCTGGCCGGATGCGGATCACCGCTCCCGCCTCGTCCTGATCGTCAAGGACGTCGAGGAGGACACCGTGCGCAAGCTCTGGTCCGCCTTCCTTGGTCAGGCATCCGCGCAGCCGCAGCCCGCCTGACCTGTCGGCCCGTTTCTTGAACCCAAACCCCTGACGGATGAGGCGCGCCCGCGTGCCTTGCCATTCCGGCACAGCAACGCGCCGGAACGATCCAGCGAGGGTACGGGCAGATGAGCACGATCACGGCTCTGGCAGCGACCGACGGCACCGCAGCCGCAGCCCGGCCATACCCGCCGCTTCCCCATCCGGATGCGGCGGTCTACAGCGAGCTGCGCGCGCTCGCCGCCTGCGAGAGCATCCGCCACGAATGGGCCGACCTCGCAAGCCGCGCCCTTGAAGCCAATCCCTGCCTCGAACCGGGCTTCGCGCTTGCAGCCGCCCAGCATCTCATCTCCTTCCGCAACGTCGAGCTGATGCTGCTCTGGCAGGGCGGCCCGGGCTCGGCGCAGCGCCGTCTCGTTGGGCTCATTCCCTGCCGGACGCAGCGCCATGTCTTCGCGTCCGATACGCTGGAAGGCTTCGCCGATCCGCGCCTGCTGAACGGCACGCCGCTGCTCGACCGCAGCTTCGCCGCGCCTGCTCTGGCCGCTTTCCTGCGTGACTGGCGCGGCCGCAGCCATGCCACAGGGGCGTTCTCCCTCTCAGGCATCGATCCCGCGGGCGCCTTCGCCACCGCGCTCGCGCGCGTCGCTGGCGGCCACGGTGTGACGGTCGGTTGGCAGCCGCTCATCGGCCGCAGGCTCGAGCTACCACCCACCGCCCGCATCGCCGCCTCCGACGAGATCTTGCGGGACAAGGGCCGCCTGATCCTTGCCGAAGCCACGAACCAGGTGGACCGGCGTGACGCTGTCGAGATTCTGCTGGCGATCGAGGCCTCGGGCTCGCGCGGCCGGGCCGGCAAAGCGACGCTGCAGGACACCCGCGAGGTCGGTTTCCTCCGCAGCATGAGCCGCGATCTCGGCCGGCAGAGGCTCTGCCGGATCGCCGTTCTGGTGCTGGACGACAGGCCGATCGCCGCGGCGCTCACGCTTGGAAAGGGCGCCTCCTGCTGGCTCTATCACGGCGTCGGCGACGAAGCCTTCGCAGCGCTGGAGCCTCTGCCGATGCTGCTCGCCATGATGCGCAAGGCGCAGCCCTCGCGGCAGATCCTGCTGCCCGGCGGCCTGCCGCTCTTCGGCGCCCGCAACGAGGCCTTTGGCACGATCAGCCTCACCTGGCGCCGCCAGCAGCCCGCGCGCCGGCCGGCCGACCTCGCTGCCCGCATGCGCGAAAAGATCGGACGCGCTCTGTTCAGGCCTCGGCCCGCAGCAGTCGACGGATGATCTTGCCCGTCGTCGTCAGCGGCAGCTCGTCGCGGAAGGCGATCTCCCGCGGGTATTCATGCGCCGAAAGCCGCGCCCGCACGAAATTCTGCAACTCCGAGACCAGGGCTTTCGAGCCGCGATAATCGGGCTTCAACACGACGAAGGCCTTGACGATCTCGGTCCGCAGCGGATCGGGCTTGCCGACCGCCGCCGCCAGCGCCACCGCCGGATGCCGCAGCAGGCAATCCTCGATCTCGCCCGGCCCGATGCGATAGCCCGAGGAGGTGATGACGTCGTCGTCGCGGCCGATGAAGCGGACATAGCCATCCTCGTCCTGCACGCCCTCGTCGCCGGTCGTCATCCAGTCGCCGACGAACTTCGCCGCCGTCGGCTCGGAGTTGCGCCAATATTCCAAGAACATCACCGGGTCCGGCCGGCGCACCGCGATCTGGCCTTCCTCGCCAGGCGCGCAGACCGTCCCGTCCGGCCGGATGATCGCGACCTCATGGCCGGGCACTGCCTTGCCGATCGCGCCCGGGCGGCTGACGCCGAGCGCGGCGCTGGAGGCGAGCACGAGATTGCACTCGGTCTGGCCATAGGCCTCGTTGATGGTGAGGCCGAGCGCCTCGCGTCCCCATTCCAGCGTCTCGGCGCCGAGCGCCTCGCCAGCCGCGGCGACCGTGCGCAGGTTCAGGCGCCAGCGCCCCTGCGGGCTGCCCGTGCCGCGCATCATCCGGAGCGCGGTCGGCGGTACGAAGGCGTTGCGGATGCCGAGATCCTGGATCAGCCGATAGGCCTCCTCCGGCTCGAAGCGCGTCACCGGCCGCGCCACGACCGCGACGCCGAAATGCAGTGCCGGCAGCAGCATGTTGAGCAGGCCGCCGGCCCAGGCCCAGTCGGCCGGCGTCCAGGCGAGATCGCCCGGCTGCGGCATGAATTCATGGGGCATCTGCACGCCCGGCAGATGGCCGGGCAGGACGCGGTGGCCATGCAGCGCGCCTTTCGGATTGCCTGTCGTACCCGAGGTGTAGATCATCAGCGCCGGGTCGTCCGGCGTCGTCTCGACGGCCGTGAAATCCGGGCTGCCTTCCGCCAGCAGCGCGTCCCAGCCTTCGACCGCGCCATCGGCACCGTCGGTGGAAATGCGTAAGCCGAGCTCCGGCAGCGGCTGAGCGATCTGGCCGAGCTTCGCCAGCCCGGCGGCATTGGTTACCACGACCTTCGCAGCCGAGTCGGTCAGGCGATAGGCGAGCGCATCGACGCCGAACAGCGCCGCCAGGGGCACAGCGATGGCGCCGAGCTTGTAGGCGGCGAGATGCGCCGTCAGCACCGCTCGCCCCTGCGGCAGCAGGATGGCGATACGGTCGCCACGACCGACGCCGCGCACCCGCAGCGCATTGGCCAACCGGTTGGAATGCTCGCGCAGCCAGCCGAAGCTGACCGGACTCACCTGCCAGTCCTGCGACACCTCGATGATGGCCGGACGGTCAGGCTCTGCGGCGGCCCAGCGGTCGCAGACGTCGACGGCGATGTTGTAGCGTTCCGGAATGCGCCAGTGGAAGCGCTCGCGCAACGCAGCGTAATCGGTCAGGTCTGGCAGGATCAAAATAAACGTCCGGTGGGAGGCGCGGCACGATAGGCAGGCCGCTCCCGGCTGTCACCCGCGTCTTGCGTACCATCTCCCAGCGTAATGATGCGCTCAGAACATGCGTTCGCCGGCAGGAGGCAGATAGGCGTCGGTAAACGCATCGCCTGCCCGCGCCTTGTCACGGAAGCTCCCCGCCAGGACGAGCTGGTCCAGCGCCTGTGCCCAGCGCTCGCGGTCGATCCCACCCAGACCATGCGCGCGGACATACGGGGTCAGGATGTTGCGCTCGATCACGGCGGCGAGCTTGTCGCGCTCCACGTCGGCCTGGGCGCTCTCGTTGCGGCGCAGGACGGATTGCGCGCCAGCACCGGGATTGACCACGGTATCGCGGACGCCGCGCATGACGGCACGCACGAGCCCGCGCACGGCATCCGGCTTGGCCGCGGCGAACTTGCCGGAAACGATCACCGCACTGCCGTAGAGCAGCAGGCCGTGATCGGCCATGTCCATCAGCACGATATCCTCGCCGGGCACGCCGCGCGCCTTCAACGAGACGGCGGTCGAGGGACCGAAGGCGAAGAGGGCATCGATCTCACCGGAAGCCAGCATCGGCTCACGCACCGGCAGGCCGATGGTCTCGACCCGGATCTTGCTGTCGTCGATTTTGTTGAGGCTCTTGAAGATCGGCCATTGCGCGAAGCTGGCATCGATGCTGGCCGTGCCGAGCTTGCGGCCTTCGAGGCTCGTCGGGGCGGTCGTGATCCCCCGGCTCTTGCGGCCGATCACGGCGTAGCCCGGCCGATCATGGATGATCATCACCGCCTTGAGATCGGCGCTCGGGTTCTCGTCGCGGAAGCGGATCAGCGCGTTGATATCGCCGAAGCCTGCATCCTGCGTGCCGGCGGCCAGGCGCTGCAGCATGGCGCGTGCGCCATTGCCCGACTCGATCACGACATCGAGCCCTTCGGTGCCGAAATAGCCCTTGTCCTGTGCCGCCAGGAACGGCGCCGTCAGCGCATCGAACCGGCGGTCCAGCGCGAAGCGGATAGCGGTGTTACCCTGCGCATGGGCCAGTCGGCCTCCGGCGAAGCAGGCCGCCACGGCCCCGACCGCCAGCTGCCCGAAACCGCGCCGGCACAGGACAGGGGAGCGAGAGGGCGAAGCGATCGGCATGTCTGGCCTCCGGGCGCCATGCTGGTTGGGGCACGGCCTATCCGTGCGTCCAGTCTTGTTGACATCATAAGATGTTGAAATGGCGTCAACACCGAAGAAGTTCCCTGGCAAAAACGCATTATCGGTAGTCCCAGGCCGCATTTATCACCGCAGAGGCGAGCATCTCCCGCGCGTCGAGCGAGCAACGCCGCACCACACATGAAAAGAGGAGCCGCAAGGCCCCTCTCTCATCACATCTCGTTTCGAATGGAACGCCTCAGGCGGCGCGATAGCGCGCCAGCCAATGCGCATAGGGTGCCGGCAGGGTCGCCCAAGCCGGGTTCTCGACACCGAGCGCCTGCGCCGCCGCATAAGGCCAATGCGGATCGGCCAGCAGCGGCCGGCCCAGCGTCACCAGGTCGACCTTGCCCTCGCGCACCAGCGCGTCGGCCTGCTCGGGCTTGCTGATGTACCAGCTCGTCGAGGCGGGCAGGCCGGTCTCGCGCCGCACCCGCTCGGCGACCGGCGCCAGGAAGGCCGGTCCCCACGGAATCTTCGCTTCATTGGTCGAGAAACCGACGCTGACATCGATGAAATCGAGCCCTTCGCCCTTCAGGCGTTTCACCAGCTCGATCGCCTCGGCGAGCGTCTCCTCGTCGCGCCCATCATATTCGATCACGCCGAGCCGGACGGAGAGCGGCCGGTTCTCCGGCCAGACCTTGCGCACGGCGGCCAGCGTCTCGATCAGGAAACGGCTGCGATTCTCGAAGCTGCCGCCATAGGCGTCCTCGCGCTTGTTGGCATGGGTCGAGAGGAAGCTCTGCGCGAGATAGCCATGGGCGAAATGCAGCTTCAGCCACTGGATGCCGATGTCGCGGGCCCGCTCGGCCGCGGCGACGAAATCGCTGCGTACGCGCTCGATATCGGCCGTGGTCATCGCGCGGGGTACACGTGGCAGCCCGCCGCCCTGTGCGACCGCCGAGGGCGCGATCGTCTCCCAGCCGCGCGCGTCATTGGCCGGGATATGGTCGTCGCCTTCCCAGGGCAGGTTGGCGCTGGCCTTGCGCCCGGCATGGCCGATCTGGATGCCGGCGACCGCGCCGGCCTTGCGCATCTCCGCGACGATCGGCGCCAGCGCCTCCGCCTGCCCGTCATTCCACAGGCCGAGGCAGCCAGGCGTGATCCGGCCTTCCGGCGAGACGCCGGTCGCTTCGATCACCACGAGGCCGGCGCCACCACGCGCGAGCCCGGCGAGATGCGCCCGGTGCCATTCGTTGGCGACGCCGTCCTGTGCCATGTACTGGCACATCGGCGAGGCGATGATGCGGTTGCGGAGGGTGACGTCCTTCAGGCTGAAGGGATCGAACAGGCCAGGCATGATGCGGCTCCACGCAGGTGGGTTTCTATGTTTCGATAGTTCGATATTTTTCGAATTTTGGCAAGTTCAAAACCCTGTGATAGGCTGCCGGCCATGCGACACGCCCGCCTGCCCGCCTCCGAAGAGATCGCGCTCGAAGACGTCTTCCATGCCTTGAGCGACCCGTTTCGGCTCGAAGTCGTGCGCCGGCTGGCAGTGGAAGGTGAGCAGAGCTGCCAAGCTCTGGAGGGCGACCGGCCGAAATCGAGCGTCTCGCATCATTTCCGCGTCCTGCGCGAGGCCGGCCTGATCCGCACCCGCAACAAGGGCGTGAGCCGGATGAACGCCCTGCGTCGCGACGATATCGAGCAGCGCTTCCCCGGCCTGCTCGCCTGCGTCGTTCCCAAGACCGACAATTGACCTGCCGCCGGTTCCGCTTCGCCCGGCACCGCCCTATGCTCGCCCGATGAGCCTCCCCTATCGCCCCAATGTTGGCATCGCCCTGTTCAATGCGCAGGGTCTGGTCTTCGTCGGCCGCTCGCACAGCGCCGGACCCGAGATCGTCCTGCCCGGCTTCGACTGGCAGATGCCGCAAGGCGGCATCGATCCCGACGAGGACATCGTCGCCGCTGCGCGTCGCGAGCTGGAGGAGGAGACCGGCGTCACGCAGGCCGAGCTGCTCGCGGTGACCGAGGAGTGGTGGAGCTACGACTTCCCGCCCTATGGCGGCCCCTGGCACAAGCTCGTGGCCTTCCGCGGCCAGCGCCAGCGCTGGGTCGCCTTCCGCTTCACCGGCAGCGAAAGCACGATGGATATCGGCAAGCCCAATGGCGACGAGCCGCCGGAATTCAGTGAATGGCGCTGGCGCCGGCTCGCCGAGATGCCCGGACTGGTCGTGCCGTTCAAGCGGCCGGTCTACGAGAAGGTGGCGCAGGCGTTTGCGGGCTTCGCAGCGGCTGGAGCCTAGGACGCGTCCGCGTAGAATGCGCGTCCATTCTCGGGCGGAGCGAAGCGCAGACCCGGGAATCTCAGGCAGAATAGAGCGCCTCTTCGCCAACGAGAAAGGGCCGCTTGCGCGGCCCTTCCGAATTTCAAAGCTGAAGGGCGGATCACGCCGCCTTGCGCTGCTCGAAGACATGCTTGAATTCGCGCAACTGCACGAGCGCCTCCCGCAGGCGCTTCTTCTCATCGTCGTTATGCGAACCGGCAAGGCGGGTCTCGGCGGTCAGGATCTCGGCGTCGAGCACGGCGCTATCGACATCCTCGAGGAACTTGCCCTGCTCGGCCAGGATGGTCATCGTTTCCTGATTGACCTCGGCGAGGCCGCCATTGACGAAGAATTCCTTGCCGTTCTGGTCCGTCGTCTGGACGAAGACGATGCCGGCCTTGAGCGTTGCCACCAGCGGCGCATGCCCGGCAAGCACGGTCATCTCGCCCTCGGTCGACGGGACGATGACACTGACGACCTCACCCGAGAACAGGATGCGCTCCGGCGAGACGAGTTCGAACTTGAAGGTGGCCATCGCCTGTCTTTTCCTCCGACCTCATCCCGGCCGCGGGACTTGCCAGATCTGTCAACAACCTATGCCCGGCATGGTTCCGGGCAGCAGCAGCCGCCCGGAAACGCCGGTCGCGAGAGGCTTACGCGGCCTCGGCGGCCAGGCGCTGCGCCTTTTCGACGGCTTCCTCGATCGAGCCGACCATATAGAAGGCCGCTTCCGGCAGGTGGTCATACTTGCCCTCGATCAGGCCCTTGAAGCCCTTGATGGTGTCCTCGAGCGGGACGAGCTTGCCGGGCGAGCCGGTGAAGACCTCCGCGACGAAGAAGGGCTGCGACATGAAGCGCTCGATCTTGCGGGCGCGCGCCACCGTCATCTTGTCGTCTTCGGAGAGCTCGTCCATGCCCAGGATCGCGATGATGTCCTGCAGCGACTTGTAGCGCTGCAGCGTCTGCTGGACAGCGGTCGCGACAGCGTAGTGCTCCTCGCCGACGATGTCGGCCGAGAGCATGCGCGAGGTCGAGTCGAGCGGGTCGACCGCCGGGTAGATGCCCTTTTCCGCGATCGAACGCGACAGCACGGTACGGGCGTCAAGGTGGGCGAACGAGGTCGCGGGCGCCGGGTCGGTCAAGTCGTCGGCCGGGACGTAGATCGCCTGCACCGAGGTGATCGAGCCCTTGTTGGTGGTGGTGATGCGCTCCTGCAGGTTGCCCATGTCGGTGGCGAGCGTCGGCTGATAGCCCACCGCCGAGGGAATGCGGCCGAGCAGCGCGGACACTTCCGAACCGGCCTGCGTGAAGCGGAAGATGTTGTCGACGAAGAACAGCACGTCCTGGCCCTTGTCGCGGAAATCTTCCGCGATGGTCAGGCCGGCGAGGGCGACGCGCATGCGGGCGCCCGGGGGCTCGTTCATCTGGCCGTAAACGAGAGCGCACTTGGAGCCAGCGGTCGAACCGTTGTTCTCCTTGGGGTTCTTGTTGACGTTGGACTCGATCATCTCGTGATAGAGATCGTTGCCTTCGCGGGTGCGCTCGCCGACGCCGGCGAACACGGAGTAGCCGCCATGCGCCTTCGCGACGTTGTTGATCAGCTCCATGATCAGCACGGTCTTGCCGACGCCGGCGCCGCCGAACAGGCCGACCTTGCCGCCCTTGGCGTAGGGCGCCAGCAGGTCGACGACCTTGATGCCGGTGACGAGGATCTGGGCGTCCGTCGCCTGCTCGGCATAGCTCGGGGCCGGCTGGTGGATGCCGCGGCGGGCCGTGGTCAGGATCGGGCCGGCCTCGTCGACCGGCTCGCCGATGACATTCATGATGCGGCCGAGCGTCTCATCGCCGACCGGAACCGCGATCGGCGCGCCGGTGTCGGTGACGGACTGGCCGCGAACCAGACCTTCGGTGGCGTCCATCGCGATGGTACGGACGGTGTTCTCGCCGAGATGCTGGGCGACCTCGAGGACCAGGCGGTTGCCGAGGTTGTCGGTCTCGAGCGCGTTCAGGATCTCCGGCAGGGCGCCGTCGAACTGCACGTCGACGACCGCGCCGATGACCTGGGTAACGCGGCCGGTGCCGGTGTTGGCGGGCTTCTCGGCGGTCTTCGTCTTGGTGGTCTTGGTAGCGGCTTTGGCCATGGTGGAACCTCGGGACTAGCGCATTCGGATGTTGCGGCTGCCGGCGGATCACTCCGCCGACGAAAGATTAGGCGGTTATAGCGCTTCCGCGCCGGAGATGATCTCGATCAGTTCCTTGGTGATCATCGCCTGGCGCGAGCGGTTGTAGATCTGCGTCTGCTTCTTGATCATCTCGCCGGCGTTGCGCGTGGCGGAATCCATCGCCGACATGCGCGCGCCCTGTTCGGACGCGGCGTTCTCGAGCAGCCCGCGCAGGATCTGGACGGTGAGGTTGCGCGGCAGCAGCGCCTCGAGGATCTCGCCCTCGTCCGGCTCGTAATCGTAGACCGCGTCGGTCTGCTTCGTCCCTTCCGGGATCTCGGCCGGGATGATGCGCTGCGCCGTCGGAATCTGGGCGATCACCGAGCGGAAGCGCGAGAAGAACAGCGTCGCGACGTCGAACTCGCCATTGCCGAAGCGGGCCAGCACGTTCTGGGCGATCGTCTCCGCATTGGCGAAGCCGACCTGCTTGAACTCGCGCAGGTCGATGAACTCGATGATCTCGGCCGCGAACTGGCGGCGCAGGATGTCGTAGCCCTTCTTGCCGACGCAGATGATCTTGACCGTCTTGCCTTCGGCCTTCAGCGCCAGCGCCTTGTCGCGGGCAAGACGCGCGATCGAGGAGTTGAAGGCGCCGCACAGGCCGCGCTCGGCGGTCAGAACCAGCAGCAGATGCACCTTGTCGGAGCCCGTGCCGGCGATCAGGCGCGGGGCGCTCGAACCGGAGACGCCCGACGCGAGATTCGACAGCACCGTCTCCATGCGCTCGGCATAGGGGCGCGCAGCCTCGGCAGCCGACTGCGCGCGGCGCAGCTTGGCAGCCGCGACCATCTGCATGGCCTTGGTGATCTTCTGCGTCGACTTCACCGAAGCGATGCGGTTTCTAAGGTCCTTCAAAGAAGGCATGTGGCGCTCTCACCCCGTCATGGTCGAAACTGACCATCTACGTCTCATTCCGTCATGCCCGGGCTTGTCCCGAGCACCCATGTCCTCACTCCCGCCCGCCTTGCTCGATCGGCCGCAAGGCGTGAATGGCCGGCATGAGGCCGACCATGACGGGAAGCCCGTCCTCAGGCGAAGGACTTCGCGAAACCCGTCACGATGTCCTTGAGCTTGGCGGCATTGGCGTCCGACAGGTCCTTCGACGTGCCGATCTCGTTCAGCATGTCGGCATGCTTGCCGCGGACCAGCGAGAGCAGGCCGTCCTCGAAGGCGCGGACCTTGTTGACCGGAAGCGCGTCGAGATAGCCGTTCACGCCGGCATAGATCACGACGACCTGCTCTTCCATCTTCAGCGGCGAGAACTGCGGCTGCTTCAGGAGCTCGGTCAGGCGGGCGCCGCGGTCGAGCAGGCGCTGCGTGACCGCGTCGAGGTCCGAGCCGAACTGGGCGAAGGCGGCCATCTCGCGATACTGGGCGAGCTCGCCCTTGATCTTGCCGGCAACCTTCTTGGTGGCCTTGGTCTGCGCCGACGAACCGACGCGCGACACCGAGAGACCAACGTTCACGGCCGGGCGGATGCCCTGGTAGAACAGGTCCGTCTCCAGGAAGATCTGGCCGTCGGTGATCGAGATCACGTTGGTCGGGATATAGGCCGAAACGTCGTTCGCCTGGGTCTCGATGACGGGCAGCGCCGTCAGCGAGCCGAGGCCGGCGGCCTCACCCATCTTCGCCGCGCGCTCGAGCAGGCGGGAGTGGAGATAGAACACGTCGCCCGGATAAGCCTCGCGGCCCGGCGGGCGGCGCAGCAGCAGCGACATCTGGCGGTAGGCGACGGCCTGCTTGGAGAGGTCGTCATAGATGATGACGGCATGCATGCCGTTGTCGCGGAAGAACTCGCCCATGGCGCAGCCGGCGAAGGGCGCCAGGAACTGCATCGGGGCGGCGTCCGAGGCGGTGGCCGCCACGACGATGGAATACTCCATCGCGCCGCGCTCCTCGAGCACCTTCACGAGCTGGGCGACGGTCGAGCGCTTCTGGCCGACGGCGACGTAGACGCAGTAGAGCTTCTGGCTCTCCGGAGCGCCTTCGACGTTGAGGGGCTTCTGGTTCAGGATCGTGTCGAGCGCCAGGGCGGTCTTGCCGGTCTGGCGGTCGCCGATGATCAGCTCGCGCTGGCCACGGCCGATCGGGATCAGGGCGTCGACCGCCTTGAGGCCGGTCGCCATCGGCTCATGCACCGACTTGCGCGGGATGATGCCGGGCGCCTTGACGTCGACGCGGGCGCGGGTCTTGGACTTGATCGGGCCCTTGCCGTCGATCGGGTTGCCGAGCGCGTCGACGACGCGGCCGAGCAGCTCCTTGCCGACGGGAACGTCGACGATGGCGCCGGTGCGCTTGACGGTCTGACCTTCCTTGATCTCGCGGTCGGAACCGAAGATCACGACGCCGACATTGTCGCTCTCGAGGTTGAGCGCCATGCCGCGCACGCCGGACTCGAATTCGACCATCTCACCGGCCTGGACCTTGTCGAGGCCGTAGACGCGGGCGATGCCGTCGCCGACGGAGAGAACCTGGCCGACTTCGGTGACCGAAGCTTCCGAGCCGAAATTCGAGATCTGAGCCTTCAGGATGGCGGAGATTTCAGCGGGGCGGATGTCCATCAGCCGACCTCTTTCATGGCAAGACGAATTGAATTGAGCTTGGTTTTCAGCGAGGCATCGACCATGCGGGAGCCCATCTTGACGATGAGCCCGCCGATCAGGGCCGGGTCGATCTTGATCGAGACGTCGACATCCTTGCCGGCGACGCCCTTCAGCGCCGCGCGGATCTCGTCGACGCGCTTGGCCGTGGGCTGCTCGGCGACCGTCACCTCGGCGGAGACGATGCCCTTGGCCTCGGCGACCAGACGCTTGTAGCCGGCGATCATGCCCGGCAGCGCGAAGAGGCGGCGCTTGCTGGCGACGAGGCCGATGAAATTGGCGGCAATGCCGGTGATGCCGGCCTTCTCGAGCACGGCCTTGATCGCCGCGACCTGCTCCTCGGCGGTGAAGGCCGGGCTCTCGATCAGGCGACGGAGGTCCTCGCTCTCGGCGAGCAGACCGTTGAAGCTATCCAGAGCGGCCGCGACGGCGTCGATCGCGCCTGCCTCCTGAGCCAACTCGAACAGAGCGGTGGCATAGCGTTGAGCTACGCCCGACACCAATGTCCCCTGCGATCCGCCTTCAGCCACGCTTCCCGTCTCTCGTTTCAAGGGACCACACCGGCGACCTTCCTGACGAAGGTGGAGTGTATGCTCCCGACACTGCGAGTATCATAGGCCCGAAGTCGGCAAGACGACTTCGCGACCGAAATGTGGCGGTGCACTAGCATGCGGTTCCGGGCCGCGCAATCGCTGATTGCCCTTCATTAGCGGCGATTTTGCCGCGCCTTTCACCTCTTCAAAGGAAGCTTTGCGGATCGACGTCCACCGCGACCCGGACCGAGCCCTTGGGCCGGGGCGCCCGTTTCAGCCAGCCGCGCAGATAGTCCTGCAGGTTGATCTCGCGCGCCGTCTTGACGATCAGGCGCATGCGATGGCGCCCGCGCAGCACTGCCAAAGGCGCTTCCGCCGGCCCCAGCACCATGATTCCGTCATTGGCCTCGGCGCAGCGCGCCAGCGCCCGCGCATGGCTTTCGGCCTCGGCCTGGTTGTTGGCGGAGACGATCAGCGCCGCCAATCGCCCGAAGGGCGGCAGGCCCGCGGCCTCCCGCGATGCCTCCTCTGCGGCATAAAACCGCTCCGGATCGCCCGAGATCAGCGCCTTGAGCACAGGATGCTCCGGGTCATGCGTCTGAAGCAGGGCGCGGCCCGGCTTCTCGCCCCGCCCTGCGCGCCCGGTGACCTGTCGCAAGGCCTGGAAGGTTCGCTCCGCCGCGCGCGGATCGCCGGATGTGAGGCCGAGATCGGCGTCGATCACGCCGACCAGCGTCATTCCCGGGAAATTATGGCCTTTGGCCACGAGCTGCGTGCCGATGACGATATCGAATTCGCCTTCGGCCACCGCCATCAGCTCGGTCTTCAGGCGCTCCGTCCCACCGGGAAAATCGCTGGACAGCACGATCGAACGCGCCTGTGGAAAAAGCGTCGCGACCTCCTCGGCCAGCCGCTCGACGCCCGGCCCGCAGGCGACCAGGCTCTCGGGCTTGTGGCAGGCCGGGCATTCATGCGGCCGACGCTCGACATGGCCGCAATGATGGCAGACCAGCGCCCGCCGAAAACGATGGTCGACCAGCCAGGCCGAGCAGTTCGGGCACTGGAAGCGGTGGCCGCAATCCCTGCACAGCGTCAGCGGCGCATAGCCGCGCCGGTTGAGGAAGAGCAGGGATTGCTCCTTGGCCTCCAGATTGGCCTCGACCGCCTTGACCAGCGCGCCCGAGAGCCAGCGCCCCCGCTCCGGCTTGTCGCGGCGCAGGTCGACGAGGCCGAGAACAGGCAATTCGCGCCCGCCGAAACGCTCGGGCAGCTTGAGATGGGCATAGCGCCCGCGCTCGGCATTGACGCGGGTCTCCAGCGAAGGCGTTGCGGAAGCCAGCACCACCGGCGCATTCTCGATCCGCCCGCGCACCACCGCCATGTCGCGCGCATGATAGGAGACGCCGTCCTCCTGCTTGTAGGCGCTCTCATGCTCCTCATCGACGACGATGAGGCCGAGATCGCTATAGGGCAGGAAAAGCGCCGAGCGCGCGCCGGCCACGACCTTGGCCTCGCCGGATGCGATCGCCGCCTGCAGGCGCTCGCGCTTGCGGCCGGTCACCGCCGAATGCCACAGGCCGGGCCTGACACCGAAGCGGGCCTCGAACCGGTCGATGAACTGCGCGGTCAGCGCGATCTCGGGCATCAGGATCAGGCTCTGCCGGCCAAGCCTGACTGCCTCCGCCACCGCCTCGAAATAGACCTCGGTCTTGCCCGAACCGGTGACGCCTTCCAGCAGCGAGACGCCGAAAACCTTCGCTTGCACCGACCTGACCAGCGCCTGCGCCACCTCGTCTTGCCCTTCCGAAAGCTCCGGCACGGCATGATCCGGATCGGGCAAGGCCGCAATCGCCTCGCGCGGCAAGGGCTCGACGATGAAGGTGCCGGCATCGACGAGAGAATCGATCACCGCCGCACTGACGGACGCCGCCTCGGCGAGTGCCGATTTCGCGATCAGCAACCCGCCCTCAGCAGCGGCGATGGCCCGCGCCCGTGCCGGGGTCATGCGGCCGGGCGGCGGGCCTGCGAGCCTCACCCCGAGCTTCGGTCGCTCGGGCGTGTCGTCCGGTTGCCGGCGTAGCGCCAGCGCCAGCACCGAACCTTTCGGCGCCAGCGTGTACCAGGCGACCCAGTCGACGAGCTTGCGCAGCGCCGGGTCGAGCGGCGGCATATCGTATTTGCCGGTGACCTTCTTGAGGTTGCCGCCGCGCCCGGAACCGACATCCCAGACGACGCCGACCGTCTCGCGCGGCCCGAGCGGCACCTGCACGACATCGCCGGGCTTGAGCACTAGCCCGGCCGGCACGGCATAGCTATAAGCCTGATCGAGCCCGAGCGGGATCAGCACATCGACCGTGCCGCCTTCGATCATGTCCGCCGTCTCATCCATCGCGCCAGTGTCTAGCACCGATTCGGCTGCTGTTAAGGCAGGAGCGTCATGCTTCCCCGATGACCGATTTCGATCCCTTCCGGCGCGACTGGCTCTCCCACCTCTCGGCCGAGCGACGCCTCTCGCCGAAGACGCTGGAGGCCTATGCCCGCGACCTCGGCCAGTTCCATGCTTTCCTCACCGAGCATCTCGGCGGCGCGCCCTCCCTTTCCGACATCGCCGCGCTCAAGCCCGTCGACCTGCGCGCCTTCCTCGGCCAGCGCCGGCGCGACGGCATCGGCAACCGCACCCTGATGCGCCAACTCGCGGCGCTCCGCTCTTTCGCCCGCTTCGGCGAGCGGAACGGCAAGCTCACCGCCGCTGCCTTCGCCGCGACCCGCGGCCCACGCCTCGGCAAGTCGCTGCCGCGCCCGCTCGAGCCCTCGGCCGCCCGCGCCGTCACCCAGGCCGATACCCGCGCCGGCGAAGAGCGCGAACAGTGGATCCTCGCCCGCGACGCCGCCGTCCTCGGCCTGCTCTATGGCAGCGGGTTGCGCATCTCGGAGGCGCTCTCGCTCGCCCGCACCCAGGCCCCGCAGCAGGCCGGCGATACGCTGACCGTCATCGGCAAGGGCAGCAAGACGCGGATGGTGCCGGTGCTGCCCGTCGTGATCGCGGCCATCGCCGAATATCTGAAGCTCTGCCCCTGGCGCCTGCCGCCGGAAGGGCCGCTGTTCGTCGGTGCCAAGGGCGGACCTCTGTCGCCGCGCATCATCCAGCTCGCGGTCGAAGGTTTGCGCGGCGCGCTCGGCCTGCCCTCCTCGGCCACGCCGCATTCCCTGCGCCATTCCTTCGCGACGCATCTGCTCGGGCGCGGCGGCGACCTGCGCGCCATCCAGGAACTGCTCGGCCACGCCTCGCTCTCGACGACGCAGATCTACACCCGCATCGATTCGGCCCGCCTGATGGCCGCCTATGACGCCGCCCATCCACGGGCCAGCCGCTGACATCTTGCTGCCCAAACGGAAAGCCTTAAACACCGCCCGCCAGTGGTGGCCTGCGAGGTGATTCGTGTCCGGTTCCATCGAAACGCCCGAGGGCGGCAACAAGCGCATCGCCCTGCTGATCGCGCTGCTGGCGCTGACGCTCGCCTTCTCTGAGATCGGCGGCAAGAATGCCGAGCAGGAGGCCGTCGCCAAGAATATCGAGGCCTCCAATCTCTGGGCCTTTTTCCAGGCCAAGACGATCCGCGGCACCACCGTGCGCACCGCGGCGGAAGCGCTGGAAGTCGAACTCGCCGGGGTCACCGACGAAGCCGCCCGGCAGCGCCTGACCAAGCGCATCGAGAGCTGGAAGCAGACCGTCGCGCGCTACGATTCCGAGCCCGAGACCAACGAGGGCCGCAAGGAACTCGCCGCCCGTGCCAAGGCGGCCGAAGCCCAGCGCGACATTGCCGCAGCCCGCGACGACAAGTTCGACATCGCGTCAGGCCTGATCCAGATCGCGATCGTCATCTCGTCCGCCGCGATCATCACCGGCGTCGGCCTCCTCGCCGCGACCGGTGGCCTGCTCGGCCTCACCGGCATCGCGCTGATGGCGCTGGCCCAGTTCGCTCCGACCGCGCTGTTCTGAGAACGTTACCGGCTGCGCCGCAGGCGTGGATCGACCGCGTCGCGCAGGCCATCGCCGAGCAGGTTGAAGCCCAGCACGGTCAGCGCGATCGCGGCACCCGGGAAGATCGCAAGCCAGGGCTGCGCCGCCATGAAGGTCTGCGCCTCGTTAAGCATCCGTCCCCAGGACGGGTTCGGCGGCTGCGTGCCGAGCCCGAGATAGGACAGGCCGGCCTCGGCCAGCACCGCGAGCGCAAACTGGATCGTCGCCTGCACCACCAGGATGCCGGCGATATTGGGCAGGACATGGCGTAGCGTGATCTGCCGGTTATTGAGCCCAGCCGCCCGCGCCGCCTGGATGAAGTCCTGCGCCCAGACCTGCAGGGCCGCGCCGCGCGCGAGCCGGGCAAAATAGGGCAGGTTCAGCACGGCGATGGCGACGACGGCGTTGAGCATGCCGGGCCCGACGATCGCGGTCATCATGATCGCCGTCAGCACGGCCGGGAAGGCATGGGTGAAATCGGCCGTGCGCATGATCGCATGGTCGAGAATGCCGTCGCGCCGGACCGAGGCTGCGAGCCCCAGCGCCGTCCCGACGACCATGCCGATGCCGACAGCACCCAGGCCCACCGCCAGCGAATTGCGCGCACCGACCATGATCATCGAGAAGACGTCGCGCCCGAACTGGTCGGTGCCGAACCAGTTCACTGCCGACGGCCCCTTGAGCCGGTTCAGGATCATCATCTGCGTCGGCTGATAGGGCGTCCAGACATAGGAAACGAGAGCCGCGGCGACGACGAGCATGGCCAGCACCACGCCGATCACGAAGGAGGGCGCCAGCCACCAGTGCCGCTTGCCGCCGAGCGCCTTGTCCTCGGCCGCGCTCATGACTGCCTCAGGCGAGGATCGATCAGCCCGTAGAGCAGTTCGACCGCGAAATTGATCAGGATCGCCAGCCCCGCGAAGAGCATGACGAGGTCCTTGACCACGATGAGATCGTGCTGGGCGATGGCCTGGAAGACGAGCCGGCCCAGTCCCGGCAGGGCGAAGACGTTCTCGATGATGATCGCCCCGGCGATCAGCACGGAGAACTGAAGGCCGAGGATGGTGACGACCGGGATCAGCGCGTTGCGCAGCGCATGCCGGCGCATCGTCGTGCCCTCGCTCAACCCCTTGGCGCGGGCGGTGCGAACGAAATCCTCATGCAGCGTATCGAGCATCGAGGACCGCGTCACCCGCGCGATGATCGCCGCCTGCGGCAGGGCCAGCGCCAGCGCCGGCATCAAGAGCGCCTTCAGCGAGACGCCTATCCCCGCTTGCCAGCCCGGAAAGCCGCCGGCCGGCAGCCAGCCGAGCCCGACCGCGAAGACGAGCACGAGCAGCAGGCCGAACCAGAAATTCGGGATGGCGAGCCCGGCCTGCGCGAAGGCCATGACGCCGGCATCAGCCAGCCGGCCATGGCGCGAGGCCGCGAGCATGCCGAGCGGAATGCCGATCGCCGTCGCCAGTGCGATCGCCATCAGCGCAAGCGGTAAGGTCACCGCCATCCGCTCGGCGATGAGCTGGAGCACCGGCACGCGATAGGTGTAGCTCTGGCCGAGATCGCCCGTGACGAGCCCGCCCAGCCAGATGAAGAAGCGCAGCACCGCCGGCTTGTCGAGCCCCATCTCGGCCCGGAGCGCAGCCAGCGCCTCCGGCGCAGCATTCAGGCCAAGCGTCACCGCCGCCGGGTCGCCCGGCAGGATTTCGAGCGCGACGAAGATGACCAGTGCCGCCGCGAGCAGCGTCAGCACCAGCGCGACGAGCCGGCGCAGGATATACCCGATCATGACGCTCTGCCGCCTGCCGGCAGACTCACCGCCAGCGCAATTCCGCCAGCGGCGTCACCGGCAGCGGCCAATCGGTCCACATCCCCTCCAGCGCTGTGTTCGCCACGGTGATCTTCGGCAGGATGAACAGGAAACCGTTGACCGCATCCTGAGCCAGCTTGCGCTGCGCCTGCTTGTAGAGCTCGTTGCGCTCGGCCTCCGGCAGGGTCACGGCGATCTTGGCGATCAGCGCCTTGAAGTCCGGGTCCTTGTACTGGAAGTAGTAGCCGTCACGCGCGTAGATATCGATGTCGAGCGGCTCGGTATGGGCGATGATGCTGAGATCGTAATCCTTGTTGCGGAAGACACGCTCCAGCCATTGCGGGAATTCCAGCGGCTCGATCGCTGCGTTGATGCCGACCTGCGCGAGCAGCGCCGCGACGATCTCGCCGGAGCGGCGGGCATAGGATGGCGGCGGCAGCTTCAGCGTGCAGCTGAAGCCATTCGGGAAGCCGGCCTCCTTGAGCAGAGCCTTGGCCTTGGCGGGGTCGTAAGGGTATGTGCCGGTCAGGTCGACATAGGCCGGGTGCAGCGGCGAGAAATGGCTGCCGATCAGGTTGACGTCGAAGCCGTAGACGCCGAGCGCGATGGTCTTGCGGTCGAGCGCATGAGCGATCGCCTGTCTCACCTTGAGATTGTCGAAAGGCGGCTTGGCGTTATTGGTGGCGAGCACCGTCTCGCCCTCGGTGCCGCCGATCGTGACCTTGAGCTTCGGATCGGCCTTGAGCTGCGGCACGGCCTCCGGCGCCGAGAGATTGGTGTGGGCGTCGACATCGCCGGCCCGCAGCGCCGCGACCTGCGCCTGCGGGTCCGACATGAAGCGGAAAATCGCCTTGGCCAGCGCCGGCTTCTCGCCCCAATAGCCGTCGTTGCGGGCGAGTTCGAGCCGGTCGCCGCGGTTCCAGCGCACGAATTTGAACGGGCCGGTGCCGACCGGATTGGTCTTGTTGTTGGCGGCCGTGGCCGGCGCCACGATCACCGCATCGCCCCAGGCGAGGCCGAAGAGGAAATTCGCAGTCGGCTGCTTCAGCTTGATCACCACGGTCGCCGGGTCCGGCGTGGCGATCTCGGCGATGGGCGTGAAGAGCTGGCGCTGGGCGTTGGTGGAATCCGGTGCCACCGCGCGCTCGAACGAGAACTTCACCTGCTCGGCGGTGAACGGCGTATCGTCGTGGAACTTCGCGCCCTGCCGCAGCTTGAAGCGATAGGTGACGTTGTCGTCGGCGATCTGCCAGCTCTCGGCGAGGCAGGGCTGGAGCTTGCCGGTCCGGTCGATCTTGACCAGCCCTTCGAAGATGTTCTGCAGCGTCACCTCGCGGATCGCCTGCGCGGCGCCGGATGTCGGATCCAGTGTCGGCGGCTCCAGCGTCTGGGCGATGGTCACGCTGTCCTTTGCCTGCGCCAGCGCGACGACGGGAAGCTGCGCCGCCAGCGCTGCCAGTCCCGCCCCTGCCAGGAGTTCACGCCGCGTCGTCATATCCATCGCTCCGGTACCGTTGCGGCGCGAGGATGGCGCGGGAGATACGACAAGCGCAAGTCCGGTTCCGAAGCAATCCCCGACAGGTAGGGGCCGTCCTCTGGCGCACTAGTATACCAGGCGATTGACCCCCGCTGCCGCCGGTTCTAGAGATCGGGGCGACCGATGGAGATGCCCATGCTGCTGCACGACGATCGCCTCTTTCCCGCCGATCCGGTAACCCGCGGCATCGCGCGCCGGCTCTTCGCCACGGTCCGCGACCTGCCGATAATCTCGCCGCATGGCCATACCGATCCGCGCTGGTATGCCGAGGACAATGCCTTTCCCGATCCGGCGACCCTCTTCGTCAAGCCGGATCATTATATCTTCCGCATGCTCTACTCGCAGGGCGTGCGCCTCGAACAGCTTGGCATCAACAGAAAGGACGGTGGCGAGGTCGAGACCGATCCGCGCAAGATCTGGCAGCTCTTCGCCGATCACTGGCACCTGTTCCGGGGCACGCCGACGCGGCTCTGGTTCGAGCACGCAGCCTCGACCGTCTTCGGCATCAACGAGCGCCTGACGCCGGAGAATGCCGACAAGATCTACGACAGGATCGCCGCCAGGCTGGAAGAGCCGGAGCTGCGCCCCCGCGCCCTGTTCGAGCGCTTCAACATCGAGGCGATCAGCACGACCGAGGGCGCGCTCGATGATCTCCGCTGGCACGACATGGTCCGCGAGTCCGGCTGGGGCGGCAAGGTCGTCACCGCCTACCGGCCGGACAGCGTCGTCGATCCGGAGTTCGAGGGTTTTTCGGATAATCTCGAGAAACTGGGCGAACTGACCGGGGAGGATATCGGCAGCTGGACCGGCTATCTCGCCGCTCATCGCAAGCGGCGCGCCTATTTCAAGGGGCGTGGCGCCACTTCCTCGGATCACGGCCACGCCACTGCCCGCACCGCCAATCTCTCGGATGCGGATGCCGAGAAGCTCTACGCCAAGATCCTCAAGGGCAAGGTCTCGGCCAAGGACGCCGACCTCTTCCGCGGCCAGATGCTGACCGAGATGGCGAAGATGAGCCTCGACGACGGGCTCGTCCTGCAGATTCATCCGGGCTCCCATCGCAACCACAACGCGGCTCTGTTCGAGCATTTCGGCCGCGACATGGGCTCCGACATTCCGACGCAGACCAACTATGTCGAGGCACTGAAGCCGCTGCTCGACGCCGTCGGCAACGAGCCCAATCTCACGGTCATCGCCTTCACGCTGGACGAGACCGCCTACTCGCGCGAACTCGCCCCGCTCGCCGGGCATTATCCGGCGCTGCGGCTCGGACCGGGCTGGTGGTTCCTCGATGCGCCCGAGGCGATGCTGCGCTTCCGCGAGCTAACGACCGAGACGGCCGGCTTCTACAACACCGTCGGCTTCAACGACGACACCCGCGCCTATCTCTCGATCCCCGCCCGGCACGACGTCGCGCGCCGCGTCGACTGCGCCTATCTCGCCAAGCTCGTCGCCGAGCACCGGCTCGAAGAGGACGAGGCGGCCGAGGTCGCCCATGACCTCGCCTATCGCCTCGCCAAGGAGGCCTACAAGCTGTGACCCGCCTCTCCGCTTCCGCTCTCGCCGGCCTGCCGGCTTCGGTCCGCCGCCCGGCCTATGACCGCTCGGCCCTCAAGCCCGGCATCGTCCATCTCGGCCTCGGCGCCTTCGCCCGCGGCCACCTCGCCGAATATACCGAGGACGCGCTGGAGCACTGCTTCGGCGCCTGGGGCATCACCGGCGCCAGCCTCCAGCGCCCCGACCAGCGCGACCGGCTGAAGCCGCAGGACGGGCTCTACACCCTGCTCAAGCTCGCCCCGACCGGGCCGGAATTGCGCATCATCGGCTCGGTGCTCGATGTCCTCGTCGCACCCGAAAACCCCTCCGCTCTCATCGCAAAGCTCGCTGCGCCCGAGACCCGCATCGTCTCGCTCACCGTCACCGAGAAGGGCTATTGCCACGACCCGGCGACCGGCAAGCTCAAGGCCGATCATCCCGACATCGTCCACGACCTCGCCAATCCCCATGCGCCGCGCTCGGCCGTCGGCATCCTCGTCGCCGGGCTGAAGGCGCGCCGCGATGCGGGGCTTGGCCCGTTCACCGCGCTCTGCTGCGACAATCTTCCCTCCAACGGCCATGTGCTGCGCGGCCTCGTCCGCGACTTCGCAGCGCTCACCGACGACAAGCTCGCCACCTGGATCGAGGCCAACGGCGCCTTCCCCGCGACGATGGTCGACCGCATCGTGCCGGCGACGACCGAGGCCGACCTCGCCGAAGTCGCCAGGCTGATCGGCGCCGAGGACGCCGCCCCCGTCATCGGCGAGCCCTTCCGGCAATGGGCGATCCAGGACGTCTTCGCCGCTGGCCGCCCGGACTGGCATGAGGTGGGCGCGCAGATGGTCTCCGAGGTCGCGCCCTTCGAGTTCATGAAGCTCAGGATGCTCAACGGGGCGCATTCCTCGCTCGCCTATCTCGGCTATCTCGCCGGGCATGAGACGGTGGCCGAGGCCAGCAGTGATCCCGTCCTCGCCCGCTTCCTCGAAGGCCTCTGGGCCGAGATCATCCCGACCGTGCCGGCGCCGCAGGGCGTCGTGCTCGCGGACTACGCCAAGGCCCTGCTCGTCCGCTTCCAGAACCCGGCGATCCGCCACCGCACCTGGCAGATCGCCATGGACGGCTCGCAGAAGCTGCCGCAGCGCCTGCTCGGCACGATCCGCGAGCGGCTGAAGGCCGGCGCCGGAATCGAGCATCTCGCGCTCGGCGTCGCCGCCTGGATGCGCTACGTCACCGGCACCGACGAAAAGGGCGGCGCCATCGACGTGCGCGATCCGCTTGTTGCGGAGCTCAAGCGCCACACGGAGACTGCCGGGCGTGATCCGAAAGCGCTGGTCGAGGCGCTCACCGGCATCGAGGCGATCTTCGGAACCGACCTGCCGGGCGACCTTCGGTTTACAAAACCGGTGACCGCTCACCTCGCCTCGCTCCTCGACAAGGGCGCGAAGGCGACGGCGGCGCGCTTGGGCTAAGCCCTCAGCGTCATTCTCGGGCGAAGCCCAGCTTCGACCCGAGAATCTCGTGACAAGGAGGTTCCGGGAGCCTCATCCGGGACGAGATGCTCGGGTCAAGCCCGAGCATGACGGCCTCCCGCCCCCTTGATCCGCGCCGGCATCCAGCGCCAGATGCGCACGATGCTTCGCGCGCTCACCCTTGCGATCTCGCTCCTCACCGTCGCCACGGCCCAGGCGCAGGAGCCGCCGCGCATCGCCATCCCCAATCTCTGGGACCCGCGCATCCGGCTCGACCGGCCCGAGCCCGGCCCGCCGCGCGTCGTGCGCTTCCTCGCCGATGACGACTATCCGCCCTTCCATTTCGTCGGGCCGGACGGGGCGCTGACCGGCTTCTCGGTCGAACTCGCCCGTGCCGTCTGCGAGAAACTGGGCTGGACTTGCACGATCCAGCCGCGCCGCTTCGATACCCTCACGGACTCGCTCGCCGAGGGCCGGGGTGACGTACTCGCCGCCGCGATGAACCTGACGCCGGCCCTGCGCGAGCGCTTCGCTGCGAGCCACCTCTATTTCCGCGCGCCCGCCCGCTTCGTCACCACGCGCGGCAGCGCCCGGGCAGCACTCGACGGTGCGGCCCTGCAGGGGCGGCGCGTCGCGGTCGTCTCCGGCACGGCCCATCAAGCCTTTCTCGAGCGGCTGATGCCCTTCATGCAGCGCCGCGAAAGCACCGACCTCAACGCCGCGGTGGCAGCGCTCCGCAGCGGCGAGGCGGAATATGTCTTCGGCGACGGCGTGGCCTTGTCGCTGGCGCTCGCCGGCAGCGGCGGCGAGTTCGCCTTCTCGGGCGGGCCCTATCTGGAAAGCCGCTATTTCGGCGAGGGCGTCGCCTTCCTGCTGCGCAAGGACGATCCCGCCCTGAAGCGCGCCATCGACTACGCGCTGCAGGGGCTCTGGGACGACGGGACCTATGCCCGCCTCTATCTGCGCTTCTTCCCGGTCAGTCCTTACTGACCATCAGGGCGCGTTGCTGGCCAGTGCCTGCTTGGCAACCGCCGCGAGCCATCCCGAGGTCGCAGGCAGGATCGCATCGTTGAAGTCGTAGCGGTCGTTATGCAAGGCGCCGCCGTTCACCGCCGGGCCATTGCCCATCCAGATATAGCAACCCGGGCGCTTCTCCAGGAAATAGGCGAAATCCTCGCCGGTCGTGCTGGCCTTCATGTCGCGCCGGACGATCAGCCCTGCGGCCTCTCCGGCAGCGGCGGCCATGTCCTCTTCCGGCGGCGTGTTGATCGTGGCGACGCCATAGGTGAACTCGACCTCGGCCGTCATCTCGAAGGTCGCGGCGATGTTCTGCGCGATGCCGTTGAGCCGCGCCAGCAGGCGGTCCCGCACGGCCGGCACGAAGGTGCGGAAGGTGCCCTCGATGAAGACATTGGTCGGGATCTGGTTGGAGGCGAGCCCGCCATGCACCTGGCCGATCGAGACCACCGCCGATTCCATCGGATCGACATTGCGCGAGACGATCGTCTGCAACGCGACGATCAGATGGCCCATCGCCACGATCGGGTCATGGCTCTGCTCGGGCAGGGCAGCGTGTCCCGCCTTGCCGGTCAGCGTGATCTTGAAGCGCCCGGGCTCGGACATCACCGGCCCGCGATGCACCGCGACCGTACCGGCTTCGAGGCCCGGCCAGTTATGCAGCGCGAAGACGCGCTCCATCGGGAAGCGCTCCAGCACGCCGTCATCCAGCATCGCGAGCGCGCCGCCCGTCCCCTCTTCGGCCGGCTGGAAGACGAACTGCACCGTGCCGCTCCAGCCCTCATCCGCCTTGAGCAGCGCCGCAGCACCGAGGAGAGAGGTGGTGTGGCCGTCATGCCCGCAGGCATGCATCACATTGGGTGTCTTCGACTTGTAGGGGACATCGTTGACCTCCTGGATCGGCAATGCGTCCATGTCGGCACGCAGACCCACCGTGCGCTCGGACGAGCCCTTCGTCAGCGTCGCCACCACGCCGTAGCCGCCGACATTGGCGGTGAAGGGCACGCCGAGCTCGGTCAGCTTCTCCTGCACGAAGGCGCTGGTCATCTTCTCGTGGCGCCCGAGTTCCGGATGGGCGTGGAGATGTCGTCGCCATGCGGTCAGCTTGTCGAGCAGGTCGCGGTCCAAGGCGGCATCCTTTCAAAGGCGTGGTCAGATACGAAGGAGCCCAGACTATCCCCCACGGCCGGCACGGCAACCACGGAAAAGAGAAGCCCCTCATTCCCGGCAAGCGGCTTTGCCAGCGTCATTCTCGGGCGAAGCGAAGCGCAGACCCGAGAATCTCTCTCAGGATGGGCCTCCATGCATGAGCCCCTTCCGGGTCGAGATGCTCGGGGCGAGCCCGAGCATGACGAGCCCGCCCAAACGCGCGCATTGACTGTGCCCTTCGCAATCTGCGAAAGCCCGCAATCAATAGTTTGCAGATTGCGAACTCACAGGTCACCAGACGCGGAGAGGATACCCGCCCAAATGCCCGCCTTCGACGCAGCCCTCGTTGACGCCGCCCAGCGTTCGGCCGCCTGGCCGTTCGAGGAGGCGCGCAAGCTCGTGGCCCGCATCGAGAAATCCGGGAAGAAATCGGTGATCTTCGAAACCGGCTACGGCCCCTCGGGCCTGCCGCATATCGGCACCTTCGGCGAGGTCGCGCGCACCTCGATGGTCCGCCACGCCTTCCAGGTGCTGACCGGCAACACGATTCCCACGCGCCTCGTCGCCTTCTCCGACGACATGGACGGCCTGCGCAAGGTGCCGGACAACGTGCCGAACAAGGAGCTGCTCGCCGCCAATCTCGGCAAGCCGCTGACCGAGGTGCCGGACCCGTTCGGCACGCATGACTCGTTCGGCCGCCACAACAATGCGCGGCTCTGCGCCTTCCTCGACAGCTTCGGCTTCGACTACGAGTTCAAATCATCGACCGACGCCTACCGTGCCGGCGAGTTCGACGCGACATTGCTGAAGATGCTCGCCCGCTACGATGCGGTGATGAAGATCATGCTGCCGACGCTGCGCGAGGAGCGGGCCGCGACCTATTCGCCCTTCCTGCCGATCCATCCGAAGACGCGCATCGTCATGCAGGTGCCGATCGACGAGGTCGATGTCGAGGCCGGCACCATCGCCTGGACCGACCCGCAGACGAAGGAGCACTTCGTCTCGCCGGTCACCGGCGGCCATGTGAAGCTGCAATGGAAGCCCGATTGGGCAATGCGCTGGGTCGCACTCGGCGTCGATTACGAGATGGCCGGCAAGGATCTGATCGACTCGGTCAAGGTCTCCTCGCAGATCGCGCTTGCGCTCGACGGCACCCCGCCGGAAGGCTTCAACTACGAGCTCTTCCTCGACGAGCAGGGCCAGAAGATCTCGAAGTCGAAGGGCAACGGCCTGACGATCGAGGACTGGCTGACCTATGGCCCGCCGGAGAGCCTGGCGCTCTACATGTTCCAGCGCCCGCGCGAGGCCAAGAAACTCCATTTCGACGTCATCCCGCGCGCCGTCGACGAATATCTCCAGTTCCTCGGCGGCTATGAGCGGCAGGACTGGAAGAACCGCTTGGGCAACCCGGCCTGGCACATCCATGCCGGCAATCCCCCGGCGCCCGAGGTCATCGCTTCCGGCGAAGGGGACAACACGGTCCGGACGCAGGTGACCTTCGGCCTGCTGATGAACCTCGTCGCCGTCGCCAATTCCGAGGACAAGGCCGTGCTCTGGGGCTTCCTCCAGCGCTATGCGCCGGGCATGTCGGCCGAGACGTATCCGCGCCTCGATGCGCTGGTCGGTTACGCGATCGCCTATTTCCGCGACTTCGTGAAGCCGGCGAAGAGCTACCGCCCGGCCGACGAGGTCGAGCGCGACGCCTTCACCAAGCTCGACGCTGCCTTGGCCGCGCTGCCGGCCGATCCGACGCCCGAGATGGTGCAGGACACGGCGCTCGACGTCGCCCGCGCCATCCCGCGCTACCAGAACCTCACCGCCAAGAACGCGACGCCGGAACGGCCGGGCGTCTCCGGCGACTGGTGGAAAGCGATCTACCAGGTGATGTTCGGCGAGGATCAGGGCCCGCGCTTCGGCTCCTTCGCGGCGATCTACGGCCTCCCCAACACCCGCGCCCTGATCGCCAAGGCGCTGGCCGGCGATCTGGTGAAGGAGCACGCCGCCTTCCTGGCAGCGCGAAAGGGCTAGCGAGCGATGACCGGGATCGACGCCGTCGAACGCGCGATCCGCGCCCGCCGCGCGGTTCGCGCCTTCCTGCCCGACCCGGTCGAGCCCGCTCTCGTGCGCCGCCTGATTGATCTGGCGGCGCAGGCACCCTCCGGCACCAACATGCAGCCCTGGAAGCTCCGGGTGATCGGCCCGCAATCCCGGGCGCGTCTCGAAACGGCACTGCTCGCCGCGCTCGATGCCGGCGGGCGCCCCGGCGTCGAGGAATACCGCTACTATCCCGCGCAGTTCCGCGAACCCTATCTCGCCCGCCGCCGCAAGGTCGGCTGGGACCTCTATGGCCTGCTCGGCGTCTTGAAGGGCGATACCGAGGGCATGAAGCGGCAGACCGCGGCGAACCTGCGCTTCTTTGATGCGCCGGTCGCACTGATGCTGACGATCGACCGCGATCTCGAGATCGGCTCCTGGCTCGATCTCGGCATGTTCATCCAGACCCTGCTGGTCGCCGCGCAGGGCCATGGCCTCGATTCCTGCCCGCAGGCGATCTTCGCGCAGTTCCACCCGATCGTCCGGCGCGAACTCGCCATTCCCGAGAACGAGGTCGTGGTCTGCGGCATCGCCATCGGCAAGGCCGATCCCGGTGCGCCGGCCAACCGCCTCGTGCCCGAGCGCGAGCCGGTCGAGAGCTTCACCACCTGGCTGGATTGAGCGGCATCAGGCGCCGGACTGCGCCGCCGCATCCTTCCGGAACAGCCTGACGAGCGGCCCAACCAGCCAGTGCATGGCGGCGATGGTGAGGCCGCCGACGATCACACCGAATACGGCCGCGAGTGCAGCCCCGGCGAGCCACTCCCCGGCCCCAGCCAGTGCTGCCGGCAAGGTTCGCCCCGCAGCGACCGCGAGATCATGGACGCCATGGCCGAGGCCGCTGAGGCCATATTCCTCCAGCCCGTGGATGATGATGCCGCCGCCGACCCAGAGCATCGCAGCGGTGCCGACCACGCCGAGCAGGTTCAGGAAATGCGGCATGGCGACGACGAGCCCGCGCCCCAGCGGCCGCGTCAGCCAGGACAGCGCGCGATCGAGCCCGCCCGCCTCGCCCGGCCCCGGCCGGCGCAGGCCCAGCAGGCTCGTCGCCGGCCGCTGGTTGGCAGCGAGCGCCATGCCGACATCGTCGGCCTTCACGATCAGCGCGACCACGCCATAGACCGCAACCGTGATGCCGATGCCGACGATGGCGAGCACCGCGGCCTTCATCCAGAAGGATTGATCCGAGACACCGGCGAGCGTGATCGCCATGATCTCCGCGGAGAGGATGAAATCCGTCTTCACAGCGCCGGCGATCTTCTGCTGTTCGAGTGCCGCCGGATCGCCAACCGCCTCGCCCGCCTTACCCTCGCCATGGGCGCCATGCGGCACGACCAGTTCCAGGAGCTTCTCGGCACCCTCGAAGCAGAGGAAGACGCCACCCGCCATCAGGAGCGGCGTGATCGCCCAGGGCGCGATCAGCGCAAGGATGAGCGCGCCCGGCAGCAGGATGATAAGCTTGTTGCGCAGCGAGCCCAGCGCGATCCGCCAGATGATCGGCAACTCGCGCGCCGCCGCGAAACCGACGGCATAGCGCGGCGTCACCGCTGCATCGTCGATGACGACACCCGCGGCCTTGGCTCCGGCCTTGCCGGCCTGCGCCACGACATCGTCGACCGAGGACGCCGCGATCTTGGCGATGCCGGCAACGTCGTCCAGCAGCGCAAACAGCCCCGAAGCCAAGCGGCTCTCCTCGGAAGGTTATCGGATCAGGCGAGGATAGAGCGGTTTTCGCTCATCGCAATGACGGCGCGCCGCGTCACCCCTTCAGGCTGGCAAACCCCTTGCCCTCGGCCGCAAGCCGCCGGAGCAGCGGCGCCGGCTCCAGCGCCTTGTCGCCGATCTCTGCGGCTTGCGCCTCCAGCCGCTTGACGATGAGGTCGAGCCCGACACTGTCGGCCCAGAACATCGGCCCGCCCCGCCAAGCCGGCCAGTTATAGCCGTTGATCCAGACGATATCGATGTCACCCGGCCGCGCCGCGATGCCCTCTTCCAGGATGCGCGCGCCCTCGTTCACCATCGGATCGAGCAGGCGCGCCAGGATCTCCTCTTGCGTGAAAGAACGCCGCGTCACGCCCTGCTCGGCCGAGATGCGGGCGATCAGCGCCTCGACCTCGGGGCAGCGCTGCCCGGCACGCGCGCCCTGCGGATAGATGTAATAGCCGCGCCCGGTCTTCTGGCCGAACCAGCCGGCCTCACAGATCGCATCCGCCACGGCGGCCTTCAGCCCGCGCGCCTTGCGCGAGCGCCAGCCGATATCGTTGCCGGCGAGATCGGCCATCGCGAAGGGCCCCATCTTGAAGCCGAAGCCGACCAGCGCTGCATCGACCTCATGCGGCAGGGCGCCGGCGATCAGCAGCCGCTCGGCCGCGCGGGTGCGCCGCTCCAGCATGCGGTTGCCGACGAAGCCGAAGCCGTTGCCGACCACGACCGGCACCTTGGCGAGCTTGCGCCCGAGCGCGACCGCCGTCGCGATCGCATCGTCGGCGGCGCCCTGCGGCCGGACGATCTCCAACAGCTTCATGACATTCGCCGGGCTGAAGAAATGCATGCCGATCACGTCCTGCGGGCGCTTCGTCGCCGCCGCGATCGTGGGCACGTCGAGATAGGAGGTGTTGCTGGCGAGGATGGCGCCGGGCTTCGCCATCTTGTCGAGGTCGCCGAAGATCTGCTGCTTGACGCCCATCTCCTCGAAGGCCGCCTCGACCACGATATCCGCCCCCGCCGCAGCCGCGAGCCCCACCGCCGGCTTGATCAAAGCCATGCGCCCGGCCTTCGCCTCCGGCGTCAGCGATCCCCTGGAAACCGAGATGTCGTAGATCGCGCCGATGCGGTTGACGCCATTGTCGAGCGCGGCCTTGGCCGTCTCGATCAGGGTCACCGGGATGCCGGCATTGGCGAAGCACATCGCGATGCCGCCGCCCATCGTGCCGGCACCGATCACGGCGGCGCTGGCGATCTCGCGCGGCTTCACCTCCGGCCCGATGCCCGGCACCTTCGCGACCTCGCGCTCGGCGAAGAAGACATGGCGCAAAGCCTTTGAGCGCTCGTCGGCGACGAGCGACAGGAAGAGCTTGCGCTCGACGGCTGCGCCCTCCGTAAAAGACAGCGCGAAGCTCGCGCGCACGGCCTCGACCAGTGCCGGCACGTTCGGCATGCCATCCGCCTTCTTCAAGGCCTCCCTGGCCAGGGCCTCGAAGGCCTCGCGATCCGCTTCCGTCAATTCGCCGGTTGCCGCGCTCGTCACCGGGCGGCGCCCCTCCGCCGCCAGCGCCTCGGCCAGCCGGATCGCAGCGGCAATAACATCGCTGGAGACAACTTCATCGAGCAGACCGTATTCGAGTGCCTTGCCGGCCGAGACCGGCTCGCCAGAGAGCATCATCGGAAAGGCCTTGGCCGCCCCGATCAGGCGCGGCAGGCGCTGCGTGCCGCCGGCGCCAGGGATGATCCCGAGCTTGATCTCGGGCAGGCCAAGCTTCGCGCCTGGCAGCGCGACGCGACCGTGGCAGGCGAGCGCGACTTCAAGCCCGCCGCCCAGCGCCACGCCCTGGATCGCCGCGACGACCGGCTTCGCCGAGCCCTCTATCGCGTCGAGCACGTCCGGCAGGCTGGGCGGAGCTGGCGGCTTGCCGAACTCGCTGATATCGGCGCCGGCAATGAAAGCCTTGCCGGCGGAGGCAATCACGATCGCGGCGACAGCGGCATCGGCATTGGCCGCCTTGACGGCGTTCGCCAACCCTTCGCGCACGGCCGCACCCAGCGCATTGACCGGCGGATTGTCGATGGTGACGACCGCGACCCGGCCGCGAACCTCAAGCTGAACCTTCGTCATCGACGTCTCCGCACTTCCCGTCCCGCGCCCGACTCGCAAGCCAAGGCAGCGAAGGCATCTGGGCGGGCAAGGGAGAATCCGCACCGCGCGATGTCAAGCGCCAGACGACGACGAAAGGCGCATCCAGCCTCGCTTGACCCCTGGCGAAAGCCCGTGTCATCCGGGCAGGGCAAGAGGAGCGGACCGATGAGCGAAGTGCTGAGCGAAACCGTCGCGGCCGGCGTGCTGCAGGTCACGATGAATCGGCCGGACCGCAAGAACGCGCTCGACCGCGCGAGCTATGCCGGCTTGATCGCAGCGATCGCCGCCGCCGAAGCCGATACCGCAATCCGCGCGGTCCTGCTGACAGGTGCCGGCGGCACCTTCACCAGCGGCAACGACATCAAGGATTTCGCCATAGCGGCGGCGGCCGGTGAAGGTCCGCGCGTCGCGATCGACTTCCTCGAGGCGATCTCGACGGCGAAGAAGCCGATCGTCGCGGCGGTCGAGGGTTTCGCCGTCGGCATCGGCACGACGATGCTGCTGCATTGCGACCTCGCCTTCGCGGCGCGCTCGGCGACCTTCCGGCTACCTTTCGTCACGCTGGGCCTCTGCCCCGAAGGTGGGTCGAGCTACCTGTTGCCGCTGGTCGCCGGCTCGAAGAAAGCGGCCGAACTGCTGATGCTGGGCGAGGCCTTCAATGCCGAGACGGCCGCCGCAGCCGGCCTGATCAACGCCGTCACCGAAGACGGCACGGCGCTGGAAGTCGGCCTCGCCAAGGCCAAGGCGCTGGCGGCGCTGCCACCGGAATCGCTCGCCCTCACCAAGATGCTGCTGAAGCGCGGCTCGGCCCAGGCCGTGGCCGAAACCATCGCGACCGAAGCGCGCCATTTCGGCGAGCGCCTGAAGTCGCCGGAGGCCATGGCCGCCTTCATGGCCTTCCTGAAGAAGTGAGGCGTGGCGGCCCTCAGGCCGCCACCGCCCGGCTCCGGCCTTTCAGCCAGTCGCGCGTCCAGGAGAACACCGGCCAGAGAAGCGCCGCGAAGGTCATCGCCGCCAGCACGGACGAGACCGGTCGATCGAAGAAGGGCAGCACGGAGCCGTCCGACTTGATCAGCGAGGTCACGAAGTTCTGCTCCACCATCGTGCCCATGACGATGCCGAGCACCATCGCCGCGACCGGATAGCCGTTCTTTTCCATCACGAAGCCGAATATGCCGAAGAAGGCGACGCACCAGACCGCGAACAGGTTGTTGCCCGCCGTCGCGAAGGCGCCGACCGCGCAGAAGATCATGATCACCGGCATCACCGCCGAGCGCGGCGCGCCGACGACCTTGCTCGCCAGCCGGATCATGATGATGCCGAAGGGGATCATGATGATGTTGCCGAGGATGAAGATGATGTAGAGCGCGTACATGCTCTCGGCCTGCGTGGTGAACAGCGACGGCCCGGGATTCAGCCCCTTCATGTAGAGCACGCCGATGGCGATCGCGGTGATCGTGTCGCCGGGAATGCCGAAGAGCAGCGCCGGCACCCAGCCCGAGGCAAGCGAGGCGTTGTTGGAGGCGCCGGCCTCGATCAGCCCTTCGGGATGGCCTGTGCCGAACTTTTCCGGCGTCTTCGAGAAGCGCTTGGCCATGGCATAGCTGACCCAGGCCGCCATGTCGGCGCCAGCACCAGGCAGCACGCCGATGATGATGCCGACGATGTTCCCGCGCGTCTGCTGCTTGGGATATTCCTTGGTGAGCTTCCATTGTCCTTTCAGGATCGAGCCGAGCTTGCGGTTCTCGATCTTCGGCGGGTCGCGCTCGGTCAGCGAACGCATCACCTCTGCCAGGGCGAAGACGCCGACCAGCGCCGGGATGACCTCGATGCCCCCCAGCAGATCGGTCGAGCCGAAGGTGAAGCGCGGCACGCCGCCGGGATTGTCGATGCCGATGCAGGTGATCAGCAGGCCGAGCAGCATCGCTGCGATCGCCTTGATCGGCGAGGAGCGGGCGACCAGCGTCGAGCACATCAGGCCGAGCATGGCGAGCCAGAAGTTCTCGTAGGTCGAGAACGACAAGGCCATCTCGGCCAGCAGCGGCGCGATCAGCATCAGCGAGAGCGTGCCGGCGATGCCGCCCAGCGCCGAGAACCACAGGCAGATGCCGAGCGCCGTCTCCGCCTGGCCCTTGCGCGTCATCGCATAGGCCTCGTCGGTATAGGCGGCCGAGGCCGGCGTCCCGGGAATGCGCAGCAGGCAGCCCGGAATGTCGCCGGAGAAGATCGCCATCGCCGACGCCGTGATGATCGTCGCGATCGCCGCGATCGGTGACAGATAGAAGGTGACGGGCACGAGCAGCGCCGTCGCCATCGTCGCCGAGAGGCCGGGCAGCGCGCCGACCGTCAGCCCGTAGAAGGCGGACGCAACGATCGCGATCATCACGTCGAATTGGAAAACCAGCCCGAAGGCCTTGATGACGGTATCCATCGTCAGGCCTCGCTCACCAGGGGAAGGGCAGGATGCCGCCGGGCAGCGGCACGCGCAGCAGCTTCAGGAAGATCAGGTTGATCATGAAGGGCGCGATGATCGCCAGCGGCACCGCGAGCTTCGGCCTGGCGCCGAAGGCGAGGCTGGCGAGGAGCACCATGATCATTGTCGTCGGCAGGAAGCCGAGCGTTTCCGAGACCAGCGCGTAGAAGGCGAGCAGCGCGGGCGGCAGCAATGCCAGCCAGTTGCGCCAGGCCGGCACCGGCGCGAGTTCCTCCGGCGTCGCATGGCTCACGACATCGGCCTCGGCGACCTCCTCGAAATGGCGGCCGATCCCGAAGACGATCAGCCCGCCGCAGAGGGCGAGGCCGGCGCCGACCACCATGGGAAAGGCCGAGGGACCGACCTGCTGGCCGGGCACGGGCGGCAGTTTCGAGCCGTAGAAGAACGCGACGGCCCCCAGCGCAGCGATGGCGGAGCCGGAAATACGGTCGGATAGTTGCAAGGGGCAACCTCCTCGAACGATCGAAAGTGATGAGACGAAAACGCCGGGAGCTTTTGCTCCCGGCGTTACGAGTTCCGTGCCGCTCAGCCCTTGGCGAGGCCTGCCGCCTTCATGGCGGAGGCCATGGAGGCGTCGCTTGCGGCCATGAACGAGGCAAATCCCGGCCCGTCCGCGAACTTCATGCCGAAGCCGCGGGAGTTCATGAAGTCCTTGTAATCCTTCGAATCGAAGGCCTTCTTCAGCGCCGCGGTGAGCTTCGCCGCGATCTCGGGCGGCAGGCCCTTCGGCGCGCCGATGCCGCGCCAGGCACCGATAGAGTAGTTGATGCCGAGCGTCTCGTTCAGCGTCGGCACGTCCTTGAACTGCGGGTTGCGTTCGCTTGCCATGATCGCCAGCGACTTCGCCTTGCCGGCGTCGATCATCGCGCGGGCTTCCGGCACCGAGCAGGTGACGATGTCGATGCCGCCGGCCGCCAGGTCCTGCATGCCGGGCGCAGCGCCGTTCGACGGCACCCAGGCGACATGATCCGGCTTCAGGCCCATGGCGACGAGCCAGCCGATCAGGGCGAGATGCCAGATACCACCCTGTCCGGTGCCCGACGCCTTGAGCTTGCCGGGAGGCGCCGCCTTGATCGCGTCTGCCAGACCCTTGATGTCCTTGTAGGGGCCGGAGGTCGAGACCTGCACGCCCGGCGGGTCCTCGTTCATCAGCCCGAGCGCGGTGTAGCTCGTCGATTTCAGCTCGGTCAGGCCCTGATGGTGCATCATGGCGATCTCGACCGTCAGCATGCCGATATTGTAGCCGTCGGGCGCCGCCGTCGCGATCGCCGAATGGCCGACCACGCCGGAACCGCCCGTGCGGTTGACGACGTTGACCGGCTGGCCGAGGTCCTTTTCGAGAAGCTGCGCCACGATGCGCGCCGTGGCATCCGTGCCGCCGCCGGCGCCCCACGGGCAGACCATGGTGATCGGCCGCGAGGGATAATTCGCCTGCGCGATGGCAGGGGCTGCAATCAGGCTCGCCGCGCCGGCCGCGGCCGCGCCCTTGAGCACAGTTCGTCTGTCGATGAAATCGGTCATTCCCCAGTCTCCTCCGCTAAATCGATTTAGTGCCTGGGCGCTCCTCGTCCACGACGGGGCTCCCTTGATCTGACGGGCGTCATCTGAGCCGATCGCGTGGCCAGTGACAACCTTTCATTTTGGCCGAGGCTACAGTCCGCAGGTGATGGGCTGGACCGCGCCGGAAACCCGCTCGACCACCGCCCCCGTGCTGAGTTCCGCACCGGCCGCCGCCGCTGGCAACGACACGCTGGCCTTGCCGAGCATCGCCTGGATCGCTGCCCCGTCGGCGAACCCGTAGCTGCGCTGCGGCGCGACGCCGGCGATCAGGATCTTGTCGGAGGGATTGTCGGTGACGATCCCGACCAGCCGCCCCTGCCGGTCGAAGGCCGGCGCGCCCGCCTGTCCGGGCTGGAGCGGCGCTTTGAGCATCGGCTTGCCGCCGGCCTGCGCGCTCTGTCCGGGCAGTGCGACGGCGGCGCGCTTGCCGGCATCGTTGCCGAAGGCGACCAGCACCAGTGCCTCGGAGGCGCCCACCGCCTCGCTGCGCAGGCCCGGCGGCTTCGCCGCACCAGCGCCTTCCAGATCGAGCAGCACAAGCCCGCTGGCATCGTCCTTGATCCGCAGCTTCGCGTTGCGCGTGCCGATACGTAAGGTTCGGCAGCCATCGACCGCCGCGGCCGCGCTCAGCGCCATCCGCTCGTTGAGCGCGAGCGCGACGCCATAGCGCTCGTTGCTGCGCGTCGCCGGTGCGAACAACGACGACAATCCCGAGGGCGGGTTGGCAGCCGTGCCGGCGACGGCCGAGGGCTGGGCTGGAACCGCCCCGGTCGGGAAGGGCTCGAAGCTCGCGGCGATCGCGATGACCAGCTTGTCGACGGTCGGCGCCAGCGCCTTGTCATAGCCGATCGAGAAGCCGCGCAGGCCCTGCGGCCCGGCCGAGAGCCGGCGATAGAACCGCCCGCCGGAGGTCTCGCCGGTGACGACGAAGAAATCCGGCCGCAGCAGCTTGTAGGTGATCTTGCGCGGGCTGTTCGGATTGACCGCGATCGCCTTCTCGAACAGCGCCGCGAGATCCTCGCCCGGTGGCGAGGCGGAGGTGTCGAGCGTGACCTTCTCGTCGGTGCTCTGCCAGCGGCTGCCGCCCGAGGGCGTCACGTCCCGCTTCGGCAGCAGCTTCTGGGGTATGCCGATCTGCACGCCGGTCTTGTCGTCGGCGAGCACCTTGAATCCGGCCGCATCGCGCGCCGTCTGCGCCGCCCTGGCGAGCGCCGCCCGCTCCGTCGGCGCCAGCAGCCCGTCGGCCGGGCCGCGCCGCCCCTTGAAGGCATTGATCGCGCGAAAGGTCAGCGGGCCATAGGAGCCGGAGACGGCACCGTTGAACTGGCCGGCCCAGATCAGGTCGTTCTGGATCGCCTTGCGCTCCGCTTCGGGCAGCGCCTCGAAGCCTGCCTGCGCCGCCGCCATCTGCGGCGACGGAGCGGGAGCCTGCGCATGGGCAAGCGGCGCCGACAGCAGCGCCAGCGCCAGGGCGGCGCTGCGGGCCAATCTGATTCGCGGGTGGAGGAAAGGGGCGGGCGGCATGGATCTCGTCCTCGAGGGCGGGCGAAGCGGCTGCATTGAGCGTCAGAACGCGCCGCGCCGCAACCATGGCGAAGCGATTCCCGTAGCGGCAGCTCCCGCCTCCACACGACCTGCATTCGCATGACTTGAACGCGCGCGGCACGGTGGTAGCCTGCCGGCCCCGTCACACCGTCATCGGCCTGAAGCCATGTCCGGCGATCCTGGCCGGGCCGATCGACGAAGAGGACCGACGATGACCCTGCTTTCCCGTCTCGCGCTCGCCCTCTCACTCACCTTGGCTGCGGCCCCCGCCTTCGCCCAGAAGGCCTATGTCCGCAACGACCTGCTCGCCGACGGGCAGCGCCTGGAAGAACGCTTGAAGCGCGAGGTCGCGACCGGCAACCGCTCCGCCGCGGACGCCATCCGCGCCGGCGAGATCGCGCTCGGCCGCGGCGATGCCCGCGCCGCCCTGCCCCAGGCGAATGCCGCGATCGTTGCCGATTCCGCCAATGCCGCCGGCTGGCGCCTGATGGCGCGCGCCGCCAACGCCATCGAGCCGCGCGATTATCGCGAGCGCTGGGAACTGCGTGAGCGCGCCATTGCGTCCGCCTATCTCGCCTATCAGCGCTCGACCACCCGCAATGACGAGGCGGCTTCGCTCGGCGTGCTCGCCGGCACCTTCGAGAAGAACCAGTTGTGGCGCCCGGCGCTGACGGCCTATCGGCTCAGCCTCGACCTGGCCGCCAATGCCGCGCTGCAGAGTTCCTATGAGAGCCTGCGCGAAAAGCGCGGCTTCCGCCTGATCTCCAACAAGACCGATTCCGATGCCGCGAGCCCGCGCGCCTGTTTCGAGTTCTCGGAAGCTCTGGCGCGTGGCCGCGTCGATTTCGCGCCCTATGTCGCGATTTCGGGCGGAAAGGGCGATTTCGCCGTCAGCGCCGAGGGCCGCCAGATCTGCGTCGACGGCCTCAGGCATGGCGAGCGCTATGCCGTCGTCATCCGCCAGGGCGTACCCTCCGCCCTGCCCGACGAGACCCTGCTGAAATCGGCCGATTACGAAATCTATGTCCGCGACCGCACGCCGTCTGTGCGCTTTACCGGCAAGAATTACGTGCTGCCGCGCACCGGCCAGCAGGGCATCCCGGTCGTCTCGGTCAACTCAGGCAAGCTCGACCTCGAGGTCATGCGGATCGGCGACCGCAACCTGATCAATTCGGTCCATTCCGAGGACTTTCTCGGCCAGCTCGGCTCCTATTCCGCCAGGCAGATTTCCAGCGACAAGGGCCAGAGCGTCTGGACCGGCACGATGGATGTGAAGTCCGAGCTCAATCAGGACGTGATCACCGCCTTCCCGGTGACGGAAGCGGTCGGCAGCCTCAAGCCCGGCGTCTATGTGATGTTCGCCAAGCCCTCGGGCGGCCCCTCCCAGACGCAGTCCTCCGGCGATGACGGCGACTACGACGACGGCTCGACGCGGGCGACGCAGTGGTTCGTCGTCTCCGATCTCGGCCTGACCTCCTTCACCGGCCCCGACGGCGTGCATGTGCTCGCCCGCTCGCTGGCCGACGCCAGGCCGATCGCCAATGCGACCTTGAACCTGATCGCCCGCAACAACGAGGTGCTCGGCACAGCGAAGACCGACGGCAACGGCTATGCCCGCTTCGATGCCGGATTAGGCAAGGGCCAGGGCGGCAATGCGCCCGGCCTCGTCACCGCCTCGCTCGCCGAGGATTACGGCTTTCTCGACCTCAAGCAGACCGCCTTCGACCTCTCCGATCGCGGCGTGAAGGGCCGCGTCGCGCCCACCGGGCTCGACGCCTTCCTCTACACCGAACGTGGCGTCTATCGCTCCGGCGAGACGGTCTACCTGACCTCGCTGCTGCGTGACGCCAAGGGCGCCGCGGTCACCGGCCTGCCTCTGACCATCGTCGTCAAGCGCCCGGACGGCGTCGAGTATCGCCGCCGTCAGGTCGAGGACCAGGGCGCGGGCGGGCGGGCCCACTCGATCCAGCTCGTCTCGGGCGCCGCAACCGGCACCTGGCGCGTCCTCGCCTATTCCGATCCGAAGGGCCAGGCGATCGGCGAGACCTCCTTCCTCGTCGAGGATTACGTGCCCGAGCGGCTGGAGCTGACGCTGTCGCCGAAGGCGCCGCTGCTCCAGGCAGGCGAGCCGGCAGAGCTCGATGTCACCGCCCGCTATCTCTACGGCGCGCCGGGCTCCGAGCTCGACGTCACCGGCGCGATGACGATCCGCGCCGCCGAGGCCAGCGCCATCCCCGGCTTCAAGGACTATCAGGTCGGCCTCACCGACGAGGAATTCGAGCCGGTCCAGAGCGAGTTCGAGGAGAGCGCCACGACCGACGCCGCCGGCAAGGCCGTGATCTCCAACCCGGTCCAGCAGCCCGACACCAACCGCCCGCTCGAGGTCGAGATGACCGTGCGCGTCGGCGAGCCCGGCGGGCGCGCCATCGCGCGCTCCGTCACCCTGCCGATCGTGCCCAAGGGCGCGGCCATCGGCGTGAAGAAGCTGTTCAAGGACGGCGATCTCGGCAGCGGCCAGACCGCGACCTTCGAAGTCATCATGGCGACCGGCGACGGCAAGCGCCTCGCCCGGCCCGGCGTGAAATGGGTGCTGTCCAAGGTCCGCCGCAACTACCAGTGGTTCTTCCAGGACGGCCGCTGGAACTATGAGGGCGTGAAGACCACCCGCCGCGTCGCCGACGGCGAGATCGCGGTCGCTGAGGCCACCGGCGCGAAGATCGCGGCTCCCGTCGAATGGGGCAATTACCGGCTCGACGTGACCTCTGACGGCAACGAGGCGGCCGAGACCTCGGTCTCCTTCAGCGTCGGCTATGAGAGCGACAAGACCGCCGACACGCCGGATGTGCTCGATGTCGCCTTGGACAAGGCTTCTTACGCCGATGGCGAGAGCCTGCAGGTCCGCCTCTCGCCGCGCTTCGCCGGCAAGGCGACGCTCGCCGTCGTCACCGACAAGGTCGCGGATATCCGCACCATCGACATCACCGAGGGCGGCACCTCGGCCAGCATTCCGGTGAAGGCCGAATGGGGCGCCAGCGCCTATCTCGTCGTGCTCGCCCATCGCCCGATGGACGCCACCGCCAAGCGCCTGCCCGGCCGCGCCATTGGCCTGTCCTGGTTCCAGATCGGCAAGGAGACGCGCACGCTTGCGCTCGATCTCGGCGCGCCGAAGCTGGTGCGTCCGCTCACGACGCTGTCGCTGCCCGTCAAGGTCACCGGCATGCAGGCCGGCGAGGAGACCTATGTCACGCTCGCCGCCGTCGATATCGGCATCCTCAACCTCACCCGCCACGAGAGCCCGGACCCGAGCCGGTTCTTCTTCGGCCAGCGCCAGCTCGGGCACGAATTGCGCGACCTCTACGGGCTGCTGATCGACGGCATGCAGGGCACCCGCGGCGCGATCCGCACTGGCGGCGACGCCGCGCCCCAGATGGACGGCGAGAAGCCGACGCAGGAGCCGCTCGCCCGCTATTCCGGCGTGGTCAAGGTCGGGCCGGACGGCACGGCGAAGATCGATTTCGACATGCCGGCTTTCAACGGCTCGGTTCGCGTCATGGGCGTCGCCTGGTCGGCCGGGCGCACCGGCCAGGCCAGCGCCGACGTGATCGTGCGCGACCAGATCGTCGCGCAGGCGACGCTGCCGCGCTTCCTCGCCATCGGCGACCAGTCGCGCTTCCACCTTCAGGTCGACAATGTCGAGGGGCCGGCCGGCGCCTATACCGTCGATCTCGACGTCAAGGGCCCCGTACTGGTCGCGGCCGACGCCACCCGCCGCACGATGCAGCTCGGCGCCGGCGCCAAGACGCAGATGACGATTCCGGTCACCGCCGCCGGCCTCGGCCGCGCCGAGTTCGATGTCCGCGTCTCCGGCCCGAACGGGCTCAGTACGGTGCAGAACCTCGCCGTGCGCGTGCAGCCCTCGGCCGCGACGATCGCGCGCCGCATCGTCCGCGCCATCCCGGGCAATGGCGGGGCGATCACCGTCTCCTCCGACCTGCTGGCCGATCTCGTGCCGAATTCCGGGCAGGTCTCGGTGACGGTCTCGCCCTTCGGCTCGCTCGATGTGCCGGCCCTGCTCAAGGCGCTCGACCGCTACCCCTATGGCTGCACCGAGCAGACCGTCTCGCGCGCTTTGCCGCTGCTGGCGGTCAACCAGCTCGCTTCGATGGAACAGCTCGCGCTCGACGACAAGGCTGACGAGCGCGTCGTCAACGCGATCGAGCGCGTGCTGGCCCGGCAGGGCGGCAACGGCTCCTTCGGCCTCTGGGGCGTCGGCGGCGAGGATCTCTGGCTCGACGCCTTCGTCGCGGACTTCCTGACGCGGGCACGCGAGAAGCAGTTCGCGGTGCCGCAGATCGCCTTCAACCTCGCGCTCGACCGCCTGCGCAACCAGGTCGTCAACACCGGCGAGATCAACAAGGAGGAAGCCGCCGGCATCGCCTATGCGCTCTATGTGCTCGCCCGCAACGGCCGGCCGGTGATGGGCGACCTGCGCTATCTCGCCGACAACAAGCTCGGCGATTTCGCGACGCCGCTCGCCCGCGCCCAGATCGGCGCCGCGCTCTCGGCGCTGGGCGATCGTGGCCGTGGCCGCGCCGCCTTCGGCAGCGCGCTGGGCCTGCTCCAACAGGCGAGCGATGACGGCCTCTCACGGCCGGATTACGGCTCGCGCCTGCGTGATGGCGCCGGCGTGCTTGCCCTGATCGCGGAGGCCAATGGCGAACGCGCCGACATCAGCCGCGCCGTCTCGATCCTCGACGCCACCCGCAACAACGCCCGCTACAGCTACACCTCGACGCAGGAGCAGATGTGGATGGTGCTGGCGGCGCAGGCCATGGCCAAGGACGCCGAGGGGATGACGCTGACGGTCGACGGCACGGCTCGCAAAGGCGCCCTCTATCGCACGCTTTCGGCCGAGGCGCTGGAGGCAAAGTCGCTGACCATCGCCAATCCCGGCGCCGGCAACGCCCAGGCGGTCATCACCGTAGCGGGCATCCCGACCGCACCGGAGCCGGCCCTGAACCAGGGCTTCGGCCTGGAGCGCGTGATCTACACGATGAAGGGCGAGAAGGCCGATCCGGCGCGCCTGCGCCAGAACGAGCGCTATGTCGTGGCGCTGACGGTGACGGAGGCCACGCCGCGCTATGGCCGCCTGCTGCTGGTCGATCCGGTCCCCGCCGGCTTGGAGATCGAAAACGCCAACCTGACGGAGGGCGCCTCGGTCGCAGGCCTCGATTGGTTGAAGCAGGAGGTTTCGCCGGTTCATACCGAGTCGCGCGACGACCGCTATGTCGCTGCCTTCGAGCGCTCGGGCTCGAAGAACGACAAGCTCTCCTACACCGTCGCCTATATCGCCCGGGCGGTCTCGCCCGGGCGATACGTCTCGCCTGCCGCCGTGATCGAGGACATGTACCGGCCCGACCGCTTCGGCCGCACCGGCTTCGGCGCGGTGGAGATCACTTCGGCACGGTAAGATGGGCGAAAACGGGCAAACAGGGCCGTCATTCTCGGGCGAAGCGCAGCGCAGACCCGAGAATCTCGATCAGGAGATGCTCGGGTCAAGCCCGAGCATGACGGTGCGCCCTGGCCGTTTTCGCAAGCTGAAGATCGCGGCCGGGGTTCTGGCGATCTCGGCCATCGCCGCAACCGCAGCTCTCATCCTCTACGCCCGCTCCCTCCCCCGGCTCGATCTTTCCGCCGCGGCCGATCGCTCGACCGTGGTGCTCGATCGCGAGGGCAGGCTGCTGCGTCCCTTCCTTACCGCCGACGGCCGCTGGAAACTCCCTGTCACCGGCGACGATGTCGATCCGCGCTATCTCGCCATGCTCAAGGCCTTCGAGGACAAGCGCTTCGACAGCCATCACGGCATCGACCCGTTGAGCATGCTCCGCGCCGCCGGCCAGATGCTGATGAATGGCCGCGTCGTCTCCGGCGGCTCGACGCTGACCATGCAGGTCGCCCGCCTGCTCGAGCCGCGCAAGGAGCGCACGCTCGCCGCCAAGCTCCGGCAGGCCGTGCGCGCGATCGAACTGGAACGGCGCTTCGACAAGGCCCGCATTCTCGATCTCTACCTGACGCTCGCCCCCTTCGGCGGCAATCTCGAAGGCGTGCGCGCCGCGAGCTTCGCCTATTTCGGCAAGGAGCCGAAGCGGCTCTCCACCGCCGAGGCCGCCCTGCTCGTCGCCCTCCCGCAATCCCCCGAGACGCGCCGGCCGGACCGGTACGTCGAGGCCGCCCGCAAGGCGCGCGAGCGCGTGCTGGAACGGGTCGAGCAAGCGGGCCTGGCCACATCAGACGAGGTCGCCGCCGCGCGCAACGAGCCGATCCCGACCGCACGGCGCCCTTTCCCGAACCTGAGCCCTCATGTCGCCGAGCAGGCGGTGGCGGAAGCGCCGGCTGAGCGCGTTCAGAAGCTCTCGCTCGATGCGCGCTTGCAGACCGCGCTCGAAGGGCTCGCTCGCGAGCGCAGCCTGGGCCTCAATCCCCAGGTGTCGATTGCGATCCTCGCCGTCGACAACGAAACCGGCGAGATCCGCGCCTCGGTCGGCGGCGTCGATTATTTCGCGGCTGAGCGCGCCGGCTCGCTCGACCTGACGCGCGCGCTGCGTTCGCCCGGTTCGGCGCTGAAGCCCTTTATCTATGCGCTCGCCTTCGACAGCGGCATCGCTCATCCCGAGACGATGCTGGAGGACCGGCCGGCCCGCTACGGCATCTATATCCCCGAGAATTTCGACATGACCTTCCAGGGCATGGTCAGCGCCCGCAAGGCCCTGCAGTTCTCGCTCAACGTGCCTGCGGTCGAGCTGCTCTCGGCAGTCGGCCCCCAGCGCTTCCTCTCGCGCCTGCGCGATGCCGGCATCAGTATCGCCATGCCCAGGGACAGCGCCGCACCCGGCCTTGCGGTCGGCCTCGGTGGCGTGGGCATAACGCTTCAGGATCTGACCCGCGCCTATGTCGGGCTGGCCCGCGGCGGCGAGATGCTGCCGCTGCGTTTCCGGCAGCAGGCGACGCCGTCAGGCCCGGCCCCGCGCCTCGTCGAACCGGTCGCCGCCTGGTATGTCGCCGATACCTTGCTCGGGGCGCCGCCACCGCTCAATGCCGTGCCCGGCCGCATCGCCTACAAGACCGGCACCTCCTATGGCTATCGCGACGCTTGGGCCGTCGGCTTCGACCGCAAGCATACGATCGGCGTCTGGGTCGGCCGTGCCGATAACGGCGCCGTGCCCGGCCTCGTCGGGCGGGCAGTGGCGGCACCGATCTTGTTCGACGCCTTCGCCCGGCTCGGCATCGACCCGCGCCCCTTCCCGCAGCCGGCTGACGCGATCGTCGCCAGCACGAGCCATCTGCCGCCGCCGCTCCGGCATCTCCGGCAGGACGTGCCCAAGACCGTGACCGCGATGATGACGCCGACGCTGAAGCTCGCCTTCCCGCCGGACGGCGCCCGCATCGATCTCTCCGCCGCCGCGCTCGATGGCAATGGCCGGCTCAACCTCAAGGCTGCCGGCGGCTCGCCGCCCTACACCTGGCTGGTCGACGGCACGCCGGTGACCGAGCCGCAGCGCCGCCGCGAGACGCAATGGCAGCCGCCGGGCAAGGGCTTCATGCGGATTTCGGTGATCGATGCGACGGGAGCAAGCGAGAGCGTTTCGGTGAGGCTGCAGTAGCGCTTCCGCTGTCATCCCGCACGCGCTGCGGCACGTAAGTGCTGCTGCGCAGATGCGGGAGCGTTTGCAGAAAAGGCGCCCTCTCGTCATGCGGTTCCCGTGTCTGCGCAGCAGCGTTGCACGCTGCAGCGCGCACGGGATGACCCCTTACTCCGCCGGAGCCGGATGCGCTCCATGCCCTTCCTCGTGCGGGGCGTGGCGCGAGCCATGCACCTTGCGGGCGAGGTAGCTATAGGCGACCGGCACCACGAAGAGCGTCAGCAACGTGCCGAAGGTCATGCCGCCGACGATGACCCAGCCGATCTGCGAGCGGCTTTCCGCACCGGCGCCATGGGCGATGGCCAGCGGCACGGCGCCGAGCACCATCGCGCCCGTGGTCATCAGGATCGGCCGCAGGCGCAGTTCCGCCGCCTCGACGAGGGCGTCGATCATCTCCTTGCCCTCTTCCCGGAGCTGATTGGTGAATTCCAGGATCAGGATGCCGTGCTTGGTGATCAGGCCGACCAGCGTGATCAGGCCGATCTGGCTGTACACGTTCATCGTCCCGCCCGTGTAGTAGAGCGCCGCGAGCGCGCCGGTGAGCGAGAGCGGCACCGAGACCATGATCACGATCGGGTCGACAAAGCTCTCGAACTGCGCCGCCAGCACCAGATAGATGAAGCCCAGCGCCAGCAGGAAGACGATGAAGATGCTGGCGCCCGACTGCTTGAATTCACGGCTCTGGCCGGAATAGTCGACCTGCACCGAGGACGGCAGAACGCGCGCCGCGCCGTCCTCCAGCACCTTGAGCGCATCGCCGAGCGAATATCCCGGTGCCGGGATCGCGGTGACCGTCGCCGAGCGCAGCTGGTTGAAACGGACGAGTTCCTTCGGCGCGACGTTCTCCTCGATCTTGACCAGGCTCGACAGCTGCACCACTGCGCCGCCGCGGCCCAGCAGGTAGATCGACTGCAACGCCTGCGGCGTGTTGCGCTCGGCGCCCTCGACCTGCAGCACGACATCGTACTGCTTGCTGTTCATGTTGAAGCGCGTCACCTGCCGGCCGCCCAGCAGCGTCTCCATGGTGCGCCCGATGATGTCGACACCGACACCGAGATCGGCGGCGCGCTGCCGGTCGATCGTGACCTTGATCTGCGGCTTGTCGAGGATGAGGTTGGTATCGAGATTGGTCAGAACCGGCGAATCGCCGACCTCGGCCATCAGCTGGTCGACATAGGACTTGATCTGCGTATAGGGCTCCGACGAGCGCAGCACGAACTCGACCGGCTTGCTGTTGGCGTTGCCCTGCCCGAGCGAGGCCGGATTGGTGGCGAACAGGCGGATGCCCGGAATCTGCGACAGCCCCTTGTTGATCTCGGCGACGAGGTCCTGCTGCTTGCGCTCGCGCTGCTCCCAGGGCTTGAGGCGGGCGAAGCCGATCGCGCGCGTCACGTCGGGGAAGCCGACGATGACGAGATAGGTTTCGACCTCCTGGATGTTCTTGAAGTAATCCTCGACCTGCCGGGCGTAGTCTGCGGTGAAGGACAGCGTCGCGCCCTCCGGTGCCACGCCGACGGCGGTGATCGTGCCGCGATCCTCGACCGGCGCCAGTTCCGAGCGCAGATGGGTGAAGAAGAAATAGCCGCCGCCGGCGACGCCGACCGCCAGCAGCACGACGAGCGGGCGCACCGACAGGGCCGCGCGCAGCGAGGCCTTGTAGCCGCGCGACAGCCCCTCGAAGCCGCGTTCCAGCAGGTTGTAGAGCCAGTTGTGGTTCTCGTGGTGGCGCAGCAGCTTGGCGCACATCATCGGCGTCAGCGTCAGCGCGACGAAGCCGGAGACAAGCACCGCGCCGGCCAGCGTCAGCGCGAACTCGATGAAGAGCTTGCCGGTGCGCCCGGTGGAGAAGGCCATCGGCGCATAGACCGCGACCAGCGTCAGCGTCATCGCCACCACGGCGAAGGCGATCTCGTTGATGCCCCGGATCGCCGCCGGGGTCGGCTTCATGCCGTCCTCGATATGGCGGTGCACATTCTCCAGCACCACGATGGCGTCGTCGACGACGAGGCCGATGGCAAGCACCATCGAGAGCAGCGTCAGCGTGTTCACGGTGAAGCCGAGCGCATACATCAGCGCGAAGGAACCGATCAGCGAGACCGGGATCGTCACCAGTGGAATCAGGGTCGCGCGGACCGAGCGCAGGAAGATGAAGATGATCAGAACCACCAGCACGATCGCCTCGACGATCGTCTGGTAGACCGCCTTGATCGAGCGGTCGATGAAGACCGAGGTGTCGTAGGACTTGCCGATCGACATGCCCTGCGGCAGGTCCTCGATGATACCCGGCAGCGCCTCCTCGATGCCGGCCGAGACGTCGAGCGGGTTGGCCGTCGCCTGCTTGACGATACCGATCGTCACCGACGGCGTGCCCTTGAACCAGGCGGCGTTACGCTCCTCGCGCGCGCCCAGCTCGACCTTGGCGACATCCTTCAGCTTGACGGAGAAACCGTTGGCATCCTTGACCACGATCTCGCGGAATTCCGCCGGCGTGGTCATGCTGGTCTGCGAGAGCACCGTGAATTCGCGGTCGCTGCTCTCGATCCGCCCCGAGGGAATCTCGATGTTCTGCGCCCGGACGGCCGCCTCGATCTGCTGGACGGAAATGTCGTAGGCCGACATGCGGGCGCGGTCGAGCCAGATGCGCATCGCATACTGGCGCTGGCCGAGAATGCGGACCTCCGCCACGCCGGTCACGTTCTGGACGCGGTCCGAGATGAAACGGTCGGCGAAATCGGTGAGTTCGAGCGGCCCGTGCCGCGAGCTGGTCAGCGAGAGATAAAGGATCGGCTGCGCATCGGCCTCGACCTTGGCGATGACCGGCTCGTCGATCTCGTCCGGGATGCGGCTGCGCACGCGGCTGACGCGGTCGCGCACGTCGGACGCCGCGACGTCGGGATCGACATCCGGCCGGAAGCGCACCTGGATGAAGCTGCGCTCCTGGCGGCTGGTCGAGGAGATGATCTCGATGCCTTCGATGCCGGCGATCGAATTCTCCAGGATCTGCGTGACCTGCGTCTCGATGATCTCGGCCGAGGCGCCGCGATAATCGGTGCGGACCGAGACGACAGGCTCGTCGATATTCGGGTATTCGCGAATCGTCAGCCGGCCGTAGGACACGATGCCGATCAGGATCACCAACAGGCTCAGCACCGTCGAGAGAACGGGCCGGCGGACGAAGAGTTCGAAGAGGCTCATGCGTCGGTCCTAGAGCATTTCCGGGTGAGGCGGAGGCCAGTTTGCGTGAAGAAACGAAGGTCCGCGTCAACGAATATGCGACAAAACAAAGAGATGGAGCATTTCACGGGAAGCCCGGAAATACTCTAGAGCTGGCTCGTCTGGACGACCTTGTCCTTGATCGCGATGGCGGCACCGTCGCGCAGCCGCATCTGGCCGGCGGTGATGATCTGCATGCCGGGCGTCAGCCCGTTGACGATCTCCACCTTGCCCGGCAGGCGCTTGCCCAATTCTACGGCGACGCGCTTCGCCTTGCCCTTGTCGACGACGTAGACGATCTTGCCGACGGCATCCGGCACGACCGCCATCTCCGGCACGACGATCGCGTTCTGGCGCTGGTCGACGGTGATGGCGAGGCGGGCAAAGAGGCCGGGCTTCAGCGCTAGATCGGCATTCGGGATGCTGGCGCGCAGGCGGATCGCCCGGCCGTTGACGTCGACCACCGGGTCGATCGCGTAGATCTGCCCCTGGAATTTCCGGTCCGGAACCGCGTCGACGCCCATCTGCACGGGCAGGCCCACCTTCAGGCGGCTGAGATAGATCTCGGGCACGCGGAAATCGATCTTGATCGGATCGATGCTGGTCAGCGTGATCAAGGGCTTGCCGACGGAGACGTAATCGCCGACGCCAACCGAGCGCAGACCGACGACGCCGCTGAACGGCGCCACGATGGTCGACTGCGCCAGCTTGGCCTTGGCGAGCTGGATGCGTGCCTCGCTCGAGGCGAGCTTCGCGCCGGCTTCGTCGAGCGCGACCTGCGTGCCCGAGCCGCGCTGCACCAGCGCCCGCAGCCGCTCATGGGTATCCCGGGCCAGACTCAGATCGGCTTGCGCCTGCTTGAGTTCGGCATCGAGGATCGCGGTGTCGAGCTTGACGAGGTCCTGGCCTGTCTTGACGCGCTCCCCTTCCTTGAAGCCGAGCGCGATAACGCGGCCGGCGATCTCGGGCGCGATCACCACGGATTCGTCGGCGGCGAGCGTGCCGAGCGCCTCGACCTCCTCGCTGACGGTCATGATCTCGATATTGGCCACTTCGACCGGCACGGCACGCGGCCCCGAGACCGCACTGGCCTGGGCCTGCTGTGTGCCGGCACGCTGGTTGCGGTAAGCATAGTATCCACCGCCCGCAACGGCAGCGACGAGAACAAGAAGGACGAACCGCTTCATCAGGCTGGAGGCTCCGTTGCCGCCCATTGGTCTTAAATGGAACGAAAGGCGTTGCTAAGATGCCGGCGCGCCACAGCGGCGCAAAAACATAGGCTTTTGCGCCGATGCCGCATCGATCCGGCCTCGCAGCATCAATGCAAGATGCTTGCCGATAAGAGGCCCACCGTCACGGGCATCTCCGCCGCACACAAACATCCGCTTCTATCCTGCCGGTAAGCCGGGAATCGTCCAAGCGCATTCTGGAGACCTCACGAAACGTTGACCGGCTCCTGAAGTGGCAAAATGCTCCTTTCGGGGCCTTCCCAGGCCGTCATGTGCCTGTCATTCGCAGCCGATAGGGCTCGCAGCAATCGAGACGCCTGACCCTCCGGCCCCGGCCGGACGGGAATGCGCTCATGCCCGTATCGTGCCCGAGAACCTTTCCATGCTGCGCATCGAAGGCCTGACCAAGCGCTTTGGCGACAGGAACGCGGTCGACACCGTGACCCTGACCGTCCCGAAGGGGGAGATGGTCGGCGTGATCGGCCCCTCCGGCGCCGGCAAGTCGACATTGCTGCGCATGCTGAACCGCCTGACCGAGCCGACCTCCGGCAAGATCGTCTGCGAAGAGCAGGACGTCACCGGCCTGAAGGGCGCCTCGCTCCGCCGTTGGCGCCGCGACACGGCGATGATCTTCCAGCAGTTCAACCTCGTCGGCCGCCTGGACGTGCTGACCAATGTCCTGCTCGGCCGGCTGAACCACCGCTCCGCGGCGCTGACGCTGGTCAAGAGCTTCTCCGAGGACGACAAGATCCGCGCCATCGCGGCACTCGAGCGTCTCGATATGGGTCATTTGCTGGCGCAGCGCGCCGAGACGCTTTCGGGCGGCCAGCAGCAGCGCGTCGCCATCGCCCGCGCGCTCGTTCAGGAGCCGCGCATCATCCTGGCCGACGAGCCGATCGCCTCGCTCGACCCGCGCAACACTCAGGTCGTCATGGACGCGCTATTCCGCATCAATCGCGAGGACGGCATCACCGTGATGTGCAACCTGCACGACCTCGACATCGCCGCGAAATACTGTGACCGCCTGATCGGCATGTCCGCCGGCAAGGTCGTGTTCGACGACGTGCCGCAGGCGCTGACCCGCGAGGTCGCCGCCGAGCTCTACGGCATCGAGGCCAAGGATGCCGGCGCCGAGGCGCTGGATGCGCTCGATGCCATCGCCGCCTCCGAGGCGAAGCGCGTCCGCCAGAAGATCGCCTGATTTCCAGAGATCGCCGGACCGGCCTGAAGGCCGTCGCCGCGAGAAGACCATCCCACCTACAACGCAGGAGCACATCGATGCTGACCCGTCGTCACACCCTCTCGCTCGCCGTCGCAGGCCTCGCGCTCGCCGCGACACCCGCTTTCGCACAGGACTGGAAGGCGAAGTATCCCGAGCTCGTCTTCGCGATCATCCCCTCCGAGAACGCCTCCGGCGTTACCGAGCGCTACACCCCCTTCGTGCAGTATCTCGCCAAGGAACTCGGCACCAAGGTCACCTTGCGCATCGCCAACGACTACGCCGCGATCATCGAAGGTCAGCGCGCCGGCAATATCCACATCGCCTCCTACGGCCCGGCCTCCTTCGCCCGCGCCCGCATGACCGGCGCCAGGACCGACGCCTTCGCCATCGAGACCAATCTCGACGGCACCAAGGGCTACCACTCGGTCTTCTACGTGAAGAAGGACTCGCCCTATCAGAAGGTCGAGGACCTCAAGGGCAAGAATCTCGGCCTCGTCGACCCGAACTCGACCTCCGGCAACAACGTGCCGCGCTTCGTGCTCAACGGCATGAAGATCGAGCCGGAAACCTTCTTCTCGAAGGTCGTCTATACCGGCAGCCACGAGAACGCGATCATCGCGCTCCAGCAGGGCACCGTCGACATCGCCGCCAACTGGTGGAACGACGAGCAGGAATCCAACCTGCAGCGCATGGCCCGCAAGAACATGGCCAAGGCCGACGATTTCCGGATCATCTACAAGTCCGAGCAGATCGTGAACTCGCCGATGGCCTATCTCACCGACCTGCCGGAAGAGCTCAAGGCCAAGATCCGCGACGCGGTGCTGAACCTCGCCACCAAGGACAAGGCCGCCTTCGACAAGATCTATGAAGGCAAGCAGGGCCCGCTCGTCGCCGTCGGCAACGAGGCCTATGACCCGATCATCGAGCTCAACAAGTTCGTCGACGACCTCCGCAAGAAGAAGTCGTCGTAAGCAGCACGCCTGCTCTCGCCGTCATGGTCGGGCGTGTCCCGACCATCCACGTCTTCCCTGCCTTCCGCAGCGCTCAAGACGTGGATGCTCGCCACAGGGGCGAACATGACGGCAGCGGCGCTGCCTAGCGCCCTCTCCGGCAACGGACGCAAGATTTCATGACCCTCGCGATCGACCGCAACGACCCGGCTATCCGGGCCCATGCCGAGGCCTATCGGCAGGCCGCCTCGGCCAAGCGCCGGCAGGCCCTGATCGGCATCGCCGTCTTCATCGCCTGCGTGCTGCTCTCGGCACGCGGCGCCGAGGTCGATCTCGCCAGGTTCTTCGAGAATATCGGCCGCTTTCCGAAATACATCTACGAGACGCTGCCGACACTTCGGTTGAACAGTCTGAGTGCCGACCTCTCCGAGTGGTATTGGGGCCTCAAGGGCTGGCTGAAGCTGCTCTGGCAGACCGTGCTCATCGCCTATGTCGGCACGATCCTCGGTGTCGCCGGCGCCTTCCTGTTCTGCTTCGCCGCCGCCGCCAATCTCGGCCGCGCCACCTGGCTGCGCTTCGCCGTGCGCCGCTATCTCGAATTCTGCCGCACCGTTCCGGAGATCGTCTTCGCGCTGATCTTCGTCATCGCCTTCGGCCTCGGCCCGCTGCCCGGCGTGCTCGCCATCGCCATCCACACCATGGGTGCACTCGGCAAGCTCTTCTCCGAAGTGGTCGAGAACATCGATCTGAAACCGGTCGACGGCATCACCGCCGCGGGCGGCAGCTGGTGGCAGGTCGTGCGCTTTGCGGTGGTGCCGCAGGTGCTCTCCAATTTCGCGAGCTATGCGCTGCTGCGCTTCGAGATCAATGTCCGCGGCGCCTCGATCATGGGTTTCGTCGGCGCCGGCGGCATCGGCCAGGACCTGATCGAAGCCATCCGCAAGTTCTACTTCACCGATGTCAGCGCCATCCTGCTGCTGATCATCGTCGCGGTGATGCTGATCGACTACGGCACCGAGCGGCTGCGCCATGCCCTCCTCAGCCTGGAGCACGGCCGATGAGCCTCGCCCTCTCGACGGCCGAGCGCACCGACATCCTGCGCCGCCATGAGGCCGCGATCCGCGGCTCGCTCAAGACCAAGCTCGCAACGATCGGCACCATCGCCGTCCTCGCCGGCCTCTTCCTCTACGGGCTGACCACGCTTGAGACTTCGCTCTGGAAGCTCATCGGAGGCCTGGGCAATCTCGGCACCTTCGTCGTGCTGATGCTGCCGCCAGACCCCGGCTCCTGGGCGCGCGCCATCATCTTCGTGAAGGCGCTGTTCGAGACCATCGCCATCGCCTTCCTTGGCACCGTGCTTGCCGCCATGCTGGCGCTGCCGCTCGGCTTCATCGCCGCGCGCAACGTCGTCGCCAACCGGATCGTGCATTTCCTGGCCCGCCGCTCGCTCGACACGGTGCGCGGCGTCGATGCCCTGATCTGGGCGCTGATCTGGGTCAATGTCGTAGGTCTCGGCCCCTTCGCCGGCATGCTCGCGATCATGACCAGCGATCTCGGCGCCTTCGGCAAGCTCTATTCCGAAGCGATCGAGGCGGCCGACCGCCGGGCGGTCGACGGCGTCGCCTCGGTCGGAGGCGGCAAGGCCCACGAAATCCGCTTCGGCCTCTTGCCGCAGGTGCTGCCGGTGATCGCGAGCCAGGTGCTCTACTATATCGAGTCGAACACCCGCTCCTCGACCATCATCGGCATCGTCGGCGCCGGCGGCATCGGCCTCTATCTCGCCGAGACGATCCGCACGCTGGAATGGCAGCAGGTCTCCTTCCTGATCCTGCTGGTCCTTGCCGCGGTCTCCGCCATCGACTTCCTGTCTGGGAAGCTGCGCTTCGCGATCATCGGCAAGCGGGCGAGCTGAAGGCGGGGTCAGCCGTCATTCTCGGGCGCAGCGAAGCGAAGACCCGGGAATCTCGTGCAGGAGGGCGCGCCTTTCCGTCCTGAGATGCTCGGGTCAAGCCCGAGCATGACGGTGCCCCTCAATCCCCGAACGGCTCGATCACCATCTCCACGCGCTCGGCGGCGAAGACGCTGGAGACCAGATGGACCGGCGTCAGGTCCGGCAGCGCATCGACCGCCGTCGAGATCATGACCGCCGCCTCGGGCGCGATCTCCAGCAATTCGGCCTCGCGCTCATCGGCCAGCCGCGCCGTCAATCGCGTCGACAGGCGCACATAATCCGTGATGCCGTAAATCTTGAAGGCAGCCGTGATCGAGCCCGCCGCATCGCGATAGGCCCTATCGAAATCCGGGAAACGCTCGACCGAGAGCCAATGCATGCCCGTCCCCATCGGCACGCCATCCGCCATGCTGACACCCTGCACGCACCAGAGCGGCGTCCCGGTCTTGAGCTTGAGCGCGGTGCAGGCAGCCGCCTCGCCGACGACCACCTCGGCCGAGAGCATGCGGCTCGTACCCGTGATGCCGAGCTTGCCCATATTGCTGCGCATGCTGACGCGCCGCCCGATCGGATAAGGCAGGCGCGGTGCCGTCACCTGCGTGCCGCGCCCGCGCGAAACCGTTACCAGCCCCTGATCGGCGAGATGGCGGAAGGCCTGCCGCACCGTGTGGCGATGTACGCCATAGCGCTCCGCCAGCGCGACCGAGGCCGGCAGCGTGTCGCCGAGCTTGTACTCGCCGCGCCCGATCGCATCCGCCAGTTCGTCGGCGATGCGCCGCCAGGCCGTGCCCCCGTCGCGCTCCGCCAGTGCCGCATCCGTCATCAAAGCTTCATCCGAAAAGTATAGACCTTTGCCATCAACTCCCTTAGCATAGTCTAGACATTCGGAACTGACCAGCGAGCCCGCGCCGATGACGCAGAAAACCCCGAGGCAAAGCTGGATGGCGACGCTGGCGCGCGCCTCCCGCAGCGAGATCGAAACCCTGCTCGGCGATCCGCCGGACCACGACCTGTTGAAGGCGCCGGAGACTGGCACCGTGATGGTCGAGGGTCGCGCCGGCGGCGCCGGCCGCCGCTTCAATCTCGGCGAAGCCACGGTGACGCGCTGCGTCGTGCGCCTGTCCAACGGGCGGATGGGCTTCTCCTATGCGCTCGGCCGCGACAGCCGGAAGGCGCGGCTCGCCGCCCTGCTCGATGCCCGCCTCCAGGACGAGGCCGAAGACAGCGGTTTGCGCCAGGGCGTCGCCACGCTCGCCACCCAGCAGGCGGCCGCTCGCGACCTCGCCTCGCGCAAGGCTGCCGCGACCAAGGTCGATTTCTTCACGCTGGTCAGGGGCTCGTGATGCCGACCGAAACCATGATCGCTCCCGGCTTCTCCGATCCGGTCTTCCAGTCGCAGGCCGCCTTCCGCGCCCTGCTCACCGCCCTCTCCGAACCCGGAACATTACAGCAAGTTGCCGGCGAGATCGCACCGCCGGAAGGCCTGGCGACCGCGACGGCCACCGCCCTGCTGACGCTCGCCGATTACGAAACTCCGGTCTGGCTGCCCGAAGGTCTGCGCAATGGCCCGGCCGGCGCCTGGCTGCGCTTCCATTGCGCCGCTGCGCTCGTCAACGATCCCACTGAGGCTGCTTTCGCTGTCATCGACGGTGCAGCCGACGAGCCCAGGCTCTCGGCCTTCAATCTCGGCACGGATCAGTTCCCGGATCGCTCGACCACAGTGATCGTGCAGGTTGCGGCGCTGGAGGGCGGCTCAGTCTTCACCCTCTCCGGTCCCGGCATTCCCGGCACGCGCAACATTGCGCCACAAGGTCTGCGCCCCGGCTTCACCGATGAACTGCGCGAGAACGGCGCGCTCTACCCGCTCGGCGTCGATGTCCTGTTCGCCCATGGCGAGAGCCTGATCGGCCTGCCGCGCTCGACGCAAATCGAGGAGGCTCGCTGATGTATGTCGCAGTCAAAGGCGGAGAGGCCGCCATCCTCGCCACGCATGATCTCGTTGCTGAAGCACGTCGTGGCGATCCGGCCGTACCGGAAATCTCGGTCGCCCAGATCCGCGAGCAGCAGGCTTTGGCCTGCGCCCGCGTGATGAACGAGGGCTCGCTCTACGATCAGGACCTCGCCGCGCTCGCGCTGAAGCAGTCGCAGGGCGACGTGATCGAAGCCGCCTTCCTGATGCGCGCCTATCGCACGACGCTGCCGCGCTTCGGCTCCTCCGAGCCGCTCGACACCGCCGCGATGGCGATCCGTCGGCGCGTCTCCGCGACCTACAAGGATCTGCCCGGCGGGCAGGTCCTTGGCCCGACCTATGACTACACCCACCGCCTCTTCGACTTCGCGCTGATGGACGAAGGAGGCGAAGCCGCGCCTCGCACGGCCACTGCCCCGCTCGACATCACCATGCCGCGCGTGCCCGACATCCTCGGCGCCGAGGGGCTGATGGAAGCGGAGGAGCCCCCGGAAGGCGATCCGCGCCCCTTCGACCTCACCCGCGATCCCGTCTCCTTCCCGGCTGATCGCGACGTACGCCTGCAATCGATGGCGCGTGGTGACGAGGGCTTCCTGCTCGGCCTCGGCTATTCCGTGCAGCGCGGTTTTGGCGGCACCCATCCCTTCGTCGGCGAGGTCCGCGTCGGCGAGGTTTCAGTCGAATTCGTGCCGGAGGAGCTCGGTTTCGCAGTCGATCTCGGCGACGTCACCCTGACCGAGTGCCAGATGGTCAACCAGTTCCAGGGCTCGAAGGAGGTGCCGCCGCAATTCACCCGCGGCTACGGCCTCGTCTTCGGCCATAGCGAGCGCAAGGCGATGTCGATGTCGCTGGTCGACCGTGCGCTCAAGGCGCGCGATTTCGGCGAGGCGACGAACTATCCGGCGCAGCAGGACGAGTTCGTCCTCTACCACGCCGATAATGTCGAGGCGGCCGGCTTCGTCGAGCATCTCAAGCTGCCGCACTATGTCGATTTCCAGGGCGAGCTCGAGCTGATCCGCCGCATCCGTCGGGAACGCGAGGAGCGGCTGGCACAAGAGCAGAACGTGATGCCGGAGGCTGCGGAATGACCATCCATCAGATGCCGGCGGACGATACGAAGCCGGCTTACAATTACGCCTATCTCGACGAGCAGACCAAGCGAATGATCCGCCGCGCCCTGCTCAAGGCCGTCGCTGTGCCCGGCTATCAGGTGCCCTTCGGCTCGCGCGAGATGCCCTTGGCTCGCGGCTGGGGCACCGGCGGCATCCAGATCACGGCAGCGATCATCGGCCCGGCTGACACTTTGAAAGTGATCGACCAGGGCGCCGACGACACCACCAACGCCGTCTCGATCCGCAGGTTCTTCGAGCGCACGGCCGATGCCCGCACCTGCGAGGCGACGGATGAGGCGACGATCATCCAGACCCGCCACCGCATCCCGGAGGCGCCGCTGAAACCCGGCCAGGTCATGGTTTATCAGGTGCCGACGCCGGAGCCCTTGCGCCGTCTGGAGCCGCGCGAGGCCGAGACCCGCAAGATGCACGCCTGGGCCGAATACGGGCTGATGCAGGTCAAGCTCTACGAGGATATCGCCCGCTATGGCGAGATCACCAAGACCTATGACTATCCCGTCATGGTCAACGACCGCTACGTGATGGCGCCCTCGCCGATCCCGAAATTCGACAATCCGAAGATGCACATGTCGCCCGCTCTCCAACTCTTCGGGGCCGGCCGCGAGAAGCGCATCTACGCGCTGCCGCCCTATACCAGCGTGAAGAGCCTCGATTTCGAGGATCATCCCTTCCGCATCCAGAGCTGGACGCAGCCCTGCGGGCTCTGCGGAGCGAGCGACAGCTATCTCGACGAGGTCGTGATCGACGACCAGGGCGGACGCATGTTCGTCTGTTCCGACAGCCATTATTGCGAGACTCGCCGGGCTGAAGGCCATCGCGGCACGATGCTGGGCGACGCGGCCGCAAGCGGCCTGGTCGAGGAGACCACTCCATGACGCTCCATGTCGCAGCGGCCGAGCTCGCGCTCGAACCCGCCCCCCTGCTTTCCGTCGACGGCGTCAGCCGCTTCTATGGCGAGCGCATCGGCTGTGCCGATGTCTCCTTCGATCTCTGGCCGGGCGAGGTGCTCGGCATCGTCGGCGAATCCGGCTCGGGCAAATCGACCCTGCTGCGCTGCCTCGCCGGCATCGACAAGCCCGACGAAGGCGAGGTGCTGTTCAGGGGCGGCACGGAGCCGCTCGACATCTATTCGGTCTCCGAACAGGAGCGCCGCCGCCTGATGCGCACGGCCTGGGGCATCGTCCACCAGAACCCGCGCGACGGCCTGCGCATGGACGTCACCGCTGGCGGCAATGTCGGCGAGCGGCTGATGGATCGCGGCGACCGGCATTACGGCCAGATCCGCGAGCACGCGCTCGACTGGCTCCAGCGCGTCGAGATCGCCGGCACCCGTATCGACGACCGGCCGCGCCAGTTCTCCGGCGGCATGCAGCAGCGCCTGCAGATCGCCCGCGTGCTGGTCTCGGAACCCCGCCTCGTCTTCATGGACGAGCCGACCGGCGGCCTCGACGTCTCCGTGCAGGCCCGCCTGCTCGACCTCTTGCGCGTGCTGGTGCGCGACCTTGGGCTCGCCGCGATCATCGTCACCCACGACCTCGCCGTCGCGCGTCTCCTGACCGACCGGCTGATGGTCATGAAGGATGGCCGCGTCGTCGAGCAGGGCCTGACCGACCAGGTCCTCGACGATCCCCACCACGCCTATACGCAGCTTCTCACTTCGGCGGTGCTGAGCGTGTGACCTCGTCACACCCTCGTCACCTCGCCGGCACAAGGCACTGACCCCATGACCACGATGATTCAGGTCGAGAACGTCGCCAAGACCTTCACCCTGCACAACCAGGGCGGAGCGCGGCTGCCCGTTTTCAACAACGTCAATTTCCATGTCGAGTCCGGCGAGGCGCTGGTGCTGGCGGGCGCCTCGGGTGCCGGCAAGTCGAGCCTGCTGCGCATCCTCTATGGCAATTACAGGCCGACTTCAGGCGCAATCCGCATCACCCATACCGGCCGGCCCGTCGACATCGTCGCAGCCGTGCCGCGCACCGTGCTCGACATCCGCCGCCGGACGCTCGGCTTCGTCTCGCAGTTCCTGCGCGTCATCCCGCGCGTCTCGACGCTCGACATCGTGCGCGACCCGTTGTTGGCCCGCGGCGCCTCGCCGGAAACCGCGACCGAGCGCGCCAAGGCCATGTTGGCCCGGCTCAACCTGCCCGAGCGGCTCTGGAACCTCGCCCCTGCCACCTTCTCCGGCGGCGAGCAGCAACGCGTCAACATCGCCCGCTCCTTCGTCGATCCTTCCGCGATCATGCTGATCGACGAGCCGACCGCCTCGCTCGATGCCGCCAACCGTGACGTCGTCGTGGACCTCATTGCCGAGGCGCGCGCCGCCGGCTCCGCCATCGTCGGCATTTTCCATGACGAGGCGGTTCGCGAACGCGTCGCGACGCGCTATCTCGATATCACCGCTTTCCGGAAGGCCTGACGATGCAGACCGTTCTCACCAACGCCAAACTCATTCTCGAGAACGAGGTCGTCACCGGCACGATCGCCTTCGACCAGACCGGCATCACCGCCGTCGACCAGGGCAAGTCGTCCCTGCCCGGCGCCATCGATGTCGGCGGCGACTATGTCGCGCCCGGCCTCGTCGAGATGCACACCGACAACATGGAAAAGCACTTCATGCCGCGCCCGAAGGTCTTCTGGCCGAACGGGCTGGCGGCGGCGCTCGTCCATGACGCCCAGATGGCCGCCGCCGGCGTCACCACGGTCTATGACGCGGTCTGCGCCGGCACACCCTTCTCGGCCAAGGACTACCGCAAGGACATCTTCGCCGACGTGATGAAGTCGCTGGCCTATGGCAAGCGCGAGAACGTCTTCCGCATCGACCATCGCATCCATATGCGCTGCGAGCTGACGAGTCCGGGCCTGCTTGAAGACATCGCCCCCTATCAGGACGACGCGCTCGTCCAGCTCGTCTCGCTGATGGACCACACGCCCGGCCAGCGCCAGTGGCGCGATCTCCAGCACCTCAAGACCTATGCCGTCGGCAACGGCAAGACGGTCGCGGAGTTCGAGGAGGATGTCGCGGTGCGCCAGCGCGACGGCGCCGCCAATGTCGCCAGGAACTGGCAGGCCGTGGTCGATATCTTCCGCGCGCGCGGCATCCCGCTCGCCACCCATGACGACACGATTCCCGAGCATGTCGAGGAGGGCGTCGCCTCCGGCGCGGTGATCTCGGAATTCCCGACCACGGTCGAGGCCGCCGCCGCCGCCAAGCAGGCCGGCCTCGCCACGGTTGCCGGCGCGCCGAACGTCGTGCGCGGCGGCTCGCATTCCGGCGGCGTCTCGGTCTCCGAGCTGGCCGAGAAGGGACTTCTGGATGGCCTCTCCTCGGATTACGTGCCGGCGAGCCTGCTCCAGGCCGTGGTCAAGCTCAATGCCGACCATGGCATCGCGCTGCCCGAAGCGATGGGCATGGTGACCTGGAAGGTCGCGGACATCCTCGACCTCAGCGATCGCGGCCATCTCAAGACCGGGCTGCGGGCCGATCTCGTGCGCTTCAAGGTGCTCGGCGCGACGCCGGTGCTGGCTGCGGTCTGGTCGCAGGGCGAGCGCGCATTTTGAGCAAGCCGCGCTACGCCGTCTATTACGCCCCCGCAGCCGACAGCGCCCTCTGGCGCTTCGGCAGCGCGACGCTCGGCTATGATGCGCTGACCGGCGAGGACCTGCCCTTCGCCGTTCCGCCCGGATGCGACCCGGCGACATGGCCAGGCTTCACCGAAGAGCCGCGTCGCTACGGCTTCCACGCCACGCTGAAGGCGCCCTTCGAGCTCGCCGACGGGCGCAGCGAGGAGCAATTGCGCGCCTTCGCCCGCAACCATGCCGCCGGGCTCGATGCCCTGGAGCTGGCCGGCCTGAGCGTGACCGCGCTCGGCTCTTTCGTGGCGCTGACGCCGTCCGAACCGAGCGAGGCTCTGCAGCGCTTCGCCTTCGCGACCGTGCAAGCCTTCGAGCTTTTCCGCGCGCCGCTCTCCGAAGCGGACAAGGCCCGGCGTCTCAAGAGCCCGCTCACCCCGGCACAGCACGCCTATCTCGAAGCCTATGGCTACCCTTATGTCGGCGACGCTTTCCGCTTCCACATGACGCTGACCGGCTCCCTGCCGGGCGATCAGGCAGGGTCGGTGAGGCAGGCCCTCGACACGGCCTACGCGGCGGCACTTCCAGCCGGCCCGGTCAGGATCGACCGCTTCGCGCTGTTCAGGCAGGACGACCGCACCGGCCGCTTCCGCCTGCTCGATTCCTATTCGTTCGGCTAGGCGTCGTGCCGGCCGAGTGCGCGCAGGACAGCCAGCAGTTCCTCCGCAGCCTCGGCGATGCTGCGATCGTTCAGGATCGTGACGATCTCGGCGCGTTCCGCCGTCAGGGGCGCCTCGCGCTTCAGGCGGGTGGCGATATCGGCCTCGCTCTCGCGCCCGCGCGCCGCCAGGCGCTGCGCCAGCACCGCGACCGGCGCGGTGATGTTGAGCACCACGACGCGCTCGGCCAATCGCTCCGCCGCCGCGATGGCGCGCCGCGAGACATTGGCGATAACCACGGCACCCGCGCCGATGCCCGACAATTCCAGCGCCGGAATGCCGTAGCTCAAACCATGCGCCTGCCAGCTCAGCGCGAGGCCACCATTGGCCTCGATCGTGCGGAACCCCGCCTCGTCGCAAGAATCGTGATCCTCGGCGCCGGCCATGGCCGGCCGGGTGATCAAGCGCCGCGCGAAGCGATAGTCGGGATCGCCGGCGAGGCCCGCCCGCGCCGCATCCATCAGCGTGTCCTTCCCAGCCCCGGAGGGACCGACCACGAGAACGAGCACGCCCGTCTGCACGGCGGGGATCGCGATATCAGGAGAGGATGAGGACATGGCCGCGAAAAAGCTGGGACTCGAACCGCTGATCGACCCGACCGCCCAGGTGAGGCAGGCGACGCTCGGCCGCTACACCGCCATCGGCGCGCGCACCATCTTCGCCGAGTCGACGATGGGGGACTACTCCTATGTCGTGAACGACGCGAATGTCATTTACACGACAATCGGCAAATTCTGCTCGATCGCGGCAATGACCCGGATCAATCCCGGCAATCATCCGATGCATCGCGCCAGCCAGTCGCATTTCACCTATCGCGCCGCCGCCTATTTCGACGATGCCGCGGATGACGAAGCCTTCTTCGATTGGCGCCGGTCGCATGCCGTGACGATCGGCCACGATGTCTGGATCGGCCATGGCGCGATCGTGCTCGCCGGCCGCTCGATCGGCACCGGCGCGGTAGTCGCGGGCGGGGCCGTCGTCACCAAGGACGTCGCGCCCTACACCATCGTCGCCGGCAATCCGGCCCGGCCGGTGCGGCGACGCTTCACTGAGGATGTCGCGGATAGATTGCAGAACCTCGCCTGGTGGGACTGGGAACACACCCGGCTGCGTGCCGTCCTCGACGATTTCCGCAATCTCTCGGTGGAGGACTTCCTGGAGCGTCACGAAGCGGGCTGAGCGGCATTTATCCGGTTATTATTGCTGGATTTTCGAGTTCTCAGCGCGCCAGCTTCAACTCCAGGCCGGGATAATACGGCTCGGCCTTGTGGAAATTGACCCAGATCAAGACATGCCCTCATAGGTTGTTAACCCTGATGGCCCATGGTCGGGCTCCGGCGGAAGCGGTTTCCGCCTGAGGCTGGGGACCTCCTGATGTCGGCAATGGATCATCTCGGCAAGCGGCTCGCCTTCATGCAGCTCGGCCCGGACGCGCAGGCGCGCATTCGCGACGTCGGCGACGCTCTGGACACATCGATTCCGGGCGCGCTCGACGCCTTTTATGCGCAATTGCGCGCCTTTCCCGAGACCAAGGCTTTCTTCAGCAACGAACAGCACATCGAAAGCGCCAAGCAACGCCAGGGCAAGCACTGGAGCGGCATCGCGACCGGCACCTTCGACGAGCACTATATCGGCGCCGTCACCCAGGTCGGGAAGATCCATGCCCGCATCGGCCTGGAGCCGCGCTGGTATATCGGCGGCTACGCGCTGATTCTCGAAAAGCTGCTCGCAGGCGTGCTGGAGGCGCGCTGGCCGAAGAACGCACTGGGCAGGCGCATGCCCGGCGTCACCGAACGCTCGGCCGAGATCGGCGCCATCGTCAAGGCAGCCATGCTCGACATGGATTATGCGATCACCGTCTATCTGGAAGCCTCGGAGGAAGCCCGCCTGAAGGCCGAGGCCGAGGCCCGCGCCATCGAGCAGGCCAAGGCGGCCGAGCGCGACCAGGCCATCGCCTGCGTCAGCCAGAGCATGGCAGCCCTCGCCGATGGCGACCTGACCTATCGCATGAGCGCCGAGATCCCGGCCGAATATTCCGAGATCCGCGATCATTTCAACGGCGCCATGGCGCGCCTGCAGGAGATGGTCGGTACGATCAAGGCAACCTCGGCCGCGATCTCCTCCTCCTCGCAGGAGATCAGCGCCGGCGCCCAGGACCTGTCGATGCGCACCGAGCAGCAAGCGTCGGCTCTGGAGGAGAGCGCGGCGACGACCGAGCAGCTCGCGGCTTCCGTCAAGACTTCGACCCAGGCTTCGCGCGAATCCGTTTCGCTGGCGGACGAAGCCGCCAATGTCGCGCGCACCGGCGGCGACATCGTCCGCGACGCGGTCGAGGCGATGGCACGGATCGAGGGCGCTTCGAAGCGCATCTCGGAGATCACCGACGTGATCGACGGCATCGCCTTCCAGACCAACCTGCTCGCCCTGAATGCCGCCGTCGAGGCGGCCCGCGCCGGCGATGCCGGACGGGGTTTCGCCGTGGTCGCAGCCGAAGTCCGGGCCCTGGCCCAGCGCTCGGCCGGCGCCGCCAAGGACATCACCGGGCTGATCTCGTCCTCGGACGCGGAAGTGGCCGAGGGCGTCAAGCTTGTCCGCCAGGCCGGCGAGACGCTCGACCGCATCGTCGCAGCCTCTGCGAAGGTCTCCAGCACGGTCGAGGAGATCGCCTCGGCATCCGGCGAGCAGGCCAACGGCATCGACGAGATGAGCCAGACCGTCAGCCACATGGACGAAATCACCCAGCAGAACGCCGCGCTGGCCGAGGAGAGCGCTGCTTCGGCACGGGTCCTGCTCGACCAGATCGACCAGCTCAACCGGCTGGTCGCGGCCTTCCGCACCGAGCAGGGCAGCGCGGTTAGCGGCGTCGGCGCGGTGAGGCGGCGCGCGGCCTAGGCTCCCGGCTGGCGGCGCGCCTTACCCGGCAAGCCGCCAGACCGAGCTGCGCTTGATCTCGGCATCCTCCAGCGCGCGCGTCACCGGCACTTCATAGGTCGCGACCGCCTCCAGCTTGCCGCGCGGCAGATAGCTGCGACCGGGATCGCCGATCAGCACCGTAGCCCCACGCGCCGACAGCCCCGACAGCCAGTCGATCACGCGTTCGGCCATCGCGCGCTCGTAGCAGACATCCCCGGCGCAGATGACCTCCCAGCCCTCGTCGCGGCCGATCAGGTCCTCGCAGCGCGCTGTCACCGCGACGCCATTGGCAGCCGCGTTGATGCCGATCGCCGCCGCGGCGAAACCGTCGATGTCGCAGGCCTCGACCGGCGCCGCTCCTGCCTTCGCCGCTGCGATCGCCACAAGCCCGGAGCCGGAGGCGAAATCCAGCATCCGACGACCCGTGACGATCTCGCCATGGTCTAGCAGATAGCGTGCGAGAGCCTGCCCGCCCGCCCAGGCAAAAGCCCAGAACGGCGGCGGCAGGCCGATTACGGCGAGCTCGTCCTCCGTCTTCTGCCAGAGTTCCGTCGCTTCCTCGGCGACATGCAATGAAATCTCCGGCGCATGCGGCACCGGAAGCAACCGGGTATGCGCGCGGATGAAGGCTTTGCGATCGAGCGCAGCTTCGCCGCTCATGCAGCGACCTCGGGCGTGGAGCCGCCAAGCAAGCTCAGATAGAGCGTCTTCACGCCGTTCATCACGTCGCGCTCGGTATGACCGTCGAGCAGGCGCGCCCGCGCACTATCTCCCATGCGCTCGACAAGGCCCGGAGCACGGGCGAGGACCACAAGTGCCCTCGCCAGCGCCGCCGCATCGTCGGCCGGCACCACCATCCCGTCCTGCCCGTCGCGGACGAAGCTGCGGCAGCCCGGAACATCCGTTGTCAGGATCGCCCGGCCGCAGGCCGCAGCTTCCAGGATCGTGCGCGGCAGACCCTCGCCGCCTCGCGAGGGCAGGATGCAGAGATGATGCGCCTTCCAGACACCCTCGATATCGCGCGTCGGCCCGCCCCAGGCGATGCCCGGCCGCGCGGCCCACTCCTTCAATGTCGCCTCGGGAATGGCCTTCGGGTTGGACGGGTCGGGCGCGCCATGGATGGTGAGCGCGACCTTCGCCCCTTCGGCCCGTGCGAGCCTCACCGCCTCGACCGCGAGATCGACGCCCTTGGACCAGAGCATGCGCGCGACCAGCGCGACCTTGAGCGGCGGCGCCGGCGGCATCGGCGAAGGCATCAGGATCAGCGGATCGACACCGGCCCCGCCCACAATCGCGACCTTTGCCGCGTCCTGAGGATCGAGACCGAGCGTCACGGGATCATCGGGATTCTCAAACAGGAAGCGGACCTGCGGCCCGTCGATGGCGCCGCGCAGCCAGGTGATCGCCACGAAGCGCGCCATCGCCGCGAGTGCCCCCTGCCTGGCGCCGAGAAAGCCGAGCCCGGTCAGCGCATAGACCCGCCGCTCGACGCCCGCCAGCTTGCCGGCGAGCCCGGCGAGCGCGATCGGTTTGAGCGCGATGCAATGCAGGATATCGGGTCGTTCGGCCGAAATCAGGCGCCTCAGCGCGCCGATCTGCTTGAACAAGGCCCGCGGATCGAGGCTGCGCCGCTCCGCCTCCAGCCCGATCAGCCGCGCGCCCGTCGCCTCGATCACGCGCCGGTGGTTGCGCTCGCGCGCGATCACCGCGACGTCGAAGCCGAGCTCGCGCGCGGCCCGGGCCATCGGCAGGAAATGCGAGGCGAAGAACCAGTCCTCGGTGGCGACGAACAGGAGTTTCGGGCGCGGCATCGCGCCATCAGGCCGATGCGGCGGCGAAGGTCAAGAGTGCATGCCGGTCAGGGCCGCGCCGTCGCGACCGGCAGCACGCGGGCGAGCGCCGTCGGCGGGTCGATCCGCCCGGCGCCGAAGGTCGGGTCGCGCCCGCGCGAGCCGAGATCGGTCGCGCTTTCGGCGAGCACCCGGCGGGCGCTGTCGGTATCGAGCTCCGGCTGCTTTTCGAGCAGGAGCGCGACCAGCGCGGTGACATGGGCGGCGGCGATCGACGTGCCCGAGGTGAAGGCGTAGCGTCCGCCGGGCTCGGCCGTCAGAACATCGACGCCAGGCGCCGCGATCGCGACATAACTACCGCGATTGGCATCGCTGAAGACCTTGTCTTCGGCATCGGTCGCCGTCACCGCGATCACGCTCGGATCGGCGCCCGGATAGAGCGGCGCCGAGCGGGCTCCGCCATTGCCGGCGGCGGCGATAGTGATGACACCGCGCTCCTTCGCGCCGGCCAGCGCCTTGGAGAGCAGGCGGTCCTGCGGGCCGGCGAAGCTGAGATTGATCACCTTGGCGCGTTGCTGGACGACCCATTCGAGCGCGGTCAGAATCTGGAACGACTTGCCGTTGGCTGAGGTCGCCTGCGGCCCGCCGAAGGCGCGAGCGACGATGAGGCGGGCCGCCGGAGCGATACCCTGCAATTCGCCATGCGCGACGATCGCCGTCGCCATCGAGGTGCCGTGCGCATGCGGCGTCGCCAGCCCGTCGATCGCGTCGAGATAACCGAGGACCGAGCCCCTGATTTCGGGATGCTCCATATCGACGCCGGAATCGATCAAGCCGACGCGGATGCCGCGCCCCTGCGCCAGCTTGCGCACCTCGCCGAGGCGCAGCTTCTCGACGATGTATTGCGGCGGCAGGATGCGCCGCACCGCGGCGCTGCCGCGCGCCGCCGTCGCGGGATCGGCCAAGCGCAGGCTCGGCGGCGGCGGTGCGGCGGTCGCTTCCGATGAGGCGGTGGTTGCTCCCGCTGGCGCGCCGGCACGGGACTGGGAGTCCTGCTGCAATTCGAAGAGGAAGTTCGGCTGCGCCCCGGCGATGCTGGTGTCCTCCGCCATCGCGGTGAGCACGGCGCGCAGGTCGCGTCCAGCCTCGATCCTGGCGCGGATGATGGTGACGCCTGCGAGCTCGAAGCGCTGGCTGGCGATCAGCGTCGCGCCATAGCGGCGCAGCACCGCCTCCGCCTCGACATTGGGCGCAAGCTCGAACAGCACCTCGTCGGGGACGAAGCGGGTCTCGTCCATCGCCGGAACGATGCTGCGCTGGGCTCGCGGCTGCAGCCAGGAGCCGGGCGGCACGCGCATCGAGCGGTTGGTTCCGCCGGCGGATGGCTGCTGCGGGCTCGTTGTTGGCGCGACGCGCTTATCCTTGCCGTCACCGGTCCCACCCGCGGGCTGCGCGAAAGCCGGCCCCGGCACGAGCGCGAGCACGCATGCGACAAGGCCGGCGCCGGCGAGACACCGAAGCGATGATTTCCGACGGGCGAACGGGGACGGCTGCATGGCCTCACCCTCCTGCGACGACGACATCATGCCATGGCGCCCAGCAACCGCGCCAGCCGGTTCACGGCGCCGGTGCGACGAAGCTGACGATGGCACTCTCGCCCTTCATCCGCGCCGCGATGGCATCGAGCTGGGCGGAGGAGAGGGAGGCATCGCCGACGCGCACCTTGAAGAAGCCGTTGGCGCGCGGGCCATCGACCACCGAGGCGTCGAAGCGCTTGAAGAAGGAGGCGATCTCGCCGGCCCGCGCCTCGGGCGAGAAGCTCAGCAGCACATAGCTCTCCGACGGCCGCGCACCCGGCGCCGAAGCGGTCTCGAAGCCGGAGCCGCCCTTGTGCAGCGCAAGCCCGGTGATCGCGACGCCCTGTAGCGCGATCAACGCGATTGCGGCGGCGCTGACATAGGCCAGACGACGCGGCGGCTGCCCGGCCAGAAGTCCGCCGAGCCAGCCCAGGAAACCGCGGCTGTTGTCCTTGGCACGTGCCAGCAGCGGCACCGGGCGGGCTTCCGCCTCGATCCCGGCCATCAGCTTTTCGAGCGCGTTATGGGACGGAGCGCCGAGGCCCTCGTTGAGCAGGACCGTCTCGGCCATGTCGTCGCGGATCAGATCGAGCCGGGCGGCAAGCTCGGCATCGACGGCGAGCGCAGTCTCGACGCGGCGCTTGTCGGCGTCGGAGATCCGGCCATTGGCATAGAAGGGCAGCAGCTCCTCGAGCTCGCGGCGCTTCGGATCGCTGGCGATGCTGTCGTTCATCACGCCACTCCTCGGGCGGCCGGGCCGCGCCTCATAAAAACAGAAGCATTTTCAAGCGAAGTGGATACCGGTTCGCGTGAAGAAAATGCGGCAGTAAAAAGCACCAAATTCTTACGGCCAGCCGCGGTCGATGCCGGCAGCTTTGAGCAACTCGCCCAGCTTCTTGCGGGCGTGGAAGAGCCGGGTCTTGACGGTATTCTCGGGGATGCCGACGATCCGTGCGACCTCTTCGACAGAAGTCTCATGGTAATAGACGAGGTCGATGACCTCGCGGTGCTCGGCCGAAAGACGTCCGAGGCAGGCGCGAATGGCGAGACCCTTGTCCTGCTTCTGCAGCACGATCTCGGGGCCGTCGGCCTCGTCCTCGATGCTTTCGGCATAATCCTCGTCCAGCTCGGCATCGCGGCGCTTGCGCAGGAGCGACCAGGCCTTGTTCCGGGCAATGGCGAGCAGCCAGGTCGAGACCGAGGCGCGAGCCTCGAACCGGTCCGCCTGTCGCCACAGGTCCATGAACACGTCACTGATCACATCCTCGGCAAGCGTCTCGTCGCGGACGAGCCGCAGCACGAAACGGTAGACCCGCACCTGATGCCGCGAAAACAGCACCTTCATCGCGAGCCGGTCACCAGAGGCGATCCGTTTGACGAGATCCTCGTCCGATTCCGTATGCATTGCCCCTCGAAGGCCAGGCATTCCGGCTCGCATCCAGTTGTCGCGGCGAGCAGGAAAAAGGTTCAACCCGGCGCGCACATTAATCTGCGCAAGCGGATTTGCCGATAGGTCGATGCGAAACGGATAGGAGTTTTTTGGCCGAAAAGCAGCCATTGCCTGGGGCAGGCGCTTCCATCGCAGTTAAGCGGATATGAAAAGGGGCGCTCGCGGCGCCCCAAATCGCATTCTCTAGAGATGCGTGAATTCCTGTCGCCCGGCCGATGTCGGCCGAGCCGAAAAGACGTCAGCGGCGCTTGCCGGCCGTCCGCATCTGCATGTACTGCACGGCTTCCAGCAGCACCTTGCGCGGACGCTCGGCGTCGCGCTTGGCCTGCTCCGCCTTGCGGGCAACCTCGCGGGCGATCTCTTCCTGGCGCTTCTCTTCTTCGATGCGCGCACGTTCGATCGCTTCCAGGCGCTCGTTCTCGGCCCGGATCTTCGCCTTCTCGGCTTCGCGCTCGGCGCGGGCCTGGGCGATGGCTTCCCGCTCCTCGCGTCGCTGCACCATCACCGGGTCGTCGGCCTTCGGCCGGGCCTTGAAACGCTCGAGCAGCGCCTTCTTGGCATTGGCGGAATTGGACTGGCGGTCGGTGAAGCTGCGGTCGTTCGGGTTCTTCAAGGGTGATCTTCTCTCGGGTTGTTACGGGCGTTTGCTCGGCCCGCGCGGGCGAGATAATCCAGATCCGGCCGGATTGGTATCGAAATCGACGCGCGGCAGCCCCGCTTCCAACGCTTATCGGGCGGCAGGCCCTGCTTACCGCACGCCAAAAACGCATGAGAATGGCAGGATCGGCACCCGATCAGACGGGCGGGCCGGCCCATGCATATGGGCAGCCAGCCCGTGCCTGTCAATGCAGAGAGCCCTTTTGCGCGCCGCATCGCGACTGGAAAACACCTCTATGCTTTACAAGCGAGGCATTTTCGCCAACAGGCAGGGCGACTGCCGCAACAACGCCGTGCTCCCCGTGAAGACGCCCCTGCTCTCCGATTTCCGCCGCATCGTCGTCAAGGTCGGCTCCAGCCTGCTGGTCGACCGCGATCGCGGCCGACTGCGCCATGCCTGGCTCGCCGCGCTGGCGGAGGACCTTGCCGAGTTGCACCAGCGCGGCGCCGACGTGCTCGTCGTCTCCTCCGGCGCGATCGCGCTCGGGCGCACCGTGCTCGGCCTGCCCTCCGGCCCCTTGCGCCTGGAAGAGAGCCAGGCCGCCGCGGCCGTCGGCCAGATCGCGCTCGCCCGCAACTGGGCCGAAGCGCTCGGCGCCCATGGGCTGACCGCCGGGCAGGTGCTGCTGACGCTGGCCGATACCGAGCAGCGCCGCCGCTATCTCAACGCGCGCGCCACGCTCGGCCGCCTGCTCGACCTGCGCGCCATCCCCGTCATCAACGAGAACGACACCGTCGCCACCACCGAGATCCGCTACGGCGACAATGACAGGCTCGCGGCGCGGGTCGCGACCATGGCCGGCGCCGACCTGCTGGTGCTGTTCTCCGATATCGACGGGCTCTATACGGCGCCGCCCGCGAAGGACCCCGGCGCCCAGCATATCCCCGTGGTCGAGCGCATCACGCCCGAGATCGATGCCATGGCCGGCGGCGCGGCGTCCGAGTTGTCGCGCGGCGGCATGCGCACCAAGGTCGAGGCCGGCAAGATCGCGGCCGCCGGCGGCACCCATATGCTGATCGCCGACGGGCGGGCCAAGAACCCGCTTGCGAGCGTCGCCAATGGCGGCCGCTGCACCTGGTTCCTCACGGCCTCGACGCCCGCCACCGCCCGCAAGACCTGGATCGCCGGCTCGCTGGAACCGCGCGGCACGCTGCATCTCGACGCCGGCGCGGCCCGCGCGCTGCGCGGCGGCGCGAGCCTGCTGCCGGTCGGCGTCACCCGCATCGAGGGCGATTTCGCGCGCGGCGACGCCGTGCTGATCCGCGATCCAGAGGGGCAACTGCTCGGACGCGGCCTTGTCTCCTATGATGCCGGCGAAGCGGCTCTGGTCCTCGGCAAGGCCTCGCGCGACATCGAGACCGTGCTCGGCCATCCCGGCCGCGCCGAGATGATCCACCGGGACGACATGGCGCTCGGGCTGGGTTAAACTTTCTTCGGGACTGGCATTTGCCAGCCGGATTTTGGACTGAACGAGATGACCGGCGACAGCGCATTGCGCATCATCGCGACGAACGAGGCCGCTGATGTCGGCCGCGTCATGCAGGATCTCGGCCGGTGCGCCCGCGCCGCCGCGCGCAAGGTCGCGCTGAGCCCGGCCGGACAGCGGAACGCCGCGCTCCTCGCGATGGCGGACGCTTTGCGGGCTCGCACCTCCCGCATCCTCGCCGCCAACGCCCAGGACCTCGCCGACGGCAAGGCCGCCTCCTTGAGCGCCTCCTTCATGGATCGCCTCGCCCTCGACGAGACTCGGCTTGCCGCCATCGCCGATGCCGTCGCCGAAGTTGCCACCCTGCCCGATCCGCTCGGGCGGGTGCTGGCGGAGTGGACGCGGCCGAACGGTTTGCGCTTCGAGCGCGTCGCAACCCCGCTCGGCGTCATCGCCGTGATCTTCGAGAGCCGCCCCAACGTCACGGCCGATGCCGGCGCGCTCTGCCTGAAGAGCGGCAATGCCGCGATCCTGCGCGCCGGCTCCGACTCCTTCCGCTCCTCGACCGAGATCGCCGCCGCGATGCGCGAAGGCCTGGAAGCCGCCGGCCTGCCCGCCGACGCGATCCAGCTCGTGCCGACGCGCGACCGCGCCGCTGTCGGCGAAATCCTCTCAGGCCTCGGCGGCACTATCGACGTCGTCGTCCCCCGCGGCGGCAAGAGCCTCGTCGCCCGCGTCCAGAGCGAGGCGCGCGTGCCGGTCTTCGCCCATCTCGACGGCAACTGTCATCTCTATGTCGACGCGAAGGCAGATCTCGCCATGGCCCGCGAGATCCTGCTCAATGCCAAGCTCCGCCGCACCGGCGTCTGCGGCGCGGCCGAGACGCTGCTGGTCGACGAAGCCTGTGCGGCGACCCACCTCGTCCCGCTCGTCGGCGCTCTGCTCGAAGCCGGCTGTGCCGTACGTGGCGATGAGGCCGCCAGGACGGCCGATGCCCGTGTGACGGCCGCGACCGAAGAAGACTGGGCGACCGAATATCTCGACCGGATCATCGCCGTGAAGACCGTCCACGGCATCGATGCCGCGATCGACCATATCGAGCGCTACGGCTCGCACCATACCGATGCGATCGTCACCGATGACGCGGCCGCCGCCGCCCGCTTTCTCGCCGAGGTCGATTCCGCCATCGTCATCCACAACGCCTCGACCCAGTTCGCCGATGGCGGCGAATTCGGCTTCGGCGCCGAAATCGGCATCGCCACCGGCCGCATGCATGCACGCGGACCGGTCGGCGTCGAACAGCTCTGCTCCTTCAAGTACCGCGTCCACGGCGCGGGCCAGATCCGGCCCTGAGGCGAAGCAGGACGCATGACGAGCGAGCTGACGCGCCTGCCGTCCCGGCTGCCCCCCTTTGCGCCCGGCCTGCGCGTTGGCCTGTTCGGCGGCAGCTTCAACCCGGCCCATGACGGGCATCGGCTCGCAAGCCTGACCGCCTTGCGCCGGCTCCAGCTCGACCGCGTCTGGTGGCTGGTCACGCCCGGCAATCCGCTGAAGGACAATGCGAAGCTGCCCTCGCTCGCCGAACGCATCCGCCAGGCTGAAAGCATCGCCGGCCATGCCCGCATCGACGTCACCGGCGTCGAGGCAATGCTGCGCACCCGCTACACCGCCGACACGCTGCGCGCGCTGAAGCGGCGCTGTCCGGGCGTCAATTTCGTCTGGGTCATGGGCTCGGACAACCTCGCCGGTTTCCACCGCTGGAACGAATGGCGCGCCATCGCCCGGATGATGCCGATCGCGATCATCGACCGTCCGGGCTCGACCCACAGCGCCATGGCCTCGCCTGCCGCGAACTGGCTCTCGCGCTGGCGCCTGCCCGAAAGCCGGGCGGCGGCCCTGCCGCGCATGAAGCCTCCAGCCTGGGTCTTTCTGCACGGGAAGCGCTCGATGTTATCCTCGACCATGCTACGCAGACAGGCTGGTCGCGATTGAATTCCGGGACTTCCCGGCTTATTTTGGCTGCATCGCGCCAAGCGCGCATCTGGATCGAGAGGATACGTCACTGACCCGTCAAACCCTTGGTGAAGCCGAGCCGAAGCCGCTTCCCCAGGCTGCCGTCGCGGACAATCCCTCTGCCGACAGCATCGCCCTCGCCCAGCGTGTCCTCGAGGACATGAAGGCCGAGGACATCACGGTGATCGACCTCGTTGGCAAGACCTCGCTGGCCGACGCGATGATCATCGCCTCGGGCAACGTCAACCGCCACGTCGCGGCCATCTCGGACGCGCTCATCGAAGCCCTCAAGGCCTCCGGATTGCCCACGCCGAACGTCGAGGGCATGCCGGCTTGCGACTGGGTGCTGATCGATACCGGCGACATCATCATCCACGTCTTCCGACCCGAAGTGCGCCAGTTCTACAATCTCGAAAAGATGTGGGGCACCGACCGGCCGAACGAACGCCTCGACAGCTGAAGCTGTTTTCGGATGCGGCTCGCGGTCATCGCCGTCGGCCGGCTCAAGGACGGGCCGGAACGCGAACTCTGCGAGCGCTATCGTGAGCGCGGCCTCGCGCTCGGCCGCAGCATCGGCCTCAGCGGTCCCGACATCGTCGAGATCGCAGAGGGCCGCGGCCGCCGCCCCGACGAGCGCAAGCGCGAGGAGGCGCAGGCCATTCTCGCGCAATTTTCCTCGGCCAAGGCGCAGCCTGGCCTGATCATCGCCCTTGACGAGCGCGGCCGCCAGCTCGGCAGCGAAGCCTTTGCCAGCCGGCTCGCCACCGCCCGCGATTCCGGAACCGGCCATGCCAGCCTGATCATCGGCGGCGCCGACGGCCTGAGCGAGGAGATCCGCGACAGGGCCGATATCACGCTCGCTTTCGGCGCCCTGACGATTCCGCACCAGATCGTCCGCGCACTGGTGCTCGAGCAGCTCTATAGGGCGATGACGATCATCTCCGGCCACCCCTATCATCGCGTATGACCGCGCCGCTGATTCGCTCCGGACTGCGCTGCCTGGGCCTCACCGCCCTGCTGGTAGCCTCGTTCGGTGCTTCCGCCCTTGCCCAGACGCCCCAGCCGGATCCGGAAGCCCTCCAGCGCGAGGCGATGCAGAAGCTCGTCGAGAAGCAGGCGCGCGAGAGCGAGCTCAAGGCGATCGAGCAGCGTCTCGCCGGAAACGCCGACGCCCGCGCCGCCCTCGAGAAGGAAATGGCGGGCATCCGCGCCGATCGTGCCGCTCTCAACAAGGCTCTCCTCGAAACCACCGCCAGGACGCAGGCCGGCGAGGAGCGGCTCGGCGCGCTGGAGACGCGGCTCAGCCTCCTGCAATCCAGCGAGACCGCGATTCGCCGCTCGCTCGACGGCCGGCGCAACCTGATCGCCGAGGTTCTGGCAGCGCTGCAACGCATCGGCCGGCGTCCGCCCCCGGCCGTGCTGGTGCGCCCCGAGGATATTCTCGAAGCCGTACGCGCCTCGATGCTGCTCGGCGCCGTCGTGCCCGATCTCAGGCAGGAGATCGAAATTCTCGGCACCGACCTCGCCGAACTCGTCCGGCTGCGTCAGGGCATCGCCACCGAAAAGGGCCACATCGGCACGGAAATGGAGCAGATCGCGACCGAACGGCAGCGCCTGGCCGCCCTGATCGAGGCAAGGCGCGAGCGCGAGGCCAGCGCCGCCAAGGATGTCGAGCAGCAAGCCGCGCTCGGCAGGGAGCTGGCTGGGCAGGCCCGCTCGATGCGGGATTTTGTCGAGAGGATCGAGAAGGAGATCTCCGTTGCCAACAAGGCGGCCGACGCCGCCCGCCAGGCGATCGAGCAGGAAACGCGCGACCAGCGCGAACGCATGACGGCGCTGGCCTTCAAGGACCCCGCGCGGCTTGCCCCGAAGATCGCCTTCGCCGAGGCCCGGGGCCTGCTTTCCCTGCCGGTGGCGGGATCACGATTGCGTGGTTTCGGCGATGCCGACGGCGCCGGCGGGACGATTCGCGGGATTTCGCTGGAGACCCGGTCGGGCGCCCTAGTTTCGGCGCCTTCTGACGGTTGGGTGGTTTATGCGGGGCCGTTTCGCTCGTTCGGGCAACTCTTGATCCTGAACGCTGGCGGAGGATACTACATCCTGCTAGCCGGCATGCAGCGGATCGATGTCGCGCTCAATCAGTTCGTGCTGGCAGGGGAGCCGGTTGCGGCGATGGGCGAAACGTCGGAAGCTGCCGCGACGACGGTAGGAGTGGGAACCGGGCAGCCGGTTCTGTATATCGAATTCAGGAAAGACGGCGTTTCGATCGACCCGACACCGTGGTGGACGAAATCGCAAGGCGAAAAGGTTCGCGGATGATGCGCAAGGTTTCCCTCGTTCTCGCCGGCGCCATCATGGGCGCAGGTCTGACCGGACTGGCCACACAGACCAGGCTGCTCTCCTCGACCAGCGCGGTCGCGGCCTCGGCCGAGGTCTATCGCAGCCTCAACCTTTTCGGTGACATCTTCGAGAAGATCCGCACCGACTATGTCGACAAGCCCGACGAGCAGAAGCTGATCGAGGCCGCGATCAACGGCATGGTCTCCTCGCTCGACCCGCATTCCTCCTATCTCGACTCCAAGTCCTTCCGCGACATGGATACCGACATGCGCGGCCAGTTCGGTGGCCTGGGCATCGAGGTGACGATGGAGGACGGCGTCCTCAAGGTCGCCAAGCCGATCAAGGACACGCCCGCCTCCAAGGCCGGCATCCTCGCCAACGACATTATCAAGCAGATCGACGGCGCCGAGGTGAAGGGCCTGTCCCTGACCCAGGCCGTCGAGAAGATGCGCGGGCTGATCAACACCCAGGTCACGCTCAAGATCGACCGCCCCGGCAAGACCGAGCCGCTCGAATTCACCCTGACCCGCTCGACCATCGTCGTCCCGGCCGTCGAGGAACGCGTCGAGGGGGATATCGGCTATATCCGCATCGGCACCTTCTCCGAGCAGACCTATGACGGCCTGCGCAAGGCGATCGAGAAGACCACGAGCGAGATCGGCGCCGACAAGCTGAAGGGCTATGTCATCGACCTCCGCAACAATCGCGGCGGACGCCTCGACCAGTCCGTGCTGGTTTCCGACGCCTTCCTCGATCGCGGCAAGATCGTCTCGACCCGCGGCCGCAATGCCGAGGAGACCCAGGTCTTCAACGCCAAGTCGGGCGACCTGACCAAGGGCAAGCCGGTCGTGGTGCTGATCAACGGCTCCTCGGCCTCGGCGGCCGAGATCGTCGCCGGCGCCTTGCAGGACCACAAGCGCGCGACCGTGATGGGCACGCGCTCCTTCGGCAAGGGCTCGGTCCAGACCGTGATCCCGCTCGGCTCCAATGGCGGCCTGCGCCTGACCACAGCGCGCTACTACACGCCGTCGGGCAACTCGATCCAGGCCAAGGGCATCACGCCGGATATCGAGGTCCAGCAGGACATCCCGCAGGAGATCAAGGACAAGCTCGTCGATAACAAGGGCGAAGCTTCGCTGAAGGGCCATCTCAAGGCCGGCGAGGGCGAGGAGCAGTCCGGCTCGAGCTCCTATGTGCCGACCGACGCGACCAAGGACACCCAGCTCATCGCCGCGCTGAACCAGTTGCGCGGCGTCAAGAAGGATGTTGCTGCCCCCGCGGAGAAGCCGGCCGCCCCGGCCGCGCCCGCCACTCCCGAGGCCCCCAAGCAGCCGAACTGAGCCTGCGGGCTCGACGCCGGGCTCCTTAGGCGCCAAGACTAGCGCGCGGACCGGTGATTCGGGTCCGCGTCGCAACCTCGAGGACGGCCTCTCACGGCCGGAACGCCGCTGACGGAGCTCAATCGACCGCTCGGCAGGGATCGCCCGGCGGCCTCTGGCAGGCCCTGGGGACGCTGGCTCGCGATGGCGGCTGCCGGTTGCGTCGGCGTGGCCGTATTGGGGCTCCTGCTGACGGTGGCGCTGCGTCGCGATCCCGATGGCGGCGAGCCGATGGCTGTGGCCTCGATCGAAAAGCGCGTCGCCCCCGTCTCCTCCGTGCCTGCCACCGCCGATGCGTCCACGTCGCATGGACCGGCCAGCGCCACCCAGCTTGAGAACAGCGCGGGTGTGACCGTGACGCGTGCAGGCGAGGATGCGCCGGACGCCATCATCATCACCATTCCCAGCGAGGCCCGCACCATCAAGCTCGCGACGGCCCCCGACAGCCGCCTGGTCGAACGCTCGCGTTACGGCCTGCTGCCGAAGCTCGGCCCCGACGGCGCGACTCCGGCCAGGATCTATGCCCGCCCGCTCGGCCTCGAGCCGGAGCCGAAACCGGCCGGCCGGATCGCCCTCCTCATCGGCGGCCTCGGCATCAGCCAGAGCGGCACCGCCGACGCGATCGCCAAGCTGCCCCCGCCGGTTTCGTTCGCCTTCGCGCCTTATGGCAACGAGCTCGAACGCACCGTCCAGCGCGCCCGCGGCGAAGGCCACGAGGTCTTCCTGCAATTGCCGATGGAGCCCTTCGACTATCCCGACAACGACCCCGGCCCGCATACACTGCTGACCGGCCCGAAGGCGCCCGACAATATCGACAAGCTGCATTGGGCACTCGGTCGCTTCACCGGCTATGTCGGCATCGTCAATTTCCTCGGCGGCCGCTTCACCGCCGATGAGAGCGCTCTCTCCCCGATCCTGCGCGAGCTCGCCGGCCGCGGCCTGATGGTCGTCGATGACGGTTCGTCCCCGCGCAGCCTGCTCGCCGGCTCGGCCGACCGCGCCCGCATCCCCGCCCTGAAGATCGATCGGGTCATCGACGGTGTCCCCCGCGCCGATGCCATCGACAAGGAACTGGCCGCTTTGGAGTCTCTCGCGCGCGAGCAGGGCATCGTTGTCGCCGCCGCAAGTGCCCTGCCGGTCTCGATCGAACGGATCAACCGCTGGGCCCAGTCGCTGGACGCCAAGAAGCTCGTGATCGTTCCCGTCAGCGCCGCCCGCGGCTTCCGTACGGCCAAGCCCCCCGTATCGCCCAGAACCACCGGATCGCTGCGATGACCGACACGGCCCCCGAGGGCTACCGCCCCTGCGTGGGCTTAGCCCTGTTCAACGCCGAGGGCCTCGTCTTCGTCGGCCGCCGCGCCGACAAGACCAAGCGCGAGCATGTCGCGCCGGGCCATGCCTGGCAGATGCCGCAGGGCGGCATCGACGCAGGCGAGACGCCGCTGGAGGCTGCGCGGCGCGAGCTCGCCGAGGAAACCAGCGTCACCTCGGTCGAGCTTCTCGCCGAGGCCCCGGGCTGGCTCGCCTACGACCTGCCCGTCGATATCGGCAAGGAGGCCTGGAAAGGCCGCTGGCGCGGCCAGGCACAGAAGTGGTTCGCCTTCCGCCTTGTCGGCCCCGAGGACGAGATCGACGTCCTCACGCCGGCCGGCGGCCACAAGGCCGAGTTCGATGCCTGGCGCTGGGCGCGGCTCGACGAAACGCCTGAACTGATCATCCCCTTCAAGCGCGAGGTCTACCGGCAGGTCGCGAAACATTTCGCCCCGTTTGCGGGCGAGACCCGCTAGAGCATCGGCCCGAAAAGTGGAACGCGGTTTTCGGAACATGCCGATGCAAAATCAGAAACTTGGAGCATCGGACTGAATACGGCATTCAGTCCGATGCTCTAGAAACCGAGCGCTCTCTCAGCCCGTGAAGTAGACGACGCGCCCGATCCAGTAGCCCTGGTAGAGGATGTGCACGCTGGCGAGCGCGATGTGCACCCCGCGCCGCGCCGAGACATAGGCGATCAGGCATAGCGCCATCCCGATCGGGACCTGCACGAGATAATCGCCGCTCAACTGGCTCCAGTGCTCGGTGCCCTTGATCAGGGTATCGACGACATCGAGCAGGAAGGTCGCTGCCAGCAAGCCGAAGAACCAGTGTCGGCGCCGGATAAAGAAATCCTCGTAGCCGGCATATTCCGCGATGTTGTCCGGGAACAGCAGCGCCGAGATCAGGTAGAGCACGACGGCATACCCGACCAGGAAAAGGTAAACGCCGAAGCTCCAGGCCTGGATCCGCGACAACCCGAACTCCCACCACCAGAACAGCACGAGCTCGAGCAGGATCGAGCCGACCCAGAGCATATGGAGCAGCGAGACGCGATAGCGGCCGGGATGCTGGACGAAGCCGGCAAGGCCGGCCAGCATCCGCGTGATGCCCAGGCCGATGACCATGCCCAGGACGATGCGGATATGGGTGAAGAGTTCGTGCGGCGAGACGGTCTCCATGCTCCGTGCTTAGAGCATGGAGCTTTGGGGCGGAAGCGCCGTCATTCCGGATAAATCACGAGAACGGCGCCGATCCGGAACCATCGCAAAGCGCCGCGCAGTGATCGCCGCGCCAAAGGCGAAATGGCCTCCCGGAAGGGATTCGAACCCCTGACCTACGGTTTAGGAAACCGTTGCTCTATCCTGCTGAGCTACCGGGAGGTGGAAGCCTCGTTTTCGGTGCCTATCCGGTGCTTGCGCGGACCGGGTAGGCCTTAAGCGTATGATCCGAATCGCCTTTCCGCCGCAAGACCCTCGAATTAGGAAACCGTTGCTCTATCCTGCTGAGCTACCGGGACGCACGAAACTCCGTGTAGCATAATCGCGATGCGGGTGAAGTCCCTTCTTGTCATCGTCATATTCGCGACCCTCGCCACCCCGCCGGCGCGGGCTGCTTCCGGCTGCGCGCCCGCCGAAGCCGCCGTGACCGTGCAATTGTCCGGTCTGGATCCCGCCGGGGACCCGCTGCTGGGCGATGGCCGAAGATTGCGGCTCGTCGGCCTCGCGCCGCGCCAGAGTCCCGAGGAAGCATCGCGTTTCGATGCAGGCCTGCGCGGCTTCCTCGGTCGCCCGCTCGGCCTGGCCGTCCTCGGCGAGCCCGATCGCTGGGGGCGGTTGCCTGCGCGGCTGACGATCCCGCCGACGTCACCCGGCGAACCGACGCTGGACCTCGCACAGCATCTGCTGCGGCAAGGTGCCGCCCTCCCTCTACACGAACCCGGTTCGTCCCCCTGCGAGGCATCGCAAAAGGCTTCCGTTCAGGCAACGGTAACATCTGGGCCGCAACCTGCGCCGCTGACGGCGATCGATGGCCATGATCTCGCCGCGGTCAAGGCGCAGGAGGGACGTTACGTCATGCTGGAAGGCCGGATCGCCTCGGTCGGCGAGCGTTCCCAGCGGACCTATCTGAACTTCTCCCGCCGCCCGAAGCAGGCTGCCTCGATCGTCCTGTCGCGCAGTCTCTGGCGCGAACTGAAGCGCGCCGGCTGGACCGCGAGCCATCTCGGCGGTAAACGGCTGCGTGCCTATGGTGTCCTTGCCGGGCGCGACGGCCTCCTGCTCGAGGTCGCATCCCGTTCGGCACTGGAACTGATCGACTGAGGACATGCTGGAGCTCTGGCCCGCATCGCTTTCGCGACATTCGAAGCGGCTGGCAGCCATCGTGCTGCCGGGCTTGCTCCTCGTCGGCTGCCTCGGCGACCAGAGCTCTCTCCTGCCGGCGAGCACCACCTCCGAAGGCGAGATCGCGCCGCGCATCAGTACGGTCCAGCGCGCCTCCGACCAGGAGCACCAGCGCCTGCTCGCGGCCTTCGGCGGCGAATACCGCGCGCCGCGTGCCCGCGCCGCCCTCGACGAAGTCGTCCAGCGTCTGGCAAAGGCCGGCGAGGGCCAGATCGGCCATTACGAGATCACCATCCTGAATTCCCCGGTGGTCAACGCCTTCGCGCTGCCCAATGGCCGGCTCTACGTCACGCGGGGCCTGCTGGCGCTCGCCAACGACACCTCCGAGATCGCCTCCGTGCTGGCGCATGAGATCGCGCATGTCACGGCGCAGCACGCCGTCGAGCGCGCCGAGAAGGAAGCGGAATCGGCGCTGGTCAGTCAGGTCGTCTCGCAGGTCCTGAAGGACCCGGGGCGCGACGCAGCCGTGCGCGCCGGCTCGAAGCTCTCGCTGGCGAAGTTCTCGCGACAGCAGGAACTCACCGCCGACCAGATCAGCGTCCGCAACATCGCCCGCGCCGGCTACGACCCCTATGGCGCCGGGCGCTTCCTCGCCACGCTCGGCCGCAACACCGCCTTCCGCAGCAGCGGCCAGAACCAGAGCGCCGACGACAAGCGGCTCGACATCCTCTCCAGCCACCCGCAGACACCCGAGCGCGTCGCCGCCGTCACCGCCGCGGCCCGCCAGATCGCCGCGCCCGGCATCGGCGAACGCGATGCCAATCGCTGGCTGAACGCCATCGAGGGCCTGGCCTATGGCGACGACCCGCGCGACGGCGTGGTCCGCGGCCGGCGCTATCTCAACAGTGCGCTGCGCATCGCCTTCAGCGCGCCGGATGGTTTCAGCCTGGAGGCGGCCCAGGACATGGTCATCGGCGTCAGCGCCAACGGCGCGCAGGCCCTGCGCTTCGATTCCGTCACGCTGAAGAGCGGCCAGACGCTGGAATCCTATGTCGCCGCCGGCTGGATCGAGGGCGTCGAGACGACCGGCATCGAGAAGACCGAGATCGGCGGGCAATCGGCCATCCTCGCCCACGGCAAGGGCACCGACTGGACCTTCAGGCTCGCCGCCGTGCAGATCGGCGACCGGGTCTATCGCTTCATCCTGGCGGCACGCGGCGGCAGCGATCCGGAACGGCAGATGCGGAGCATCGTCGAGAGCTTCCGGGTGATGACGCCCGCTGAGGCTCAGGCCGTCCGCCCGATGCAGATCCGCCTGGTCGCGGCCGAGGCCGGCGACACCATCGCAGCCATGGCGGAACGCATGCCCGAGCAGGACCGGCCGGGCGAGCTCTTCCAGCTGCTCAACGGGCTCGATCGCAATGCGTCGCTGACGCCCGGCCAGCGCTACAAGGTCGTCGCCGAGTAGCGCGCGCCTTCACAAGGCCGCGAGTCTACGCGAGCTCCTCCCGCATCGCGCGCGTTCGCCGCTATGATCGGCGCAAGGCTATGGTTCAAGGGAGGCAAGGATGGCGCTCGATCGCCGGATCGTCGAACTCTACGACGAGTACACGCACAAGCCGCTCGACCGCCGCATCTTCATGAACCGGCTCCTCGCCATCGCCGGCACCGCGGCGGCGGCGGAAGCAGCGCTCGCCCTGCTGGAGCCCAACTACGCCCAGGCCCAGCAGGTGGCGCCGGACGATGCCCGCATCACCGCGAGCCGCTTCGACCAGACCGTCGATGGCGTCGCGCTGAAGGGCTATCTCGTCACGCCCAAGGCCGAGGCCAAACGCGGCGGCGTCCTCGTCATCCACGAGAACCGCGGCCTCAATCCCCATATCGAGGACATCACCCGCCGCATGGCGCTGGAGGGCTTCACCACGCTCGGACTCGATTTCCTGACCCCGCTCGGCGGCACGCCCAGCGACCCGGACGCCGCGCGCGCGCTCTTCCCGCAGCTTTCGGTCGAAACGGTCGTCGCCCAGGGCCGCGCCGCGCTGAAATACCTGGCCTCGCGGCCGGATGCTACGGCCAAGACCGGCGCTGTCGGCTTCTGCTGGGGCGGCGGTTCGGTCAACGATCTCGCGGTCTCCGCCCCCGAGCTTGCGGCCGGCGTCGTTTTCTACGGCCGCCCGCCCGATCTCGCCAAGGTCCCGCAGATCAAGGCGCGCCTCCTGATCCAGCAGGCCTCGCGCGACACCCGCCTCGTCCAGATGCTGCCGGACTATGAGAAGGCGCTGAAGGCGGCCGGCATCCAGTACGAGGCCATCGTCTATCCCGATGTCGACCACGCCTTCATGAACGACACCAGCGCCGAACGCTACAACGCAGCGACGGCCGGACAGGCCTGGGCGAAGACGGTCGCTTTCCTGAAGGCGGGAACGGGGACGGCTTAGGTCGCGCCCGGTTCGACTCAACAAAAAACCCGGCGGTCGCCCGCCGGGTTTTTCGAAACGATAGGGAACGAGCCGCTCAGGCAGCCTCTTCCGCCAGATCGTCGTTGTCGCCTTCCATCTCGGCCTCGGCTTCCGCCTCGGCCTTGCTGAGGCGGCGCGGCGATTTGGCGAGCTGCCCCTCGATCTTCTTGAGCGCCTCGGTCTCGGTGATGTCGTCGACCACCGCGATCTCGCGGGTCATGCGGTCGAGGGCGGCTTCATAGAGCTGGCGCTCGGAATAGGACTGCTCGGGCTGGGCCTCGGACCGGTAGAGGTCGCGCACCACTTCGGCGATGGCGACGAGATCGCCCGAATTGATCTTCGCTTCGTATTCCTGCGCGCGGCGCGACCACATGGTGCGCTTGACGCGGGCGCGGCCGGTGAGCGTCGTCAGCGCCTTGGTGACGCAGTCGGCATCGGCGAGCTTGCGCAGGCCGACGCTGGCGGCCTTGCCGGTCGGGACGCGCAGCGTCATCTTGTCCTTGGCGAAGCCCACCACGAACAGCTCAAGTTTGAAACCTGCGACTTCCTGCTCCTCGATCGCCGTGATCTGACCGACACCATGGGACGGATAGACGACATACTCGCCCGTCTTGAAACCATGGCGCACAACAGCTTTCTTCGCAGTAGACATGCCGTTACGACTCCTGACCGGCCCGCTCGACGCGAGCGCGTGATGATTTAGCCTCCGGCCGGTTGGCAGGAGGCTTCCGCCTGACGCGACGCTTCAAGAACGCACCGCTTCACGCTCCCTAGTCGATTGTTTCATTGTGCCCTGCCGAGAACGACGATCGAAGCCCCGGCGGCAAAGCCGGCTCTTTCATCGTCTGTGATCTCTGGGGGCGCCCCGATTGCAGGAACCTCGCAGGGGCATGCGGAACGACTTCGACTAAGGCTAGCTTGTAACACAAAAAACACGCCGAATCAAAGGTAAACGCCGGACGGCGTTCCTCTGCGGCAGCATGGCGAGGTCGTGGTTAATGCAGCGCGGCCGGCAAACGCCCGCCCGGATCAGTCGCCTTCGCCCGGTTCCGGCGAGAGCATCTCGAGCTTCCCGGCGACGCCGTCGAATTCCTTGGCGTCGGCCGGCGGGTCCTTCTTCTGGGTGATGTTCGGCCAGCTCGCCGCGAATTTTCCGTTGATCTGCAGCCAGCTTTCGAGGCCCGGCTCGGTGTCCGGCTTGATCGCCTCGGCCGGGCATTCCGGCTCGCAGACGCCGCAATCGATGCATTCGTCGGGGTGGATGACGAGCATGTTCTCGCCCTCATAGAAGCAGTCGACCGGGCAGACCTCGACGCAATCCATGTACTTGCACTTGATGCAGTTCTCGGTGACCACATAGGTCATGGGCCGGCCCTTCCAACGCTTCTAAACAGCCCCATAAACCCTTGCCCGGCGCAGGTTTCAAGGTCGTTTTAATGATCTTAGGCAGAACGATTTGTCATCCGGGACGTGCCGCGGAGAAGATTTCACCCTCCGGCCCGCTTTCGGCACCTGCCGCCCGACAGGGCGCGGATTTAATCCTCGCCTCCGGCCTCCGCAAGCGGCGCATCGCCGCTGCCGCCGTCGAGCCGCTCATAGAGTTCCTGGGCGACCGCGAAGGAGCCGCGCCGCTCGGCAAAGCCGAGGACCCTGACCACCACGGTCGCATGTGGCAGGGCAAGCGTCAGCACCGCTCCGACCTTGATGCCCTGCGCCGGATTATCGCAGCGCCGTCCTTCGATCCGGACATGGCCGTCCTCCACCAGACGCACAGCTGCCGGGCGGTTGCGGGCGAAGCGCGCAAACCAGAGCCATTTGTCGAGGCGCTGACGATCGTCCTGCAAGCCGCCCGCGCCTCCCCCGTGTCAGTTCTTGCTGCCCTCGAGCTGGGCCTTGAGGGCCGCGAGCTTGGCGAAGGGCGAATCCGGGTCCGGCTCGCGATTGGCCGGGCGCGGACGCGGCGCCTGCTGGAAACGCTCGGCACCACCGCCCCGCTCCTCGCGCCGCGGACCGCCAGGGCGGCCGTCGCGCTTGAAATCGGGGCGCGGACCACGATTGCCTTCAGGCCGGCCCTGCCGCTGGTCGTCGCGGCGGGGGCGCTCGCCCTGGCGCTCCTGGCGCTGTGCCGGTGCGCCCTCGCCGCCGGCGGCGGCTGCCGGCCGGTTGTCGGGCCGCCCGTCGCGACGCGGACCGCCGGGGCGGCCTTCGCGCTGCGGCCGGTCGCCACCACGGCGCTCGCCGCCCTCGCGACGCGGCTCGCCATCGCGGCGGCCACGCGGATTGCCCTGCTCGGGCCGGCGCCCGCCCTGGTGACGATGCGGCCGCCAGACCTCGATCAGTTCGGGCTCGGCAGGAGCTGCGTCGGCAACAGGGGTTTCCGTGGCAGAAGCTTCGGCAAGCGCCGGCTCCTCGGCAGCAGCAGCCGGCAGCGCGACCATCGCATCGGCCGGCACCGGCTCGCGCACCGTGTCCAGCTCGGCTTCGGTCAGGATCGGCGTATCCGCCGTCTCGACCGCGGGCGCTTCGACGACAACAGCCTCGCCTTCCGCCGGAGCATCCTCGTTCAGCGCAGCCGCCGGCTCGCTCGAGCCTTCGGCCCCGGCAGCGGGCTCAGCCTCAGTCTGCGCGGTTGCGACTTCACCCTCCGTGGCGGCGCCCTCAGTACCAGCTTCTGCCGCTGGGGCCATGACAGGCTGGGCCGGCTCGGTCGCAGCCGGGGGCGGCGCCAGCGGCACGGTGATCGCAGGCCCCGGACGCTTCACCGAGACATAGCCCAGCGAACGCAGGATCGAGGCGAAATCCTCGCCGGCGCAGCCGACGAGCGAAGTCATCGCGCCCGTGGCGACAAAGCCGTCCTGATCGGCGGCGCCGGTGGGCGGCACCCCTTGCGTGACGCCGGGGCGATAGGCGATCGCCGGACGGATGAGGTCGGCGAGGCGCTCCAGGATATCGACGCGCACCGCCCGCTCGCCGCAGACGCGGTACCCGGCAGCGCGGTAGAGCCCCTTCGGCACGGCCTTGTCGACCGGGAAGGAAGTACGGCCGGACGCCGCCAGATGCGCGATGTCGTCGAGCCCGGCCGTCTCCGGCCCGCCATGCTTCAGCGCCCAGAGCTGGGCGGCGAGCGCACGCGGCGCGGGCTTCAGCAGCGCCGGCATATAGATGTGGAAAGCACCGAAACGAATGCCGAGCTGGCGTAGCGCCGCACGGCCCTCCTGGTCGAGCGCCTTCATCTCGTCACCGACCTTGGCGCGTTCGAGCACGCCCAGCGCCTCGGCCGCCTGATAGGCGATGCCTCGCGCAATGCCGGTGACGTTCTCGGCCGCTTCCAGAATCTGGACCGCGCCGAGCAGGCGGGTGACGTGATTCTTCAGCCAGAGATTGAGCCGGCCCTCGACCTGCTCGCGTGCGGGGCCGGTGAGATGCTCTTCCACCAGCAGGCGCAGCCGTGGCTCGAGCACCTTCTCGCCGGCCGTCAGGCGCGCGACCGGCTCGCCGGTCCAGCGCACCAGCCCGTCATGCGAGAGCAGGAAGGCATCGTCGCCCGCCAGCACGACGCGCGCCGCCCTCGCCTCGATCTCGGAGCCGAGCGCCTTCATCGCCGCCAGGTTCAGGGCCTTGACCTCCGGCCCCCCGGCCTTCGGATCCGCCGTAAAGCGGAAGCCCTGCAGCATCCCCACATGCTGGCCCTCGACGAGCACGTCGCCCGTCGCGGTGACCTCAGCCTCCAACATCGCATTCTCCCGCAAGCGGCGCATCAGGACACTGGTGCGCCGATCGACAAATCGGTGGGCCAGACGCTCGTGCAGAGCATCCGACAGCTTGTCCTCTACAAGACGCGCCATGCCCTGCCAATGCTCTGGATCAGGTAACCAGTCGGGACGATTGGCGACGAAGGTCCAGGTCCGGACCTGCGCGATCCGCGCCGAGAGCGTATCGATCTCGCCATCGGTCCGGTCGAGCGCAGCCAGCTGCGCCGCATACCAGTCGGCATCGAGCCGGCCATGGCGCATCAGCCTGAGATACAGCGTCGTCGCGAGATCGGCATGCTGCATCGGCGAAATCTTGCGGTAATCCGGCAGACCGCAGACCTCCCAGAGCCGCTCGACGCCGGCGCGGCCCTGCGCCAAGCGTACAATATCCGGGTCCTTCGCCAGGATTTCCAGCGTCGACATGTCCTCTGCGATCAGTGCGCGCGTCAGCCCCTGTTCGGATGGCTGGAGGTTGAGCGTCTCGAGCAGGCCGCCGATCGAGCGCAGGTCGAGATCGGAATTGCGCCACTGCATCTGGCGGATCGGCTCGAAGCGGTGATTCTCGATCGCGTCGACCAGTTCCGCGTCGAAAGGCGGGCAGCGCCCGCTGGTGCCGAAGGTGCCGTCGCGCAGATGCCGCCCGGCACGCCCGGCGATCTGGCCGAACTCAGCCGGGTTGAGCTTGCGGTAATGATGCCCGTCGAATTTCTTGTCGGCGGCGAAGGCGATGTGGTTGACGTCGAGATTGAGCCCCATGCCGATCGCATCGGTCGCGACGAGATAATCGACATCGCCGGACTGGTAGATCTCGACCTGGGCGTTGCGGGTCCGCGGCGAGAGAGCGCCCAGCACCACGGCCGCCCCGCCCTTCTGCCGGCGGATCAGTTCTGCGATGGCATAGACCTCCTCGACCGAGAAGGCGACGATGGCCGAGCGCGGCGGCAGGCGCGTGATCTTGCGATCACCGGCGAAGGTCAGGTTCGACAGGCGCGGGCGCGTGACGACGTTCACGCCGGGCATGAGCTGCTCGATCAGCGGACGCATCGTCGCAGCGCCGATCAGCATGGTCTCGGCCCGGCCTCGCCGGTTGAGCAGGCGGTCGGTGAAGACATGGCCGCGGTCGAGATCGGAAGCGAGCTGGATCTCGTCGATCGCCACGAAATCGACGGCAAGGTCACGCGGCATCGCCTCGACCGTGCAGACCCAGAAGCGCGGCCGCTCCGGCTTGATCTTCTCCTCGCCGGTGACGAGCGCGACGGCCTCGGGGCCGACCTTGTCGACGACGCGCTGATAGACCTCGCGCGCGAGCAAGCGGAGCGGCAGCCCGATCATGCCGGTGGGATGGGCGACCATGCGCTCGATGGCGAGATGGGTCTTGCCGGTATTGGTCGGGCCCAGCACGGCCGTGACGCTATTGGCGCGGGCGGCGGGCGGCAGCGAACGGAAAGGAAGCAAGGCGAAGGAGCCGATCAAATCGCCCGCCCATACGGGCGGGAGCGTGGACGGGGTCGATGCAGGTCTTAAGAGCAGGCCTTACAAGAACGAGTCTGGAACGAAGCGGGGCCGAATCGCTGACTCCGGCAGAATCGGGTTTTGTTCCCTTTTCGGAATCCGTGCCCTGGCGGCATGGGCCATGTCGTCATCGCGCCCTCCCGGAATGGCGTGGCAGAGCAGCGCAAAAGCCGCCCGGCAGGAATCCTATTTAAGCCTTTTCAGCCCGGAGACGAGAGGCAAGGCAGATTTCCGATCTGCCCGCGCGCCTCAATGATGAGCGTGGTCGCACTGCCCATGATCGGCCAAGGCCTCGATGATCGCGCAATCGCAAGCCGCGACGCCGCCCGAGCAGGTCGTGGCGATCCGCTCCAGCTCCTTCTCCAGCGAGCGCAATTTCGCGATCTTGTCGCGGACCTCGTCGAGATGGGCGACCGAAATCGCATGCGCCTCGTCGCAAGCCATGCCCGGCGTATCCGAGAGCTTCAGAAGGGTGCGGATGTTCTCGACCGCGAAGCCGAGATCGCGCGCATGCTTGATGAAGGCGAGCCGCTCGGCATGGCGCCGGCCATAGCGGCGCTGATTGCCCTCGGAACGCTCAGGCGGCGGCAGCAGACCGACCTGCTCGTAATAGCGGATGGTCTCGACCTTGACCCCGGTGCGATCGGCCAGCGCGCCGATCGGCATCACGCGCTCGAGCTTACCGGCAGCAGTCATCGCGTCACCTCAAGAAGCTATAGTTCCTATAGCTTCAGATAACCCTGCCCAGCCCGTTTGCAAGCTCGATCAAGCCACGCCCATCGCCAGCAGGTCATGGACATGGACGAGCCCGGCCGGACGATCTTCGGCATCGACCACGATCAGCGCCGTGATCCGGCTGCGGTTGACCAGTTCCAGCGCCTCGACCGCGAGCGTGTCGAGGCCGACGCGGCGCGGATTCACCGTCATGATATCGCGCGCCCTGAGCGAGACCCCACCGCCCATCGCTGCCTTGCGACGCAGATCGCCGTCGGTGACGACACCGGCGAGCTTGCCGTCCAGGTCCATCACCACGGCACAGCCGAAGCCCTTGTCCGAGATCATCGCGATGACGTCGGGCAGCAGCGTGTCCAAACCGATCAGCGGCAAATCGGCACCACGATGCATGATGCTCTCGACGGTCTTAAGCTGTGCACCAAGCTTGCCGCCGGGGTGGTAGACGAAGAAATCCTGCCGCGAGAAGCCGCGCGCCTCCAGCAGCGCCACGGCGAGTGCATCGCCGAGCGCCATCTGCATCGTCGTCGAGGTCGTCGGCGCGAGCCCGTTCGGACAGGCCTCCGTCGCCTTGGGCAGGACGAGCGCGATATCCGCTTCCTTGCCCAATGTGCTCTCGGCATTGGCGGTGATGGCGATCAGCCCGACGCGGAAGCGGCGCGTGTAACCGACGAGCGCGGCGAGTTCGACCGCCTCGCCGGACCAGGACAGCGCGATTACGACATCCTCGGGCTGGACCATGCCGAGATCGCCATGGCTCGCCTCGGCCGGGTGGACGAAATGTGCGGGCGTCCCGGTCGAGGCCAGCGTCGCCGTGAGCTTGCGCCCGACATGGCCGGACTTGCCCATGCCGGAGACGATCACGCGCCCGCTCGAGCCCCGGATCATCGCCACGGCCTCAGTGAAAGGCTGGCCCAGCCCATCCGCTAGGGCGGCATGGAGTGCATCGAGCCCGGCGCGCTCGGTGGCGATGGTGCGGAGGGCGGAATCGCGGATATCGGCTGTCATGCCGCGCGCTGTAGCACGGCGCCATCAGTCATTTCCACCGCCTGTCGACGCAGTCGACCAGTGTTGACGGCTCCTTAACCCTGTTCGTTCTAACTCCATTAACCATGCGCGAAATCCGCGCGCCCCGTCTTCTGGAGCCCTGCGACGCCCGTGTCCGGCCGCGCGACGACCCTGCTTCTGTCCGGAACGGCTTTGGCCGGGCTTGCGCTCGCCCATACGGCGGCGCAGGCACAGCAGATGCCGCGCGGCGATCTCAGGACCGGCACCCCGGCTTACGTCGCGCAGCAGCCGGCAGCTCCCCAGCCCGATCTGACGCCCGCCACCGCCGAGCCGGAAGCCGTCCGCGATCCCGCCGGGCTGGCCCAGCGGCAGGGGTCGGCGGTTTCGGGGCGGCAGCCGCCGCGCGCCAGCCAACCGATCCAGGCGCCGACGCTGCGCGGCGTCACCCAGCGCCAGTTCCGCGCGCCACCGCCCGCTGTCACGGTGCTGCCACCGCCGCCACCTCCCGCTCCCCCACCGCCCCGGCGCCGCCCGGCGAGCGAGGAAGACCCCTATGCCGCGCTCGGCATCCGGATCGGCTCGGTCACCTTGCGTCCCTCGGTCACCAATTCGATCGGCTACGATACCAATCCGCAGCGCACATCGGCTCCGGGCACCAAGGGCTCGGCCTATAGCCGCCACGAGGGCGAACTGGCGATCCAGTCCGACTGGAACGTCCACGAGCTCAAGGGTCAGCTGCGCGGCGGCTACCTCGAATTCTTCCGCGCCAAGGACGCCTCCCGTCCCGATGCCGAGGGCAATCTCGACCTGCGTCTCGATGCGACCCGCGACACCCGCATCCTCCTGGAATCGCGGCTCAAGCTCGACACGCAGCGGCCGGGCTCGCCGGACCTGACCGCCAACGTGACCGGCCGCCCGCAGATCTACCAGTATGGTGCCTCTGCCGGCGTCACGCATGACATCAACCGGCTGCAATTGACGCTGCGCGGTTCGGTCGACCGCAGCGACTACGAGGATGCCCGCCTCTCAAACGGTGCGATGCTGTCGCAGAAGGACCGGAACATGACCCAGTACGGCCTGCGCCTGCGCGCCGCCTACGAGGTCACGCCCGGCTTCAAGCCCTTCGTCCAGGCCGAGATCGACCAGCGCGAGTTCGACGAGAAGAGCGATTCCAGCGGCTATATGCGCTCCTCGAACGGCGTGACCGGGCGCGTCGGCTCGACCTTCGAGATCAGCCGGCAGCTCACCGGCGAGGTCTCGGGCGGCTATCAGGATCGCAAATATGACGATACGCGCCTGAAGAACCTGCGCGGCTTCGTCGGCGATGCCGCGGTGCTGTGGTCGCCGACGCCGTTGACGACCGTGACCCTGCGCGGCGGCGCCGAGCTCGGCGACACCACGATCGCCGGCTCGTCGGGCACGACCGTGCGGCGCGCGACGCTGGAAGTGGCGCATGCCTTGCGCCGCAACCTCACTGTCACCGGCTTCACCAATTTCAGCCGCACCGAATATGACGGCCAGGGCCTGCGCGAGGACTACACCAATGTCGGCGCGCGGCTCGAATACAAGCTGACGCGCACCTTCGCCGTGCGCGCGAGCTTCACCCATGAGCGCCTGAACTCGACAGCGCAGGGCTCGGATTACACCGCGAATGTCTCGCTGGTGGGCTTGAGGGTGCAGTTCTGAAGATGAGCCGTCATGCTCGGGCTTGACCCGAGCATCTCATGACCGGAAGGCGCTGGTTTCCGAGATGGCCGGGTCAGGCCCGGCCATGACGGCCTAGCCTCACTCCATCCCTTCCAGCTCGATGATCATGCCCTCGATCATTCGGAGCCCGATCTGCCAGAAGCCCGGGTCCTTCGCGTCGAGCCCGAAGGGCGCCAGCAGCTCGCCATAAGGCTTGCTGCCGCCGGCCGAGAGCAGCGCGAAATAGCGCTCCTGGAAGCCCTCGGCGGCATTCTGGTAGACGCCGTAGAGCGAGTTCACCAGGCAATCCCCGAAGGCATAGGCATAGACGTAGAAGGGCGAATGGATGAAGTGCGGGATGTAGCACCAATAGGGCTCGTATCCGCTCGACAGCCGGATCGCCGGGCCGAGGCTCTCGGCCTGCACGCTCATCCAGAGCTCGCAGAGCGCCTCCGGCGTCAATTCGCCCTCGCGGCGGGCTTCATGGACCTTGCGCTCGAAGGTATAGAAGGCGATCTGGCGCACGACCGTGTTGATCATGTCCTCGACCTTCGCCGCCAGCATCGCCTTGCGCTGCTTCGGGTCGGAGGTCGTATCGAGCAGCTTGCGGAAGGTCAGCATCTCCCCGAAGACGCTTGCCGTCTCGGCGAGCGTCAGCGGCGTCGGCGCCATCAGGGCTCCGTTCGGCGCCGCCAGCACCTGATGCACGCCGTGCCCCAGCTCATGCGCCAACGTCATCACGTCGCGCGGCTTGCCCTGATAGTTCAGCAGCACATAGGGGTGCGCGGATGGCACGGTCGGGTGAGCAAACGCGCCCGGCGCCTTGCCTGGACGCGGCGGCGCATCGATCCAGCGCTCGTCGAAGAAACGCTTCGCGATCGCCGCCATCTCCGGCGAGAAGGCGCCATAGGCCGAGAGCACGGTCTCGCGCGCTTCGGTCCAGGGAATCGTGCGCTGCTCGACCTGCGGCAGCGGGGCATTGCGGTCCCAGAAATCCAGCTCCTCGCGGCCGAACCACTTCGCCTTCAGGCGATAATAGCGATGCGACAGGCGCGGATAGGCCTCGCGCACGGCAGCGACGAGAGCATCCACCACTTCGCGCTCGACCCGGTTCGCGAGATGGCGGGAATCCGCGACATCCTCGAACTTGCGCCAGCGGTCGGAGATCTCCTTGTCCTTGGCGAGCGTGTTGGTGATCAGCGCGAAGGTGCGAAGCTCCTTGCGGAACACCGTGCTCAGCGCCTCCGCGGCCTTGCGCCTGACCTCGCCATCGCTGTCCTGCAGCTTGTTGAGCGTGAGTTCGAGCGTCAGCTCCTCGCCATCGACGGTGAAGCGCAGCGAGGCGATGGTCTCATCGAAGAGCCGGTTCCAGGCTGCCGCCCCCGTCATCGATTTCTCGTGGAACAGCGCTTCGATCCGGTCGTCCAGCTGGTGTGGCTTGTCCTTGGCAAGGTCTTCGAGCCAGGGCTTCCAGTGCGAAAGCGGCGCCTGGCCTGCGACCTTCGCCAGCAGGTCCGGCTCGATCCGGTTCAGCTCCAGCTCGAAGAACAGGAGTTCGGTGATCGCGGCGTTGAGCTTGTCCTGCGTGTCGCCATAGAACTTGGCGCGCTGCGGATCGGTGGTATCGCCAGAATAGACCAGGCCGGCATAGGCGCCGATCCGGCCGAGCCGGTCGCTCAGGCCCTCATAGCTCTTGACTGCTGCGGCCAGCGTCTCGCTGCCGTCAGGCGCGGCGGCTAGGTCGCCGAGCTTGCCGCGATAGCGGCCGGCCAGCGCCTGCGCCTCGGCAAGCCCGCGCTCCAGATCGCCCTTGAACTCCTGTGATTCGATGCCGGGATAGAGATGGGTCAGGTCCCATTCCGGCAGGTCGCCGGTAGCCTGGACCGATTTCGCCGCCCCCGCCTTTGTGGCGGAACGCCGGACGGTTTCATGAAAACCCATTCGCTCGATACCTCCGCGCACTGAAACAAGCCCATCCATAGGCCGGCACGGGCCCGGGGATCAACGGCGGCTGTTCGTCACCCCGACGACCGGCCCCGGCTTAAACCCCCGCTTAACTCTTCTGGCCGACCATGCCCCAGAACGAAACAGGCGATTCCGCCGACGCCCAAGATTTCTTTCATATTGCCCGGGCCTTCGAGGTGCCATGACCGACACCGTCCTCATCGTCGACGACGATCCCGTCCAGCGCCGCCTGCTCGACGCCATGCTCAAGCGCTTCGGCTATGACGTCGCGACTGCCGAGAACGGCGAAGCGGCACTTACCCTGCTCGGCGCGCCCGAAGGCGAGCGCTTCAATGCCGTCGTCCTCGATCTCAACATGCCCGGCCTCGACGGCATGGGCGTGCTGGCGGCGTTGCGTGAGCGCGGCAGCGAGCTCCCCGTCATCGTCCAGACCGCCAACGGCTCGATCGAGACCGTGGTCACCGCGATGCGGGCCGGCGCCGTCGATTTCGTGGTCAAGCCCGTCGGCGCCGAGCGCCTGCAGGTCTCGCTGCGCAATGCCCTCAAGCTCGGCGCGCTCGAACACGAATTGCGCCATATCAAGCGCCGCGCCTCGAACACGCTGGGCTTCCGCGACCTCGCCACCAAGAGCCCGGACATGGCCCGCGTCGTCCGGCTGGCGGAGCGCGCAGCGAAATCGAACATCCCGATCCTGATCGAGGGCGAATCCGGCGTCGGCAAGGAAGTGCTGGCGCGCGCGATCCAGGGCTCCAGCGACCGCAAGGGCAAGCCTTTCGTCACCGTGAATTGCGGTGCGATCCCGCATAACCTCGTCGAATCCATCCTGTTCGGCCACGAGAAAGGCGCCTTCACCGGCGCGACCGAGCGTCATCTCGGCAAGTTCGTCGAGGCCAATGGCGGCACGCTCTTCCTCGACGAGGTCGGCGAATTGCCGCTCGACGCGCAGGTCAAGCTGCTGCGCGCCATCCAGGAGGGTGAGGTCGATCCCGTCGGCGGCAAGAAATCGGTGCGCGTCGACATCCGGCTGATCTCGGCGACCAACAAGAGCCTGCTCGATCAGGTGAAGCGCGGCGAGTTCCGCGAGGACCTGTATTACCGCCTCAACGTCTTCCCGATCACGCTGCCGCCCCTGCGCCAGCGCCGCGAGGACATCGTCGATCTGGCGCGGGGCTTCCTCGCCCGCTTCGCCGCCGAGGAAGGCCGCAAGCTCACGGGGTTCACAGCCGAGGCGGCCGCCCTGATCACCGGCTATGACTGGCCGGGCAATGTCCGCCAGCTCGAGAACGCCGTGTTCCGCGCCGTCGTCCTGGCCGATGGTCCCGAGCTCGACATCACCGAATTCCCGCAGATCGCTGCGCAGATGGACGGCTACGAGGTCCGGATTCCGCCGGCCCCCGCTCCGCTGGCCCGCATCGACCAAAGCGAGCCACCGCCACGCATCATCCAGATGCCGGTACGCGACCCCAACGCCCTCGACATGGTCGCCGGCTCCGACATGCGCAAGCTCGACGATCTCGAACGGGAGATCATCACCTTCGCGCTCGCGCATTACCGCGGCCATATGTCCGAGGTGTCGCGCAAGCTCGGCATCGGCCGCTCGACGCTCTACCGCAAGCTCAAGGATTACGGGCTGATCGAGAGCGAATCCAACGGCGACGAAACCGACGCGGCCTGAGCTGCAACGAACCGAATGGGGCGGTCTGTTGCACCGCCGCATCTTGTCTCAACCAACCGAGTCACGCAGAACTGGCGTCATTCGGCAGCAATCGGGATAGCGACCATGCGTCCTCGCCATTGGGCGAAACTGACCTCGGCATCCGCCTTGGCCATCATCCTGGGATGCCTCCCGCTCCGCGCCGAGACCCCTGCCGCAACCGATGCAACGCTCGGCATCCCGCTGCCCGAGCAGCCGGAACTCAGGCTGTCCGACGTCGCGCCATCGACCGCCCCGGCGCAGGCCGCGACCGCGCCTTCCGCTGACGCCGAGATCGTCACCGGTACGGTCACAACCGGCAACCGGCCGCTGGATCCGGCCAGACAGGATGCCGCCTCCCCGCTCGATAGCGAGGAGCCGCTCACGCTCGATATCCCCGCGGTCGAGATGCCGGCGGCCGATCCGGCCCTGACCCCCGTCGTCAAATCCCCCGAACCGGTCGAGACCGCCCCGCAGTCTGGCCCCCTGCGCACCGTCGAGCCGCTGGTGCCGCTGCCGGAGATGCCGAAGGTCGTTGTCGAGGTACCGCCGGGTTCCGAGTTTGCGGCAGCCGTCGCAGCCGCCCTGCCGGATGCGCTGACGCTGCGCCGCCTCGGCGAGCGCGAACGCAATGAGATCGTCGCCGCCTATCAGGCCAATGAGAACCGTCCTTTCTGGGTCGGGGGCAAGGGCTGGAACGAGGCCGGCAAGCTTATCGCGACGCAGCTCGGCCGCGCCGCCGAGGACGGCCTGCGCCCGAACGACTACCCCCTCCCCGTCTTCGAGGCGAGCGACAAGGCCAGGCTCGCCGAGGCCGATATCCGCCTCTCCGCGCTGGCCGTGCTCTATGCGCGCGACGCCCGCGGCGGCCGCCTCAACCCGCGCCAGCTCTCCAAGCTGATCACGCCGACGCTCTACCTGCCCTCCGCGACCGAGGTGCTCTCGGAGCTCGCGGGCGCCGCTGACGCCGACGCCGTGCTCGCCGCCTACAATCCGCCCCACGAGCAGTACCGCCGCCTCAAGGCCAAGCTCGCGGAGATGCGCGAGCATCTCGACGACACGCCGCTGGTCCGGATTCCCGCCGGCCCGCCGCTCAAGCTCGGCATGCGCGACGAGCGCGTGGCGCTGGTGCGCGCGCGTCTCGGCCTTGGGCCCAGCGAGGAGCCGGTCTTCGATCGCTCCACCGCGCTGGCCTTGGCCGATTTCCAGAAGAAGGCCGGCCTGCCGGCCAACGGCATCCTCAGCGAGCGCACGCTGGCCGCTCTCGGCAAGCCCGCGAGCGCGCGCGGCGAGGAGGACATCATCGCCCAGATGGAGCGCTGGCGCTGGCTGCCGCCCGATCTCGGCACCGACCACATCATCGCCAACGTGCCGGAGATGCGGGTGCGCGTCATCCGCTCCGGCAAGGTCGTGCACGAGACCCGCGCCATCATCGGCAAGCCGGATTCGGCGACGCCCATCTTCTCGCACAAGATGGACCACGTCATCGTCAACCCGTCGTGGTACGTGCCGCCCTCGATCCTGAAGAAGGAATTCCTGCCCGGTCTCGCAGCCGATCCGAACTATGCCGCCAAGCGCGGCTATATCGTCACCCGCACCAAGAGCGGCGGCATTTCGGTGCGCCAGCCGCCGGGCGAGCGCAACGCGCTCGGCTGGATCAAGTTCATGTTCCCGAACGAGCACGCGGTCTATCTGCACGACACGCCCAACCGCCGCCTGTTCGCTGGGGAAAGACGGGCGCTCAGCCACGGTTGCGTGCGCGTCGAGAACCCGTTCGCGCTGGCCGACCAGGTGCTCGGCCCGGAATGGACGCATGAGCGCCTGAAGCGCCTGATCGGCAAGGGCGAGCGTCGGATCAACCTGCCGCAGCCGCTACCGATCCACCTCGTCTACAACACCATCGTCGTCGGCGATCATGGGCAGATCCACCGCTTCGACGATGTCTACGGTTTCCACAGGCTGGTCAGGCAGGCCCTGGAGCATCAGGGCGGTTGAATGGGGGCCCGCTCGCGGCGGGCTCCATTTCGCCATGATCCCTCTTTAGCCACCTTGCCTGGGAAATTCTTGGCGCGGCGATTGCCGGCTCGCTAACGAGTCGTTAACGCTTCTCCGCAACTGTTCGTTCACGTTTACCACGCCGCTTCGGCGGGGCACCGAGACGGGTCAGACAGATTGGGCAGAACAACCGCCACGCTTGCAGGATGCGCGCCGTCCGGCACGAAGCCAGCCGCGCGACATGCGCTGGCGCTCGGCTTGGCCCTGGCCGCATCGCTCATCGGCGTCCGCGGTACGCAGAACGCCGTCGCCAATGGCGACACCCGCACCATCACCATCCTGCACATGCACACGAAGGAAGAGACGACCGTCACCTTCAAGCGTGACGGTCGCTATGATTCGGCTGCGCTGGAGAAGCTGAACTGGGCCTTGCGCGACTGGCGCACCGACGAGCCGACCCGCATGGACCCGCGGCTCTTCGACGTCATCTGGGAAGTCCAGCGCCAGCTCGGCTCCGAACAGCCCTTCCATGTCGTGTCTTCCTATCGCGCGCCCGGCACCAACGCGATGCTGCGCCGCCGCTCGCGCGCCGTCGCCAAGCACAGCCAGCACATGCTCGGCAAGGCGCTGGATTTCTACCTGCCGGATACGCCGACGGCCCGCATTCGCGAGGTCGGCATGCGGCTCCAGCGCGGCGGCGTCGGCTTCTATCCGAACGCACACACGCCCTTCGTCCATCTCGATGTCGGTTCGGTCAGGTCCTGGCCGCGCATGACCCGCGATCAGCTCGTGCGTCTCTTCCCGGACCAGAAGACCGTGCACCTGCCGGCCGACGGGCAGCCGCTGGCCGGCTACGATCTCGCCAGGGCCGAGATTCTCTCCGGCGGCGGTGCCGTTGCCGGCTATGCCACCGCCGATCTCGACGAAGGCGCCGTCATCGCGTCGGGCCGCAAGAGCCTCTGGGCCTCGCTGTTCGGCGGCGACGACGAAGAGGCCGATGCCCGCCCGGCAGCGCGCGGCCGGCGCGGTGCCCCGCGCCAGCAGCCGACGGTCATGGCCTATGCCAACACGGGCTACAACGACGGCAATTCGGCGGATGGCGGCCGCTTCGCCGTCGCCATGGCACCGGCTGCCGACTCCGTGACGCGCGAGCGCTCGCAACGCCTGGCACCGCGGATCACGACGGCGCCGCCACAACAGCCCCCCGCCCCGGAACCCGCGCCCCAACCGGCCGTGGCCGCTGCCGCACCGCCGCGCGCGCAGGAGAACCGGCCGCAACTGATCGATGCGCCACTGCCGCTGGCGCGGCCGCGCGGCCTGCCCGTGCCCGCCGATGACGGCGCTCCCGTCCAGATTGCCGCCCTGCCTTCGGCCGGCGGCGCGCTCGCCTTCGCCCCGCAGCCCGACCAGAAACTGGTGCTCGCGTCCCTGCCGCCGCGCCGCCCCGGCGAGGTCGCCGGCCCGAGCGAGATCGTCGTGGCCGGCCAGCCCACCAACGCCCCGCTGCCGCCGATGCGACCGACGGCCCTGGCCGATGCAGCCATCGCTTCGCTGCGCGGCACCGGCGCTCCCGAATCACCCCTCGCCCAGGCCTCCGAGGGGCGCCTCGTCACCGCTTCGCTGCCGCCGGTGCGCCCGCGCGAGGGCGGCGTCAGCTTCGCGACCGCGACTCAGCGCTCCGTTCCGGTCCCGGAAGCGGAAGAGCCCGAGGACGCGGCCGACATGGACCGTGGCGGCTTGAATTCCCTGTTCGCCGCGGTCTCCCGCACCGGCAGGGCGCCCGGCAAGCCGGTGAATGTCGCGACAGCCCGCGCCCGCGCAGCCGGACCGTCGGGCGCTCCGATCGCCGGCCCGAGCCCGGCGGCGGCGCTGGGCTTCAGCCATGCCGACCCGCTCGACGCCAAGCCCGGCACCTTCACCGGCCCGGCCGTCCGCCCGCTGCCGACGAATTTCGTCCAGAACTGAATTCTATTCCCGGTCGATCGGCCAGGTCTTGAACACGTCCAGCGCCTCGCAGGCACGCGCCTGCTCGGCCAGGGCCGGCCAGCGCTCCTCGGGAGCGAATTCCGGAATCACGAAGCGGCAGAAGCCCCAGGCGATGGCCGCGGCGATATCGCTCGGCAGCAATTCCGGCCCGGCCGTCAGCTCGCCCTCCTTGGCCGCCGCGTCGAGCAGGTCGAGAGCGACGTGCAACTGGGCGACGATGCGCTCCTGCCACGGCGCATAGCGCTGTGCCTCCGGGCGCTTGCGCTCGTATTCGATCGAGACCGCCTTGTCGGCGGCGACGATCCCGATGCCGGTCAGCGCCAGATCGCGCCGCCGCGCCACGCCTTCGATCGGGCGCAGCGAGCGGCCGGCGACATCCTCGAAATGCTGGATGATCAGCAGGGATTCGCTGATGGCGATGCCGTCATCGGTCACCAGCGTCGGCGCCTTGATCAGCGGATTGATCGCCCGGAATTCCGCCATGTGCCGGAACACCGAGACCGAGCGATGCTCGAACGGCACCTCCAGCAACGTCCCCGTGATCGCCGCGCGGCGGACATAGGGGCTATCCAGCATTCCGACGAGCAGCATCGCGACCTCCGTTTCAGCACGGCGGCAGAGTGCCGAAACCCCGCTACAAAGCCACGCGAATTCGCGTGATGCGCGGGATCACGCCGCTTGATGCTCGCGGGCGGCGGCTGGCGTGAGCTGTTCGCTCAGCGGCTCGTCCAGCCTCAGGCCCCGCTGATGCGCCTCCATCTGGCAGGGGTCCCAATAGGGCGTGCCGCCGAAACGCTCGACCAGCAGGTCGATCAGCACCCGGACCTTTCCGGGGACATAGGCGCCGGGCGGACGCACGACATAGAGCGCCCGCGTCGGCATCGGATAATCCAGCAGGATCGGCTCGACGGCGCCGGAACGGATCGCATCCGAGGCGATGAAGGTCGGCAGCACGGTCAGCCCGAGCCCCGCCACGGCCCAGGACAGCAGCGTGTCGCCGCTATCGGAACGCATGCGCCCGGGCGGGCGCACCGTGATCCAGCGTTTCCCGGTACGGAACCCCCAGTCCTGATCGTTCATGCCGCTATAGAGCAGGCAGTCATGATCATTGAGATCGGCGGGAATCGCCGGACGGCCGCGCCGCGCGAAATAGTCCGGGCTGCCGACGACCGTCGCGTGGACCGGCGCGATCTTCCGGGCGATCAGGCTGGAATCCTTGAGCGAGCCGATCCGGATCGCGGCATCGAAGCGCTCGCCGATCAGGTCGACATAGCGGTCGCTCGCCTGCACATCGATTTCGAGCCGCGGATAGAGCTGCGCGATCTCGCCCAGCAGCGGCGCGACATGCCTGTTGCCGAAGGTCATCGGCATGGCCAGCCGCAACCGCCCGGCGACGCCGCCGGCCCGCTGCGCCACCGCCTCCCGCGCCTCGTCGAGTTCGGCCAGGATGCGCTCGCTGCGCGCCTTGAATTCGAGCCCGGCCTCGGTCGGAGCAACCCCGCGCGTCGTGCGGCTGAGCAATCTTGTGCCGAGCTCCTCCTCCAGCCGGCTCACGCGCCGGCTGACGATCGATTTCGCCACGCCCAGGCTCTGCGCCGCCCGGCCGAAACCGCCGGCATCGACCACGGCGATGAAGCTTCGGATATCGTCGAGCTCCGCCATCGGCGTTCCTCCGTCAGCAACAGTCTGGTGCCCATTATGAGGGTTCTGATGCGGGAAGTGAACCGCTACCTCTCCACCATCAGATATCGAGCCCTGCTTTCGCCGAAAGGCGCACGGGGCCGGGTTCGAAAAGCCGACCCGCCTCCTTGGCTTGCCGGCGACACGCATTCAAGGACGAGGAAGACATGCTCGACAAACTCAAGAAGCGCCGCACGCAATACGCTCTCGGCAAGAAGCTGCCGGTTTCCGAAGCTCAGGTGGATGGCTTGGTCAGAGAGGCGATCCGCCTGTCGCCCTCCAGCTTCAATTCGCAGAGCTCCCGCGCCGTCATCCTCTTCGGCAAGGAGAGCGACAAGTTCTGGAACATCGCCAAGGAGGCGCTTCGCGCCATCGTGCCGGCCGCCGATTTCGAGGGGACGAGCAAGAAGATCGACAGCTTCGCGAGCGGTGCCGGGACGGTGCTGTTCTACGAGGATCAGGAGCCGGTGCAGACGCTCCAGACCAATTTCCCGCTATACGCGCACAACTTCCCGATCTGGTCCGAACATTCGACCGGCATGGCGCAGTTGGCGGTCTGGACCGCGCTTGCCGATGCCGGCATCGGCGCAAGCCTGCAGCACTACCATCCGCTCGTCGACGCGGAGGCCGCCAAGGCATGGAACATCCCGGCATCCTGGAAGCTCACCGCCCAGATGCCTTTCGGCTCCAATGAGGCCGGCTTCGCGGAAAAGACCTTCATCGACGATGAAGTGCGCTTCCGCACCCACGCCTGACCGAGACTGGAAACGCTTGGCGCAGGGCTTCCGAGCCAACGCCGTCGCCCGACGCTCATTCCAACGAAAAGCCCCGCATCGGGAGACCGATGCGGGGCTTTTTCATGCCTGTTCGATAGCCTCTGAGACTGCTTGGCAACTCGCTGCGGTGAGGCGAATGGCGGTGTTTTCGAGAACCGGAGCGGAGCGTACCTTAGTACGTGAGCACCGGAAGCGCAGAAAACGCCGTCAGTCGACCACCGTAGTAGAGGTGCGAAGCGGTCTCAGGCGGTTTCGCCAACGGCCTGCAGGTAGAGGTCGAGGATCGCTTCCTCTTCCTTGCGCTCGTCGAGATCGCGCTTGCGCAGCGCCACGACCTTGCGCAGCACCTTGACGTCGTAGCCGGTGCCCTTGGCCTCGGCATAGACCTCCTTGATGTCGTCGGCGATCGTCTTCTTCTCTTCCTCGAGCCGCTCGATGCGCTCGACGATGCTCTTCAGCTGGTCGCCAGCAACCGGATCGTCCATCTGATAACCTTCTCGGTACGAAATTGGCCGGCAGCGTTCGCCCGGATCGGGCCCGCCCGTCAAGACTGAACTGGCCTTCGCCCCGCCGATCTCAACAGTCCTGATGCCGCATCGCCGCAACCGACCGTTCGGTTGGCAACGAGGTCCGTTCAAAAAGTATGATTACATCGCCAGACGGCTGATGACGCCGCCACGCGCCCGACCTACAAAGGAAGCGAACAGGCTCGCCGCAAAGCGGCACAGAACGCAGGGAGTCGCGGGGCGTGCCGCAGTCCATCACCACGACCGAAACGATGCGCGCGACCGCACGCGCGATCTTCGATGCCGCCGTCGCCCGCGCCCATCCCTCGGGCTGCCTGCCGCAACACCTGCCCTCAGCCCCCGCAACCGGGCGCCTGATCCTGCTCGCCGCCGGCAAGGCCGCCGGCAGCATGACGGCACTGGCCGAAGCGCATTATCTCGACCAGGGCTTCCCGCGCGAGCGCCTGTCCGGCCATGCCGTCGCCCGGCACGGCTACACCGCCCCGACCCGGCATATCCCGATGGTCGCAGCCGGCCACCCTGTCCCCGATCAGGGCAGCATCGACAGCGCCGAACGCGCGCTCGCGCTCGCCGCCTCCGCAACGGAAGGCGACCTCATGCTCGTGCTGCTCTCGGGCGGCGGCTCGGCGAACTGGGTCGCCCCGGCCGGCGGGCTCACGCTCGCCGAGAAGCAGGCGGTCAACAAGGCTTTGCTGCGCTCCGGCGCCCCGATCGGCGAGATGAACATCGTCCGCAAGCGGCTGTCGCGGATCAAGGGCGGCCGGCTCGCGCTCGCCGCCGCCCCGGCGCGCGTCCTCACCCTCGCCATTTCCGACGTGCCCGGCGACGAGCCGGCCGCGATCGCCTCCGGCCCGACCGTCGCCGACCCCAGCACGACCGCCGAGGCCCGCGCCATCGTCGCCCGCTACGGGCTCGACCTGCCGCCGGCCGCCCGCAACCTGCTCGATGATCCCGCAAACGAGACGCCGAAGCCCGGCCACCCCGCTTTCGCCAACAGCGAATTCCGCATCATCGCCCGCCCGGCCGATGGAATGGCGGCAGCGCGCGCGGCGGCAGAGGCCGCCGGCTATGCGGTGCACGATCTCGGCGCCGATCTCGAAGGCGAGGCGCGTGACGTCGCCGCCGCCCATGCCGAACTCGCCCGGCGCCTGAAGCGGGAGGGCAAGCGCAGCGCCATCCTCTCCGGCGGGGAGCTCACCGTGACCCTGCGCGGCTCCGGCCGCGGCGGCCCGAACCAGGAATATGCGCTGGCGCTCGCCATCGCATTGGCCGGCGAACCCGGCATCGTCGCGCTCGCCGGCGACACCGACGGCACCGATGGCGGCGGCGGCGAGGCCACCGACCCGGCCGGCGCCCTGGTCGATCCCCAGACTTTGGCCCGCGCCGCCGAGATCGGCCTTGATCCCGCCCGATCCCTCGCCGACAACGATTCGACCGGCTTCTTCGAAGCGCTCGGCGATTTGCTGCAGCCGGGACCGACACTGACCAATATCAACGATTGCCGCGTGATCCTGATCGAACCGTGAGAATGCCGGGCTCTCCTCGAACGGTCCTTCCCCTCGCCTTCTGCGCGGCCGCGTTCCTCGGGAGCGTGGCGCCGGCGAAAGCCGATCTGCGCATGTGCAACACCACGTCGAGCCGCGTCGGCGTCGCGATCGGCTATCGCGATGCGCAGGGCTGGATCACCGAGGGCTGGTGGAACATCAGCCCGCGCGGCTGCGAGACGCTGCTGCGCGGCACGCTGGCGGCACGCTTCTACTATGTCCACGCCCTCGATTACGACAAGGGTGGGGAATGGACCGGCAAATCGGTCATGTGCGTGCGCAACAAGGAATTCACGATCCGGGGCATCGAGGATTGCCTGGCCCGCGGCTATGACCGCGCCGGCTTCTTCGAGGTCGATACCGGCGAGCAGAAGAGCTGGACGATCCAGCTCACCGATACCGGCAGCGGCGCGCCGCGGCCCTGACCGGCTTACGCGGGGCCATGGTCTCGGCATAAGGTGACGATCGACGCGAGGCCTGGCCGGGCCTGCGGACAAGAACCGGAAGCGAGGCCCCGGCAACGGGCAGACCGCGCTCCATGATGGATGAAAGGGTGCGGCCGGGGGCGTATGGGCTTGCCGGTCGCAGGGGAAGAGCAATGAAGCGCGAACGCCGGATCAAGATCATCGCCACGCTTGGCCCCGCCTCCGCGACCGAGGAGATGTGCGCAAAACTGTTCGAAGCCGGCGTCGACGTGTTCCGGATCAACATGAGCCACACCCAGCGCGAGACGCTTCAGGAGAAGGTCGCGATGCTGCGCGGTCTGGAGGGCAAGTTCCGCCGTCCGGTCGGCATCCTCGCGGACCTGCAGGGCCCGAAGCTGCGCGTCGGCCAGTTCGGCGGCGACGGCGGCGTCATGCTGGCGAAGGGCGCGCGATTTACGCTCGATTCCGACCCCGCCCCCGGCGATGCCAAGCGCGTCCACCTCCCCCACCCCGAGATCCTGAGCGCGCTCGAGCCCGGCCACCACCTGATCCTCGACGACGGCAAGCTGCGCCTCGTCGTGGAGAAGGCCTCGGACAAGGCCGCCGTGACCAAGGTGTTGATCGGCGGGCGGCTGTCGTCGCGCAAGGGCGTGAGCCTGCCCGACACCACCATCGCCGTCTCGGCCATGACCGAGAAGGACCGCGCCGATGCCGAGGTCGCGGCCGAGGTCGGCGTCGACTGGATCGCGCTCTCCTTCGTGCAGCGGCCCGAGGATATGGCGGACCTGCGCAAGATCGTGCGCGGCCGGGCACTGGCGCTGGCCAAGATCGAGAAGCCGCAGGCCGTCGCGCGCATGGAGGAGATCATCGATGCCTCCGATGCGATCATGGTCGCGCGCGGCGATCTCGGCGTCGAGATGCCGCTGGAGCAGGTGCCGGGCACGCAGAAGCGCCTGACCCGCATGGCCCGCCTCAAGGGCAAGCCCGTCGTGGTCGCCACCCAGATGCTGGAAAGCATGATCACGAGCCCGGTGCCGACCCGCGCCGAGGTCTCCGACGTCGCCACCGCCGTTTTCGAGGGCGCGGATGCGGTCATGCTCTCGGCCGAGAGCGCCGCCGGCCAGTATCCGATCGAGGCGGTGACGATGATGAACCGCATCGCCGAGGAGGTCGAGGGCGATGCGATCTACCGCTCGATCCTCGAATCGCAGCGCAACGAGCCCGAGGCCACCGGCGCCGACGCCATCGCCAAGGCCTCCCACGAGATTGCGGAGACCCTGAACCTCAAGGCGATCTGCGCCTGGACCTCATCGGGCTCGACCGCCTTCCGCATCGCCCGCGAGCGCCCGAACTCGACGGTGATCGCGCTCACCCCCAACCGCGCCACGGCGCGGCGCCTGACGCTGGTCTGGGGCGTGCACGCGATCGTCACCAAGGATGCCAGCGACGCCGACGACATGGCCTTCCGCGCCTGCAAATTCGCGGTGCGCGAGCATTACGCCAAGCTCGGCGACCGGATCATCGTGGTAGCGGGCGTGCCCTTCGGAACGCCCGGCGCGACCAACATGGTCCGCATCGCCTTCGTCGCGCAGGAACATGTTGAGAAGGCGTGAGGCGGGAACGTCATTCTCGGGCGAAGCGTAGCGCAGACCCGAGAATGACGTTCAGGAGAGGCTTCGTAAGACGCGATCGCCCCTCCGGCATGAGATGCTCGGGTCAAGCCCGAGCATGACGGATAGGGCTACGGGCGCTCAGGCGTCCCGCCCGTCGACCTCGGTCTTCAGCGCATCGACCGCCTTCTTCACCGCGTCGAACTGCGGGTAGATCTCCAGCGCCTTGCGGAAGGCTGCCATCGCGGCCTTGTCGTCGCCCTGCTGGCGCAGGATCATGCCCAGTCCCATCATGGCACCGTAATGGCGCGGCTCGCGCTTCAGCGTCTCGCCGATATCGAGCATGGACCGGATCGAATCGCCGAGGAGATAAAGCGCATTGGCGCGCTGGTTCCAGGCCTCGGCCCAGTCCGGCTGCAGGCTGATGACGCGGTCGAGCAATTCGATCGCGAGCTCGTTCTGCTTGTCCTTCAGCGCCTGCTGGGCCCGGATCATCAGCAGATCCGCGGTGTCGGAGCCGGAACGCGCCCAGCGCCGCTGGATCAGCCTGGCGACGCCCTCGGCCTCCTCCTGCGTCTCGGCATCGTGCAGGCGCTGGAACAGCCGCTCCAGCGTCGCCGCCGGGCTGCGCTGCGGCGCAGTCGGCGTCACCGGGTTATCCGCCTTGTCGTCGGGCGCGACGATGCCAGGCCGCGACGGTGGCGTGGGCTGGGCCTGGGTCGCGCCGATCGCGAACGGGCTGGCTGAGGCCAGCAGCAGCGCGAAGACGGCAGGCGCGATGCGAAAACGGATCATGGTTGCAACTCTAGCCGCCACCGCCGCCTCGTCAAATCACAGCCGGGCGAGCGCGCAACGCAAAGAGCGGGCACGCCATCGGCGTCCCGCTCTTTTAAAATCCCAACCGAGACAGTTGCGCGACCGCAGTCGCGCAGGTCTCAGCCCTGACGCGCCTTGAAGCGCTTCTGGACCTTGTTGATGATGTAGACGCGGCCCTTGCGGCGCACGAGCTGGTTGTCGCGATGACGCGCACGCAGCGACTTCAGCGAATTACGGATCTTCATCGTCTCAACTCCATCGGCCTGCCCTTGCGAGACGGGCCGGTCAAAAACCTTCAGTCTGCGACGCGGACCGTAACGATCCTCACCGCCCATGCAATGGTGCGACTGATGCGATGCCGGCTGTATACGGATTTTTCCGTGGATCGCAAGTGTGATCGCAGCCCGGCAAGCAGGAAATCCGCTTTTCCTCCTCCGGAACCTGGACGACAAGATTGCGTTTCGATCCTCGCTCACACGGAGAACCGCCATGCGCCTGCCTCTTCTCGCCGCGATCCTCACCACGACCTTGGTGCTCGGCGCCTGCGGCAACACTGTCGAACAACGCATCGGCGGCGCGGCCGTCGGTGCCGGCACCGGCGCAGTCGTGGCCGGGCCCGTCGGCGCCGTCGTGGGCGGCGCGGCCGGCGCCGTCTCCGGCCCCTCCGTCGTGCGCGCCACGCGCCGCGCGACACGCTGATCCGGCCCAGACTCTCGCCCGCAGGCCGGCGCTCACGCGCAGCCTGCGGACACGTCTCAGCGCCCGGCCCGGCTCCTGGCCGACTGCGCCGCTCTGGCGTCATCGCCAGCCAGAACCGCCCTGTGCGTCGACCCGAACCCGTTCGGAGGCCGATCACAACAATTCGATGACTTCTCGATTTTGAGGGTTGCCAAGACGAAATGGACCGGCTATCTCCCCCGTCATCAGGCCGGACGCAACGCGTCATGACGCTCTGAGACGCGCCCGTAGCTCAGCTGGATAGAGCATCAGACTACGAATCTGAGGGTCAGAGGTTCGAATCCTTTCGGGCGCGCCATTTCGGTTCAAAACAGCGAACCGCATTTCCTGCCAGGGCGCCATGCGCCACCGCCTGTTCGAGTGTGGCCTTGTCGCCGACAATGCGAACGACATGGTCATCGACCTCGATGCGATCGACCAACGAGCGGATATAGGCTTTTCGGAACGGGACCTCGCCGGTCATGATGTTGTCGCGCATGACGCGGCTGAAGGCATCGATCAGCGCCGGGTCTAGTGTCCGCGGACCAGAGCGTGTCCGCGTGATACGGTCGAGCGCCGCTTTAGCCTTGTCGCGGTTAAGCTTCAGATCGGCGATTCGTTCTTTCAGGATATCGTCGAGCTCGGTCAGCCCATCCTCGACCATCCGGTAGAGGCGCTTAAGCTTCTCCTCGGCTTCCGATACATCGCTCTGAAGAGCTGCAACGCGTTGATCGACCTCTGCTGCCTGCCGAACGCGCCGTTCCAGGATCGAGGACAGGAGCGCGGTCAAGCGGTCGGGCTGCAGCAGGCGCTCGGCGAGTTGATCGGTGACGAGGGTGTCGAGCTTGTCCATGGCGATCGAGCGGCCCTTGCAGGCGCTCTTGCCCATGCGCGCGCAGGTCGAGCAGGTATAATAGCGATGGACTTTTCCCGAGCGTGAGGTGCCGGTGCGCAGAGTCATGGCGCCGCTGCAGCTGGCGCAGGCCGCCAACCCCGTCAGCAAAATCGGGCCGGTTACCACGCGCGGCGCGGTGACCTTTGGATTGCGTGCCCGCAGATTGGCCTGCACCCGATCGAACAGCATCCGATCGACGATCGCCGGCACTTCGATCTGGACCTGCTCGCTTTCCGGCTTCTGGCGCAATGTCTTGGAGCTGCGCCGATTGAACACGGCCTCGCCGATATAAGTTCGATTGGTCAGGATTGTGTGGATCGCGCTGACACCGAAGCGGCCCCCACGCTTGGTCCGGTAGCCTCGCTCATTCAGCCAGACCGCCAGCTGCTTGACGCCGAGCGGACCAATTCGGCCATCGCCCGCGGTATAGAGCTTGAACACGAGTCGAACCGTCTCCGCCTCGACAGCATCGACCACTAGCTTCTTCTTCAGGCGCGCGCCACGCTTCTCGATCTCCAGCGTGGTGTAGCCCAGCGGCACAGGCGAGCCGTTGTAAAACCCCTGGCGAGCGTTCTCTTTCATCGCCCGCAACACATGCTTGCCATTCTCGCGCGACTGGTACTCGTCGAAGAGCGCAATCACCTGCCGCATCATCACCTGCGCCGGGTCCTCGCCCAGTTCCTGCGTGATCGAGATGAGCCTGACGCCAGCCTTTGCCAGCTTGCGGATATACATCTCCAGTCCGAACGCATCGCGGAAGAAGCGCGAGTAGGAGTGCACGACGATGACGTCGAACGGGCGGTCATCATCGCAGGCCCGCTCGATCATCCGTTGGAACTCGGGACGATTGTCATCAGTGGCGGACGCACCGGCTTCGACATAACCCGCGGCCAGTTCCCAGCCTCGGGCGAGGCAGAAGGCTTCGATCTGCCGGGTCTGGTCAGGGATCGACAAATCTCCTTCCGCCTGGCGGCCTGTGCTTACGCGGTAGTACCCACAACAGCGCAAACCGGCGCCTTCTGAGCCGAAGTCGGACGAGATGGCAGAGGGGCGGAATATCGAGGTCATGATCAATCTCGGAACAGGCCGGCGTTGAGTCTGCCAGCTAGAGCTTTGTTGCGGTAGAGTCCTGATGGACGACAGCGCGCGGATCCCCTGAGGAACGAACGACATGGTGAATGCCATGCGCTCGCAGCAATTCGTCGAGAACGCGCCCAAGATAGATTTCGACCGTGTCGATCTCTCGCATGGTGATCGGAATCGTCGCGCGCCAGTTATCTGTCACGGTCATGGCGGCATCTTCGAGAGCCATCTCGGTGCGATGCTGCCGCTTGCGAGCAGCGGTCGTCATCGCGAGAGGTCCGGCGTCCGGCGCCGCTCTGGCGCATGCCCTTCCAACGGGCGGCTGATCGCCGGCAATCCCAGGCCTTGCTCCAGCGTCGGCGGGCTCGCCCGGTAGTCGAGCGTCGAGCGCTTCAGACCAGAACGCGCCAGGGCTGTCGCCAGAACGCCAAGCCGGTCCTCGCGCGTCACCGGGCGTTTGCGATCGTTCAAGAGACGCGCGGCTTTCGCACGCACATCGAGATTGCTGCGATCGGCAAAAAGCTGCGTGCGGCCCCGGGCGCGGCTGGCCGCAACGAAGATGTCATGGCGATCCATCGCTGGATCGATGAGAACGAAGGCTTCTTCTGTGGTCAGCCCCTGCGAGCCATAGCAGGTCGTTGCGTAGGCATGAGCTATCTGCACGCGCCCCTTATCATCCTGCAGATCGCTGAGAGGGAAGCGGACAAGGCGGCTATCGACGCGAGCCGTGAGCGAGATCGCGCCATCCTGCGCAAGACCAACTTGCGTCAGCACCGCACTCGTGCCGTTGATCACCCCAAGTCCGTCGTGCCGGGTGAGGAAGCGGATCTGATCGCCGCGGGCCAAGGACAGTTCGTAGCTCTCGCCTGAAGGCGTGACAGCCCGCACGATCGCTGTGTCAACAGCGGCGATCTGTCCAGCCTGCCGCAAGCACTCGCGCGCCGCCTGGTTGAGCATTGCGACCTGCCGATTAGTCTTGGCAATGAGCAGCCTGTCGTGATTGGGGGTCTTGCGGCGGGCTTTATCCCAGGCATCGACGACAGCTTCGATCGTCGCCTTGGCGTTGGCGCTCTCCGCAAACGCTCCATGCTCATCGAGCAGCGCCAAGGCCTGATCAGCTTCGCCCTTGCCGAAGGCCATAACGGTCTCACGGGCCCAGGCCTCGTGCTGCCGGACAATGGTATCGACACGCTGCGCGCCGATTGCATCCGCGACGATCTTCAGGCCTGGTCCACCGATGGGCTGGAGCTGCCTGCGATCACCGACCATGCGCACGGCGACCTGCATGCCGGACTGACGAGCGGCCGCGACCACCGACAACAGCCTATGGAACTGGCGGCTGCTGAGCAGCCCAGATTCATCGACCAGCAGGACGGTCCTGTCCGCGAGGAAGCCATGGCCGTGTTCTGCGCGGGCAAGCCAGCTATCCAAGGCGCGGGCCTCGATCTGAAGCTCGTCGCGCAACTGATGGGCTATCTTCCAGGCATTCGCCGCGCCGATCACGGTCCAGCCGGCCTGCGTCCAGGCTTCAGCGACCGGACGCAGCAGTGTCGTCTTTCCAACTCCGGGGCCGCCTTCGATCAGGCCGAGCAGGTTTGGGCCGCAAGCTGTCCTGGCCGCCGCGGCCTGTTCAGTATTGAGCGAGGCAGCCGCGATCAGCCTGTCGGCGACATCGATCTGCGGCGAAGCAATTTTGTCCGCACCCAGGTCAACTGCAATCTGATGCAGTTCCTGTTCAAGAGCGACGATCTCAGGCGTGGAGTAGATCGCATGACCCCAGAGATCGCGAGAGAGCGCCAGCACATTCTTGTTCTGCTCCAGACCTTCCAGCACTGCCGCTAGGTCGTGTTCGCCCTCGACCTCCATCAAGACCGACGCCACTGCGGCCACCAGCTGGCGGCGCTCAAACGTGCTGCTGCGTTCCGTCAGTCCAGCTAGCGCCCGTGCAAGCTGCTCCTGACAAGTCTGAACCCGCGAGCCGCCCATCGGCGATGCGGCGAGGGCCTGTTCGGCAACATACTCCGGAGCGAGTCCGAGTGCGGCGGCACGCTCCCGCCACAACCCATGCCGATCTTGATCCCGGGCTTCGAGCTTGCTCGCTCGGGTGGCGCGCGCCTTCGCCGCGGCCAGAGCAGGAGCGTCAGCACTCTCGATGCCGAGTTCGGCTAACTCTGAGACGATCTCCTCCCGACGCGCGGAGAAGTAGCGGCAGAGCTCTGTGTCCACGCCGGCGATCTCGAAGATCCCGTTCTTGCCGGTGATCTCGGCACGCAGGCCAAGGCGCTCGAGGCCTTGTGCCAAGGTCTGATGATATACCGCGCCTGCAGCCATCTTCCAGGAATGCAGCGGACGTCCGTCAAGGCAACCGAACGTGCCGTCGCCGCGCTGGGCGAGGTTCATCACCACCGCATGATGATGCAGCGCCGGGTCCGAGAAGGTTCGTCCATCCGCGTGTTCAGCCGGCCGCGCCTCGCTGTGCTGGAAAACCGCAGCGGTCAAGGAGACACGCTCCACCACCGCCCCGCCGTGTCCACGACGGCAGAAGGCCGCCTCGGTCTCAATCAGTTCTAAGGCTGACCGGACCGCTTCCTGCTGGGCATTCTCGATCGCATGGCGCAGCTCATCATTGGCCAGCGCCCACAGCACCGAGACAGATTTTGGGGCGGAGAACGTGACGTCGTAGCCGCCGACCGCGGCGGTTCGGTTGCCGTCATTAGATAACAGCGATCGGCCAGCCGCATGCCGCGCACCATGCAGGTTCTCGAAGGCCTCGCGCTCGACCGGCTGCCCCGCCGCGACGCCGAGCCCCGGACCGGCCACCAGCCACACGCCCTGCGGCTCGCGACCGCCAAGATAATACTCGACCTGCGCCAGATAGTATCGGGCTGAGGTACCGGCTGCGATCGTCGCGACCATGACTGCCTCCAGAAAGGAGGCTCTTCAATAGCCACGCGCAAAATCGCCTTTTTTGAATTCTTATTCCCAAAATACGATCTGCGAACCGCAGCCATAGGATTTGGCTAACCGGTCAAGTTGGCCCTTTGCTGACGTCTGGAACGTCCGCTTCAGGGTGAGTAAATTTAGTGACCAAGCGACCGAAGCTTTTGCGACTCATCGACCTCGACGACTGGCGACCGACGCTGCGGAGCCTCTCAGTTGGCTGGATCAAGAGCCTGCGCCACGTACAGTCGAAGCCAGTCCTCGAAACGCGTAGAGGCGAGCTGGGAATGACTTGCCGGTATGAGGGTGTCATCGCGCAAGACCGCGCCAAAATACGGCGCTTCGGGATCGGCAATTACCGGGCGGGGGTCCTCGTTCGCAGCTAGAATCTGGCGCGCCAGTTCGTCGAGCCGGAAACGATCTGGTCCTGCGACTTCCAACTCTCGATTCCGGGGCCGCTGAAGGATTATGTCGCGTAGCGCTAGCGCGATATCGTCGCCGGCGACCGGCTGAGCGTGCGCCGGGGAGATGCGAAGTGTCTCCTCGGCCCCCCCTGCCTCAACGATCCCGTTGATGTATTCAAAGAACGGTGTCGACCTGAGGATCGTGTACGGAACGCGAGAGCTTCTCGTGATCGTCTCCTGCATCCGCTTTGCCCTGAAGTATCCGCTTTCGGGGAGTTTATCGGTCCCAACGGCAGATAGAACAACGTGGTGTTGGACACCGGCCGCTTCCTCCGATGCCATCAGGTTGCATCCGGAGCTCTCGAAGAATGCCAGGGCTGCTCCCGGATCGAGTGTGGGGGAGTTAGAAACGTCGACCACCACCCGTGCCCCGAACAGCGCCTCAGCAAGCCCTTCTCCGGTTACCGTATTCACACCTCGTGAGGGCGAGGCAGTTACAACTTCAAAATCGCAACCGCCCAGCACTCCAACGAGTTTAGAGCCGATGAAGCCGGTTCCGCCTATGACTACGATCTTCATTTGAATTTCCCGCGGCGCGCTTGTCGCCCGACTTCGTCGATGTCCCCGTGAACTCAGCGTTCCAGGCGCTGCGGTGGATCCTGGAGCGCCTACATTGGACTGCATTGAACTCATTTGCCGCTTGCCCGACCTTCGCCAGGCGATCAGGTTCCCCGGCCTTGCTCCACGGTCCTAAGCCTTCAGTCGTCGAACGGGGCACGTTTGACCAAGTCGACCGAAGACGGCACGCGGTAGCCACTGACAAACCGCTCGCCGAAATCGCGCACGAAGTTGTCGTAGCTGGTTTCTGGTCTGACCCTGGCGATATGGCAAAAGCACTTCGTCATCAGTCGCTTCATGCCGAGCCTTGGATAGGCCGCGACGATGCGCTGGACCTCGTCGGTGGGGATCGCGTCGTATTGAAGTCCAACGACATCAAGGCAGATCCCGGCTGTGCAAAGCGCAACCTCCGCCTGCTTGTAGAGCGCGACGGACGGCGTCGAATTGAGGGCTACACTGTCCCAGATCATCTGAGCACGACGCTCGTCGAGGCCGCTCTCGCGGGCAAAGTCACGGGCGAGATCAGCGCCTTCGACCTCGAATCGGCGCGGCCCGTTGAAGCGCTCGTTCAGTGTGACATCGTGCAGGAGCGTCCCGACGGCGACAACCTCCTCATCATGCTCGGCATTTCGAAGCTGCCCAAGCCTAGCTGCGAAAAGCCACGAACGAACGACGTGATTGAATAGGTACGGCTCGCAGGCACGGCGGGCATAAGCGAGGGCGCTGGCGACGAGCTCGGTGTCCGGCACGGAAACGCCGGCCAGAGTCTGTCGGCCATTTTCGGTCGCAAGCATGGTCCTGCAAGCCTCCGTTGACGGATCGAGATGGGACATTTCCCTGTGGCCGACGGAGAGCCCCTCCGGGCCGGCGCGAATGGCCCCTTGGCGCTTGGCTGTTGGCCAAGGAAAAGAACGAGGCAGTTTCGATCACCGCCTCGTCCCGGAAAATCAGCTTCGGACGAAAGCGAGGATGTCCTTGTTGATGACATCTGCGTGCGTAGTGGCCATGCCGTGGGGCAACTTGTTGTAGATGTTGAGGGTCGCCCTTTTCAGCAGCTTGGCCGAGAGAGGAGCGCTGTCGCCGATCGGGACGATCTGGTCATCGTCGCCATGCATCACGAGCGTCGGCACCGCGATGACCTTGAGGTCCTCGGTGAAATCGGTTTGGGAGAAAGCCTTGATGCCTTCGTAATGGGCCTTGGCTGCGCCCATCATTCCCTGGCGCCACCAGTTCTGAACGATGCTGGGATCCGTCTCGACACCGGGCCGATTAAACCCATAGAATGGTCCGGCCGCGAGATCGGTATAGAACTTGCTGCGATTGGCAGCCAGACTCTTGCGAAGCCCGTCAAAGACGTCGATCGGCAGACCACCGGGATTGCGATCCGTCTTGACCATGATCGGGGGCACCGCACCGATCAGAACAAGTTTCCCGGTTCGGCTCTTGCCATGACGTGCGACATAGCGTGCCGCCTCACCACCGCCGGTGGAGTGGCCGATGTGGACGGCGTTGCGCAGGTCGAGATGTTCAACAACTGCCGCGGCGTCGGCCGCGTAGTGGTCCATGTCGTGGCCCTCGCTCACCTGGCTCGAACGGCCATGCCCGCGCCGGTCGTGGGCGACGACCCGGAAGCCTTGCGCAACGAAGAAGAGCATCTGGGTGTCCCAGTCGTCGGAGCTCAACGGCCAACCATGGTGAAAGACCAGCGGTTGGGCCGATTTCGGACCCCAGTCCTTGTAGAAAATCTCGACGCCGTCCTTGGTGGTCACGTAGTTCATGAGCTTGTTCCTGCTTCTGTTCGAGGAGGTGGTTGAAGTCGGGCCCGACCAGGCCGGCGTGGCACTGACCAGCGTAGCCGCCGCCATGCTTGCTGCCGTGGACAGGATGAGACGTCGGTCGACATAGGTTTCGTTGAGCCAGGGGTCGTGTGGCATCGGATCTCCCGCGCTGTGAGAGTGGGTTCAGACCAGAGAAGCGACGCCGTGGATCAGCGCCTTCGAGATCGTTTCGCTCGGCTTTCAAGCCGGACCTGTTCCCGTCCGCCCTATCGCCCCTGGAGCCCTCCACCGCTGTCACAGCGGCCGGCGCTCTCAGTGTCACGATTGTCGCGACCTCGGCCGGCGGGAACAATCAAACCCGAGCATCTTCGCCCTATCCGGCCGAATAGTGCTTCGTGTCTCCAGGTGTATCGTTCGCCGCATATCGGACTAGTCGCCCGCTGTACCGCTTCGGGCTCGCCTGGACGCGGTATCTTCAGCGGACGACGGGCCGGTCAGCGCCAGCGCGGCATCTCGGCGTCGAGGAACCGAAACAGCGCCGAGACGCGGCCGGGCACCGCTCGGGCAAAGCCATGCAGAACTTGGACGGGTACCGGCGGCAGCGGGTGTTTTTCGAGAACGGACACCAGTTGTCCCGCCGCTAGATCTTCCATCACCGACGCTCGCAGGAGCTGCGCGATGCCGAGGCCGTTGCGGGCAGCGATCCGCATGGCCTCGCCGCTGTCCGTGTCGAATACACCCTGCGGAACGAGCCGCTCTCCGTTCGCGAAGCTAATCGGAAAGGGGCGCCCCCGCAGCAGATAGCGGATGTGATCGTGCCTCGAGAGCGAAGCGATTGTGTCCGGCGCGCCCCGGCTAGCGAGATAGGCAGGCGATGCGACGAGAGCCATTGGAAGCATCCCCAACGGCTTTGCAATCAGATTGGTGTCGTCAACATGCCCCACCCTGATGGCCGCATCGAAGCCCTCCCGGATCAGTTCGACGGGCTGGTCGCTGAGCCCGACGTCGAGCCTTAGCTGCGGATAGCTATGGCTAAAGCGCGTCGTCAGCGCCTCCATCAAAACGCGCCCGAAATCGGCAGGCATGCTGATACGCAATCGACCGGCGGCGACGGCGCTCGGCGTGAGCACCGTAGCGGCCTCATCTATGGCACGGACCAGCGGTGCGACACGCTCTTAATACGCCTCACCCTCAGGTGTCAGGGAGAAGGCGCGGGTCGATCTTGTGAATAGCCGGGCTTCGAGCCTGTGCTCCAGCCTGGCCATGCTCTTCGACACGGCAGAGACCGTGGTGCCTAGCACGCGCGCGCCGGCGGTGAAGGATCCAGCTTCGACGACCGTCACGAAGTTGCTCAGGCCGTTCATGTTGACGGGTTGGAACAAGTGAAAGGCCGCTTGGAGTGCTGGCGATCACTGGTGGCGGTGAGCACCTCATGGACCATCCAACGGAGGTTTTCATGAAAGCACTGTCGAACAAGGTTGCCGTCATCACGGGAGGCAACAGTGGCATCGGCTTCGCCACCGCACGCCGTTTCGTCGCCGAGGGAGCGCGGGTCGTAATCGTCGGCCGACGCCCCGATGCCGTCGCAGAAGCTGCCGAGGCCCTTGGCGAACAGGCTATCGGGATTGCAGGTGACGTCGCAGCACTCGAGACACACGATCGCGTCGCTACCTTCGTCCGGGAGCGGTTCGAGGCCGTCGATATCTACATGGCCAATGCGGGCGGCATCCGGATCCAGCCCGGAGCCGCCGTCTCGCCCGATGACTATGACGCCCAGTTCGATACGAATGCGCGTGGCACGTTCTTTGGGGTGAAGGCGATCGTCCCGGTCATGCGCGATGGAGGCGCCATCCTGCTGACGAGTTCGATCGCGACCCATAAGGTCCTCGGCGGACATGCCGTCTATGCCGGAAGCAAGGCTGCGATAGAAGCCTTCGCGCGAAGCTGGTCGCTGGAGCTGAAGCAGCGGCGAATCCGGGTCAATGTTCTGAGTCCCGGCCCCACCGCGACGCCGATTATCGGCAAGCTCGGCGTCCCACCTGAGGCGCAACGTGACGTTGAGGAGCAGGCGGCGGGCATCATCCCCTTTGGTCAGATGGGGACCGCAGAAGAACTCGCCGAGGCTGCTCTGTTTCTCTGCGGCGAGGCGAGCGGGTTCATCACCGGAGTCAATCTGGCGGTGGATGGTGGCATGACCCTGACCTGAGGCGAGCGCCGGCGCCGCCGAACGACCGGTGGCGACGGCTGCGTGCATGTCACGGTGCACCGGCATAGATCATCACCTGAGCCGGGGTGCTTCGTCTTGCCGGAGGCGTGCAGGCAACGCTTCCCAGGCGCGGATGAGTTCGCCGATCGACGCAGCTTCCATCTTTCGCATCAGGTTGCCCCGGTGCAGCTTCACCGTGACTTCGCTGATGCCGAGATCGAAGGCGATCTGCTTGTTAAGTCGGCCACGGGCGACCTCTTGCATTATTTCGCGTTCTCGCGGTGTCAGCGTCGCCAGCCGCTCGACATAGAACTGTACGCGCGCGGCCTCCGCTCGCCGATCCCGGTCGATCGCGATGGCGGCGTTGACGGCATCGAGTAATGTCTGGTCGCGCACGGGCTTGGTTAGGAAGTCTATGGCCCCGGCCTTCATCGCCTGGACCGTCATCGGGATGTCGCCGTGCCCGGTCAGGAAGATCATCGGCTTGGCGATGCCTCTTCCCGCCAAGAGATGCTGGAGATCGAGGCCGCTCGCTCCGGGCATCCTGATGTCGACGACCAGACAGCCCGGGTTCTCCAGCGCATTTGTTTCCAGCAGGGCTTGTGTCGAAGGGAAAGCGGTCGCTCGAAACCCTGCCGATGCGAGCAGTTCGCAAAGAGCCTCGCGAAGCGAGGCGTCGTCATCGACGACGATGACGAGTGGCTGGATGTCGCCAGCGCTTTGCCGCGAGGCGTTTGGCACGTGGCTATGCGCGTTCGATCGGTCAAGCATCATGTTCAGTTTCCCCGTCCAGAGTGCCTAAGGCCTTCCCGATCGCAGCCAATAGTACGCGGCCGTCGAACGGCTTGCAGAAGAAGCTCTCCACCTCGCGAGCTCGGATTTGCTCGGCTATTTCGTGTCGCCCTGTGATCAGGAAGACGGGAAGGTCCGAGCGTTCGCTCATCGCCCGGTCCCGGAGCTCAAACCCGTCCACCCCGGGCATACCCACATCGGTGATCAGCAGGTCGAGGCCGGAGAAGCCGTGCCTGATCAGCGATGCGGCCGATGAAAAGCCTCGAACGGCGTAGCCGGCGGACTCGAGCAGGTCCTCCAGAGACTCGAGCAGCCGGGGATCGTCATCGACCACCGCCACAACATATGCGCTCCTGCCCACGCTCAGGCTCCTCCCAACCGACGTGAGTGTCGTATCGGGATCGCCAGCCGTTCCGCGATCCGCACGAGATCGGCTAGTGATGATGCCGCCATCTTCTGCATCACGTTTCGTCTGTGGATCTGGAGGGTAACCTCGCTGATGCCGAGTTCGGCGGCGGCCTGCTTGTTGAGGAGTCCGCTGACTACCAGCGGGAGAACGTCCCGCTCCCGTGGCGAGAGCTCGTGGTAGCGCTGCATAAGCAAGGAGAGCTCGGCGCGCTTAACCCTCACTTCCCGATCCTGTTCGATCGCTGCACGGATAGCCGACAGGAGAGCGACATCGCTGAAAGGCTTGGTCAGGAAATCGACGGCGCCGTGTTTGATCGCGCGCACCGAGGAGGGGATGTCGCCATGCCCGGTGATGAATACGATCGGGGGATGTTCGGCCTGCGTGATCTGGCGCTGCAATTCGAGCCCATTGATATCAGGAAGCTCGACGTCGAGGATCAGACAGGCCGGGAGGTCGGGCTTTTCCGACTGGATGTAGTCACCAGCGGAATCGAACGAAATCGCGTCGACGCCGTTGGCGGCCAGCAGCTCGACGAGCGCCTCTCGTAGAGCCGCGTCGTCGTCGACGATGAAAACGATGGTGTCGTCAGCGGTCATGATCCGCCTTCGTTTCAACCGGCAGCGTGAAGATGAACGTCGCTCCAACAATCGGATTATTCTCGGCCCAGAGCCGTCCGCCGTGGGATTCGATGATGGTTCGCGCAATCGCCAGCCCCATGCCCATCCCATCGGGCTTGGTCGTGAAGAAGGGCTCAAACATGCTGTCCTGCATCGTGATGCCCTGGCCTAGGTCGCCGATCTCCGTCTGGATGACGTCGCCGTTATGGAAGACACGCAGGCTGAGGACCTTGGCGGTGGCAACGGCATCCATCGCGTCCATGCCGTTGCGCATCAGGTTGATGAGCACCTGCTGGATCTGAACCCTGTCGAGGGCGACCAGCGGAATATCCCCGTCGATCTCGACATCCATCCGGACACGACGGCGCGCGGCTTCTTCAGCCACGAAATGTTGCGTTTCGGCGACCACAGTCCCGAACGGCATCGTCGTCCGCTTTTCCACTGATTGCTTGAACAGGGCCCGGATTCGCGCCACCACGGCCGCTGCCCCGTTGGCATCGCGAAGGATGCGCTCGACCGTCTTTTGAGCACGCTCGATGTTGGGCTGATCGGCCGCCAGCCAACGCTGGCAAGCGTGCGAATTGGCGACGACCGCCGCGAGCGGCTGATTGACCTCATGGGCGATCGACGCGGACAGCTCCGCGAGGCTCGCGGCCTGGCTCGCCCGCGCCAGCCTTTCCTGTGACAGGCGTAGCTCCTCATGTGCGCGGATCTCGCCGTCGATATCGAGGCAGATCACGTTCCATTGCACAATTGCGCCGTCAGCGCGGCGCATCGGCGCGGCTCGGGTCTCGACCCAGCGATACTCACCGTCAAACCGGCGTAGCCGGTGCCTCCTTGCATAGGGCTCGCCCGTGCAGAGGCTGTGGGCATATTGGGTCTTAACCCCCTCGACATCGTCGGGATGGACTCCGGCATCGAGGGTGGCGAGCAACCGCGATTGATTCTCGCCATCCAGCTCCTCGAGCTCGTAACCGAGGAATTCACGGAGCTGGCGACTGCGATAGACCGGCTCGCCATTGGGCTTTGCGCAATCGATCATAGCCGGCAAGGTTTCGACCAACTGCCAGAGGAAGCGCTCCCGTTCGCGCAGCGCCTCCTCGGTCCGGAGCTGATCATCGATGTCATGCGACAGTCCGTACCATTGGAGAATGCGGCCTGTGACATCCCGAAATGGTTCGGCGCGCCCCTCCATCCAGCGATAGACGCCATCGGCACGACGCAGGCGATATCGCATCGAGAAGCGCTCGCCGGTGGCCAGAGAATGGCTGAGTGTCTGCTGCAATCCCGCTGCATCCTCAGGGTGAACGGACGTCCGCAAGATTCCTGCCAACCGGTCCGGCGCAATCTGCTCGGACGCGGCGTCATTCAGTCCGAAAAAGTCGATGAGGCGCTTGTTGAAGAAGCTTGGCTCGCCGTCCGGTTTCAGTTGCCAGAGAAAGCTCGGCACCAGATCGACCAACTGCATCAACTCGCGTTCGCGGTGACGCAATTCGGCCTGCGTACTCACAAGATCATGAATGTCGACGCTAACGCCGTACCAACGGAGAATAGCGCCGGTCTCGTCGCGCAGCGGATCCGCGCGGGTCTCGGTCCAGCGATAGGAACCATCCGCCCGAAGCTGGCGATATTTGATCCTGTAAGGCTTACCCGTCGCGATCGACTCCATGTAAGCATTGATTGCAGCCTCGCGATGATCGGCATGAATCATGACGTTCAACGACATCGAACCGTCGGGCGCCGTAATCGTGTCCAGCGTCGCGCCCGTCACCTCGGTGAGATGTTTGTTGACGTAGACAGGCCATCCCTTGTCCGTCGCGCTCCAGATGGAGGCTGGGACAGTCTCGATAAGTTGCTCGAGAAGACGCTCCCTTTCCCGGAGGCCTGCTTCGGTTCGCTTGTAGACGTCGATGTCGATCGAAGTACCGAACCAGCCGACGACGGCGCCGGAGCTGTCACGCACGGCGCGCGCAGAGCTGCGACCCCAAGCAAAAATGCCAGTCTTACGACGGATACGAAACTCCGCGTTGAGGGGCTCGCCCGTCCGGAGGCAGTGACGCCATTGTCGGGCTAGTTCATCATGGTCTTCTGGATGGACGATCTGCCCCCAGGCGATATCGCCCTCATCGCATGAGCGGTTCAGGTCTTCAGGCGTCAAACCCAGAGTGGCTTGAGCGAAAGCCGGCAGGTAAATCCAGCGTCCGTCCCGGTCCAGCGCCCAGCCATTACCAAAGAGATCTTCGATCGTTCGCGCCTTGGCGATGACATCGCCGGCGTCGTCACGAGATGGGCCGCGCTCCACGACTGCCTCATGCGGGTCCAGTTCCGGCACAGAGACACCCGGCTTAGTGGCAGGCTCCCAACGCGATCGTACCCAGCGATGCGAGCCATCAGGTTCGAGCTGACGATGCTGAAGAACCTGGGGCACACCCGTCCAGAGCGCCCGTGCCATGGCGTGCGCGACGCCAGTGCGGTCGTCCGGGTGAACGGCCTCGAACCGGGGCGCGCGCTGGATGGCAGCCTCGCCATTGCCATGCAGTACTTCGGCATCATCCCGTGCTGGATTATCTCGCAGATGGGCCGACGCGCCTTGCGCACAGGAACTCACCGTAACCGCGCAGACGGAAACCGCGATTGCCGCCAGCGGCAACCAGGTCGGCAACGATTCTGGCAAAGGCGTCCCATGGAGAAAAACAGTGACCACCAGGAGGAGAATGAGAACCGCCAGCGCCAATGCGATGTGCAGGGACGATCTGAGTTTCACATAGGTGGATAGCGCCGCGAGCGGGGCAATATACCCGTACATCGCACCCGTGAGCCAAGCGACGGCGATCCCGACTACGGATGCCATGATCGCGATCGCTACTCGATGATCCAGTCGTGCCGTCGCCATTCGACCGTCCTCGTCGAAAACATTGAGCCGCTCCGTCGGCATGTTCGCGCGGCCAGAGGACGTAGGCCGAACTCGCACCCAGCACGGAGCCACAGGTCATTCGGCACGCTAGCTGTGCGAAGCCTCCAGCGCACTTATGGAAATCCATGATCTGCGTGGAGTTTAGTGAGCGTTGGGAAAGAAGGCTCAGGCGGGCGGCGCCAGCGAAAGTCCGCTGGTCTCGCATCGGCCATGAATCAGGTCGATGATCTCGTTCTTGGCTGATATCCCCATGGCAACGCTCGCGACCCGGAATTGCAATTCCACTTCGATTGCCACCGCGTCGATGGCTCTCAGAACGACGGTCGGCGGCGGATCTGCGACGATCCGGATACTGCTCTCGAGCACGGTCCGCATGGCCTCCTCGACAAAGCTCGGCCTCTGTCCGGCGGCGAAGCGCACGCCCAACGTGATCTGATGGGTTTCGTCGGGTCGGCTCAGGCTGGTCAGGCTCTGCCTTGCGAGCTGGCTGTTCGGCAGCACGACGATATTGTTCACCGCAGTCAGGAGGTTCGTGGAACGCCAGTTCGATTCCGTGACCCGTCCCGCCGTGCCGTCGCTCAACTGGATCCAGTCACCGATCGCATAGGCCCTGCCCAGCGTCAGAGCGATGCCTGAGAAAACGTCGCCCAGCGTATTCTGCAACGCCAGACCCAGGATGACCGCTACGACACCCGAGGTTGTCACCAGGGTGGCGATCGGCATGCCGAAGACGAAGCCCATGACCGACAACGCCACGCCGAGATAGATGACGGCAACCGCCATATCCATAATCAGATGCGCCTCACGCGGCTTGCGATTGAGACTGACATAGATGTGGATTAAGCCGATGGTCGTCCACGCGAGATGAGTCCACCAGAGGATCATGGCCGATTTCGAAAGCAGCGCGGTGAAGCCCTGTGTGTAGATGCTTTCGGGCTGAGCCGGAGCAATGTCTCCAACGTAGAGCACCAGGCTCATACAGAAGAAAAACAGGATCTGAACGATCAGGCGTGCTGTCGGTCGGTTGCTGCCTTGAAGGTGCCACACGACGACACCGGCAGCTCCGAGAACATTGAGGAGTACGATCGGCAGGAAATGGTCATCGCCGAACATGAGGCCCTCACCGAAATCTGCCGAACCCGTGGAAGTCAGAGCGTCGAACTGATCGGGCCGCCCATTGGGCGGCCCGTGAGCTTGTGGCTACTTTCGAGGTGCCGTCGCGAACCAGCGGTCGAAGTCGATCCGCCCGATGCGCGGATTGTTGTCGGAGACCAGCGAACCCGCGTCGAGCCGAGTACCGAAGTAGTGGGCCTCGGGGTCAGCAATGACCTTGCGAGTATCGCCAATCGCCTTGAGGTAGCGCTCGACGAAATCGCAGAGGCGCGCACGCTCCGGCCCGGCGATCTCGATGATTCCATTGGTCGGCGCCGCCAGGGCCGCTTCCGCCACGAAGTCCGCGACATCGTCGGAGGCGATCGGCTGGAGATTGCCTGTCGACAGCCGGGTCGTGTCGCCGGCAGTGCCTGCCTGCGCGATGCCGCCGAGGAATTCCATGAACTGAGTGGAGCGAAGGATTGTATAGGGGACTCCGGATTCCCGGACGATTTTCTCCTGCGCCACCTTAGCCCGGAGATAGCCGCTGTCCGGCAGCCGATCGGTGCCGACGATGGAGAGCGCCACATGGTGTTTCACACCGGCCTCTTCCTCCGCCTTCGTCAGGTTTCGGCCAGAAACCTGGAAGAACTCGAGCACCGCCTTGTCCTCGAAGGAGGGAGAGTTCGCGAGGTCGACGACCACTGAGGCGTTCTCAAGCGCCTTCTCCAGGCCTTCCCCGGTGATCGTATTCACGCCGGTGTTGGGCGCCGCGGCGACGACTTCGTGTCCGTGCTTGCGCAGGCGCTCCGCAGTCTTGGAACCGATCAGGCCAGTTCCACCGATGATGACGATCTTCATGTGATCTCTCCGTTCGCAGCCGCTCATGCGACGTGCCATTCGATAGGCATTGAGGGGAACCGACCTCGTCGAGGCCGGGCTTGTCGGCCGAACCGGGAGCGTCGTTTGTGGTGGGTGGCCCGGTCCGGCCGCGAACAGGAAGCGTTCAGTAGTCCCAGAAAACGGGCACCCAGCGGAAAGTGTCGCCATCCGCGGCCACACGTCCGACGGACGGGAATGGCAGGTGAGTGGCCACCAACTGTTCGCCGGTTTCCGCCAGTTCCGTCAGGAGACGGATGCGCACGCGGGCCGCCTCCTCGGGGTCGTGCTCGAAGCCGTTGTGCCAGTCGGGATGCTCGAAGCCGACCGCGAACACGGCGTCACCAGCGAATGTCAGCCGGTCGCCGCCGGAGGCCATGCGAACCACACTGTGGCCGGGGGTATGGCCTCCAGTTCGACGGGCGACGACGCCGGGGGCGACCTCATGCTCATCCTTGAACAACCGAAGCTGGCTGCGGTACTCCTTCGCGAACCGCTTGGCTGTTGCCCGGAGCGCGTCCGGGAAGCCCTGCGGCATGACGGCGTGGGTGAAGTCGGGCGCCTCCCAGAACTCGACCTCGGCGGCCGCAACGTGGATCCGAAGGTCCGGACGCATCCGCTCCTTGACCCCGTCGACGAGAAGCCCGCCGATGTGATCCATGTGCATGTGTGTCAAGACAACATCGGTTACGGACCCGAGATCGATCCCTGCCGCCTCCAGCCGCTTCACGAGTTGTCCGGCGCGCGGCAGGTTCAAATTCGGGTCCAACCCGAGCCCGGCATCGACGAGGATGGTCTGGCTGCCGCTCCGGACAACGACCACGTTCAGCGACCAATCGAACGCATCCGGCGGCAGGAACATGTCGTTCAGCCAAGCCGCCCGTTCGGTGGCGTCGGCGTTGTGTCCGAGCATCTTGGTAGGAAGCGGCAGAACTCCGTCGCTGATCACCAGCACGTCGATCTCGCCGACCCGCACGGCATAACGTGACGGAACTAGCTCTTCTGGACCCGGCTTCCCGGGACGCAAGGCGATGTCTAGGCTCATGATTATCTCCTGCTGATTACCGCTCTAATCACGGCTTGATTACGATGTATTAGAACGAATTGAATATCGATTGATCTTAGTGTTAGAAGATTCTATACTATATGATAGATAGATCATTGGAAATATAACGACTTGTTATGTGCTGATATTACGCAATATGAGCGCTACTAAAAATATTAAGGGCAGAGCCCAGGAAGGCCAATTTTTCGCGGGGGCAGGCATGGCCAAGGGTTCTCGCCCAGACCGAGATGGCGTGCGGATTTGGCTCCCCGCTGCCGCCGCCTAGCGCGACGCGGCCAGCTCGATCAGCGAGGCGACCCGCGCGGGATGAGAAATCATCACGACGTGCGAAGCTCCCTTGACCCTGACCGTCTTCACCGCCTGCGCACGCTGCGCCATGAACGCCATTGCCGCCGGCGGGATGTTCAGATCGCCCGTCCCGTAGATCGAGTAGGACGGCAGCGTCTTCCACGAAGGTGTGCCGGAGGGTTCCGCCAGTGCGGCTTCGGCGACGGGACGCTGCGTAACCGCCATCGCGGCTGCCTGGCGCCTCGGAACATCGGCAGCGAACTGGCTCGGGAACCTGTCCGGCTTGATGTAGAGATCGCGTCCTCCACTCACCAGTTCGACCGGGTGGATCGCGCTACTGAGAGTGCTTCCGGGAAATCTGCCGGTGAGCGACAGGCTGGATTCTCCTGTATCCGGCGCGAATGCGGCGACGTAGACCAGCGCCTTCACGTTCGGTTGCCCATTCGCAGCCTCCGTGATCACCGGGCCACCATAGGAATGGCCGACCAGCACAACGGGGCCGGCGATCGATCGGATGAGCGCTCCGACTTCCGCTGCATCGGCCTTTAGGCTCCGCAAGGGATTGGCGGCGGCGATTGCCCGGTATCCGCTCTTGTTCAACCGCGAGACCACGGCATTCCAGCTTGCGGATTCAGCAAAGGCGCCGTGGACGAGGATGATGGTCGGTCTGGCATGCGGCGCTGCATACAATGGCTGACTCGGCGCGCCGGCCAGTGCGGCTGCCACTGCGAATGTGAATGCGCTCGGTCTCATCTGCGTTCTCCTGTGTTCTCGGAGGGCGGCATGGCGAGGGTGCGCTTAGCGCGAGAGGACCGCCGCCAGTTCTGGGAATTCCCCGGGCAAGACGGGTTCTTACTTCCGGGATGGATTGCCGCGTGGGCAAGGCGAAGGGCAAAAGCGTTCTGCCGGCACGGGCCGCATCTGTGACGTTTGCAGCACAGCCTGTGGCGCGTTGCGCACTGCCCAGAAGGTCAGTACCAGTCCAAGGAGCGCCGGAAGCGTCACCGCTGGAAAGTCTCTTGGAATGACCGACGGAGAACAGATACCGACGGCAACCTCCCAAAAGTGAAACAGCGCGTGAGAGCAGAGCCATGCCGTCGCGGCCGCCCAGTATCCGACGCGGCGCTCCGGCAGGAGCAGACCCAAACCAAACGACACGCCCAGGAAGAGCTGGATCATCCCGATGTCGCGGATGAAGTGCTGGTTGAAGAAGCCCGTGTCGGTCACGCCCGGCACCAGTTCGTACCAGGCCAGCGGAGCAACGAGCATGAAGGCGCCGTTCAGGGACAGAAATATCCCGTTGAAGGCGACCATCGTCACGACGGCCGCTGCAACAGCGCGGTTTTGAGGCAGGACGGCCTTACCTGCGAAGACTTCTTTCATAGGTAGCTCCTCCCGAATGTGCGCCACGCCATGCAATCGAAATGAGTCCGAGAGGGCCGGCGGCGCGAAGACAGGACCGGAATTCTTCACATCGGAAGCTTGAGCCGCTATTGCCCTGACAGCAGCCTGCTCTCGATAAAAGTCGGTCCGACCTGTACATCTGCATAGGGATGACGGACCAAGGTCGTGCGCAGGGCTGCATGGTCGAGCGGTTTCGGCCGTTCGCCGCTCGCTTCGCGGCCTTTATCGATCCGCCAGTCGGACCGACAATTGTTCTGTTTTTTCCGGCCGAGACGGTTGTCGCTTGGAGCGGCGGACGAGCCCGATCTTGACCGCGACGAGCACCGGAGCCGCGACCACAAACAGCATCGCGACGGCAATGAACGCTGAGTCGAATGCGATCACGGTTGATTGCACGGTAACGGACTTTCCCAGCATGCTCCTGGCTCCTTGAGCGGCCGCCACTGGGTCGAGACCCTTTCCTGCGAGAATGGCGGCCACCGCCGTAAGGCGCTCGTTCACGGTCGGGATGCCCGAACTGATGTGCAGAGCGAATACGGTGGTATTGGCGGCGACGTTCCGGTCAATCAGCGTCTGGAGGGCGGCGACCCCGATAAGGCCGCCGAGCTGTCGCCCGGTATTGAAGATGCCGATGCCGGACGCAAGATTGTGACGGCGGAGATCGCCGAAAGCGATCAGCGTGATAGACAGGAACAGGAACCCGAGACCGAATCCGCGCAGCAGAACCGCCGGCATCATATCGGCGGTGCCGCTCTCGCTGGTCGATCCGGACAGCATCCACATCGCCGTCATCACCATGAGGATGCCGAAGGGCACCGTGGCGATCGGCGGAAGGCGACGAAACTGCATGAGCACGGCTGCCACGAGTAGTGCGGCGATGAAAAGCGCGCCGCTCGGAAGCAGGAGTTGTCCGGCATCTGTCGGCGTGAACGCCAGGACGGACACCGCGAAGGCGGGAATGAGATAGGCACTTCCGAAAAGCGCAGCGCCAGCTACAAAGCTGACCATGAAGGCGAAGAGGAAATCCTGAGATCGAAAGCAGCTAATATCGAGCAGACCTCGACGCTTCACCGCCGCCTGCTGCCCGATAAAGCCGACAAGGGAGGCCGCGCCGAGCCCGCTCAGCCATCTTATCCGTGGCTCTTCAAACCAGTCCCAGCGGCTGCCTTGGCTGAGAACATAGGCGAAGCAGAACATGGTGATCGAAATGAGAGCGACGCCAAGCCAGTCGAAAGGGCGTTTGGCGATGCTGGCGCTCTGCCGGTGTTCCGGGAGCAGGAGGATGCCGGCTCCCGCCAAGGCGATCGGAACGGCGCTGAAGAAGATCCAGTTCCAAGACTGATCGTCGAGCAGCCAGCCTTGGAGAGCGGGCGCTACAGTAGCGGGCGCAACGACTGCCCCAATGGCAAACAAGGCTTGAAGGACAGGCTGGTGTCGGCGCGGATAGGTGATGAACAGCAGCATCTGCCCCGCAACCAGCAGAGTGCCTCCGGAGAAGCCCTGAGCGGCCCGCAGCGCCACCAGCAGGTCCAGCCGAGTGGTGACAGCGGCCATGGCGCAGGCCAATCCCATCAGGAGAGTCGATCCTATCACCAGGCGATGTGGCTCAACGCGACTTGAAAGCGCATGGGCGGTCATGAAGGCGATCAGCTTAGATGTCGTGTAGGCAACGTCGAGCCACGCGAACTCGTCGGGCGTGGCGTGAACATCTCCGATGATGTCACTTCGCCCCAGCGACAGGACGGTGCCGGTGATCGCTTCCGTCAGCGTCGTCAGAACGATGCCCACGACCAGAAGCGCGTCGGATACGGCGCGGTTGCGAGTGGACACAATTCGAGCCTGCGACAGGGGAGCGGGCTCGGTCACGACGGGCTCGACAGGTCGATCGCAACGCGCGCCGAGAGGCCCGGTACGAGGCGGCCGGGCGGCGGATGGTCGAGAAAACGGATCTTGACCGGGACGCGCTGCACGACGCGAACGAAATTCCCGGTCGCATTGTCCGCGGGCAGCAGGCTGAATGCTGAGCCGCTGCCTGGGGCGAAGCTGTCCACGACACCGTGGAAGGCCTCGTCAGGATAGCCGTCGATCGTGATACGCAGCCGCTGCCCGGGCTGAATGCGCGCGATCTGGGTCTCCTTGAAATTTGCCACCACCCACAGATCGGCGATGGGCACCAAGTCTAGGAGCGCGACACCGGGCGCGACGAGCCTTCCGACACGGACCTGCCGATTGCCGATCACGCCATCGATCGGTGCACGGACGACGGTGTTATCCAGATCGATCTGCGCCAGTTCCTGTGTTGCCTGCGCCTGCGCGACAGCGGCTACCGCGGCCTCGCGCTGGGCGGCCAGAACAACGAGACGCTGTCGCTGCGCTTCCTCCGTTGCCGCCGCCGCCGACACGCCTGCCTCGGTCCGCGATCGCGCGGCCTCCGCTTCGTCGAGTTGCGCTTGGCTGACCGCACCACGATGGATGAGTTCGCTACGGCGATCCCAAGCCCGCCTTGCCAGGCTCAGCTCCGCCTCGGCCGATCGGTTCTGCGCCACAGCTTGTCTGATGAAGGCCTGTTGGAGTCGGGTCTCAGCATCGACATTCGTGACACGCGCTTGGGCTGCCTCGAAATTGGCGACCGCTTGTGCCAACCGGGCGCGATAGTCTCGGTCGTCGATACGGAACAACACGTCGCCCGCGCGCACGGCCTGATTGTCTCCCGCCTCGACGACAGTGACATAGCCAGCGACCTTCGGCGCAAGCGATGTCACGTCTCCCCTGACATAGGCGTTATCCGTAAAGGCCTCGTCGCTTGAGCTGGTTCGCACCCAGCCGCCGGCGGCTGCTGCCACGGCAACGAGGCATAGTGACAATCCGGCGATTTTTTTCTTCCTGGACAGCGTCACGGCGCAATCTCCGGTAATGATCGTTACCATTGACCGTTATGGTAATATGAATTACCGGTCAATGACGTGTTTTTGGGAAGGACCGTGAAGTCCCGTGAATGGATCGAAAGGAGAGCAATCGAGCATGCGACGTGAGGCGCTGCTCAGAGCGGCGGCCGAGGAGTTCTTCGAGCGCGGCTATGTCGCGACGAGCATCGACGCGATCATCCAGCGCGCCGGCGGATCAAAACGCAACATCTACAATGAGTTCGGCAACAAGGAGGGCCTCTTTCTCGCCCTTGTGGAGGCGAACGCTGACGCGGCTCTCGCCTCCTTGGAGCTGGACGAAGTCGATAGCCGCGACCTGCGTGAAACGCTGACCAAATTCGGCCTGCATCTTCTCGCCGTCTACATGTCGCCAACGCTGATCGGCATCTACCGTACCATCGTTACCGAGGCGACCCGCTTCCCCGACCTCGCCAAGTCCTTCTACGAGCGCGGCCCGGGGCGCACGACATTGCGGCTGGCAGTCGTGCTCGAAACGGCCAAAGAACGCGGCGAGATCAAGTCTGACGACACCCTCCGGCTGGCAGGCCATTTTGTCGGTATGATCCGCGACAATCTGCATCTGCAAGTCATCCTCGGCCTGCGCGCCCCGCCATCGGTTGCTGAGGCTCGGGAAGCCGTGGTCTCGGCCGTCGAGGTCTTCCTGAACGGCGCGGTCTCGCGAAACTCTACGTAGCTGTCCGCCCCAGTGAATGCGCGTTCCGACCTTGGCAACGCTATCCGGTCCACCGAGCGCACGCTGTTCGGCATGCATTTCGCTGGTACGAAACGCCTCGCGTATGTCGTGCACGGTCTGAGCATCCCGCTTCATCACCATTTGGATCAGCGTGTCAGCCAGAAGTTCTTCAAGCGTCGGCTCGGAAATCTCGCACATGTTCACCCCGATCGTGATTTTGAGGGGAACTCCGAGGCGGCCGATCAAAGCCGCCTCGAATAATCGTCGCGCATAGCGGCCAGGGCTACTTGAGCGGAGCGGGGCGAGCACTGCGTTTCGCAAGGATCTGGGTCGCCGCGATTGCCGCGATGCAGAGCCCCATCACCACATGTGTCCACATCGGAGCGGCAACGGCTCCAAAGCCCAACACGAAAGGAGCAATCACCGCCCAGGAGCCCAGGATGAGATTGTACCGAGCGGCGCCATTCTCATTTCGGTATAGTGCGATCGCGGAAAGGCACGCAATCAATCCCCCGGTGATGCCCGCGTTCCATGCTGCCAGCGGCGACCCGGCGAACGCCATAGAAGCGCAAGCCAAGCTGACTCCGAGGATCAAGTTGGTCCACTCAAGACCCTTGCTCGGCACTTCGTTCTTCATTTCAGTATCCTCTTTGCGAATTTCGGGAACCAAGAAAACAATTAGGTGCCCAATACGCAAAGTCTGATGATTTCCGGCGCCAAATCACGCTAGCTTATTTGAGAAATAACTTCACTGTTAAGACAGGAATCATGTTATAGAGATGCGCATTATCCTCTCACTCTGATGAGTCAGATATATACCTTTGGATATGTGGGTGTAATTCTTATAGCGCGAGCATTAATCCATGCCCGGCGTGCGATAATGGCGTCAGGAGAATGGCCTGCGTGTGCTTACTCGATGGCTCGCCAAAACGCTGTTGGACAGTCGACCATGTCCGGCCCTTGCCCGTCACAGTCGGTTGCAAGACGCCACCGAACAAGACCAGCTTGTCGGGGCCCGAAACCAGCGGCTCCTCGCCGTGGCCTACGGCACATCGGCGCGCAGTTTCGACGTCGAACCCGAGCGCAGCCTATTGAAACCAGCTTAGGCCATTCTGTCGACGCCCGTGGTGGCCGTCCTGCGGTCTACGATTGTGCCGTCGGGCGAATAGAAGAACTTGGCGCCGCTCGCTATCTGGTCGGAGTTGACGCCCTCCTTCGTGAGTTCCTTCCACAGGGCCGTCTTGTTCAGGGCAACAGTTGGGTTCTGCAACTCGGCATCGCCCTGATGGCGGGCGATGATCGCGTTGATAAGCTTCTGCTGGTCGGCCGAGGGGATTGCGACGTAGCCGCGCTCGTTCGCGGGGATTAACATTTGGATTGCAGGGTAATCGCCCGAAGCTTCCTGCTGGGCTTGATAAGCGAGCAAGTCGTCCTTGAACTCCTTGAGCTCCGCATCCGACGGCGATTTTTGCGCTTGGTTGGGCAGCGGTTGCGCCGACGGGCTCGATGGAGCCTTCGCTCCATTACCTTGCGCTGAGCCGAGGTCATAGGCGGGCCTATTGGGAAGGTAAGGTGAGCCGAACCCGGTAACGTTCATTTCCAACCCCATGCAACTCTCTTTGGCGTGGATCAGCAATCGCCGTGCCGTCAGCAGTCTCCGGGCAAGCTCGAAAAAAGCGAGCATTTACTATCACATAGGGCAAGGGCGCAGTCTTCAAACATCCTTGGCGGCGGCAAATTTTGCTCCGCAATCGGCAATGGTTTCCCACCGTAAAGTAGAATTAGAGCGCCAACCTAAGGGAGATGGCTTGTGGGTCGGTGTGGCTGGTAGGCTCGCGATGCTATCGCCATTCAATAAAAGGCCTCAGCATTGCAGCTCACTTCTGGTGCCTGCTGCGCCGAGGTAAGACCGGACGCAGTTCAAGGATACCCTTAGGCTTTAAGTCGCGCGGTAATCGCATGCAGGTTGAATGTCCGCTTCTCGGCGAAAGCCCAGCTTCCGCTTCTGGCGCTAGCCCGCTGTCGCCAATGGCAATTTCCCACCACCCTAACGGGGCCTTGGTCAGTTGAAGCGTGGATATCTACTCTCTGCTGAAGTCAGTACCTGAGGATGTAACTCCGTCCCCTCTTGCCGTCATGTGTTCAAGATCCAATCCCGGAACGCTGCGATCTTGGGCTGCTGCTGTCGGTTGTCCGGACAGACGAGATAATAGGCAAACTCCTCCATTCGAGCGGGCGGAAACAACTGGATCAAACGCTCGTCGCGCAGTTCATCCTCAAGCAGGGCAGCCGGGAGCAGTCCCGCGCCTTGACCGGCGAGCACCGCTTTTAGCAAGAGGCCGCTGTCATCGAAGGAGAGGCCACGCGCAGTCGTCCTTTCAGCAACGCCGTGCGTGTCAAACCACAGGCTCCAGCCCTTTCGTTCGGCATCGTGAACCTGCGGCCAACGCACGAGATCCGATGGCCGGTTCGGACGGCCGGCTCGGTCGATCAGATCGGGGGTGGCCACGGCGATCATCTCGACCGTGACGACGCGGTCGCTGCGAAGTCCGGGATATCGGCCCATCCCATGGCGGATCGCAACATCCGTGTCCGAGCGAGAAAAATCAACCAGTGCATTGCTGGTGACGATCTGCAGATCGATGCTGGGCTGCGCCGTTCGAAAGGATGACAATCGCGGCACCAGCCATGCCGATGCAAAAAAGGGCGTGGTGCTGACAGTGAGCAGCCCAGAATCCAGCTGGGCTGCGATCCGCTCGGATGCACCGGCGATCTGGCGGAATGCATTGCGTATCGATGGCAGATAATCGCGGCCCGCGTCAGTCAGAAAAATCCCTCGCGTCACCCGCTCAAAGAGCTTCACGCCGAGATTTTCCTCCAGAACCCGGATCATCTGGCTGACGGCCCCCGGCGTCACGCACAATTCTTCCGCGGCCAGTTTGATCGAGAGGTGGCGGGCAGCGGCCTCGAATGCCTTCAGCGCGTTAAGGGGAGGCAATCGACTCGGCATGAATTAGAAAATCTGATTCATCAGGGTTAAGTCTTCTGGTTTGTCCAAGCAGCGAGCGTCAGCATAATTCCCGCCGATATCAAGCGTCAATGCTGCAAGCAAGCCGCCAAGAATCGCATGAATTCTAAATCATAGACTGTCGTGCGTGGCCGCTGGAGAGGTTGGATCGGATGTCTTTCAACGTGGAGTTCTATGGTCTCACAGAGGTCGGAGAGCTTATCTCTCGCCGCGCCATCGCCTCAAAGGATGTCACCGAGGCGCTCCTTTCGCGCATTCGGCGTCTTGATGGTGAATTGCAGGCTTATGCAAGCGTCCTGGACGAGAGCGCCCTCCGCCAGGCGGAGGTTGCCGACCGCGAGATCGAGGCGGGAATCCACCGGGGCCCCCTCCATGGCGTTCCCATAGCCGTAAAGGACCTTTGCTGGATCAGGGGCGTCGCAGCGGCGGCCGGCACCGTGGTCCATAAGGACTATGTGCCGGCGCGCGATGCGACCGTCGTGCGAAAGCTCATCGACGCAGGGGCAGTGCTGATCGGCAAGACCCAGCTCACCGAGGGGGCGTATTCCGACTACCACCCATCGATTCCGCCAGTGCAAAACCCATGGAACGGCGACTATTGGGCGGGCATCTCCTCCAGCGGATCAGCGGTCGCGACCGCCGCCGGCCTGTGCTTCGGCGCCATCGCGTCCGACACGGGCGGGTCGATCCGTTGGCCCTCGGCCGCCAACGGCGTCAGCGGCCTGAAGCCGACCTGGGGGCGCGTCAGCCGTTATGGGACATTCGACCTCGCTCCCTCGCTCGACCATATCGGCCCGATTGCCCGGAACGTGATCGACGTCGCGGCGATCCTCAATGTCATTGCCGGGCATGACCTCAATGACCCGACGACGAGCGTTCGTCCGGTTCCCGACTACTTGGCCGACGCAAGCGCGAATGTACGCGGCAAGCGTATCGGGATCGACCCGCACTGGAACTCCGAAGACGTCGACGATTGGACACAGGCCGCACTGACGGAAGCCTGCGCGATATTCTCGAACCTGGGCGCCGAGATCGCCGAGGTGTCATTTCCCGATGTCCGCCAGATCGTGGCGGACTGGACACCGAACTGCGCGGTTGAAGCGGCAGTTGCCCATCAAGCGCCCTATGCCCTCCATAAGGAACAGTATGGCGCCATCCTATCGTCCGTCATCGAGAACGGAATGGCCGTTTCGGGGATGGCCTATCAGGAAATCCTTCGTCGCCGCGCGGCATTCCGTGGCCAGGTCGAGGCCCTGCTATCATCGGTCGACGCCATCCTGACGCCCGTCCATCCTTTCGCGCCGCTCACGCTGAAGACGATCGCAACCCTTGGCGAGCAGCCGGAGCTGATCGCCAAGCTGCAACGCTACACCTGCCCCTTCAACATGAGCGGCCATCCAACGCTGGCCTTCCCCGGGAGCGCCTCGGTGGAAGGCATGCCCATCGGCCTGCAATTGATCGCTGCCGAGTTCGACGAAAGCGCGCTTCTTGCTCTCGGCGCAGCGTTTCAGGACGCAACGTCCTGGCATCGTCGTCAACCGGGCCTCAGTGGCCCGCCGCGATCCTAAGGTCTTGGGAGCGGCCCGCATATCGCACGCCGAGACGGCTCGGCCCGCCAACAGAGGATAATCATGAACCTGGAAAGGCAATCGGCGATTTTTTACGGTTGGCTTGTGGTCGCCGCAGCCTTCGTCATAACCTTCGTCGGCTTCGGGAGCGCATACACATTCAGCTCGTTCCTGGACTCGCTCCAGCACGAGTTCGCGGCATCGCGCGGTTCGGTCTCGGCGGTTTTTTCGCTGGCCGGATTTATGTACTTCTCGCTCGGCATCGTTTCCGCGCCGCTCGCGGATCGAATCGGCGTGAAGGCGCTTTCCGCAATCGGAATGACGCTAGTCGGCCTCGGCCTCATTCTGGCCGGACAGGCGCAAACCATTCTCCAGGTCTATGCGGCCTATAGCATCGGTATCGGCGTCGGTGTCGGCTGTGCCTATGTGCCCACACTTGGCGCTGTGCAACGCTGGTTCGTCAAGCGCCGTGGTCTCGCATCCGGGTTGGCGGTCAGCGGCATTGGCGTCGGGACGCTCGTGATGCCGCCGTTCGCGCTTTGGCTGATCGCGGACATCGGCTGGCGGAACGCCTACACCACGCTCGGCGTCCTCGCGATCGTGGTCGGCCTGGCAGCGGCGTTCGTCATGGAGGACGAGCCTGGCCGCCGCGGCCTGCAGCCCGACGGCATCACACGTACCATCGTCGTTGGCTCCCTGCAGGCGGGCAATGATACGCCCGTGGGCCAAGCAATCCGGACGCGACGATTTGCGGGGCTCTATCTTGCGTCGTTCCTGAGCGCGCTTGGTGTCTTCGTACCGTTCGTGCATCTCGCGCCCTACGCGGTCGACCATGGTGTTCCCGCTTCGGCGGCAGTCTGGCTGCTTGGTGCCATCGGCATCGGCAGCACGATCGGCCGCTTCTTCCTCGGCGGCATCGCGGACAGGATGGGCCGCGAGAGCTTCCTGATCGCCATGTACATTGGCATGGCCGCCTCACTTCCGACCTGGATCCTTGGTGGCTCCTTGAGCCAGCTCATACTGTTTGCGTTGATCTTCGGTCTCTTCTACGGAGGGTGGGTCGCGATTTTGCCAGCAGTGGTCGCCGATCTGTTCGGTGCGCGTCATGCCGGCCGCATCATCGGGGTGCTCTATTCGAGCGTTGCCCTAGGCACGCTCGTTGGCCCAGGCGCGGCAGGCTTCATCTACGATCGCAGCCATAGCTACGTCATACCCATTGCCGTCAGCGCTCTCGCAAACGCCGGTGCCGCTGCCGTCATGTTTCTGGCGGCACGTCGAGCCTCCGCTGGCAGGGTGAGCAGATGAGCCAATCCATCCCACCCTATTGAGCCGCGGTGGAATTCGGTCGCCTTGGCCGCACCTCCGAACACTCCTTCGCAGTCTAACGCAGCGTATTTGGTGACCCGGAGCGCGCGCCCTTGAAGGGCGTCGCTATACGCGAACAGGTTCGGTTCCTTGTCCAAAATCTAAGAATGGCGTCCCCCCGGCAAGCGCGCTGACTATGGTCGACGGCATAAGATCTTGTCGATCGCCTTCCCTCGGGCGAGTTCATCGATGAGCTTGTCCAAGTAGCGGATTTCCCGCATCACTGGCTCGGCGATTTCCTCGACGCGGACACCGCAGACAATTCCCCTTATGCTGAGGCGCGCGGGATTGAGTGCCGGCGCCTGGGCGAAAAAGGTCTCATAGTCCGAGTTTTTCGCCAGCTGAGAGGCAAGTGCCTCTTGGCCGTAGCCGGTCAGCCAGTGGATGATCTGGTCGACCTCCACCTTCGTGCGCCCCTTCCTCTCCGCCTTGGCGACCAGAAGAGGATAAATCTTGGCAAAGCTCATTCTGTAGATGCGGTGCTGCGTCATCACTTGCTCTTTCCCGGCGCTGCTCGTGGCGTTTCCCGATGTCCATCTTCATATCGCGACCCTGCCGGGGGTTTGAGCTGCCCGGCCCAGGTAAGAGTTGCGTCGGACATGGTCACGAGATGATCGGCCGCTCAATGAGGGTGGGATTTTTCAGATCGACAAGGTGGCCGGTGCGCAATTGCTCCGGCTTGCCGGGCGGATGGAAAGGATAACGGAGGCAAAGAAGGCGACGAATCCGTCCACTCTCTAACAGCGTGTCCGCGACCATGCTCGCGGCGCGCCCGCCCATCGACTTGCCACCGATAACAAGCTCTCCCTGCCGAGCGCGTCGACGGCAGCGATATATCGCGGGTTTAGCTTTTCAGCGCGGGCCGACGGCATGCGCCCAACTGCGGTCCGCCGCCGCCATATAGTCGAACTCAAAGCGGGCAACGCGAAAGCCCTCTCCGGCTAAGGCATTTGCGGACGCCGTCATTGATCGCGAGCCCATCGGAGCTTCGGCCCCATGCGCCAGGAGGATCGTCACGTCGGCCTGGTCGGGGCCGTCGAAAAGAAACATTGCGCTGTCCCACGGGGCCGCTGTCAGCCGCAAACTTACCGCAGCAGATCTCCCGCGTCGGAGCCTTCCCAATGAGCAGTGGCGGCGACTCCTTCGGCACTGTTCGGCTTGCGGCCGGGCCCGTGCCTCTCTCTCAGGTCAGTGCCGGCTCTTCGGTTGCGTTGTCCAGATCTCTGCCCGCTTTCACACTGACCACTAGTGTCCATTGTTGGCGCACGCCTTTGAAAACAATCGTCTCCATGCTCAGCTTAAAGCTCGGCGACAATCCACCTCTTAAAGGCCACCATGGCGCCGGTTTCGGTCCGTGACCTCAATCGCGTCATCCAGTAGGCCCCGGTAACGATACCGACGTCGAGAGGCTGTACAATCCGACCGGAAGAGATATCGCGCGAGAACATCGCGGCGGGGACCAGCGCAACACCGAGACCTTGCGCTGCCGCTTCGACCAAGGCCAGCGAGTTATCGAAAATCCAGCCCCGCGCGACCGGCGGGGTCAGTCCCGCGGTAAGGAACCAGAGCGGCCATTCGTCCTGGCGGTATGAGCGCAGGAGGTGCTGGGCCAGCAGGTCAGCCGGAGTGCGGACTGACATGGCGAGGCCAGGGCTGCAGACCGGAGCGAGCGGGGCTTGCATCAGCTCGACCGCCTCTGTGCCGTGCCAGGCACCGTCACCGAAACGAATGAAAAGATCGAGGCCGTCGAGGAGCGTGTCGGCACGGTTGTTGTTCGTCTTGATCCGCACCTCGATCTGCGGGTGCCGCGCGTTGAAGTCCTGCAGGCGCGGCAGGAGCCACCCGAGGGCGAAGCTGCTGACCACGCCGATCGTGAGAATCTCGGCCGTGCCGCCGGTACGCAGTTGGTGCACCTTGTCGCTGACCCGACGTAGCGCATCCGTCAACACCGGCAGCAGCGCCTGCGCCTCCTCGGTCAGAGCGATGCCACGCGGCAAGCGCTCGAACAGCGTGAAGCCGAGATCTTTCTCAAGCAGCTTGATCTGATGGCTTATTGCGGTCTGGCCCACGCGCAGCTCCATCCCCGCCTTGGTCAGGCTACCGAGCCGCGCCGACGCTTCAAAGGCGCGCAGCGCGATGAGCGGCAATCTCGAAACATCCATCCAGAAGCCCCAATTTTATTCATATCAAATCTGAGTAACGATCATTTGGCTAGGGCCATGCGGCCTCGCTACCTCTGCGCCTCCCTCTGGAGACGCAACGCACATGACAACTCGCACCATTGATTTCCTTGCGGACCGGCGCTCATTCTTGATCGGCGCCGGCGCCACTCTAGTCGGCGCCGGGCATGCCGCGGCTGCTCCTGGGACTAGTCTCGATCTCAAGTCTCTTGAAGCCCGCCATGGAGGCCGTCTCGGGCTTTTCGCGACGCGGGACGGCCAGCGGGTCGGCTGGCGCTCAACCGAACGCTTCGCTTTCTGTTCGACATTCAAACTGTTTCTCGCAGCTTATGTGATGCAGACCGTGCAGCAGGGGCGCGATCGGCTAGACCGAGACGTCCCGATCACAGCTGCCGACATGGTGCCGCATGGGCCGGTCACGCAGCCGGCCATCGGCAGAACGCTCACGCTGGAAGAGCTGTGCAAAGCGACAGTCGAGGTTAGTGACAACCCCGCGGCAAATATTCTGATCCGCGAAATGGGCGGACTGGCTGCCTTCCAGCAGTGGTATGGCAGCATTGACGACCACGTCACGCGCGTGGATCGACTGGAAATTGAGCTGAATAGCGCCTTGCCCGGCGATATGCGCGATACCACGACGGCCGAGCAATATGTGGCCAACCTCGACCGCGTCTTGCGCGGCAACTTGCTTTCAGCGGCGCACCTGCAGTTGCTTACGCGTTGGATCACCGAGACACCCACCGGGGCCGGCCGGATCAAGGCCGGCGTCCCCGCCGGCTACACCGTCGGCCACAAGACCGGCACGGGCGCGCGGGGGACGCACAACAATATCGGCATCATTTGGCCGCCAAGCGGACCATCGATCCTGATCTGCGTGTTCTTCACGGGCGCACAAGACGCAACACCGGGCGCCATTGATGCCGTCGTAGCGGATGCGACGCGTCAAGCCATGAAGGCATTCGGGCTTCCATCTCGCTAGGGGAGCCGGTCGTCAGCATTCGCCGATATTTTCCGTGGCAAACTGCAACCACTGAGGTCGGGGTAACGGTTGTCGGTGGAAGTCGAATGCCCATTGATAGCGCACGATGGATGCGAGTCGAACGTGATCCACGATGATGCCCGCGCATGGATCACGCTGCGACAACCGCTATAATTGGAGGTACCACCGATGCATAATGGCTTTCACGCCTCAAATCGCGACCGGAAGCCCGTGCGATACGCGCTTTCAGAGAATGGTTCCTCGCGGAGATTGATCCCGCCGCAGAATAGCTGGGTCGATTATAACTAAACGAGGAAAGAGCCACCTGCTTGCAGAGTGTTGCACGGGAACGCTGACCGGCATGGCGGGACAGCAGCTTCTTCATCCGAGGCGTATCGCGCCGGACTTACCAGGAAGCCAGACGCTGATGCATTTCTCCGATACCAGCACATTCGCTCGTCAGATCCACTTGCACGCGGCCAAGGCGGATGGGCCCTATGTGATTGCGCTCGACGGACGCAGCGGCGTGGGCAAGTCGACTCTGGCAGCGCTGCTAGCAGATAAGGTGGGAGCGGCGCTCATTGAGGGTGACGACTTCTTTGCCGGCGGCACTGGGTTGCGATCAGATGCCCCCGCCATCCGCGCTGCCGACTGTATCGACTGGCCCCGCCAGCGCGCTGTGCTGGGCGCCTTGCGGCAGGGTCGCGCTGCCAGTTGGCGCGCGTTCGATTGGGAAGCTTTTGACGGCAGGTTGCAGTCAAGCGTGTCTGAGCTTTCACCGCGATCCGTCGTTATCCTCGAGGGCGTCTATTCGGCTCGGCCGGAACTCGCGGACCTCATCGACATGAAAGTTCTCGTGACAGCTTCAGACGCTTTCCGCAAAGCAAGACTGCTTGTGAGAGAGGGCATTATAGGTCCCTGGGAGCGCCAATGGCATGAAGCCGAAGAGCACTACTTCCGCGAGGTTATGCCCCTGGTCCGGTTCGATGCGGTCTTCGACGCGGCCAATTCGGATGATTGACCGTGATTGGACCTGATGAAGCTGCTGAAAAATTGTGGCAGAGATCCCTGCGCTGACACGCGAACCGGCTCGACGAGCTTTTGTCTCGACCGGCACCGCGGAATGTCGGCTTTCTGGCAGAGTTGCAAGTTCCGCTTATGGCGCAAAAGCCCGGCGAGATTAATGCCGGGCTCATGTCGTCTCAAAACGTGGTGCAACCGAGCTTAAGCGGCGGGGGCCGACTGGTTAAACGATCGCCGGCTGCTGGAGCCTATCGGCCATATCCCGCCGGCCGAGGCCGAGGAGCGCTACTGCGCCATGCTGGACGAGCCAGCCATGGCGGCATGTTTCAAACGAGATGGCCTCCGGGAAACCCCGAGCGATTCACTTTCTGCTCCAACCTTGTCAAGCGCTTGCACTGTGTTGGTTCTCGATTGGCTATGTTGGCGTAGGTTAATTTGGATGTTGCTGTAGCCATTCCAACAGCAGTACATAACTGACCGCCAGCAGCACCGGTCCTACGAAGATACCGAGCAGCCCGTCGACGATCATGCCACCGAGAACGCCGATCAGGATGATCGGCATGGGGACTTCAAGGCCTCTGCCGATCAACAATGGCCTGAGAACATTGTCGCTGAGTCCGACGACGATGTTCCAGATGAGGAAAAGGACGGCCGGCTGCGTCACTTCCGAATAAAAGACATAGATGACAATGGGTAAAGTCAACAGGACCAACGGCACCTGCATGATACCCAGCAAGAGAGCAATGAGGGTTAAGGGCCCGGCCGCCTGAATTCCAATGACGAAGAAGCCGACGCCCAGAAGCAGCGACTGGATCAGCGCCACGCCAACCACGCCGAGCCCCACGCCGCGGATCGTGGCTGCCGTCAGTTGGACCAGGTGCATTGCGCGGGCATCGCTTCCAGTGACCCGTTCTAGCGTGCGGCGAGCAAATTCCGAGGCATCCCGCCCACGAGCGATCAGCGCGGCGGCGATCGCGAATGAAACGACGAATGACAATTCGCCGATGGCAAGACCGCCGGCGAAGGAAGCGAACCATGCCAACGGGCCGCTGACTAAGTGGCCATATTTCGTCAATGCAGCCGGCAGGTTGGAGGCAACAAGAGACCAGATCTCCGTTAGCTTCTTTCCAACCAGCGGCGCGCCGTCGAGCCACAGCGGCGGCTGAGGCATGGTGACGCCTTGGCTCTGAAAGCTCGAGATCAGCGAATAGAGTGATGTCGCCAGCGACGTGACCAGAATCACCATAGGTCCCAGCATCAGCGCGACGCCGGTTAGGCCGATCAGCAGCGCCGATTCACGATTTCCAAGTCGCGGCACCAGCCGAAGATGGAGCGGATACAGCATCACCGCGAGGATCGCCGACCAAGTCAAAAGGAAGATGAAGGGAAGTACGATACGAGCGCAAGCAAATGCTAGAACGCCCACCAATCCGACTCGGATCGCGGTGTCGATCATGGTTGATGGCGCAACCGCGTCGCGGGACTGCAGCCCATTCCGGTCCATCGGTCAGGGTCCTTACTCAACGCGTTGTACGAGCTTGCCACCTCCGGTAACAGCCGACCGACCCTCCCCGGGCCGACTTTACCAAGGCAAGGAAGGCACTCGTCGGCCCTCCTTTGCTGGACTACGAGAAGCAGCCCCGCGCAAAGTGCCCGGCTGCTCACAGGTCCAAAGTGCCTGCAGTCAGAACTTGTAGTTCACGCCGACTCGAAGAAGCCCCGCACTACCGCTGCCGCTGGTTGTTGCGGTATAGGTCCCCGCCGGAAGGGCCCCACCTGCCGGGTTAACAAAGCTCTGCGTCCTTCTTCCCGCGCCGATGTCGACGTAAAGACCTTCGACCTTGATAGTCCAGTTGTTGGTGAAGGCATATTCGACGCCGCCGCCAATGGTCCAGCCGGCGTTGCTTGTGGCGTTGCCAGTGAGAGGGTTAGTGTTGAGGCCTCCATAGGCAAGGCCGCCCGTCATGTAGATCAGGGTGCGATCGATGGCGTAGCCCAGCCGAACGCGCACGGTGCCGAAATAGGCGCCGTCGCCTCCGCCCCGGCCGGCCCACCATGTATAGGGCCCCCAGGCGACATCGCCGCCCGTGTCGACATACTGGATGTCGGTCTCGATGCCGTAGACAACCGCGCCAGACTGCCAGTTGTAGCCAATCTGCCCACCACCGACGAACTGGCCATCACCGCCGCCGCCGCCGAGAGAGCCGGACGAGGCAGACGTTGGGCCAGTAACGATGACGCCGCCTGAATCGCTCCATCCCACGCCGGCGTTGAGGCCGACGTACAATCCAGTCCACGTGAACACCGGTGCGTAGACGATTGCAGGCGCACGACTTGGCAGGTCCGCCGCGAAGGCCGAGGCTGTTAGGCAGGCTGCTAGCATAGTCGCCGGTAAAAGGCCTAAGCGCATGTCACCCTCCTGATTTGATGAGTAAGTAGCTCGATAGTTACATATGAAACCAACTCTGGAATTTGAATTCTTCGTAAATTGCATCGTTTATGTACCCGAGGCGCATCGCGGGTATTACTCCCCGCGACGCGTTGGAGTCGCCGCAATCTGGCTCGCCGCTCCGGGCGGGGGGACCAATGGACGGCATGTGAGAGCTTCCGGACGGAAGCGCCGGCCGAACTTTCAGCGCCGGCCTGCCCGATTGACCGGGCCGCCGCGATTCATCGGTGTCCCGGGTCGCACTCCCACCCCCGGCGCTCCGACGCCCGGTGTCGCCACGGCGCGTGCGACCGGCCGTGGCCGCAGCACAACTCCGGGTCTCACGATGCACCCGGCAGGGTAATTGACATACTGGCAGTAAACGGCGGCACGGGCATCCCCGCTGTCCATCGAGGCGAATGCGGCAACGAGAGCCGACAAAGCGATCGCAAGCTTCATTTCTTCCTCCATCAACTATTGTCCGGGGTAGGCCTTGCAAAACGGCGCGGCGTGGAGTGCATCAGGATAGAAGGCTGGCCGACATGAGCACTCGCGGGCTTGATCAGATTGTCATCAGTGCGATCAGGACTGGTCCCCAGGCAGTCAGCAGAATGTTGCCGATTGCGTAAGGGACCGTGTAGCCGAGAGCCGGGATGCTGCTCTGGGCCTCGTCCTGTATCGCCCTGAGGGCGGCGGTAATGGTGCCGGCGCCGGCGCAGGCTCCGAGCACGATGAGCGGGTTCATCCTCAATACGTAGCGGCCGAAGAGAATCCCAACAGTGTGCGGGAGAAGCGCCGAGACCAGCCCGACGGCGACGAGACTGATACCGGTCGATTTCAGGCCGGCGACGAAACTCGGGCCGGCGCTGAGCCCGACGATGCCAATGAACATGCACAGCCCGACCGTGTCGAAGATCCAGATCGCCGCCTCCGGAATACGGCCGAAGAACGGGTATACAGAGCGCAGCCAGCCGAAAAGCAGGCCCATGAACAACGCGCCGCCGCTCGCCGTCAGCGTGAGCGGCACCCCCCAGACGACGACCGAAAGCAGGCCGAAGAGCCCGCCCAGGAAGATTCCCATTCCCACGAAGACCATATCGGTCGCCGGCGTACGTCGGTCGGAATAGCCGATCACTGCCGCGACGCGCTCGACCTCCGTCAGGGGCCCCACCAGAGACATGACGTCGCCGCGATTGAGGCGCGTCGTCGGGATCACCGGCATGGCGATGCCGGAACGTGTCAGCTTGGCGAGAAAGACCCCGCGCGCGAACTGACTTTCGGCCAGTTCCGCCAGCGACGTGTCGTCGAGCCTGCGGCTCGTCACGATCACATCGAGCGTTTCGAGCGGAATGTCCAACAGTTCGGGATCGCTTACCTCGGGGCCGATGATATCGCCGCGTGCGGCATGCACTTCGAAGCGCGCCATGACGACGATGACGTCGCCGGCCCGGATTCGATGATTCGAGGCGTGATCGAACAGGACATCACCACTGCGCCCGCGCAGGACGAAGACGCGAGACTTCTTCGGCAAAGCCTCGAGCTCCGCAATCGTCTTCCCAAACAGTTGCGCTTTCTCGACCCGGTAGGCGCGCACATCGAACAAGCGGGCGGCTGATGTGATACCATCGGCCTCGCCGGACGATCTCGCCTTGTCCAAATGCAGAGCTGCCGTAGCTTCGCGAGCGGCTTCGCGCAGGTCAATTCCCATAAGTTTAGGGCCTATCTTCGGAAGGAACCAGACCAGCGCGGTCGTCCCGACCAAATAGGTGACGGCGTAGGCCACCGGAATATTGTTCACGAGGGCCCGGCGCTCGGCCTCCGGCAGGTCGAGCCGCTGGATGGCCTCCCCGGCCGTTCCGATGACTGTCGATTCAGAAAATGCGCCGGCGAGCAGGCCTGCCGCCGTGCCCATGTCGTAGCCGAGCAGCTTGGCGAAGGTCAGCGCCACGAGTAGGCATGTCACGCACAAAACGACCGTAAGCGCCATCTGGGGAAGCGCGTCGCGTTTCAAGGCGCGGAAGAACTGCGGACCAACCTTGTACCCGGTGGTGAAGAGGAAGAGATCGAAGAAGACCGATTTAACGGTCGCTGGAATCTTGATGTCGAGCTGGCCGACTAGCACACCCGCCAGCAGGCAGCCGACGACGACGCCCAGGCTGAAGCTTCCGAACTTCAGCTTGCCAATCAGGAACCCAAGCGCAATCGTCAGAAAGATGGCGAGCTCGGGGTTGTTCTGCAGGGCTTCGATCACGAAACGCATGCTGGATCTTTCTGCAGAAGGATCAGACATCCGACCGTCCAAGCGACTGGTCGAATGTCTGGCGACGTGGCAACGAATGGTGCAGCCTTCAGCTCACTTCTCTTTGGTTGTCGCCGTTCCGCCAGCGGATTTCGCCGTGCTGAGCGCGAGGTTGTAGGCGTCAAAAGCTTGGCGGTAACCGCGGGCGACTGCTCGCGTGGCCCGTCCGATCTGGCCGTAGACCTCGTCGTCGAGATTGGCGAAGGACACGCGAACCGACCAGTCGGGCGCGTGGAAGCCGCCGCCGTTCAGCAGCACGATGCCGTGGTCCTCGGCGAGACGGAAGACGATGTCGAGCGGGTGAACGTGTTCCTTCATATAGGCCACGACCTCGGGGCCGACATATTTGTTGGCCCAGAATTCGAAATCGATCAGGCCGTAATAGCGATCATGCAGCAGGTTCTCCGGCACCTCGATGCCCAGCCCCTCGATCATCCGCTCGGCTCTCGCCCTGACGATCCCCATGCAGGTCTTCTGGTATAGCTTGGCCTCGTCCATTAACTCGGACAGCGAGAACATCGACATCATCACTTGCTGCGGCAAGGAGAGGCCGGCGGTGTGATTGAGCGCGATGTCGCGGCTGTCGGCGACGATGCGGTCGATCAGTTTCATTTCGCGCGGCTTCAGCGTCAGCGGCCCATAGCGGGAATCGAGCGCTGCCGAAATCTTCTCCGGATGGGCGGCGATGGCCTTGTCGAAGATATTCTCGCTGTGAATGGCGATCACGCCGAGCCGCCAGCCGGTGCAGCCGAAGTATTTCGAATAGGAGTAAACGCCGATCGTGTTGCGTGGCAGGGCGCCGAGAAGACCGCGGAAGCCCTTTACGAAGGTCCCGTAGACGTCGTCGGTCAGCAACAGGAGGTCGGGGCGCTTCGTCTCGACCAGCTTTACGATCTTGGCGATGGTCTCCTCGCTCAAGGCGACCGCGTAGGGATTACCCGGGTTGACGACGAAGAAGGCTTTGACCTTGGGATCTTCAAGCTTCTTTAGCTCCTCGTCTGTGAATTGGAAGCGGTTCTCCTGCGGCGCTGCGACCGAGATCACGTTGAGGCCGTAATCCTCCAGATGAGGCATTTCGAGGTATGGCGTGAAGATCGGCGTCGCGAGAGCGATCGTATCTCCGGCGTTCAGAAGCCGGTTTGCCTTCAGCGATTTGAAGATGTAGCACATCGCGGCCGTGCCGCCTTCGACGGCGTAGAGGTCGAACTGGCCGGATGGGCGCGGATCGCCGCACATCGCCCACTGTAAGTACTCGTGCACGACGCGCTCGTTATGGACGAGCATACGATCCGGGACCGGGTAGTTGTCGCCGATGATCGAGTCCACGAGTTCATGGACGAAGGCGTCCGGCTTGAAATCAAACTTCTTGACCGCGAAGGCGACCATGTCGCGTAGGAAGCCGGCGCCGGGCGCATCCTTGTGTTCGGCCAGCCACTCCTCGAGGCGCCTGGCGATCCCGTCGGCCTTAGGCATGCCGCCAATCCCGGCCGGCTTGTTCATCACACGCCGGCTTTCCGTGATCGCGAATTGCCCGAGCAAGAAGAAGCCCTCGCGCGGTGTCATCGCCACCCAGTTTGGATTGCCGCGGCCGGCATTGAGCAGAGCAATCGAGGAGTCTTGCGCGGTCAGCTTGGCGAGGCGGATCAGCTCGTCCTTGATCTCGAACGGGCTGAGTTTTTCGAAAGTCCGCAGAGTGACAGGATCCATGATCTTCTCCCGTTGAGAGAATTTATTCGCAAGGATAGATGCTAGGTCGTTAGGCCAGAAGCATGATAATCACCATGCCCCAGATGGTTAGAAGCGTGTTTCCGACAGCATAGGTTACAGTGTAACCCAGGGCGGGAACCTGACTCTTGGCGGTTTCGCAGACCATACCGAGCGCGGCCGTAGTCGTGCGCGCACCGGAACAGGCGCCGAGCAGAATGGCGGGATCAAAGCGAAAGATGTACTTTCCGACATACATCGACAGGATCAGCGGGATCGTGGTGGCCAATGCGCCCCAGAGGAAGAGGCCGACACCTTGCGTCTGCAATCCCTTGACAAAGCCCGGGCCCGCCGAGATGCCGACTACCGCAATGAAAATGTTCAGGCCGACGGAGTTCATGAACCAGACGGTCGAGCTTGGAATCCGGCCGAAGAGGGGGCGCACGGAGCGAAGCCAGCCGAAGACCAGACCTGAAATGAGCGCGCCGCCAGCGGTCGACAGTGTCAGCGGGACACCCCCGACCTTGAAGACGAGCGCGCCGATCAGCGCACCGAGCGTGATGGCGGCACCGATGAAGGCGACGTCGGCGACGTCGCTCGGACGGTCGGCGTGGCCGAGCGTCTTGGCGACGGTGGCGATGTCCTGGGTGCGGCCGACGACGGTTAGGATGTCGCCGCGATGGATCACAGTGTCCGGCAGGATCGGGATCGAGACGGCGGTGGCACCGCGCACGATCTTGCGCAGGAAGACACCGCGAGACGTCGGCATCTTTGACAGCTCGGTGAGAGTCTTGCCATCAGCGTCCTTGCTGGTGACGTAGACGTCGACGCCCTCGGCTTTGAGGTCGAGCAGTTCCGGATCCTCGATCTCTTCGGCGGTTTGGCCGATGAGGCTGACGAGCACCTCGCGCGGCCCAGCAATGGCGATGATGTCGTCTTCGCGCAGGATGGTGTCGACGGTGGCATCTTCGATGACGCCGTTGCGGCGGATGCGCTCGACGAAGACCCGGGCGTCCGGCACAAGCGCCTCTGCTTCCGCGGCGCGCATGCCAGCGACTTTTGCGCCCTGCCGCAAGCGGAAGGCTCGCAACTCAAAACGCCGCCATACTGAGCCTGGGCCGCCGATCTCCTTGCCGCCGCCGAGCTTTGCCTCGTAGTCCTTGCAGGCCTGGACGAGATCGATGTTGAGGAGCTTAGGTCCCAACAACGCCAAGACCATGGCGGAGCCGACGGTGCCGAAGATGTAGGTCACTGCGTAGGCTACCGGCATCGCGTCGAGATATTCCTTGGTCTGCTCGGCAGACAGCCCCAGGCGGTTGATCGCATCGGTTGCCAGGCCCATCGAGGCCGAAATGGTTTGCGTGCCTGCATAAAGGCCGGCGGCATAGCCCGGATGGTAGCCAGCGAACTTGGCTATCATGACGGGAACCGCGAGGCAGAACACAGTCACAACGACGGCAAAGACCGCCTGAGGAGCGCCGTCCTTGGCGATGCCGCGGACGAACTGAGGTCCGACGCCGTAACCCACCGCGAACAGGAACATCAGGAAGAACGTCGCTTTGACGTGGGGCGAGATCGTGATGCCGAGTTGGCCGATCACGACTGCGGCGATGAGCGTCGAGGTCACCGCGCCGAGGCTGAAGCCCTTATAGGCGAAGCCGCCGACATAATATCCGATTGCCAGCGACAGGAAGAGTGCGATCTCGGGGTAACTGCGTAGTGTTGTGACGAACCAGTCGAACATTCCGATCCCCTGTCTCTGGAATTTGAAGCCGAACAGCGTACCGACCACCTGTCAGCTCTGGGCTTGTCAGCTTGCGGCCTTGGCCGGCATTCTTATTTCTTCTTGCGGGCGAGCGCGTCGGGCTTCAGCAGCTTCAGGCCCTTGGTCTTCTCGTAGCCGTGGATTTCCTTGACATCGAGCTTCCGCATGAAGGTGATCGTCTCGTGCGTCACCACCTGTCCGGGCACTAGGATGGGGAAACCGGGCGGGTAGGGGATGACGAAGTTAGCCGAGATCAGTGCCGGGCCCGTTTCGAGCCGCCGGTCGCATTCTGCACTGTTAATTGGCAGGTATTCGCACTTCTCAGCTGCATAGGCGGTGAAGAAGGCTGTGCGCATGTCGCCCTCCGGCGTCGTCTTGCCGGCGTCGCCTCGGAAGGCCTCGTCGAAGCGGCTGAAATCCGGCAGGTCGGGGACATCATTCATCAGACTGTGCATGCGTGAATCGAAGGCGTTGCGCTCGCTTTCGCCGCCCTGGCGCAGACGCGTCTCGATCTCGTTGCTGATCTTCAGCAGGACGCCGATCAGGAGCGCGACGTCGCTGCGGGTGTTGTTGATGTTGGATTGCAACAGAACCGAGTTGCGGGAGGTCTTGTTGACTTGGATGCCGTACTGCGCGGCGAGCAGGCCTTTAAAAGAGGTGCCGTCGAAGCCTGCTGTGCCGCAGACAAGCGTCATGCGGGTCGGGTCAAGGCAAAACTCGTCCTCCCGCATGCTGCGCAACTGGTCGTCCCAGCGCGTCTCGGGATCGAGGAAATCGACGAAGCCACTGCTGCGGTACTTCTTCGGAACCATGCCGTCGGCGCCGACGACCTTAAAGTATTTCGATATGACCGGATGCGCCGCGACCTCGCGCCGGATATCGAGCGCGATCTCGATCGCGTTCATCACCAGCCCGTAGCCCTCGAGTTCCATCTGCCGACGGGCGACGTCAAGGCTGGCGATGAGCTGCTGGTTTGGACTGGTCGACGCGTGGGTGAACACTGCCTCGTGAAACTGTGCCTCGACCTTGTGGAAATCGACGTCTCTGACCAGCACCATCGAGCCCTGGCGGATTGCCGACATCGACTTGTGGGTGGAATTGGTCTGGTAGACGCGAAGCCGGACAGCGCGCGGATCGGGCAGGAGGCGCGTGGCTAGGAGCTTCTCGAACGAAGGGGCCGCTCCGAGTTCCTTTTGCTGCTCTTCATATTGCCTAACAGCCTCTGGCCCCGCTATCCAAGCCTCGATGTCTGCGGCCGCGCCCATGCCGGTACGCGGCCGCAGGAAGGGCGACCAGCGGGCGAAGCCGAACCAGGCCTCGTCCCAGAGGAATATCAGATCCGGCTTGATCGCGAGGCATTCCTCCATCACGCGCCGGGTGTTGTAGATGTGGCCGTCGAAGGTGCAGTTGGTCAGGTCGACCATCTTGACGCGGTCGAGGCGGCCCTCGGCCTTGAGGTCGAGCAGCGCCTTCTTGATGGTGCGCAGCGGCACCGCCCCGTACATCGAGAATTCGACCATCGGGAAGGCTTCGACATAGAAGGGCTGTGCGCCGCTCAGCACCAGCCCGTAATGGTGCGATTTGTGGCAGTTGCGGTCGAGGATGACGATGTCGCCCGGCGCGATCAGCGCCTGCAGCACCATCTTGTTCGAAGTGCTCGTGCCGTTGGTGACGAAGAACACGTGATCGGCACCGAAGGCGCGCGCGGCCATTTCTTGCGCCCGCTTGATGTTGCCGGTCGGCTCCAGCAGACTGTCGAGGCCGCCGGTGGTGGCGCTGCTCTCGGCCAGGAACAGGTTGAGACCATAGAACTGGCCCATGTCGCGGATCCAAGGCGAGCTGAAGACCGACTTGCCGCGCGCGATCGGAAGCGCATGGAACGTGGCGACGGGTCGCTGCGCGTAGAGCTTGAGATTGTCGAAAAAAGGCGTCTCGTAGCGTGCCTTGATGCCCTCCAACACCGAGAGGTGGAGTTCCAGCGGTTCCTCGATCTGGTACATTACGCGCCTGATCATGGCGGCTCGCGGATCGCCGGCGAGCTTCTCGACGCGCCGATCTGACAGCAGGTAAATGTCGAGTTCGGGGCGGATCGCTTTCAGCCCGGTTGCCAGGCGCAGTGCCAGATCGGCCTCGTCGGCGGAGTCGAGAAGCGGCTGCTGTGCGGCCAGAACGCTGCGTAGGATCGGCGCTTCGTGCTGGGACTTCAGCACGAAGCCCTCATAGATCACGACGGCGGCGATATCCGGGTTGAGTACGGCCGCGCAGACCGCATCCTCCAGGCTGCCGACCATGACCGTCTCGTAGACGAAGGTGTCTTCCGGCCGTCGCAGCCGGCGGAATTCGGCGGCCATGTGAGGCCAGCGTCCGGCCGGAGCCGGCGTCACTGCCAGCATTTCGAAGTAGGGGCGGTGTGTCGGCGTGTCCCCTAGCGATGACGGCAGAGCATCGACGGGGTCAGCCAGCGACAGATCGATCGACTGCCACTCCTTGGCGTCTTGCTTGTAATTGCCGGTGATGATCGCAACCGAAATCCGCTTGGCGAGCGCCAGGAAACTGTTGGTGTCGTTATTCTGAAGGTGCTGTCGTAGGGCGCCGATCAAATCATGGCCTGGAAAGGCGTAGAATTCTTCGATCGTGCCCAATTCCTCGAGTGCCTGCTCGACCTCGCCACGGGACTGTATCCCCTTGGACCAGGAACGCGCGACAGCGTGGAGATCCCGCCAGCGGTCGGTGCGGCCGGAAGGGGACGAGAAAAAATGGTCGATGGAGCGCGATTCTTGAGCCGTCGAGGACATTGCGAATTCTCTCCCTGGAAGCAATCTGCGACCAACGTACCCCGAGACACCAGGCCAGTTGACGCGGTATCCATCGCAAGGAGTTCAGCACAATGCGGGTCGACAACGTATTGTACCTGAGTACAACATTCAGCTGCGCGCATTCGTTTAAGATCAGCCCGCCAGATAGCCGGCATCTGCGTGTCTTTACTGCGTACTCAACCCGCAATTTCACCCGTGCGACCTGCCGTTAACAACGAGGTTTACGCCATGATCGGAAAGATGTTTTTCGCGACCATCTTGGCTACGGCCACACTCCTGGGTTCCGCAAGCCAAAATGATGCCGTCGCCTGCAGTAAAACCGGAGGTTGCGCCATGGATGTGATCCATGAGGACTACAACATGAGGCGGGACGGTCGCGCGGATAAAGCAATGCGGGCTGGTCAGGACAACATCGAAGCATTTCGCGCATTTCAAGCGAAGCAGAAGGCATACTCGGCCGGCAAATGAACAGCCTTTTCGCCGAAGCCTGTGGTCTCTACGCGGACTTCTGACACAGCGCCGCGGGCTGCTCGAGCCTCATTTCTGGGAGAATGCGATGCATCTGCGGATCGTGCTCGCCTGTGTCTTAGCGGGGGGGCTCACTTCCTCACCTCTGGCGCAGACGCCGCCGCCTCGATCTCAGCCGGCGGCTGGGACGCCTGCAGCGCAGGCAGAGCAACCTCTGAGCAGCGCGGAGCTAGACGCGCTCATCGCGCCGATCGCGCTCTACCCCGATCCGCTGTTGGCGCAGGTGTTGATGGCTTCGACCTATCCGCTGGAGGTGGTCCAGGCGGACCGATGGGTCACGATCAACAAGAAGCTCAGCGGAGACCAGTTGAAGGCGGCGGTCGACAAGCAGTCATGGGATGCGAGCGTGAAGTCTCTGATAGCGACCCCATCCGTCCTGGAGATGTTGAGCAAGAATCTGGACTGGACGCAGAAGCTGGGTGACGCTTTCCTCGCCCAGCAGCCCGATGTCATGGACGGCGTCCAGAGGTTGCGCACGCGCGCCTACGACGCCAAGAAGCTCTCATCCGGCTCCCAGCAGAAGGTCACGGTCCAGCAGGATAGCGGGAAGCAGACGATCCTAATCGAGCCGGCCAGTCCGGACACGGTGTACGTGCCCTATTACGATCCAGCCGTGGTCTACGGCGCCTGGCCCTACCCCGCCTATCCGCCGTCCTATTTTCCGGCCCCGGGCTATATCGCTGCCGGCGTCGTCACGACGGGCCTCGCATTCGGCGCCGCCTATGCACTGGGGCGCTGGACCGCGGGCGGCTATTGGGGCGGAAACGTCAACTGGATCGGCGGAGGGAACATCAATATTGACCGCAATCGCCTGACCCATTGGGAGCATAACCCTCAGCATCGCCATGGTGTGCGCTACGGCAACGATGCCGTCCGGCAGAAGTTTTCGAACAACAACATTCGCGCCGGGGCGGCGGACAGGATGGATTTCCGCGGGCGCAGCGGCGATCAGGTCCTGCGTCCTGACGGCGGCCGGGGCGAGGTCGGCGCGGGCGCCGGATTACGGCCGGATCAGCGACCGGGGGATCGTCCCCGAGCAGGCAACAGACCCGATCGGCCAGGCGGTGATCGGCCTGCGGCCGGAAACCGGCCGGATCGGCCCGGTGGTGACCGCGCGCGGCCCGATGGCGGGCGCGGTGCGGGACAACCACGAGCGGCCACCCAGCCGCGGCGCCCGGATGGTGGTGCGCAACGAGCAGGAGCTGCGCGCGACAACGCCTTCGGCAATATGCAGACGGGGCGCGCTGCTAATCTTCAATCACAGCGCGGGCACGCGAGCATGGCCCGCGCGCCTGGCGGCGGCGGCCGGGCGACGCATGCCGGCGGGCCCGGCATGCGCGGCGGCGGCGCCGCCATGGGGAGGGGTGGCTTCGGCGGAGCCGGAGGAGGACAGTTCGGTGGCGGTCAACGCGGCAGCCGAGGAGGCGGTAGCGGGGGGCGTCGATCCGACATCCGGCTCAAGCACCATGTCGCGCTGCTCGGGCGCATGGAGAGCGGACTCGGCTTCTACCGTTTCGAATATGGCGGCTCCAGGACGAGCTATGTCGGCGTGATCGCCCAGGAGGTTCAGCGCGTCGCGCCATGGACCGTGCGCCGCGGCGCGGATGGCTATCTGCGGGTCGACTACCGCCGGCTCGGCGTGCCGTTCCAGACCTTCGAGCAATGGAAGGCTTCCGGAGCGCAACTGCCCGCGGGAGGCGACCGGCACTGAGAAGGCCCGCCGGATCCAAGTCCTGTTTCACATGTTGGGGACGCATCTATGATCATCGCATGGCCAGCGTCACGTCTGTCTGTTCGTCTGCTCTGCGGGAGCGCGATCGGCATTCTCGCCACCCTGACGGTTGCAAACGCTCAGGAACCGTTCAAGTCGCCGGCAGAGGCCACGACGGCCCTTGTGGAGGCGGCGCGCGGCAGCAACCTCGAACGACTATACACGATTCTCGGAATGGCCGGGCGGGACGTCCTATCGTCCGGCGATCCAGTTGCCGACGCGAGCGACCGCCAGCGCTTCGTCTCCGCCTATGACAATCGGCATTCGCTCAGCGAGAAGGGCGACACGGCCACCATTCTAGTGGGGCAGGATGAATTCCCGTTTCCCATTCCGATCGTTCGCGCCGGCGACGATTGGAGGTTCGACGTGCAAGCTGGTCGCAGGGAGATCATCGCGCGTCGGATCGGCCGTAACGAACTCAATGCTATGCAAGCCAGCCTCGCCTTCTTCGATGCACAGAACGAGTACGCGGCGAAGAACCCAAGTGGTCAGGGCGCTGGCGTTTACGCACAGAGGATTTTCAGCCAGGCTGGTGCCAAGGACGGCCTGTATTGGGAAAGTGCGCAGGGCGCAGAGCAGAGTCCGCTGGGTGAACTTGCAGCCGATGCCGCCGCGGAGGGCTACCGCGTCGGCAAGATTCGACAACCATTCCACGGCTATTATTTCAAGATTCTGAAGCGGCAGGGACCAGCCGCACCCGGCGGAGCGATCGACTATGTCGTAGGCGGAAAGATGATCGGCGGGTTCGGCCTTCTGGCCTATCCGGCGGATTATGGTAGATCGGGGATGATGAGCTTCATGCTCAATCACACTGGGACCGTCTACCAGAAAGACCTTGGCCCCGGCACTATTCGGACTGCAGCCCGCACACAAAGCTTCAACCCGGACAAGAGCTGGGAAAAGGTGACGCCTGAAAAGCAGTAGCGCGGCAGGGTTCCGGTGTTCGGCCATGATCACTCGCTCGTCAACGTCCGCCCCGGGGCACAATGCAGCCGATGGTTACGGAGCATGGACGTTGCGGCTGCAACTCGACGACGATGATCCGCGACGCATTCTTAAACGCCTGCTGACGGCCGGAGCGTCAAGAGGGTCCCGAGCAAAGACCATCCAGTCGGTCTATTACGATACCGCTGCCGGGAAACTACTGGGCGCCGGCTATTGCCTGCGCACGCGATCACAGGGCGGAAAGCGAGTCCAGCACATCGCGGCGGCAAGTCCGACTTCCGTCTTGCGCATGCCTCGCAACTGGACGAAACCGCTCGCGGATGGCGTCCCGAGCAAAGACTCCATCGCAGGCACGCCGTTGGTCGACATCCTCGCTGGCAGGGCTCTCGCCAAGCTGATGCCGGTCTTCAGCGCCGATATCCACCGTCGCAGATGCGTGATCGAGCGTGAAGGAGCCAGAATCGTTGCAATCCTGGACACCGGCGCGATCTCGGTAGGCCAGGCTGCGGAACGCATTTGCGAACTGCGGCTGGAGATCGTCGCCGGACCTTTTGTGGTCCTTTTCGATGTCGCGCGTGAGCTGGGCCAAGTGTTTCCTGCGACCCTCTCTCTCCGCTCGCATGGTGAAAAAGGGTTCCGCCTTCTGCATCCGCAGCCAGGCTGCGCCGTCGGCGAACGCCATGGCGACATGCAGGCCGAGATGAGGACGCTGGACGCGATCGACGGCATCTGCCGAAACTGCGCTGCCGCCCTCCTCGACGACCTCGCGCTGCTGCGGGCGGACGGTGACCATAACGTATTGCATCAAGTGCGCATTGGCCTCCGACGATTGCGCGCCATCCTGTCTTTCTGCAGGCCGGTCCTCGGTCCAGAAGGAGCGGATCTACCCGCCCGGCTGCGCCACCTGGCGCAGTTCCTCGGCCGCGCCCGCGAATTCGACGTATTCTGCGATCGCATGTTGGTGCCATTGCGGCGGGACAATCCGGGTGCGCTGGGCGTGGATGCCCTCCTCGAAGCGTTCGAAGTCAAGCGGCGCGAGGTACGCGATGAGGTTCTCGCCCATGTGCGGTCCCCGGAGATGTTGGCTTTCGGTCTCTGGCTTCTGGAAAGACTTGGCGAACTGATGAGGTCGGAGCCATCGACGTCAAAGCAAACCCGCCTGCGCGAGAGCACCTGGGCTGACTTCGCCAAAGCTCGCTTGGGGCGCCGGCTCGCGGCGTTTCTCAAGGCGAGCCGGCATCTGCAAAGCTGCGCGACTGATGAGCAGCATGACATCCGGATCGAAGCCAAAAAGCTGCGCTATGCGACCGAGGCGTTCCAGACGATTGTCGGGGAGCATAGGGGCCGGCAGCTCGTCTCCAAACTGCAGAGCCTTCAGGATCTTCTGGGGGAACTCAATGATTGCGCGACAGGCCATACGCTGTTGCTCGACTACGCCCGGGACAGAGCGAGAGAGGGCAATGCTGGACTCGAACTTTTTGCCGCGGGCCTGGCGGCGGCAGCCTGCAGCCCGAATCGGTCCGAGATCCTCGCCAGGGCGGTCGCGACTCGCGACGAACTCGTCGCGATTGTGCGGTCGCTGCCGGGCAAGCGCTAGAAGCCGGGAGCACGCCGTGCGGTCGGTGGAAGGCTTCGCCGAGCGGCCCGGCCGGCTCCGCACGGAGAGATGCCCAATGATCGACAGATTTCTGGTCCCGAGAGGTATGCGAACTTACAGGCTGGAATGGCTGCGCTTCGACGTGACAGCGGGCCTTGCCGTCGCAGCCGTGGCGATTCCCAGCGCCATTGCCTATCCCGCCATTGCGGGCCTGCCAGCCGAGGCCGGCCTTTATGCGAGCATCCTTCCACTCGTCGGCTATGCTCTGTTCGGGCCGTCGCGCAAGCTGATCGTAGGGCCCGATGCGGCGACCATGACGGTGCTCGCCGCGGCGCTGGCAAATCTGCCGGTGGCCAGCCCGGCGGACCGCGTCGCCGCCGCCGCGGCGCTGGCTCTGATCGTCGGGGCGCTGTGCATTCTGGCGGGCAGGCTGGGGCTCGGCATCATGGCGTCCTTCCTGTCGCGGCCGATCTTAATCGGCTTCATCTGTGGTATCTCGATCTCCATCCTCATCGGTCAGATCGGACGATTGACTGGCTTACGCATCGAATCCGATGGACTCGTGTTGCCGCTGCTCGAGATCGTCCGGCAAGCGGGTCTGATCCACTGGCCCTCAGCGGTGTTCGGCGCTGCGATGTTCGGGTTACTCCTGCTGCTGGCGCGCCTGCATTCACCCATTCCAGGCCCGCTCGTCGTTGTCTTCGTGGCGGGGTTGGCATCAGCCCTCTTCGATCTTGAAGGCCGCGGCATGAAGGTCATCGGCAGCCTGCCGAACACGATGCCGGCGCTCTCCCTTCCAGACATTACCGCGCTGCCCATCGGTGATCTGCTGCTCGGCGCCGGAGCGATCTGGCTGGTCGGGGTCAGTTCCGGTCTTGTAGCGGCGCGTAGCTTCGGGGCGAAAGACAGGTTCGAAGTCGATGCTGACCGCGAGCTGACCGGTCTTGGCGCCGGCAACATTCTCTCCGGCCTGTTCGGTGGTTTCCCAGTCACCGTGACGGATTCGCGCACGGCAACAAACATTTCCGCCGGCGGCCGCTCGCAGTTCGCGGGACTGGTGGCGGCCCTCGCCCTGACGGCGCTGCTGCTTTATCTTAACGATGCGTTAAGACTCCTGCCCAATCCGGCGTTGGGTGCGATCCTTGCCTTCGCCGCGGTGAGCCTCATCGACGTCCAGGGCCTTCGGGAAATCTGGCGCGTCAGCCGCATGGAGTTCGCCTTCGCTCTCATCAGCATGTGGGGCGCCATCAGCCTGGGCGTGCTCAGCGGCGTGGTCATAGCCATTGCCGGCACACTGCTTCACGTCCTGCTCAAGGAGATGCGCCCACGCGATGCGCTGCTTGGACGCATTCGCGGCCGGCCGGGTTTCTACAAGCTGCACAGGACGCCGAATGCCACGCCGCTACCCGGGCTCGTGTTGTTCATGGTCCAGGGCAGCATTTTGTTCTTCAACGCGGACTACGTCCGTGGCCGCTTGGAACACGTCGCAAAATCGGCGCTGCCGGGCACGACATGGTTCGTGCTCGATGCGAGCGCAGTCGCGCAGATTGATTTGACGGCAGCCGCGATGCTCCAACAGTTGCGTGCCGACCTGACCGAAATGGGGCTGACGTTTGCAATTGCCGAACTCCACAAGGAGCCTAGGGATATCCTGCAGCGCGCCGGCTTCTTCGATCCCCCTGAGGCGGCGCTCGCCTTCGAAGATCTTGAGGATGCCGTTGAAGCGACCGCCAGCGATCGGCCATGACGGCCCGGCCCAAGCGGCGCCGAGCTATAGCCCCGTGCGTATCTGCGGACCAGCGTGTCGACAGTGGCGACGAGTTGCCGGAGCAGAGAGACGTCGGGTCACCTTCGAACGCTGCCCGCCCAGATCGCTATGCTCACACCGTGCCAGAGCGGAGCAGGCCGAGGCGTTCGGCGCAGGATACGAGCTCCACCACCGAGTGGACCTGCATTTTCTCCATGACCTGATGGCGGTGAGCCTTCACGGTTCGCTCGGTTGTGCCGAGTTCGAAGGCGACCTGCTTGTTCATCTTGGCGCGCACGATGAGGTCGAAGACCTGCCGCTCGCGCCGGGTCAGTTGTCTCAGCCGGGCCATCACGGCATGAGTCCAGCCTTCCCGTTCTCTGGAGAGGCGGTGTCGCGCGATCGCGCGATCGATCGCCCCGATCAAATCCTCGGGCTCGACCGGCCTGGTGAAGAAGTCCTCGGCACCGGCTTTGATGGCCCTGACGCCAGTGCGGACGTCGCACTCGCCGGTCAGAATGATGACGGGGAGGTTCGATCCGGCCTTACTGAGCCGGTCGAAGAGATCGGGCGCAGCCGTGTCATAGGTTTGCATGCCAACGACGATGCAGCCTACGCTTTCGCCGTCAGGTGTCAGCTTCAGAATCTCGTCGGCGCTGCTATAGGCTTTGGTCCGATAGCCCCAGGCTTGGAGCATATGGTCAATACCGGCCTGAGATGCCGTGTCGTCGTCGACGACATGTATGAGAGCGGACATGGCTAATCCCCCGATTTGCAGGCGGTTCGTCCAGCACCGGAGAGCGCTTGCGCCTCAAGGCGCCTGCAGGGCCTCCCGGCTGCAGAGGCGGTATTTGGTCGCGATGCCGCCATCCAGCGCGTGGTAACGATAGAGTCCTCCGTCCTCCGTCCTCGGAACGCGCGAACACGGCGCGCGCAGAATTGGTCGCAATGGAGGTCGTGCAGTTCAGACGTAAGACCTGTCGTGGTCCATTGGGGCTTACGTCGACGATCCGACAGGTCGCGAGTGGTGTCGACAATCGTTTGCCATTGACAATGAAGGCCGGTGCAAAGGCGCTTGCCGGCTGCCGGAAACCGATAGATTTCGGCCTGGCGATGAAAACGCTGGGGCAGGACGCGGTCTCCTCAAGCCAAGCCCCCTGGAAATCGATACTCGCCGACCGCGCGCCCTGCAGCGGGATCGATGCCAAGGTCAAGATGAACATGAGTAGGCGCCCGTTTTCTGCGATCATCGAGTTCTCCGCGTCCGGTGCATCCCTGAATGAGGCATAGGTGCCGCGAGGCGTGACGCCCATTTGTGGAAACACCATTTCGGGAACGCTGAGTGCGGCGGCCTGCAGCCAGGGCCGCCTGCCCAAGCCCGACGCTCGCCTGCTCTTGCGCTTCCCTTGAGGCAGAACTCAAACGCGGAAACGACTTCGCAGGTAGTAAGTTACGGTTGGCTACAGAGCGCGCTTGCTGCTGCACCAGTCCGAAGCGCAATCCGGAGGCTATTCCGTCCCGGCCGTCAAGCGCGGTTGCACCGGGAAGCCGGCCTGGAGGGCACCACGAATGAGGATGGCACGATCTCGCGGATTGAAATTGCGCTTATCGAGTTCGCCGTCGAAATCGTCGAAGAAGCCCGGGCGGAGCTTCAAGAACTCGGCGCGCCATTGCGCTGTCTCCGCCTCCAGCCCCAGGCGGGCGAAGATGAGTGCGGCGACGAATTGATAGATCGAAAACTGGCGCAGATTGGCGCGGCGAATGAGATCGGCTGCTCGCGAATCGTCGCCTTGCATGTAGGCGGCTAGTGCCAAAAGCCCGATGTAATAATCGGAATGGCCTGGATTTTTGGCCATCGCCTCCTTGAGCATGGCCGCCCCGCGCGCCCAGTCCCCAGCTTGGGCCACGCGACTGCCGAACTCGCCGAGCAGTTCGGTATCGTTTGGATTGAGCGCGAGCGCCTGGGCTCCGACCTTGAGCGCCTCGCCGGGTTCTTTGCTGAAGTACAGGACCGTCATTAGTGCCTGTAGCGCTCGGACGTCCTCCGGATCGATGCGAACTGCACGCTCGGCGGCCGCGCGTGCCCGCTTCAGAGAGCCGGGACGCGAGTTCAGTTGGAAGCGATCCTCGTCAAGATACAGATAAGCCAGCATCGCCCAGCCGGTCGCATACTCCGGGTAGTGCACTGTGACCTGCTCCAGACATCCGCGTGTCACGGCATGCGCGCTCTGATTCAGCTCGGAGCGGTAGCGATAAAAGCGAAAGGTGCACGGATAGGCTTCGAGGCTATGTGCGCCCCGTGCTCTCATCGCGCGCGGCGGCGCGCTGAAGATGATGCCGTAAGGTTGGGCGACAGTCGTGGCGACCTTCGCGGCAATCGTCATTTGCATGTCGATGATATCGTTGATCTGCGGGCCGATATCATAGACGCCGGACCAGACAATGGCGGATGTTTCACCGTCGAGAAGGCGACTGGTCACCCTGAGCTTGCCCTCCGACAGGCGGACCCCGCCCTCCAGGACGTAGCGGCTGCCGAACCGCTGCCCAATTTCCGCAGCCGAGGCGTCCGACGGGAGCGCGCCCGAGGTCTCCTGCCCGAACACTGTCAGCTCCTTGAAGCGCGCGAGCTGCATCAGGAGCTCGTCTCCGAGCCCGGCCGCGTAGAAGTCTCCGTCGGGAGTTCTCGACAGGTTCACGAAAGGCTTGACGATCAGGGAGGGCCGCTCAGGCTGGGCCGCGCCTGTAGCGGAAGCGGACGGTGGCGACGGCGCCTCCACCGGGAGGAGCGAGAAAGCGGCGATCACTGCCGTCGCGGCCACGGAGGCAGTAAGCCAGGGATGCGACCGCCATGCATCGACCAACAGGCTGAAGATTCGTTTGCGGAGCGGCTCCGATCGCGGAGAGAGCTCTCCGTGCTCTATGCGAGCCGCCCGTTGGTGGAAGCGAGGCACATAGCCGCCTTTGGGGATTTCGATCAGGACCAGGTCGGAGTTTCCGGCAAGAAAATAATACCGTTCCAGAGCACGTCTAAGCCGCCCCGCCTCGATACGAACGACCGGGTCGCTCTGAATGTCCAGATTTGCATCCCGCCCGAAAACCTCGACCGCGATCGAATAGGCCTTGATACGTTCTGACCTGCCGGCGAGCGTCTCATTGACAACGTAGAGCAGGAACTTGCGAAGCCGATCAGGTACGTTGAACTCAGCACTCGACAAAATCAGCTTTAACTGCGCGCGGACTTCGTTTTCGTTCGGCTCGGGTACAGCATGCATGCTGCTGTCTTCGCCGCTCGGATTCCCGGACCGTTGCCGCTCCATAGCGTCGCCTCCGAGCCAAAAAAAATAAAAAAGCAACTACAATTGTATTCGTATCAGTGTAACCTCCCGTAAGTTACTCCCATTTATTCCGGCTGGCCAGATATCATTGGATCTCCGCGGGGGCCTGATCCGATGGATTCGGGAATTCTAGCCGCCATTCAGTTTCTGCCGAAATACAAGACAGCGATCAAGGAACTGGCGCTACGTAGTGAAAGCTTCCGCACCTTGTGCGGGGATTTTGCCGATGCGGAGCAGGCGCTCCGGCTGTGGGAGAAGTCTAAGACCCCACACGGGGCAGCCCACTGCGCTGAGTATAGGCTACTCGTCGAAGGCCTCGGAGCCGAACTCCGACAGGCCATTCTCGATGGGAAAGCCAAGTCCGGAGGCAAAGACCAAGTTTGAAGCCAATTGCTCCTAAAATGATGCGGAGAGTTCAAATGTCGAAGCAAGTGAGCTGGATTTTCGCAATCGCTCTGGCGATGGGCCTTGCTGGCTGCGCGTCCTATCCGACGGTGACCAGCCAGACCGTGATCGTCGCCGGTGTCGGTCCGGTCGAGGTCGAGCAACTCAATGTCGATGTCGTTGATGTCCAAGCTGCCGAACGCATCGTGGTCGTCCGGCAAGGCCGCCAAACATGGCATGTCGCGGTGCCGGAGGTGTTCGGCAATCTGCGGAACATCCAGCCGGGTGACCGGGTCGAGATCCGGCGCGTCGAAGGCGTGATCGTGGGCGCCAGGCGCGCCCGCAAGGGAGCCAGGCCAAGTATCATCTACACCGAAGCGGTCAGTGGGCCTCCCTTCCAGAACCTGCCGGACAAATTTGTCGTTCGCTCGCTGACGCTGACGGCCAGGTTCGAGCGGTTCGATCCTGCCACTAGCCTCGTGAATTATGTCGGACCGGCGGGTCCGCGCTCGCTGACGGTGGTCGATCCAATGATCAAGGAGGATCTCAGGCGCCTAAGGCGCGGCGACATGGTCGAACTGACGTTCGCCGAAGGTTTCCACTTCCAGAAGTACTAAGATCGCCGGTCTCCGCCGCATGCGGGTCACAAGTGGTCTGTGTGCGGCGACGGTGCTCAATGAGGGAGACGCAAGCGATGTCGATCGCCAGCCGGAAGCTCGACGCGGAAACGCTCGGTGACGAGAGTTTCATGTCAGCCGATGACCTTCGCGCCTACATGACGGAGTTCGAAATCGCCAAGGCATCCAAAGTATTGGGAGCCATGGACAAGGCCGAGGAGGCGCGGCGGAAGCTCGTCGCTACATTACAGAACGAGATCGCTGTCACGCCCGAGAAGGTCGCGGAGATAAAGCACAGCCTGGCGAACAAAACTCGAGCGGCAGCCGGGCGCGGGGAGACGGAAGTCCTCGTCATGCGTTTTCCGAGCGCGCTCTGCACGGACGCAGGCCGCGCGATCAACAATACCGAGGTCGATTGGCCGACGACTCTCACCGGGCGACCGCTGCAGGCCTACGAATTCTGGAAGGAGCATCTTCAACCCGCCAAGTACAAGCTTCGGGCCATGATCATCGACTGGCCGGGCGGACTGCCGGGCGACGTCGCGTTCTATCTGAGCTGGTCCTAGAGCAGACGGAGGCTTGCATGAAAGCCAATGCCAGCGATCCCGTTAAGCGAAAGCTGTATGAGCGGAAGCTACGGGACCTGCATGAAGAGCTGGTCGAACTCCAAGAGTGGACGAAGCATGCCGGTGGGAAGGTTTGCATCGTCTTCGAAGGGCGCGACGGCGCGGGCAAAGGCGGCGCCATCAAAGCGATCACGGAGCGGGTGAGCCCACGGGTGTTCCGGGTCGTGGCCCTGCCGCCCCCCACAGAGCGCGAGCGCTCGCAGATGTATGTCCAGCGTTATCTGCCGCACCTTCCGGCAGCCGGCGAAATCGTGATCTTCGATCGCAGCTGGTATAATAGGGCTGGTGTCGAACGCGTCATGGGGTTCTGCACCGAGGAGCAGGCCAAGGGGTTTCTCCAGAGCGTGTCCGGCGTCGAGAAGGCTATCGTCGATTCCGGCACGATCCTGCTGAAATACTGGCTCGAAGTTGGCCAGGAGGAGCAGACGCGCCGGATGCAGGAGCGCATCACCGATCCCAGGAAGATATGGAAGCTTTCCCCCATGGACCTCAAGGCATATTCGCGCTGGTACGATTACTCACGCGCCCGTGACGAGATGTTCCGCGCCAGCGATACGGCATGGGCACCATGGTACGCTGTCCATTCCGATGACAAACGCGCCGCTCGGCTCAATATCATCTCTCATATTCTCAGCTCCGTTCCTTATGATGCGCCGCGCCGGGACAAGATAAAGCTCCCAAAGAGGCAGAAACCCGACGGTTACGATGATGTTGATTTCGCGAGAAACTGGATAGGGTGACGCATAGTTCTACGGCGCGGACCGCGGGGCCGCATTGCCGCCTGCGGTAAGATCAGGCCGCCGTTGACCTTGGCGCGATTTCTTTCTTGGAACGGGAGTGCATCCGTGGACGCTGGCCTTCACCGCTTGGCGCCGCACCATCTGCCGGCTTTCATCACTGCGCCAGGCGAGAGCGACACCCTCATGGTCGTCACCGCAGCCATCCTCGTTGCAGCTGTGCTAGGCGTCGGCTTGCTTTTCCTACGGCTGCACACCTTACCGGAGCGCATGGCGCACAAGTCTCAGAAGCTTCAGTTCGAGATCGTGGCCGTGCTCGGCCTGCTCGCACTCTTCACCCATGTGCACCTGTTCTGGGTTGCGGGCCTGATTCTGGCGCTGATTGATATCCCTGATTTCTCGGGGTTGTTCGGCAGGATGGCGCACGCCCTCGAACGCATCGCGGGCAGGCGGGCGCGCGGAGCTGCGGCCGAAGGCGACGAAGCACAGGTGCCAACTGCCTCCGGGCATGCCGCGAACGCGGAACCTCCCACCAAACGCATGGAGTCGACCCATGCTTGAGCTTCTGATCTGCTCGTTGCTCACCATCGTCCCAGACTACCTCTACAGGCGGTACCGGCAGGGCAAGCGGCTCGGTAAGGAGATCACCTTCTATTCGGTTTGGTTCGAGCTGAGGTGGGGCATCACGGCCTGTCTGATGCTGACGATCGGCCTGATCACGGTGATCTTCTACAATCATCCCTCGACGACCAACGCTGTCGTGATGTTCCGCGCCGTACCCATCGTTTCAGAAACGAACGGGCGCGTCGCCGAGGTCCATATCGGGATCAGCGGCACCGTCGCCGAGGGGGAACCGATTTTCCGGCTGGACAGCAGCAAGCAGGTGGCCGCCTTTGAGGTGGCACGGCGCAAAATCGTCGAGGTGGAGGCCGGGATCGTCGTGGCGCAGGCGGAGATCCTCGCCGACGAAGGTAAGATCCAGGAGGCCAGGGCGCAGCACAAGCAGGCATTGGACGAACTCGAGACCAAGCAGGAACTCCGGCGCCGTAACGACGATATCGTCGCGCGGCGCGAGATCGAACGGCTCGAGAACCTGACGGCGGGACGCGAGGCCGCCCTGGCGGCCGTCATCGCGACCAAGGAGGCGGCACAGGCCCGTATCACGACCTTGCTCCCTGCCGAGAGAGCGAGCGCCGAAGCCGCTCTTGCGCAGGCTCAGACCGATCTCGACAAGACGATCATCAGGGCAGGAGTGAACGGACGTGTCGAGCAATTCACGCTGCGCGTCGGCGATATCGTCAATCCCTTCATGCGCCCGGCTGGCGTGCTGATCCCCCAGGGAGCCGGGCGCATCGCGCTCCAGGCCGGGTTCTCCCAGATCGAGGCGCAGATCATGAAGGTTGGCATGGTTGCCGAAGTGGCCTGCCTGTCGAAGCCCTGGGTCGTCATTCCGATGGTGGTGACGCAAATGCAGGATTTCATAGCTGCTGGCCAACTGCGCAGTGGCGAGCAATTGGTTGACGTGCAGCAGGTTTCGAAGCCGGGCACGCTGCTGGCATTCCTGGAGCCGCTCCACGCCGGCGGGCTCGATGGCGTTACGCCCGGCAGCAGTTGCATCGCCAACGCCTATTCCAGCAACCACGAACTGATCGCCTCGGGGAAGCTTTCCACGGGGCGAAAGATTGTGCTCCATGCCGTGGACGCGGTGGGACTCGTTCACGCCCTCCTGCTACGCATTCAGGCCCTCGTGCTGCCGATCCAGATGCTCGTTTTCGGCGGTCATTGAGAGTATATTACCGCTGGGCTAGTCCGTGCGGGCTGGCCGTGTTGAGCGTGGCCCGATGGTCCGATCACAATCGGTCGCAAGATCTCGTGAACGACGATTAAGATCATCGTTGGATGGCGGTATGGCGTTTTTTCCGCCCGCCCCCCGAATCGTTGGCGATAAGGCCCATCCAGTCGACATTGGATCGCTCGCCCAGCGTCGCCTGTGCCATGTCGGTGAAAACCGCCGTTGGCACAGCCCGCACCCAGTTTGCGGATCTACACGCCTGGCTCGCGATGAAAACGCAGCCTGGGCCCGACTACCCGCAGAGGCCGGAAAGGGCAAGATCTAGAATAAAGCTGAGCTTGCAGAGAGGATCTCCGCTGGAGGCGCGACATATGCAGATATGGATCAATACTTTTCTTGTGGTGCTTGCCGCCATCTTCCCGGTGGTAAATCCACCGGGAACCGCACTCGTGTTCATCGGGCTGACAGGCACATTGACACCCCATACTCGGCGCGCATTGGCCCGACGGGTCGCAGTCAACTCCTTGCTCGTCCTCGTGTGCTCCTTTCTGCTTGGTGCGCTGATCCTGCAGTTCTATGGGATCTCAATATCGGTTTTGCGCGTGGCGGGTGGATTCATCGTCGCGGTATCCGGCTGGAATCTCCTCAATAGGGGAAGCCACAAGGAAATCGAGGCGTCACCCGACGCCGCACATCCAGCGGATCCGCTTAGCCTGGCGTTCTATCCATTGACACTGCCCCTCACTACAGGACCGGGCACAATCGCGGTGGTAATCAGCATTGGTATTTCGAGGGCGACGTTCTCGGAGCCGGCCGATGAGGTGCTGTTCATGTTCGCCAGTCTTGCCGCCATCGTGGTCATCGCTTTCACAATATGGCTCTGCTTTTCGTACGCCGATCGGATTCGAAGGGTGCTCGGTCAGGGCGGAACCGACATTGCCGTGCGTTTAACCGCATTCATTCTCTTCACGTTAGGCGTGCAAATCCTATGGTCGGGGATGAGCGAGCTCCTCATCTCAGTGTTCCACCCCGAATCAATCCGGGCCGGATCCAAGCCGATCGGCTAAGAGTCCTCTCTGACTGAAAAATCGCGTGTCGTGGAATTCCTGCGGGCCCGGGTTATGATCCAAGCTCTGGACGCGGACGCCATAGCAGCGGCGCCGAATGGCCAATCGTCGGAGGACGAAGCGCTATCCGTTGGATTTGACGGATGAGGAATGGGAGCAGATGGCGCCACTGATGCCTGCGCCCAGGCGGCACGGCCGTCCACGCGAGGTCGAGTTTCGAGAAGTGATCAACGCGGTGCGCTATCTGGTGCGTTCGAACCGCGGCTGGCAGATGCTACCGATCCATTTCGTGTCGGCGCCTATGATGAGCGCTGCGTTATCACCGGCCTCAAGCTGATCAACGGAGGCGGTCGTGCTGAGGTCGACGCCGCGCACATCCGGCCGGTCGAGGCGAGCGGCCCTGACATCGTCAACAACGGCATCGCGCATTCCGGAACGGCTCATTGGATGTTCGAACGCGAGTTCCTGGTAACTCCCGCCGTTGGAGTGCTAGCACGCCGAGAGGAACTCAACTCGAGCCGTGCTCGGTAGCCGAGCGAGGAGTGCGGGCGCTGAGGTCACGATCGATTTTGAAGGCGAACGGCCAGAAATTGCTCAGGGCTCACCGTAAAGGACCTCGAGAACCCGGAGGACCGGGCGTTGGCACTCGCTTGGCTTCAGGAGCGCACGAATGCCTTCAAAAATGTGCTCCGGCCGCGCATGCGCTCTGCGCTTCGCGACTTTGCCGTAGATTAAGTCCCTGCAGGTCGGCCGCCTCGGAGCGCTTTGGCGCCCATAAGAAGGTATATATCACGATGGACCTCTCAGGAGATCAATCCGGAACGCCTTGCGGACTCGCAAACTCTTCGTGGAAGAATGCCCGATGCCGGCCAGAGCCGCGCGCGATCTCGCTCGCGCCCGCGGCGCCGCTGTCGCGAGCTAACCGGTCCATCGTCAGCAAAGAAATTCATGCTCAAACATGGCTCGCTCAAGCATGGCTCGACGCAACAATCCGCGCTTGTCGTCGTCTGACAAGCCTGCCGACGTCAAGCGCCGGTGAAGACCTCGAGCCGCCAAACCGGCTCCGCGCCCTGAATTTAGCGCAAGCCTTAGAATCGTCATGTGTAGAGGCGCAAAAAGAATTGCGGGCATCGTCGGTCAGAATGCGGTCGGAAAGGTGAAGGGGGGACGCCGCTTATCTTTCTTCCCGCGGGAAGGCGATGGCGATGTATTGATTATAAATCGTTTCCAGGATAAATTAGTAAAATATATACTGACAAGTTATAGCATGAATTATCTAGCAAGGAGCTTAAACATGCTCGGTTTGCAAGGATCTTTTGATCAACTCCCTCATATTTTAGCTGTTAGCTTATTGTTGCAAGGCCGTGATCTGTCTCTTGAACAAGTCGAAAGCTTGCAGTCGGAGTATCAACCTGAGGAATTTTGCCCCACATTGCGCGTCTATATCTCCAACTTCCCGCAGACAAGACGACGCAGTTCACGGGGTCGCAAGAGAAAGATTACATCTGAAGCCATCGACCATGACAACATGATCATTGTCGCAAAATATTTCCGACTGCGTCTTGCGCCGCCCTCGGCGGAGAACAGGGAAGGGCGCTCTCCAGCAGAATGGGCCGCCGATCAGCTGGCCGCCGAGTTCAATGTCACGCCAAAGGCGCTTCTCAATCGGGTGTCGAAGCTCCGCTACTATGTTGATATGCAACACTTCTGGGAGTTCGTGCTCAAGAAGTATGGCGAGGATCTCGCGATTCAGCTGCTTGAGGCGATTAAACCGCGGGGAGGCCTTCCGCAAGAAACTCGAGGCCATTTCTGGCCCTCTCGACGAAGCACAGAAGATTGTTTCTGCGCATGCGCGACGTCTGCAGTAAGCCGATGCTATATCCGTCTTCCTGCGGTTGGTTAATACCACCTCACCTTGAATTCCGTGGCATAAATTTTCCGCGTCTCAACGAAATGGATGAGCTGCGCCATGCTGTCGACCTGGTCGTCATGGCCTCGCGGAAAGTCCCGGATTTCCTTCTTCAGGTTGGCGAGCCAAGGAGCTTCGGTGGGCAGATGGACGCGGCCGGCTTCGATTGCGATTGAAGCCGCTTCCGCACGCTCGATCTTGTCGAGATCGGGTTTGATCGGTTGAAGATAGCAGCCGGAGGGCATGGCTCGGCTCTGATTCAAATCTTGCAGCAAGGACTGCCCCGATGAGGCGTCCTCAATGCAAACGTACTTGGCCTGCCACTGCCCTGCGAGGGTTATCACTTGACGCCTGAGCGCAGGAAACTCCAGGCGAGCCCGATAGACATCGAGCAGGTAGTGACCTGAGACCCTTTTCTCCTCCGGTCTGAGGGAGAGTCCTGGGTTTCATTTCTGGCCTCAGGCGGCCTGTTTTTCCAGCATGGATTTGAGGGCGAAC
>NZ_LMJU01000019.1:0-267182 GCF_001429415.1 Allobosea sp. Root670 | reverse complement strand
GAAGCCCTTGCCGGCATCGCCGGCACGGGCCGCCTCGACCGCGGCGTTGAGCGCGAGCAGGTTGGTCTGGAAGGCGATGTCGTCGATCACCCGGATGATGTCGGAGATCTTCTGCGAGGCGCTCTCGATCCTGGCCATGGCGTCGACTGCCTGTCCGGCGATGGCGCCGCCATTCTCGGCTGCCTGCATCGCCTCGTCGGCGATCCGGGCGGCATCCTTCGAGGCCTGGGCCGAGGCCTTGACCGAGGCGGCGAGCTCCTCGGTCGTGGCGGCGGTCTCCTCCAGCGATGAGGCTTGCTCCTCGGTGCGCTTCGACAGATCGTCGGCGCCCATGTTGATCTCGCGGGCGGCGAGGCCGACATCGGCCGAGGTCGTCTGGATCGTCGCGACCGTGTCCGAGAGGCGATCCACCGTCTCGTTGATCGCGCCCTTCAGGTCGGCGAAGCGGCCGCGATAGGCCGTCTCGACCCGGTTGGTCAGGTCTCCGCCGGCGATCGCAGACAGCGCCCCGGCGAACTCCGTCGTCGCGCCGTCGACCACCGCGTTGATCTCGTTGATGCCGGCCACCAGCCGCTGCATCTGCTCGTCGGCATCCTCGATCTGCAGGCGCGCCGAGAAATCGCCGGCCGCGGCCGCGGCGACGACCTCGCCGACATCCGAGACCACTGCTTCCATCGACTGCGCCCGGGCGAGGCGCGCGGCGGCGGCAGCGCGCTCCTGTTCCTGCAGCAGGGCGACCTGCTCGGTGCTCTGGCGCAGCACGGAGACGGCGCGGGCCATCGTGCCGATCTCGTCACCGCGCTGGGCATGAGGCACGTCGATGCGGGTATCGCCGGCGGTCAGCTTCTCCATGACCCGGCTGAGATCCAGGATCGGGCGGGTGATCGAGCGCTGGGCAAAAATGAGCGCGACACCGACCGAAGCCAGCAGCGTCGTCAGCAGCACGATCGGCATCAGCCACTGGACCTGCCGGGTAAAGGCGGTCGCCTCGGCACTGACCGCGATGCTGGCCTTCTCGACGCGCTGGCTGAAATTGATCAACAGGTCGTTCAGGGCCTTGCGGTTGGAGCGGTTGGCTTCGTTGTTGCCCTGTTCATTGGCGGCTGCGGGTGAAACCTCGCGGCCCAGCCGGGCGGTCTCGGCCCGGAAGGTGATGAACTCCTCGACAGCCTTGGCGATCTGGTCGACGACAGCGCGTTCTTCCGGCGGCGCGACCTTCTGCAGATCGGCGGAGAACCTGCGCAGCGTCGGGAAGCGATCCTCGATGCCCTTGGCGAAAGGCTCGGCCTCCTTGCTCGTCTTTGCCATGTAGACGCCGCGTGAATCCATCACCACGGCCGTGACCACGCCGTTGATGCGTTGGGTCAGCAAAGCGACATTGCCCTGGATTTCGGAGCGGGTGTTGAGGTCGTCGGCCTTGTACAGCCCGTACAGGCTGATGATCGCTGAGAGGATGGCCCCGCCGGCGACGATGGCCAGCATGGCAAGGATTTTCAGGCGGATAGATTTCATGAATGGCGCCCCGAGGCGGCTTCCCGACAATGGAAGCCGATCTAAATCCTGACCTTTGGGCGTTAATGATAAAAAACTGCTTAAAAGCTTAAGGGAGTGAAAATCCTCTGTTTTCCTGCCGGTGTTTAAACGCAGCGAAAGGACTCGCCTGCAGCAGGATCGAACTGATCCTTGGCAGGGCTTTCCGGCCATATCGAAAGCTCTGGCTTGTCTTTGAGAGAGTATCTTGACTCAAGGGAAGGCTCCGCCTTCCGCTAAACGGCCTGTCGGGGTGGTCTAGCGGCCTGCCTCTTGATAGAGCCGCCCCGCCTGAACATGTTTGGCGTGACCCGCCGCCCCGTCTCGATCCCCGGTTAGCCATCTCATGTCCGAAAACAGCAATGTCCCCGTCATGCACGCCACCACCATCCTGATGGTGCGCAAGGGCGGGCGCGTCGTCATCGGCGGCGATGGCCAGGTCTCGCTCGGCCAGACCATCATGAAGGGCAATGCCCGCAAGGTCCGCCGCCTCGCCAAGGGCGAGGTGATCGCCGGCTTCGCCGGCGCCACCGCCGACGCCTTCACCCTGTTCGAGCGCCTGGAGAAGAAGCTCGAGCAATATCCGACCCAGTTGCTGCGCGCCTGCGTCGAACTCGCCAAGGACTGGCGCACCGACCGCTATCTGCGCCGTCTGGAGGCGATGCTGCTCGTCGCCGACAAGGAGGTTTCGCTGCTGATCTCCGGCACCGGCGACGTGCTCGAACCTGAGGCGAGCGAGCACGGCGCGGTGATGGCGATCGGTTCGGGCGGCAATTACGCCCTCTCGGCGGCCCGCGCCCTGATCGATGTCGAGCCCGATGCCGAGGCGATCGTGCGCAAGGCGATGAAGATCGCCGGCGACATCTGCGTCTACACCAACCATTCGCTCGTCATCGAGACGCTGGAGGCGGCGTGAGCGCAGAATTTTTTCGAGAGCTGGATAAAGCCGCACGCGAGCGCCAAGTGGCTGACGCCAAGTTCCAGCAAAATGGCGGAATACGGATGTGGCTTGGCTCGCTTGCTTCAGCGGCGGCCCTCTTTGCATTTGGAAAATCTGTGCTGGTTTTCGGCCTGGTGATCGGTGGTTTGAGTGTCATGTTTTTTACATGGCTGTGTGCCGAGCTCGTCAGCCGCCCCTTTCGACTGGCCTTGCCGAGCATCGTGCTTCTCATCGGTTTTTCCGCTGGAGCATTTTTCGCAAGCAGCGGGCTTTTAGACCCCTTGGTGAAACAAATCGCCCAAGAGCCCACCGCGCTAACCGCTTCGCTCAATTCACATCAAGCGCTTAGGACCGGCGGCGGCTTGATCTTTGCGGCTTTTTTCGTAGGCCTTTACTACTGGCGCTTTAGGGTGCCGCTCGCCGTCTCGGTCGCGTCTGCGCTATTCTTCATTGGCGCATTCAGCCTCTTGTTCTACCAGTCGACCGAAGCCACCAACCGCTGGGCCTTACCAATTACTCTCTCTTTTGGTCTCGTGATGGTGGCCTTGGCCGTCAGATACGATCTCACGGATCCGTCCCGTGCAACGCGGCGAAGCGATGTTGCTTATTGGCTGTATCTGCTTGCCGGCGTCGCTGGCTCACAAGCGATTCTGGGGGGCTTGGAATCGGAACCCGCCACAAGCGTGCACATGATCGGCTTATCTGTACTTCTGCTCCTGTTTGGCGTCATTGGCTTGGTTCTGGAGCGGAATATCCTGTTCAGCGCAACCATTCTTTCTTCAGGGCTATCAGTCGCTTACTCAGCTTGGCGAAGTGCTGATTCTGGCCAATCGAGCCCCTTGTTGTGGTTGCTTTTGGCAGCGCTCGGAATCTTGGGCTCCGCGGTTTGCTGGCGACCCTTGCGCCTCGCGGTAGTCCCGCGTCTGCCATTGGGACGCTTGGCTGATAAATTGCCGCCGATACAACCTGAGAAGACGAGAGCCTGCCCGTGACGGCCAAACCGATTCACGGACATCCCTCCTGCACCGCTTCATGGTTCCCATGATGACTTCTTTATTCTCCCCGCGCGATCGTTCCCGAGCTCGATCGTTTCATCGCAAAGGCGAGCGGGAGCGAAGCCGTCCGATTTCCCAATAAGACGATGAAGCCCAATAGCGAGTACCAGCAGTGACCAGCTTTTCCCCTCGTGAGATCGTCTCGGAGCTCGACCGTTTCATCGTCGGCCAGAGGGACGCCAAGCGCGCCGTCGCCATCGCCCTGCGCAACCGCTGGCGCCGCCAGCAACTCGAAGGGCCGCTGCGCGAGGAGGTCTCGCCGAAGAACATCCTGATGATCGGACCGACCGGCTGCGGCAAGACCGAGATCGCCCGGCGCCTCGCCAAGCTTGCCAACGCGCCCTTCCTCAAGGTCGAGGCGACCAAGTTCACCGAGGTCGGCTATGTCGGCCGCGACGTCGAATCGATCGTGCGCGACCTGCTGGAGGTCGCGATCGCGCTGGTGCGCGACAGCCGGCGCAAGGATGTCCAGGCCAAGGCCCATGTCGCGGCCGAGGAGCGCGTGCTCGATGCGCTGGTGGGCGCCAATGCCAGCCAGGCGACGCGCGATTCGTTCCGCCGCAAGCTGCGCGCCAACGAGCTCGACGACAAGGAGATCGAGGTCGAGGTCGCGGCCGGCGCCGGAGCCTCCGCACCGATGTTCGAGGTCCCCGGCATGCCTGGCGCCTCGATCGGCGCGATCAACCTCTCCGACATGCTTGGCAAGGCTTTTGGCCAGAAGGGCAAGCCCAAGCGCGTCCTGGTCAAGGACGCCTACCAGCCGCTGCTCGCCGAGGAGAGCGACAAGCTGATCGACCAGGATGCGATCATCCAGGCGGCGATCCGTGAGGTCGAGGAGAACGGCATTGTCTTCCTCGACGAGATCGACAAGATCTGCGCCCGCGAGGGCAAGGGCGGCGCCGACGTCTCCCGCGAGGGCGTGCAGCGCGACCTGCTGCCGCTGATCGAGGGCACCACCGTCGCGACCAAGCACGGTGCGGTGAAGAGCGACCACATCCTTTTCATCGCGTCCGGCGCCTTCCACGTCTCGCGCCCCTCCGACCTGCTGCCGGAACTGCAGGGGCGCCTGCCGATCCGCGTCGAGCTCAACCCGCTCGACATCGAGGATTTCAAGCGCATTCTGACCGACACGGAAGCAAGCCTGATCAAGCAATCCGTTGCGCTGATGGCCACCGAAGAAGTGGACATCACCTTCACGCCCGACGCGATCGACGCCATCGCCCGCATCGCCGTCGAGGTGAATTCCACGGTCGAGAACATTGGCGCCCGCCGGCTCCAGACCGTGATCGAGCGCATTCTGGACGAGATTTCCTTCACGGCGCCGGACCGCTCCGGCGAAGCCGTGACGATCGATGCGGCCTATGTCGAGGCCCGCATCGGCGACCTCGCCAAGAACGCTGACCTGAGCCGGTTCATCCTCTGACGAGAGCATGAGACGAGCGGCACCGCGATGGCTTATGTCTTCAAGATTGTGTATCTTGAAGACATAAGGGAGCCCGAACCATGTCTCGAACGACGACCATGACCGTGCGCATCGGCAGCGCGCTCAGCGAGTTCGTGGCGGGCAAGGTCGGTGACGACGGCCCCTACGAGAATGTCAGCGAGTATGTCCGCGACCTGATTCGCCGCGACAAGGAGCGCGCTGAAAGCGAGGCTTTCCAGCGGCTCAAGGCCGAGCTGACCCATGCCTTCGCGGCGCCGGATTCCAGCTACCGGCCCCTGACGGCGGCAGAGGTGATCGCGCGCAACAAGGCACGGGCGTGACGGCTGTTCGTATCCAGGAAGCGGCGTCGCGCCGCCTGGACGAGATCTATCGCTACACCCTGGAGCAGTTCGGCGCCGTGCAGGCGGAACGCTATATCGAGGGACTCTTCGAGGCTTTCGGCAGGATTGCGACGCATGGCGTGCTCTCCCGCCCGGTGCCGGCCGATTTCGGGGTCGACGGCTTCAGCTTCCGCTATGAAAGCCATGTCGTGTATTGGCGCAGGCTTGCGAACGGCGATATCGGCATCGTGACGATCCTTCACCGGCGCATGCATCAGATCGATCGCTTCCGCGAGGATTTCGGATTGTGATCGGGAATCCCCGGCCTTGAGCGAACAGCCCTCCCGCCTCGCTCGCGATTCCGCCGTCGTCGGCGCGGCCACGATCGCTTCGCGCTTGCTCGGCTTCGCGCGCGACGTGCTGATCGCTCGGTTGCTCGGCGGCGGGCCGGTGGCCGATGCTTTCCTCGCGGCCCTGCGCCTGCCCAACCTCGTCCGGCGCGTGCTGGGCGAAGGTGGGCTCAATGCGCCCCTCGTGCCGCTCTATCTCGCGATCAAGGGCGAGCGCGGCGAGGCGGCGGCGCTGGGCTTTGCCGGCGAGGCGGCCGGGCAGATCGGCTTGCTGTTACTGGTCTTCGTCGGCCTGGGCGAGCTGTTCGCGCCCTGGCTCGTGCTGGGCCTGGCCGGCGGCTTCGCCGAGGCGCCCGAAACCCTGGCTCTGGCGGCGTCCTACACCCGGCTGATGCTGCCTTTCCTGTTCCTGACGACGCTGGCCGCCATGCTGGCAGCACTGCTCAATGCCGAGAAGCGCTTCACCGTCGCGGCCCTGGCGCCGGCGCTGATGAACGCGATCCTGCTCGTCGTCCTGTTGCTGCTGCACGCCAGCGACACGCAGCCGGAAGCAGGGGCGCGCTGGCTCGCTCTCTGCACCAGCCTGACCGGCCTCGCCCATCTCGTCATGATCCTCGCGGCGCTGCGTGGCCCCGGCCTGCCGCGCCCGAGCCTGCGCTGGTCGCCGGACATGACGCGGCTCGTTCGCACCGGCGGCGCGACCTTGCTCGCTGCTTCCGCCGCCCAGCTTGTCCTGCTGGTCGCGACGCAGATTGCCTCGACCGGGCCGGGCGCCGTCGCCGCGCTCTACTATGCCGACCGCGTCTTCCAGCTGCCGCTCGGCTTCGTCGGGGTCGCGATGGGCACCGTCGTGCTCTCCGACATGGCGCTGGCAGCGAATCGCGAGGGCCCCGACGCCATGCTCGGGCAGGCTCTGGCGCTGGGCCTCGCGCTGGCCCTGCCCGCCGCGACGGCGCTCGTCGCCTTGGCCGAGCCGATCGTCTCGGCGTTGTTCGAATATGGCCGCTTCGACGCCGGCGATCGCGCCCGGACGGCGGCGGCGCTGGCCATGTTCGGCTACGGCCTGCCCTTCGCCATCGCCGCCAAGGTTTTCGGCCAAGTCTATTTCGCGCGCCGGGCGCCGCGCCTGCCGCTGATCTCCGGCGGCGTCGCAGTGCTCGTCGCCGCTTTCGTCGGGTTCAGCCTGGCAGACCAGGGCAATGCGGCGGAAATGGCAGCTCTGGCAGCGACATGCGCCTTCGTGGCGCAGGCCTGCCTGCTCGGCGGAGCGTTGTTGCGGGACGGAATCTGGCGCCCGAGCATCGGCAGCTTGCGGCCGATCGCCGCCAGCCTCGGTGCCAGCGCTATCATGCTCGCCGTATTGGAGCTGTTGCTCAGGCTGCTGGCGACGCTCCTGGCTTTCGATCAGCCGGCACTGCATCGGGTCGGGGGGCTTGGCCTGCTCTGCCTCGGCGGGCTGGCGTCCTATGGCGCTGCGGGCCTGATGCTCGGGGCTTTCGGTGCTCTCCCCTTGCGCAAGCGGCGGGGTTGAGCCAGAAGCGCCGCTTCCCTTCTCCATCGTGACGACGGAGTGCCCCATGTCGGGTTTTCATCAGCGCGTATTCTCAGGCATGCAGCCGACCTCGACGCTGCATCTCGGCAATTATCTGGGCGCGCTGACCAACTGGGTCGCGATGCAGAAGACGCATGATTGCGTGTTTTGCGTCGTCGACATGCATGCGATCACGATGTGGCAGGACCCGGCCGACCTGAAGCGCGCCATCCGCGAAGTCACGGCCGCCTATATCGCGGCCGGCATCGATCCCAAGCGCAGCATCATCTTCAACCAGAGCCAGGTACCCGGCCATGCCGAGCTTGCCTGGATCTGCAATTGCATCGCCCGGCTCGGCTGGATGAACCGCATGACCCAGTTCAAGGAGAAGGCGGGCAAGGATCGCGAGAACGCTTCTCTCGGCCTCTATGCCTATCCGAGCCTGATGGCGGCCGACATCCTGCTCTACAAGGCGACGCATGTCCCGGTCGGCGAGGACCAGAAGCAGCATCTCGAGTTGACCCGCGACATCGCCCAGAAATTCAACAATGATTTCGGGCCGCAGATCGCCGAACGCGGTCTCGGCACCGGCGAGCTCGGCTTCTTCCCGCTGCCCGAGCCGATGATCATGGGCCCCGCCCAGCGCGTGATGAGCCTGCGCGACGGCACCAAGAAGATGTCGAAATCGGACGCTTCCGATTATTCGCGCATCAACCTGACCGACGATGCCGAGGCGATCGCCCAGAAGATCCGCAAGGCCAAGACCGATCCGGAGGCGCTTCCCTCCGAGGAGAAGGGGATGGAAGGCCGGCCGGAGGCCGAGAATCTCGTCGGCATCTATGCCGGGCTCTCCGGCACGTCGAAGCAGGCGGTTCTCACGCAGTTCGGCGGCGGCCAGTTCTCCGGCTTCAAGGCGGCGCTGGTCGATCTCGCGGTCGAGAAGCTCGCGCCCATCGCCGGCGAGATGCGCCGCCTGCTGGCGGAGCCGAAGCATATCGACGACATCCTCGGCGCGGGCGCCGATCGGGCCGATGCGATCGCGGCGCCGATCATGCGCGAGGTCAAGGACATCGTCGGCTTCGTGCGCAGCCGGTAACGTAGGGTGCACTTGCGCCGGGGGGCCGGCGCAGGCCACCATGCTCGTCCCTGAAGCGGCGGCAGGACAGTTCATGGTCAAGAGACGGCGGTCCTACGAGACGGGCCATCGCCCGAAATTCCTCGCCGTGGTCGATGGCAGCGAGGAATGCGGCAAGGCGATTCGCTTCGCCGCGCGCCGCTGCGCCCGTGTCGGCGCGGCGATCGTCCTGCTCGGCGTCGCCACCCCGCCCGAGCACGAGACCTGGCTCGGCGTCGGTGAGGTCATGCAGGCCGAAGCCGAGGCCGAAGCCGAGAAGCGACTGGAGACGGCCGCCGCCGCCGTACGGACCCTTGCGGGACTCGAACCCGAGAAAGTCGTGCGCATCGGCAACAAGGCCGACGAACTGGTCAAGCTGATCGAGGAGGACGAGGATATCTCGTTGCTCGTGCTGGCGGCCGGCACGAGCAGCAAGGGGCCGGGCCCGCTCGTCAGCGCGCTCGCCGGCAAATCCTCGGCGAGCTTCCCGATCCCCGTCGCCATCGTGCCGGGCCATCTCGAGGACGAGGAGATCGACGCCCTCGCCTGACGGGCGGCTCTCCCCGTCATTGCGAGCGCAGCGAAGCAATCCAGGGGGCTTGGCTGAGCGTTCCACCCGGCGCCCCTGGATTGCTTCGTCGCTTCGCTGCTCGCAATGACGGGTTGTGGTACTGCTTCCTGCTGGAATGATTCCAGCCGGCAGCCTATATCGGAGCCAGGAACGGCGACCTTGAATCGCCGGTACCGGAGGTATCCATGTTCATCCAGACCGAAGCCACGCCGAATCCGGCGACCCTGAAGTTTCTCCCCGGTCGCGCCGTCATGCCCGACGGCACGCTCGATCTGCGCGATCTCACTGACGCCGAGCGTTCGCCGCTGGCGCAGCGCCTGTTCGGCGTCACCGGCGTTTCCGGCGTCTTCCTCGGCTCCGATTTCATCACCGTCACCAAGTCGGACGGCGAATGGCAGCATCTGAAGCCCGCGATTCTCGGCGCCATCATGGAGCATTTCATGTCGGGCGCCCCGGTCCTCGCAGCCGGCTCGGCAGCGGATGTGATCGAGGAGGGCGAGTTCTTCGACCCCGCCGATGCTGAGACCGTCGAGACGATCAAGGACCTGCTCGAAACCCGCATCCGCCCGGCGGTCGCCGGTGACGGCGGCGACATCACCTTCCGCGGCTATCGCGACGGCACGGTCTATCTCGCGATGAAGGGCTCCTGCTCGGGCTGCCCCTCCTCGACCGCGACGCTGAAGCACGGCATCCAGAACCTGCTGCGCCACTTCCTGCCGGATGTGCGCGAAGTCGAAGCCGTCTGAGCGGAACGGGATTGCTGGTGACGATGAGCGTGGCCTGTCGCGGAATGACATCCTGATGCGCATTCTCGCGATCGATACCGCGCTCGGCGCCTGCTCGGCCTGCGTGCTGGATACGGCCGACATGGTGAAGCCCCTGGCGATCGAGCAGGTCGCGATGGAGCGCGGCCATGCCGAAGCGCTGATGCCGCTGGTCGAGCGTGTCATGAAGGATGTCGAGGGCGGCTTCGGTTCGCTCTCGCGCGTCGCCGTGACTGTCGGTCCCGGCAGCTATACCGGCCTGCGCGTCGGTGTCAGCGCGGCGCGCGCCATCGCTTTTGCGGCCGGCATTCCCGCCGTCGGCGTCACCACCGTCGCGGCTTGCGCCGCGCCCCTGATCGGGCGCGAATCGGGCCGCGTCATTGCCGCCGCGCTCGATGCCAGGCACGGGCAGGTCTGGTTCCAGGCACTGACGGCGGAGGGCAAGCCCCTGGTCTCGCTCCGGCAGGTCAGCTATCGCGACGCGGCCCGCGCCATCGGCGCCGGGCCGGTCAGCCTCGTCGGCTCCTCGGCGCTCGCCGTCGCCAACGAAGCCTGGGCGATCGGCCTCGATGCGCTGGTGATCGACGATGCCAGGGCGCCCGACATCGCCTGGGTCGCCCGGCTCGGCTTCATCGCCGATCCCGACAGCGCGCCGCCGCGGCCCCTCTACCTGAAGGCGCCGGAGACGACGCCGCAGGACAAAGCCCGCCTGCCGCGCCGGTGAGCGCATCCCCCAAATGGTGGTTGCCGCTGCGTCAGTCTGTGCGAACAGGCGGCATGGATTGGCTACGCAGATTGCTTCACCCTGATTCGGCTCCGCTGCGCACGATGCGGCTCGATGCCGGCCGCGCCCGTGATGTCGCGACCTTGCACCATCAGGGCGGTTTCGCCCGTGGCTGGGAGCCGGCCGAATGTGCGGCGCTGATTGCCGATTCGGCGGTGTCGACTGACGGCGTCTTCAGCGGCGGCAGCAGCCATCCCGAGGGTTTCGTCATCTCGCGCAAGGCCGCCGACGAGGCGGAGATTCTCAGCATCGTGGTTGCTCCTGCACGCCGCCGCGACGGTTTCGGCCGCGCGCTCCTGGCGTCGCATCTCGCCCGGCTGGCCGAAGAGGGCGTGGCCCATGTCTTCCTCGAGGTCGAGGATGGCAATCTTCCGGCCGAACGGCTCTATCGCCATTTCGGCTTTCGCGAGGTCGGGCGACGCAAGGGCTACTACCCCAAGCCGGACGGCTCCCGCGCCACCGCGATCGCGATGCGGCTCGATCTTGCGTGACAAGCCGGCGCAATCGCGCCATTGACGGCATCTCGACCTCCCGATGGGATTGCCCGTTCCGCCGATGACCGGACCCGCCTGCGCATGAACGGCCTCCGCATCGGTGCGCTCGCCCGATTGGCGATGCTGTGTACCGGCACGCTCGGGCTCGTCCTCGCCCAGCTCGTCGTCATGCGTGTTGCGCCGTCGCGGCGAGGCGCTTTGCCGCTGCGCTTCCATCGCCTGACCTGTTGGTGCCTTGGCGTGCGGCGGCAGGTACGCGGTGCGCCGCCGCCGGCCGGAACCGGGGCGCTGATCGTGTCCAACCACGTCTCCTGGCTCGATATCGGCGTGATCGGTGCCGAACGGGAACTCGCCTTCGTCGCCAAGAGCGAGGTCGGCGAATGGCCGGTGGTCGGCTTCCTCGCCAATCTCCAGCGCACCCTCTACATCGACCGGCAGCGCCGTAGCGCGACCGCCGGCATGGCCGCCACGATGGGAGCTCGCATCGCCGGCGGCGAGGAGGTCGTGCTCTTTGCCGAGGGTACGACCGGCGACGGCACGCGCATCCTGCCCTTCCGCTCCTCCCTGCTCGGCGCCGCGCATCAGGCTATGGGCGATGCCACGGCGGATGTGACGGTCTATCCGTTGACCCTCACCTATACCGGCTGGCAGAATCTACCGGGCGGTCGCGTCGGCCGCGCCGCGCTCGCCTGGTACGGCGATACCGAGCTCTGGCCGCATCTGAAGCATGTGCTGGAATGCGGCGCGATCGATGTCGAACTGGTCTGGGGCGAGCCGATCGTGATGGGCCGTGCGACCTCCCGCAAGGAGGCGACGCGACTGGCCGAAGCCTCGGTCCGCAAGGCCCGTCGCCGGGCCGTCACCGGCCGCCCGGAAGCCTGAAGCTGCTGGTCCGCTGCTTGCTTCCCATCCGTTTGCATCCTGCGGCCGTTCCCAAGGCGCCCGATCCGCAGTAAAGGATGCGCTTTGGAGACCCGATCCGCGGCGATGAAGAAAGTCCATATCAAGTCCTTCGGCTGCCAGATGAACGTCTATGACGGGCAGCGCATGGCCGATATCCTGAGCCATCAGGGCTATGAGGAGACGGCGACGCCGGAGGGCGCGGACCTGATCCTGCTCAACACCTGCCATATCCGCGACCGGGCGGTGCAGAAGGTCTATACCGAGCTCGGCAAGCTGCGCGACATCAAGAAGGCGCAAGGCGCCGAGGGCCAGGAGACGAAAATCGTCGTCGCCGGCTGCGTTGCCCAGGCCGAGGGCGGCGAGATCCAGCGCCGCCAGCCCGCCGTCGATCTCGTGGTCGGGCCGCAGGCCTATCACCGCCTGCCGGAGCTTCTGGCCGAGGCCGGCAAGCGCCGCGTCGTCGACACTGATCTGCCGATCGAGGACAAGTTCGGCTTCCTCCCGGCGCCGAAGCGGCAGGCGATTCTGGCGCGCGGCGTCTCGGCCTTCGTCACCGTCCAGGAAGGTTGCGACAAGTTCTGCGCCTTCTGCGTCGTGCCCTATACGCGCGGCGCCGAGTTCTCGCGTCCCGTCGCGCAGATCATGGCCGAGGTCGAGCGCCTCGCCGAGGCCGGCGTGCGCGACGTCACCCTGATCGGCCAGAACGTCAACGCCTATCACGGCGAGGGGCCGGACGGCGCCGTCTGGAGCCTGGCGCGCCTGATGCATCGTGTCGCCGCGGTGCCGGGCATCGCCCGCATCCGTTATACAACCAGCCACCCCAGAGATATGGACAGCGATCTCATCGCCGCGCATCGCGACCTGCCGCAGGTGATGCCCTTCCTGCATCTGCCGGTGCAGGCGGGCTCGGACCGCATCCTCGCCGCAATGAACCGCAAGCATACCGGCGACGAGTATCGCCGCCTGATCGAGCGCATCCGCGAGGCCCGGCCCGACATCGCCCTGTCCTCGGATTTCATCGTCGGCTTCCCCGGCGAGACCGATGCCGATTTCGAGGAGACGATCCGCCTCGTCGACGAGATCGGCTTCGCGTCCAGCTATTCCTTCAACTATTCGCCGCGCCCCGGCACGCCGGCGGCCGAGCTTACGGCGCAGGTTCCGCGCGAACTGATGAACGAGCGGCTCTACCGCCTGCAGGCGCGCATCGAGCATCACCGGCAGGCCTTCAACGCCGCCATGGTCGGACGGACTGTGGATGTACTCCTGGAAAGAGCGGGGCGGTATCCCGGACAGCTTGCCGGCAAGTCGCCCTATCTGCAGGCTGTGCAGATCGAGAGCGAAACGAATCAGATCGGCGATATCGTGCGCGTGATGATCGAGAGGACGAGTACCAATTCCCTGTTCGGCCGGCTGGTGGAGCCTGGCGACGCCAGTGGGAAGGGTCTGGCCGCTTGAGCGCGCCCCGCCTCGTCACCATTTGCCAGGGATGGGCGGTGGCCTGTCATCAGGCTGAAATTGTTGCGTCCGGTTATGCTGCGAGACGACCCGGCCGGGCGCTCCTGCCCGTCTGGAATAGGTACCGGGGCCGGACCATCCTCCGCCACCCCGGCCTGAAGCGAGGCGACGCATTTGGCACAGGCTGATTCGACGACGCAAAGACCCGACCGGAACCCGCGGCGCGATCTCGCGCCAGCCCGCCCCGAGGGCGGTGTGCGCGAAAGCGCGGGCCGTGACGGGCTGGCGGCGACGGAGGTCGTGCTCTCCTTCGACGACAACGGCCTGGCCAGCCTGGTCTTCGGTCAATACGACCAGAACCTCGCCCATCTCGAGCGCCGCCTCGGTGTCGTGGTCAGTCCGAACGGCAACCACGTCACCGTCAAGGGCCCCCGCGAGACGGCCGAGCAGGCCGGGCGCGTGCTGAAGACGCTCTATGCCCGCGCCAAGGCCGGCGCGCCCGTCACCCTCGGCGAGGTCGACGGCGCGATCGAGGAAAGCAACGTCCAGCGCTCGCTCTTCCCGACGGCCGATGCCGGCAAGACCTCCTTCGACGCGGTCGTGACGCGCAAGCGCGGACCTGTCAGGGCGCGCAATGCCGCGCAGGACGCCTATCTGCGCCAGCTCAAGCGCCATGAGCTCGTCCTCGCCGAAGGCCCGGCCGGCACCGGCAAGACCTGGCTCGCCGTTGGCCATGCCGTCTCTCTGATCGAGCAGGGCGTGGTCGAGCGCATGATCCTGTCGCGCCCGGCGGTGGAGGCCGGCGAGCGGCTCGGCTTCCTGCCCGGCGACATGCGCGAGAAGGTCGATCCCTATCTGCGCCCGATCTACGACGCCCTCAACGACTTCATGGAGGCGCGCCATGTCGAGCGCGGCCTGCAGACCGGCATGATCGAGATCGCGCCGCTCGCCTTCATGCGCGGCCGCACCCTGACCAATGCGGTCGTGCTGCTCGATGAGGCGCAGAACACCACCTCGATGCAGATGAAGATGTTCCTCACCCGCCTGGGCGAGGGCTCGCGCATGATCATCACCGGCGATCCCTCGCAGATCGACCTGCCGCCGGGCCAGCGTTCCGGCCTGAACGAAGCGGTGAAGCTGCTCAAGGATGTCGAGGGCGTCGGCTATGCCCGCTTCGAGGAGGGCGACGTCGTCCGGCATGATCTGGTGCGACGCATCGTCATGGCCTATGAGAGCGCAGCGCGCCATGAGCGCGAGGAACGGGAGGAGCGCTTGCGCAATCCCGATGTGCCCCCGGATCTCAACCGGGAAGGCGACAGCGAAGGGCTGAAGCGGATGTTGGCGCGGGAGCGGCCGCGATGAACGATCGACCTCGCGGGCGGCGCCTGGCGCCGCCACCCGAGAAGACGTCTCCGGAAATCCATCTCGACCTCAGGGCGCAGTCGCGCCGCTGGCATGAGCTGGGCAAGCTGGCGAGCCTGCGTGCATTGCTGAACGAGGCGCTCGACGCCGGCATCGCGGTCGCGCCGCGCAAGCCCATGCCCGGCGCCGAGCTCAGCCTGCTGCTCACCGACGACAGGCGCATCCGCACCGTCAACCGCGACTGGCGCGGCTTCGACAAGGCGACGAACGTGCTCTCCTTCCCGGCCGCTCCGCCGGAGCGCATCGCGCAGAGCCCGCTGCTCGGCGACATCGTCATCGCCTATGAGACCGTGCTGCGCGAGGCCGAGGCCGAATCCAAGAGCGTGAGCGACCATCTGCGCCACCTCGCCATCCACGGCCTGCTCCATCTTCTCGGCGAGGATCATGAGACCGAGGCCGAGGCGCGCCGCATGGAAGCGCTCGAAATCGCGGCGCTTGCCCGTCTCGGCGTGTCCGATCCCTATGCCGGTGCCGAACTTGTCACGGCACTTAGCCCTTCTTCCCCGTAAGCCCCACGATCATGAGCGACGACAGTCGACAATCCCAGAACGAAACCGCCGGCCGTGGCCTCGGCCATTGGCTCGGACAATTCCTCGACCGGCTCGGCCTGCGCGGCGGCGGCACCGCCCGCGAGGAAATCGTCGAGGCCCTGGCCGAGGAGAATGGCGAGCTCGCCGATCTCTCCGCCCAGGAACGCGCGATGCTCACCAATGTGCTGAGCCTGCGCGAGCGCCGCGTCGACGACGTGATGATCCCGCGCGCCGATATCGTCGCCGTCCCGGCGGATGCGACGCTGGACGAGCTGCTCGCGCATTTCCGCACCGCCGGCCATTCGCGCCTGCCGGTCTTCGACGACACGCTCGATGATCCCCGCGGCATGGTCCATATCCGCGACTTCCTCGAATACATCGCCGAGAAGGCGCGGCCCGGGGAGAACCGGCCGCCGGAAGAGAACGGCAAGCTCGCCATTCCCCATACGCTCTCGGCTGTCGACCTCTCGACGCGCCTGTCCGAGACGAAGCTGCTGCGCCCCGTCCTCTATGTTCCGCCCTCGATGCCGGCTGTAGACCTTCTCGTCCGCATGCAGTCGACCCGCACCCATATCGCGCTGGTCATCGACGAATATGGTGGCACCGACGGCCTCGTCTCGATCGAGGACCTGATCGAGATCGTCGTCGGCGATATCGAGGATGAGCATGATCTCGAGGAGACTCCGATCGTGCCCGCCGGCGAGAACCGCTTCACGGCGGATGCGCGCGCGACCCTCGCCGAGCTCAAGGAAGCGACCGGCGTGGACCTGTCCGGCAACGAAGTGGCGGATGACATCGATACGCTCGGCGGGTTGATCGTCACGTTGGCAGGCCGCGTGCCGACCCTTGGAGAGATGGTGAAGGGGCCGGATGGCCTCAGCTTCGAGATCCTCGATTCGGACCAGCGCCGCGTGAAGCGTCTGACCATCCACTGTCACGGCGAGCCCGCCACGGAGGAACCGGCGATGGAGCCGGGCTGATGGGGCTGGCGGGGGCAGCGGAGGCCGTCATCCTGGGCTGGGGCTGGCGGAAGCGCCTGGTCGCGCTCATCGCCGGGTCGAGCGGCGCGCTCGCCTTGCCGCCGCTCGACCTCTGGCCACTCGTCGTCGTGCCGATGACCATCGCGGTCTGGCTGATCGACGGCGCCGTCGGCACCAGCGCCTGGCGCCGCTTCCGGGCCGCCTTCGCGGTTGGCTGGTGGTGGGGCTTCGGTTTTTTCCTCGCCGGCCTGTGGTGGCTCGGCGCCGCCTTTCTCGTCGAGGCCGACAAGTTTGCCTGGGCGATGCCGCTCGGCGTCGTTGCCCTGCCCGCTTTCCTCGCGCTCTTCCCGGCTTGCGCCTTCGGCCTGGCGCGGCTGGCCTGGCCCAGGGGCGCCGGGCGCATCCTCGTGCTCGCGGCCATGCTCGGCATCAGCGAATGGCTGCGCGGCCATGTCCTGACCGGCTTTCCCTGGAACCTCTACGGCATGATGCTGGCAGGCGAGATCCATCTCGCGCAGGCCGCCTCGCTGGTGGGGCTCTACGGCCTGACCCTGTTCGCGGTGGCGATCGGCGCGGCCCCGGCCGTGCTCGGAACGGCCCGGACGCCGGCGGGGCGCAACCTGCCGTTGCTGCTGGCGGCGGTGGCCTTGGCCGGCCTCTTCGCCTTCGGATACTGGCGCCTGCCGTCGGGCCCGTCGCCGCTCGTCGCCGGCGTGAAGCTCAGGCTGATGCAGCCCAACCTGCCGCAGGATGCCAAGTTCAACGGCAATAACGGCGCGGCGATCCTCGAACGCTATCTGGAGCTGAGCGATCGGGCCACCAGCCCGACCACGCCGGGCCTCCAGAGCGTCACGCACCTGATCTGGCCGGAATCGGCCTTTCCCTTCCTGCTCGGCCGCACGCCCGGCGCCCTGTCGCGCATCGGCGCGGTCCTGCCGCCGGACGTGACGCTGATCACCGGTGCGGCGCGCGCCGGCGAGACGCTGCCCGGCGAGAGCCGGCCGCCGATCTACAACGCGATCCAGGTGGTCAATGACGAGGGCGTCATCATCGCCAGCTACGACAAGGTCCATCTCGTCCCCTTCGGCGAATACCTGCCGCCGTTCCTGGAGACGCTGATACGCCGGGTCGGTCTCTCCGAGTTCGTCTCGATTCCCGGCGGCTTCGCTTCGGGCAGCGCGCGGATGCCACTCGCGATCAAGGGGTTGCCGACGGCGGCGCCGCTGATCTGCTACGAGGCGGTGTTTCCGGGCGACGTCGCCGCGCGCGGTCCGCGCGCCGGCTTCTTCCTGAACCTGACCAATGACGGCTGGTTCGGCCAGACCAGCGGCCCTTACCAGCATTTCGCGCAGGCGCGTCTGCGCAGCATCGAGGAAGGCCTGCCGCTGGTGCGCGTCGCCAATACCGGGATTTCCGCGGTGGTCGATCCCTACGGCCGCACCGTGGCGAGCCTGCCGCTGGGCGTCGAGGGCGTGCTGGACTCGAGCCTGCCGCGCAGCGGCCCCGTCACGCTTTACGCCAGGGCGGGGGATATCGCCTTCGCGGGATTGCTGCTGCTTTTTCTCGCTTTTTCCCGGTTTCGGGCCCGGAATTAATCCCGATTGGAACTTTTTCGCGGCGAAGGGTGGATTAGCTGCGGCGCCTATAATAAAGGACGGCTACCGCGCCGACCAGGATGGCGGCTCCTGGTCATGACACTGATGCCTAAGCAGGGTGAATCATGATCAAGAAGGTCCCCAATCCGATCGACAAGCATGTCGGCAGCCGCGTCCGCATGCGTCGGATGCTCGCGGGCGTCAGCCAGGAGAAGCTGGGCGATGCACTCGGGCTGACCTTCCAGCAGGTGCAGAAATACGAGAAGGGCTCCAATCGCATCAGCGCGAGCCGCCTCCAGCAGATCGCCAAGATGCTGGATGTGCCGGTGGCCTTCTTCTTCGATGGCGCTCCGACCGGCGACCTGCCGGAGCCCGGCTTCGCCGATTCCGCCGCAACCACCTATATTTCCGAGTTTCTGGCGACCAGCGAGGGCGTGCAGCTCACCAAGGCCTTCACGCAGATCAAGAGCGGCCGGGTTCGCCGGCGCATCATCGATCTCGTCGAGGCGCTCGCGGAGGAAGACGCCGGAAAGGCGTGATATCGTCATCGTTTCGTTCGATGTGACGAACGATCCTCCCGATAAGCGGACTTTTCCGCTTGACGACGAACGCGTCCGCTGCAATGACGGGTCCTCGTCGGGCTGGCGCCGCTGCGCCGGCCTTTTCCATGTGCCGATTCAGGGAAGCGCCGACCGTGTCACGCCAGAATTACCTGTTCACCAGCGAGTCCGTCTCGGAGGGGCATCCCGACAAGGTCTGCGACCGCATCTCCGATGAGATCGTCGACCTGTTCTTCAAGGAAGCGGCCAAGGCCGGCATGGATGCGAGCAAGGTCCGCGTCGCCTGCGAGACGCTGGCGACCACCAACCGCGTCGTCATCGCCGGCGAGGTTCGTACCTCGCTCGACGAGAAGGCGATGAAGAGCAAGGTCAAGTCGGCCGCGCGCAAGGCGATCAAGGCGATCGGCTACGAGCAGGACGGCTTCCACTGGAAGAAGTGCAAGATCGACGTGCTGCTGCATCCGCAATCCGCGGATATCGCCGTGGGCGTCGATGAGGCCGGCAACAAGGATGTCGGTGCCGGCGACCAGGGCATCATGTTCGGCTATGCCAGCCGCGAGACGCCCGAGCTGCTGCCCGCCCCGATCTATTACGCCCACAAGATCCTCGAGACGCTGACGCTCGCCCGCAAGAAGGGCGAGGGCGCGGCCGCCAAGCTCGGCCCCGACGCCAAGAGCCAGGTCACGGTCAAGTACGAGAACGGCAAGCCGGTCGGCGTCACCCAGATCGTGCTCTCGACCCAGCATCTCGACGAGTCGCTGACATCCGCCGACGTCCGCAAGATCGTCGAGCCCTATATCCGCCAGGCGCTGCCGGATGGCTGGATCTCCAAGGACACGGTCTGGCACATCAATCCGACCGGGAAGTTCGTGATCGGCGGCCCCGACGGCGACGCCGGCCTGACCGGCCGCAAGATCATCGTCGACACCTATGGTGGTGCTGCTCCCCACGGTGGCGGCGCCTTCTCGGGCAAGGACCCGACCAAGGTCGACCGTTCGGCGGCCTATGCGGCGCGCTATCTCGCCAAGAACGTCGTCGCGGCCAAGCTCGCCGATCGCGCCACGATCCAGCTCTCCTACGCCATCGGCGTCGCCAAGCCGCTCTCGATCTATGTCGACCTGCACGGCACCGGCAAGGTCGACGAGGCCAAGCTCGAGGAGGTCCTCGGCAAGCTGATCGATCTCTCGCCGAACGGCATCCGCAACCATCTCGGCCTCAACAAGCCGATCTATGCCAAGACCTCGGCCTATGGCCATTTCGGCCGCAAGGCGGGCCGCGACGGCTCCTTCTCCTGGGAGAAGACCGATCTCGTCGACGCGCTGAAGAAGGCCGTCGCCTGAGACTGACCGTCGGGTCATGAATGGAAAGGCCGGGGTTCACCCGGCCTTTTTTCTTTGACTTGATGTGTCAGGTCGCTGAAACACCGCCGTCGTTCCGGATCTCCACTGCGCTGCGCCCGGAATGACGACGCTCTATCGGACAAAGCGATACGAATACGATCATGACCCACGACCCCGATCATGACGACCGCGCCTTCTATGGTCGCCGCAAGGGCAAGGCCCTGCGCGACGGCCAGAGCCATCTGATCGAGCACACGCTGCCGCGCTTGCGTTTGCCGGAAGGGGAGATCGCCGATCTCAAGGCGCTGTTCCCGCAAGCTGTCGAGGCGGTCCGGCTGGAGATCGGCTTCGGTGGCGGCGAGCATCTGCTGATGCGGATGCGCGAGAGCCCGCAGATCGGCTTCATCGGCGTCGAGCCCTTCATCAACGGCATGGCCAAGTTCCTGGCCGTCGCCGAGCGCGAGGGGCTGACCAATATCCGCGTCTGGGACGACGATGCCGCCCTTCTGCTGCCGCGCTTCCCGGCCGGCAGCCTCGATGCGATCGACCTGCTCTATCCCGATCCCTGGCCGAAGCGCCGCCAGCGCAAGCGCCGTTTCGTCTCGGAGCATACGCTCGGCCTGTTCGCCCGTGCGCTTCGCCCCGGCGGGCGCTTCCGCTTCGCCAGCGATATCGACGATTATATCGGCTGGACGCTGTCGCGCCTGATGGCCTCGCCCGATTTCGACTGGACCGACGAGCGGCCGGGCGACTGGCGCACGCCCTATCCCGGCTGGATTCGCACCCGCTACGAGGCGAAGGCGGTCCGCGAGGGGCGCATCTCCAGCTATCTCACGGCTTTGCGTCGCGCATCCTGAGGAAGCCGAGCACGCGCTGGGCGGTCCCCTGGGCGAGGTTGCGGAAGCTTTCGCGGGCGCGGTCGACGGAGGCCTGTGACTTGCCGAAATCCTTGCGCAGCGAGATCAGTGCCGCTGTCGTCTCCCACGACCAGCCGAGCGCGCGCGCCACCAGCAGCACCGCTTCGCGGTCGCTGCCGAGAATGATCTGCTCGCTCGCCGGCAGGCCGAGCTGCGCCAGCACGGCGACGCCGCAGATCGCATGTTCGGCCGCGCCGTCGCGGGCGTAGTCACGGACCTTGGCCTCGTCGAGCAGGCCGGCTTCGTTCAGTTCGCGGATTTCGACGAGGGCGGCGCTGATGGCACCGAGCTCGCCGGGCATCTGGCCTCCGGCGGCGATCGCGTCCGCTCCGCGTTCGACCGCGCCGTCGACCTCGCCCGCCAGCACGGGTTCGAGGCTCTCGCTGAGCCGGCGCCGGGCGGAGTTCTTGGCGGCAGTCATGAGCTGGTCGACGAGTTCCGCCGGAATGTCGCGCCTCAAGCCCAGCGTGTGCTGGAGCGCATCGTCCTGCGCCGCCCGCATCACCAGCACGCCCATGCCGTGGCGGGAGAAACGCGCGGTCTGGTTGGCCGCGACCGCATGGGTGACGACGCGCCCGCCGCGCAGGATCAGGAAATCGGTAACGGGCTCGCCGAGTTCGGGCCGTTCGGTGATCGCGAGCATATGGTCGCGCCCCTTGGCGGCGGAGATCGCCACGAGATCCTGGTCGTTCAGGCGCGGCGACTGCACCAGCACGGCCCGCGCCACGGCGATCTCGTCGAGGGCGAGCTGGCGTACGATGCCGCTCGGCGCATTCGGCACCGGCGCGAGCCGCTCCGACAGCTCGACGCGGGCGCGCAATTCGATGGCGCGCGACAGCCGCCCGATCACGACGTCGAAGACGCCGACCTGCTCCTCGTCCATATGGACGGCCGTGGCCAGGAACAGATCCGTCAGCCGCGACAGGATGTCGGCGCGCTCTTCGTTCGAGCCGCGCAGCATCGTGGATTCGAGATCTCGCAGCAGCGAGCCGACCGCACTCATACCTGATCCTCAACCGCTATCCCGTCATGCAGTCTGGCATGCGAAGGATGACCATCGGGTTAGCGCCGCCGTAACCGAGCTTGCATATCGGGGCGATGCGGACTAAATAGCGGGCAACAGCTCTGGTATCGGTTAACGCCGATGATCAAGAGCGGGCCCACCGGCCCGCTCTTTTTTATTGGCCGCGACCCGCCGGAGGCAGACGGAACGGTCCGGGCCATGAGTGAACCCACCCACGAGCCGACAACGGCACCCGATCAGGAACCCCGCCTCGTCGTCGAGGGTGGCGTCGCGGCGCGTGTCGCCGTGATCATCGAACCGGCGATCGTCGATCTCGGCTACCGGCTGGTGCGTGTGCGCGTCAGCGCCCAGAATGGCTGCACCGTGCAGATCATGGCCGAACGGCCGGACGGCACGATGAATGTCGAGGGCTGCGAGGCGATCAGCCAGGCGGTGTCGCCGGCGCTCGATGTCGACGACCCCATTCAGGCGGCCTATCATCTCGAGGTCTCGTCGCCGGGCATCGACCGGCCGCTGGTGCGCGCCAGCGATTTCGAGCGCTGGGCCGGCCATCTCGCCAAGATCGATACGAGCGAGCTGGTTGCCGGGCGCAAGCGCTTCCGTGGTATTCTGCGCGGCGTCGCGGGCCAGGACGCACTGCTGACGCGCGACGACGCCAGGAGCGAGGAAGAGCGTGACGTCGCGATTCCGATGCGGGCGATCGCCGAGGCCCGCCTCGTCCTGACCGACGCGCTCGTCACCGAATCGCTGCGCCGCGGCAAGTCCGGTCTGCCGCCGGAGATGCCGGCCGCCGAAGAGATCGCCAGCCCGAAGAAGGGCCGAGGGAAATCGCTGGGACCGCGGCCGACGAAGGCCGGCGAGACGGTCCCTCAAGACAATAACGAAGAGGAGTGAGCGTCATGGTCGTCAGCGCCAACCGGCTCGAACTGCTGCAGATCGCCGACGCGGTCGCCCGCGAGAAGTCGATCGACCGCCAGATCGTCGTCGACGCCATGCAGGACGCCATCGCCAAGGCCGCCCGCTCGCGCTACGGCGCCGAGACCGACGTCCATGCCGAGATCAACACCAAGACCGGTGAACTGCGCCTCGCCCGCCATCTCCAGGTCGTCGACCTCGTCGAGAACCCGGCGATCGAGATCACGGTCGACGAGGCCAAGCGCCATAATCCGGCTGCCCAGGCCGGCGACGTCATCGCCGATCCGCTGCCGCCCTTCGATTTCGGCCGCATCGCCGCCCAGTCGGCCAAGCAGGTCATCGTCCAGAAGGTGCGCGAGGCCGAGCGCGATCGCCAGTACGACGAGTACAAGGATCGCATCGGCGAAATCGTCAACGGCGCGGTCAAGCGCGTCGAATACGGCAATGTCTTCGTCGATCTCGGCCGTGGCGAAGCCATCATCCGCCGCGACGAGATGATCCCGCGCGAGACCTTCAAGGTCGGCGACCGGGCCCGGGCCTATGTCTACGACGTGCGCCGCGAGCCGCGTGGCCCCCAGATCTTCCTGTCGCGCACCCATCCGCAGTTCATGGCCAAGCTGTTCGGCCAGGAAGTGCCCGAGATCTATGACGGGATTGTCGAAGTCAAAGCTGTCGCCCGCGACCCTGGCTCGCGCGCCAAGATCGCCGTGATCTCGCGCGATTCCTCGATCGACCCGGTCGGCGCCTGCGTCGGCATGCGCGGCTCGCGCGTGCAGGCCGTCGTCGGCGAATTGCAGGGCGAGAAGATCGACATCATCCCGTGGTCGCCGGACGTCGCGACCTTCGTCGTGAACGCTCTGCAGCCGGCGGAAGTCGCCAAGGTCGTGCTCGACGAGGAAGCCGACAAGATCGAGGTCGTGGTTCCCGACGAGCAGCTTTCGCTCGCCATCGGCCGCCGCGGCCAGAACGTCCGCCTCGCCTCGCAGCTCACCGGCTGGGACATCGACATCCTGACCGAAGCCGAGGAATCGGAGCGCCGCCAGAAGGAATTCGTGCAGCGCACCGACCTGTTCATGAACGCGCTGAACGTCGACGAGACGGTCGGCCAGCTCCTGGCCTCGGAAGGCTTCCGCAATGTCGAGGAGGTCGCCTATGTCGACCTCTCCGAGCTCGCCTCGATCGAGGGCTTCGACGAGGACACCGCCGGCGAGATTCAGAGCCGCGCCCAGGAGCATCTCGCCGCGGTCGAGGCCGAGTTCGACGAGAAGCGCCGCGCGCTCGGCGTCGAGGACGCCTTGCGCGAGGTCGAGGGCGTCACCACATCCATGATGGTCGCGCTCGGCGAGAACGACGTGAAGAGCGTCGAGGACCTCGCGGGCTGCGCCACCGACGATCTCGTCGGCTGGACCGAGCGCAAGGATGGCGAGACCACCCGCCACGCCGGCTATCTCGATGGGTTCGACCTGTCGCGCCAGGAGGCGGAAGCGATCATCATGGCCGCGCGTATCCACGCCGGCTGGATCGAGGCGCCGGCCGAGGAGCCTGAGGCGGAAGCCGACGAGGCGGCCGAGGCCTGAGCGGAGCCCGCGTAGTGAAAGCGGCGGCGCAGAAGGAATCGGAACGGAGTTGCGTGGTCACCCGTGCGGTGAAGGCGCCTGACGATCTGATCCGCTTCGTCGCCGGGCCGGACGGCACTTTGGTGCCGGATTTGCGGCGGAAACTGCCCGGACGTGGCGTCTGGGCCAGCCTCAGCCGCAAGACGGTCACCGAGGCGATCAAGCGCAAGGCCTTCGAGCGCTCGCTCAAGGCGAAGGTCGCGGTTCCCGCCGACCTTGCGGAGATGATCGATGCGCTGATGCTGCGCGATGCGCTCCAGGCGTTGTCGATGGCCAACAAGGCGGGGCTCGTGATCGCGGGCTTCGCCAAGGTCGAGGCCTTGATCGGCTCGGGCCGTTGTATCGGCGTCATCGCGGCCAGCGATGGGGCCGATGACGGCAAGCGCAAGATCGGCCAGGCCATCAGGCGGATCGGGGTGGCCCGTGAAGCCGAAGGGCTCAAGGCCCGTGAACTGCCCGTCGTCGCTATTTTCACGGCGGCGGATTTGGAATTGGCGTTGGGGCGGGCACATGTGATACATGCCGCCCTTGCTCCGGGACCAGCGGCCGAGGGCGTCCTCTCCCGCTGGCGTCGGCTCGTCCGCTACCGGACGGACGATGCCGCCGCATCCGACCAGAACGATACCGAAGACACGACCGAACCGGCAGGACCGAACGCGGAATGACCGATACCAAGACCCCGGGCGACAAGACGCTGACCGTCAACCCGCCCAAGACCCTGTCGCTGAAGCGGCCTGTCGAGCAGAGCACTGTTCGCCAGAGCTTCTCGCATGGGCGTACGAAGCAGGTCGTCGTCGAGGTGAAGCGCCGCGCCGCCGGGCACGAGGTCAAGGAGCCGGTCGCGCCGCGTGCGCCCCAGGTCCCGGCTCCCCAGGCAGCCCCGCCCCGCCCGGCCGCTCCGCAGCCGCCCCAGCGCCCGGCCAGCAGCATGCTGCTGCGCACCCTCTCCGATGAGGAGAAGGACGCCCGCCAGCGCGCGCTCTCGGAGGCCCGCAGCAGCGAGGCCGAGGCCCGCCGCATCGCCGAGGACGAGGCGCGCCAGCGTGCCGCCGCCGCCGAACGCGAGCGCCAGGAGCGTGAAGCCGCCGCCGCGCGTCAGCGCCAGGAGGAAGAGCGTCGCCGTCAGGAAGACGACCAGAAGCGCCGGGTCGAAACCGCGGCGCGTCAGCGCGACGACCAGCCCGCCCGTCCGGCTTCGCCGCCGCCGCCGGCCCGTGAGGATGCGCCTGCGTCCCAGGCGCCTGCGCCGCAGCCGACCCAGTATTTCGGCCGTCCGGCTCCCTCCGGTCCGCGCGAGTTCACCTCGCGTCCGCCGATGCGCGATACCGGTGCGCGCCCGCCGCGGCTCGACAGCCGCCCGCCGCGTTCCGATGCGCCGCGCACGCCCCGCATCGATACGACCGCTCCGTCCGAGCCCGCGATCGCCCGGCCGGTGCGCCAGGCGCCTTCGGCCAACACGACCCGCAACCGCTCGGATGATGTCGACGTCAAGGCTGCGTTCCGCCGCCCCGGCCTGAGCGCCGGCGCCGGCCGTGGCCCGGCTCCCGCCGCGCCCAAGACGCCGAAGACCACGAATGACAAGCCGCGCGGCCGTCTGACGCTCTCGACCGCAACCGGGAGCGAGGACGAGCGGACACGTTCGGTCGCCTCGTTCCGCCGGCGCGTGCAGCGCATGACCGGCCATCGGGCTTCCGATGTCCAGAAAGAGCGCGTGATGCGCGAGGTGATCATCCCCGAGACGATCACCATCCAGGAACTCGCGAACCGCATGACGGAACGCGGCGTCGACGTCATCCGCCTGCTGATGAAGCAGGGCGCGATGCACAAGATCACCGACGTGATCGATGCCGACACCGCTCAGCTCATCGCCGAGGAAATGGGCCACACCGTCAAGCGCGTCGCCGAATCCGACGTCGAGGAAGGCCTGTTCGACACACCGGATACCGACGAGACCCTGGCCTCCCGCCCGGCGGTCGTGACGATCATGGGCCATGTCGACCACGGCAAGACCTCGCTGCTCGACGCGATCCGCAAGACCAAGGTCGTCACCGGCGAAGCCGGCGGCATCACCCAGCATATCGGCGCCTATCAGGTGACGACCCCGCTCGGCACCCAGGTGACCTTCATCGACACCCCCGGCCACGCCGCCTTCACGGCGATGCGCGCCCGTGGCGCCAAGGTGACGGACGTCGTCGTGCTGGTCGTGGCCGCCGATGACGGCGTCATGCCGCAGACGGCCGAGGCGATCCATCATGCCAAGGCGGCCGGTGTGCCGCTGATCGTCGCGATCAACAAGGTCGACAAGGCCGATTCCAACCCGGATCGCGTGCGCGCCGAGTTGCTGCAATACGAGATCCAGGTCGAGACGCTCGGCGGCGAGACACTGGAAGTCGAGGTCTCCGCCAAGACCGGCCACAACCTCGACAAGCTGCTGGAAGCGATCTCGCTTCAGGCCGAGCTGCTCGATCTCAAGGCCAATCCCGATCGCGCGGCCGAAGGTACGGTCATCGAGGCCAAGCTCGATCGTGGCCGCGGCCCGGTCGCCACCGTGCTCGTCCAGCGCGGCACGCTGCGCACCGGCGACATCATCGTGGCCGGCGCCGAATGGGGCCGCGTCCGCGCCCTGATCGCCGATACCGGCGCGCAGGTGAAGGAGGCTCCGCCCTCCATGCCGGTCGAGGTTCTCGGCTTCAACGGCACGCCCGAGGCCGGTGACCGCGTCGCGGTCGTCGAGTCCGAGGCCCGTGCCCGCGAGATCACCGATTACCGCGAGCGTCAGCGTCGCGACCGCCTCGCCGCCCGCGGCGCGGCCTCGGGCGCCGGCCGCTCGCTCGCCGAGATGATGCGCGAGCTCAAGGAAGGCGCCGGCCGCAAGGAATTCCCGCTCGTCGTCAAGGGCGACGTGCAGGGTTCCGTCGAGGCCATCGTTGGCGCTCTTGAAAAGGTCGGCAACGAAGAGGTTCGCGCCCGCGTGCTCTCGTCGGGCGTCGGTGCCATCACCGAGTCGGATGTCACGCTCGCCCAGGCTTCGGGCGCGGTGGTCGTCGGCTTCAACGTGCGCGCCCACAAGGAAGCGCGCGAGGCGGCCGACCGGGCCGGCGTCGAGATCCGCTACTACAACATCATCTATAACCTCATGGATGACGTGAAGGACGCGATGTCGGGCCTGCTGGCGCCGACGCTGCGCGAGACCATGCTCGGCAACGCGACGATCCTCGAGATCTTCAACGTCTCGAAGGTTGGCAAGATCGCCGGCTGCCGCGTCACCGACGGCACGATCGAGCGCGGCGCCAATGTCCGCCTGATCCGCGACAACGTCGTGGTTCACGAGGGCAAGCTCGGCCAGCTCAAGCGCTTCAAGGACGATGCCAAGGAAGTCGTGGCCGGCCAGGAATGCGGCATGTCCTTCGAGAACTATCAGGACATGCGTGCCGGCGACGTGATCGAGTGCTATCGCGTCGAAGAGATCAAGCGCAGCCTCTGAAGGCCGCGCTTCCTGAAACAGCGCGTCATGGCCGGGTTGCAAGCCCGGCCATCTCGTGACGAGAAGAGCGCGTCCAGCGCCTTATCTTCCTGAGACGGCGGGCTTTGTCCCGCCGTGACGTTTGATCCGGTCCGATCCCGGAGAAACGAGAACCATGGCAAAACCTGCGAAACCCACCGGTCCTTCCCAGCGGCAGTTGCGCGTCGGCGAGCTGATCCGCCACGCGCTCGCCGAGATGCTGGCGCGCGGCGACATCCATGACGATGTGCTGGCAAAGCACGTCATCACCGTGCCGGAGGTGCGCCTCTCGCCGGATCTCAAGCTCGCGACGGCCTACATCATGCCGCTCGGCGGGCAGGATATTAAGCCGGTGCTCAAGGCGCTCGAAGCCAACAAGCGCTATATGCGCGGTGAGATCGCGCATCGCGTGAACCTGAAATACGCGCCGGATATCCGCTTCCGTGCCGATGAGAGCTTCGCCGAGGCCGAGCGCATCGACGCGCTGCTCGATACCGACGAGGTGCGCCGCGATACGCAGGTCGAGCGCCTCAGGATCGACCAGGATCACGAAGACCAGGCTCCCGAAGAAGACCGCCGTGACGATGACCGCTGAGAATCCATCCGAAACCGTCCCGGACCAGGAAGCCACCCCGGCGCCGCGCCCGAAGAAGCGTGACGTCCATGGCTGGGTCATCCTCGACAAGCCGATCGGCATGACCTCGACCCATGCGGTCAGCGTCGTGAAGCGTGCCTTCGGCGCCAAGAAGGCCGGCCATGCCGGCACGCTCGATCCGCTGGCCTCGGGCCTGCTGCCGATCGCATTGGGCGAGGCGACCAAGACCGTTCCCTTCGTCATGGACGGCCGCAAGGCCTATCAGTTCACCGTTGCCTGGGGCTCTCAGACCAATACCGACGATACCGAGGGCAGCGTCATCGCGACCTCGGACAAGCGCCCCGACGAAGCCGCGATCACGGCCCTGCTGCCCCGCTTCACCGGCACGATCCTGCAGACGCCGCCCAAGTTCTCGGCGATCAAGATCGCCGGCGAGCGCGCCTACGATCTCGCTCGCGATGGCGAGGAGGTCGAATTGCAGGCGCGGCCCGTCGAGATCGACGCACTCACCATCGTCAGCCATGACGGGGCCACCACGACCTTCGAGGCCGAATGCGGCAAGGGCACCTATGTCCGCGCCATCGCCCGCGATCTCGGCCTCGCGCTCGGCTGCCTCGGCCATGTCGCGCATCTGCGCCGCACCCGCGTCGGGCCGTTCACGGTCGCTGAGGCCGCCAGCGTCGAGACCCTGCGCGAGAGCCCTGAGAGCGCGCTCTCGGCCCTGCAGCCGGTCAAGGCGGCTCTGACGCTGATCCCGGAGATCGTGCTCCACCGTGATGCCGCCGCCCGCCTCAAGCGCGGCCAGAGCGCCCTGCTGCGGGGCGCCGGCGCTCCGATCGAGCTGGAGGCCGCCTACGCCACCTGCGCGGGCACGCTGGTGTCGACGGGCTCGGTCCAGAACGGCGAGTTCGTCCCCCACCGCGTCTTCAATCTCTGAGGGCGGATGGGCGAAAGCCGCAGGAAGCAGCGATTCGGGGGCCCGGCCCAGGATGGCCGGCTCCTGTTCTGGCGGATCGGCTGCGTTTTCGGCATTGTCGCCGTTATTCTCACGACGGTCTGCTATTTCATCTACAGCCACAACCAGAAGCTGCTGGCGCGTGCCGACCGCGCCGCCGGGACCGTGGTCGAACTCCGGCACGGCGGCGGGGATTCCACCTATCGGCCGGTCGTGAGCTTTCAAACGGCGCAGGGACGGTCCGTCACCTTCGTGACCTCATGGGGCACGAGCCCGCCGGCCTATAGCAGGGGCGACCGGGTGACCGTCCTCTATGACGCTGCGACCCCGGAAAAGGCCGAGATCGAGGGCTTCCTGTCCCTGTGGATGGGAACCCTGATCCTCGGTGGACTGGCGACGGTCTTCGCGCTGCTTTCGGCGGTCCTGATGATCGTGGCGAAGCGGGGCTGAAAAGCCTCAGGCCGCCCGCTTCAGCCCGTCGCGCGCCCAGATTGCACTGAGCGCCGCCACCAAAGTGTCGATATCGGCATCGGAATGGAACGGCGAAGGCGTGATCCGCAGGCGCTCCGTGCCGCGCGGCACGGTCGGGTAGTTGATCGGCTGGACATAGATGTCGAAACGATCGAGCAATTCGTCGCTGATCGCCTTGCAGGCCTTCGCCTCGCCGACCATCACCGGCACGATATGGCTGGGATTGGCGAGATGCGGGATACCGGCCCGGTCGAGCTTGCGGCGCAGCGCCGCGACGCGGTCCTGCTGGCGCTCGCGCTCCGCGGAGCTTTCCTTGAGATGCCGGATCGCGGCGATGGCACCGGCCGCCACGGCCGGCGGCAGCGAGCTGGAGAAGATGAAGCCGGAGGCGAAGCTGCGGATGAAATCGCAGAGCGCGGCCGAGCCGGTGATGTAGCCGCCGATCACGCCATAGGATTTCGCCAGCGTGCCCTGGATCAGGGTAAGCCGGTCGGTCAGGCCCTCGCGCTCCGAAATGCCGCCGCCGCGCGCGCCGTAGAGGCCGACGGCATGGACCTCGTCGATATAGGTCATCGCGCCGAATTCGTCGGCGATGTCGCAGAATTCCCGCACCGGGGCGATGTCGCCATCCATCGAATAGACCGACTCGAAGGCGATCAGCTTCGGCCGGGCGGGATCGAGCGCCGCGAGCTTGCGGCGCAGGTCGGCCGGGTCGTTATGGGCGAAGATGTGCTTCTCGGCGCGCGAATGACGGATACCCTCGATCATCGAGGCATGGTTCAGCCCGTCGGTCAGCACGATGCAGCCGGGAATGCGCGCGGCAAGCGTCGAGAGCGAGGCCCAGTTCGAGACATAGCCGGAATTGAAGATCAGCGCGGCTTCCTTGCCATGCAGATCGGCAAGCTCGCGCTCCAGCAAGACATGGTAGTGATTGGTGCCGCCGATATTGCGGGTGCCGCCGGCGCCGGCGCCACTGCCGTCGAGCGCCTGATGCATCGCGGCGAGCACCTTCGGATGCTGGCCCATGCCGAGATAGTCGTTCGAGCACCAGACGGTGACCTCGCGCGGGCCGCTCTCGCCATGATAGGTCGCGATCGGGAAGCGGCCTGCCTGGCGTTCCAGGTCGGCGAAGACGCGGTAGCGGCCCTCGCCGCGCAATCCGTCGAGTTCACGGCGGAAGAAATTCTCGAAATCCATGGCCAGCCTCCTGCGGCGCGCTTTTCCTAGGCCTTTCGGGCGGCCTTCGGAATGGTGCGCGGTGTCGCGGCTGGAATTGTTCTACTTCGCCTGTTCGGCCAGCTCCAGAATCGTTTCGATGAGGACACGGATGGCGATGCCGGCATCGGCCTCGGTCATGTTCTCCAGGGGCGAATGGCTGATGCCCTTTTCGTTCCGCACGAAGAGCATGGCGACGGGCGCGACCGCCGCGACTGCCATCGCATCATGCCCGGCGCCGGACGGCAGCCGCCGGCCGGCGAGGTTGCTGCCGCACCGGGCGATGCCGGCGGCGAGCGCATCCTGCAGCCTGGGCTCCATCGGCACGGCCGCTGCGCGAGCATAGGGGATGATCTCCAGCCCGACACCGCGCCGCTGTGCGATCTCGCCGAAGCGTTTGCGGATCTCCGCATCCATCGCCGCAAGGGTCGCATCCTTCGGGGCGCGAAAATCGATGGTGAACTCGGCTGCGCCGGGAACGACATTGGTCGCGCCGGGGTCAGGCCTGAACACGCCGACGGTGCCGACGGCGAGTTCATGCGCGCCTGCGATCTGCTCGAGTGCCAGCGCCATCTCGGCGGCGGCGGTCAGCGCATCCTTGCGCAGCGTCATCGGCACGGTGCCGGCATGGCCCGCCACGCCGGTGACGCGCACCTGTGCCCGGCTCTGGGCATTGATGGCGGTGACGATGCCGACCGGCTCGTTCTCCCCCTCCAGCACCGGCCCCTGCTCGATATGGACTTCGAGATAGGCCTGGATCGAGCCGGGCTTGCGCGCGAGCGCTGCGATCCCTGCCGGATTGCCGCCGAAGGCGACGAGCGCATCGCCGAGCTTGACCCCTTCGCTATCCCGCGCTTCCAGCCAGGCCGGATTATAGGCACCCGCCAGCGCTTCCGAGGTCGAGAGATGCGTCGGAAACCTGACGTTTTCCTCGTCGCCGAAGCCGACCACCTCGAGCGGGAAGGGCAGGCTGATCCCGGCGTCGCGCAAAGCCTGCGCTGCCAGGATGCCCGCGACGACGCCGAGATTGCCGTCGAAGCGTCCGCCATCCTTGACCGTGTCGATATGCGAGCCGATCAGCACGGCAGGCGCGCCCGGCACGGTGCCTTCGCGCCGTCCCTGCACCGAGCCCGCGGCATCGATGAAGGCGCTGAGACCCGCCACCTCCATCGCGCCCTTGACCCACTCCGCCGCCTGCTTGTGCGCAGGCGAGAGATAGAGCCGCGTCAACTTGCCGGGCTCGTCGCTGAAGCGGTTGAGACCGGCCAGCGCCGCGAAGGCGCGGGCGCCGAGGACGGCGGCGGAGGGGAGCGTCTGCGTCATGCCGCCAAGCTAGATCAGGGTTTCGAAAACCGCGACCCGCAATTTCGCCAGGCAGCTTCTCCGCGGCGGCATGATCCGCCGCGCTCGCCCCGTCAGTACGTCGCGCGGCCGCCCGAGAGGTCGAACACGCCGGCCGTGGTGAAGCTGTTCTCGGCCGAGGCCAGGAAGGCGACCATGGAGGCCACCTCGTCCGGCAGCAGGAAGCGTCCGCGCGGAATCTTCGCCAGCATGTAGCCGATATGCTCCTCGCTCATCTGGTCGAAGATGCGGGTGCGCGCCGCCGCCGGCGTGATGCAGTTCACGGCGATGTCCTTGTCGGCGAGCTCCTTGCCGAGCGACTTCGTCAGCGCGATCACCGCCGCCTTCGAGGCGGAATAGGCCGAGGCATTGGGATTGCCTTCCTTGCCGGCGATCGAGGCGACCAGGACGATGCGCCCGTAATTGCGCTTGACCATGCCGGGGATCACCGAGCGGCAGCAATGCAGCGTGCCGTCGACATTGAGCTTCATGACCTTGGCCCAGTCCTCCAGCGGATATTCCCAGGTCTTGTGGTTGGGCCCGGCGATGCCGGCGCTGGTGACGAGGATGTCGATGCTGCCATGCTGGGCCTCCAGCGCATCGCTCGCCTTCTGGACGGCGGCCGCATCGGTCACGTCCACGCCGACGCCGATCGCGCCATGGCCGATCTCGCTGGCGGCCTTGGCTGCGAGCGCGGCATCCACATCCCAGATCGCGACGGTCGCGCCGCTCTGGGCAAAGCGTTCGGCGACGGCGCGGCCGATGCCCTGCGCCCCGCCGGTCACGATGGCGACGCGCTTCTTTAAATCGATTTGGTTCATGCCCAGCCCTCCCGAACGTCTTATGCGAATCACCCTAGCCGGCCGGATTGGCACCGGCCAGTGGGCATCGCCGCTTCGGTGAAATGCGCAGGGCCGCCATGCATTTCGTTAAGGATGATCGCAAAAAGATCAGAGCCGAGGGTCTTCGCCGCGTGCCGGATCGGGGCGGTTCGCGCGGGGTCTGTATCGCGGTGGGACGGTGTCCGGGAGCGGCTAAGGCCGCTATCTTCGCGATCGTTCCGGTTCGGTACAAGGCCTTGTTGCTGCAAGAGGATTGCCATTAACGCGCCTTCGCGGAACGCGGGAAGAAGCCGTTCACCTTTCAGCCGGCTTTGCCTTGACCCGAGGCCCGGAACGGCCAAGACATCGTGATGTTCGCAATGGGCCGCTGCGCCCCTGATCGAGAGCACCGTGTCCGCAACCGCCTCCATCACGATCGCTCGCGAAGCCGGAAGCCGAAAGCGACCGGGCTATGCCAAGCGCGATATCGGCGGGATCGGCATCGCCGTGATGGAGCGTGAGGCGGCGATCGCCGAGGTCACCGACGCGGTGCTGACGGGCGGCCACATGAAGCTCGCCTTCTGCAACGCCAATCTGGTGAATGTCGCGGCCGACAATGCCGCTCTGCAGCGCAGCCTCTCGACCTTCCTCGTGCTGGCAGACGGCATCGGCGTCGATCTCGGCAGCTGGATGCTCTACGGCAAGGCCTTCCCGGCCAATCTCAACGGCACGGATTTCTTCCCCACGCTCTTCGCCCGCTCCGAGCGGCCGATGCGGGTCGCCCTGCTCGGCGGCCGACCGGGCGTCGCCGACCGCGCGGTCGCCAATCTGGCGCAGCGCTATCCGGCACATCGTTTCAGCGTCGTCTCGCACGGCTATTTCACCGCCGACGAGGAAATCGTGCTTCTCGGCAAGCTGAAGGTCGAGCGTCCGGACCTGCTGCTGGTGGCCATGGGCAATCCGCTGCAGGAGCGCTTCATCGCCGACAAGCTCGGGCCGCAGCATGGCTCGGTCGCGGCCGCCGTCGGGGCGCTGTTCGACTTCTTCGCCGACGAGGTGCCACGTGCGCCCGAGCTGATGCGCCGGATCAGGCTCGAATGGATCTACCGGCTCTGGCTCGAGCCGCGGCGGCTCTGGCGCCGCTACGTTCTCGGAAATCCCGCTTTCCTCCTGCGCATGGCCCGGCAATATGCCGTGGGGGGCCGACGGAGCGGGTGAGTCCAACCAATTGAATGAAACTTTTGCCCTGGCGACGCCGAGCTACAGGGGCGATATCGAACGTTGCCGGCTGCTCTGCGCCAGCATCGATCGCTTCGTCACCGGTCATGCGGTCCATTATCTTCTGATCGAGGACCGCGACGTCCCGCTGTTTCGGGATCTCGAAGGGCCGCGCCGCCGCATCCTGCCGGAATCGCAATTATTGCCGGGCTGGCTGCAATCGCGGCCCGATCCGCTGAGCTTCGGCACGCGCCGGCTCTGGACCGGGTTTCAGGCGCTGGCGCGCGGCATCCCGCCGCTGCGCGGCTGGCATGCCCAGCAGCTCAGGAAATTCGCGGTCGCAAAAACCTGCGCCGAGGACGTCATCCTCTTCGCCGATTCCGACATGCTGTTCGTGCGGCCCTTCGACCTGACGAGCCTCACCGATGACGGCGCGATCCGGCTCTATCGCAAGCCGGATGCGATCACCGCCGACATGGCGCGCCACATCCCCTGGTGTAACCATGCCAGCGCCCTGCTCGGGCTCGATGCGCCGACCTTCCCGAGCCCGGACTACATCAACAATCTGGTGAGCTGGCGCCGCGACCATGTGCTGGCCCTGCTCGACCATGTCGAGAGCGTCAGCGGGCGCGACTGGGTCTCCGCCATCGCTCGCGAGCGGCAGTTCTCGGAATATGTGATCTACGGCTATTTCGTCGAACGCGTGCTCGGGCTCGAGGCCGCCGGCCACTGGCCGGATGCGCGCGAACTCTGCAAGGTCTACTGGTTCAGCGAGGATGTCGCCGGGATGGATCGGCTCGCCTCCTTCGAGGACGTTCTGGAACCCTGGCAGGTCGCCATCGGCATCCAGTCCTTCATCGGCGAGCCGCTCGACCGTATCCGCACTCTGTTCGAGCGGCAGGCCTCAGCGTAGCGGCCTGCGACCCTGCGCCAGCAGCGTGTAGGTGAAGCCGGCCGAGGCGAGATAGACCACGCCGAAGACGAGGTTCATCGAGGCGGCCCAGCTTCCGGCCTCCGGGAACCGCGTCATCACCACCGAGATCAACCCGGCCTTGATCGCGGTGAGCAGGCACAGCAGCGCGATGCGCGAGCCGGTGCGCTCGCGGGCGTAGAGCAGTTCGGCGTGGTACTCGACGAGATTGCGGAAGGCGGGGACCAGCAGCATCGGCGCGAACAGATAGGCGGCTTCCGAGACGTTGCGGCCGAGCAAATGCGGGAAGGGCTTGAGTGCGATGATGACGGCAACGAGCCCGGCGACTGAGACCAGCGCGATTCCCGCTTCGTAAGCCGCAAGCCGCCTGAAGCCGCCGACGCCGCGCTCCTGCATGATCTTCTGCACCAGCATCTGGTTGAAGCTGCGCACCGGCATGGCGGTGAGGTCGATCACCCGGAGCGCGATGGCATAGAGCCCGGCGGTGCGCTCGCCGGCGAGACCGAGCACCAGGAGCTTGTCGAGTTCGGACTGGACGTAGAACACGATATCGGCCGCGCCGGCGAAGACGGCGTCCGCCATGCGGCGCGGATAGAGGCTGCGCACGAAGCGCCAGCGTGCCTTCGGCAGGAAGGCGAGAAGCGCAACAGCCGCGCTCGCCATCGTCGCCCCGCAATAGGCGAAGGCCCAGATCTCGAGGCTGGCATGGCCGAAACCGGCGAAGAGCAGCGCCGCGATCGTGCGCAAGCCCGACCCGATGATCACGAGCAGCGCCGCCTGCCGGAAGCGCCTAAGCCCGTTATTGACGATGGCGACGACCTCGACGAGGCGCCAGCCCAAGACTTCCGCGACGATGATCGCCGCGAAGGGCAGGAGTGCGAGGCGCTCCGCGAAGAGCAGCAGATAGGCGGCGCCGGCAACCAGCGTGATCAGCGGCAGCGAGAATGCGGACAGGCCCGCGAAGCCGGACAGATAGGCACCGAGCAGGCGCGGCTTGACGGTGGCGACCCGGTAGAGCGGGGAGATGAAACCGAAGGCCAAGAGCCGCGACAGGATGAGCCCGGTCGAGGACGCCGTGGCGAACAGACCGAATTCGCCGAGGGTCAACGTATTCGCAACGATGAGGAAGTAGACAAGGGAGATCACGAGCCGGCCGGCGGAGCCGCTCAGGATGGTGAGGTAGGCGAAGATGGTGGCGCGATCCGGCAGCATGACCCGTTTCCGCGGCGGCTGGCCCGGCGCGTGCCTCAAGCGTTGCGATGTGACGAATCCCTCTTAGCCCAGAGGCGTTGCACGACCCTAAACGATACGGAAGCGTCCCGATTGACTGAGCAGCAACCCGAAACGGACCGGAATGAGGCGCCGCCGACGCGCCGCGACCTGCTGCGCGGAGCCGCGGCCGGCCTGATGGCGGGCAGCCTGGGAGGAACGGATTCCGCGCTTGCGGGCGCCCGGCCGATCCCGTTCGGTTCTGCGGCGGAGATCGACACTTTCCGCAAGGACGGGCGCTATCGCGAGGCGCTGAAGCGCTATTGCGATGTCATCGTGCCGATGAACGACCTGAAATGGGAGGCGCTGCGGCACGACCGGCCGCGCTTCGATTTCTCCGGTGCCGACGAACTCGTCGCCTTCGCCGAGGCGAACAGGAAGGCGCTGCGCGGCCACACGCTGCTCTGGGGCGAGGCGCTGCCCAACTGGGCCAGGGAGATGACGACGCGGGCCGAGGCCGAGCGCGAGCTCGTCAACCACATCGAGATCGTGGTCGATCGCTACAAGGGGCGGATCGCCACCTGGGATGTGGTCAACGAGGTCATCAAATACGATCCCACCGAGGGCGGTCCCTGGCGCGACACGATCTGGCAGCGCCTGCTCGGGCCGGAGCATGTCGACATCGCCTTCCGCACCGCGGCGCGGGTCGACCCGAAAGCCCGGCTCGTCCTCAACGATTTTCATTTCGAGGAGCCGGTTCCCGGCGCCGCCGCGCGCCGCAAGGTCGCGCTCGATATCTGCCGTCGCCTGAAGGACAAGGGCATTCCGGTGCATGGCGTCGGCATGCAGGCGCATCTCTATGCCGACAAGGGCATCGACGTGGACGGCCTGCAGCGCTTCATGCGCGATCTCGACGAGCTCGGCCTCGATGTCGAGATCACCGAGCTCGACGTCATCGACTGGAAGCTGCCGGCCGATGCCGCGAAGCGCGACAAGACCGCCGCCGCCCTGGTCTCGACCTTCCTCGACGCTGTCGTCTCGGCCAAGCGGCCGAAGGCGATCGTCACCTGGGGGCTGACCGATCGCTATTCATGGGTTCACGAGACTTTCCCGCGCAAGGACAGCGCCCGCGCCCGGCCCCTGCCGCTTGATGCCGATTATCGGCAGAAGCCGATGATGGCCGTGCTCGAACGCTACCGGCGTGGCACAGTGTGATGCGGGACAGTGAAGCGTAGCGTCATGTTCACAACCGAGCCGGCAGCGAGCGAAGCACAGGACAGGCAGGATCGCCACGGGCAAGACCGCCGCGAGCGGCCGGCTTCTGCCATGCCTGCCCAGCTTGCCCGTCTCGCCGATCCCGTCTGGGTCATCGCGACGCTGTGGGGCCGGCGCGGGCTGATCCTGCTGATGGCCGTGCTCGGTCTTGTCCTGGCGATCCTCGCCGGGCTGCTGATGACGCCGAAATACGTCTCGACCGCGCAGCTCTTCATCGATCCGCGCGATCTGCGCGTGCTCCAGAACGACGTCTCGCCCAATACCGTTGGCAGCGACCCGACCTCGATCACCGGCTATCTCGAAAGCCAGGCGCGGGTGATCGCCTCCGACAGCATCAAGTCGCGGGTTGTCGAGCGGCTGAACCTCGATCGTGATCCCGATTTCGGCGGAGCCTCGGCCGGCTTCCTCTCCCGCCTGCTGGGTACTGACACCGGCCCGTCGCCGAAAGCGACGCTCTACGCGCTGGCGGCGCTCGACCGAACGGTCGGCGTCCGGCGCGGCGAGCGCACCTTCGTCATCGACATTTCCGCGACGGCGCAGGACCCGGACAAGGCGGCGAAGATCGCCAATGCGCTGGCCGAGGCCTATCTGGACGATCAGGCCGCGGTCCGATCCGAGGCGGCGCAGCGCGCGACCACGGCCCTGACCGGGCGGCTGGAGGAACTGCGCAACCGTCTGCGCATCGCCGAGGAAAAGGCGGAAAAATACAAGGAAGCCAACAACATCGTCGGTGTCGGCACTCGCTCGCTGAGCGAGGAGCAGTTGTCGCTCAACAACACGCAGCTCGTCGCGGCCCGGACCCGCGCGACCGAGGCCAAGGCCAAGTACGACCAGATCACGGCGACGCGTGCCACCAACATCGAGGCCGGCGCGATTCCCGAAGCCGTCGCCTCCAACACGATGACCGCGCTGCGCGCCCAGCTCGGCGCGGCGCTGGCGCGCGAGGCGGATCTCGTCTCCTCGCTCGGCGCACGTCACCCGGCACTGGCCGCGTCGCAGTCGCAGGTGCGCGATGCCCGCCGCCAGATCGCCGACGAACTCTCCCGCATCGCCCGCGCCGCCAAGGCGGAATATGACCGCGCGGTCGAGGCCGAGCGCCAGCTCGCCCGCCGTGTCGACCAGCTCACGGCCGGGCAATACGCCGCCGGCCGCGCCTCGGTGCAGCTGCGCGAGCTCGAACGCGAGGTCGAATCCTCGCGCGCCATCTATGACGCCTTCCTCAAGCGTGCCCGCGAGACCGGCGAGCTCGGCGGCATCGATACCACCAATGCCCGCATCATCAGCCCGGCCATGCCGCCGCTCGAAAAGAGCGGCATGAGCCGGCGGACGCTCGCCATGCTCGGCGCCTTCGGCGGCGGCGGCGCAGGCGCCATGCTGGCGCTGGGCCTCGCCCTGTTCGCCGTGCCGCGACCTCCGGCCAGCAGAGAAACCCGCCCCCGCAAGCCATTCTGGCGCCGTGCGCCGCGCCCCGTCGCGGCGGAGGCGGTTGCGGAGGAGCGGCCGATATCCGCGCCTCCCGCGCCCGCGGCTCCTCCTTCCCCTCCGCCGCAAGCCAAGCCGTTCTGGCGTCGCGCCCCGCGCGCCGTGGCCACCGAAGCGGCCGAGAGCGCACGGCCAGCACCCAGGCCTGCCTCACCAGCCGCTGCCTCGCCCCAGCCCGCGGCAATGCGGCCGGAGCCACCGTCGCCGGCCGCTTCCACGGGGTTGGGGCCGGCGGGCTGGCGGCGTCTCATGGCGATTCAGGGCGGGCAGGCGGAGCACGCCGCGCGCCAACCCGCGCCGACGGCCGAACCGGCTCCCGAGCCGGTACGCCGCTCCGTTCCCGCGAGGGTGCTCGAGGCAGCTCCCGAACCTGTCTCCCAGTCCGCCGCCCTGCCGACGCTGGGCACCATCCCATCCGTGCGCAACCGCCGCTGGCGGCGTGGTGTGGCGGAGGCGCGCTCGGTCTTCCAGGGACAGGCGCATCTGGTCGATGTCATCGACAAGCCGCAAGGTAGTTTCGCCGAGGCCGTCTCGGCCATTCGCCTCGCGCTGGCCGGAGCAGCGGGGGGCGAGCAGCGCCGCCGCGTCCTTGTTCTCGGCGTCGAGCCGCAGGCTGGGGCGACGACGCTCGCCCTTAATCTCGCGCTGGATGCGGCCCGGTCCGGTCTGCCGGCGCTGCTCGTCGATGCCGGCGACGGCGCTCATGGCCTGACCCCGATTTTCGCCGCCGATGCGCTGCTTGGGCTTGGCGACGTGCTGGCCGGGCGTGCGGCCCTGGCGCGCGCCATCCTCAAGGACGAAGGCACCGGCCTGACCTTCCTGCCGTTGGCCGGAAACCCGCCGCCGGCAGGGCAGGGCTCGCTGCGGACAGGGCCGTTCGCGGCGGCGCATCGCTTCGGACCGATGATCGTCGATGGCGGCAGCCTGCCGATCGCGGGGCTGATCGGGCGCTTTGCCGAGGCGGTCGACGATATCGTTCTGGTCGCGCGCGACGCTGGTTCCGCCAAGGCAGTGGCAGAAGGCTGGCAGAAGGCGCTCGGGCCCCACGCGAACAAGCTGCGCGGCTTCGTGATCAACGCGGCCTGAAGCGTCTGCTGCGGCGAAAGCCGGGTCAGTTCTTCTCGGGCTTGCGGTATTGCTCGTTGGCGACGCCGAATTCCGACATCAACCGGCCGATCGCGACCTGCGCATGGTAGAGCCCGATCAGCCCGGAACCGGTGCGGATTCCGAGCGCCAGTCCGCGCGGGACGGCCGCGGCGAGCAGAGCCAGGGATTTCGCCAACACCCGCAGCCTGCCGGCGGTTCCAGGATTCTGCCGCCGCTCGATGGCCGCCGAGATCGCGCCATTGCGCAGGCCACGCGCATGGATCCAGCCGAATTCGCTGCGCCGCGCCGGCATGGTCTCGTGCTGCGCCGCCTCCTGTACCCACCAGAAGCGGAAGCCGGCCGCCTTGGCCCGGGTGAAGAAATCGGTGTCGCCGCCGCCGGTGAAATCGAAGCTCTCGTCGAGGAAGGGGAAGCCGAGCCTCTCGAGTACGCCGCGCCGGATCAGGTAGTTCGCGCTCGAATAGAGCATCGGCACCGGCCCGGAGGCGCTGTAATGCGATCGGAACACCGGATGCGCTAACAACCAGGCGCGCGAGACGTCAGTGAAGACCGGCGTGACCGAGCCGCCGAACAGCTCTGCCGGTGCGGTCCGGGCCGCCGTGACGAAGGCATCGAGCCAGCCCGGCTCCGCCTCCTCGTCGTCATCGATGCCGAGGATCTGTTCCAGGGCGGGGAAGCGCGTCAGGGCGCAGCGCCAGGCGGCGTTATAGGCCTTGCAGTTGCCCTGGCGCGGCTCGACGATCACGAAGCCCTTGAACAGCCCCGCCGCGAGCAGGGCACTGGCGCGGGCCGCTCCGGCGCGCTCGATGCCATCGTTCTCGACCACGATCACCGCGAAATCATGTCCGCCCTTTTGGCTGGCGAGCGAGCGCAATGTCGCTTCCAGCATGTCCGGACGCTTGAAGGTCGGCACGCAGACGACGCTCGTGATTCCCGCCAGCGCTTCTGGCGCCGAACCGGCCACAACCGCGAAGCTTTCGGGCGTGCCGAAGACCGGCCCGGCGGGGTGGTCCGGCCCGCCTCCCGGCGTGCTCTGGGCTGTCTGGCTGGCCATGGTCATCGGCCCGCAAGCTAGGCTGCGGCAGCTTAAGGTTCGGTGTCCGCCTTCGCCGAAAGAGCGGCCGATCCCGCCAAGTCCTATTGATCATAGCCGACGGCGCAGCTTGACCTGCCCGGCCAATGGGACGAGTGGAGTTACCACCTGTCGACGAGCTTTCCGCCTTGCGTCTTGCTTTCCTGACCTCGCTCATTCCCGTCGCCCGGCCGGATACCGGCTTCGAGATCGCCAATGCGGCGATCCTCTCGGCGTTGCGCGCGGCCGGGCACGAGGTCACGGCGATCGGCTTCCTGCGCCCCGGCGAGGTTCCGGCCGAGCCGGAGCAGGCGGTCGTGGTCGCCGAGGCCGATATCGAGAACGCGGTGGTGCCGACGGCGCAGAAGCTGCGCTGGCTGGCGGCCGCCGTGCGGCTCGGCTTGCCGGTTGCCTGCGCGAAGCTCAGGCTCGCCGGAGCGGGCCGCCTCGTCGAAGCCGTCCGGGCTCACGGGCCTTTCGACGCGCTGATCCTGAATTCCGTCATGTTGCCGGGTGCTTTTCCGGAATTGCTGCGGCTCGCGCCCTGCATCCTCGTCGAGCACAATATCGAGCATGTTTCGGCCGGTCAGAACGCCGATCATGCCGAAAGCCTGCTGTTGCGCCGGCTCTACCGGCGCGAGGCGGGCTTGCTGGAGCGGCTGGAGCGACGGCTCTGGGACGAGGCGCGCTTCATCTGGACGCTCGCGGAAGAGGACCGGCAGGCGCTCGGCCCCGCCTATCGGGAGAAATCCTGCGCCCTGCCGCTGGTCTCCTCCCATGGCCCAGCCGCAGCTCCACCCGGCGATCTCGGCGAGGCGCCGGCCTTCGATGTCGGCCTGATCGGCACCTGGACCTGGGGCTCGAACCTGATCGGCCTGGAATGGTTCCTCCAGGAGGTCTGCCCACTGCTGCCCGATGGAATCCGCGTCGCGATTGCCGGCCGGGTGCCGCCCGAATTGCGGACGCCGCTGAACGTGACGCTCGTCGGGCGCGTGCCCTCGGCGGAGCATTTCCTGCACTCCTGCCGGCTGATTGCCCTGTCGAGCCGGGCCGGTACCGGCGTGCAGCTCAAGACGATCGAGGCGATGCAGCTCGGCCTGCCGGCGGTCGCGACCGCTCTGTCCTGTCGCGGCTTCACGACGCTGCCGGCCAACTTCACCCCTGCCGATACGGCGGCGGATTTCGCCCGGGCGGTGACGGAGCGCGTCGCCGCGATCCGTGCCGGCGATCGGCAGCGCATCGATGGCGCCGCCTTCATGGAGGGGCAGCGCGTGGCGCTGGCGGAGGGGCTCGCGCGTGGGCTTGCCGTCGCCGTGGCGTAGATCATCGCGCGTCCGATAGCACGCGGTAACGATGATCTATCCGATGCTAAAGGGCGGCTATTCCGCTGCGGCTTTGCGGTCCCGGCGGCCGATCAGGCCGAAGATCGGCCCGGCCGAGACCATCACCAGGAAGACGCGGATGATGTGATGGGCCGCAACGAAGGCGACCTCCGTATGGAGCGCCAGCGCGATCAGGCTCATCTCGGCGAGGCCGCCCGGCGAATAGGCCAGGATCAGCGGGACATGGCCGTGCACGGATAGCAGCGCGACGAGCCAGGCGAAGCCCAGCGTCAGCGCCAGCAGGATCATGGTCGAGCCGACCGAAAGCAGCAGCACCCGCAGGATGATGCGCGGCGCCGTGCCGACGAAGCGGCAACCGATCGTCACGCCCAGCACGAGCTGCGCCGCATTGACGATCTCCGAGGGCGGCATCGCGGCGCTCAGGCCGGTGACATGCACGATCGCGCTGACCAGCATCGGGCCGAGCAGGTATTTCGCGGGCATCCGCAGCCAGTGGCCGACGATGACGCCGGCGATGCCGCAGCCGATCAGCCAGAGTTCCGAGCCGAGCGGCGTCTGCGTGATGGAAGGGCCAGCGACGCGCCCGCCGCTCAGCGTGACGCCGCCGATCCATTGCACGATGAAGGGCAGCGTCATCACCACGAGCAGGATGCGGGCCGAATGGATCAGCGCGATGATGCGGGCATCGCCGCCTTTTTCCTCGCCGACCGTGACCATCTCGATCAGGCCGCCCGGCATGCCCGAGAAGAAGGCCGTGACCGGGTCGAACCCGGCGACGCGGCGGAAATAGCTGACGCAACAGAGCCCGCAGGCGACCATGAACAGCACGAGCCCGGCTAGCGTCGGCAGCCAGTTCGGCATCTGCGAGACCACCTCCGGCTTGAACGAGGCGCCGAGCATCACCCCGATCACCGCCGTCATCGGCGGGCGGATCACCGCTGGAGCGGCGACCGGCAGGTTGACCAGCGCGGTGACGGTGCAGAACACCATCGAGCCCAGCATCCAGGGCAGGGGCAGTTTGGCCTGCACGAAAAGCCAGCCGCCGAGCCCGCCGAGCGCGAGCGCCAGCGCGAAACGGCGATAGGGGAAGCGGTTGGGGGCGAACGCCTTGAGGCCGTCCAGGAAATCGTCGAACACGGCCTTCATCGGCCGATGCCGCCGTGCCGGATCGGCCGGTCGGTTTCCAAGGCCGCCCGGAGGCGGGAAGAGGGGCGGTCTCGAAGCGTCAAGCGGCAGGTCCCTTTCAGGTTCCTCCTAGAGGCTGTTCGCCGCCTTGCACAGTCCGCGCCGGGTATGTCGCCCCTGCGCGTCGCGCGGCCGGAACAACGCGGCCATGTCGCATTGTCATTGGCCGAATTGCCGCGTTTCCTCAATGATTTGCGGCAAGGGATGAAATGCCGCGCCGGCCATCGGCCGCCGACCACTGGTTGAGGGTGATGAGCGAGGAACGGCAGTCCGGCCGGCAGGGTCGGCCGGGGTTCGAGGGCGATGCTCCCTGGCACGAGCCGGCCGCGTCCGCGCCTCCGGCGCCCGGATCTTCCGCCTCCGTTCCGATCGTCGAGGCCGAGCCATCGGGTGGCGCGAAGGCAGGCCGGCTCGGCTGGCTGGAAACCCGCAGGCAGCGCCTGCGCTACTGGTGGCGCGGCGCGAGCCCGAATCTGCGCGGTTCGGTCTTCATGCTCGCCGCCTTGCTTGTCTATGCGGTGATGGTCGCCGGCATCAAGCATGTCGGACAGGCCATCCCGCTCGCGCAGATCCTGCTGATCCGGCAGGTGATCATGACGGCGATCCTGCTGCTCTTCGCCGCCGGCAGCCTGCGGCGGGCGCTCCATACCGACCGGCTCGGCCTGCAGGTCTTCCGCAGCGTGGTCACGCTTTTATCCATGCTGTGCGGCTTCACGGCGGTCGTCAAAATCCCGCTTGCCCAGGCGACGGCGATCGGCTTCAGCCAGGTCTTGTTCGTCACCATCGCGGCGGTCCTCGTTCTCAAGGAGGTCGTCGATATCAGACGCTGGACGGCGACGGCGATCGGGTTCGTCGGCGTGCTGATCATGCTGCGGCCGAGCTCGGAGGGGCTGGACATCTATGCGATGCTCGCTGTCGCCGGTGCGATCTGCGGCGCCGCCATCACGGTCAGCGTCCGCAAGCTCGCCGCGAGCGAGCGCACCGATACGATCCTGCTCTATCAGGGCATCGTGCTGATCGTGCTGCTGGCGGTACCGACCTGGGCGTGGTGGCAGATGCCGACGCCCAATCAATGGTTCTGGCTGATCACGCTCAGCGTCTTCGGTACCGCCGGGCAATGGCTGATCACCCGCGCCTATCAGGTCGGCGAGGCGGCGGCGCTGGCGCCGCTCGATTTCAGCCGCCTGCTGCTGGCGAGCTTCACCGGCTTCGTCTTCTTCGCCGAGATTCCGGCGCTCACCACCTGGCTCGGCGCCGCTATCGTCATCGGCGCGACGCTCTATACGATCCGCAAGAACGCCCGCACGACGGCACCGCCGCCAGCCGCGGCCTGAGCGCCGGGATTGCGCCGGTCCCGCCCCAGGGGCTATGAATCGGCGCACGCCTCTCCGCGTGCGGCCGCCGGGCCTCGGCCCCGCGACAGCGAGATCCAGAGGCCCGATCATGCGCATCGAAAACGATCCGAAGCTCGATTTCCGCGACGTGCTGATCCGCCCGAAGCGCTCGACGCTGGGCAGCCGCGCCGAGGTCGATGTCGAGCGCTCGTTCCGCTTCGCCCATACCGGCAAGGAGTGGAAGGGTTTTCCGCTGATCGCCGCCAACATGGACGTCGTCGGCACCATGGCGATGGCCCGTGCGCTCCTGAAGCACGGCGCCATGGTCGCCCTGCACAAGCATTACAGCGCCGAGGAGCTGATCGCCTTCTTCCGCGAGCCGGGCTCGGCCAATGCCTTCTATTCGCTGGGCACGACCGATTCCGACCATGACAAGCTCAAGGCCGTCCACGCCCGCTCGCCGATCACCAAGATCTGCCTGGATGTCGCCAACGGCTACACCGAGAAATTCGTCGACACGGTCAAGGCGACGCGCGCAGACTTCCCGGATGCGGCGATCATGGCCGGCAATGTCGTCACCGGCGACATGACCGAGGCGCTGATCCTCGCCGGGGCCGATATCGTCAAGGTCGGCATCGGGCCGGGCTCGGTCTGCACCACCCGCAAGATGACCGGCGTCGGCTATCCCCAGCTCTCCGCCATCATCGAATGCGCGGACGCGGCCCATGGCCTGAAGGGCTTCGTCTGCGGCGATGGCGGCCTGACCGTGCCGGGCGACGTCGCCAAGGCCTATGGCGGCGGCTCCGATTTCGTGATGATGGGCGGCATGCTCGCCGGCCATGACGAATGCGAGGGCGAGATCCGCTACGAGGAGCGCGACGGCGAGACGGTGCCGGTCGCGATGACCTTCTACGGCATGTCCTCGGACACGGCGATGAACAAGTATTCCGGTGGCGTTGCCAAGTACCGGGCCTCCGAGGGCAAGACCGTCGAGGTGCCCTATCGCGGCCCGGTCGAGGGCACGATGCAGGAACTGATGGGCGGCGTGCGCTCGGCGATGACCTATATCGGCGCGGTGCGCCTGAAGGAGATGTCGAAGCGCACGACCTTCATCATGGTCGGCAGCCAGCTCAACACGATCTTCGGCAACTGACGCGGATTGGCATTTCCGCCGCTACCGCTTTCCTTGCTCCTGTTGCATAGTCGCTTTGCAACACAGAAGGCTGCTGACGGCCTCGGGGAGACGGATATGACGATCAGAATCTTGGGAGCGGCGTTTTTGCTGGCCGCGGGAACTTCGATGGCGCAGGCGCAGCAGCTCGCGCCGAGCCCGACGCTGGACGCCGTCAAGGCGCGCGGCAATCTCGAATGCGGCGTGCATCTCGGCCTGCCCGGCTTCTCCTTCGCCAATGACAAGGGCGAGTGGAGCGGGCTCGATGTCGATTACTGCAAGGCGCTGGCTGCTGCGGTGCTCGGCGATGCCAACAAGGTGAAATACACGCCGACCTCGGTGCAGCAGCGCTGGCCGATCCTGCAATCGGGCCAGGTCGATGTGCTCGCGCGCAACTCGACCATCACCTTCTCGCGCAACGCGACGCTCGGCCTCAACTTCCAGGGCATCAATTTCTACGAGGGCCAGACCTTCATCGTCCGCAAGTCGGCCAATGCCAAGACGGCGGCGGATCTCGACGGCGCCTCGGTCTGCGTCGCTGCCGGTTCGACCGAGGAGAAGAACGCCGCCGACTGGTTCCGCGAGCGCAACCTCAAGACCACCATCACCAATTTCCAGAAGAACGACGACGCCATCGCCGCCTATGACGCGGGCCGCTGCGACGCCTATACCGCCGGCGTCGGCGCGCTCGCCGGCCAGCGCGCCAAGCTCAAGAACCCCGAGGAGCACATCATCCTGACCCAGCCGATCTCGAACGATCCGCAGGGGCCGGTGACGCGCTGGGGCGACGAGCGCTGGCAGCTCATCGTGCGCTGGGTGCTGAACGGCACCATCGCGGCGGAGGCGCTCGGCGTCACCTCCAAGAACGTCGACGAGATGAAGGCGAACTCCAAGAATTCGGAAGTCCGCCGCCTGCTCGGCGCCGAGGGCGGCTTCGGCGCGATGATGGGGCTCTCGAACGACTGGATGTACAACGTCATCAAGCAGGTCGGTAACTACGGCGAGAGCTACGAGCGCACCGTCGGCATGGGCTCGAACCTGAAGATGGAGCGCGGCCAGAACCAGCTCTGGACCAAGGGCGGCCTGCTCTTCACCCCGCCCTTCCAGTGAGAACAGTGAAGGCTCGTCATGGCCGGGCTTGACCCGGCCATCTCGGAATTCAGCCCAAGCGTCACGAGATTCCCGGGTCAAGCCCGGGAATGACGTCCGCGAACCTCGATCGAGGTGGTCGTGAACAGCTTCCTATCCTTCATCAACGACAAGCGCGTCCGGGACTGGTTCTACCAGATCGCCCTGATCCTGCTGCTCGTCGGCCTCGCCGTATTCTTCGTGCGCAACGCCTCGGAGAACATGGTGAAGGCCGGCATCGCCTCGGGCTTCGACTTCCTCTGGCGCACCTCGGGCATCGAGGTCCCCTTCGTCCTGACCAACTATACGCAGGCCGACAACATCCTCGCCCTGTTCTGGGTCGGCGTCGCCAACACCATGCTGGTGACGGTGATCGCCATCGTGCTGGCGACGCTGCTCGGCTTCGCGCTCGGCATTGCCAGGCTGTCCTCGCACTGGCTGCTCTCGACCATCGCCGGCGCCTATGTCGAGTTCGTCCGCAATATCCCGCTGCTGTTCTTCGTGCTGTTCTGGTATTTCGGTGTCATCGCCGCCCTGCCGCAGCCGCGCCAGAGCATCGGCCTGTTCGGCGTTGCCTTCCTCAACAACCGCGGCATCACCATCCCGCTGCCGGATGCACCCGACAATTTCCGCTGGGCGGCGCTGGCGGTCCTGGTCTCCTGGCTCTGCTACTGGCTGGCCAGCGCCTGGGCGCGCCGCCGCAAGGAGCGCACCGGGCAGGACGCGCCGCTTCTCGCCATCGGCATCGGGCTGATCGTGGTGGTGCCAGCGCTCGCGATCGCCTGGGCCAGCCTCGCCACGCGCTGGGACATTCCGGTGCTGCGCGGCTTCAACTATCGCGGCGGCTTCGTCGTCATCCCTGAATTCGTCGCGCTGCTCGCTGCGCTCGTCACCTATACCGCCGGCTTCATCGCCGAGATCGTGCGCGGCGGCATCGAATCCGTGGCCAAGGGCCAGAGCGAGGCCGCTTCGGCGCTGGGCCTGCGTCCCGGCCGGATTCTGAGCCTCGTCATCATCCCGCAGGCGCTGCGGGTGATGACCCCGCCCCTGACCAACCAGTATCTCAACGTGCTCAAGAACTCGTCCTTCGGCGCGGCGATCGCCTATCCCGACGTGGTCAGCCTGTTCATGGGCTCGGCGCTCAACAATACCGGTCAGGCGATCGAGATCATCGCCATGACGCTCGCGGTCTATCTCGTCATCGGGCTCGCGGTGTCGGCGCTGATGAACTGGTACAACGCCCGCATCGCCCTGGTGACGCGATGACCCGCACCTCCTCCCTCTCCCTTTGGCGCGAGCGCCTGTTCGGCACGCCCTTCACTGGCTTCACCTCGGTGGTGCTGATCGTCCTCATGGCCTGGGTCGCCGTCCCGCTGATCCGTTGGGCTGTGATCGATGCGACCTGGGTCGGCTCGACCAGGGCCGATTGCGCGCCCGGCGGTGCCTGCTGGGTCTTCATCCGCGCCCGCTTCGGCCAGTTCATGTACGGGCTCTATCCTGTCGACCAGCGCTGGCGCGTCGATATCGCCGGGATCGCCTTCGTGCTGGGGATCGCGGCGGTGGTCCTGGCACCGCAGCGTCTCAGGCTGAAGCTCGGCCTCGCCATGCTCGTCGTCCTGCCGCCGCTCGGCATCTGGCTGCTCTCCGGCGGTTTCGGCTTGCGTGATATCGAGACGCGCGAATGGGGCGGCCTGATGCTGACCCTGTTCATCTCGATCTATGCGAGCCTGATCGCGATCCCGCTCGGCATCCTCTTCGCGCTCGGCCGACAATCGGAGCTCAGGATCATCCGGCTCATCAGTGTCATCTTCATCGAGTTCTGGCGCGGCGTGCCGATCATCGCGGTGATCTTCCTGGCGTCGCTGCTGCTGCCGCTGATCCTGCCCGGCGGCATCGGCATCGACCGGCTGGCGCGCGCCGTGATCGGGCTGGGCTTCGTCATCGCCGCGTATATGGCGGAAGCGGTGCGCGGCGGCCTGCAGGCCCTGCCCAGGGGCCAGCGCGAGGCGGCGACCGCGCTCGGCCTCAACTACTGGAAGGCGACCGGCCTGATCGTGCTGCCGCAGGCTCTACGCATCTCGCTGCCGGCGATGACCAACGAGTTCATCGCGCTGATCAAGAACACGACGCTGGTGCTGGTCGTCTCGATCCTTGACCTGCTCGGCATCGCCCAGGCGTCGCTTGCCGATCCCAACTGGGTCGGCATGAACATGGAGGCTTATGTCTTCTCGGGGGCGATCTACTGGCTGATCTGTTTCGCGCTCTCGCGCTGGAGCCGCTCGCTGGAGAAGAAACGGAGGTTGTGAGGAGTCTGGGCATGGGCCGTCATTCTCGGGCGGAGCGAAGCGCAGGCCCGAGAATCTCTTCCCGGAAATGATACCGGAGCCTCTCTCGTCTCGAGATGCTCGGGACAAGCCCGAGCATGACGTGCCCTTCTATCAGGCAATAAAAAACCGGCCTCTCGGCCGGTTTTCTTTGTTCGACGCTCCGAATCCAGATCAGGCCCGGGCCTTGCTCCGGTCGCGCCGGCGGTCGGCGGCAGGCTGATAGGCGATGCGGGCGTGGTGGCTGCAATAGGGCAGGCCGGTCTGCGAACGCGCGCCGCAGAAACGGAACTCCGGGGTCGTCGGGTCGCCCATCGGCCAGCGGCACATGTATTCGCGCAGGTCCATGATGGTGACGCGCTCCGAGAACGGGATCACCACGTCCTCGGAGGGCAGCGGCGACGCCTCGACCGCGCTCTCCACCTCGACGGCGAAGTCGGGCGCGAGCGCATGGGCGCCGCGCGTCGGCGCGGAGGCAGCCCCGGCCATCGGATGGCTCGGCGAGCGCGCCGGGGCCTTGCGGGGTGCGTTGCTGCGCGGCGCGGCCGGCTGTGCCGCGCTCTTGGCCCGGCCCGAAAGGCCGAGGCGGTGGACCTTGCCGATCACCGCGTTGCGCGTGACGCTGCCCAGCTCGGCGGCGATCTGGCTGGCGCTCAGCCCATCGCTCCAGAGCTTCTTGAGCAGCTCGACGCGCTCTTCCGTCCATGCTCCGGCTTCGTTCATCCGCATCACCTGTCTTGTCCGGCCGATCCCTTGCGGGTTCGGCCTTTAAGGGCGCTTCGTGACGGAATCCGGGACCGGCGGCTCTGTCACGAGGACAAGGCCGTTGCTGCCGCAACAGACGGTACAGGAGGCGCCGCACGAAATGTCGTATCTGACGAAGTCGACCATACAAGCTGCGGTGACTCGCGAACAAGAGTCGGCGAATCGGAATTCGGCTTTTCCCCAGGCGATTCGCCAATGCGCGGTCAAGCGAATCCTTTCGGCAACACTGTCCCCGCCGCATTGAATTGACAGCCGCGGCCTCCTTAAGCATATTTATCCACAAGGTGACGCCGCCCCGCTCGGGCGGCGCTTATGTTTGGCGGATCAAGGTTCCGACGATGCGGATGACGGCGCGACGAGAGATCGGGAGCTGGGCGCGACGATAACGTCGCCGCCGGGTCGTATCATGGCTGCATCCTGCAGCATCCACCCCGGATCGTCGTTCTCCGTCCAGCGCCAATCCGTTTCTCACCCCGTCCCCTTCGCGAGGATCTTCGTCCCATGGCTCCCGCCCCTGTTTCCGCCAGCCAGTCCGTGCTTGTCCCGACCTATGCCCGCGCCCCCGTCGCCTTCGAGCGCGGCGAGGGTCCCTGGGCGATCACGGCCGACGGCACCCGCTATCTCGATTTCGGCGCCGGCATCGCGGTCAACGCGCTCGGCCACGCCCATCCGCATCTCGTCAAGACGCTGACCGAGCAGGCCGGCAAGATCTGGCACACCTCGAACCTCTATGGCGCGCCTGATGGCGAGCGGCTGGCCCGCCGCCTCTGCGAGGCGACCTTCGCCGAGCGTGTCTTCTTCACCAATTCAGGCGCAGAGGCGAACGAGTGCGCCATCAAGATGGCGCGGAAATACCATGCCGCGAAGGGCCATCCCGAGCGCTATCGCATCATCACCTTCGAGGGTGCCTTCCACGGCCGGACGCTGGCAACCATCGCCGCCGGCGGCCAGCAGAAATACATCGACGGCTTCGGCCCCAAGGTCGATGGCTTCGACCAGGTAGCGTTCGACGACGAGAAGGCGCTGCGCGCCGCGATCACGCCTGAGACGGCCGCGCTGATGATCGAGCCGATCCAGGGCGAGGGCGGCCTGCGCTCGGTGCCGGCCCGCTTCCTCAAGCTGCTGCGCGATCTCTGCGACGAGCACGGCCTGATGCTGATCTTCGACGAGATCCAGACCGGCGTCGGCCGCACCGGCAAGTTCTTCGCGCATGAGAAATACGGCGTCGCGCCGGACATCATGTCGATCGCCAAGGGCATCGGCGGCGGCTTTCCGATGGGCGCCTGTCTCGCGACCGAGGAAGCGGCATCCGGCATGACGCTCGGCACGCATGGCACCACCTTCGGCGGCAATCCGCTCGCCATGGCGGTCGGCAATGCCGTGCTCGACGTGGTGCTGGCGCCCGGTTTCATCGAGAATGTCGGCCAGATCGCGCTCCGGCTGAAGCAGTCGCTGGCCGAGCTCAAGGACAAGCATCCGGATGTAATCCAGGAGATCCGCGGCGAGGGCCTGATGCTCGGCCTGAAGCTGCACACGCTCAACACCGACTTCGTCAACGAAGCCCGCGCCCATGGCCTGCTGGTCGTCGGCGCCGGCGACAATGTCGTGCGCCTGCTGCCGCCGCTGATCATCACCGAGGCCGATGTCGCGGAGGCCGTCTCGCGTCTCGACAAGACGGCGGGCGCGGTCGAAGCCGCGCTGAAGCGCCCGGCCGCCGAATAAGTTCACCCCCAGACCCCCACCAGCGAAGCGAAGGAAGCGCCCGTGACGCGCCATTTCCTCGATCTCTCCGATTTCTCCGGCAACGAGCTGCGCGCCATCCTGCGCACGGGCGAGGAGATCAAGGCGCGACGCCGTACGCCCGCAGCCGCTAGCGACCGCCTGCTCGAGGGCAAGGTCATCGCGACCATCTTCGAGCAGCCGTCCTTACGGACCCGCGTCTCCTTCGATGTCGGCATCCGCGAGCTCGGGGGATCGCCGATGATGGTCGCCGGCCATGAGATCGAGCTCGGCGAGCGCGAGACCATCGCGGACACCGCCCGCGTGCTCTCGCGCTATGTCGATGCGATCATGATCCGCATCCTCGATCACGATTCGCTGGTCGAGATGGCGAAATACGCCACCGTCCCGGTGATCAACGGCCTGACCAAGCGCCAGCATCCCTGCCAGGTCATGGCCGACGTCATGACCTTCGAGCAGCGCAAGGGCGCGATCGAGGGCAAGCGCATCGCCTGGACCGGCGACACCAACAACGTGTTGACCTCCTGGGTCCACGCGGCCGGCCGGCTCGATTTCGAATTGTCCGTCGCGACGCCGGAGGAGCTCAGCCCCCCGCCGGCCCTGATCGCCTGGGCCAAAAAACAGGGCGCCCGCATCAAGCTGACCAATCGCCCCGAGGAAGCGGTCGAGGGCGCCGATTGCGTCATCACCGATTGCTGGGTCTCGATGGGCGATGACAATGAAGGCACCCGCCACAACCTGCTGCGACCCTATCAGGTCGACGACAGGCTGATGGAGCGCGCCGAGAAGGACGCGATCTTCATGCATTGCCTTCCCGCCTCGCGCGGCGAGGAGGTCACGGACGCGATCATGGACGGCCCGCAATCGGCCGTCTTCGACGAGGCCGAGAACCGCCTGCACGCACAGAAGGGCATCCTCGCCTGGTGCTTCGGCGGAGCGGCGGCCTGATGGCCGTCGACGACAGCATGAGCGCTGCCGGGCTCGACGACCGGGTCATCCCCTTCGCCGTGCCCGATCTCGACGTGCGCGGCCGCGTCGTGCGGCTGGGTCCGGCGATCGATGCGATCCTCGATCGCCATGGTTATCCGGAGCCGGTCTCGCGCGTGCTCGGGGAGGCCGCGGCGCTCACCGTCCTGCTCGGCACGGCGCTCAAGTTCGAGGGCCGCTTCCAGCTCCAGACCAAGAGCGACGGCGCCATCCCGATGATGGTCGTCGACTTCAACGCGCCCGACAATTTCCGGGCCGTCGCCCATATCGTCGAGGCGAAGCTCGTCGAGGCGATCGCGCTCGGCAAGGTCTCGAGCGGTGAACTTCTCGGCGAGGGCCATCTCGCCATGACCGTCGACCAGGGCTCGGCCACGACCCGCTATCAGGGCATCGTCGCGCTGAAGGGCCAAAGCCTGGAAGAGGCCGCACACCAGTATTTCCGCCAGTCCGAGCAGATCCCGACGCATGTCCGGCTTGGCGTCGGCACCGTCACCACGGGCGGGCGGCCGCAATGGCGCGCCGGCGGCATCCTCGTCCAGTTCATGCCGCACTCGGCGGATCGCCTACGCGCTGCGGACATGCACCCGGGCGATGCACCCGAGGGACACGATATCCTCGCCAAGGGCGATCCGGACGGCATCGCCGACGATGCCTGGATGGAGGCGCGCTCGCTGGTCGAGACGGTCGAGGATCACGAACTGCTCGACCCGACGCTGGAGAGCGAGCGCCTGCTCTACCGCCTCTTCCACGAGCGCGGCGCCCGCGTCTTCGAGCCGGTCCTCGTGCGCGAGGACTGCCGCTGCTCGCGCGAGCGCGTGCTCGCGATGCTGCGCGGCTTTGCGCCCGAGGATCGCCGGGCGATGATCGCGGATGATGGCAAGCTCGGCGTCACCTGCGAATTCTGCTCGCGGCGCTATTCGTTCGATCCGGCCGAGGTCGAGGACGGGCTGTCGGCGGGCGAGTAAGCCGCCCGTCATTCTCGGGCGTCGCGAAGCCACGACCCGAGAATCTCATGCCGGAAAAGCGCGGGAGGCTTCTTGTCTCGAGATGCTCGGGGCAAGCCCGAGCATGACGCGCCTCAGCCCGCCTGGCACTCCGCCATCAGCTTGCGCATGAAGGCCTCGCCGGCGGCCAATTGCTCCAGCGTGATGTACTCGTCCGGCTGATGCGCCTGGTCGATCGAGCCGGGGCCGCAGACCACGGTCGCAAGCCCCGCCTGCTGGAAATGCCCGGCCTCGGTGGCATAGGCGACCGCGATCGTGTGGTTGCGCCCCGAAAGCCGCATGGCGAGCCGCTCGGCCTCGGAGCCCGGATCGGGCGCCAGCCCCGGCACGTCCGAGGTCATCTGCGTCTCGATCGCGGAACTTGGCGCGGTCGAGCGCATCCGCGACAGCACCTTCTCGGCCGTCTTCGCGAAACGGGCCGGGCCGGCCTCGGGATCGGAGCTCGGCACCGTCCGGATCTCCCAGAGGATCTCGCTGCGATCGGCGAGGATGTTGCGAGCGATGCCGCCGTGGAACGTGCCGATATGGATGGTGTCATAAGGCGGGTCGAAGCGGCCGCTCGTATCCGGCCGCTGCCTGGCGTCCTCCGCCATCTGGTCGAGCTCGGCGGCGAGCAGGGCGCCGGCATGGACGGCGCTGGCGCCGAGCTGCGGCTTGGAGGAATGCGCTGCGAACCCCTTCACCACGGTCTGGAAGGTCCGCACGCCCTTATGCGCGTCGCAGATGTCGAGCATGGTCGGCTCGCCGACGATGACGGCGCGCGGCCGCGGCAGGCTCTTGCCCATGGCATTGATGCCGTCGACCACGCCGAGGCAGGTCACCTCCTCGTCATAGGACAGGAAGAGATGGATCGGCGTCTTGAGGTTCGCCGCCAAAAAGTCCGGCACCAGCGCCAGCCCCAGCGCGACGAAGGCCTTCATGTCGACGGCGCCGCGGCCATAGGCCTTGCCGTCCTCGACATGCAGCGTGAACGGGTCGCGGCTCCAGGCCTGGCCGGCGACCGGCACCACGTCGGTATGGCCGGAGAGGACGACGCCGCCGCGATCCTGCGGGCCCACGGTCGCGAACAGCGCCGTCTTGTCGCCGGTCTCATTGGGGAAGCGCACGCTGGAGACGCCCCAGCCGGCGAGGTAGTCCTCGACGAAATCGATCAGCGGCAGGTTGGACTTGTCGCTCACCGTGTCGAAGGCGACGAGGCGGGCGAGCATTTCGAGCGGCGTGTAGCGCTGCCCGGCTTGAGCGGAGGCGGTCAATGCAGAACCTTCTTCACATAAGGGGAATCGAGCGGGAAGAGCGGCACCTCGACATCGAAGATCGTGCCGTTCTCATCCTGCATGGCGTAGAAACCGTGCATCGAACCGTCAGGCGTCGTCAGCGGGCAACCCGAGGTGTAGTTGAAACTCTCGCCCGGCCGCAGCACCGGCTGCTTGCCGACCACGCCCTCGCCGCGGACTTCATGGACCTCGCCGCGTCCGTCGGTGATGAACCAGTGCCGGGTCATCAACTGCACGGTCAGCGTCGAGAGGTTCACGATCTCGATCGCATAGGCCCAGAAATACCGGCCCTGCGCATGCGAGGATTCTCCATCCATGAAGCTTGGCGCCGCGCTCACACGCACGCCATGCGTCTGTGCCTGATACATGGAAAGGCTCCGCCTCGGCCGATCGCGGCTCTATCGTGTTGATGTGTTATCGGCCTGCCGGCGCCAGCGTCAATGCGGTGACGCAGCGATTCTGGCGTGGGTAACCCGCTGCCTCGCATCTGCCGCGCATCCCCCATGCTTGGCCTTTGCGGGGCGCTTCGCTAGCTATGACCGATTATCCCCAGCGGAACGCGATGCCGCTCTCCCATCGAATTTAGCTGTAGAGGCTCGAGGTCATGAGCTGGTGCATCTGCAATCAGGCAAATCGCCTTCCCACCCTTCATGATCCGAGCCCTTATCGAATCCAAGACCGTCCCCGCCGCTGCAGCGGACATAGGAAAGACACTGTGGACGACGAGGACGGTGGCGGCTTGAGCCTGCCGTTGTATGTAGATATCAGCCAGACTCTTTCGGTGTGAGAAACGATGAATTTTGGAATTTGGCCGTCGCAGTGGATCCGGCGAGCTATTGAAGCGGGCATCATCAGCTCCAGTGCGCCGATCAGCGAGGCCGCGATCCAGCCGGCAAGCCTAGATCTTCGCTTGGGGGATCGGGCTTATCGCGTTCCCACCAGCTTCCTACCGGGTAAAGGAAATTCAGTCGCTCAGCGCTTGAGTGATCTTGCAACGCATGAGGTGGACTTGACGAAGCCTCAGGTCCTCGAACGGAATTGCGTTCACATTATTCCGCTTCAGGAGAGTCTGCGCCTCGATGAACGCACCAGTGCCCGCGCTAACCCTAAAAGCTCGTCTGGCAGGCTGGATATCTTCGTTCGCCTCATCGCAGATTGCGGGACCGCTTTCGATGAAATTCCCGCTGGCTATTCTGGCTCGCTCTTCGCTGAGGTCGTGCCACGCTCCTTTCCCGTGATTGCGCGGGTCGGCGATTCACTTAACCAACTGCGGTTTCGTGAGATCACTTCTGACCTTAAGCGCCCCAGTCGGACATTTCCTGTTTCGATCGATCTGGAAGGAGCGGCAGCTAGCGGCGTCGTCGCGTATCGGGCGCGCAAAACCACCGGCCTGATCGATCTTCAGCAAATTGGAAAGTATGACAGGAACGATTTCTGGGAGGCAATCCAATGCCGTCCGGGCAGACGGGAGCTCGTCCTTGTGCCGGACGAGTTCTACATCATGGCCTCGCTTGAGGATATCGAGATCGGCGAAGACGAGGCTGCCGAAATGATAGCGTATGACACCGCCGTCGGGGAGGTGCGCGTACATTATGCGGGTTTTCTGGATCCATTTTTTGGGAAATCCAAGTTTAATGCAAGTAACAGCAGTAAGGTTGTTCTTGAAATCAGGAGTCATGACGTTCCGTTCATGCTCGATCACGGCCAGAGAGTTGGAACTTTAATTTTTGAAGACATGATCGAAACACCGGACAAGCTGTATGGGCAGCAGATCAAATCCAACTACCAGGGCCAGGGCCTGAAGCTATCAAAACAGTTCATTTGAACCGGCGAGTTGGCGCGCCAGGGCGACGTCATCCTGATCGATAGCCTGCTCCGTCTTCGGTGAGGCCGGCCTGGAACAACTCATCGGCCATCGCGAGAGCGCCAGCCTCACCGCTTATCGGGATGCGCTCGGGGAAGGCGGTCCGCTCAAGCGAAGGCTCCAGGCTCTTGCGGATATCCGGAGCCGGGAGGGCTACATGGGGAGCGTAGTCGAGGAGGGGCATGGCCGCTTCCTGCTCATCGAAAATCATTGCCCGATCTGTGCTGCGGCCAGCGCCTGCCAGGGCCTGTGCCGCTCGGAGCTCGCGATCTTCCGTGCGGTGTTGGGGCCCGACGTTTCCGTCGAGCGGATCGAACATATCCCGACGGGCGCACGGCGCTGCGCGTACAGAGTTCGCTCCGCTGCCTCGTAGAGCTGAGCCGATGCGGTTCGGCGGAAGCTCTCCGTGCGCCATAAGCGGAATCTAGCTCATCGCCCGAACGCGGACCTCCAGAGCGCCTTCAGTCTAACCTCTTCAGGTTCGTCTCTTGATCTTGGGCAGCTTAATTTTGCCGTCGCTCTAACTCAGCAAAACCTCGCCCAAAATCAACTCAGCTGCGCAGCATCCGCTGCTCGCAAGATGAATGGTGCCATATCGGCTTCAAGCGAGGCCGGCGGTACCGCGCCGTCCAGCAGCTCGACCAGGAGCCGCAGTCGATCGGGTAACGAAGGTGCTGCGAGCAGAGCCTGTCTCTGCGCGATAGGTATCCAATGAGGGGGAGAGTCCTGCCCCAGATATGAAAGCGCGACCCACGGCAAGGATCGGATCCCTTCGATGCGATCGGCGGGGGCGCCGGCCAGAACAAGCTTGGTCGTCACCGCAGGCAGGCCAGCGCGGCGACGCAAAGCCTCGAACCGGAGCAGAGCGCGCTCATGGAGCGGACGAAGCTCGGCTTCTCGCGCAGGTGGATCGTCCCAGGGATCGACCGACACCCGGTAAAAGCCGCCCTGCTGCAATGTGAACGTTCGCAAATGCACACGCCGCACGGCTTCGACGAAAATTCGCACGACGCCTTGTGACACTGCGGATTCAACGACGACCGCAGTCACGCCCACGCCGAAAACCGACGATGCGCCAGACGTCTCGCCTTCAGGATCGCGCAACGAGGCAAAGACCAGATGGCCGCTGGCTGCCGCGGCTCCTGCCGCAGCGATCGATGCGGTGCGCCCCAGGCCGAATGCCCGCGCCATCGGAGGGGCGAGCAGAACGCCACCGCCAAGCGGAAGCAGGGGATGCTCGATGGCCTGTGCTGTCATCTTATGCCCGCCCGCTCGCTTCCGGATTGCCCGCGGCAAATTCCGCCGGGCTCGCGTATTCGAAAGCCGCCCATGGATGGGATATTCATGACGTGTGTTATCGGCAGACGCGGTAGCGGATGTGGGTCGCCATCGGTCCATCGGTCGAGGAGACCTTCTCGAGCAAAATTGGCCCTTTGAAGTTATCGAACAGCCGAATTCCGCTGCCGATAAGGCTCGGTGCGAGATGAATCGCAATTTCGTCAACCACACCGGCGTCCAATGCCTGCTGGGAGGGTGATGCGCCGCTGATGACAACGTCCTTGTCTCCGGCCGCCGCCTGCGCCTGACGGACGGCGCTCTCGATGCCATCGGTGATGAAGGTAATCTTGGAGTCGCCCTTAGGCACCGTTTCAGGGGCCGGCGGTTCATGGGTGAGGATGAAAAGCGGCACGCCCTTCAGCGGATGCGAGCCGCCCCAGCCATTGGTGATATCGTAGGTTCGCCGGCCAAAAATGTAGGCGCCGGACCGGGCATACATGCGGTCAACCTCGGCCTTGTTCGCGCTGCCTTCCTCCTTAGCTCTCGAAAGCCAGCCGAAGACATGCTTGATGCCGTCCCGGCCCTTCGGAAACGCTTCTCCGTCATCTGGCCCGGCACAGAAACCGTCGAGCGACATGCTCATTTCGATGATGACTTTGGCCATGGCTCCTCTCCAGTTTTGCTTGTTTCGCCTCAGGGGGCGAACGACTATTCCTTTCGATCAGCGAGATACGGGTCGCCTGGACCTGCCGCGCGGTAGAAGATCGATACTCCCTCCAATTCCAGCCGCCGATGCGTTGGTCCATTCGTCACTCGAGCCTTCTTCTCCAACGCCGGCCAAATGCCTTTTCCGGCGGACACCGCATTCTTGCGAGTTAGGCGTCACCGTCGCCACGACGCCCAGGCGGCGAGCGAGCCGACCAGGAGCACGAGGAGCAGGACAACGTGGAATGCCGCGTCGCCGCGAGTCTGCGGTCCGACCCCGACCGCGATCGTGAACGCACCGACCAGCGTGCCGAGAAGCGCGAACCCCTGCGCGGCAAGGGCTATGATGGGGCCGCGCGCCGGCCAGATCAGAACCATCAGCAGGCCGAGGCCGAGCACCGCTCCGAAGACCCCTTCGGCAATCATGGCGTGCCGGTGCTCGAACCCGGATATCAGGACGCCCGCGTGCACCAGAGAAGCCACGGTGAAGAGGAGCGTCTCCGCCAACAGAATGAGCGCGAGTTTCGTGTGGTCAGTCATGGCTCCAGCTTCCGATTGTTGTGGCGCCGCCGTTCGCTTTCCCTGTCCGCGGCGAACCCCGCCAGGCTCGCATAACCACGCACGATCCGCTGGCGTTCCTCGTAGGAGGCCACCGCTTCAACGTCGTCGAAGCGATCGGGCGCCCGGCTTTCCACGAGATCGATCACGCCTTCCGGCCCGCCTTTGCGGTTAGCATGGATGATTTCCGCCGTGGCAGGACGGCGCTCCCCGTCATAGGCGCTGAGCGCGGCCTCCACGGATCCATGAGTCTGCAGGTGCTCCGCCAGAGAGTGGGCATCGAGGATGGCCTGGCTCGCACCGTTCGAGCCGACGGGATACATGGGATGGGCGGCGTCGCCGAGCAGGGTGACGCGCCCGAACGACCAGCGCAGCAGCGGTTCACGATCGCAGTTGGGATATTCGTGAAACGCGCCGGTGGCGCGGATGATCTTCGCCGGATCGACGTAGTCCAGGTGGAAGCGGTCGCGCACGAACGGCAAGACCTCGTCGAGGTTGCCGGGCCGGCTCCAGTCGCCAAGGGTGAGCTTCCGGGCCTCGGCCTCGTGGAGCCGGGCCATCACGGCCCAGTTGGTCAGGCGCATGCCCGGATCGTTGGGATCGCTCTCGATCGGATAAAAGATGAACTTGGCGTGGTTGCCGCCGGCAATCGCCATCGTGCGACCGTCCTGCCATGTCGGCCACCGCGTGGCGCCGCGCCAGAGCATGACGCCGTTCCAGATCGGCGGCCCTTCGCCCGGATAGAGCTTGGCGCGCACGGTGGAATGGATGCCGTCGGCGCCGATCAACAGATTCCCGCTGGCTCGCAGTGCCTTTCCGGTTTCGGACAGAAAAGCGGTGACCTTGCTCCCGTCCTGTTCGAAGCCCGTCAAGCTGCAGCCGGTACGGATGACTTCCCGCCCCAACCGGTCCATGACAGCCTGATGGATCAGGCCCAGCAACCTGCCGCGATGGATGCTGAATTGCGGGACCGCATGGCCGCCCTCTATACCGCGCAGCTCCCGCCAGACGATCTGGCCGAACCTGTTCGAATAGATCAGCTCACGCGTCCGGATTCCGGCAGCATCAAGCGCGTCCATCAGCCCGAGCTCGGCCAGCAGACCGACGGCATGCGGCAGCATGTTGATGCCGACGCCGAGCTCACGCACCGCATCAGCGCGTTCGAATATCTCGACCTCGATTCCCGCCCGGTGCAGGAAGAGTGCGGTCGTCAGTCCACCGATGCCGGCGCCCACGATCAGCGCCTTCATGATCCCGCTCCGGGTCGCGGATATTCGAGCTGCATGGCGACCATATGCGCCGTGGCCTGCCCATACCGGGCCCCGATAGCCTGCAAGGCCTCGTCCAGGGCTTTTGCTGGCCGCATGTTGGCAGCAAACGGCAATCGCTCGCCGGAGCGGGCCGCGGTCACTCTATCTGGAAGGAGGCGCACGCCGCCGCGTGTCGTCACTGCCGCAGACGATGCCGCGAACAGCCCCACCCGGGAGCGATAGGTGCGCGACCACGCATCGGCGACGAGCGCAAGCGACACTTCATCCATCCCCGGTTCGAGCGCTATGACGAAACGATCCTGGCGCCAGACGGCGAGGCGATTGCCCAGCGCGATTGCGGCGAAGGGACGGGTCAGTCTGAAGGCACCGCTGTCGTGCCGGGCATCCCATCGCTCCAGCCCGAGATCGCGGGCAACCGTTTGCGCCTTGTCCCTTCCGGCGATCGCCTCGACCAAGGCCAGCATCATCGGCATCGAAGCGGTGATGCCGGTGGTGGTGGCGACACCCCGATCCACCACTATGCGCCGGTTGGCGACGTAGCGGATCGACGGGTGGTGCTTGAGCAAATCCCCGAGATAATACCAGTGGGTGGTCGCCCGCCGGTCGTCGAGAAGCCCGGCTGCGGCGGCAACCTTCGCGCCGGCACAAATTGCGATGATAACGGCCCCGTGTTCCGCCTGCTTGCGCAGCCAGGCCATGATGGCTGGATTATCGTCACGGCTCATGGCCGGAACGATCACATAGTCGGCTCCTTTCGGGTGTCGCGCATCGAAGGCTTCGATCGTCGCATCGGCTTCGACAGTCAGCGCCGGATAGAGTTTGACCGGGCCGGGCTCCGTCGACAGCATCACCACATCGGCGATATCCGCCCGGCGCAGAATTCCCGTTGGCATGAGATAGTCGGTCGTCTCCGTCGCATCGTTGAGGCCGACGACGGCGACCAGGGGCCGAGCCCGTTTCGGCGGCTTCAGCGCCGCCAGCATGGCGTCTACCTCCGTTTGCGGGACGGCTGACGACGCGACGGCGACGGGTGTGGCGGGCAAGGTGGCCAGCCACAGTCCGAGGCCCGCCAGCGGCAGGGCGATCAGGGCCAGTCCAGCCCAAATGAGATAGCGTATGGACATCGAGCGCTCCGATCGAGCGTTGCTTCCATCGTCAGGGTATCGAGCGTGCGCTGGCGGAAATGAAGCAGTGTATTTTCTGACAAAGCGAAGCGACGGTGACTACCGGGCCTCGCCGCCACGCTCGCGACGACCGCGCCGCTTCTGATCGACCTACATGGCGACACGCCACTAGGGTTGTCCTACTGCGCAATCGCAACTGACATCGACAGGAAGCCAAGCGTTGCGAAACACGCACGCAGTACGTGGGACCACTCCCAGACGTTGCGCATGTGTCGCCAATCAGAATCGGGTGACGAGAACAGGCCGAAAAAGAGTTGGCTCGTACCGCCAAGCTCCGAATCTTTCAGCCAGGCGCTGTTCACCGAGTGGGTCACGAGCCAGTAGGTCGCATGAACTGCGATCAGCAGTCCCAACGCACCTGTCGTCCACCAGAAGCGCTCCGTGCCGGTCGGAGTGAAGAACAGGAGGATGGCAAGCACGACCATGCCACCGACCTCCCCCACGAGCCCGCCGATGGTGAAGCCGGGAAAATAGATCGCCTGAACTGCGCGGTAGGTGGTCTCGTCAAGACGCAGCTTTCCGGGGAATTCCAGTGCATGCGCCAGCGAGAGCCCCATCGTCACCGCTACCAGCAGCAAACCAAGGATAGAGAGAGCCAGGAACATACCGATCCTCATCGTTTCCGCCGTTAGGATAGCGAAAGAGGGGTCTGGCGGGAATGACATAAACATGGCATTTTCTGCCAATGCATCGTGTCGCCTTCGTCGTTTATCCCGGCTTCGAGCTTCTCGACATGTCCGGGCCGGTCTCGGTCTTCACCAGTGCCAATCGAGCTTTGGGGTTGAGTGAGAAGCCTGCGTTCTACGCCATCGACCTCGTATCGGTGTCGGGCGGGCCGGTGACGAGCAGCAGTGGCATCGCCGTCCACACGCAAAGCCTGGAAGACCGCGCGCACGAGGCGGTCGATACACTTCTCGTCGCCGGCGCAGAGAGCGAGAACCTGCTGCCAATCCTTGCCGATCCCGCCTGGGCAGCATGGCTTCCGAAGCTGACGGGCAAGGCGCGTCGGTTCGGCTCGGTCTGTTCCGGCGCGATCATCCTTGCAAGGCTCGGGCTGCTCGATGGGCATCGTGTCGCCACCCATTGGGATGCCTGCACGCCGCTTGCTGCCGCCTTTCCGCCCGTCAGCGTCGATCCGGACTCGCTTTACGTGGTCGACGGCCGGCTCTGGACCTCGGCCGGGGTGACCACCGGCATCGACATGGCGCTCGCCATGGTCGCGCAGGATCTCTCCGCCGACATCGCCGGCGAGGTCGCCAAGCGGCTCGTGCTCTATGCGCGCCGGCCCGGCTACCAATCGCAGTTCAGCCCGCTGCTTCAGGCGCAGGTGAAGGCTGACAGTCCCTTCGCCGATCTGATCGCCTGGATCCTGGCAAACCTCGCCGCCCCCCTGGAAGTCCCGGCCCTTGCGGATCGCGCCGGTCTCAGCGAGCGGACGTTCCATCGCCGATTTGTCGCGGCCACCGGCGAAACGCCGGCCCGCTTCGTCGAGACGGCGCGCCTCGATGCCGCCCGCATGCTGCTATGCCGCGGGCTTTCTCTGAAGTCGGTTGCGGCCGAGGTCGGCCTGTCCCCGGCAGCCCGGTTTTCCGAAGCCTTCGAGCGCCGCTTCGGCATCGCGCCGCGACTGTTTCGCGAGATGCATGCGGCGTTCTGACCGGAAGGATCAAGCCATGCCGATGACGATTTACAAGTTCGCCGTCTTGGAAGATCAGGAATGGATTTTTCCCGTCGACGGCGCGGATTTCGAAACCTTCTTTGCGATGGATGGGCGTGCCATCCAGGATTGGGCTCCCCCTGTGATGCGGATGGTCGAGGCGGAGCAAGGGGCTGAGGAACCGAGCTACTCCGATTTCCCCTGGCTGGGCGAGCATGCGCCGATCCTGAAAAAGCCCGCCGTGGATGCTCTGGCACCGGTCTTGGCTCAATATGGACAGCTTCTGCCGCTGAAGGGCGAAAACGTCTGGCTGTTCAACGTCACCACCGTCCTCGATGTCCTCGACAGGGAGAAATCCGGCATCGTCTATTTCGATGACGGAGACATCCTCGATATCGAGCGGCATGTCTTCAAAAGGGACGTCATCGGAACCGCCGAGATCTTCAAGCTGCCGCGGCGGGCCTCAGCCGTCTATGTCACCGGTCGTTTCGTTGAGCAGGTCCGCGGCTCCGGCCTTCGCGGTGTCTCGTTCGCTCCTGTGTGGACATCCGAAGAATGAGCGGTCGCCGCGATCGGGAGACGCCGCGAAACCAGGCATCAGCGACCCCCGCTGGTGCGGATCACGGCGTCTCTTTCAACGGCCAGACTTCGACGACGCCGTACGCAACTGCGCATGGCACGAGTGAAACCTTCTCGATGGCGCCGGCCAGGTCGGTGGCCTCGATGATGGCGAATCCCGCGATCGGCAACGCTGACGACATGAAGCGTCCATCACGAGTTTCTACGCTGCGCGCCTCGGGATTGCGGACCTGAACCGGTGTGCCGGCGATCCCCATCACGGCGCCTTCGGACCGCAGTTTTGCGTCCTGGACATGCGCGGCGTCTCTGAGCGGCTGGGGCGTGCGGTCGTAGCCGGCTCGGTCGCCATATCCGATCGTGACGAACTTGGGCATTGTCTTGCCTCCTTTCAGGGGCTGCGGCAGCGGCGATAACGGCGGCATGAGCGGCCTGCAGACGGTCCGATCCGGCCGGGGCAAACGGCCATCAAGTCGTCACCGCGGACTCCGCGCCATTACGCATAATGCGGCGCGCCATCGGGCCGGTAGTCGAGCACAACAACCTCGCCATCAAGAATCCGGTGATCCTCGAGCTTGAACTTCTGGTCCGGCATCCCCTTGAAAAAGGGCTCGACGCCGGACTGCGGTAGGATCAGCGGGCAATAGATCAGGCGCAACCGGTCCAGCAGGTTCGCCGCAAGAAGCTGACGGACGATGGACAGGCTTCCCATCGTCCGGATTTCAGCATCTTGGCCGGCGCGTTCTGCGCGGATCGTATCGAGAAAGCCGGAACCCAGCACGATCAGCCCCGGCCAGCCCGCGCTGCCGAGCGTGGAGGAGACGACCCAACCGGGGTTTTTGGTCATCTTGCGATAATCGTCGTCCTGATAAGCCTCGGGGACGCCGCTCAAGGCATCAAGGGTCTTGCGGCCGATCAGGGTGCGATTCGGCTGCGCGCTCTTCTGCGCCAGCCATGCCATGAATTCCGGCCCCGTGTATCCGTAATAGGCCGGCGACTTCTCGCCCCGCGCCGCGCCATCGATCGACAGCATGATCTCGGAAACGATCTCGGTCATCGCCTTCTCCTCATCAACATGCCGGCGGCTATCGGCCTACCGAGCCGGCAATTCGGTCCAAAGATCCTTGGCGAAGCCCCTCTGGTCGAGTTGCCGCGTGGTGCCCGTCACCTCTGTCTTCCCGTTGCGACACCGGTAGGCGTGGATGCTGTCATGGCCGATCGCATAGGCTGGAACGCTCCCTGCGTCGGGATTGTCCCGGCAGAACATGTCGGCGCCGGGATTGTCGCGCTGCGCGTTCATTTTGGTGCAGGGCAGGTTCGCGCCCACGAAGCAGACCATGACCTTGCTGTTCATGCAGCGGTACTGGGCCTGCGTTTGCCAGGAATCTCCATCCGGCCCACTTTTGGCGTTGGGAAACAGCTTCCTGAATGCCGAGGCCGTGCGCGCGCGAAGTGCGGGATCGTAGTCCCGAATGCTGTCGTCATTGCCTAGACGGGCGCAGACGGCGGTAAGGTCGGCTTCGGGCGCTGCGCGGACCTGATCGTCGAAGTCCAGCAGCGGCAAAGCCACGGCAGCCAACCCAAGCGCCCAGATCATCCCGATTGCGAAGCGCGGCATCATCTCCTCCTCCGGTTGCTGAGAGCGGCTCCGGTCAGCATCGCTGAAAACGCTGCGGTTTCGCTGCGATCCAGGAGAAGCCCTCCAGCGTGAGGTCAATCTCTTTGGCGGCATGCCGTCGCAGAACGACTTTGCCTGGCGTGACGGGGCTACCGCCCTTGTAGCACCGCGCGTCGAACCTCAGGCTCTTTCCCGAGCGGGTCGCCTTGCTCAGCTCGCAACCGACCTCGTAAAATCCGAGATCGGCCGCTGTGATCGTCAGCACTTCGACTTCGCCACTGACCGGCTCGCATCGTCCAGAATGGCTCGACCATTTGCCCTGCCATTCCGCGGGCACCTCAGCCAAGGCTGGGGCGTGGCAGCCTAGCAACCCGAGAAGGCTGAAGAAGACGAACTGTCGGAGTTGGTAGCGGTCGCGAGGTTGCATGTGCTCTTGCCTCTCCGCGTTGGTCGGGCGCCAAAGGCCCCGTGTAACGACGACGAATGAGCTCCGCCGGATTCGACATCGGCACGCAAAAAAGCCGCTCGCCAGCTCGAGGTCTCGTTCACTTAGCCTACTGACGAGAGCGGTCGGCAGGTATGACAAAGACATGGACATTTCCGCCATTGCGTCGCGTCACTGCGGGATCTCGGATCAACGGATCCCGCCCAAGAGGGCGGGATTGCACGCGCTACCGGTTGCCGCGACGGCAGATCGTGAAGCCGAGATCTCAGCCGATCAATCCGATCAGGTCGATGAGCGGAGACCAACTAGCCCAAGCTGCGGCGGCCGCATGATTCTCGTCGAGCGCTTCGCGCCAGGCACCGTCCTCGCCGTCTTCAGGATTGATACATCATGAAGACGGCGCCACGGCGATATCCGGATTGGCCAGCGCCGTCGTCGGCCAGAGAGCGGGCGATCCCGCTCGGCCCGATCGCGGAAATGGAGATTGTGACGGGCCCGGATACGTCCCATGAGCATCCAACCGCCGGCTCCCGGGCATTTCGGTCGGCGCATCGCGCCTCCGATCCACGCCTTGCACGATTCCGCCGACCAGGCCGCGCGGCAAAATCTCCATAGCGCACAGCTTCGGGCCGCGGCTTCCACGGGATGCTTTCGGACGCCGCCCCTCAGCCCGGTCCGAACCTGCCCGCACGGGCCGGCGTCCGAAACCCTTCACATTTGCGGGCGTTGAGACGATGCCAGGAAGCGGACCTTGTCCGCGGGCCGAAAAGCCACGATCCGGTTTTCGTATTGCAGCATAACCCGGCTGAACAGGCCACCAGACCATCCTGTCGCCGGCCATCCGACTGCGGTATCGTCCGGCTATGAAGCTCAGCCAGAACATACGGTTCTGCACCTCCGCCGACGGCACGCTGGATGGCAATAGCGGACGGGGAGTGCGGTTCTTTGACGAGTGGAGGGCGGCGATTTGGCAGCCGTTCGACGAGGATTTCGCGGCAATCAATCTGGAGCGACGACGGCGGCGCTCCCGAGCACAAGCCTCCGTGCTGGGCGGATCCAAAGGTGCAGCCAATGGCCAGCCACGAGGTCGCCGGACGCTACTCGGTGAAGCGGACGACAGTGCCGGGCTTCACCATCCTGGCGAGGTCCTCCGCATCCCAGTTCGTCAGCCGCACGCAGCCATGCGACGAAGCTTTCCCAATCCGGGATGGCTCCGGCGTCCCATGGATGCCGAATGTCGGCTTGGAGAGCCCGATCCAGATGCTGCCAACAGGATTGTTCGGGCCGCGGGGAAGCACGAGCCTGCGGGTATTACGGCCCTGCTGGAAATTCTTGACCGGATCGTAGTGATAGGTGGGCTGCCGGACGATGCGAGCAACCTGGTACTCGCCTTCGGGCGATGGCGTATCGCTGCTCCCGATGGTGGCCGGGTAGCTCGCGATCATCTCGCCCTGCGATCCATAGGCGGCGACGATGCCCGTTCGCTTGTCGGCTTTGATCAATGTCGCTTCCGCGCCGGGCGCGGCGCGGTCGGCTGCGATGACCTGAAGCGCCGTACCCGCAACGCGGTAATCCGCACGCGGATTGAGAGCGCGAAACAAGCCCTTTCCCATCCTGAAGCGCTCGGCGAACATTTCCGGGGCGCTGCTATAGGCAAGGCGCCGCATCCGGGCCTGCCGGGCATAATCGCGCGGGATGCGTTTCGAGAAGACGTAGCGCGCATCCGCCTTCGCCACCGAGTAGGAGATGACGATATCCTGGCTTCTGTCGCCGCCGAGGGCGCGCCATGTCGCTTCGTCGACGACATCGCCGGAGCCGAGATTCTCGCGGCGGCGGTATTGCGCGATGGCCTTGCGATAGTTCTCGCCGTCCATCCCATCGATCTCGCCGGGGGAAATGCCCTGACGCGCCAGCAGCGTCTGCATCTTGACGAGGGCGGCGGCTGGCTTTGCTTTCCTGGCAGTGCTCGACGTCGGCATATCAGCTCGATTGATCTCGTCGGCCGTCAGGGCCCGAGCGTTGCCAGCCACCGCGAGGACGGCCACCACGGCAACAGCGGCCCGAACTATCCGGTATGTCGAGATCGGCCTCAGCATCTGTTTGCTCGTTGTCCCGGGAGGCGCAAAGGCAAGGCTCCCGCCACACTGAGGTGGCGGGCTTTGGCTTGCTACTCGATGATCTGGACAACCCGGCGCGTGCGCGGCTCGACCAGGACCGGGCGCTCATTCACGACCGTGTACCGATACTGCTTCCTCACGCCGTACTCCGCCGGTACGCGGTGATAGACCACGCCGCGTTGAGGAAGCACGGCTCCGACACGCAGGTCTTCGTCGTAGGAATAGGACGGGACGCGCTGTTCGACGACATATTCCCGGAAGCGGGGTGTATTGTCGCCGACGATACCGCCCGCGACCGCTCCGCCAACACCACCGACCACAGCCCCGACAGGGCCGCCGACAATAGCGCCGCCCACGGCGCCTGCTGCAGCTCCTCCAGCGGCTCCGCCACGAGCGCCCTGTGGATTTTGCGCGAAGGCAAGTGCTGGGATCATGCTCAGCACGGCGATCAGAGCTAATCTCTTCATGGTTTCGTCCTCCTGGAATGACCCAGACCCAACCAGCAAACCATTGCGGACTGGGCACAGTTCCAGAACGAGGTCACAATCGGCAGACGGTCACCGGATCTGGAAGGTGAAATCCTCGCTGCAATCCGCTTTTCGCCAGGCCCTGGAAACTGCCTCACGCGCCGGAATTGTCGTGGTCACGTAAGCCGAGGGGCCGGGCAGAAAGCGACCCAGGCTGATTTCTTGGGGCGAGTGATGATGAAACCTGGGAACCAGAGGGAACGCCCGCTGTTCCACAAGCAGCGACAATCGATGCGGCGCTCTCAGGTTTGAGCGCCGGCATCATCCAACCAACAGTCCAGGAGACCCGCGATGCGAGTCAGCGATCTGATGACGCGCGAAGTCTGCGTAGCCAATCCGCAGGAAACCATTCAGCAGGCCGCCAGGCTGATGGCCGGGCTCGACGTCGGCATGTTTCCGGTCGGGGATGACGATCGTTTGATGGGCATGATCACCGATCGCGACATTGCCATTCGCGGCGTCGCCGAAGGGAAGGCCCCACTGACCAAGGTCAGCGAGATCATGAGCCATGAGGTCAGGTACTGCTTCGCTGATCAGGAGATCGACGAGGTCCTGCAGAATATGGCGGATGTTCAGGTGCGCCGCCTACCGGTCATCGATCGCGACAAACGACTGGTCGGCATCCTGGCGCTCAGCGATGCGACCACCGCCGCCACCAATGGCGAAGCGGGCGAGGCGCTAGCCGGCATCTCGCGTCCGGGTGGTCAGCATAGCCAGACCGGTTAGAGGATGCTCATCGAGATCAGTGGATTCGCTGCGAACAAGGTCAGTTCATCGCGAGGGGCATCCAGGTAGGAAGCACTCACGCGAGACGGCCCAGGCTACAAGCTCACCCCTGCGGTTTCGGCGAAAAGGCATCTTGTGTAGTTAGTCTCGATTGGTCCGGCCTTACCGTAAAGCTGCCGGAAGGATTGCCAGAAACCGAACGTATCTAGAGTCAGGAAGGGGCCAAAAGGCACCATCTTCCTTCCGGGTGAGATGCGCCACTTCCGGACATTGGGTCACGGCCCGAAAGCGGACGTTGGCCCTCTGCTCAGGCAACGTCTGTTAGCGACCCAACTCGGACCCTGAGCTGATCCGCTGTCGGGCTATCCGGCTTGCGTCACGAGCCGCGAGACTGCCTCAACCCCCATCCCATTCTGACTGAGCCAAGCGGGCCCGTAGGGAACGTAGCCAAACGGCGAACCCGTTAGTGACGAAATTATCTCTGATCAGGTCGCGGTCTTGTGGTGAAGCATCGAAGTCAGCGAACCTTGTCGGCCCGGAAAACGACATCTGGATCGAGCACTGAGAGAAGCGCGTCGAAGTCGCCGCCCCGCACCGCCTCGAGAAAGGCTTCAACCAGTTTCCGCTGCTTGGCTCGAACGGTATTTTCAAAGATGGGCAGACCTTGCACGCGGCGGCGCGCGCGACTTGCGAGTTGGCGCGTTGCCTCGACGGAGCGGCCAACGACGGGAGCGATCCCCTCATAGGATAGCGCAGCCTGACCTGCGAAGCTGGATCCGCTGCTGCCGGTTATCGAGGCTATCCTGGATGGGGATCGGGCGTCTCCGGTGAACTTCTGGACGACGTCCGGAGCTTCGACGCGTTTGAGGGCGCCCGAAATAACGGGCTCGCCCTTTGCGGGCTCTGCAGGCTCGATGCGATCTTCAGGCGGTTAGGACCTTGCCTCCCTGCATGACGAGGCGAACGTCGCGCAGAGCGGCGAGATGGCTCAGCGGATCGGCTCCGACAACAAGGACGTCGGCCGCCAGACCGGGAGTGAGACTGCCGGTCTGAGTCTCGATGTCGATGACTTTTGCAGCGTAGCCGGTGGCGGAGACGATGGTTTCCATCGCCGTCATCCCGCCTTCCTGCATCAGCTCCATTTCCAGCGGCAGATCGTCGAAGCGCGTGAAGCGCCAGCCGGCGTCGGTGCCCGCGACGAAGCTCACGCCGGCCTCGCGCAACTGGCGGAACTGGTAGAGGTTCTGGGCTGCAGATTTCTCCCAGCGGACCAGGAAGGCCGCCTCGGTCTCGGTGAGCGACGGTCTTCCGCGCAGTTCGCGAAGCACGGCGCCGCCGACCGCGAGCGTGCCCGTCACGGGGATGCCCGACTTCGCCAGCTTCTCGGCGACGGCCGGCTCATAGACCTGCCGGCCGGTGCGGTCGGAGATGAAGCCGGCATGCTCGAGCTGATCGAAGCCAGCCTCGATCGCCATCTCGATCGAGCGGGCGCAGAGGCAATGCGCGGTCGCCTTCCGATCGAAGTGATGAGCCTCGTCGACCATGGCATTGAGCTCTTCCTGCGAGAAGGCCGGGTTCCAGGATTGCGTGCCGACAGTGCCACCGCCGCTCGCCATCACCTTGATGAAGTCGGCCCCGAGCTTGATCATCTCGCGGACTTTCTTGCGGACGCCGTCGACGCCATCGGCCTCGCCGCCGAGATACCAGACATGGCCGCCGGTGATCGTGATCGCCTGGCCGCAGGCGACGACGCGGGCGCCCTCGCCATGGCCGAGCTGCAGGGCGCGGCGGACGTCGATGGCCGTGCGCCCCTTGGCGCCGAGATCGCGCAGCGTCGTGATACCGGCCTTCAGCGCTTTGACCGTCGCCAGCGCCGAGGTCGCGACCAAGACGCCTTCCGTCTCGCGCACGGCGTCTTCGAGAATGGTGCCATCACCGGGCAGATTGAGATGGACATGCGTGTCGATCAGGCCGGGAAGGATCGTCGCGCCGGGATAGTCGTGGGTCTCGGTGCCCGACAATTCGGCCGGGACAGGGCCGGACAGGACCGCCTCCACCTTGCCGCCGGAGACCACGAGGACCGGATCCTGCACCGGAGCGGCACCAGTTCCGTCGATGAGTTGGGCGGCCTTGATCAGCGTCTTCACGGCATTCGCTCCCGGAGCGTCTTATCTTGATCGGACAGAAAAATGGCGGAGCCGCTCGCGAGCAGCTCCGCCGTCAGGCTCAGTCGGCCAGCGAAGCCGCGCCGAGATATTCGAAGCCGCCGCCCGAATAGGTCACTCCGGTCAGCTTCTTCGAGGTCATCACCAGATCGACGTTCTGGCGGATCGGCAGCATCACCGCCTCGTCCATCAGGAGCTTCTGGAGCTCCTGATAGATCGCGACGCGCTTGGCGGAGTCACCCTCTTCGCGGCCCTGTTTGAAGAGCGCGTCGAGCTTCGGGTTCGAATAGTGGCTCCAGTTGAAGTACTGGCCGGCGGTGAACCAGCCTGAGAGGGCATCCGGATCGACGCCGATGTACTGAAGCGGCGTCAGCGACATGTCGCCGTTGATGTTGGCCGCGAGCCAGGCCGGCGAGGCGAGCAGCTGGACATTGGCCTCCATGCCGACTTTCTGGAGGTAGTTCTGGATGGCCTGAGCCAGCAGCGGATAGGACGTCGAGGTGGAGATGGCGGTCAGCGTCAGGGAAAGGCGCTTGCCGTCCTTCTCCCAGAAACCGTCCTTTTTGGTCCAGCCGCCCTCCTTGAGGGTGGCCTCGGCCTTGGCCGGGTCATAGGGGTACATCGTCTCAAGCGACTTGTCGTAGCCGAACATCGAGGGCTGCAGCGGGGTCAGCGAAGGCTGAATCGCGCCGGCCTCGGCGAGCTGGACGACGCCCTTCTTGTCGATGGCGTACTGGATGGCGCGGCGCACGGCGACGTCGTCGGTCGGGAACTTCTTGGCATTGACGGGGGCGAAGATGCCCAGCCCCGTGATCGGGACCGGGATCGCGGTGAAGCGATCCATCTTCTGCATCGCGTTCCAGTGCACGCCCGGCGTCTGCTGCATCATCTGCGACTGGCCGGCCTGGAACTGGCTCACGCGGGCCTGCGGATTGGTGACGATCTGGAATTTCACCTCCGCGATGTTCGGCGGCCCCTTGTGGCCGACGGAGGGCGGGTTCCAGTTGTAGGCCTCGTTGCGCTTGACCACGAGGCTCTGGTTCGGCTCGTAGCTGACAAAGGAATAGGGGCCGGTGCCGACAGGGTTCAGGCCGAGGTCCTTGCCGTATTTGACGATGGCGGCCGGAGACTGCATGCCGAGATAGGGCACGCCCAGCTGCCGCAGCAGCGGCGCGTAAGGCGTCGCGCATTTGATGTCGACGGTGAACTTGCCAGTGGCGACCGCTTCCTTGCAGGGCCCGAGCAGCGCGATCGAGACCTTGGCGGCGGTGTCTTTGTTGGTGATGTACTTGATGTTTTCGACGACGGATTCAGCATCGAAGACCGTGCCGTCATGGAACTTCACATCCTCGCGCAGGGTGAAGCTGTAGGTCAGCCCGTCGGCCGAGACCGACCACTTGGTCGCCAGCAACGGCTCGACCTTGAAGTCCGGCGTCAGCCAGACCAGTGTGTCGAAGATGTTGACCAGCAACGGGCCCTGGTTGCGGGCACCGGTAGTGGCCGGGTTGAGCGTGTCGATTGGCTCGGCCCAGCCGACCGTGATCTTGGCGTTCTTGTTGGGTGCCTGTGCCTGCGCGCCCGATATGGCGAGTGTCGAGAGGCCTACCAGCAGCAGCCCCGAAATCCCTGTCTTCATCGCCATATCCCCTTTTTTGGGCGGCTTCAGCCGCGATTGAGCGTCGGGTCGAGTTCATCCCGCAGACCATCGCCGACCAGGTTCACGCCGACGACGAAGAGTGAGAGGAAGAGTCCTGGGAACACCGTGATCCACCAGGCGAGCGTGATGTAGTTCTGGCCGTCGTTCAGGATCGCGCCGAGCTCCGGCGTCGGCGGCTGAACGCCGAGGCCGATGAAGCCGAGCGCCGTGACCCAGAGCGCGGCGATGCCGAGCCAGGTCGTGGTCAGCACGATGATGCCTGACATCACATTGGGCAGGATGTAGCGCAGGATGATCCGCGCCTGGGAGGCGCCGGCGCAGCGCGCCGCCTCGACGTAAGGCAACCCGCGAACCTCGACCGTCGCCCCCTCGACGAGCCGTGCGAAGACCGGCACGAGGATCACCGCGATGGCGAGGACGCCGTTGACGAGACCTGGTCCGAGGATTGCCGTCACGGTGAGCGCCAGCAGGATGCCGGGGAAGGCAAGGAGGAGGTCGATGAGGCGCATGATGCCGAAGCCCACCGCCCCGCCAACATAGCCCGCGACGATCCCGACCGTGGTGCCGGCGAGTGCCCCGAGCAGGACCACGGAGAGGCTGGCGATCATCGTGGTGCGCGCGCCGATCAGAACCCGCGCCAGCAGGTCGCGGCCAAATGCATCAGTGCCCATGAGGTGGACCGCGGTGGGCGGCGAGAAGGTCGCCATCGGATCCTGCGCGACTGGATCGACCGTGATGAACAGCGGCAGGACGAAGGCGAGGAACGCCAGCATCGTGCAGATGACGAGACCGAGCGAAAGGCTGCGGTGACGAAGCGCGCGCAGCACGGCGCGGCGGCGCGACCAGCGACGGGTAGCGAGCACGGCGGGATTGGGCTCGACTGCGAAGACGGCGGGAATTTGAGCGCTATCCGTCATCGTGCGATCCGCGGATCGAGCACGGGGTAGAGGATATCGACGATGAAGTTCGACAGCGCGTAGATGAGCGCGATCATCATGATCAGCGCCTGCACCGTCATGTAGTCCTTGGCCAGGATCGCCTGGATCAGGAGGCGTCCGATGCCCGGCCGCGAGAATACAGTCTCGACGATGACCGAGCCGGAGAGGAGTTGGCCGATCTGCAGGCCGATGATGGTGAGGATCGGCAGCAGCGCATTGCGCATGACATGCCAAGCGAACAACCTGACCTCCGGCACACCCTTGGCGCGGGCGGTGGTGACGTGCTGCTGTGCCAGCGCAGTGATGACGCTGGAGCGAATGAAGCGGGCATTGAAGCCCATCGTGCCGAGAGCCAGTGTCACCGCCGGCAACACGAGGCCCTTTAGTCCGGTCCCGCCGACGACATCGAAGATCGGCCATACAACGGCGAACATCAGGATCAGCAGCAGGCCGAGCCAGAAGCTCGGGATCGACATGCAGATCAGCGCGAAGCCCATGCCGGCGGTGTCGGCTGCGCGATTGCGTCTCACTGCCGCGACGATGCCGATCGCCGAACCGAAGATCAGCGAGATCGTCAATGCCGCCAGCGTCAACTGGGCAGTCGCAGGAAAGCTGGAGGCGATCAGCGATGAGACCGTTTGCTGGTTCGCATAGGAATAGCCGAAATCACCGCGGAGCACCTGGCCGATCCAGACGAAGTACTGCTCGTGCAGCGGTCGGGTCAGGCCCAGTTGCTCACGCAGTCTCGAGATCATCTCTTTGTCGCCCGCGCCGGTGCCCAGCATGGCGATGACGGGGTCGCCAGGAATCAGGCGGATGATGAGGAAGGCTACGACAGTGATGCCGAAGGTCAGGGCTATGATCGCGACGAGGCGCTTGAGGACATAGCCGGCCATCGATCAGCCCATCCCGCCCGCTGTGGAGGACGCGGGTGCGGAGAAGGTCGGCCCTGATGCGTCGCTTCCGAACTGTACCATGATACTATAACACTCTCACGTGCGTCAGCGGCCGTCAATAAGTTCCATGTGGGACGAAACTCCTCGGATAGGCAAATGAGTGACTCGCAGCAAACGCGCCGCAGCACGTGTTGGGAAGGCAACGCATGGATTTCACGATCGACAGGTCCTTGCCGATTTCGATCCGGCAGCAGCTCAAGGGCTTGATCGAATATGCGATCGCTTGTGGCGATGCGGCACCGGGTGAGCCGTTACCCTCGGTCAGGGACTTGGCTTCTGCACTCGGCGTGGCACCGATGACCGTGAGCCAAGCTTACTCCGATCTAAAGGGGCTCGGGCTGATAGAGACCCGCGCAGGTTCGGGCACCTTCATTGCCGAAAGCGGCGGCGAGCCGTTGCACGCGCAGGAGGGCTTTGCCGCGCTGCATGGTCAGATCGACGCGTTGATCGATAAGGGTTTGTCGCTCGGGTTGCGCACCTCGGATGTTGCATCGCTGATCCATGCACGACTGGCGTCGCGGGCCCGTCTCGGCCGCCGCAAGAGCATTGCAGTGGTCGGCCTCTTCGGGCCGACAACGGCGCGCTACGCCCGTCTGATCGCGGAGCAGATCGGCCCGACAGCAACCGTCGAACCGGCGACGATGAATCAGATTCAGCAGGATTCCGCATCCCGGTCGAGGATCGCTTCGTCCGATCTCGTCGTGACCTTCGTCAACCGAAGACGCGAAGTTGCCAGCCTTTTGCCCGGCGCCCGAGTCGTTGGGATACGCTTTGTTCCTGCCGAGGAGACGCGTCGCGCGCTTGCGGCCATCGAGTCGGGGGCTCGCCTGCTGCTGGTTGCTCGCGTTCCGGAGTTCCTGCCGATCATGAAGTCGGGGGTTACCCGCTTTGCAACCTCTCTCGGGCTTCTGAATTTGACAGCAGGGAGCGCCGCCGACATCGCGTCGCTGGCGGCAGATGTGGATGCACTCGTTTATGCGTCGGGGACCGAAGACGTCTTAGCAACCATTCCGCAAATGCTGCCGACGATCGAGTATCGCCACATTCCAGACCCCGTTGATGTTCAGCGTCGGATCGCTTCACTTTTGGACCATGAAGGCTAGTTGGCCGGTGTCCGCGGCGCGACTGGCTGGCCCACCTTCGATCGGCTCATGAGTGCGTCCTCAACCGGACAATGCCTACGCCCGTAATCGGGTCAGGATTGGCCGCAAAATCGCCTCGCAAACTGGATTGCCGGAAAGCGGATGTTCCGCGTGTCCGTTAAGGGCCAAAGTTACGCGTTGGACCATTTCCCGCGCGCCGCCGGCCGTTTGGTCTTTGAGAGCATGGCGGCCCGGCCGGAGGCGCTCTACGGCGCCGATCTGAAGTCGAACTACCAGAGCCAGGCCCTGAAGCTCTCCAAGCATTTCAAGGGCTGAGGAGCCGCCTGATACGCTCCGCGCAATTGGAGCTGCCTGCGGCGATTCCCGGATGACACTGGGGCTCGGACCCGCTATGAACGCGGGCCTGCCGCGCGCTGCTTCGCCAGCGTGAAGGGCATGCGGGCGTAGTTCAGTGGTAGAACGTCAGCTTCCCAAGCTGAATGTCGTCGGTTCGATCCCGATCGCCCGCTCCAAAATCCCGATGGGCCAGGCCCTTATCTCGAAAATTTTCAGATGACCGCAGTTCCGGGCTGCGAGGTTTTGCCGTTCAACAGGCGGCGAAAGTGGTCGGCCTGCTGATAGAAGCGTTCTGCGGCGACCTTGTCGCCAGCCGCTTCGAACCCTCGGGCGAGGGTCGCGGCGCGGTCATGGCGTGCCTGCAGGTCGGAACCTGCCGGCTTCTCCGTTCGATTGCGCCGGCGGGGTGCCGGCAGCCGGGGATGTTCGAGGTGCATGGCTTTCTCCTCAGCCCATGATCCGCGCGACGATCCTGCGCAACTCCTCGCGGGAGAGGCCGCAGGGTTCGGGTTTCCAGTTCGGGGCGGATTTCGGCAGCGAAGGTCCCGAGGCCGATGGGCCAGGGGGCTGCGTCTTGTTGTGGTCGTGTCGGATTTTGCTTTTCATGTCGTTCCAGTGGCGCGCGGCGTAGCCGCGCTGCCTGTAAGGCTGCCGGGCGGAATGCCGGCGGCAGCGTGCCGCGAAGCGGCGTTCGATTGTCGAAGAGGTGGAAAGTCGGGCAACGCGCCTGTTGCGGCGGGCCAGTCGAATCACGCGATCGATCGGGCATTGTTAGCGCCTCATTGTGGCCTTTTGACGTTGCAGCCTTGACGCTCTGCCGTGACCTGGCGGCACGCAGGCCGGCGCTGCGCCGCGGTTCTCCGTCCGCGATTCCGATCCCGCTGCAATGTCGCCCCCCATCCGGGATCGAATCGTCGTTTCGCGGGTTGGTCTGCCAGATCATCGAACCGAATATCGTATTTGGTCCGATGCTTTGAGCCGCCGGTTCGGCGCAAGGAGCAGGATATGATGACGATCAGGCAGACAGCCACCACCCTCGCCGCCGTTCTGATGCTGGCTTCGCCGGCCATGGCGCAGCAGCGCTCGCTTGGCCCGGCGACGGGAACCGTGCGTCTCGAACAGGTTCAGGCGGGCTTCATCGCCTCCGGCGAGGCCGGCGGCGGGACGCTGCGTTTCCAGGGTCGCTCCTACCCGATCACGGTGGGCGGGCTCGGCATCGGCTCGATCGGCGCTTCGCGCTCGGTCGCCTCGGGTACGGTCTACGGGTTGCACCGCAGGTCCGACTTCGCGGGGGCCTATGTCCAGCTCAAGGAGGGCTGGGCCGTCGGCGCCGCCGGCCGTGGAACCACCTGGCTGCGCAACGACAAGGGCGTGACGCTCAAGCTCGCGACGCGTCGTCAGGGGCTGCAGCTCCAGCTTGGCGCCGACGGCGTTCTGATCGGCTTCAGGCAGTAGGCCAGGTGCTGCTTCGGAGAGCGGCTTCAGAGAGCCGCTTCACGCGGATAGGGCGGCGCGCCCTCTAGGCTTTTGCGCCGCCTCGACTATGGTGCGGGCACCTTGGAAAGCGTGCTTCGCCCTCTGTTGATCTGTGCTGCCGCCGCCGTTCTGGCGGCGGTCTTGTGCGTGGCGCTGCGCCCGCTCCTGCTGCGCTATGCGCTGGCACGGCCGAATGCCAGGTCCAGCCACAAGATCCCGACTCCGCAGGGCGGCGGCATCGCCGTTCTCGCCGGCGCCTTCCTCGCACTGGGGGCGGCACTCTGGCTGGTGCCGGTCGAGGGTGAAGCAACCCGCTCGGTGTTGGTGCTGGCTGTCGCCGTGACCGGCCTCGGCATCGTCGGCGCCTGGGACGATATCCGCCCGCTGCCGGCGAGCGTCAGGCTCGTTCTGCAGGCGGTCTGCGTCGGTTTCGTGCTGCTTCGCGCAGCGCCGGAGCTGCGCCTGTTTCCCGAATTCCTGTCGCTGCCGGTCGAGCGCGCCCTGGCGCTCCTGGCGGGTGTCTGGTTCGTCAACCTCGTCAATTTCATGGACGGGCTCGACTGGATCACGGTGGCCGGCATGGTGCCGCTGGCGGCGGCGCTCGCGCTCGCCGGCATGGCCGGCACGATCGATCCGGTGACCGGCTGGCTCGCCGCCGCGCTCTGCGGTGGGCTGCTTGGCTTCGCGCCGTTCAACCGGCCGGTGGCGCGGCTGTTCCTCGGCGATGTCGGCTCGCTGCCGATCGGCCTTCTCACCGCCTATCTACTCTATCGGCTGGCCGGCACCGGCGCTTTCGCCGCCGCGCTGATCCTGCCGCTCTACCACATCACGGACGCCACGATCACGCTGCTGCGGCGCCTCGCCCGCGGCGAGAAGGTTTGGGAGGCGCATCGCTCGCATTTCTACCAGCAGGCGACGACGAACGGCTTCAGCGTGCCGGGCGTGGTCGGCCGGGTCGCCCTGCTCAACCTGGCGCTTGCCGCCATCGCGGGCGTTTCGCTGATCTGGCCGGCCCTCCCGGTCCAGTTCGCCTGCCTGGCCGTCGCCGCTGTGCTCACCGGCCTGCTGCTGCGTCGCTTCGCGACAGGCCCGCGGCATGGCTGACGAGCGCGTCCTCGTCACCGGCGCGAGCGGCTTCGTCGGGCCGCATGTCGTTGCGGCGCTGGTTCGGGCCGGCTATCGCCCGCGTCTGGCCCAGCGCAGCCAGAAACCGGTTCCTGCGGGCGCGGAAGCGATCGTGACCGGCGATCTGATGTCTCCGGTCGACTGGCGCACGGCCCTGGAGGGCATCGACCATGTCGTGCACATGGCCGGCCTCGCCCATGCCGGGCCCGGGCTCGACGAGGCGCTCTACCGCCGCCTCAATACCGAGGCGACGCTGGAGCTCGCCCGCGCCGCCCGGGCAGCCGGGGTGCAGCGCTTCGTCTACCTCTCCTCGATCAAGGCGCTGACCGATGCCGTCGACGGCCCGCCCCTGCGCGAGGACATGCAGCCCGCGCCCGGTGACGCCTATGGCCGCTCCAAGCTTGCGGCTGAGCGGGGATTCGTCGAGCTCGATCTGGATTGGGTCGCCCTGCGTCCGGTCCTGATCTATGGGCTGGGCGTGAAGGCCAATATGGCGGCACTTCTCAAGCTGGCGCGCTTGCCGGTGCCGCTGCCCTTCGGTGGCTTGAAGGCGCCGCGCTCTCTGCTCGCCGTCGAGAACCTGGCCAGCGCCATCCTGTTTGCGCTGACGCCGGCCTGCCCGGCACGGCAGAGCTATGCGCTGTCCGACCCGGACCCGATCAGCGTCTCCGACATGCTGGCCGCGATGCGCGCCGGGCTCGGGCGCGGCCCGGGTCTCCTGCCCATGCCCGAAGCCTGGTTGCGCCGGCTGGCGCGTCTTGCCGGCCGCGAGGACACCTTCCTCAAGCTGGCGGGCAGCCTTGTCGCCCGGCCCGAGCGCCTGCTCAGTGCCGGCTGGCGGCCGCAGGTTGAGACGAAGGCGGCGCTGGCGCGTCTGGCCGCTTCGAGGCGCGCCGGCTGAAATCCGGGATCGCCTCGTCGAGCACGGCATGGGCCGCAGCCTGGTCATTGGCTTTCACGGCCGCCTGGAGCTGTGCCAGCCAGGCCTCGATCCTGGCGCGGCCGGCGAAGATCGGCTTGGCCGCCATCACGCCGTCGAGCCCGGTTTCCGCCATCGGCTCGTCGCGAGCGAACAGGATCTCGTTCAGCCGCTCGCCGGGCCTGACGCCGGAGACGATGATCTCGATATCCTCGCCCGGCTCGAAGCCGGCAAGGCGGATCATCCGCTCGGCCAGATCCATGATCCGCATCGGCTGACCCATCTTGAGCACGTAGACGGCGGCGCGCTCCGCTTGCGTCTCTCCGGAGCGGGCATGGGAGGCGGCGGTCAGCACGAGGTCGCAGGCCTCGCGGATCGTCATGAAATAGCGGATCATCTCGGGGCTGGTGACGGTGACCGGTCCGCCCCGGGCGATCTGCGCCTTGAATTTCGGCACCACCGAGCCGGCCGAGCCTAGCACGTTGCCGAAGCGCACCGCGACCAGCCTGATTCCGGAATCCGCGGCGAGTTCGGCATCGCGCGATTGCGCGTAGATCTCGGCGAAGCGCTTGGTCGCGCCGAGCATCGAGACGGGCTCGATCGCTTTGTCGGTCGAGATCAGCACGAAGGTCCGGGCGCCGGCGGCGACGGTCGCGTCGGTGACGTTCACCGAGCCGAAGATATTGGTCTTGATGCCCTCGCTCCAGTCGGCCTCCAGATAGGGCACGTGCTTGAGCGCAGCGGCATGGATGACGATATCGGGCCGGAAACCGGCGAAGAGCGGCATGATCCGCTCGCGGTCGCGGACATCGGCCAGCACGCCGGAGATGGCGGTGTCGGGCGCCTGCACCGAAAGCTGTTCGGTGATCTGGAACAGCGCAGGTTCCGAGCTTTCGACGACGAGCAGTTCGGCCGCGCCGAAGGCAGCGCAGCGCAGGCAGATCTCGGAACCGATCGAGCCGCCGCCGCCGGTGACGATGACGCGCTTGCCCTTCAGGAACGAGCCCAGCCTTTCACGGTCAATCGCGACGGTCGATCGGACCAGCAGGTCCTCGATCTCCAGCGGAGCGACCTCCGTATCGCGCACGCCCTCGCCCAGGCTGTCGATGCGCGAGATCGGCAGGGCGAGCTTGCGGGTCCGCGCCAGCCATTTTTCAGGCTGTGCCTCAGGCAGCAGGGCGGAAGGGGTCGCGACGATCCGGCGGTAGGCTTCGCCGTGCTCGATCGCTTCGCCCGCGACCCGCTCGATATCGCCGAGCAGCCCGAGCACCGGCACGCCGCGGATCGACTGGCCGAGATCATCGGGGCGGGGCGACAGGATGCCGGCTGGCCGGAGGCGCCGCATCGTGCCGGCTTCCATCGCGCGGATCACCATTTCGATCTCGACGCCGCGCCCGAGCAGCAGCGCCGGCAGGCACGCCTCGCGCACGGCTGAGGTCCGCGACCGCGCATATTTGAAATAGCGATAGGCGAGGCGCGGGCCGCCGAGCAGCGCGACCTGCACCAGCCAGTACAGCGCGATCGAGATCTTGCCGAAATAGAAGGCGCCGTAGAAATTCGGCGCGACCAGCACATAATCGACCACCAGCAGCGTCACGGTCAGGACGGAAACCGCCTTGACGATGTTCGAGAGGTCCGGCAGCGAGGCGAAGCGCCATTTCGAGCGGTAGAGCGAGAACAGCCAGTAGACCAGCCCGGCATAGGCCGCGAAGAAGGGCAGGAAGCGCGGCAGGTAGCGCAGGTGCTCGATGAGCTGCGCCCCTTCGAAGCGGACGACGAAGACGAGCCAGATCGCCAGCGCCGTGACCGCGAGGTCATGCAGGATGACGGCGAGCTTCTTGAGATTCTGTTTGGGCAGGATGGCCATGTCCGGGCGGTATCCCGCTCCCTCGGCGGCTTGTCAACGCGTTGGGGCATCGGCCCGAAAAGTGGGGCGCGGTTTTCGGGAAAGCCGATGCGAAATCAAAAACTAGACGATCGCTCAGCGGCCTTGGGGTCTCGCTTCCAGCGCGCTGAGCACGAAGGCGATCATCTCATCCGCGTTCGGGCCGGGAATGCACTCGCATTGCGTGATCAGCAGCGGGTGCATGAAGCGGATCATCGCGGTGCGGATGCAGCCCGTGGCATGGGCCGGCTCCATCGGCCGGAACTCGCCGCGGGCGATGCCGTCGGCGACGACACGGCGCAGCACCACGTCGAAGCGCTCGATATGGGCGATGATCGCATCCCAGCTCTCCTCCATCGCGGCGCAGACCATTTCCTGCATCCGGGCATGGCCGGCGAAGCGGGCCGCGTTCAGGCGATAGGAGGTCGCCAGGATGTCGCGCAGGCGCTCTGCGGCGGAGCGATCCTCGGCGGCGATCGTCGCGATGGCCTCCTCCTGCTCGCGCTTGTAGCGCTCGAGCACGGCCTCGTTGATCGACTTCTTGGAGTCGAAGAAGCGATAGACGTTGGCGGGGCTCATCCGCAGGGATTTGGCGATGTCCGCCACGGTCGTCTTCTGGTACCCGATATCGCGGAAGAAGCGTTCGGCGGTGTCGACGATGATCTGCCTGGTATCGCGTTCGGGGTTACTCACGGCGTCGCCGGCTGGGTTGTTTCAAACGAAGGCGGTGAAGAATTGATCGTTATGACGAATTTCATCATTCGTCAACATAATGGCGAATAAAGACTTTTGCCTTGATGTGCATCAATCCTCCCGCGAAGCTGCGTCGGGAGAACCGGCGAAGGCAGCCGAGGTTCCCGAATTCGCTTACCCAGCGGAAATACGCGTCCGGGCGAGCTTGAGCAGGGTTTCCGTGTCGAAATGGCGATCCAGATGCGCTGCGAGCGCATCGAGCGTCGCTTCGACCGCATCTTCATAGAGCAGCGCCGACGCACCTCGCTCCTTGTCGACGGCTGCCAGCCAGGCGCTGCGTACCGCGTCCGAAGCAAAGATGCCATGCAGGTAGCTGCCAACGACCCGCCCGTCCGCGCTCGCGGCACCCTCCGCGCGGCCTTCGACCCAGAAGGGCGCGCGGGCCGTGTCGAGGCCCTCGGTCCGGCCGAGATGGATCTCGTAGGCCCGGCCGTCGGTCGCGCTCGCGGCATCGACGAAATCGACTTCGCGGACGGTCTTGTCGGCGTCGAGCGTGGTTTCGACGTCGAGCAGGCCGAGGCCGGGCGCCTCTCCCGGCGGTCCCTCCAGCCCCAACGGATCGCGCACGACTCGGCCGAGCATCTGGTACCCGCCGCAGAGTCCGAGCACGCGCCCGCCGCGGCGGCGATGCGCGAGGATATCGATGTCCCAGCCTTCCCGGCGCAGCGCCGCGAGGTCGCGCAGCGTGGTCTTGGAGCCCGGCAGGATGATGAGATCGGCATCTCCCGGCAAAGGCTGGCCAGGCCCGGTCATGGCGAGGTCGACATCCGCCTCCAGCTTGAGCGGGTCGAGATCGTCGAAATTGGCGATGCCCGGCAAGACCGGCACGGCGATCCTGATCCGGGCTCCGGGCTTGCGCCCCGAGCTGATGTCGAGCCCGTCCTCGGCCGGCAGCCGGGCGGCATCGGCGAACCAGGGTACGATGCCGAGGCTGGGCCAGCTCGTGGCCCGCTCGATCGTCGCGACGCCGGGCGCGAACAGCTCGACGGCGCCCCGGAAGCGGTTGATCGCAAAAGCGCGGATCATCGCCCTGTCTTCGGCATCGAGAACCGCATGGGTCCCGATCAGGCTCGCGATGACGCCGCCGCGGTCGATATCGCCGATCAGCACGGCCGGGACGTCGGCAGCGCGGGCGAAGCCGAGATTGGCGATATCGCGGGCGCGCAGGTTCGTTTCGGCCGGCGATCCCGCGCCTTCGACGATGACGAGATCGGCGCCGTCGCTCAAGCGTGCAAAGCTGTCGAGCACCTGCGGCATGAAATCCCCGCGCCGCCCGAAATCGCGCGAGGAGAGGCGGCCGGCGACGCGGCCTTGCAGAATGATCTGGCTGCCCTGCTCGCCCTCGGGCTTGAGCAGAACCGGGTTCATGTCGGGATGCGGGGCGATCCGGGCGGCGCGGGCCTGGAGTGCCTGCGCCCGGCCGATCTCACCGGCGCCGGTCGCGGCGGCATTGTTCGACATGTTCTGCGGCTTGAACGGTCGCACCTTCAGCCCGCGATTGGCGAAGAGCCGGCACAAGCCGGCGACGATCAGCGACTTCCCGACATTGGAGCCGGTGCCGAGGATCATGATCGCGGGAGCGGGGGAGCGGGCCATGCGTCTGCTTAGCGCGGTTTGCACACGTGCGGAAAGCAGCGGCGGCGAGTGCCGCGGGAGGCTTGCACCCTCCTGACAAGGTTCGCCGGTCTTCTGCGGCATCCTGCTGCGCCAAAGGGGCGAAGTCGCAACAGGCGTCCGCCGAAGACCGGCTGAAATCCAATAGACACTGATCACTGACGAATGTCAACATTCATCATTCGCTATTTTTCGCCGGACCTTTGAAGCCGGCTGCCGACTGGATGCATGGCCCTTTACTGCGTGCTACAGCCAAGGCTCCTGCCCTTGCCGAGCCGATCCGACCGCGATGAATCCGATCCTCTCCGCCCTCCCCACCACCGTTTTCGAGGTGATGTCGCAGCTCGCCCGCGAGACCGGCGCGGTCAATCTCGGACAGGGCTTCCCGGATGATCCGGGCCCGCTCGATGTCCGCCAGAAGGCGGCTGAAGCAGTCGTCGACGGCTGGAACCAGTATCCGCCGATGATGGGCCTGCCCGAGCTGCGCGAAGCGACGGCCAAGCATTACAAGCATTGGCAGGGGCTCGATCTCGATCCGAACAGCGAGATCATGGTGACCTCGGGCGCGACGGAGGCGATCGCCGGCGCATTGATGGCTCTGATCACACCGGGCGACGAGGTCGTGCTGTTCGAGCCGATGTACGACGCCTATTTGCCGCTGGTGCGGCGCGCCGGCGGCATCCCCAAATTCGTGACGCTGACCCCGCCGCATTTCGGCCTGACCGAGGAAGCGCTGGCCAGGGCCTTCTCGCCGAAGACCAGGGTCGTGCTGTTCAACAATCCACTGAACCCGACGGCGACGATCTTCGGCAAGGCCGATCTCGACCTGCTCGCCGATTTCTGCGTCCGCCATGACGCGATCGCGATCTGCGACGAGGTCTGGGAGCATGTCGTCTTCGACGGGCACCGCCATGCTTCGGTGCTCGGACGGGCGGACATGCGCGAGCGCACCGTCAAGATCTCGTCTGCCGGCAAGATCTTCTCGCTGACCGGCTGGAAGGTCGGGCTCGTCATGGCGGCGCCGGCGATCATGCGCGTGCTATCCAAGGCGCATCAGTTTCTCACCTTCACGACGCCGCCGAACCTGCAGGCCGCGGTGGCCTTCGGTCTCGGCAAGGAGGACGGCTATTACGAGGGCATGCGCGCCGATTTCCAGCGCTCGCGCGATCGTTTCGCCGCCGGCCTGCGCGATCTCGGCTTCGCGGTGCTGCCGAGCGCCGGTACCTATTTCCTCAATGTCGACATCGCTCCGCTCGGCGAAAGCGACGACGTCGATTTCTGCCGCCGTCTGGTGACCGAGAATGGCGTCGCCGCGATTCCGGTCAGCGCCTTCTATGCCGAGGGCGCGGTCAAGAACGTCGTCCGCTTCTGCTTTGCCAAGCGCGACGCGACGCTCGATGCCGCGCTGGAGCGGCTGGCGGCGCGCCGCCCGCGCTGAGGGCAGAGGATCGGCTGAATCAGCCGGCGATCAGTTTGGTCGCGATCGCGCCGGCGGCCCCGAGCCGCTTCTGCAGATCAGCGGCGACCGCGGTGCCGTTCGCGGCCTGTCGAGCGGCTTCGGTTGCCGCCATCAACTGGGCGAGCGCCTGCTGGGCCAGGGGCTTGTCCTTGTTGCGGCGCGCGAGCTGGAGCATGGCTTCGGCCTGGTTGGCCCGTGTCTGCGCCCAGAGCAGCGGCGCGCGCTCCTGGCGATATTCCTCCAGCGCGGCGGCGAAGGCGGCGATCGCCTCCTCGATCACGACGGGCTCGCTGTAGCGCTCGCCCATCGAGGCCAGCACGCCGCCCATCTGGTTCTGGAGCTCGGCCCAGCGCATGGGATCGCGGCTGCGATCGATCGCCTGGGAGACGCGGTTGAGCCCGTTGAAGGCGCGTTCGAGCAGGGCGAGGTCGCTGCGGCGTCCGCCGAGCGTGGCGCGCGCACGCGAAATCATGTGCTCCGCTTCGAGCCAGCGGGCCTCGTCGTCGCTGCGCTTCCAGACCGCGAGCGCCGTGGCGTAGGTCGCGACCGCCTCCTCGAGCAGGTTGTCGTCCTTCTGTGAAATGCCGAGATTCACGGCGAGCCGGCCGAAACGCAGCTTCAGGGCGCGCCAGAGCGCCGGCGCCTCGTCATGGCGCAGATCCTCCAGCCCGGCCCGGCAATGGACGAGAGCCTCGTTGAGCAGCTTGCTGTCGCCGCTGAGTCCGGCGAGCCTGTCGAGCGCGGTGGCCAGCGCTTCCTGAGCTCCGGCGAAGGCGACGGTATCGCTCAGGCTGTCCAGCCCTTCGAGCAATCGGCGCAGGGTGGCTATGGCGGCGTCATAGCCCTCGCGTCCGCCGAAATCCTCGCTGATCCGGGCCATGGCTTTCGCCTGGTCCAGTGCGGCGTCGCGGCTGCGGTCGATAGCGGCGAGGCCGATCAGGGCGGAGGCCTCGCCATAGCGGGCGGCGGCTTCGCGATAGGCCTCGGCCGTCGTGCGCAGGAAGCTGAGCGCGGCCCGGTCGGCGCGGTTCTCGCCGATCAGCAGCCGGCGTTCGAGCGGCAGAGCCGACAGGTCGGTGGAGCCGCCGATGGCATGCAGTTCGGCTTCGGCGAGGCTCTTGTCGGCTTCGGCGAAGCGGCCCGTGGCGATGGCGCCTGCCGCCTCGCTCCGCAGCCGCCGAATCTCCGCGTCGCCCAGCGGCGTCGCAAGGCGCTTCACCAACGCAGCAAAGTCGGCTGCCTTGCGGTCGAGCAGGTTTTCGCTCGGCGGGCTGGAGCCGGGACGGCGCAGCCAATCCGCGATCATCGCTGCCAGAGCCATTGGCGCGATGCCGCTGCGCCCGGCGACGCGGGCGAGAAGCGGAGCGATCTGGTCGGTCTGGCTGATGGTTGCCTCCCCGCTCCGGTCCGGTGAAAGGGAACGCCGCGCGCCCGGATGGGCGCGCGGCGTTCCGGGATGGCTTACTTGGCGGCGATGACCGCGATCTCGACCGTGAACTGCGGCGCGGCGAGCTTGGCCTCGACCGTGGCGCGGCCCGGCGTGGAGCCGGCGACGACCCACTTGTCCCAGACGGCGTTCATCTCGGCGAAGGTCGAGATGTCGGAGAGCCAGATGTTGACCATCAGCAGCTTCGTCTTGTCGGTGCCGGCCTCGGCCAGGAGGCCGTCGATGATGCCGAGGATTTCCTGGGTCTGCTCGCCGACGCTCTTGCCCGCTGCCTTGTCGCAGACCTGGCCGGCCAGATAGACGGTGTTGCCATGCACGACGGCCTTGGACATACGCGGGCCGACGCCGATACGCTGAATGCTCATAGTCAAATCTCCTTGAACGGACGTCTTCGCTGGTAGCCCGGCCCGGCTGGTTTCGCAAATGCCGGCTGTGCGCCTCCGGGATGGCGGAGCCACATGCCGGAGGCGTCTTCGAGGTGGCGCCCGGTTCAGGCGAGACTGGCCCAACCCGCCCAGAGTGCCGCGTAGCGTCCGGCCTTGCCGATCAGGACGAGGACGGTGAAACGCCAGAACGGATAGTTCAGGGTGCCCGCCGCGAAAGTCAGGGGGTCGCCGACCAGCGGCAGCCAGGCGAATAACAGGGATGGCCAGCCGAAGCGGGCGAACAGGTCCTGTGCCTGGACGAAGCGCTTCGGATCGGGCCGCAGGCGCGCCGGCAACCTGTCGACGCCATGGCGCGCGATCAATCGGCCGAGCCACCAGTTCAGGATCGAACCGGCGGTGTTCGCGAGACTCGCGGTCAGGAACAACGCGAGCGGATCGACGCTTTTCGCCGCGAGCAGTCCGACGAAGACCGCTTCCGATTGCGCCGGCAGCAGGGTCGCGGCGACGAAGGCCGCGCCCGCCATGGCGGCGAGCGCGCCGAAGGCTTCCATCAAAGCCGTCGCAGCGCGACCTGCTGGATGCGATGGCTCGCGCCCTTGGTCAGGATCAGGCTGGCGCGCTGGCGGGTCGGCAGGATGTTGTCCTGGAGGTTCGGCAGGTTGATCCCGGTCCAGAGCTTCTCGGCGATGGCGAGCGCCTCCTCCTCGCCGATCTCCGCATATTTGCGGAAGAACGAGCGCGGGTCGCGGAAGGCCGTCTGGCGCAGCGTCATGAAGCGGTTGACATACCAGCGATGCAGGTCGTTCTCGTCGGCATCGAGATAGACCGAGAAGTCGAAATAATCGGAGACGAAGGGGATGACGGTGCCGTCCTTGGGCATCCGGCTCGGCTGCAGCACGTTCAGCCCTTCGAGGATCAGGATGTCCGGCCGCTCGACCGTCACCGTCTCGCCTGGCACGACGTCGTAGACGAGGTGCGAATAGACCGGCGCGCTGACCCGCGGCTTGCCGGCCTTGACGTCCGAGAGGAAGCGCAGGATTGCCGCGCCGTCGTAGCTCTCCGGGAAGCCCTTGCGCTGCATCAGCCCGCGCCGCTCGAGCTCGGCATTGGGCAGGAGGAAACCGTCGGTGGTGACGAGTTCGACCTTCGGGGTGTTCGGCCAGCGCGAGAGCAGCGCCTTGAGCACGCGCGCCGTGGTCGACTTGCCGACCGCGACCGAGCCGGCGACGCCGATGACATAGGGTACCTTCGGCTCGGACTCGGCCATCAGGAAGCGCTGCGTCGCCTTGAACAACCCTTGCGTCGCCGCGACATAGAGCGAGAGCAGCCGCGACAGCGGCAGGTAGATCGCGACGATCTCGTCGAGCGAGATCGGATCGTTGATCGATTGCAGCTTGGTCAGGTCGTCGACCGAGAGCGTCAGCGGCTGGTCGGCGCGCAGATGGGCCCACTCGTCGCGCGAGAACAGCCGATAGGGCGAGACCAGGTCGCGCTCCGGTGTCGGGATGAGGCGCTGGTCCATGACGCGGCCCGCAATCCAGGCTTCGAGGTTCAAGGGAGGGTCATCCTGCCAGGTCCGTCCTCACGCAACTTAAACCGGCTGATTACCGGGGTCTGGCCGCCTTTTCCGCCAGTCCGGAGCGGGCCGTGCGAGTTTCAAGCTGGCTCAAGACGTCCCGCAATGCAACATCGCGCGCCCGAAGCACAACCAAAAGATGATAGAGCACGTCGGCGCTTTCGGCGATCAGCTCGGCGCGGTCGCCCTTCACGGCGGCGATGACGGCCTCGACCGCCTCTTCGCCGAATTTCTTGGCCGCGCGCTCGGGCCCGGCGGCGAGCAGCTTCGCCGTCCAGGATTCCTCGGGCGATGCGGCGGCGCGCTCGGCGATGCGGGCTTCGAGATCGGAGAGGGTGAAACCAGCCATCTCAGTCCTGCCTCATCCTGAGGCCGGCTTCCGCCATATGCGCCTTGGCCTGGCCGATCGTGTAGGTGCCGAAATGGAAGATCGAGGCGGCGAGCACGGCCGAGGCATGGCCTTGCGCGACGCCGGCGACGAGATCGTCGAGATCGCCGACGCCGCCCGACGCGATGACCGGGACCGGGACCGCGTCCGCGATCGCCCGCGTCAGGCCGAGATCGTAGCCGACCTTGGTGCCGTCGCGGTCCATCGAGGTGACCAGCAGCTCTCCGGCGCCGAGCGAGACGACCTCGCGGGCGAAGGCGACGGCCTCGATGCCGGTGGCGTTGCGCCCACCATGGGTGAAGATCTCCCAGCGGCCGGGCGTGACCTGCTTGGCGTCGATCGCGACCGTGATGCACTGCGCGCCGAATTTCTCGGCCGCTTCCTTGACGAACTGGCGGTTGGTCACGGCGGCGGTGTTGATCGAGACCTTGTCGGCGCCGGCGAGGAGCAGTGCCCGGATATCCTCGACCTTGCGCACGCCGCCGCCGACGGTAAGCGGCATGAAGCAGGCTTCGGCCGTGCGGGTGACCACGTCGAACAGGATGCCGCGATCCTCGTGGCTCGCGGTGATGTCGAGGAAGCAGAGCTCGTCGGCGCCGGCCGCGTCATAGGCCTTGGCGGCCTCGACGGGATCGCCGGCATCGACGAGATCGAGGAACTTGACGCCCTTGACGACGCGGCCGTCCTTGACGTCGAGGCAGGGGATGATGCGGGTCTTCAGGGTCATCGGCGGCAACGCGGTCCTGCGGGCGCAGGGTGGATTGATCGCGAACCGCAACCCTGCTCTGCTGGCGGCGACTGATAGCAGTCCAAAGAGGGGAGTTCCATGGCTATTGCATCGATGATTCGCCGGGCTGGCGTCGCGGCCGGCCTGGCTTTTGCCGTTACCGCTGTCGTCGCCTCGGGCGCGCGGGCGCAAACCGCGCCGAGCCTGCTCGACACCGTCCAGAGCCGCGGCGCGCTGCAGGTCTGCACCACCGGCGACTACAAGCCCTTCACCCTGGCGAAGGACGGCTCCTTCGAGGGCATCGACATCGAGCTGGCGAAATCGCTCGCCAAGGCGCTCGGCGTCGAGGCCAAGTTCGTCCAGACGAAATGGGCCGACCTGCTGACCGACATGGGTTCGGGCAAATGCGACGTCGCGATGGGCGGCATCTCGGTGACGCTCGACCGGCAGAAGAAGGTGTTCTTCTCCTCGCCCTATCTCGTCAACGGCAAGGCGCCGATCGTGCGCTGTGCGGACAAGGCGAAATTCCAGACGGTCGCCGATATCGACAAGCCGGAGACCCGCGTCATCGTCAATCCCGGCGGCACCAACGAGCGCTTCGTGCGCGCCAATTTCAAGCATGCCAAGATCGAGGTCTTCCCGGACAACGTCACGATCTTCAACGAGATCCTCGCGGGCAAGGCCGACCTGATGATCGCCGAGTCGATCGAGGTGAAGGTGCAGGAGAAGGCCAAGCCCGGCCTCTGCGCCGTCAATCCCGACGAGCCTCTGCAATATGGCGAGATGGGCTACATGCTTCCGCGTGGCGACGCGACCTTCAAGGGCTTCGTCGACCAGTGGCTGCACCTCGCCAAGGCCACCGGCGAATTCGCGAAGATCTACGACCAGTTCGTGCGCTGATCGACAACCACTCCGCCGTCATCCCGGGTCTGCGCTTCGCTTGCCCGGGATGACGGCGGAGGATGAAAATTACGCCGCCAGCCGCTTCAGCGCCGCCGCCGGATCGATGCGCCCGTCATAGAGCGCCCGGCCGGTGATCGCACCTTCGAGGATCGCGGCATCATCGGCACAGAGCCGCTCGATATCGGCCATCGAGGCCAGTCCGCCGGAGGCGATCACCGGAATCGAGACGGCCTGCGCCAGCGCGATCGTGCCCTCCCAGTTGATGCCCTGCAGCATGCCGTCGCGGGCGATGTCGGTGTAGATGATCGCGGCGACTCCGGCATCCTCGAAGCGTCTGCCGAGATCGGCCGCCGCCAGCGAGGAGGTCTCGGCCCAGCCTTCCACAGCCACGAAGCCGTCTCGCGCGTCGATTCCAACCGCGACTTGTCCTGGAAATGCCTTCGCCGCCTCGCGCACGAAGCAGGGATCGCGCACCGCCGCCGTACCGATGATGACGCGGCGGATGCCCTTCTCGAGCCAGCCGGCGACCGTCTTCATGTCGCGGATGCCGCCGCCGAGCTGCACCGGAAAGGCCACGCGCTTGAGGATCGCCTCGACCGCGGCCGCGTTCATCGGCTTGCCGGCGAAGGCGCCGTCGAGATCGACGACATGCAGCCACTGGAAGCCCTGGGCCTCGAAATCGGCGGCCTGCGCCGCCGGGTCGTCGTTGAAGACCGTGGCCTGCGCCATGTCGCCCTGCTTCAGCCGGACGCAGCGGCCTTCCTTCAGGTCGATCGCGGGGAAGAGGATCATGGTGCCCAGCTCAAGAAATTCGTGATGAGCTTCAGCCCCAGCTTCTGGCTCTTTTCGGGGTGGAACTGCGTGCCGGCGACGTTGCCATGCGCGACCATCGCGGTCACCGGCCCGCCATGCTCGGTCAGGGCCAGCACGTCCTGCGGGCGTTCAGCCGCCAGCGCATAGGAATGGACGAAATAGGCGTGCAGCCCCTGCGGGCCGGTCTCGATGCCGTCGAGCAGGGGGTGCTCATCCTGCTTGTGCAGGGTGTTCCAGCCCATATGCGGGATCTTCAGGGCGTCGTCCGTCGGCTTGATCAGCGTGACGTCGCCCGGAATCCAGCCGAGGCCCTCCGTTACCGTGTATTCCAGCCCGCGCGAGGCGAGGAGCTGCATGCCCACACAGATGCCGAGAAAGGGCCGGCCCTTGCCCCGCACCACCTCCTCCAGCGTCTCGACCATGCCGGGCACGGCATCGAGCCCGCGCCTGCAATCGGCGAAGGCGCCGACGCCCGGCAGCACGATCCGGTCGGCCGCGCGCACGACATTGGTGTCGCTGGTGACATGGATGGTCGACGGGATGCCGGCTTCCGCCGCAGCCCGCTCGAAGGCTTTCGCGGCCGAGTGCAGGTTGCCCGAGCCGTAATCGATGATCGCGACGCTCTGGCTCATCGGCCCCGGGCCTCCGGGAACAGGCCGATGATCGGCAGCGGCCCGCTTGGCCGCGCTACAGCGGCGGGAGTGGTGGCCTCGACGCGCGGCAGCGTGGTTTCGCCGGCGAGCGCCCGCTCGAAATAGCGGCGCTCGGCCTCGGCCAGGTTGCGGGCCTCGACGACATCGGTAAGCCGCCAGCCCTGGCGGGTCAGCTTGCGGACGACGAGGTTGTGGCCCTCGATGCCGAGGAACAGCGCGATCGACCAGTAGATCAGCGAAAGCGCGCTGGCATGCAGGCCGAAGCGGCTGTTCAGCCAGATCAACAGGCCCCAGACCAGCACGAACAGCAGCGTCGCTAGCCAGAGCCGCTTGCCCAGCAGCCACAGGCCGGTGAACAGGAAGGCGCCCCAGGCGAAACGCTCGGGGACGAGCCGTGCCCGTTCGATCTCCTCGCGCCGGTCGCTTCCGTCGGGCGGCGGCGTCATGACGGTGTAGAATGCCATGGTCGCCTCCTACAAAGCGCCCTTGGTCGAGGGTACGCGGTCGCCCTCGCGCGGATCGACGTCGAGCGCCTGCCGCAATGCGCGCGCCAGCCCCTTGAAGCAGCTTTCGGCGATATGATGGGCGTTGTCGCCGTAGAGCGTCTCGACATGCAGCGTGATGCCGGCATTGATCGCGAAGGCCTGGAAGAACTCACGCACCAGCTCGGTGTCGAAGGTGCCGATCTTCTGCGCCTTGAATTCCGTACGGAAGACCAGGAACGGCCGGCCGGAGACGTCGACGGCGACGCGCGTCAGTGTCTCGTCCATCGGCAGATGCACGTCGGCATAGCGGCGGATGCCCTTCTTGGTGCCGAGCGCCTGTCTCAGTGCCTCGCCCATGGCGATGCCGGCATCCTCGACCGAATGGTGGTCGTCGATATGCGTGTCGCCCTTCACCTTGACCGAGAGGTCGATCAGCGAATGGCGGGCGAAGAGGTCGAGCATATGGTCGAAGAAGCCGACGCCGGTGGCGATCTCGGCCTTGCCGGTGCCGTCGATCAGGAGCGAGACCGCGATATCGGTCTCGTTGGTGCGGCGCTTCACTTCGCCCGAACGCATGCTGGCCTCTCAAGCCTTGGCGGGAAAGGCCCCGCTTTAGCAGGGGCGGGCGGGGATGGCCACTGGTGAAGGCCCGAACCAGCCCCGCGGCCGGCTCAAACCTTCGCCAGCGCCTGTTCCAGGTCAGCGATCAGGTCGTCATGGTGCTCCAGCCCGATCGAGAGGCGGATCAGCCCGTCGCTGACGCCCATCGCGGCGCGCACCTTCGGCGTGAAGCGCTGATGCGTCGTCGTCGCCGGGTGGACGATCAGGCTCTTGGCGTCGCCGAGATTGTTCGAGATGCGGATCAGCTTGCAGGCGTCGAGCAGGCGATAGGCGCCGGCCTTGCCGCCGGGAACCTCGAAGGCGATCATGGTCGAGGGGCCGCTCATCTGGCGCTTGATGATCTCGGCCTGCGGATGGCTCTTGTGGCCGGGGAAGATCACCTTGGTCGGCTTGCTCTGTGCCGCCAGCCAGTCGGCGACCTTGGTCGCGTTCTCAGCCTGCTTGCCGACGCGCAAAGGCAGCGTCTCCAGCGCCTTCAGCATCACCCAGGCATTGAAGGGCGAGAGCACCGGGCCGGTCTGGCGCAGGTAGTTCTGGATATCGGCCTCGATCAATTCCTTCGAGCCGAGGATCAGCCCGCCGAGGCAGCGGCCCTGGCCGTCGATATGCTTGGTCGCGGAATAGACCACGATGTCGGCGCCGAGCTCGAGCGGGCGCTGGAAGAGCGGCGTGGCGAAGACATTGTCGACGACGAGCCTGGCGCCGGCCTCCTTCGCCACCTCTGCGATGGCCGCGATGTCGAGCACTTCGAGCGTCGGATTGGCCGGTGATTCCAGGAAGAACAGCTTGGTATTGGGCCGCACCGCCTTGCGCCAGGCCTCGATATCGGAGCCCTCGACCAGCGTGGTCTCGACGCCGTAGCGCGGCAGGTGATCCTCGATGATGTAGCGACAGGAGCCGAACAGCGCACTTGCCGCGACCACGTGGTCGCCGGCCCGCACCGGCGCCATCATCGCCGCTGTCACGGCCGCCATGCCGGTCGCGGTGGCGCGGCAGGCCTCGGCGCCCTCGAAGGAGGCCATGCGCTCCTCCAGCATCGCCGTCGTCGGGTTGCCGAGCCGGCCGTACTGAAAACCGGGATCGGTGTTCAGGAAGCGGCCCTCGGCCTGCGCCGCGTTGTCATAGACATGGCCCTGCGTCAGGAACAGCGCTTCCGACGTCTCGCCGAACTGCGATCGCAGGATGCCGTCATGGACGAGGCGGGTCTCGGGGTGCAGCTTGGCTGCGGCTTTGTCCGGTGCCGGCATGGAACTCTCGATCCGTTCTTTATAACGGACAGGAGCAGTATCAGCTCCCGGAGGGTTCGTAAAGAAGAACGAAATTTCCTTTGGAAGGAACCTGAGCCGGAGGAAATGCCTCTCGCTCAGCCCTGTCCGTCGCCGAGGCGTCCGAGCGGCCTGAGGAAGCCGGTGAGATCGGCCGTGACATGGTGGACATGTCCGGCATCGATGGCGGCCTGCTCCCAGGCTTCCCGGAATGGATCGGGCGTCTTGGGGATGATCAGCACGGTCTTCATGCCCAATGCGCTCGGCACGATCAGGTTCTTCTCGATATCCTCGAACATCGCCGCGCGGCCGGGATCGACGGAGTGCTTGGCGAGAAAATTCTCATAGGTCGCGCGCTCGGGCTTCGGCAGGAATCCGGCATGGACGATGTCGAAGATATCCTCGAACTGGTCGAGGATGCCGAGCTTTCCGGCGACATTCTTTGCGTGGCCGACGGAACCGTTGGTCAGGATCAGCTTGCGGCCCGGCAGCGCCGCGAGCGCGGCCCCGAGGGCCGGGTCCGGCTCGAGCAGCGTCAGGTCGATATCATGGGCGAAATCGAGGAACCGGTCGGGGTCGATCTGATGCTCTTCCATCAGCCCCTTCAGGGTCGTGCCGTAGCGATGGTAATAATACTGCCGCAGCGCGTGCGAGGACAGGCCGTCGAGCCCGAAAAGGTCCTGCAGGAACAGCGTGATGCGCTCGTTGACCTGCGGCCAGACGCGGCTCTCATGCGAATAGAGCGTGTTGTCGAGATCGAAGATCCAGTGATCGACATGGGCGAAGCCTTCCGCCGTCAGGGGCGGGGTCGCGGCAGGGGTATCGGCAAGAATTGTCATTGGACTCCGTGATGTGGCGAGCCGGAGTCTGCGCCGCAAGTGCTTGGCGGGGGCTTAATCCGCAAAGGGCAACGCTCTGCCGTCATTGCGAGCGCAGCGAAGCGATCCAGGGGCGGCAGCGCTCTACGTCGCCTGGATTGCTTCGTCGCTTCGCTCCTCGCAATGACGGGGTGATCAACGCCGGATGATCGTGCCGGCGCCGGTATCGGTGAAAAGCTCGATCAGCGCCGCGTGCGGCACCTTGCCGTCGAGGATGACGACGGCTTCCACACCCTTTTCCAGCGCGTAGATGCAGGTCTCGATCTTCGGGATCATGCCGCCCGAGATCGTGCCATCCGCGATCAGGTGGCGGCATTCCTCGACCGTGAGCTCGGGGATGAGCTGCTTGTCCTTGTTCAGCACGCCCGGCACGTCGGTGAGCAGCAGCAGGCGCTTGGCGTTGAGCGCCCCCGCAATGGCGCCGGCGAAGGTGTCGGCATTGACGTTGTAGGTCTGGCCGTCGGCGGCGGCGCAGACCGGCGCCAGCACCGGGATCAATTCAGCCTTCAGCACCGCGTCGAGCACGGTGGTGTTGACCTTCTCGGGCTCGCCGACGAAGCCGAGGTCGAGGATTTCCTCGATCTTGGAATCGGGGTCGACGACGGTGCGGGTCACCTTGCGGGCGGTGACCATGTTGCCATCCTTGCCGCAGAGCCCGATGGCGCGCCCGCCCTCGCGGGTGATGTAGCCGACGATCTCCTTGTTGACCGAGCCGGCCAGCACCATCTCGACGACCTCGACGGTCGCTTCGTCGGTAACGCGCAGGCCCTGCTTGAACTCGGACTGGATGCCGAGCTTCTTCAGCATCGCCGCGATCTGCGGGCCGCCGCCATGGCAGACCACCGGCTTCAGGCCGGACTGCTCGAGCAGCACGATGTCCTCGGCGAAATCCTCGGCGGTGGCTGCGTCGCCCATGGCGTTGCCGCCATACTTGATGACGATGATCTCTTGGTCGTAGCGCTGCATATGCGGCAGGGCCTGGACCAGCAATTCGGCGGATTGCGACGGCGTCAGATGGGGATGGTCGGTCATTCGGGCAGGCTCCGCGCGGCCGCAAGGACAGATGCGGGGCGCTTCTAGCTCAAGATCGACCGGGGCGGAAGAACGCTGACGCCGTTCAGCTGCGCTTCGCCGTCACGGCAGCGACCGCAAGCCCGAGCCAGCCAGCGAGCATGAACCAGCCGCCCGTCGGCGCCGCGCGCGGAAACAGCGCTTCGCCGCCAAAACCGCGCCGGGCGAGATCGGCCGCGAACAGGGCTGCGCCGACCATGATCGCCGAGAGTGCGATCCGCGCCAGCAGGTCATGGAGATGCCCGCCCTTGCGCGCCGCGGTGGCACCGATGATCACCGAGGCATGAAACAGCAGCATCTGCCCGGCCGTCTGGACATGGCCGGGATCGATGGCGACATGAGCCGCGGCCGCCAGCAACGCGACGCCGGCGAAACCCATCAAGGCGGCAAGGGCCAGATGAAGGCGCGTCGCGGTCATCGCGCTCAGCCGCGCTCCGCCAGCACGCGCCCGATCGCAGCGCGGAATTCCGGCATGCCGGCGCCCGTCTCGCTGGAGGTCAGCAGCACCTCGGGGAAGGCGGCCGGGCGGCGCTTGATCTCGTCGAACGTGGCTTCGGTCATGAAGGTCTGGTCGGCTGGCTTCAGGGCGTCGCCCTTGGTCAGCACGACCTGGTAGGACACGGCGGCCTTGTCGAGCGTCTCCAGCACGGCACCATCGACATCCTTGATGCCGTGGCGGGCATCGATCAGCACATAGACGCGCATCAGGTTGGCGCGGCCGCGCAGGTAATCGTGGATCAGCCGGGTCCAGGCCGCGACCTTCTCCTTGCCGACGGCGGCATAGCCGTAGCCGGGCATGTCGACGATGGTCGGCGCATGGAGCGAATAAACCGGAACCGGCTTTTCGCGCGAGCGCTTGCTGCCTTGAGATCCCGCCCCGACGGGCTCCTCGTGCTCGACCTGCCGGAAGAAGTTGAGTTGCTGCGTCCGGCCGGGCGTATGCGAGGTCCGCGCCAGCGCGTTGCGCCGCGTCAGCGCGTTGATCAGGCTCGACTTGCCGACATTGGAGCGCCCGGCGAAGGCGATCTCCTGGCCGACCATCGGCGGCAGGTCGTCGATCTTGGTCGAGGCCCAGACGAAATCCCACGGGCCCTCGAAGAGCTTGCGGGCGGCCTCGATCTCCTCGGCGTCATAGGGCTTGGTCGTCGATGTCGTCATGTTTCCCTGCCTACACGGCCCGGCGCAGCGCGTCGATATCGGCGCCCTGGATCGCGTCGATATGGCGCGCGATCTTGTCGGCGTCCCAGTCCCACCAGCGGATCGCCAGCAGCTCGGTCACGATCTCGGGCGGAAAGCGCATCTTCACGACGCGGCCGGGATTGCCGGCGACGACCGCATAGGGTGGCACGTCCTTGGTCACCTGCGCCCGCGTGCCGATGATCGCACCGTCGCCGATCGTCACGCCCGGCATGATCACCGCCTCGCGCCCGATCCAGACATCGTTGCCGATCACCATGTCGCCGCGGTTGTTCGGGCCGGGCCGCTTCAGGCTCTCGGGATCGCCGAGGCCGAACATCTGGAAGGGAAAGGTCGAGAAGCCACTGAGCGGATGGTTGGCACCATTCATGATGAACTGTGCCGCCTGCGCGATCGCGACGAATTTCCCGATGACCAGGCGGTCGCCGATGAAGTCGAAATGGTAGCGCACGCAGCGGGCGACGAAATGCTCCGGCCCGCGCGAGTCGTCATAGTAGCTGTAGTCGCCGACCGCGATCAGCGGATGGTCGACCACCGCCTTCAGGAAGGCCGTGCCCTTCCAGCCGGGGATCGGATGGCGCGTGCTCGGATCGGGCAATGGCATCGGGGCGATGGCCTTCAAAAGCGAAGGGCGGGAAACCCCGCCCTTCGATCTCTCACTTCTTGTTGGTATTGGCGGGGCTGGGCGCGCCGCCGGCAGTCGCCGGCTTCTTCTTGCCGAACATGCCCTTGAGGTTGTCGAACAGCTCGATCTTCACCCCGTTCTTTCGCATGATGAAGCCCTGCTGGGTCACCGAGAGCAGGTTGTTCCAGCTCCAGTAGATCACCAGGCCGGCCGGGAACGAGCCGAGCAGGAAGGTGAAGAACACCGGCATCCAGGTGAACATCATCTTCTGCACCGGGTCCGGCGGCTCCGGGTTCATCTTCATCTGGATGAACATCGTGATGCCCATGATGATCGGCCACAGGCCGAGATGCAGCATGGCCGGCGGGGTGAAGGGCAAGAGCCCGAACAGGTTGAACAGGTTCGTCGGGTCCGGCGCGGCGAGATCGTGGATCCAGCCGAAGAACGGCGCGTGCCGCATCTCGATGGTGATGAACAGGATCTTGTAGAGCGCGAAGAACACCGGGATCTGCAGCAGCACCGGCCAGCAGCCGGCGACCGGGTTGATCTTCTGCGTCTTGTACAGCTCCATCAGAGCCTGCTGCTGCTTCATCTTGTCGTCGGCATAGCGCTCGCGGATCGCCGTCATTTCCGGCTGGAGCGCCTTCATCTTCGCCATCGAGGCGTAGGATTTGTTGGCGAGCGGGAAGAACAGGCCCTTGAGCAGCACCGTGACGATCAGGATCGCGACGCCGAAATTGCCGACATGCTTGTAGATCCAGTCGAGCACGAAGAAGAGCGGCTTGGTGAAGAAATAGAACCAGCCCCAGTCGATCAGCAGGTCGAAGCGCTTGATCTGCTGGCTTTCCTCATAGCCGTTGATCGCCGCGACCTCCTTGGCGCCGGCGAAGAGCCGGGCGTTGGAGGAGGCGGTGGCACCCGGCGCGACCGCGACGCTCTCGCCGAGGAAATCGGCCTGGTAGGTATGGCCGGTGCTGGTCTGGACCGAGGAATAGCGGCCTTCGTACTTGCGCTGCTGGTCGGGGACGACCGCGGCGGCCCAGTATTTGTCGGTGATCCCGACGAAGCCGCCGACCGCATCCTTCCAGGTCTTGCCTGTCGTGCCCGGCGAGAGCAGCGGTTCCTTGTCGAGCTTGTCGTAGGTGTATTCCTGCAGGCCCTGCTCGCCGAGATAGCCGACGAGGCCCTCATGCAGGACGTAGTAGCCGAGCGTATGCGGCTTGCCGTGGCGGACGATCTGGCCGTACGGGAACAGGGTCACGGCGGCGCTGCCCTTGTTCTCGACCTCGTCGCGGATCGTGAACATGGCGTTGTCGTCGACGCTGATGATGCGCTTGAAGGTCAGGCCCTGGCCATTGTCCCAGCTCAGCGTCACCGGCTTGGCCGAATTCAGCACCTGGTTGTCGGCGGTCCAGACCGTCGTGGCGTTCGGAAGCGCCACCGTCGTCCCGGGGGGCGCGACCCAGCCGAAATCGGAATAATAGGCGTCCGGGCCGCCGAGCGGCGAGAGCAGCACGATGTTCGCGCTCTTCGGGTCGACGGTCTCGTGATAGGCCTTGAGCGAGACGTCGTCGATGCGTGCGCCGGTCAGCGAGAGCGAGCCGGCGATCTTGGGCGTATCGATCTTGACGCGCGGGCCTGCCGCCAGCGCCTGCTCGCGGGTGCCGATCTGCTGCGGGGCAGCGGTGCCGGGCGCGGCCGAGCCAGCGGGCTGGCCGGGCGTGGAAGGGGCCGGAGTGGAGCCGGTCGCTGGCGCCTGCTGGCTCTGGGCCTGCTGGGTCTGCTGCGCGATCTGCTTCTGCTTTTCCATCTGCGGCACGCCGTAGAAGAACTGCCAGCCGAGCAGCACGACCACGGACATGACGATCGCGAGAAGCAGATTGCGGTTGTCTTCTTTCATCATGGTCGGAAACAGATCTCGCTTGGTCCGGCAGGAGCGCGGCGGGGTCAGGCTTGCGAAGGCGCCCCGCGCTTGGGAAGCGGGCGGCGCCTGTCGGCAAAGGTTGCTTCACGCGGCTTGTGAGGCTTTGCCCGGTCGATGGCAATCGAAAGATCGGCGACGAGCGTCTTAAATCGCGCGGTCAGCACGTCGGAGCGCGCGACGATCACGATGTCGCAGGGGCGTTCGGTCTGGCTGGCAAGCGCCTGTTTGGCGGCTTCGCGCAGGCGCCGGCGGATGCGGTTGCGCTTCACGGCATTGCCGGTCTTGCGCGAGGCGGTCAGGCCGAGCCTCAAGGCCACGGGTCCGCCGTCCTTGCGGGGCTCATCGGGCGCGGCGTCGCGCACCTGGGCCATGAAGGCGGACGAACGAAAGCGGCGGCCGTGTTCGGCCGCCGCCAGGAATTCTTTGCGTTGTGTCAGGCGGGCGAGGCGCATGGCGATTGGCCCGTCTTCCCGAACCGGCGCGCTGTCGTCACGCGCCAGGGCTCGTCAGGCCGACAGGCGCTTGCGGCCGTGAGCGCGGCGAGCGGCGATGACCTTGCGGCCACCCTTGGTCGCCATGCGGGCGCGATAGCCGTGGCGGCGCTTGCGAACCAGCTTGCTGGGTTGATAGGTTCTTTTCACGGTCCGTCTCCGGGGCCTTTATGAGCACGACGGCCGCGGCTTTCCGGGGAAAGCATGGCCAACCGAGCCTGTCATGCGATAAGGGTCGGCGCCGCCTTTCGGCTGCGCAGGTGGCGGGCTTATGACGGATGGACGACACCAAGTCAACGCCAAACTGGCAAGCTTGGCGTCGACTGCGACGAAGCTTCGCGCCGCTGCGATGCCGGCTTGCGATTCTCGAAGACATCCCCGATATAGCGGGCGGGAGGTTGGCGAGGGACGTCTCACTCGCCAACCGGGTCAGGTCCGGAAGGAAGCAGCCCTAACGAGACCGAACGGGTCTTCGTCCAGCCTCCCACCTTATGCGCGTATGAAAGCGCCGGACCGAAGCGCGGGACCGGCGCTGCGCCATTGACCCTCGCCTCCCGATTGGCGAAACCAGTTTCCATGACCGATCCGATCGACGCCGCCTCTGCTGACGAACCGGGATTCGCCGGGTTCGATCCGGTGCCTGCGCCGCAAGCCGCCGCACCCTATCGCGTGCTCGCGCGAAAATACCGCCCGGCGCATTTCGGCGACCTGATCGGCCAGGAAGCGATGGTGCGCACGCTGACCAACGCCTTCGCGGCCGGCCGCATCCCGCAGGCTTGGATGCTGACCGGTGTGCGCGGCGTCGGCAAGACCACGACCGCCCGCATCCTGGCGCGCGCGCTCAACTTCCAGACGCCCGACGGGCAGGGCGCCCCGACCACCGATCTCCGCGATTTCGGCATCCACTGCCGCGAGATCATCGAGGGGCGCCATATCGACGTGATGGAGATCGACGCCGCCTCCAACAACAGCGTCGACAACATCCGCCAGATCAACGACGCCGTGCGCTATGCGCCGGTTTCGGCGCGCTACAAGGTCTATATCGTCGACGAGGTGCATATGCTCTCGACCGGCGCCTTCAACGCCTTCCTGAAGACGCTGGAGGAGCCGCCGCCGCATGCGAAGTTCATCTTCGCGACGACGGAGATCCGCAAGGTGCCGATCACGGTGCTCTCGCGCTGCCAGCGCTTCGACCTGCGCCGTGTCGAAGCCGATATGCTGGTCGATCATCTCGCGAGTATCTGCCGGGCCGAGAGCGTCGATGCCGAGCAGGAGGCGCTCGCGGCGATCGCCCGCGCCGCCGAGGGCTCGGTGCGCGACTCGCTCTCAATCCTCGACCAGGCGATCGCGCATGCGGCCGGCCGGATCACGCTCGACGATATCCGTTCCATGCTCGGCCTCGCCGACAGGGCCCGCGTCATCGATCTCTTCGAGGCCGTGATGAAGGGCGATATCGCCGCGGCGCTCGGCGAATTGCGGGCGCAATACGATGCCGGCGCCGATCCGGTCGTGGTACTGAACGACCTCGCCGAATTCACCCATCTCGTGACGCGCCTGAAGCTCGTGCCCGAGGCGGTGAAGGATAACAGCCTCGCCCAGGCCGAGCGCGTGCGTGGCGGCGATTTCGCCCAGCGCCTCTCGGTCCGGATCCTCGCCCGGACATGGCAGATGCTGCTCAAGGGCTTGGCCGAGGTGAAGCAGGCCGACCGGCCGGTGATGGCGGCCGAGATGGTCCTCGTCCGCCTCGCGCACGCCGCCGACCTGCCGACGCCGGACGAGGCGCTCAAGATGCTGCGCGACGGCATGGGCTCCGTTCCCGCCGGCAACGGTAATGGCGGCGGCATGTCCCGTCCGCCCTCCGGCGGCGGCAACACCGCGCTCGCCGCCCGCCCGATCCTCGCCAGCGCCAATCCCGCGCCTGCGCCGGTCGCGCGTGCTGTCGCCGCACCGATGGCGATCGTCGCCACGCTGGAGGATGTCGTTGCGCTCGCCTCGCAGCATCGCGACATCACCCTCAAGATCGCGCTGGAGCGCGATATCCGGCCCGTGCGCTTCGAGCCCGGCCGCATCGAATTCTCGCTGGCTGAGGGCGCCTCGCGCACCCTCGCGCAGGACCTGTCGCGCCGCCTCAAGGAATGGACCGGCCAGACCTGGATGGTCGCCGTCGTCAATGGCGAGGGCGGGGCCACCATGCGCGAGCAGGCCGCAGCCGCGAAGGACCAGCGCGAGAACGACGCGGCGGCCCATCCGTCGGTCAAGGCGGTGCTGGAGCGCTTCCCCGGTGCGCGTATCGTCGATGTCCGCGATCCCCGTGCCATCGCCGCCGCCGAAATGGCGGCCGCGACGCCGTCCGAGGACGAATACCTGCCCGATGCCGAGCCGCTGTTCGACGATTCCGAACCGGATTTCGACGGTATCGATTTCTGACGCTTTCGAGGAGGATTTCCGATGCGCGACATGATGGGCCTGATGAAGCAGGCACAGCAGATGCAGCAGAAGATGGCCGACATGCAGGCCGAGCTCGACTTGATCGAGGTCGAGGGCGCTGCCGGCGGCGGCATGGTCACGGTCACGATGACGGCCAAGGGCGCGCTCAAGGGCGTGAAGATCGATCCGAGCCTGATGGTGCCGGACGAGCGCGAGATCCTCGAGGATCTGATCGTCGCCGCGGCCAACGACGCCCGCACCCGCGGCGAACGCGTCATGCAGGAGCGGATGGCCGAGGTCACCAAGGGCCTGCCGATCCCGCCCGGCATGAAGCTGTTTTGAACCCCAATCCTCACGGGTCATCCCGGGCGTAGCGAAGCGAAGGCCCGGGATCCATTCCGGAACGGTTCAGGCATGGATCCCGGGTCTCCCTTCGGTCGCCCGGGATGACGTTTCACTCAATTCAGAGACATCGATGTCCCGCGCCATTGCCGGTCCCGAGATCGAAAGGCTGATCCAGCTCCTGGCCAAGCTGCCGGGGCTCGGGCCGCGCTCGGCAAGGCGCGCAGCGCTGCATCTCGTCAAGAAGCGCGAGCAACTGCTCGGCCCGCTCTCCGAGGCGATGGCGGTGGCGCGCGAACGCATCGTCGTCTGCGCCCGCTGCGGCAATGTCGATACCAGCGACCCTTGCGGCCTCTGTACCGATCCGCGCCGGGACGATGGGCTGATCGTCGTCGTCGCCGATATCTCCGATCTTTGGGCGCTGGAACGCTCGGGCGCGGTGTCCGGCCGCTATCATGTGCTGGGCGGCGTGCTTTCGGCGCTTGACGGCGTCCGGCCCGAGCATCTCTCGCTCGACGCGCTGGTGGAGCGCGCCTCCGATCCGGCGGTGAAGGAGCTCATCCTCGCGCTCAGCGCCACGGTCGACGGCCAGACCACGGCGCATTTCATCACCGATCTCCTGGCGCATCTGCCGGTGAAGGTGACCAGGCTCGCCCATGGCGTGCCCGTCGGCGGCGAGCTCGACTATCTCGACGACGGCACGCTCGCCGCCGCCATCCGTCAGCGCACGGGGTTCTGAGCAGGCCTCAGAACTTGTAGGCGACGCTGGCGCGGGCGCTGTGGCTCGACAGTTCCTGCGATCCGCTCAGGCCCGGGAAGGCGCCGGAGCTGGCGAAGCGGTTCCGGCCGAAATCGGTGTAGCGGTATTCGGCGCCGAGGATCAGATGGTCGGTGAAGGCGAAATTGACGCCGGCGCCGACATTCCAGCCGGTGCGGGCGCTGGTCAGCCGCTCGCCGAAGCCTGCGCCGGGCGCGAAGATGCGCCGCTCGTATTCGGTGAAAGAGACACCGCCGGTGCCGTAGACCATCCAGCGGTCGAAGGCGAGACCGAGACGCGCGCGGGCCGAGCCCTGCCAGTCCTGGCTGACGCGGGCGGAGAGGCCGATTCCGTCGAGCCGGCTGCGGTTGTTCAGCGCTTCGACATCGCCCTCGACGCCGAGCACGATCCCGCCGAGCTGGTAATTGAAGCCGGCATGGGCGCCGCCGAAGGCAGAATCCGCGCCGACGCGGAAGCTGACAGGTGCGAAGGCCCCTCCGGGCGCACTCATCCGCACGCGGCTGTCGCCCCAGGCATAGCCACTCTGGAGACCCGCATAGAACCCGGTCCAGGAATAGAGCGCCGGCAGGTCCGGGGCCGGCGGCAGCGCGACCTTGCTCAGGTCAGCCGCTCCGGCCGCGCCCGACAGCAGGATCGCGAGGGCCGTCAGGCCGGTTCTGAAGAGCTTCGTCATCGGGCTTTCCGCTGGATGGAACAGCGTCGGCCGCTCGCGACCGCGCCCCGTCATAACGAAGCATTAAGGTTAACAATCGGCTAAGCCGCCCCTTGACCGGCCTGTTGCCGGAACGATTGCGGACGCGGCCGGTTGCCCTCAAGCTGCGATGGCAACACTGGCGGAGCGTGAATCCCGACATGGCTTTCCTCAAACGGATCACGGGCGCGGCCGGGATCGGGGTCGCGCTCGGCTATCTGTCGGGCGTGCTGGCCGACAAGCTCGGGCGCCGTCGGGAGGAAGCGGTGCGCGGCCGGCTGGCGAAGACGCCGCTGCAGATGACCTGGCTCGGCTGGAAGGACGTGCTCCTGCGCTTCATCGGCAATGTCGCCGAGAACCGCCTCTCGTCGCTTGCGGGCGCGGTCGCCTTCTTCACCCTGCTCTCGCTCGTGCCGGCCTTGTCGCTGCTGGTCACGATCTACCGCTATTTCACCGACCCCGCGACCATCGCCGAGCAGCTCGACACGGTCACGACGATGTTCCCGCAGGCCGCGCGCGAACTGATCCACGAGCAGGCGATGCGGCTTTCGACCCAGTCCGGCTTCGGTCTGTCGCTGACCTTCTATGTCAGTCTGGGCGTCGCGACCTGGTCGGCCAATGCCGCGGTGAAGGCGCTCTTCGATGCGTTGAACATCATCTATCGCGAGGCCGAGAAGCGCAGCTTCCTCAAGCTCAACGCGATCTCGCTGTTCACCACGGTCAGCGGCGTCGTCCTGCTCACGGCTGCCCTGATCGCCATCGCCAGCCTGCCGCTGGTGACCGCGCTCTTCCCCTTCCACTCCGAGCTCGAACGGCTGATCCGGCTCGTCCGCTGGCCGTCCTTCTTCGTCATGGCGACGCTCTCGATCGCGGTTCTCTACTGGATCGGCCCGAGCCGCGAGCGCATGCGCTTCATCTGGGTCATGCCCGGGGCCATCGCCGCGGCCCTGTTCTGGGGCGCAGCCTCCTACCTGTTCTCCTGGTATGTCTCGACGCTCGGCAATTACACGGCGGCCTATGGCTCGCTTGCGACCGTCGTCGTGTTCATGACCTGGCTCTGGCTCTCGGCGACGATCGTGCTGGCGGGGGCCGAGCTCAATGCCGAGCTCGAACACCAAACGGAGCATGACACCACCACGGGTCGGCCGAAGCCGCTCGGCCAGCGCGGCGCCACGATGGCCGACCGGGTCGGCCCGGCAAGGGCGGAGTGATGCTCGATCCCCAGACCACGCGCCAGGATGATCTGCGCACCGGCACGGGGCCCTGGCGCCCGCTTCTGCAACGCCCCGTGGGACGAGAGCTTGAAGCGGATACGCGCTGCGATGTCGCGATCATCGGCAGCGGCATCACGGGCGCGCTGGCCGCCGAGCACCTCACGGCGATGGGCCGCGATGTCGTCCTGATCGACCGCGAGCGCGAAGGTTTTGGCAGCACGGCGGCCTCGACCGCGATGCTGCAATGGGAGATCGATCTCAGATTGTCCGAACTCGCGGCGTTCTACGGCTTTGCCGCTGCCGCAGAGGTCTATCGCTTGAGTTTTCAGGCGGTCGACGGCTTGCGCAATCTGGTCGGCGAACTCGCGCTGCCCTGTGGCTTCGCGCCCCGCCAGACCGTCTACCTCGCAGCAGGCGAGAGCGGTCCGCGCGAATTGCTGGATGAGATGACGGCACGCGAGCGGGCCGGCCTTCCGGGCAGCTTCCTCGAGCACGCCGCTTTGCGCGCGGCCTTCGGCTTCGACCGGGCGGCGGCCATCGTCTCGCCGGGCTCGGCCGAGGCCGATCCGCTCAGTCTCTGCCACGGACTCCTCGCGACAGCCGTGCGGCGCGGGGCGAGGCTCATCCGTGACGAGGCGGTGGGCTTCGATGGCGCCGGTCGTTCGGCGGCGGTCTCCCTCGCCAGTGGGCGGGTCGTCGAGGCCGACCGGATCGTGCTCGCCACCGGCTATGTCATGCCCGATATCGTCAGCGACGACCTGCACCGCGTCGCGTCGAGCTGGGCGATCGCGACGGTGCCGCAAGCGCCGCAGGCGCTCTGGCCCGGCCCGGCGCTCGTCTGGGAGGCATCGGAGGATTACTGCTACTGCCGCACGACCACCGACGGCCGCATCGTCTTCGGCGGCGAGGACGAGGATTTCGACGATCCCGACCGGCGGGAAGCCCTCGGCCCGGAGAAGGCGAAGGCGCTGCAGGCGCGGCTGCACGCTCTCGTTCCGCAGGCCAGCCTCGATCTCGACCAGGCCTGGTCGGGAGCCTTCGGCCAGACCGAGGACGGATTGCCGTTGATCGGGCGCGTGCCGGGCCATCCGCGCCTGCTCGCCGCCTATGGCTATGGCGGGAACGGCATCACCTTCAGTTTCCTGGCCTCGCGCCTGATAGGCGCGCTGGTCGAGGGGCGCGAGGAAGGCTGGTTCCGCCATTTCGCCATCGACCGGCCGCGCCCCGGCTGAGCACGAAGCTCATTGCAGCCTTGCAATCACGGCCTTGCCGGCCGGGTGGGCGACAAGGCGCGGGAGAAGCGCCATTTTAAGGATGCGGCCGGCATGGCCGCCGCGAAAGGATTTTCCCATGGTCGCAACGATCGAGCGGACGGCCTCCGCCACCACCCTCGAAGCGCACAAGGCGCCGGTCTTCATCGGTGCGGTGACGCTGCGGGTCCGCGATCTCCCGGCTCTCACAGCCTATTACCGCGACGCGATCGGCCTCGGCCTGATCCGCCAGGATGCGACGAGCGCCGATCTCGGCGTCGGCGGGCAGGTGCTCGTGAGGCTGGTGGCGGGCGCGGCCCGGCCGACCTCGGCCGCCGGCCTGTTCCATCTCGCCATCCTGCTGCCGTCGCGGCGCGATCTCGCCAACTGGCTGAAGCATGCCGCGGTCACGCGCATCCCGCTCGAAGGCGCCTCCGACCATCTCGTCAGCGAGGCGCTCTATCTGTCCGATCCCGAGGGCAACGGTATCGAGATCTATCGCGACCGCAAGCGTGAGGATTGGCCGCGCAAGCCCGATGGCGGTATCGCCATGGCGACCGAGCGGCTCGATCTCGACAAGCTGCTGAGCGAGGCCGACGAGGCGGCCTATGCCGGCATGCCGGAGGGTACCGGGATGGGCCATATCCATCTGCGCGTCGGCGACACGGCTGCGGCGGAAGCCTTCTATCGCGACCTGCTCGGCTTCGACCTGATGGTGCATTATCCCGGCGCGAGCTTCCTCGCCAGCGGCGGCTATCACCATCATATCGCCGGCAATATCTGGGGCAGCCGCGGTGCCGGTCCGCGCCAGCCGGGCGAGGCAGGGCTCGATCGCTTCGAGCTGGTCGCGCGCGATGAGACCGATTTCGCGGCGATGCGGCAGCATATCCTCGCGGCCGGGGGCAGCGAGGCCGACGGCGTGCCGACGGTCACCGACCCCTGGAACAACCGGCTGGTTCTGGTGCGCTGAAGAGCGCCTAGCGCGTCAGCAGATGCGAGCGGCGTGTTCCGCTCGTATCCGGCTTGAAGCCGTTCGCCTCCCAGAAGGCGTTCGCGCGCGGATCGGCGGCGCGCAGCGAAAGCCGCGGCGCGAGGTCCAGTCCCTGCTGGATCAGAGCCCCGGCCAGCACGCGCCCGATGCCGGCGCCGCGGTGCAACGGCCGGACATAGACATGCCGGACGCGCAGCAGATCGGGCGCGGGATCGTAAGGGTCGGGCGTCAGCGCGCCGATGCCGGCGAGTTCGCTTTCGTGGAAGGCCGCGAAGGTGACGAAACGCTCGTCTCCGCCATCATAATGGCCGGCGAGCCATTCCTCGCGCAGCCCCTCGACGAAGCGGTAGCTTTCCGCGCTTGCTTCCTGACGCAGGGCCTCGAAATCGTCCGGCAGGCTCTCCGCCAGCCGGACGATCTGGATGGTTGTTGCAGTCACAGACCCTCGAAAAGGGCGCTGGAGATGTAGCGCTCGGCGAAGGAGGGGATGATCACCACGATGGTCTTGCCGGCATTCTCCGGCTTGGCGCCGATTTCGAGCGCCGCAGCGACGGCTGCACCGGACGAGATGCCGGCCGGGATGCCCTCGCTCTTGGCGAGCGCGCGGGCCGTCTCGAAGGCGGTCTGGTTGCCGACGGTGACGACCTCGTCGATGATCCCCCGGTCGAGGATGCCCGGCACGAAGCCGGCGCCGAGGCCCTGGATCTTGTGCGGGCCGGCCTGGCCGCCCGACAGGACGGGCGAATCCTCCGGCTCGACCGCGACCATCCTGAGGCCGGGCTTGCGCGGCTTCAGCACCTGGCCGACGCCGGTGATGGTGCCGCCGGTGCCGACGCCGGAGACGATGATGTCGACGCCGCCATCGGTGTCGTTCCAGATCTCCTCGGCGGTGGTCTTGCGGTGGATTTCGGGGTTGTGCGGGTTCTCGAACTGCTGCGGGATGATCGCGCCCGGGATCTCGTTCCTGAGCTCCTCGGCCTTGGCGATGGCGCCGCGCATGCCGCCGGGACCGGGCGTCAGGACGAGCTCGGCGCCGAGCAGGAGCAGCATCTTGCGCCGCTCCAGCGACATCGTCTCCGGCATGACCAGGATCAGGCGATAGCCGCGCGCCGCGGCGACGAAGGCGAGCGCGATGCCGGTATTGCCGGAGGTCGGCTCGATCAGCGTGCCGCCGGGCTTGAGCGCGCCGGAGGCCTCCAGCGCATCGATCATGTTGACGCCGATGCGGTCCTTCACGCTCGATATCGGGTTGAAGAACTCGAGCTTGGCCAGGATCGTCGCCTTGACACCACGCTCGGCCGGCAAGCGGTTGAGCCTGACCAGCGGCGTATCGCCGATCGTGTCGGTGATCGAGTTGTAGATGCGTCCGCGTCCGGGCGCCTTCGTCGATTTCTGTGCTTCGGCCATGACATGACTCCTCTGGACGAGAGAACGTTCGATCCGACGCTAGATCAATTCACAAAATCTGTCGATTAAAGAAATAAATAACATGATTAAATTGTGAAATCAGATTTCTTGCCGGGCTCGCCGAAGACGGCCTTCGCCTGCGCACGCTGGCACAGTTCTTCGACCGTGACCGTGTCCAGTGCGGCCAGGAAGGCGGCCGAGGCCTGCTCCACCTCCGGCCCGATGACCTCGTCGACCAATCGCGATTGCGGCTCCGGCCCGAGCCCTTCCTCGATGGCTTCCTGCATCGCGGCCCGGGCGATGTCGCCGGCCGTGATCTTGCGTCGCTCGCGGGCGAGCTCGTAGCCGCCGCGCGGGCCGCGCACGCCCTTGAGGATGCCGACGCGCACCAGCGTCTGCAGCAGGGTTTCGAGATGGCGGGGCGGCAGCGCATGCCGGGCCGCGAGCAGCTTGGCCGCAACCGGCTGCGGCCTTGCATGCAAGGCGATATCGACCACGGCGGCGATGGCGAGCAGGCTGCGGCGCGAGAGCAGGATCACGGGCGGCCTCCCGCGTTCGCGCCGCCGCTGATGCCGGTCGAGCCGTAGCCGCCGGCGCCGCGCGCGGTCTCATCGAGCGTCTCGACTTCCGAAAGCCGGGCATGGCTGACCGGAGCGATGACGAGCTGGGCGATGCGATCGCCGCGCGTGACCGTGAAATCCTCGCTGCCATGGTTGATCAGCACGACCGAGACCTCGCCGCGATAGTCGCTGTCGACCGTGCCGGGCGCGTTGAGGACAGTGACGCCGTGGCGCAGAGCCAGCCCCGAGCGCGGCCGCACCTGCCCTTCGAAACCCACAGGCAGTTGCATCGCGAGCCCCGTCGGCACGAGCGTCCGCGCACCGGGCGCAAGCATGACGGGCTCGCCGATGGCGGCGCGCAGATCGAGCCCCGCCGCGCCTGCCGTCTCATAGGCGGGCAAGGGCAGGTCGGCGCCATGCGGTAGCCGCTGCAGCAGGACAGTGACCATCGTCACTCCGCCTGCCGGGCCGGCGCGAGCCCGGCGATATGGTCGATCAGCCGCGTAGCGACCTCTCCCTTCGGCAGAGTCGGCCAGGTCTCGACGCCGGATGCGGTGACGAGATGCACGGTATTGGCGTCGCCGCCCATCACGCCGGTGCCGCCGACATCATTGGCGACGATCAGGTCGCAGCCCTTCCTGGCGAGCTTGGCGCGGGCATAGTCGATCACGTTCTGCGTCTCGGCGGCAAAACCGACGACCAGCGGCGGGCGCCCGCTCCTGCGATGCGCGACCGTGGCGAGGATGTCGGGGTTCTCGACCAGCGACAGCGGCGGCAACGCCTTGCCGTCCTTCTTCAGCTTGTCGGAGGCGGCGTCCGCCACGCGCCAGTCGGCGACAGCCGCCGCGAAGATCGCGATATCGGCCGGCAGCGCCGTCTCGACGGCGTTGAGCATCTCGCGGGCCGATTCGACATGGATGGTCTCGACCCCCGCCGGATCGGGCAAGCTGACCGGCCCGCTGATCAGCGTGACCCGCGCGCCGGCCGCGGCTGCCGCGGCAGCGATGGCATGGCCCTGCTTCCCGGAGGAACGGTTGGCGATGTAGCGCACCGGGTCGATCGGCTCATGCGTCGGCCCGGAGGTGATCAGCACATGCCGCCCGGCGAGCGCGCCGGTCGCATGTTCGCCGCCTGGCAGCCGGCCGAGGAAGCCGATGGCGCGCTGCGCATTGGGCTTCTCGCCGAAGAGCGCCAGCTCGATCGCAGCGAGGATTTCCGGCGGCTCGGCCATGCGACCCGGCCCGCTCTCGCCGCGCTCGGCCATCGCCCCGACATTCGGGCCGACGACCAGAATGCCGTCCTTTTCGAGCTGCGCCATGTTCCGCCGCGTCGCCGGGTGCTGCCACATGCGCGGGTTCATCGCCGGCGCGATCAGCACACGCTTGTCGGTGGCGAGCAGCGCCGTCGAGGCGAGGTCGTCGGCGAGCCCGTTCGCCATCTTGGCGATCAGGTCGGCCGTCGCGGGCGCAACGACGACGAGGTCGGTCGAGCGCGAGAGCTGGATATGGCCGATATCGGCCTCGTCCGTCAGCGAGAACATGTCGGTGAAGCAGCGCTCGCCGGCCAACGAGGACACGGTGAGCGGCGTGACGAATTGCTCGCCGGCCTTGGTCACGATGCAGCGCGAGGCGATGCCGCGATCCTTCAATCGGCGGATGACCTCCAGCATCTTGTAGGCGGCGATGCCGCCGCCGATGATCAGGAGAACGGAGCGGGAAGCGGACAAAACGGCTCCTCGGGCAGCGCGAATGGCGAACTGTCCGTTACGTAGCACCAGCCGCGCCGCGCTGTCATGCGCCGCGCGTTATCCGGTCTTCCTCAGGTGCGGGGCAGATCGGGCACCTTGTAGGCTGTCGTCGCCTTGATCCGCTCCATCGCGAAGCGCGAGGTCACGTTCTTGAGCGGGATCGTCTCGATCAACTTCTTGTAGAAGCCGTCATAGGCGGCCATGTCGGCGACGACGACGCGCAGCATGTAATCGACATCGCCCGCCATCCGGTAGAACTCCATCACCTCCGGCATCGCCGCGACCATCTGGGCGAACTTGTCCAGCCACGGGCCGGAATGGTCCGCCGTCTCGATCTGGACGAAGACGGTGAGGCCGAGCCCGATCTTCTCGGGCGCCACCAGGGCCACGCGCTTCAGGATCACCCCGGCCTGTTCGAGCTTCTGAATGCGCTTCCAGCACGGGGTCTGCGAGAGCCCGACGCGGTCGGCAAGCTCCGCGATCGAGATATTCGCGTCCGCCTGGAGCACGGTGAGGATCTTGCGGTCTATGGCGTCCATTCTCTCAAGCTCGCTATCTGGAGAAATTCGTTTCGCAGATTTCGCAAGAAAGAGATGAAATATCTTTTTCTAGCTGATCTATTGCATCCAGATAGAAAATCCTTTTCTCAATCTGTCAATGGGGGCTCGTTCGGGCCTGTTTTCGAGAAGGATTTGAACGATGGATCGCCGCCAGTTCCTCATCGCCGGGTCGAGCCTCGCGGCGGCCATGCCCTTCGCCGGCTCGGCCCGTGCCCAGAGCGTCGTCGCGCGCGCCGGCTATATCCCCGTTGTCGGTACGGCGCCGTTCTTCGTCGCCAATGGCGAGGGCTGGCTCAAGCAGGGCGGCATCGACGTCGCGGTCACCGTCTTCGAATCCGGCCCGAACATGATCCAGGCGCTCGCGTCGGGCACGATCGACGTCTATGTCGCCGGCGTCGCGCCGCTCGCCGTTGCACGCTCGCGCGGCGTCGATATCCGCGTCGTCGCCTCGACAGCGGTCGGCGAGAACGTCGTCGTCAGCGCGCCCGCGCTCACCAAGTTCTTCACGGCCGGCACGAACGCCGCCGCGGCCTTCAAGGCCTTCCGCGCTGCCACCGGCAAGGCTGCACGCCTCGCGACCCAGCCGGCGGGCTCGGTGCCGAACACGACGCTGCAATACTGGCTCTGGGAGGTTGCGAAGGTCGACAAGGCCGATGTCGAGATCGTGCCGATGGGCATCGACGCGACCCAGCAGGCGATCCTGGCCGCCGCGGTCGATGGCGGCTCGGTCCGCGAGCCGGCGCTAACGATCCTCCAGACCCGCAACCCGCAGATCAAGCTGATTGCCGGCGGCGAGGAGGTCTTCCCGGGCCAGCCAGGCACGGTCGTTGCCGTCTCCGGCGCCTTCGCCACCAAGAATCCGCAGGCCGTGCAGAACCTCGTCTCCGGCCTCGTCAAGGCGGCCGCGCTGATCAAGGCCGATCCGACCAAGGCCGCGCCCCATGTCGGCGCGGCGCTTGGTAAGGGCATCGTCGATCCTGAGCTGATCCAGAAGGCGCTGGTTTCGCCGGCGAGCCGCTTCGAGATCGACCCGCGCAAGATCATCGAGCCCGCCCGCGCCATGCAGGCCTACCAGGTCAAGCTCGGCTCGCTGGAGAAGGAACTCCCCTTCGACGGGCTGTTCGAGACCCAGTACTACGAGCGTGCGGTCAAGGCGGGCGGCTGAGATCGTGACTGCGCTACGGGCTCCGGCCCTCGCCCTTCTGGGCCTCGTCGCCTTCCTCCTGCTCTGGGAGGCGATGCCCTTCTTCGGATGGGTGAATCCGGCCTTCCTGCCGGGGCCGAGCGCCCTGCCGAAGGCCTTCATGCGGGAGCTCTCCTCTGGTGCCTGGCTCTCGGCCATACTGGGTTCGCTCTGGCACTACTTCGTCGGATTGTTCGTCGGCGCCGGTCTCGGCATCGCATTCGGCGTGGCTGTCGGTATGTCCCGGATCGCCGAGGAGGCGACGGCCTGGGTCGTCCGGGTCCTACGCCCGATTCCCGGCCTCGCCTGGGTGCCCTTCGCCATCATCTGGTTTGGCGTCACGCCGGGCGCAGCGGTCTTCATCATCGCGATCGGCGTGTTCTGGATCGTCTTCTTCGCGGCGCAGGGCGCGATCCGCGGCGTCGACCGCGATCTCATCGAGGTCGCCGATGCCTTCGGCTTCCGCTCCCCCTGGCAGCGCCTGTTCAAGATCCTCTTGCCGGCTGCCTTGCCGGGCATCCTCGTCGGCATCAGGACGGCGCTCGGCCAGGCCTGGATGGCGGTGGTCGCGGCCGAGATATTCGGTGTCGCCGGTGTCGGCCAGCGCATGATGCAGGCGTCGAGCCTCCTCGCGACCGATATCGTCGTGGTCTACATGCTGACGATGGCGGCGCTCTACGGCCTGCTCGACACCGGTTTCGTCGCCTTCCAGAAATGGGTGCTGCGTTGGAAAGCGTGATCGAAATCAAAGGCCTGTCGCTGACCTTCAGGCGCGACGGCGAGGACACCGAAGTCCTGCGCAAGCTCGACCTCAATGTCGGGCGCGGCGAGTTTTTGGCCATCGTCGGCCCCTCCGGCGTCGGCAAGTCGACCTTGCTGCGCGTCATCGCCGGCCTCGCCAAGCCGAGCGGCGGCGAGGTCGTCATCAACGCCAAAGACAAGGCGCGCCGGCCGGTCGCGCTGGTCTTTCAGGATTCGCGGCTGCTGCCCTGGCGCAAGGTCGTCTCCAATGTCGGCTTCGGGCTCGAAGGCCGTGCGCCCCGTGCCGAGCGCCTCGCCAAGGCGGCGGCGATGCTCGACCTCGTCGGTCTCGCACCACTCGCTCAGCGCTGGCCGCATCAGCTCTCGGGCGGCCAGCGCCAGCGCGTCTCGCTGGCCCGCGCGCTCGCCGTCGAGCCGGAAATCTTGCTGATGGACGAGCCCTTCTCGGCGCTGGATGCCCTGACGCGCGAAAACCTGCAGGACGAACTGATCCGCGTCTGGCAGCGCACCGGCAAGACCGTGCTCTTCGTCACCCATGATATCGACGAGGCCGCCTATCTCGCCGACCGCGTCGTGGTCCTCTCGGGCGCCCCCGGCCAGATCATCGCCGAGCACCGCATCGACGCGGCCCGCCCGCGCAAGCGCGGTGCCGCGGCGGAGGCCGAGATCGTGCGCGCTGTCCGCCAGGGCCTCGGCGCCGATATCGTCACGGACGGCGCCGCGATCTGAACAGCCTCGCCGCCCCGTCACCGGGGCGGCGACACCATGGCACGCTGCTCCCGAAGGCGGATCGCCCAGAATGCCCGCGACCCCGCCTCACTGCCTTGTCATTGGCAGGTGAGGGCGGAATGAGGCATGGGGTCGGGATGTTCAGGGATGGCGACGGCATCATGCGGCGATATCTAGGCAAGCGTTTCCTGCGCGGAGCAGCGCTGGCGCTGGGTCTGCTGGCTCCCGGCCTGGCGGTTGCCGCCGAATCCGCTCCCGTCACCTCGCCGCGCGTCACCGCGACCTTGCTGTCGAGCCGCGATGCGGTTGCGCCGGGCGAGCGCTTCAAGCTCGCGCTCGTCCAGAAGCTCGCGCCGCACTGGCATACCTATTGGCTGAACCCCGGCGATTCCGGCGAGCCGACCCAGATCAAATGGGACCTGCCGGCCGGCGCCTCCGCCGGCGAGATCCAGTGGCCGACACCCAAGGCGATCCGGGTCGAGCCTCTCGTCAATTTCGGCTTCGAAGGCACGGTCCTGCTGCCGCTCGAGATCACCGTGCCGGCGGATGCCAGGCCCGGTGAGACTTTCGCGCTGAAGGCGGAGGCGACCTGGCTGGTCTGCGAGAAGATCTGCATTCCCGAGGAAGGCTCCTTCTCGCTCGAATTGCCGATCAGCACCGCAAGCACAGTCGATCAGGCGGCAGAGGCGCGCATCGATGCCGCCATCGCGGCGCTGCCGAAACCGGCCTCCTTCCGCGGCAAGCTCCGCGACGATGCCGGCAAGCTCGTGCTCGATCTGCCCGGTCTGCCGGCAGGCGCCAACGATCTGCGTTTCTTCCCGGTTTCCGATACGCTGATCGAGCATGCGGCCGAGCAGCCTTTCGCGGCCGGCGACAAGCCTGCGCTGACGTTGACCCGTTCCACCGCCTTCAAGCTGGCGAAGCCGGAAATCTCCGGCGTCCTCACCTTTACCGAGGACGCGACGCCGCGGGCTGTGACGCTGCTCGCTGATGCCGATCCGGCTCTGATGGCGGCAGGTGTGGCAGCGGCGCCTGAAGCGCGCCCGGCCGTGGTGCGGATTCCGATGCCGGCCGAGGGCGCCGACCTGACGCTCTGGGCGGCGCTGGCTTTCGCTTTTGCCGGCGGCCTGATCCTCAACCTGATGCCCTGCGTCCTGCCGGTGCTCTTCATCAAGGCGCTCGGCTTCGCGCAGCTCGCGCATCGCAGCCGTTCGGAGGTCCGCGAGCAGGGCCTTCTCTTCCTTGCTGGCGTGCTCATCACCTTCATGGTGCTGGCCGGCGCGGTGATCGCGCTGGGCAGCCTCGGCAGCAGCGTCGGCTGGGGTTTCCAGCTCCAGTCCCCGCCGCTCGTCATCGCGCTGGCGGTGGTGATGGTGCTGATCGGCCTCAACCTGCTCGGCGCCTTCGAGATCGGCACCTCCGTCACCGGGCTCGGCGATGGCCTTGCCAGCCGCGGTGGGCGCCTCGGCGCCTTCATGACCGGCGTCCTCGCGGTGGTGGTCGCGACGCCCTGTACGGCGCCCTTCATGGGGGCGGCTATGGGCTATGCGGTGACGCAAGCTCCGGTTGTGGCTCTTTCCGTCTTCGTGGCATTGGCGCTCGGCTTCGCCCTGCCGGTGGTCGCGCTCTCCTTCGCTCCGGGCCTGCTGCGCCTGCTGCCGAAGCCCGGCCGCTGGATGCTGGTGCTGAAACAGGCCTTCGCCTTCCCGATGTTTGCGACCGCGATCTGGCTGATCTGGGTCGCCTCGGTGCAGAGCGGCCCGCAGGGCGTGCTCGCGGCGCTCGTCGCGGTGTTGGCGGCGGGTTTCGCCGTCTGGCTTATCGGCGTGACACGCGGATCGTTCGCGCGACGTGCCTTCGGCTCGGTTCTGGCGGCGCTGGTCGTGCTCGGCGCCGGCTGGTTCACTGTGCAGAATGCCGTTCCCGGTGCGGCGACCGAGGCGCGGGCCGGCGATATCGAGGCCTGGTCGCCCGAGCGGGTCGCGGCCTTGCAGGCGCAGGGCAAGCCGGTTTTCGTGAACTTCACCGCGGCCTGGTGCATCACCTGCATTGCGAACGAGCGCGTCGCGCTCTCGCGGCAGGAGGTGAAGGACGCCTTCGCCAAGCTCGGTGTCGTCTATCTCAAGGCCGACTGGACCAATCGCGACAGCCGCATCGCCAAGGCGCTGGCCGAGCAGGGCCGCGCCGGCGTGCCGCTCTATCTGTTCTACCCCGCCCGCAAGGAGGCGCAGGCCGAAATCCTGCCGCAGCTCCTGACCGTGGACGGGCTGATCGCCGCGGCCGAGCGTGCAGCCGGTCGCAACGCGAAGACGGCAGCACTGCCATAGGTTTTCGACGTCAAACAAGGGAGACAGACATGCAAAGCCTGACCAGACAGACTTTCATCGCCGGCCTCACCCTCGCGGCCCTCGCCTTCCCGGCCGCCGGTTTCGCGCAAGGCGGGGCCAAGGTGGGCGCGCCCGCACCCGCCTTCCAGGCGGTCGATGTCGAGGGCAAGACGCGCAATCTGTCCGAGTTCGCCGGCAAGACGGTGATCCTCGAGTGGACCAACCATGACTGCCCCTATGTCCGGAAGCACTACAACAGCGCGACCATGCAGAATCTGCAGAATGACATGGCCAAGGAGGGCGTGGTCTGGCTCTCGGTGATCTCCTCGCCGCAGGGCGAGCAGGGCCATGTCGATGCCGCCAAGGCGAAGGAACTCACGGTCCAGCGCAACGCCGCGCCGGCCGGCATCCTGCTCGACCCGAACAGCAAGGTCGCGCGGGCCTATGGCGCCCAGACCACCCCGCATATGTACATCATCGATTCCAAGGGCACGCTCGCCTATATGGGCGCGATCGACGACAAGCCGACCTCGGCGGCATCGAGCCTCCAAGGCGCCAAGAGTTATGTCCGCCAGGCCGTCGCCGAGCTCAAGGCCGGCAAGCCGGTCTCGGAAGCCAGCACCAAGGCCTATGGCTGCGTCGTGAAATACGCGCCGCTGAGCTGAGGCCCGTCACCCATCGTGATGAGGAAGCGGCCGGGCCTTGCCCGGCCGTTTTCGTTGGGCGTCTTATTGCGAGCGCGGGCCGAGATCGCGCGGCGCGGCGTTGATCGTGACGATCTGGCCGTTGCGCAGTTCCAGCACGGCGAGCCCGCGCTCGACCTGCCCGTCCGGGCGGAAGCGGAAGACGCCGTCCGCCCCGGCGAAGCCGGAACCGTTGGTCAGTACGGCTTCCGAGAAGCGCTGCGAGCCTTGCGTGCGCGCCAGCGCCGCCGCCAGCGAGACCGCGTCATAGGCCAATGTCGCGGTGCGGGTCGGCGCGCCGTTGAAGCGCTGCTGGTAGCGCCCGGCGAAGGCGTTGAAGCCGGCGGTGTCGGGCGAGGCGAACCAGCCGCCCTGGATAGCCGGCACGCGCGCGATGCCCGCATCGTTCCAGACGCCGGTGCCGAGCGGCTTGACCTTGGCGGGGTTGTAGCCGGCCTCCTGCAGGAGCTGGCCGAGCGTCGGCATGGCGTCGGCGGCGGCCGGCACGAACAGCGCATCGGCCTGGGCGAGCGAGGGCATCAGGCGCTGGATCGCGGCCTTCATCGCGGCCGGGTCGGCACTGAAGCGCTCGATCGCGGCGACGCGTGCGCCGCGATTGGCGACGGCCTGCTGGAAGGCGGCCTCGACCACCTTGCCATAGGCGGTGTCTGGCACCAGCGCCGCGAAGGACTTGCGGCCCTGCTGGGCGGCATAGCCGATGACGCGGTTGACGTCGTTCTCGGGCGGGAAGGAGAGCAGGTAGACGCCGCGCGAGGCGACGTTGGAATCGCTGGAGAAGGCGATCACCGGCTTGTTGGCGCCGCGTGCCACCTGCCCGGCCGCCTGGACCGAGGGCGCAAAGAGCGGGCCGACGATCAGTTCGGCCCCTTCCGACAGGGCTTCCTGCGCAGCGGCGCGGGCGCCGTCCGGCGTGCCGCGATCGTCCTTGACCAGCAGGGTCAGGTCGGCATTCGGGAATTCGGCCAGCGCCATCTCGGCGGCGTTCTTGAGCGAGTTGCCGACGACCGCGCCCTGGCCCTCGGCGGTCAGCGGCAGGATCAGGCCGACCTTGACCTTGCCGGTGCCGATGGTCTGCCCGGTCGGCGCGGCGCCGCCGGCTGCGGGCGTGCCCGAATCGAAGCCCGGCAGGCCCGAGGTGCCGCCGCCGCAGGCGGCGAGCGCAAGCGGCAGCAGGACCGCGAAGGCCCGTGTCTTGAACCGCAGGATCGGTGCGAGGTGCCGATGATACAACACGGGCGATCTCCAGTCGTGACCGGGCCGGCGAAACGCGGCCCGGCGATGGGTCCTGTGGAACCGATATGCCCCCGGACCTCTCGTGCCAGTCCGGAAGCCTATTTTCAAGTTGTTAACTATGGGTTGCACCGGTGCGGGCGTTCCCCGCCATGGCGCCGCTGCGGCGGCTGTGGCAGCGTGATCGGATGTCGAACATTGCCGCCACCCCCCGCGCTCCCAGCTATACCGCTTTCGGCCTGAGGGCCGAGGCCGAGCCGCTGGCGCCGGGCCTCCACATCGTCGCAACGCCGATCGGCAACCTCCGCGACATCTCGTTCAGGGCGCTGGCGACGCTCGCCGCCGCCGATGCGATCCTGGCCGAGGACACCCGGACGTCGAAGACGCTGCTGGCGCATTACGGGATATCGACGCCGCTCCTGCCCTATCACGAGCACAATGCCGCGCAGATGCGTCCGAAGGTGCTGGCGAAGCTGCGCGAGGGCGGCAAGCTCGCCCTGATCTCGGATGCCGGCACACCGCTGGTTTCCGATCCCGGCTACAAACTCGTCGCCGAGCTGGTGGCGGAAGGTTTGCCCGTCACCGGCATTCCCGGTCCTTCCGCCGTGCTGGCGGCTTTGGTGCTGGCCGGCCTGCCGACCGATCGCTTCTTCTTCGAGGGTTTTTTGCCACCGAAATCGGGTGGGCGCCGCACGCGATTGACCGAACTCGCCGCCATTCCCGGCACGCTGGTCTTCTTCGAATCGCCCCGCCGCCTCGCCGAGATGCTGGCTGACGCGGCCGCCGTGCTCGGCGCGAGGCCCGGCGCCGTCGCGCGTGAGCTCACCAAGTTCTACGAGACGGTCCGGCGCGGGACGCTTCCCGAACTCGCCGCCCATTACGATGGCGAAGAGGAGGCGCGCGGCGAGATCGTCGTGATCATCGGTCCGCCCGGCGCCGCCGATCTCGTTCCAACCGACGAGGCGATCGACGAGCGTTTGCGCGCGGCACTGGCGAAGGTCTCGCTGAAGGAAGCCGTGGCGCAGGTCGCCGCCGAGACCGGCCAGCCGCGCCGCAAGGTCTATGCCCGCGCGCTCGAACTGACCCGCGACGATCCGTGAGTCGGGCGGGCGCCGATCCGGACGGGCGCAGCCGTAAAGCGCGGCGCTCCGGCCTGACCGGGCGCCGCGCCGAATGGCTCGCCATTCTCTGGCTGACGGCGAAGGGCTATCGCCTGCTGGAGCGCCGTTTCGGCGGCAAGGGCGGCGAGATCGACCTCGTCATGAAGCGTGGCCGCACCATCGCCTTCGTCGAGGTCAAGGCGCGTAGGCACCTCGACGACGCGATGATCGCGATCACCCCGGAAAAGCAGCGCCTGGTCGAGCGGCGCATAAGGCATTGGCTCTCGCGCAATCCCTGGGCTGGCAGCCATCACCTGCGCGCCGATGCGGTGTTCCTGGCGCCCTGGCGCCGGCCGCGCCATGTGCCGGCCGCCTTCGCGCTTGTCCTCTGACGCAAGGCCACCCACTTGCAGGAACCCGGTCCGCGGTCCGATAAGAACCGCCTGCCTGCAACAGGAAGCCTGTCATGAGCCTCAACGTCGCCATCCAGATGGACCCGATCGAGCGCATCCGGATCGCCGGGGATACCGGCTTCGCGCTGATGCTGGAAGCGCAGGCGCGCGGCCACACGCTCTACACCTACACCCCCGACAAGCTCTCGATGCGCGACGGCAAGGTCACCGCGCCGATGCGCCCGGTGAAGGTGCGCGACGTCGAAGGCGATTATTTCACCGCCGGCACGGAGGAAAAGGTCGATCTCTCCGGGCTCGACGTCGTGCTGCTCCGGCAGGACCCGCCCTTCGACATGGCCTATGTCACCACCACCCATATGCTGGAGCGCATCCACCCCAAGACGCTGGTGGTCAACGACCCGACTTCCGTGCGCAACGCGCCCGAAAAAATCCTCGTCACCCATTTCCCGGAATTGATGCCGCCGACCCTGATCACCCGCGACAGGGCGGAGATCGAGGCCTTCCGCGACGAGCATGGCGAGATCGTCATGAAGCCGCTCTACGGCCATGGCGGCGCGACCGTGTTCAAGACCAGTAAGACCGACCCGAATTTCGGCTCGCTCTTCGACCTGTTCAGCAACCTCTTCCGCGAGCCCTGGGTGGTGCAGGGCTTCATCAAGGAGGTTACCGAGGGCGACAAGCGCATCATCCTGATCGACGGCAAGGCGGCGGGCGCCGTCAACCGCGTCCCGGCGGTCGGCGATCTGCGCGCCAACATGGTGCGCGGCGGCGCGGCGCGTCCGACCGACCTGTCGAAGCAGGAGCTCGCGATCTGCGAGGCGATCGGCCCGACCTTGCGCGAGCGCGGCCTGCTGCTGGTCGGCATCGACGTGATCCACGGCAAGCTCACCGAGATCAACGTCACCGCGCCGACCGGCGTGCGCGCTATCAAGAAGCTCGGCGGCCCGGACCTTGCGGCGCAGCTCTTCGACGTGATCGAGACGAAGCGCGGCCGCTAGCCCGCGCTGACATAACCCTTCCAGCAGCGCCCCAGCGCGATCTCCCGCCGGCCCGTGAGGACCGGCGCGTAGATCTTGCGCAGGGCCTCGTTCGCGACCGTGACCGGGCAGAGCGGATAGAGCACGAGGTCCGCCTCGCGGGCGAGCGTGATCTCGGCATCGTCCGGCTTCGGCACGGCCCGGAACGGGTCGGCGCCGATGGCGATGCCGCGCGGCGCACTGCGGCCCATCACGGCGGGGAACGGGTTGACGAAGTTGAGGCTCATGATCGTCTCGAAGCGGCGCCCGCTCGCCTGCTCATGCGCCAGGATCGCCGCGACTCCCTCGTCGACCGCCATCAGCCAGGACGCCTGGAAGTCGAGCTCGGAGTAGAGCTGCGGTGACGGCAGCATCTCCCGTGCGGTGAATTCCCGGAAGGTCGCGGGATGAGCCGCGTAGATGTCGAGCATCGCGCTGGCGCGGTTCATGACGTCGGCATGCTGCGAGACCTGGCCGAGTCGGCCGAGATGCTGGTTCGGCAGGGCGGCATAGCCCGCCTGCGCCATCAGCGCCCGTGCGCCGCGCTGGAGCACGGTTTCGGCCGGCGGGATGGCGGTGGCGGCGACGAGGCCGCAGACAACGAGCGCGCCGCGCCGGCCGCTGCCGAGCCAGCGCGACAGGATCATCAGCAGCACCGGCCAGATGAAGATGAAAGCCTGCCCGCCGGTATTCTGGGTCTCGAAGAACAGCCCGGCGGCGAGGACGACCGCGAGCCAGGCGACGTCGCGGTCGAGCAGGCGGATGAAGCTGGCCACCGACGGTTGACGGCGCAGCGCAAGCGCGGTGTCAGCGATGTCGCGTCGGTCCAGCCAGAACAGGGCAAGCACGAGCGCCGTTCCCGCGCCGACGATGTCGAGATGCAGCGAGGCGGCCTGGACGAAGCGCGGCAGGATGCCGCCGGCATTGATCGCGATCAGCGCGAGGATGCTGCCGAGATAGGCGCTGACGAGGCCGGTCGCGAGTTCGAAGACGATCAACGCCAGCCCAGCGGCGGCTGCGACCGTCAGGGCCTGGCGCAGGCCGATCCGCCCGGCCGCGAGCGCAAAGGCCGTGACGAGGCCGCCGGCGAGGAAGCCGGTGATCTTGATCATGAACAGCGCGATCAGCGTCCAGCCGATGATGGCGGCGAGCGCCGGGCCGCGCAGGAAGAGCAGGCCGCAGACCAGCACGTAGAGCACGATGCTGACATGCCGATTGTAGATGCCGAATCCGTCCGTGCCCGGAAAGAAGGAGTAGTGCTCGACATTGATCGGCAGGATCTGGAAGGCGAGATAGGGCAGGAGCAGCGCCATCGCCCTGGCGCGTGATTGCCGGCCGACCGTGTGCAGGAGGATCGCCATCGCCGGAGCCGTCACGGCGAACAGGCACCATTGCGCCAACAGCAGCGGATGTGCGCGTGGAAACAGCGCATCGAACCCGGCGAAGAGCCAGTAGCCGAGCGGCCCGACCGGTGTGATGAAATCGATCAGCGGCACCTGGCCGTCGCCGATCCGGTTGGCGGCGTCGAGGTAGAGAACGAGGTCCCAGTACATCGGCCCGAGCGGCAGCGTCAGGGGCTGCGTCAGCAGCAGGGCGCAGATCAGGACGGCAGCGCCAAGCAGGACGAGCGGCAGGCTCGGAAGCCACCGCGCCTCGGTCGTAACTCCCGCCTCGATCGTGCCGTCGGCCTGCATTGTGCCCTTCCCCGTGCTTTCGACGGGGATTGGCTAGCAGATACGGGTTAAGATCGGCCTTCGGCCAGGATTTGCCCGTTCAGCGGATTGGCCTCGTCCCAGCCATAGCGCAGCGTCTCGAAGCGCATCGTCAGGGAATCGACCAGCAAGAGCTTTCCGACGAGCGGCTCGCCGAAGCCGGTGATGGCGCGCACGACCTCCAGCGCCATCAGCGAGCCGATCACGCCCGGCAGGGCGCCGAGCACGCCGGCCTCCGCGCAGGTCGGGATCGCGCCGGGCGGCGGCGCGTCCGGAAAGAGGCAGCGCCAGGTCGGGTTCGGCTTGCCGTCCGGCCCGGCCTCATGGGCGCGGATCGTGGTCAGCGACCCGTCGAAGCGCCCGAGCGCGCCCATCACCACCGGCTTGCGCTCGTGGAAGCAGGCATCGGACACGGCATAGCGTGTCGCGAAATTGTCGGAGCCTTCGGCGACGACGTCGTAGAAGGCGATCAGCGCGCGGGCATTATGCGGATCGAGCCGCGTGACATGCTCCTCGACCACGACATTCGGGTTGAGGTTGCGCACGAAGCGGGCGGCGACCACGGCCTTGTGCGCGCCGATATCCTCATTCGTGAAGATGGTCTGGCGCTGCAGGTTCGACAGCGAGACGATGTCGTCGTCGACGATGCCGATCTTCCCCACCCCCGCAGCCGCCAGGTACTGGAGCAGCGGCGCGCCGAGCCCGCCGGCCCCGACCACCAGCACGCGCGCGTTCTTCAGCCGCTGCTGGCCCGGCCCGCCGATCTCCGGCAGGACGATATGGCGCGCATAGCGCTCGATCTCGTCGTCGTTCAGCATCATGGGCGACAGCCTAAGGCCGGTGGCGGCTCCAGGGCAATCGCCCTGCGGCGCGGCCGCGCGGTCGTGATGAACATGACCTTTCGCCAGCTTGGCCGCGTCGCGCAGCCATGTCATCGTGCCGCGATCGAGGGCCGGACAACGGCGCCCGGCTGCAACAGGGGATCGCTTCCATGCGTTTGGGTTCTTTCGCGGCGGCGTTTGCCGGCGTCGTGCTTTCGACTGTCGCGGCACTGGCGCAGCCCCAGCCGATCAAGCCGGCGGTCGTCTACGACAAGGGCGGCAAGTTCGACAAATCCTTCAACGAGGGCGTCTTCATCGGCGCCGAGAAGTTCAAGAAGGAGACGAATGTCGAGTTCCGCGATTTCGAGCCGACCAACGACGCCCAGATCGAGCAGGCGCTGCGCCGCTTCGCCCGCGACGGCCATTCGCCGATCATCGCGGTCGGTTTCTCGCAGGCGACCGCCCTGCAGAAGGTCGCGGCCGAGTTCCCGAACCTGAAATTCACGATCATCGACATGGTCGTCGACCTCCCGAACGTGCAGTCGATCGTTTTCAAGGAGCATGAGGGCTCCTATCTCGTCGGCCTGCTCGCGGCGATGGCCTCGAAATCCGGCAAGGTCGGCTTCGTCGGCGGCATGGATATCCCGCTGATCCGCAAGTTCGCCTGCGGCTATGTCCAGGGCGTCAAGGCCGGCAAGGCCGATGCCGAGATCTTCCAGAACATGACCGGCTCGACCCCGGCGGCCTGGAACGACCCGGTCAAGGGTGGCGAGCTCGCCAAGTCGCAGATCGATCGCGGCGCGGACGTGGTCTACCACGCTGCCGGCGGCACCGGCATCGGCGTGCTCCGCGCGGTGGCGGATGCCGGCAAGCTCGGCATCGGCGTCGATTCCAACCAGAATGCCCTGCATCCCGGCAAGGTGCTGACCTCGATGCTCAAGCGCGTCGACATCGCCGCCTACAATTCGTTCAAGGCGGCGCAGGACGGTTCCTGGAAGCCGGGCATCTCCGTGCTCGGCCTCAAGGAAGGCGGCATCGACTGGGCGCTGGACGACAACAACCGGAGCCTGATCACGCCCGAGATGAAGGCCGCCGCCGACAAGGCCAAGGCCGATATCATCGCCGGCACCGTCAAGGTCCACGATTACATGTCCGACCAGAAATGCACGATGTGAGGCGCGGGCCGCTCCCTTGAGGCCCGCGCCCGCCATCGCGCTTGTCGGCATCTCCAAGCGCTTCGGCACGGTCGCGGCCAACAGGGACGTGTCCCTCTCGGTCGCGGCCGGCTCGATCCACGGCATCGTCGGCGAGAACGGTGCCGGCAAGTCGACGCTGATGTCGATCCTCTACGGCTTCTACGAGGCCGATGCCGGCGAGATCAGGATCGCGGGCGCGTCGCGCCGCATCCGCTCCCCGGCCGATGCGATCGCGGCCGGGATCGGCATGGTCCATCAGCACTTCATGCTGGTGGAGACGCTGAGCGTCGTCGAGAACGTCGTGCTCGGCGCCGAAGGCGGAGCTTTCCTGAAAGGCGGCATTGGCAAGGCGCGGACCGCGCTTGCCCGGCTCTCGCGGGACTACGGTCTCGCGATTGATCCCGATGCCATCGTCGGAGAACTCTCCGTCGGCCTGCAGCAGCGCGTCGAGATCCTCAAGGCGCTCTATCGCGGCGCCGAGATCCTGATCCTCGACGAGCCGACCGCGGTGCTGACCCCGGCCGAGGCCGACCAGCTCTTCGCCCTGCTTCGCGCCTTGAAGGCGCAGGGCAAGACGGTGATCCTGATCACCCACAAGCTGCGCGAGATCATGGAGGTGACCGACCGGGTCTCGGTGATGCGCCGCGGCGAGATGGTCGCCCATGTCGCCACAGCCGAAACCTCGCCGCCGGCCCTGGCCGAGGCGATGGTCGGAAGGCGCGTGCTGCTGCGCGTCGAGAAGGGGCCGCACGAGCGCGGCGCGCCGGTTCTCGAAGCGGTCGGCCTCTCCTGCCGTGACGGGCGCGGCACCGAGACCCTGAAGGACGTGAGCCTCACGCTCCATGAAGGCGAGATCGTCGGCATTGCCGGGGTCGCCGGCAACGGCCAGAGCGAATTGCTGGAGATGCTGGCGGGCCTGATCCAGCCGAGCCGCGGCGTGATCCGGCTGGGCGGCCAGATTCTCGCGGCGGCGGATCGCCATCCGGCGCGGCTGCGCCAGCGCGGCCTGATGCATATTCCCGAGGATCGCCAGCGCAGCGGCCTCGTCACCGCCTTTTCCGCCGCCGAGAATGCCATTCTCGGCTACCAGCACGACCCAGCCTTCGGCTCCGGCCCCTTGCTCTCGCCGGCCCGTATCGAGGCCCATGCCCGCGAGGCCTTCGCGGCCTATGACGTGCGCCCGCCCGATCCGGCGCTGAGGACGGCAAAATTCTCCGGCGGCAACCAACAGAAGATCGTCCTCGCTCGCGAGATCGAGCGCGGCCCGAAGGTGCTGCTCGTCGGCCAGCCGACGCGCGGTGTCGATATCGGCGCGATCGAGTTCATCCATCGCCGGCTGGTGGCGCTGCGCGATCAGGGCGTCGCGATCCTGCTCGTCTCGGTCGAGCTCGAGGAGGTGATGGCGCTCTCCGACCGGATCATCGCGCTATGCGGCGGCCGGATCACCGGCGAGCGCGCCGCGGAGCAGGCCGATGAGCGCGATCTCGGCCTGCTGATGGCCGGCGTGGCGGACGAGGCAGCATGAGCGCCGTCCCCGTCGACCTCCCGCGCTGGGCCGATATCGCGCTGGTGCCGCTGGTCTCGGTCGCCGCGGCACTCCTCGTCGCCGGGCTCGTGGTCGTCGGCATCGGAGAAAATCCGCTGGAGGCGACGGCCCTGCTCCTGCGCGGCGCGCTAGGCAGCGCCGAGGGCATCGGCTTCACGCTCTATTACGCGACGAATTTCATCTTCACCGGGCTCGCTGTCGCCGTCGCCTTCCATGCCGGGTTGTTCAATATCGGCGGCGAGGGGCAGGCGACTGTTGCCGGCATCGCCATGGCGATCGCCTGCCTCGCGGTCCCCGCCTTGCCAGGATTCCTTGCGGCGCCCTTCGCAATCCTCGCGGCGGCAGCGGGCGGGGCCGCTTACGCCTTCATTCCCGGCTGGCTCCAGGCGAAGCGCGGCAGCCATGTCGTGATCACCACGATCATGCTGAACTTCGTCGCGGCGACGCTGATCGTCTATCTGCTGCGCGAGATCATCGGCAAGCCCGGCTCGATGCAGCCGGAAACACCGGATTTCCCGGCGGGCGCCATCCTGACGCCGATGCACCAATTGCTGGCGCCCTTCGGTTTCACTTTGCCCGCGACGCCGCTGAACAGCGCCTTCTTCCTGGCCCTGATGGCGCTCTTCGCCGTCTGGCTGCTGATCTGGCGGACGCGACTGGGCTATGCGATCCGCACCGTCGGCGCCAATCCGCGCGCCGCCGCCTATGCCGGCATCTCGCCTGCTGCGGTGACCATGATCGCCATGGCGATTTCGGGTGCGCTCGCCGGCGGGCTCGCGGTCAACGAGGCGCTCGGCGTCCAGCACCGGCTCGTGCTCGATTTCACCGCCGGCTACGGCTTCGTCGGCATCGCGGTCGCGCTGATGGGTCGTGGCCACCCGGCCGGCGTCGGCCTCGCCGCCCTGCTCTTCGGCGTGCTCTACCAGGGTGGGGCCGAGCTCTCCTTCGACAAGCCGGCCATCACTCGCGACATGGTCGTGGTCATCGGCGGCGTGCTCGTGCTCTTCGCCGGCGCATTGGACGGGCTGTTCCGCCGGGCTATTGCGACCGTGCTGCGCATCGGCCGAGGAGCGGCCTGATGGACCTGCTCCAGCTCCTCGCTGTCATCCTCGATTCGACGATCCGGCTCTCGATTCCGCTGATCTGCGCGGCGATGGCGGGCTTGTGGTCGGAGCGGGCCGGCGTCGTCGATATCGGTCTGGAGGGCAAGATGCTGGTCGCCGCCTTCGCCTCGGCGGTCGCGGCCTTCGCCACCGGCTCGGCCTGGATCGGGCTTGGCGCCGGCATTCTGGCATCGCTGGCGCTGGCGCTGGTCCATGGCTTCGCCGCGATCACCTGGCGCGGCAACCAGATCGTCTCCGGCGTCGCCATCAACATGCTGGCGGCGGGGCTGACGGTCGTGCTCGGCAATGCCTGGTACGGGCAGGGCGGGCGCACCCCCTCGCTCGAAGGTGCGGCCCGCTTCGGCGACCTCACCTTGCCCTTCGCCCGCTGGGCGCGCGAGCACGTTCCCGGGCTCGGGTTGATCTATGACGAGGTGGTTTCCGGCCATGCCGCCCCGGCCTATCTCGCCTTCCTCTGCGTGGTCGTCACGGCTTTCGTCCTGAAGCGCACGCGCTTCGGCCTGCGCATACGCGCCGTTGGCGAGAATCCGGCGGCGGTCGATACCGCCGGCCTTTCGGTCGCGGGCCTGCGCTATGGCGCCGTCGCGATCTGCGGCCTGCTCTGCGGCATCGGCGGCACCTATCTCGCCGTGGCGCAATCTGCGGGGTTCCTGCCGCATATGACGGCGGGGCGTGGTTTCATCGCGCTCGCAGCCGTGATCTTCGCCAATTGGCGACCCTGGCCTGCGCTCAGCGCCTGCCTGCTCTTCGGCCTGCTGGACGCGGTTGCGATCAGGCTCCAGGGCGTGACCCTGCCCGGCATCGGCCTCGTGCCGGTGGAAGCGATCCAGGCCTTGCCCTATCTGATGACCATAATCCTGCTCGCCGGCTTCATCGGCAGGGCGACACCGCCGAAAGCCTCTGGCCTGCCCTATGTCAAGGAACGCTGATTTGCCGGCCGATATCGATTTCGAGGCCCTGTTTGCGGCCGCCGCCGCCATCCAGCCGCGCGCCTACGCGCCCTATTCGCGCTTCAAGGTCGGGGCTGCATTGCTGGCCGATGACGGCGCGGTCCATGCCGGCTGCAATGTCGAGAACGCCGCCTATCCCGTCGGCTCCTGCGCCGAGGCCGGGGCGATCGCCGCGATGATCGCGGCTGGCGGGAAGGCGATTCGCGCCGTCCTCGTTTTCGGCGAGGGGGCCGAGCTGGTCACGCCCTGCGGCGCCTGCCGCCAGCGCATCCGCGAATTTGCTGCGCCCGAGACGCCCATCGCCATCGCCGGGCCGGAGGGCATCAGGGCTCGCTTCACGCTGGAGGAACTGTTGCCAGCCTCCTTCGGACCGGCCAATTTGCCGCGGTGATTTGGGCTGCTCCGGCGGCCGGAAGGGAGCATGCGATGGCGGCCGATCCGGCCTGCGACGAGGTGGCATCCATCCTGGCGGACCGGGGCATCGACGCGATCGATTGTGCGATCGTGCTCGGCACCGGCCTCGGCGCCGTCGCCGAGGATGTCCAGGACGCGATCCGCATTCCCTATGCCGAACTGCCCGGCTTTCCGCGCGGCGAGGTCTCCGGCCATGCCCGCCAGCTCTGCTATGGCACGCTGCATGGCCGCAAGGTCCTGATTTACCAGGGGCGCGCCCATTACTACGAGGGCGGCGATTCCACGGTGATGCGGGTTCCGCTCGGCGTACTCACCGCCTTCGGCTCGCCGCCGCTGGTCCTGACCAATGCGGCAGGCTCGCTCTCGGCGGAGATGCGTCCGGGCAGCCTTGCTCTCATCACCGACCATATCAACCTGAACGGCCCCAATCCGCTGATCGGCGACAGGGGCGACGGCCGCTTCGTGCCCATGGTCGATGCCTATGACCCGCATCTGCGCGGCCGCTTCAAGCGCGCGGCCGAAAAGGCGGCGCTGTCGCTCGGCGAAGGCGTCTACATGTGGTTCACCGGGCCGAGCTTCGAGACGCCGGCCGAGATCCGCATGGCGAAGGTGCTGGGCGCCGATCTCGTGGGCATGTCGACTGTGCCGGAGGTCATCCTGGCGCGGCGCTGCGGTTTGCGCGTCGCCGGCCTGTCCATCGTCACCAATATGGGTGCAGGCCTTCATGGCGGCACGCCGCATCACACCGAGACGCGCGATGTCGCATCCCTTGCCGCAGGGGCGCTCAGGCGCCTGCTGCGTGCCTTCCTGTCGGAGTTGTAAGCCATGTCCGATGCCGATTTCGCCCGGCGGGCGCTCGCCTTGCTCGATCTCACCGATCTTGCCGACAATGCCACGGAGGAAGGCACCCGCGACCTCTGCCGGCGCGCCGTGTCGGGCCCGGTGCCGGTCGCTGCGATCTGCCTGTGGCCGCGCTTCGTCGCGACAGCACGCGCTGAACTGGGAGACGGCCCCGTTCGCATCGCGACCGTGGTGAATTTCCCCGATGGCGACACGCCGATCGCCCCGGTCATGCGCGAGACGGAAGAGGCACTCGCCGCCGGTGCCGACGAAATCGACCTCGTCCTGCCCTGGCGGGCCGTTCTCGCCGGCCATGTCACCTCGGCCGCCGCTATGGTCCGCAACGTCAAGGGGCTCTGCGACGAGCGGCGGCTGAAGGTGATCCTTGAGACCGGCGAACATCCCAATCTCGACAAGGTCAGGACCACCTCCGAGCTCGCCATCGCGGCCGGCGCTGATTTCATCAAGACCTCGACCGGCAAGACCGCGAACGCGGCCAGCATCCCGGCGGCGCGCGTGATGCTCAGCGTCATCGCGGAAATGGGCCGCCCCGTCGGGCTGAAGCCGTCCGGCGGCATCAGGACGCTGGCCGATGCCACGCGCTATCTCGATCTCGCCGATGCGATCATGGGTGAGGATTGGGCGACGCCCACGACGTTCCGCTTCGGCGCCAGCGGCCTCTATGGCGCGCTCGTCGAGGCCATCGATGGCGCCGCGCCCGATGCCGCGCCGCGTGGGGGCTATTGATGCGCCTGACCCAGGAGATCATCGCGGCCAAGCGCGACGGTGCAGAACTGTCCGATGCCGATATCCGCCAGCTCATCGCCGGCTTGCCGGACGGGTCGGTCAGCGAGGGGCAGGCCGCGGCCTTCGCCATGGCGGTCTATTTCAACGGCATGAACGAGCGCGAGCGTGTGGCGCTGACCCTTGCCATGCGCGATTCCGGCACGGTGCTGCGCTGGGACGACCTGCCCGGTCCGGCGCTCGACAAGCACTCGACCGGCGGCGTCGGCGATACGGTGAGCCTGCCACTCGCGGCGGCGGTCGCGGCCTGCGGCGGTCATGTCCCGATGATCTCCGGCCGCGGTCTCGGCCATACCGGCGGCACGCTCGACAAGCTCGACGCGGTGCCGGGTTACGTCACGCAGCCCGGCATCACCCTGTTCCGCAAGGTGGTGCGGGAAGCCGGCTGCGCCATCATCGGCCAGACCGCCGATCTCGCGCCGGCCGACAAGCGCCTCTATGCCATCCGCGACGTCACCGCGACGGTCGAGACCATTCCGTTGCTGGTCTCCTCGATCCTGTCGAAGAAGCTCGCCGCCGGCCTGCACGGCCTCGCCATGGACGTGAAGTTCGGCTCCGGCGCCTTCCTGCCCGACTACGGCAAAGCGCAGGCGCTGGCACAGGCGCTGGTCGGCGTCGCCAATGGCGCCGGCCTGCCGACCAACGCGCTCCTGACCGATATGAGCGAGCCGCTCGCCTCGGCCGCGGGCAATGCGCTCGAGGTCGCCTATGCGCTCGACCATTTGACCGGGCGCCGCCGCGAGCCGCGCTTCCATGAGGTCACGGTCGCGCTCGCCGCCGAGATGCTGTTGCTCGGCAAGCTCGCCCCGGATCTCGACACCGCCCGCGCGAAGATCGAGCAGGCCTTCGCCTCGGGCGCTGCGGCCGAGCGCTTCGCCCGGATGATCGTCGCGCTCGGCGGCCCGGTCGATTTGCTGGAAGCCCCGCAGAGGCATCTGGCCGCCGCTCCCGTCGTGAAGCCGGTCTATCCCGAAACGCCGGGGGCCGTCGCTTCCGTCGATACGCGCGCGGTCGGGCTCGCCGTCGTGGCGCTCGGCGGCGGCCGGGTGCGGCCGCAGGACCCGATCGACCATGCCGTCGGCATCGTTGCGCTGGCAGGCATCGGCGACGATGTCGGCTCCGACCGGCCGCTCGGCATCGTACATGCCCGCAACGAGGACGGCTACGCTGCGGCAAGCGAGCGCTTGCGCAAGGCCTACCGGATCGGAGAGGGTGCGGCGCGTGGCCCGCTGGTTGCGGAACGGATTACGGAGAGGGTGTCGGGATGAGTTTGCTTCTGGCCATGACCGGCTGGCATATCGAGGACTGGCGCGCGCGCTTTCAGGCGCTGCTGCCGGATATGCCCGTCGTCGTCCTCGGCGAGCCCTTCGACCGTCGCGCCGTGCATTACGTCGCGAGCTGGAAGCACCCGCCCGGCAGCCTGACCGGCCTGCCCAACCTTGCCGCGATCTTCTCGCTCGGCGCCGGCGTCGATTTCCTCTTCGCCGACGACAAGCTCCCGGCGGCGCCGATCGCACGCATCGTCGACCCCGATCTGACGACGCGGATGAGCGAATATATCGTCCTGCATTGCCTGATCTACCTGCGCCAGCAGCGCCGCTACGACCGCCAGCAGCGCGAGGCGCTCTGGGACGACGACCGCAACCAGCCGGCCGCCCGCTCGGTCCGCGTCGGCGTCATGGGGCTGGGCGAGCTCGGTCAGGATGCGGCGCGCAAGCTCGCCGTCATCGGCTTCGACGTCGCCGGCTGGAGCCGTTCGCCAAAGACCATCAAGGGTCTCCAGACCTTCTCCGGCGAGGACGGCATGAAGGCGTTCCTCGCCCGGACCGACATCCTCGTCAGCCTCCTGCCGCTGACCCCGGATACGCGCGGCATCATCAATGCCGAGCTGCTTTCAGGCCTTGCGCAGGGCGGGCGCCTCGGCGGGCCGTTCCTGATCAATGCCGGGCGCGGCGGCTTGCAGGTCGCGGACGACATCCTCGCCGCGCTTGACGCCGGCACGCTGAAGGGTGCGACGCTCGATGTCTTCGAGACCGAGCCGCTGCCTGTGGACTCGGCCCTCTGGAGCTATCCGGGCGTGACGGTGACGCCGCATAATTCGGCGATGTCGGAACCCGAAGCGATCGCCACGGCGGTTGCCCAGCAGATCGGGCGGCTGGAGGCGGGCGAGCCCTTGCTCAACCTGGTTGACCCGGCGCGGGGCTACTGAGCCTCAGGCGATCCGCTTGTCCGCGGAATCGCAGAGGTCGTTCTGGATGCAGCGCAGGCATTCGGGCCGCAGCGCCTTGCAGGTATAGCGCCCGTGCAGGATGAGCCAGTGATGGGCGTGCCGACCGAATTCCGGCGGCACGGCCTTCTCCAGCCCGAGTTCGACCTGCAGCACGTTCTTGCCCGGCGCGATGCGCAGGCGGTTGGCGATGCGGAAGACATGGGTGTCGACCGCATGGGTGGTCTCGCCGAAGGCGATGTTGAGCACGACATTGGCGGTCTTGCGGCCGACGCCGGGCAGGCTCTCCAATGCCTCGCGCGTCGCCGGGACCTCGCCGCCGAATTCGGCGATCAGTTGCTCGCAGAGCGCGATCACGTTCTTCGCCTTGGTGCGGAAGAGCCCGATCGTCCTGATGTAGTCGCGCACGGTCTCCTCGCCGAGCGCCAGCATCTTGGCGGGCGTGTCGGCGATGGCGAAGAGGGCGCGGGTGGCCTTGTTGACGCCGGCATCGGTCGCCTGCGCTGAGAGCACGACCGCGACGAGCAGCGTGAAGGCGTTCACCGATTCCAGTTCGCCCTTGGGCTCGGGATTGGCGGCCTGGAAGCGGGCGAAGATCTCGCGGATCTCCGCCGGCTTGCGCGCGCGCGGCAACGTGATGCGCTTTGCCGACGCAGCCGTGCGAGGGGGCCTGTTCCGCTGATCCATGACGGCGTTATAATCGTCGCATGACACCCGGCAATAGCCCCGGCAGTGATAGCTTTGGCAGCGAGATCGCGGACGCGTCGCAGCGGCCGGTCTTCGACGCGACGATCACGCCGCATCGATCGCTCGGCCAGAACGGATTCCGCATCGTGATGACGCTGGTCTGCCTCGCCAGCGTGATTTCCTCGCTTCCCTTCGTCCTGCTCGGTGCCTGGCCCGTCGCGGGCTTCTTCGGGCTCGACATCGTCGCGCTCTTCGTCGCCTTCCACGTCAATTTCCGGCATGCGCGCGCCTTCGAGCGCATCGTGGTGACGCCGCTGGAGGTTTTTCTGCGCAAGGTCTCGCATCACGGGCGCGAGGCGGTCTGGCGCTTCAATCCGGCCTGGACCCGGCTCGAACGCCAGACGGACGAGGATTACGGCCTGCTCGCCCTGACGCTGGTCTCGCGCGGGCAGAGCGTCGCGATCGCCTCCGCGCTCTCGCCGCAGGAGCGTTCCGGCTTCGCCGATGCGCTGGGCTCGGCCCTGTCGAGCGCCCGCCGCGGGCCGGATTACGGCACGCCTTGAGCCGCTGCGGCGAGCCAGATCGTATGGCCGCCGCAGCTTGGGTCCTCGACGATATGGTCGATGACGGCGAAACCGCTCTCCGCCAGCAGGGTCCGGTATTCCCCGGGATCGAGGCTGCCATGATAGAGCGCCTCGCTTTCGAAGCTGCCGATCGCCTCGCCATGCGCCGGGCCGCTGGTGAACAGCAGGGCCGCGCCCGGCGCGGCATGGCTCGCGAAGACCTTGAACATGCCGCGCTGGTCCTCCGGCGTCAGGTGGAAGAACGAATCCCAGGCGATCAGCCCGTCGAAGCGGCGGCCAAGGGCGAGGCGGCGCATGTCGGCGACCTGCCAGTCGCCCTCGGGAAAGCGGGTCCGGCACAGCGCGATCATCGCCGGGGCGGAATCGACGCCGGTGACGGCATGACCGTGTTCGATGAAATGGCGGGCGATCGGCTGCCCGGTGCCGCAGCCGATATCGAGGATCGTGGCGCCGGGCGCGAGCAGGTCCCGGAAACGCGCGAGCCACGGGCCTTCCATAAGCGTCTTGCCGCGCAGGCCGTCATAGGTGGCGGCGTGGCGCTGGTAGAGATCGATGATGGCATCGGCGGGAGAGGTCATGACCCTATGAGCCCTCATCCTGAGGAGGCCCGCAAGGGCCGTCTCGAAGGATGCTCCAGGAAGCTCCGGAACCATCTGGAACATCCTTCGAGACGCCGCTAACGCGGCTCCTCAGGATGAGGGCTGAGGATGGGGACGATGCGGAGGGCAACCCCGCCCTTGCCAGCTTTCGGGTGGGAACGGCATGGTGGGCACCCTAGATTCGCATCATGACGAACGATGCGAGGTTCCCATGAACGCTCATGCTCCGATGAAAACGGCGATGACCCCGACGCGCTTCTCCAATGCGGTGCTGGCGCGCGCCACCGATGCGATGCCAAGCGAGGCCGATTTCCCGGCGGTCGCCCCCGGCTCGGACTACGACACCGTCCGGCGCATCCTCTCCTTCATCACCCATAACTGGCGCGAGCAGCCGACGATCGAGGCGATCGCGGAAGCCGCTGGCGCGACCCCGACCGATGTCCACCACCTCTTCCGCCGCTGGTGCGGCCTGACGCCGAAGGCTTTCCTGCAGGCGATCACGCTCGACCATGCCAAGGGGCTGCTGTCGTCCTCGGCCAGCATTCTTGACACGGCGCTTGAGGTCGGCCTCTCCGGCCCTGGCCGCCTGCACGATCTCTTCGTGACGCATGAGGCGATGTCGCCCGGCGAATGGAAGACCGGCGGCGAAGGTCTCAAGCTCTCCTATGGCTTCCATGCATCGCCTTTCGGCGAGGCGCTGGTGGTGATCACGGAGCGCGGCCTCGCGGGCCTCGGTTGGGTCTCGAACAGCGCCGATGGCGGCAAGGTCGTCGGCGGGCGGGCCGAAGCGCTGGCCGACATGATGCGGCGCTGGCCCCATGCCGATTATCATTACGACCCGGTGCTGACGGCGCCCTATGCCGGCCGCATCTTCGAGCCCAAGGCCTGGTCGGCGGAGACGCCTTTGCGTGTCGTCCTGATCGGCACCGATTTCGAGGTGCGGGTCTGGGAGACGCTGTTGCGCATCCCCGTCGGCTGCGCCACGACCTATGGCGAGGTCGCCAGCCATATCGGCAAGCCCAGCGCGGCGCGGGCCGTCGGCATGGCGGTCGGCAAGAACCCGATCTCCTTCGTGGTGCCCTGCCACCGCGTCATCGGCAAATCCGGCGCACTGACCGGATACCATTGGGGCCTGACGCGCAAGCGCGCCATTCTCGGCTGGGAAGCCGGCCAGACGGCGGCCGGCTGACCCCGGTCACTTCCGCAAATACATGTCCCAGCAGGGCGCGAGCGCGATCCGCTCGCGCCCTTCGAGCGCTGCGGCGAAATGGCTGCGGATCATCTCGCGCGGCGTCGTCACCGGGCATTTCGGCATCAGCATCGCGTCGGTCTGCCTGAGCGCCTCGATGGTGCCCGGCTGCAGGTCCGGCGTGCTGCGGCCGGGATCGACTCCGACCGGCACGACGCGCGGCGGCATGCGCTGCAGCAGATAGTTCAGCGGATCGACGAAATCGAAGGTGAAGAAGCCGTTGAGCTCGCGCTTGTTGGCGGCTTCCCAGGCCTTGATCGCGGTCACCGCCTGCTGGATCTCGAGCATCCAGGTCGCCTGGTAGTCGATCTCCGAATAGAGGATATAGGACGGCAGGATGTCGCGCCGGATCAGGTCGCGATAGCCTTCGGGCTGCGTCGCGTAGTGGTCGAGCATCGCGGCGGCGCGTGCGGCGATGTCCGGCTTCACGCTGATCCGGCCGAGCGGCCCGAGATCGGGCACGTCGAGTGCGACATAGGTCGCCCCGCCCATCACCGCGCGCATCCCGCGCTCCATGCAGATGATGGCGCTCGGCAGCGAGACCGCGAGCGTCAGTACGAGGACCACCGGCCGCATGCGGTCGTTGCGCCGCTCCCACCAGTCGAGGATGAGCGGCAGGAGGATCGGCCACAGGCCGATGAATTCGAGCGAGCCGGTATTTTGCGTCTCGAACAGGGCAAGCGCGAACAGGCCTGCTGCGAACCAGCCGATCGGCGCATCCGCGAGCGCCCGCCAGCCGGCCAGCGTCGCCGGTAAACCGTCGCGCCAGGAGGCGTAGGCGAGCACGGCGAGCAGGATCAGCGACGGGCCGATCACGTTGAACTTGACCGAGGCCACGGTCAGGAAGCGCGGCAGCAGCGTACCGGTGTTGAGGCCGAGAAGGGTCAGGATATCGATGATGTAGGCGGAGCTGAGCCCGGTCGCGAGTTCCAGCACGCCCAGTGCGAGGATGACGAGCCCGGCGGCGATGATCGCATCGCGGAAGCGCATCCGGCCGCTCAGCGTGGCGTAGCCGACGAGGAGCGTGCCGGAGACGGCGCCCGTGACCTTCGTCAGGAAGAGCGTCAGCATCAGCACGGCCACGAGCGCGATCTGCAAGCTGCGCCGCGGCTCGAACAATAGGGTCGCGATCAGCAGGTAGAGCTGCAAGGCGACATGGCGGTTGTAGAAGCCGTATCCGTCGAAGCCGGGCGATGGGTAGAGCCCGTGCAGGTTGATCGGCAGCGCCGCGAACAGCAGGAAGGGCAGCACCAGCGCCAAAGCCTGCGGGCGGGAGCGCCGGGCGACCTCGCCGGCGAGCAGCGCCAGCACCGGCAGCATGATCGGCAGCAGTGCCCAGTTGATCAGCAGCATCGGCTGCGCATCTGGGAAAACGGCGTCGAGCCCGGCGGCAAAATAGAAGCCGAGCGGACCGATCGGCGCGAAGAAATCGATGGTCGGGACCTGGCCGAGGCCGATGCGCTGGATCGCGTCGAGATAGACCACCGTATCCCAGGCATTGGGCCCGAGCGGCAGGCGCAGCGGCAGGATCAGCGCCGCGACGGCCAATGCGGCGAAAGCCACGATCCAGGCGAGGGGCGAGCCGGCCAAGCGCATCGCTGCTCCCTTGCCGATGAAATCCTTGCCGTCGATTTGGGAGTTTTCTGTCCCGATTTCGCTCATCGCCACGCCGAACCCTCCTGGTCCAGCCCGCTCTGTGGCAGAAAAAACTTACCAGCTGCCTGACGGAAAGGCAGGTTCTCGCCGAATTTCGGTAAGAACCCGCGGTTCCGCTGCTGCCTTTCTGTCAGTTCGCCCGTTCCGGTGCCGGGTCAGAGCAGTCCGCGCCCAGCCAGGTAACGCATCAGATGCGAGGCGCCATAGGTCCAGGGTGCGCATTCATCGGTGCGCTTCATCCGGTTGACCAGGCTGCCGAGCTCGGGCGCGGCGATGGTGACGATGTCCCCGTATTTATGGGTGAAGCCGCCGCCGGGCGCATCGCGATCCTTGATCGGCGCGAACATGGTGCCGAGATAGAGCGCCGCCCCGTCCGGATATTGATGATGCGGGCCGATCATCTGGGCCGCGAGATCGGCGGGGTCGCGGCTGATCTTCGCGATCGAGGAGGAGCCCTCCAGCCGGAAGCCGTCCTGCCCCTCGACCGTCAGCGTCACCGTCGTCCGGCGGACATGATCGAGCGTGAAACCGGCATCGAACAGGCGGATGAAGGGGCCGACCGCCGCGGCGGCGTTGTTGTCCTTGGCCTTGCCGAGCAGCAGGGCCGAGCGGCCCTCGACATCGCGCAGGTTGACGTCGTTGCCGAGCGTGGCGCCGACGATCCGCCCATCCGAGGCGACGATCAGCACGATCTCCGGCTCGGGGTTGTTCCAGCTCGAGGCCGGATGCAGGCCGGCATCCGCGCCGGTGCCGACCGTCGACATCGGCGGCGCCTTGGTGAAGATCTCGGCATCCGGCCCGATGCCGACCTCGAGATACTGGCTCCAGGCACCCTGCTTGATCAGCACCTCCTTGAGATGCATCGCCTCGGGCGAGCCGGGCTTGAGCTTCGAGAGATCGTCGCCGATGAGCTTGCCGATCTCCTCGCGGATCGTCGCTGCGGCGGCCGGGTTGCCGCGCGCCTTCTCCTCGATCACGCGCTCCAGCATCGAGACCGCGAAGGTGACGCCGGCCGCCTTCACCGCCTGCAGGTCGAGCGGCGAGAGCAGCCAGGGCCGCGTCGGGTCGCGGCCGTCCACAGGCGTGTTGGCGAGGATGTCGGTGAGCGAACCGATCGCCTCGCCTTGCGCCGCGCGCAATGCAGCTGCCGGATCGGCGTTCTCGCAGAGGTCGCGGCTGGTCGCGAAGCTCTGGGTGACATCGATCACCTGCCCACCGCGCAGCGTCACCACGGCGGGCCCGCCGAGATCGGGACGCCAGACGCGGCCCGCGAGCGCGGCGGCCTCGGCATCCGCGGGCAGGGTCGTGGTCACGGCAAGGTCGAGGCTGGGCATGGTGGCATCCACAGGCGGATTCGGATCGGGGAGCGCAGATCAGCCGGTTCTGCCGGAATGTGCAAGCGAGAGGCCGTCACGGCCGATGCCGGACCTCCGACCCAGACCATAGGCTGATTGCGCTGGTCGTCATCGATTTGTCATTGAAATGTCGCCTGCGCTTCATGCTAGCTTGCGCACCAACGACAAGAACCGCGGCGGCGCCCGCCCGCGGAAGGGAGACATTCCATGAGCATCAAATCGCGCATCCTGATGTCGGTCGCGGCCTTTGCGCTGGCCGGCGCCTCGCCTGCCCTCGCGCAGACCGAGATCCAGTGGTGGCACGCGCTGACCGGCGCCAATAACGACGTCGTCGTCAAGCTCTCCGAGGATTTCAACGCCTCGCAGAAGGACTACAAGGTCGTTCCGGTCTACAAGGGCTCCTATCCCGACACGCTGAACGCCGGCATCGCCGCCTTCCGCGCCGGCCAGGCGCCGCACATCCTGCAGGTCTTCGAGGTCGGCACCGGCACGATGATGTCGGCCAAGGGCGCGATCAAGCCGGTCCACGAGATGATGAAGGAAGCCGGCGAGAAATTCGATCCGAGCGCCTATCTGCCGGCGATCAGCGGCTATTATTCGACGGCCAAGGGCGAGATGCTCTCGATGCCGTTCAACTCCTCGTCGATGGTGATGTGGTACAACAAGGACGCCTTCAAGAAGGCGGGCCTCGACCCCGAGAAGCCACCGAAGACCTGGCCCGAGACCTTCGAGGCCGCCAAGAAGCTGAAGGCCGCCGGCTACGACAAATGCGGCGTCTCGAACGCCTGGGCGCCCTGGGCCAATATCGAGCAGTTCGGGGCCTGGCACAACATCGCGCTCTCGACCAAGGTCAACGGCATGGCCGGCGCCGACGCCGTGCTGAACTTCAACAAGAGCCCGGCCTTCCTGAAGCACTGGACCAACCTGGTCGAGCTGCAGAAGGACAAGACCTATGACTATTCCGGCCGCACCAATAATGGCGAGGGCCGCTTCACCTCGGGCGAATGCCCGATCTTCCTGACCTCCTCGGGCTTCTTCGGAAACGTCAAGGCGAACGCCAAGTTCGACTGGGCCAACGCCGCGATGCCGTACTATGCCGACGTGCAGGGCGCTCCGCAGAACTCGATCATCGGCGGCGCTTCGCTCTGGGTGATGGGCGGCAAGAAGGCGAACGAATACAAGGGTGTCGCCAAATTCTTCACCTTCCTCTCGAATGTCGACCGCCAGGTGAAGCTGCATACCGAGTCGGGCTATCTGCCGATCACCAAGGCAGCCTATGAGAAGGTCAAGGCGTCCGGCTTCTACAAGGACAAGCCCTATCTCGAGACCCCGATCCTCGAGCTGACCAACAAGGCCCCGACCGACAACTCGAAGGGCCTGCGCTACGGCAGCCTCGTCCAGATCCGCGACATCTGGTCGGAGGAGCTGGAGGCGGCGCTGAACGGCCAGAAGTCGCCGCAGGCGGCGCTGGATGCGGCGGTCGAGCGCGGCAACCAGATGCTGCGCCAGTTCGAGCGCACTGCGGCCCGCTGAGCATTTCGCTCTTGCATAGCTGAGGCCATCCCGGGCAATTGCGCCCGGGATGGCCGTCTCGTTCCAAGGAAGCCGATGCAGAAGAACGCATATTTCAAGGGGCTGACGATCCCCTTCCTGCTGCTTCTGCCGCAGCTCGCGATCACCATCGTGTTCTTCTACTGGCCGGCGAGCCAGGCGGTCTGGCAGAGCTTCCTGCTCGAGGATGCCTTCGGCATCTCGACGCAGTTCGTCTGGTTCGAGAACTACCAGGCGCTCTTTGCCGATCCCGGCTATCTCAAGGCCTTCGTCAACACCGCGATCTTTTCCACCTTCGTCTGCGTTCTCTCGCTCTCGATCGCACTGCTCTTCGCCGTGATGGCGGACCGGCAGATCCGCGGTGCCGAGATCTACAAGACCCTGCTGATCTGGCCCTATGCAGTGGCGCCCGCCATCGCCGGCGTGCTCTGGCTGTTCATGTTCGATCCCTCGCTCGGCATGCTCGCGCGGGGCCTGCAATCGCTGGGTATCCCGTGGAATCCGCGCCTCAACGGCAACCACGCCATGCTGCTGGTCATCCTCGCCGCGACCTGGAAGCAGATCAGCTACAATTTCCTGTTCTTCCTCGCCGGCCTGCAATCGATCCCGAAGAGCGTGATCGAGGCGGCGGTGATCGACGGCGCCCGGCCGATGCGCCGGTTCTGGACCATCGTCTTCCCGCTGCTCTCGCCGACGACCTTCTTCCTGCTCGTCGTCAACATCGTCTACGTCTTCTTCGACACCTTCGGGATCATCGACACGGTGACTGGGGGCGGCCCCTCGGGCGCGACCGAGACGCTGGTCTACAAGGTCTTCTCCGACGGCAAGGGCGGCTCCAATCTCGGCGGCTCGGCGGCGCAATCGGTGCTGCTGCTGATCATGGTGATCGGACTGACCGCGGTGCAGTTCCGCTTCATCGAGCGCAAGGTGAGCTACTGATGGCCTCCGTACTCTGGCAGGACCTGACCGCCGAGGAACTGCGGGTCAAGGCGGCGGCGGACGCGATCGTCGTCCTCCCCGTCGCCTCGATCGAGCAGCACGGCCCGCATCTGCCCGTCGGCGTCGACACCATCCTGTGCGGCGGCGTCTGCAAGGCTGCGGCCGAGCGGGCCGACGATGTCGACGTCGTCGTGGCGCCGACGCTCTGGTGCGGCATGGCCGAACATCACATGGCCTTCGGCGGCACCTTCACCTTCGATATCCCGACCTATCGCGCCGTGCTGCTGTCTTTCCTGAAGAGCATCGAGCGCCACGGCTTCCACCGCGTGCTGATCGTCAATGGCCATGGCGGCAACATTGCCGCGCTCACCGCCTTCCTGCCCGATTTCGCCCGCGAGACTCGGCTGCATGTCGAGGCGACCACCTATTTCATGCTGGCCGAACAGGCGCTCGGCCCTCTCCTGGAGGATCAGAAGGGCGTTCAGCATGCCTGCGAGGTCGAGACCTCGATGATGATGGTGCTGGCGCCGGGCTCGGTCCGCGAGCCACGCCTGTCCGAAGCCTTCGGCGCGCTGGACCGTGCGCCCCGCCGGCAGGTCGTTTCGCGCCACCGCTCCTTCCGGGAGATGACCGAGACCGGCGTGGTCGGCGATGCCCGCCGCGCCACGCCGCAGAAGGGCCAGGCCTGTCTCGATGCCTGCGCCGATGCGCTGGCCGATCTGCTGCGCGCGATGGAGAGGGCCACCTGATGGTCGAGGACCGCCGCCTGGGCGACCTGATCGCCTATATCATCCTGACGATCGGCGTGCTGATCGTCGCCTTCCCGGTCTGGCTGACCTTCGTCGCCTCGACCTGGGACGCCGCGACCGTGATCAACGGCCAGATGCCGCTCTATCCCGGCCCGTATTTCCTGGAGAACTACAACCGCATCCTGTTCGTGGGCACGTCGAGTACGACGCGCGAGCCGGTCATCCACATGATGCTGAACTCCTTCATCATGGCCATGGCGATCGCGCTCGGAAAGATCTTCATCTCCGTGCTTTCGGCCTATGCGGTGGTCTATTACCGCTTCCCGTTCCGCATGGCGGCGTTCTGGATCATCTTCATCACGCTAATGCTCCCGGTCGAGGTCCGCATCTTCCCGACCTTCAAGATCGTCTCCGATCTCAACATGCTCGACACCTATCAGGGCCTCGCCATCCCGCTGATCGCCTCGGCGACGGGCACGCTGCTCTTCCGCCAGTTCTTCATGACGATTCCGGACGAGTTGCTGGAGGCCTCGAAGATCGACGGTGCCGGCCCGTTCAGGTTCTTCAAGGATACGCTGCTCCCGCTCTCGATGACGACGATCGCGGCGCTCTTCGTGATCCAGTTCATCTATGGCTGGAACCAGTATCTCTGGCCGCTGCTGGTGACGACGAAGGACTCGATGCAGACCATCGTCATCGCCATCAAGAAGATGATCGTCACCGCCGACGCTCTGACGGAATGGCAGCTCGCCATGGCCACCGCCATGCTGGCGATGCTGCCGCCCGTCCTCGTCGTCATCGCCATGCAGAGGCTCTTCGTGAAGGGCCTGGTCGAAACCGAGAAGTAACCCGCGAATGGCTCAGGTCACCCTCACCAACGTCAAGAAGGTCTATGCCGGCGGCGTCGAGGCCGTGAAGGGCGTCTCGTTCGACATCCCCGATGGCGGCTTCTGCGTGCTCGTCGGCCCCTCCGGCTGCGGCAAGTCCACGCTGCTGCGCATGGTCGCCGGTCTGGAGACGATCTCGTCGGGCGAGGTGTCGATCGGCAGCCGCGTCGTCAACGAGATCGAGCCGGCCGACCGCGACATTGCCATGGTGTTCCAGAACTATGCGCTCTACCCGCATATGAACATCTACGACAACATGGCCTATGGCCTGCGCAATCGCGGCACGCCGAAGGACGAGATCGACAAGCGGGTGCGGGAAGCCGCCCGCATCCTGGCCATCGAGCCCTTCCTCGAGCGCCGGCCGCGCCAGCTCTCCGGCGGCCAGCGCCAGCGCGTCGCCATGGGCCGCGCCATCGTGCGCAAGCCGCAGGTCTTCCTCTTCGACGAGCCGCTCTCGAACCTCGACGCCAAGTTGCGCGTGCAGATGCGCGTCGAGATCAAGAAGCTGCAGCGCGCGCTGGGCGTCACCGCGATCTACGTCACGCACGACCAGGTCGAGGCGATGACGCTGTCCGACAAGCTCGTGGTGATGAATGCCGGCCAGGTCGAGCAGATCGGCCTGCCCGCCGAGGTCTACCGCAAGCCGGCGAGCAAGTTCGTCGCGACCTTCATCGGCTCGCCGCCGATGAACATCCTGCCCGGCATGGTCGACGGCCCCGGCATCGTCGCGCTCGGCGAGGCGATCATCGAGGTGCGCGATCTGCGCGAGGATCTGGCGGCGCAGGCCCCGGTCGAGGTGGGCTTACGCCCCGAGGATGTCGAGATCGCCTCCGAAGGCCAGGCCGGTTCGCTGCCCTTCGACGTCGAGTTCATCGAGGAGCTCGGTGCGACCCAGCTCTTCCACGGCAAGCTCGCCGGCCAGCCATTCGTGATGCAGGCGGCGACGGGCGAGGTCGCGGCGCAGGAAGGCCGGCTCTGGATCACGGTCGATCCCGACAAGATCCACGTCTTCGATCCGAAGACGGGCGTGCGGCTGGGGAAGGGCTGAGCGGCGTCACCAGAGGCGTTTGACGGCGAAGCCGTCGAACAGCGCTTCGTTTGAAACCAGAACCATGTCTTCGGCTTGAGCCTGCGCGATCAGCAGGCGGTCGAACGGGTCCTTATGTACGATGTTCATCTCGCCGGCTCGCAGGGCGTGGTGGATGGCGATCGCCAGTTCGATAAAACCCTGATCGGCGATGATCGCCTCGAAATTCTGGGCCAGCAGCGCTGCATCGGGGAGTTTGCCGATCCGGAATTTGGTGGCCACCTCCATGGCCGAGGCGGCGCTGACGGCGATACTATTGGCCTCATCCTCGATAGCCTCGCGAGCGCGGCTACTCAGCGCCTGGTCGCCCGCAAGCCACCAGATCAGGGCGTGGGTGTCGAGCAGCAGCCTCACGTCAGATTCCACCCGCCGAGCTCGGTGTCGGGCAGCGGCTCGTCGAAGCGCGCGTCGATCGCGATCTTGCCCTTCAAGGCGCCGAAGCGCCGCTTGCCGCGTGGTACGACCGGCACGAGGCGCACCACCGGCACGTTGCCGCGGGCGATCACCACGTCTCCGCCTTCGAGGGCGTCGGCAATCAGCTTGGACAGGTTGGTCTTGGCGTCGTGAACCGAGAACTGGGCCATGGAGGATCTCCTTAGCTAACAAGATAGCTAAGATTGTCCGACGGGCAAGAGCCGACCTCAGGCCGCCAGATCGGCCACCAGCGCATCGAGCAGGAGCGCGCCATCAGGCGTTGCCGCGAGCCGCCCGCCTGCGCGTTCCATCAGCAGTTTCTGCTCGATCAGGCTGCCGACGCGCCTGGCGTTGAGCGCGCGCCCCGACAGCGCCTTGAACACCTGGGGATCGATGCCCTCGACGAGGCGCAAGCCCATCAGCAGGTATTCGTCGCCCTGAGCCTCTTCGCTGAGCCGGTCGTTCTCGACCAGCGCATGGCCCTCGGCCTCGACGCGTTCCAGCCAGATCTCCGGCCGCTTCTCCGTGGAATGCGCCATGCGGCCCTCAGCCGTCACCAACCGGCCATGGGCGCCGGGGCCGATGCCGGCATATTCGCCATAGTGCCAGTAGACCAGGTTGTGTCGGCATTCGGCGCCGGGCCGCGCGTGGTTCGAGATCTCGTAGACCGGCAGGCCGTGCCTGGCGGTGATCTCCTGTGTCGTCTCGTAGAGCGCCGCACCCGCATCGTGATCGGGAATGGCGAGCTTGCCGGCGCGGAACAGCCGCTCGAAGGCGGTGCCGGGCTCGATGGTGAGCTGGTAGAGCGAGAGATGCTCGGCCGCATGGCTGATCGCCAGCTCCAGCTCGGCGCGCCACAAGGCCGGCGTCTGCAAGGGCGAGCGGGCATAGATCAAGTCGAAGGAATAGCGCTCGAAATATTGCCGTGCGATCGCGACGGCTGCCAGCGCTTCCTCGGCCGAATGCATCCGGCCCAGCGCCTTGAGATCGGTATCGTTGAGCGCCTGCACACCGAGCGAGACGCGGTTGACGCCGGCCGCGCGGAAATCGCGGAAGCGCCCGGCCTCGACGCTGGTCGGGTTGGCCTCCAGCGAGACCTCGCAATTGGGATCGACGGCCCAGTGCTCGCCGATCGCATCGAGAATCGCGCCGACCGTGCGGCCTTCCATCAGCGAGGGCGTGCCGCCGCCGAAGAAGATCGAGGAGACCGTGCGGCCGGGCACCAGCGCGGCGCGATGCGCGATCTCGCGGCGGAAGGCGGCGATATAGCGCTGCTGGTCCGGCGGCTGCAGCCGGACATGGCTGTTGAAGTCGCAATAGGGGCATTTGGCCAGGCAGAACGGCCAATGCACATAGACGGCGAAGCCCGCATCCGCGGTCGGATGCGAGGTGGAAGGCCGCTCAGTGAGGGCGGCCGGGGCGCTCACGCCGGCTTCCTCAGACAAGCGGCAGCGAGGACATGGAAGGCCCGCGCGCGATGCGACAGCCCGGGCGAGCCATCGGCCGGAATGCCGTGCTTCTCCTGCGCCGTCATCTCGCCGAAGGTCTTGTCATGCCCATCGGGCAGGAAGATGGGATCGTAGCCGAAGCCGCCCAGGCCGCGCGCCTGCTCGGTCACCGTGCCGAAGACGCGGCCTTCGAACAGCTCCTGATGTCCGTCCGGCCAGGCGATGACCAGCGCCGAGACGAAATGCGCCTTGCGCGTCTCGGGCGTGGTGGCGCCGCGCTTCGCCAGTTCCATCTGCACCCGCCCGATCGCCGGGGCGAAATCCTTGCCCGGTCCGGCCCAGTTGGCCGAGAACAGGCCGGGCGCGCCGTCGAGCGCGTCGATGCAGATGCCGGAATCGTCGGAGAGCGCCGGAAAACCGCTGGCGTTCGCCGCGGCGACGGCCTTGATCGCCGCATTCTCCGAGAACATGTAGCCATCCTCGACCGGCTCGGGCAGGCCGAGCTCCCCGGCCGAGACGAGCTCGATGCCGTAGGGCGCCAGCAACTCGCGCATCTCGCGCAACTTGCCCTGGTTATGGGTCGCGATCACGACCTTGCCGGTGAGGAGGCGATGCGGGCTCATGCTCAGGCCACCGCCGCCTTCTGCAGCGTGACGAGCTTGGCGACACCGCCCTTGGCGAGCTTGAGCAGCGCGAGCAGCTCTTCTTCCGAGAAGGGCGCGCCTTCGGCCGTGCCCTGCACCTCGACAATGCCTCCGGAGCCTGTGATGACGAAATTCGCGTCGGTCTGCGCGCCGGAATCCTCGACATAGTCGAGATCGATCACCGGGTTGCCGGCGACGATGCCGCAGGAGATCGCGGCGACATGGTCCTTGAGCGGGTTGGTGCCCTTGAGCAGGCCGCGCCCTTCCATCCATTTCAGCGCGTCATGCAGCGCGACCCAGGCGCCGGTGATCGAAGCCGTGCGCGTGCCGCCATCGGCCTGCAGCACGTCGCAATCGACGACGATCTGGCGCTCTCCGATCGCGGTCAGGTCGACCACGGCGCGCAAGGAACGGCCGATCAGGCGCTGGATTTCCTGCGTGCGGCCCGAAGGCTTGCCCGAGGTGACCTCGCGGCGCGTCCGCTCATGGGTGGCGCGCGGCAGCATCGAATATTCGGCGGTGACCCAGCCCTTGCCGGTGCCGCGCAGCCACGGCGGCCCCTTTTCCTCGACGGTCGCGGCGCAGAGCACCTTGGTCTCGCCGAACGTCACCATGCAGGACCCCTCGGCATAGCGCACCACGCCGCGTTCGAGCGTGACCTTGCGCATCTCGTCGGCGGCGCGTTTGGAGGGTCGCATGAAACTGTCCTGTCTTGCGGGGAAGTGGCGGCTTGTAGGCGCTTGCGCCGCGCACGGCAAGGCGCGGGCGGGGCTTGCCCCTTGATCCGCGCCTCCGTCGTGACGACAATAGGACGAGACCGACATTTCGCCTGAAAAAGGTTCATGAGCGCGCATACGCCCCGCCCCGAGACGATCAGCGGCCTGGTCGAGACCGACCAGCGCTCGCGCGAGATCTTTCGCCAGATCGTCGACGGCTATCTGACGACGGGCGAGCCCGTCGGCTCGCGCAACATCGCCCGCCTGCTGCCGATGGCGCTCTCGCCGGCGACGGTGCGCAATGTCATGACCGATCTGGAGCTGGCCGGGCTGATCTATGCGCCGCATACCTCGGCCGGTCGCCTGCCAACCGAGCGGGGGCTGCGCTTCTTCGTCGATGCGATGATGGAGGTCGGCAATCTCACCGCGGACGAACGCTCGCGCATCGAAGCCCAGATCAGGGTCGCCGCCAGCAATCGCAATCTCGACCAGACCCTGACGGAAGCCTCTGCGCTGCTCTCCGGCCTGTCGCGCGGCGCCGGTGTCGTCGTCACCACCAAGGCCGATGTCCGGCTGAAGCATATCGAATTCGTTCGGCTCGATCCGCTGCGCGCCCTCGTCGTGCTCGTCTCGGAGGACGGCACGGTGGAGAACCGCCTGCTGGCGCTCCCGCCCGGCCTGCCGGCCTCGGCGCTGAGCGAGGCCGCGAATTTCCTGAACGCCCGCATCCTCGGCAAGACGCTCGCCGAACTGCGCGGCGAGATCGGCGGGCAGCGTGCCTTGATGGAGCGCGAGCTCGACGTGCTGACGGCCCGGCTCGTCGAAAGCGGCATCGCGACCCAGGCCGGCCCCGGCAGCGACCGCCATCTCATCGTGCGCGGCCAGGCCAACCTGCTCGACGATCTCCGGGCGCAGGAGGATCTCGAGCGCATCCGCATGCTGTTCGGCGATCTGGAGACGCAGACCGATGTCATCGACCTGCTGACGCGCGCCGAGGATGGCGACGGCGTGCGCATCTTCATCGGCTCGGAGAACAAGCTGTTCTCGATGTCAGGTTCGTCGATGGTCGCCGCGCCCTTCCGCGACGCCGAGCAGCGCATCGTCGGCGTGGTCGGCATCATCGGGCCGACGCGCCTGAACTACGCCCGCATCGTTCCGATGGTCGATTATACCGCCAAGGTCGTCGGGCGGCTGCTCGACGGCAGCCGCTAAGCCAGCCTCAAGTCCCTGAGTTGGCTTTGCGGGCGGAAGCGGTTATCGAGCGGGCAAAGCAACAGTTTCCGCAATTCAGGTGCGAGCCATGTCCGAGCAGCTTCCCGACCGTCTCTCCGTCAATCCGGACAGCCCCTTCTACAATGAAGAGGTGCTGGCGCGCGATATCGGCATCCGCTTCAAGGGCGTCGAGAAGACCAATGTCGAGGAATATTGCGTCTCCGAGGGCTGGGTGAAGGTCTCCGCCGGCAATGCCAAGGACCGCTTCGGCCGGCCGATGACGATCACGCTCAAGGGCCCGGTCGAGCCCTACATCCGCGGCAGCGCCGAGGGCTGAGCTTCAGGCGAGGCTCTTGTAGAAAAACGTCGAGCCGCAATCGGCGCCATCCGGCATCAGCGCATAGCGCGGGATGGTGCCGGCCTCGGTCCAGCCCAGCCGGTTATAGAGTCGGCGCGCGGCGCTGTGCTCGTCGGTATCGAGCACCAGCAGGTCGCGACCCTTCTCCCGCGCGATCGCCTCGGCGCGCTGCATCAGCGCCTCGCCGATGCCCTGCCGCCGCGCGCGCGAATGCACCAGCACCTTGGCGATCTCGGCCCGGTGCGGCTGGTTCGATTTGCCGATCAGGTGAAGCTGTGCCGTGCCGACGATGCCGTCCTCGTTTCGGGCAATCAGCAGGATGACTTGTCCGCCCGCGACGCCCGCCGCGACATCGCGCCAGAAGCGTTCGTAGTCGGCGGCGGTGTTCCAGCTCATGAAGCCGACCGAAGCACCGTTGGCGACGCTGTCGCGCAGGATCTCGGCCAGCGCCGGGGTGGCGGCCAGGGCCGCCTCTCCATCGAGCGTTTCGATGGCAACGGTGAAAGCGCTCGCGTTCATGCGATATGTCCCGGAAAGGCGCCGCTTCCCGCGACGAGGATGACGGCGTAGCGGATGGGCGCGGTGCCCGGATTGCGGTAGATGATCGCGCCGCGCAGGTGCATCTGCAGGCAGTCGCCCTCGGCCAGTTCGTGGCGGATGCCTTCAACGGTGAGGTCGAGCCGGCCGCGCAGCACCCAGATCTGCTGGTCGAGCGCCGCTGCACCGGTCGCGTTGTCGAGCCGCACTTCCGCTCCGCCGGGCAATTCGACCTCGACGATCTCGAAGCCCGACCCCGTCCCGCGTGGCGAGACGTTGCGGCGCAGATAGCCGCTCGCCGGATCGCGCCAGACCGGTTGCGCGTCGCGGCGCGCCAGCGGCCCGCTTCCTGCATCCTCTTCCAGCAGCGCCGAGAGCGAGAGGCCTAGTCCGGAGCCGAGCCGGACCAGCAGCGCCGCCGTCGGACTCGATTCGCCGCGCTCGACGCGGGAGATCATGGCGCGGCTGACGCCGCTGCGCTCGGCCAGCGCATCGAGCGTCAGGCCATGGCGCTGGCGGGCCGCCTTGAGGCGCTGCCCGAGCAGCCGGTCGATCTCGGTATCGTGGTCAATCTCCATCAATGGAGAATAATTCTCAGATATTGGAATTGCAAGCGCAGCCATAGAAGGAGCCTTTTGCGGCCAGCCGCTTGGCGCCGCGCGCCTTCACTGCTATGGCGCGCGCATGAGCACCCGTTCCATCGACAATATCCGCAACTTCTCGATCGTTGCCCATATCGACCACGGCAAGTCGACGCTGGCCGACCGTCTGATCCAGCAGACCGGCACCGTCGCGGCCCGCGACATGAGCGACCAGATCCTCGACTCGATGGATATCGAGAAGGAGCGCGGCATCACCATCAAGGCGCAGACGGTGCGGCTGGATTACCGAGCCAAGGACGGCAAGGACTATGTCCTGAACCTGATGGACACCCCCGGCCATGTCGACTTCGCCTATGAGGTCTCGCGCTCGCTCGCGGCCTGCGAGGGGTCGCTGCTGGTGGTCGACGCCTCGCAGGGCGTCGAGGCACAGACGCTCGCCAACGTCTATCAGGCGCTCGACGCCAACCACGAGATCGTCACCGTCCTCAACAAGATCGACCTGCCGGCCGCGGAGCCGGAGCGTATCAAGCAGCAGATCGAGGACGTGATCGGGCTCGATGCCTCCGAGGCCGTGCCGATCTCGGCCAAGACCGGCCTCAATATCGAGGGCGTGCTGGAGGCGATCGTCGAGAAGCTGCCGGCGCCGAAGGGCGATCCCGATGCGCCGCTCAAGTGCCTGCTGGTCGACTCATGGTACGACGCCTATCTCGGCGTCGTCGTGCTCGTGCGCGTCATCGATGGCGTGCTCAAGAAGGGCATGACGATCCGGATGATGCGGGCCAACGCCTCCTATGGCGTCGATCGCGTCGGCGTGTTCAAGCCCAAGATGACCGAGGTCAAGCAGCTCGGGCCCGGCGAGGTCGGCTTCTTCACCGCCTCGATCAAGGAGGTCGCTGATACCGCCGTCGGCGACACTATCACCGACGAGAAGAAGCCGATCGCGGAACCGCTGCCGGGCTTCAAGCCGGTGCAGCCGGTGGTGTTCTGCGGCATCTTCCCGGTCGACGCCGCCGATTTCGAGGTGCTGCGCGCTGCCATGAGCCGGCTGCGCCTGAACGACGCTTCGTTCTCCTATGAGATGGAGACCTCGGCCGCGCTCGGCTTCGGCTTCCGCTGCGGCTTCCTCGGCCTGCTGCATCTGGAGATCATCCAGGAGCGGCTGGAGCGCGAGTTCAACCTCAACCTGATCTCGACCGCGCCGTCGGTGGTCTACCACCTCAAGCTGCGCGACGGCACGACGCTGGAACTGCACAACCCGGCCGACATGCCGGACGTGATGAAGATCGAGTTCATCGAGGAGCCCTGGATCAAGGCGACGATCTTCACGCCCGACGAATATCTCGGCTCCGTGCTGAAGCTCTGCCAGGACCGCCGCGGCATCCAGACCGACCTGTCCTATGTCGGCTCGCGCGCCAAGGTCGTCTACGACCTGCCGCTCAACGAGGTCGTGTTCGACTTCTACGACCGGCTGAAGTCGATCTCGAAGGGCTATGCCTCCTTCGACTATGCGATCACCGACTATCGCGAAGGCGACCTCGTGCGCATGTCGATCCTGGTCAATGCCGAGCCGGTCGACGCGCTCTCGATGCTGGTCCACCGTTCGCGCGCCGATGCCCGTGGCCGTGCCATGTGCGAGAAGCTCAAGGATCTGATCCCGCCGCACATGTTCCAGATCCCGGTCCAGGCCGCGATCGGAGGCAAGATCATCGCCCGCGAGACCATCCGGGCGCTGCGCAAGGACGTGACCGCCAAATGCTATGGCGGCGACGCCACCCGCAAGCGCAAGCTTCTGGAGAAGCAGAAGGAAGGCAAGAAGAAGATGCGGCAGTTCGGCAAGGTCGAAATCCCGCAGGAAGCCTTCATCGCCGCCCTCAAGATGGACGATTGAGCCGGCGCGCCAGCGCCGCTTCATTTCGCTGACTAGAGCGCCTCGGCGCCGAGCTTCGCCTGCCAATGGGCGAGGCGCTCCTTCAGCACGCGATCCAGCACATAGGCGATGTCCTCGTCTTCCAGCCTTTCGAGCGCCTCGAAGCGGAAAGCCTCGGGGCCATTTGCGTTCCAGGCGGCCTGCAAGGAGCGCTGGCGGTGGCTGCCATGACGCAGCGTGAAGCGCAGCCGGTTCTCGATGGTTGAAAGATCGGGCGCGCGGCCGACCCAGGTCAGCCCGGCCGCCTCGCAATGGAAGGCGAAGATGCCCGCCACCGTCTTCCGTTCCTTGTAGGCGGCCGTGGCCGCCTTCCTGTCCGCGATCTGCATCGGTGCAACCCATCCTGTTCGATGGGCGCTCAATAATGCCCGGGTTTTAATAAGGCAAGATTTTTATCCGGGTATTTATGAGTTGCGGCCTTAACGCAGAAAGTTCGGCACCTTCTCGCCCTGCGGGCCATAGAGCTTCCGCCCGAGATCGCAGGCGGCCTGCTGATCGAGGGCTGCGATCTCGCGGGCGTACTCCGCGCCCTTGGCGACGATGATGTCGCTGTAGGGCGCGCGGTTCATGGCGATGCCGTGCTGGCGTGTCACCATGCCGATGATCAGGTTGTTGGGCTTGAGCGCCGGGCACTTGTTGTTGAGCGCCACGGCGCGTCCGATATGAGTCATGACGTTCTGCTGCTGCTGGGATTGGGCCGCGGCCGGAACGAGCCCGCCCGCGAGCGCCGCGGCCAGCGAAGTCACGATGAGGAAGCGCATGGATCATCTCCTTCGCTTCATCATCGATCGCGTCCGGATTGCCGCGCATCCGCCGTTCTGATGAGGCGGTCAGTGAACAATCCAGCCACTGGGGCGTTGTTTCCCTGAATCCACACTCGCATGAGGAGGTCCCGATGGACTGGAACCGCGTCGAAGGAAACTGGAAGCAGCTCAAGGGCAAGGTCAAGGAGCAGTGGGGCAAGCTGACCGATGACGATCTTGACGTCATCGCCGGCAAGCGCGACCAGCTCGAAGGTAAGATCCAGGAACGCTACGGCCTCGCCAAGGACAAGGCCCGCAGCGATGTCGACGAGTGGTACGGCCGCCAGACCTGGCAGTGACAGGGCGGCCGTCGATCGGCCGTCATGAATTGGCAGAAGCCCGGCGCGATGCGTCGGGCTTTTTGCATGGCGGGCGCCTTGATCGCGGCCGACAACCGGCCGACAGTTGCGGCTGTTCGAAGCGGGATGCCTGATGTTCGAGGATCTTTCGGGGAAGACGGCCCTGGTGACAGGTGCGTCCGGTGGGCTGGGGCTGCATTTCGCCAGGCTGCTCGCGCATCATGGTGTGGAGGTCACGCTGGCGGCCCGCAGACAATCCGCCCTGGATGAGGCGGGCGCGGAGATCGCCAGGGCGGGCGGCAGCGCGAAAGGCCTTGTGCTTGACGTGGCTGACGCGGTCTCGGTCGCGGAGGCGCTCGCCGGCCGGCATTTCGACATCCTGATCAACAATGCCGGCATCAGCGGCGCCGGCCCGGCGGCTGATCTGTCCGAAGCGGATTGGGATGCGGTGCTCGACACCAATCTGAAGGGCGTCTTCCTCGTCGCTCAGGCGGTGGCGCGCGGCATGCGCGAGAGCGGCACCGGCGGCACAATCGTCAATATCGCCTCGATCCTCGGCCATCGCGTCGCTGGCGGCGTCAGCGCCTATGCGGCCTCGAAGGCGGGCGTGATCCAGTTGACCAAAGCGCTTGCGCTCGAATGGGCGCGCGATCGTATCCGCGTCAACGCGCTCTGCCCCGGCTATATCGAGACCGACATCAACCGCGATTTCTTCGCGACCGAAGCCGGGCTGCAGCTGATCAAGCGCATCCCGCAGCGCAGGCTCGGACAGCCGGAAGAGCTCGACGGCGCCCTGCTGCTGCTTGCGTCGAGCGCCGGCAGCTACATCACCGGCTCCACCATCGAGGTCGATGGCGGCCACCTCGTTTCGTCCCTGTGAGCACCGCCATGGATTTCGAGATTTCTCCCCGCATCGAGGATTATCGCGCGCGCATCGCCGCCTTTGTCGAGCACGAGATCCTGCCGCTGGAAGCCGACCAGGCTTCCTACGACGCCCATGGCAACATCGCGTTGCCTTTGCTCGACACGATGCGGGCCAAAGCCCGTGCCGCGGGCCTCTGGTGCCTGCAGCTCAAGCCGGAGACCGGCGGTGCCGGCCTCGGCAAGATGGGCATGGCGGTCGCTTACGAGGAGATGAACCGCTCGATCTTCGGACCGGTCGTGTTCAACTCGGCTGCGCCCGATGACGGCAACATGATGGTGCTGGAGGCACTCGGCACGCCCGAGCAGAAGGAGCGCTGGCTGAAGCCGATCGTCGAGGGCAGGGTCCGCTCCGCCTTCGCCATGACCGAGCCGCATCCGGGCGGCGGCTCCGATCCCTCGATGATCCTGACGAAGGCCGAGCGGCGCGGCGACAAGTATGTGATCAGCGGGCGGAAATGGTTCATCACCGGCGCGGAGGAGGCGAAGCACTTCATCCTCGTCGCCCGCACCTCGGACGATCCGCGCAACGGCCTCACCGCCTTCCTCTTCCATGCCGACCAGCCGGGCTGGCGCATCCTGCGCCGCATCGAGATCATGGGGCCGGAGGAGCATGGCGGCCATTGCGAGATCGAATTCGACGGGCTGGAAATCCCCGTCGAGAACGTGCTCGCCGGCGAGGGCAAGGGCATGAAGGTGACGCAGGTTCGCCTCGGTCCGGCCCGCCTGACCCATTGCATGCGCTGGCTTGGCCTGTCGAAGCGCTGCATCGAGATCGCGCAGGCCTATGCCGCCGAGCGCTATGGCTTCGGCCAGCGCCTTGCCGATCGCGAGAGCATCCAGCTCAAGCTCGGTGACCTCGCCATGCGCATCGAGATCGGCCGCCTCTTGGTGATGAAGGCGGCGTGGGAGCTCGATCGCGGCGGCTTCGCCCGCAAGGAGGTCTCGATGGCCAAGGTCCAGGTCGCGAACGTCCTGCACGATGCCGCCGATGTCGCGATCCAGGTCAATGGCGCGCGCGGCTACTCGAAGGACACCGTGCTCGAATGGATCTACCGCTATGCCCGTCAGGCACGATTGGTCGATGGCGCCGACGAGGTCCACAAGATGGTGCTGAACCGCTTCCTGACGCAGGAGGGACGCGATTTCTGGCACTGGCCGGTTGCCGGTGAGGCGCAGGGTTGAGGCGATGGCAGCGCCGCCGAATTCCACCGTCGATTTCGATCCGGCCGCTTTGTTGAACCTCCTGCGGGAGCGCTTCGGCATGGGCGAACTCAAGCTCGAACGCATCGGCGGCGGCCAGTCCAACCCGACCTATTTCGTCGACTGGGGCAAGCGCCGCCTCGTGCTGCGCAAGCAGCCGGTCGGGCCGATCTTGCGCGGTGCCCACGCGATCGACCGCGAGTTCCGTGTGCTTGAAGCGTTGTCGAAGACGAACGTGCCGGTGCCGCGCGCCGTGCTCTTCCATGCCGATCCCGAGCCGCTCGGCACGCCCTTCTACCTGATGGAGCGGCTGGAGGGTCGGGTCTTCCACGACGCCGCCTTGCCTGGCCTCGCTACCGAGGAGCGTCATGGTCTCTATCTCGGCATGGCCGAGGCTTTGGCGAAGCTGCATGCGGTCAGGCCCGATGAGGTCGGCCTCGGTGATTTCGGCCGGCCGGGCAATTATTTCGAGCGCCAGATCGCGCGCTGGACCAAGCAGCTCCGGGAATCGCCGGGCGATCCGATCCCTGATCTCGACGCCGTTGCCGACTGGCTGCCGGCGCATCTGCCCGATGATGACGGCCAGGTCTCGATCGCCCATGGCGATTTCCGGCTCGGCAACCTGCTCTTCCATCCCGAGAAGCCCGAAGTGATCGGCATCCTCGATTGGGAATTGTCGACGCTCGGCCACCCGCTCGCCGATCTCGGCTATTGCGCCATGCCCTGGCACACGGCGCCCGACGAATATGGCGGCATCCTCGGGCTCGACCGGGCCGCGCTCGGCATTCCCGCCGAGGCCGAATTCCTTGCGCACTACTACGAGCATGCCGTGCCGACGGCGCCGCTCCTGCGCTTCCATCTCGTCTTCGCGCTGTTCCGCTTCGCGGTGATCTTCGTCGGCATCGCCGACCGGGTCCGCGCCGGCACGGCTTCGGCCGCCAACGCGGCCGAGGTCGCGCCGCTCGCCCGGCGTTTCGCCGTGCGAGCGCGCGAGGCGATGGAGGGCCGGAACGCCTCGGTTGAGTAAGACGATGATAGGATTCGCAAGAGCGTCGTCTTCGGGGCTCGATGTCACTCTCAATGAATTCTAGAATAGATCTAATTTAGATCGATTCAAAACAAGCAGAATTACTTTGCCGTCCCAAGACGGGCTGTGTTAGCGCGAGGGCGTCTTTCCCGGCAGGATGCTCTTCCGATGCCCGCTCCCCTTTGGCTTGCCCGTCTGTCTTCCGCCGTCCTGTTCGGCGCGTCCGTGTTGTTTGCGGGTGCCGCCGCTGCCGAAACGATCGAGGTCACAGATCTCGCCGGTCGCGTCGTCAACGTCACCCGCGATCCCCAGAAGATCGTGCTCAGCGAGGGCCGCCAGCTTTATACGCTGGCGATGCTGGACCGCGAGGACCCGTTCAAGCGCGTCGTCGGCTGGGGCAATGACCTGATCGAGAACGATCCGGGCGCTTGGGCAAAGTACCTCGCCAAATTCCCGAAGGCGAAGGACATCGCCAACATGGGCAACCCCTATGCCGCCGATGTCAGCATGGAGAAGATCGCCTCGCTCGGCACCGAGGTCTATATTCTCGACCTCTCAAACTACTTCAAGGCGCAGGAGACGGGGCTGCTCGCCAAGCTCGAGAAGGCCGGCATCACCACCGTCTTCGTCGATTTCCGCCAGGATCCGACCCAGAACGTGCTGCCGAGCGTGCAGCTGCTGGGCCGCATCCTCGGCCGCGAGAAGGAGGCGAACGCCTTCGCTGATTACTATCTGCGCCAGACCCGCAGCATCTATGCCCGCGTCGGTTCGATCCCCGACAAGCAGAAGCCGATGGTCTTCGTCGAGCGCGCCGCCGGCCTGCTGCCCTGTTGCGCCACCTTCGGCCCGTTCAATTTCGGCCGCTATATCGAGGAGGCCGGCGGCCGCAACTGGGGCAGCCAGTTCTTCTCGGCCTTCCAGGCGCAGGCCGCGCAGGAAAAGGTGCTCGCCGACAATCCGGACGTCTATTTCCTCACCGGCGCCAACTGGTACGGCAGCAATCCCGGCAGCAGCGCGGTCGCTCTCGGCTATGACGCGACGCCGGAGCAGGTGCAGAAGCAACTGGTGGCGCTGATGAACCGCCCGGGCTTCCAGCAGCTCAAGGCGGTGCAGGGCAAGAAGGTGATGGCCTTCTACCATCAGTTCTACGACATGCCCTATTACTTCATCGCCGAACTCGCCATGGCGAAGGAGTTCTATCCGGACCGGTTCAAGGACGTCGATCCGGAGGCGGTCTTCAAGGAATTCCACGAAAAATTCCTGCCGATCTCCTATTCCGGCGTGTTCTGGGCCAGGCTCCAGTGACGGCGGCCTGAGCGACGATGACCGCGACCCTGCCCATGACGGCAACCGCCACCGGGGACTATCGCCGGCGCAATGCGCGCCGGCTGAAGCTCGTCCTCATCGGCGTCGTCGCGCTCGCCGTCGCGCTGGCGCTCGATGTCTCGATCGGGCCGGGCAATCTCCCGCTCGGCGATGTCCTGCGTACGCTGGTGGATCCGCAATCGGCGGCGCCGCGGCTCTCCGTCATTGTCTGGGATTTGCGCCTGCCGATCGCGCTGATGGCGATGGCGGTCGGCGCCATGCTGGGCTTAAGCGGCGCCGGCATGCAGACCATCCTCGCCAATCCGCTGGCCGATCCGTTCACGCTCGGCGTCTCCGCGGCCGCGACGGTCGGCGCCTCCATCGCGATCGTCTTCGGCTGGAGCGTCATCCCCGGCGCCGGCCCTTATATCGTGACGGCCAATGCCTTCATCTTCGCGCTGTCGGCCTCGCTCGTGCTGTTCTTCATGACCAAGCTGCGCGGCGTCAGCCCCGAGACGATGATCCTGGTCGGCATCGCCCTGCTCTTCACCTGCAACGCCATCACGGCTTTGCTGCAATACCGCTCCAACGAGGTGCAGCTCACCCAGATCGTGTTCTGGACGCTGGGCAGCCTCGCTCGCGCGAGCTGGGAGAAGGTCGGCGTCGCCGCTCTCCTGATCGCGCTCGCCTTGCCGTTCTTCCTGATGCGCGGCTGGGCGCTGACGGCTCTGCGCCTCGGCGACGAGCGCGCCGAGAGCCTCGGCGTTCGCGTCGACCGGCTGCGGCTGGAAATCCTGATCGCGACCTCGCTGCTGGCGGCGGTCTCGGTCTCCTTCGTCGGCGGCATCGGCTTCATCGGCCTCGTCGGCCCGCATATCGCGCGGCTACTCGTCGGCGAGGACCAGCGCTTCTTCCTGCCGACGGCGACGATCGCCAGCGCCGTGCTGCTCTCGCTCGCCTCGACCGTCTCGAAGGTGATCACGCCGGGCGTGATCTATCCGATCGGCATCATCACCGCGCTGATCGGCGTGCCCTTCTTCATCAGCCTGGTGATGTCGATCCGCGGCAGGGGAGTCTGAGCCATGGCTTTGCAGATTCGCGACCTCGATTTCCGCTATGGTGCGACACCGATCCTGCAGGGGCTGGGCACGCAGGCCTTGCCGCGCGGCGAGCTCGCTGCGCTGGTCGGCCCCAACGGCTCCGGCAAGTCGACCCTGTTCCGTTGTGCCGCCGGCCTGCTGCGGGCCGAGCGCGGCACGGTCGCGCTCGACGGCCATGACCTCTCGCAGCTCTCGCAGCGTGAGCGGGCGCGCAAGGTCTTCTATCTCGCGCAGGATACCGGCGCGCGCGTCGCGCTCTCGGTCTTCGACATCATCCTGCTCGCCCGCAAGAGCCTGCACCGTGGCTATGCGCTTGCGGCCTCGCCCGAGGATACCCGTGCCGTCGAGGCGGTGATCGAGGAGCTGGGCTTGGCCCCCTTCGCTTCGCGCGATATCGCCACGCTCTCGGGCGGCCAGCGCCAGCTCGCTGCGATCGGCCAGGCGCTGGTGCGCGAGCCGGACGTTCTGCTGCTCGACGAGCCGACCAGTGCCCTCGACGTCCGCCGCCAGCTCGACGTCATGGCGACGATCCGCGAGGCGACGCGTCGACGCGACATCGTCACGGTCGTCGCGATCCACGATCTCTCGCTTGCGGCGCGCTTCGCCGACCGGGTGCTGGTGATGAATGCCGGGCGCATCGCGCAGGCCGGCGCGCCCGCCGAGGTGCTTGCGCACGAGGCGGTCTCGGAGACATATGCCGTCGGCGTGCATCTGGAGCATTCGGCCCGGGGCACGCTTCTGGTCGAGCCCTATATCCAGGTTCACTGAAGCATTTTCGAGCGAAGTGGGTACCGGTTCGCGTGAAGAAAATGCGAGAAAGCCTCTAAAGCCATGTCCGCTCCCTCAACGCACGACAATTTCACCCTGAAGGAAGAGATCCGCGCCTACTGGTCGGCGCGGGCCGAGAGCTTCGATCTCTCCTTCGGCCACGCGATCAAATCGGACCGCGAGCTGAAGGCCTTTCAGCGCCTGATCGGCGATTCCTTCGGGTCGCAGCCGCTCGACGTGCTCGACCTCGCCTGCGGAACCGGCGAGATTACGCGTGCCCTGCTCTCGCTGAAGCACCGCGTCACCGCGCTCGATTTCTCCGAGGCGATGCTGGAACGGGCCCGCGCCAAGCATGGCAAGGCCGCGCGCTTCCGCCTCGGCGATGCCGAGCGCCTGCTCGATGAAGACGCGAGCTATGATGCGGCGATCACCCGCCACCTCGTCTGGACCCTGACCGACCCTGAAGCGGCGCTCAGCGAATGGTTCCGTGTCCTGCGTCCCGGCGGGCGCCTGCTGATCATCGACGGCGACTGGGTCAACCGCACGCGCTGGCAGGCGCTGGTCAATCGCTTCGGCACCTGGCTGCGCGCGAAGCGCGGCGCGGCCGTCCACCAGATCGACGCCGATACCCATGCCTCGATCACCAGCCGCTTCTACTTCAAGGACGGATTGAGCCGTCCGCGCCTGGAGGCGATGCTGACGGCAGCCGGCTTCACCGACATCGTTCCGGCCGACTACATCCAGGTCGTGCGCGAGCAGCAGCGCGCTGCGCCCCTGCATGACGCGATCAGGCTGGCCTCGTCGACCCGCTTCGCCCTTCTGGCGCGCAAGCCTGCCGACGCCGCCGTTTCGCGCTAGAAGAAACGGAGCGCGCCGCTTCTTCAGGCAGTGCGCCGCGACAGGAGCAAGCGATGAACGCCAAGCCGGACTGGGATGCCGCGCAATATCTGCGCTTCGAGGACGAGCGGACGCGCCCGCCGGCCGATCTTCTTGCCCGCGTGCCGCTGAGCGAGCCCAGGCGCTGCATCGATCTCGGCTGCGGCCCCGGCAACAGCACGGAATTGGTCGCCGCACGCTTCCCCGGCGCCATCAATGAGGGCCTCGATTCCTCGCCGGACATGCTGGAGAAGGCGCGCAAGCGCCTGCCGAACCTCTCCTTCGTCCTCGGAGACGTGAACAGCTGGTCGGATGCGGCGGGCTATGACCTGATCTTCGCCAATGCCGTGCTGCAATGGCTGCCCGACCATGCCGCGTTGTTCCCGCGTCTGGCGCGCTCGCTGACATCAGGCGGCTGCCTCGCCGTGCAGATGCCGAACAACCTCAACGAGCCCTCCCATGTCGCTATGCGCGAGGTCGCGGCCGATGGCTCCTGGGCGGAGAAGCTCGCGAACGCCAAGGCCGAGCGCGCCACGATCGGCTCCTTCGGCGACTATCGGCGTTGGCTCGGTCAAGCGGGCTGCCGCGTCGATATCTGGCAGACGACCTATGTCCATGCGCTCGCCAATCTCGAAGCCATCGCCGAATGGTTCAAGAGCACCGGCCTGAAGCCCTATCTCGACCGCCTGTCGGCCGAGGAGCAGCAGGGCTTCATCGCGCGTTATCTCGAGCGCATCGCGCCGCATTACCCCGTCGAGAGCGACGGCAAGGTGCTGCTGCGCTTCCCGCGCCTGTTCATTGTCGCGGTGCGCGAGGGCTGATCAACCCTTCGCGGCTTCAGCCTTCTTCGCAGCGACATGCTCCTCGTCGGAAGCCCCGGCGCGCCAGTAGCTGACGACGAGGTTCTGGTCGCGCTCCGGCCTGAGCTTGCCGCGAGAGGCCGCCCGGATCGCCTTGAACGTGGCATGCTCGGCGGCAGCCCAGAGATAGGTCGAGGGCCCGTCGGCCGGCCAGTCGATGGTCGCGAAGGCATCCTGCAGCAGCGGCAGGCTGCCCGGCGTGGCGTCCCCGCGATGCAGCCAGGTCAGCGCCATGCCGGCCGGATGGCGCAGGGGCTGTTCCTCGCCGGCGTCGGCGACTTCGATGAAAACCTGCCCCTTGGCCTGCGCCGGCAGGTTCTCCAGCATGCGTGCGACGGCGGGCAAACCGGTCTCGTCGGCAAGGAAGACATAGCGCTCGGCCGGCTTTAGCCCGCGCCCGCCGGGGCCTGCCATGCCGATCCGGTCGCCGGCCTTGGCCCTGAACGCGAAGGCCGAGCCCGGCCCGGCATCCTCATGCAGCACGAAATCGAGCGCGAGCGTGCCGTTGGCGACGTCGATCTCGCGGATCGTGTACTTGCGCACCAGCGGCTTGGTTTCGGCTGGCGAGGGCAGCAGCAGGCCGTCATCGCCGACCATCGGCCAGCTCGGCTCGTTCACGCCGACCGGCGGGATGAACAGGCGCACATGCAGCGCGTCGATATGGTCGTAGCGGGCGAGGTTCTCAGCCACGAAGCGGATGCGGGCCATATGCGGCGTGATCCGTTCGACGGCGGTGACCGTCAGGATGCGGAATTCTGGCGGCAGGGCGGGGCCGGTGCCGTCGCCGGTCCAGCGCATCTCCGGCGCGGTGTCCTTCGGGGCGAATTCGATGACATGGCTGGCGATGGCGCGCTTCATGCCGAGCAGGGTGGAGAGGTCCGGCGCCTCGACATGGACATCGAGCGCGGCTGTCGTGAGTTCGATCCGCGCGTGGCTGCCGTCGAGCGCGATGAGCGTCGTGTCGCCCTGTTCCGTGATGACGGCCTCATGCTCGACGAGATGCTCGCAGAGCGGCTTCAGGACGCCGGCCGGGTTGGCGAGCGCGATCCGGGTCGAGGTGGCCAGCATGGTCGTCTCCGTCAGGGCTTGGGGGACGCCGCGATCCAGAGCGTCCCGTCGAGCGGGATCGCCGAGAAGCGGGCGCCCTCGGCAAGCGTCGCGACCGGGTCGATATCGGCGAAGCGCTCCGGGTGGAGCCATTTCGCGAGGACCTCGATGGCGACGACATGCAGGGGGGTATCGTTGAACAGGTGCCAGAAGCCGAAGGCGTGCCGCTTCTCGATGGCGCTGAGCATCTTGAGCGACGGCGTGCCCAGCAGCTTGGCGAAGCTCGCGGCCGCATCGGTCTCGCTGACGCCGAGGCCGAGCACGAGCCCGCCGAGCTTGGCCAGATGCGTGCCACCGGTCGCGATATAGACATCCGGATCGGCGCCGATGAGCTGTTCCAGCCCGATCTGCCCGGTCGCGCCCGGCAGCATCGCGGCGGCGATATTGCGCCCGCCCGCGGCCTGGATGAATTCGTTGAACGTGCCTTGCCCGGCCGTCATGCAGCAATCGTAGCCACCGGCATGGGCATGGATGAAGACGGAGGGGCGTTTCGCGTCCGCGACCCGGCCCGCGATCCGCTTCATCCGCTCCTCGTAGAAGGCGATCAGCTTTTCCGCCTGCTCTTGCTGCCCGGTGAGGATGCCGAGCGCCCTGAGGCTCGGCACGGTGTCGCGCAGCGGCTCCAGGAAGAAATCGACGACCGCGACGGGGATGCCGGCGGCCTCCAGCTTCTCGACGAGATCGCCGGGGCCACGGCGCGTGCCGGCGAGCGATTTGCTGACCACGACGAGATCCGGCCCGAGCGTGATCGCCTTTTCCAGCGAAAACCCGGCGGCCGTCCCGCCGTCGCCGACGAGCGGGAGCACATTGATGGCCGGGAAGCGCGCCCGGTAGCGGGCAAGACCGTCCGGGTTCTGCCGTTCGAGATCGCTGCCCCAGCCGGCGAGGATGCTGACGGGATCGGGATGGATCAGGCCGAGCGCATTGAGCTGACGGCCCTGCGCCAGCACGATGCGCCTGGCCGGCGCGGCGAGCTTGACGGTGCGGCCGAGGACATCGGTGGCGACGACCGGCGCGGCGGCCAGGGCGGGCAGCACCGGCAGGCTCAAGCCGCCCAGGATCAGCGAGCGTCTGTCGAGCATCATGCTGCCGCCGCCTTGTCCTGGGCCGTGCCGGCGAGCGCGAAGGCCACAGTGCGCGAGAGCATCGATGGGATCACCGAGACATGGTTCTCGCCGGGGAATTCGGTGAAGCTGCAATCGACGCAGCCGGACGCGCTCAGGCGTTCCGCCATCTCGGCGGCATTGTCGCGCATCCGTGCGCGTGCGAGCCGCTCGGCCCGCTGCACGGTGACGGCGAGGGTGGGTGCCTGCTCATGGCTGCCGACCGTGATCAGAAGCCGCCCGGCAGGGCCGGAGCCGCCACGGCGGAAGGCCTCCTCGCTCGCGAGGATGGCGCGATCCCGCCACCAGATCGAGGGACTGCCGGCGACATGGGCCTCGAACAGGCCGGGCCGGGTGAACAGCGCGTGCAACACGAACAGCCCGCCATAGGAATGGCCGGCCAGCGCCCGCCGGGCCGGGTCGAGCGGCGCGATCCGCGCGACGGCAGGCAGGATTTCGTCGATGATCATGTCGAGGAAGCGGTCGGCGCCGCCGGGGACGGGCAGGAGGTCGCGCTGGCGCCGCTCCGCATCGAAGGGCCGTTCATCAGGATAGCCGATGCCGATGACGACGGCGGGGCCGACGCCGGTCGCTTCCGGGCGCTGCGCCTGCAGGCGGGCGGCCGTGGCGGCCACCGGGAACAGTGCATGGCCGTCGACCAGCACGAGGCTTGGAAAACCGCGTGCCGGCGCGGGGCCTTCCGGCACGGAGATCAGCAGCCGGTAGCGCGACCCGTCACGGGCCGCGAAGTCGCGCTGCCAGGCCTGCGGCAGCGTAACGGGCGCGAGGCCGATATCGGGAGGGCTGTCCGGCTGCATCGGCGACCTCACCAGCGGTAGGACAGTGTCGCGAGGACCGTGCGGCGCAGGCCGAAGGAGCACTGCGTCGTGCCGTAGCAGCCGGAGATATACTCCTTGTCGAACAGGTTCTGGGCGTTGACCTGCACCTTCCAGCCCTTGAGCGCCGGGCTGGCCGCGGCGAGATCGTAGCTGATCGCGGCATCGACCAGAGTGTAGGCCGATGTGGAGAAGGTGTTGGCGGGGTCGCCGGCGCCGGCACCGACATAGCGGACGCCCGCGCCGAGACCGAGGCCGGAGAGCAGGCCCGTCCGGAAGGTGTAATGTCCCCAGAGCGCTGCGGTATGGCGCGGCACGACGGTCGGGCGCTTGTGCAGGTCGACGCCGCTGCTCTTGGTCACCTCGGCATCGGTATAGGTATAGGCCGCGACGAGATCGAGATTGTCGAACACGGTCGCACGGGCCTCGACCTCGATGCCCCGCGCCCGGACCTCGCCGGTCTGGATCTGGAAGGTCGGATGGGCGAGGTCGGTCGTCGGAACGTTGGTCTGGGTCAGCTGGTAGACCGAGGCCTGCAGGAAGGCGTTCATGCCCGGCGGCTCGTATTTGAAGCCGGCCTCGAACTGTTCGCCCTCGGTCGGCTTGAACGGCGTCCCAGTGAAGGTCGTGCCCGCCTGCGGATCGAACGAGGTCGAATAGCTGGCATAGGGCGCGAAGCCGTTGTCGAAATTGTACATCAGCGCGACGCGGCCGGTGCGCGCCGTATCGTCCTGCTTGGTCAGGACGCCGGTGCTCATCGCGCGGGTACGGGCCTCGGCCCGGTCGAAGCGACCCCCGACGACCAGCGAGAGCCGGTCGAGCTTGATCTGGTCCTGCAGGTAGATGCCGTACTGGGCCGTGGTCTGCTTCGTGCCGGCCAGCGCGGGCAGGGCGAAGGGCAGGCGCCCATAGATCGGGTTTGTGTAGTCGAGCGTCTGCACGGTGCCGCCGGCACCCGTGAAGGCGGTGCCGTCGGTCCAGTAGCCGTCGACGCCGAAGAGCACCTTGTGCGTCAGCGGTCCCGTGCGGAAATCGGCCTGGAGCTGGTTGTCGATGCCGGCGGTGCGCGCCTTCTCGTTCGACATCGTCACGCGGCGGGTCAGCGTCTTCTGGTCGGCGGCGATGCCGCCGACAGCCACTGTCCGGAAACGCGATTCGAGGTCGGAGACCCGGACGTTCTGGCGGAAGGTGAGGACGTCGTTGAAGCGGTGCTCGAAGGCCCAGCCGAGATTGGCCTGGTTGCGGCTATAGCCTTCGAAACGCGGCTCGCCGGGGAAGAACTCGCTGCGAATGCGGCCGGCGCGGCTCGGCAGGACGGTACCGACCGCCGGGATGAAGCCGTAGAAGCCGGTCTCGGGATCGCGCTGGAAGGAAGCCATCAGCGTAAAGGTCGTCGCGCCGTTGGGCCGGTACGTGACGGAGGGGGCGATGAAGATGCGCTGGTCCTTGGTGTAGTCGACCTGTGTATCGGCCGTGCGGCCAAGTCCGACCACGCGATAGAGCCAGGTCTTCTGCGGGTCGATCGGCCCGCCAACATCGAAGGCCATCTCGGCCCGCTGCCTGTCGCCGACGCGGAGCTGGACTTCGCCGTGCTTCTCGTCCCGCGGCCGCTTGCTGACCATGTTGACCAGGCCGCCGGGCTTCACCTGTCCGAACACCACCGAGGACGGGCCGCGCAGCACCTCGACCCGCTCCAGACCCCAGGGCTCGAAGGAGGGCACGAGGAAGTTGACGCCGCGCAGGTAGCGCAGGCCGTCGAGATTGTTGACGAAGCCGGCGCCGGTTCCAGCGCCACCGAAGCCGCGGATGAAGACGCTGTCATAGCGGCCGCCCGAGGACAGGCGCGTCTCGCCGAGCACGCCGGCGCTGTAGCGCAGGGCCTGGCTGACCGTGGTCGCGCCCTGGTCGTCCATCTGGTCGCGGGTAACGACCGTGATCGACTGCGGCGTCTCCATGATCGGCGTGTCGGTCTTCGTCGCGGTATCGCTGCGGCGGGCGACATAGCCATTGACCGGGCCGCTGGCGCGCTCGCCCTGGACCTCGATGGTGTCGAGGCCGATCGCCGTGTCGGCCTGGGGCGCCCCGGCGCCCTGCGCCAGCGCCGTGCCCGCCCCGCCGACGAGGAGAGCGGCCAGCGCCACACCGGCCCGCCCCATCGCGCGATTGCTGCTGTTGATCCCGGTCATGCCTGTATTCCTGCCCCTGGCGCTTCTGGCGCCGCGTCTCCGGGGTTCTTTCAGGAAGGCTGCCAGGGCGGCAACGCGCTTGGCTTTCGATCGCGGCAGTATTTCTTTCGGTCGCGTTTCGAACGCGTCCAAGCAAGAACGGGACGGCGGATTCATGGCCCGGATCAGCGCAGGGCGCTGGGCGCGATGCCGAAACGCTTGCGGAACAGCCCGGAGAAATGGGCCGGGCTGTAGCCGACCTTGAAGGCGGCGACGGCGATGCTGGTCTCTCCGCTCGCGATCATCGCATAGGCCTGCTGCAGGCGCTGCTCCTGCAGGTACTCGAAGACGCTGGCGCCGAATTCCGCCCGGAAGGCCGAGGTCAGCTTGGTCGGGTTGAGCCCGCTTTCGCGTGCCAGCTCCGCCAGGCCGGGCGGCTCGCGCAGGGCTTCAAGCAGACGGTCGCGGGCGGCATGGACCTGCTCGCGCAGGCGCGGGTTGAGCCGGGCCGGGCGGGTGGGGCGCTCGCCGAGCATCCGATCCAGCACAAGCGCGCCGAGCTCCAGCGCCTTGCCGGCGAGATAGAGGGGGCGCAGCGCCTCGCCGACCTGGCATTCCGCCATCTGCAGCGCCAGCGACCGGATCGGAGCATCGGCCGGACGCACCCAGAAACCCGCCCCGTCGGAGCAGGCAAGGCGCGCGGCCTTTGCGACGTCGGGGCCGAATTCACGCGCGACGAAATCGAAGTCGAACTGTATCAGCGCGCAGCGCAGGGTGCCGTCTGCAAGGCCGGTGCGCTGCTGCATGTGCTCGCCGCCATTGGCGGCGATGAGGATGGCCGGTCCGTCGAGGACGACGGCCGGGCGATCGTCGAGTTCGAGCGCCTGACGGCCTTCGAGCATGACGGCGACCTTCAGCCCCGGCCGCATCGGGCCCACGATCCGCTCGCCCTCCTGGATCAGGAAGGTGCCGGCCGAGAGCGAGAGATTGCGCGAGAACAGCTCCAGGCTCGTGGCCGATCTCTGTGCGGAGCTGGAACCGATATGCATCTCGACCTCTGGAAAGAGGCGAGCGTTATCCGATTTGGGAGTTAAAATCAAATAATATCAATAGTTTAAATGGATTCTAAGGTTGCTGTGGCGAGGCGGCGCAGGCTGCGTCGCGCCGCAGGTTCCTGCCGTCTCAAAGATAGGGCGGCGTGCAGGCGCTGACCACGATGCAGCGTTCCGTCCCGATATTGCGGTAGCGATGCGGAATGCGGCTGTCGAAGAGATAGGCATCGCCCGGCTTGAGCACCCTGATCTGGTCGCCGACCGTGACCTCCAGTTCGCCCGACAGCACCACCCCCCCTTCATGGGAATCGTGCTTGAGCATGGCGATGCCGGTATCGGCGCCGGGATCGTAGGATTCGTGCAGGATCTGCAGGTTATGCGCCTGGGCATCCCCGACCTGGCGGAACGACATCTGTCCCCGGCTCTCGCCGCCATTGACCTGGTGCAGGCGCGAGGTCAGGTCGAGCAGGTCCGGCGCCTCGAAGAAGACCTTGTCGCGCGGCGCTCGCGCCTCGTCAAAAAAATTGACCATGGTCATCGGGATGCCGTCGAGGATCTTGCGCAGCGACGCGACCGACGGGCTGTTGCGATTCTGCTCGATCAGCGAGATCAGGCTATGGGTCACCCCGGAGCGAGCTGCGAGCTCGCGTTGGGAAAGTCCGGCTGCCAGCCTGATTTCCTTCAGCCTTCCGCCGACATCAAAGCTCATAGTCGCTCCGTTTCCCCATTCTGCGCGCCTTGTCTTTCCTGCGCGTCATGCAGGGCCCGCCTGTGCGCGGCCCTTGCCATGTTCAATATTCTGAGCAATGCTGCCGGAAAGCCATAAGAAAATAGTGTCATGGGGAACAGGCGGAGTGGCATAGTTTTAGCGTCAAAAGCACACCGTCCAGACTAAATCCCCCATTCGATACGATAGGGCCGCATGGGCGCGCATTGTCGCGTTCATGGCACGGGAGATGCTTGCCGAAGACTATCGCCTCGCCAATGCCTCGCGGCGAGAATTCAACAGGGAAAGCAGGGTAATCCGGGCGATGACGCAAGCCGAGACCGTTTTGTTGAATGGCCGCATCTTCTGCGGTTTGGCGGAAGGCTTCGCGGAAGCCCTGGCGATCGGCGGAGGCAAGGTGCTGGCTGCGGGTTCGGCCGCCGAGATCGCCGCACTCCAGGGACCGGATACCCAGGTCGTGGATCTCGCCGGCCGTGTCGCCATTCCCGGCCTCAACGACGCGCATATGCATCTGCTGCCGCTCGGTCTCGCCATGAGCGAGGTCAATCTGCGCCCCGAGGAAGGCGTCAACAGCATCGACGAGGTCCTGCGTCGCATCGCCGTGGCGGTCAAGGGCAAGAAGCCCGGCGAATGGGTCACCGGTCGTGGCTACGACCATAACGAACTCACTGAGGCCCGCCACCCGACGGCCGAGGAACTCGACCGCGTTTCGCCCGACAACCCCGTCTATATCAAGCGTACCTGCGGCCATGTCGGCGTCGTCAACAGCCGGGCCATGGCGGCGGCCGGCATCGGCCACAACACGCCGAGTCCCGATGGCGGCCTGATCGAGCGTCGCGACAACAAATTGACCGGCCTGCTCGCAGAGAGCGCCATGCGCCTGATCGTCCAGGCGATGCCGCGCCCGAGCGCCGCCGAACTCAAGGCCGCGATCGAGAAGGCCGGGCACTACATGCTGGCGCAGGGCTTCACCAGCGTGATGGATGCCGGTGTCGGCATGGGCGCCGGTATGGCCGAGATCGAGGCCTATGAGGAGGTCGCGCGCGCCGGCACGCTGCCGGTCCGCACCTGGGTCTGCATCTACGGTAATGCCGACGGCATCGGCGACGAGGCCCATGCGGCGGGCTACCGCTTCGGCCGCGAGATCGGCCTTTTGCGCTATGGCGCGATGAAGGTCTTCGGTGACGGTAGTGCCGGCGGCCTGACTGCCGCGATGAGCGAGCCCTACCTCGTCGGCGACCCCGATAATCGCGGCATCTTCATCTATTCCGACGCGGCGATGCACGGCTATCTCCGGCACTACCATGAGCTCGGCTACCAGCTCGCCATCCACGCGATCGGCGATGCCGCCATCGAGCAGGTGCTCTCCGGCATGGAGAAGGCCGACAGCCCCGAGCACCCGATCAAGGGGCGCCGCCACCGCATCGAGCATTGCGGCTTCCTCACCGACGGTCAGCTCGCCCGCATGGCCGCTGCCGGCATCGACCCGGTGCCGCAGCCGGCCTTCATCTACGAATTCGGCGATCTCTATGTGATCAATCTCGGTGAGGAACGCGCCGGCGCTTCCTATCCGATGCGCAAATGGCTCGATGGCGGCCTGCATGCGGCGGCGAGCTCGGATGCGCCGGTCTGTGCCACCGACCCGTTCAAGAACCTCTTCACCATGGTCACCCGCCAGACCAAACGCGATACCGAGATCGGCGGTGCCGAGAAGCTGAGCATGGAGGAGGCGGTGCACGCCTATACGCTGCTCGGCGCCTATACCCAGTTCGCCGAGGACAGGGTCGGCCGGCTGGTGCCGGGCCAGCTCGCCGACATCGCCGTGCTCTCGCATGACATCTTCGCGATCCCTGTCGGTGAGGTCGAGAACGACGTGCGTTGCGACCTGACCCTGCTCGGCGGTGCGGTGGTCTTCGACCGCCACGGCCAGCTCGCAGCCGCCGCGCAATAGGGAGGCGCCCTTCATGCTGCGGCATACGCTGCAAAGGCTGCTTCTCGTCCTGCCGGTGCTGTTCGGCGTGCTGCTGATCGGCTTCCTGCTGATGCAGGTGGTGCCGACGGACCCGGCCCAGGTCCGGGCCGGCCCGAACGCGACGCAGGATGTGGTCGAGGCCATTCGCCAGGAGCTTGGGCTCAACGAACCGCTGTGGAAGCAGTTCGCCATCTATATCGGGCGCCTGGTCCAGGGCGATCTCGGCGTCTCCATCATCAACAATGTCCCGGTCACGCAGGAACTCGGCAACACCATCGGCCCGACGCTCGAGCTGATGCTGGCCTCACTGGTCTGGGCGATCCCGCTCGGCATGTTCCTCGGCACCGTCGGCGCCTATTATCGGGGCTCGCTGATCGACCGCGCGATCATGGCGGTCTCGGTCGCCGGCGTCTCGCTGCCGGTCTTCTTCCTCGGCCTCGGGCTCATCTGGCTCTTCGGCTTCAAATACCCGATCCTGCCCTTCACCGGCCGTATGGGCCCGCTCTGGACCTGGGAAGGGCTGCAGGGGATCATCCTGCCCGCGATCACGCTCGGCGGCGTCTTCGTCGGCCCGGTCGCCCGCATGACCCGCACCTCGGTGCTCGACGAGCTCGGCGCCGACCATGTCCGCACCGCCCGCGCCAAGGGCCTCGGTGAGATCACGGTCGTGCTGCGCCACACCCTGCGCAATGCGCTCGTCCCGGTCGTCACACTGATCGGCCTGCAGATCGGCTTCCTGCTCGGCGGCGCCGTCGTCACCGAGACCGTGTTCTCCTGGCCGGGCATCGGCCGGCTCGCGGTCGGCGCCATCCTGTCCAGCGACCTGCCGATGGCGCAGGGCACGATCATCATGCTCTCGCTCGGCTTCATCCTGGTCAATCTCGCGGTGGACGTCCTCTATGCCGTGCTCGACCCGCGCGTGAGGGGCACCTGATGGGCTCTCCCATGAAGCTCGAACGCGATGCGCTGCAGCCGGGCGCCAAGACGGTCGAGGCTGCCGTCAGCGTTGCCGCCGCCGCGCCCGTCCGCCGGAAGACCGTGTTCCGGATGCTGCTCTCCGATGCAGGCTCCTGCGTCGCGCTGGCGCTTGTCGTCCTCGCCATCCTCTGTGCGGCCTTCGCGCCCTGGCTCGCGCCGACCGACCCCTTCGGCAACGACCTCGCCAACACGCTGAAGCCGCCGGGCGAGATGGGACTGCTCGGCACCGACGGGCAGGGCCGCAACATGATCACGCGCCTGCTCTTCGGACTGCGCACGAGCCTGCTGATGGGCCTCGCCTCCGTCGTCTTCGGCTGTACGATCGGCGGCATCATCGGCTTCTCCGCCGCCTATTATCCGAAGGCATCGGGCGTGCTGATGCGGTTCATGGACATCCTCTTGTCCTTCCCCGCGATCCTGTTCGGCCTGGCCATCGCCGCGATCTTCGGGCCGGGCCTGCCGGCGGTGATCATCGCGCTCACGATCGCGACCGTGCCGCTGATGGCGCGCGTGGTCCGCGGCTCGGCGCTGGTCGTGCTGCAGCAGGGCTATATCGAGGCGGCGCGCTCGCTCGGTCTCAGCGACCTGCGCATCATCCTGGGCTATGTCCTGCCGAACTGCCTCTCGGCAATGTTCGTCTTCATCACCCTGCGCTTCGGCCAGGTCATCCTGCTCGGCGCAGCGCTGTCCTTCCTGGGCCTGGGCGCCCAGCCGCCGACGGCGGAGCTTGGGGCCATGGCGGCGGACGGGCGCAACTTCCTGTTCTTCGCGCCGCATGTCTCGGTTCTGCCGAGCCTGGTGATCTTCGCGGTGGTGCTCGCCTTCAACGTGCTCGGCGATTCCCTGCGCGACGCCCTCGATCCGAAGCTGCGCAAATAGCAGCGGATATCAACCAAGAAGCGAAAAAGGGGATTTGCTCGATGCTGAAACTGTCAACTCTGCTTCTCGCGGGCGCGGCCGCCGCGACCTTTGCCACGGCGCCCGCGGTGGCCCAGCAGAAGGCGCCGCTCACGATCCTGCGCATCATCGATGCCGATAATTACGACCCGATCCGCTCGACCGCGACGGCGGCGGCCGAGGTCATGTACATGCTCGCCGACACGCTGGTGACGGTCGATTTCGACATGAAGACGATCAAGCCCGGCCTCGCCGAGAGCTGGACGATCTCGCCTGACGGCAAGACCTACACCTTCAAGCTGCGCAAGGACGTGAAATTCTGCGACGGCCGGCCGATGACGGTCGACGACGTCGTCTATTCGCTGAAGCGCTGGATCGATCCAGCCAGCAAATCGCCGGTCTCCTTCCGCGCCGGCCCGGTCAAGGACATCCGTGCGGACGGCGATTCCACGCTGATCTACGAGCTGAAGGAGCCCTACAGCGACCTGATGTTCCAGCTCGCGCTCTCCTTCGCCTCGGTGGTCGATAAGGCGACCGTCGAGAAGCTCGGTCCGAATTTCGGCGTCCAGGGCTTCAACGGCACCGGCCCCTATTGCTGGTCGAAATGGACCCCGCGCCAGGAGCTCGTGCTCAAGAAGAACCCGCACTACTCCTGGGGCCCGCCGATCTACAAGGATCCGAAGCCGCAGATCGACGAGATCGTCTGGAAGGTCATCCCCGAGTCGAACACGCTGATGGCTGCGATCCAGGCCAAGCAGGCCGACGTGACCTATTACATGCCGTATATCGCGCTCGACACGATGCAGCGCATCCCCGGCATGACGGTGCAGCGGCAGGACAACTACATCTACGACGTCTTCATGGGCTTCAAGGTCGACAAGCCCGTCGCGAAGGACAAGGCCATCCGCGAGGCCGCCAACATGGCGACCAACAAGGAGGCGATCGCCAAGGCGATCTTCTTCGGCAAGGGACAGACCCTGCCCTCGCTGCTGAACCCGGCCGTGCTCGATTACGACAAGTCCTCGGCCGACAAGATGCCGAAATATGACCCGGCCGGGGCCGCCAAGCTGCTCGACGCGGCCGGCTGGAAGCCGGGCGCCGACGGTATCCGCGAGAAGGATGGCCAGAAGGCGACCTTCACTGTCTACGGCATCCGCAACGATTCCAATCCGCGCATCTCCGAGGCCATGCAGGCGGATCTGCGCAAGGTCGGTATCGACATGAAGATCCAGCTCTGGGACGCGACCGTGGCCTGGGGCAAGCTGGCGACGCAGGAATTCGACGCGTTCCTGATGTCCTACCCTTACGTGACGGCGACGGAGGCGATGAGCCTCTATTTCCGCAGCCAGCAGGTTCCGACGCCGAACCGGATGAACTGGAAGGACCCCAAGACGGACGAACTGCTTAAGTCTGCGGCGACGGCGACCGACGCCGACAAGCGCAAGCAGGCCCTGGCCGAGGTCCAGACCCAGCTCACCGAGGCGAATGTCTGGGTGCCGCTGGTTTCGCAACCGCTTTGGGTCGTCGCGACCGACCGGGTCGAGGGCGTGCGTGCCCACGGCCTGTATGGAGCCGGCCTCTACAAGGGGCTCGATCTCAAGCTGAAGCGCTGAGTTTCTTGGGCGCCGCGCGGTGTGAGCCGCGCGGCGCTTTTTCTATGCCTGTGGGAGGAAGGGAAACATCATGACGATCACGGTCATCAAGAATGCCGACATCGTTGTCGCCTGGGATGCCGAGGCCGGCCAGCACGTCTATCTGCATGGTGCCGATGTCGCCTTCGAGGACGGCACGCTGCGCTTCGTCGGACCCCGCTACGAGGGGCAGGCGGACGAGACCGTCGACGGCAGCGGGCGCATGGTCATGCCTGGCCTCGTCAATATCCATTCTCACCCCTCGAGCGAGGCGCTGAACAAGGGCTTCCTCGACGAGCTCGGCTCCCCCGCGCTCTATAACTCCTCGCTCTACGAATTCATGCCGATCCTGCGGCCCGATGCCGAGGCGGTGCCGGACTGCGTGCAGGTCGCCTATTCGGAACTGCTGCTCTCCGGCGTGACCACGCTCGCCGATCTCTCGGTCGCCCATCCCGGCTGGCTCGATCTCGCCGCCAATAGCGGCCTGCGCGTCTGCGTCTCGCCGATGTTCCGCTCGGCCCGCTGGTACACGAAGAACGGCCATGTCGTCGAATACGAATGGGACGAGAAGGCTGGCGCCGCGGCCATGGCGACCGCATTCGACGTCATCGAGCAGGCGCAGAAGCATCCGTCAGGCCGTCTCTTCGGCATGGTCTGCCCGGCGCAGATCGACACCTGCAGCGAAGGCCTCATCAAGGACAGCTTTGCCGAAGCCAAGCGCCGTGGCCTGCCCTGGCAGATCCATGCGGCCCAGTCGACGGTCGAGTTCCACGAGATCACCCGCCGTCATGGCGTGACGCCGATCCAGTGGCTGGAGAAGCTCGGCGTGCTCGGCGCGACCAGCATCGTCGGTCACGGCATCTTCCTCGACGATTACCCGCGCGTCGCCTGGCACAGCCGCCGCGATCTTGCACTGCTGGCCGAGACCGACACGATCGTCGCCCATTGCCCGACGGTCTTCATGCGCCGGGGCATCGCGCTCGACGATTTCGGGCGCTATCGCCGCGCCGGCGTCCGCATCGGCATGGGCACCGACACCTATCCGCACAACATGCTCGAGGAGATGCGCCATGTCGGCTACGTCGCCCGGATGATGGCGGAGAACCCGCGCACGCTCACCACCACCGACATCTTCGAGGCCGCGACCACGGCCGGCGCCGCTGCGCTCGGCCGCGACGATATCGGGCGGCTGGAAGCGGGCTGCAAGGCCGACCTCGTCATGGTCGACCTCAAGCACCCGATGATGCAGCCGCGCCGCGATCCCGTGCGCAGCATGGTCTATGCCGCCGCCGAACGGGCCGTCGACCGCGTCTATGTCGACGGCAGGCTCGTGGTCCGTGACGGCACCGTCCTGACCATGGACTATCCGGCGGCCGCGCTGCGCCTCCACGAAGGCCAGAAGCGGACGGAAGCCGCAGCGCCCGGCAATGACTGGATCAAGCGCCCGGTTACTGATTATTCGCCGCTGACCTTCCCGGTGAAGTGAGTCTGGGAGCACCGGCCAATTCCGTGATGTGCCCAACCCGGGGCGCATCGCTGCATCGTGAGACCCTGCGTCACGGCGCCCGCTTCCGGGCGGCGTGATCTGGCGATAGGTTGGCCTCATGTCGCAGGCAGACGAGACAACGCAGAAGGAGGCCGGCTCTTCGAGCCGTCTCGGCCTCATGCTGATCGGCGGAGGCTTCTTCGCCCTGTTCCTCACCGGCCTGCTGCTCTGGTGGCGCGAGGGAGACCGGCTCTTCACCGACGGCCTGATCGCCGCCATCGTCGCTTGCTTCTAGCGGCTGCGGCCGCCTGCCCGGGAAGTCTTTCGTGAACCGCCGACTCGTTCTCCCCCTCGTCGTCTTCCTCGTCGGCGCGCTCGCGCTGGCTGCGGCCGCGATCCTGACCTTCTCGCCTGGCCGCCAGGGCGGTGGCAGCGGCACGGCCAGCGTCGGCGGCCCGTTCACGCTGACGACGCAGGAGGGCAAGCCGCTCTCCGATACCGATCTGAAGGGCTCGCCCTTCCTGGTCTTCTTCGGTTTCACCCATTGCCCCGACATCTGCCCGACCAAGCTCTTCGAGATATCGGAAGCCCTGCGCGCGGCCGGTGACGGCGCCAAGGCGAAGGGGCTCAAGGCCCTCTTCATCACGGTCGATCCCGAGCGCGACACGCCGGACGCGATGAAGAGCTATCTCGGCTCCTTCGATCCCCGCATCGTCGGGCTGAGCGGCGATCGTCCCGCCATCGATGCCGTGATCAAGGCCTATCGCGCCTATGCCAAGAAGGTGCCGCTCAAGGATGGCGACTACACGATGGACCATACCGCCCTGGTCTATCTGATGGGCAAGGACGGCAGTTTCGTCGGTGCCTTCAATATCGAGCAGCCTCCGGCGCAGGCGGCGGCAGAATGGCTGCGTCACTCCTGATTGGCTTCGATGGGCGCCGGTCGGTGCGCCAGCCCGTGCTCCGTCTTGTTCCAGGCGAAACGGTGGTTGAAATACTCGTAGAGCGCCATCCAGGCCGCCGCCGAGACCAGCGCGTAATAGAGCGGCAGCAGCGGCACGAGCAGCAATAGGCCCGGAGCGCCCCGGCGCAGGGCGCCGACGATCGGCGGCATGAACAGCGCGACGCTGCCCAGAATCCAGATGCCGAGCGCGATGGTCGAGGTCAGGGTGGCGACAGTGCCCACCGGCTCGAACAGGGAGCCGTCCCAATAGGCAATCAGCGCGGCGACGGCGAAGGCGGGATAGCCGAGCGCCGTGGCGACGGTGCCGAAGACCAGCGACAGGAAGGCGAAGGTCGCAGCCATCCCGGCTTCGCGCATCAGGCGCAAAGGGGCGCGGGAATGCGTCACCAGCGTCTGGATATAGCCCTTGATCCAGCGCGAGCGCTGCTTGAGCCAGGCCGGGATGGTGATGGGCGCCTCCTCGCGGGTGTTCGAGGGCAGGTCGCCGATGCGGTAGCCGGCGCGCACCAGCCTGAAGCCGAGATCGGCATCCTCCGTCACGTTCCAGGCATCCCAGCCGCCGACCGCGCGCAGCGCCTCGGTGCGGAAATGGTTCGAGGTCCCGCCCAGCATGATCGGCAACCGGAATTGCAGCAGGCCGGGATTGAGCACATCGAACAACCCCGCATATTCCAGCGCGAACAGGGCGGGAAGCACGCCTTCCTCGGCATGGTCGATCACGAGTCTGGCCTGCAGGCAGCCGAGCTCCTGCGGACCACCGAGGAAGCGCGCCGCCGCCATGCGCAGTTGCTGCGGATCGGGAATGTCTTCGGCGTCGAAGATCGTGAAGAACGTGCCGCGTGCCTCGAGCAGCGCCAGGTTGAGCGCACGCGGCTTGGTGCGCGGAAAGCCCGGCGGAACGACCGTCACGGAAAAATGCGGCGGCAGCGCCATCCGCGCCAGCGTGCTGCGCATCCCGATATCGTCGGCTTCGATCAGCAGGCGGATATCGAGCTTGGCCGGGGGATAGTCGAGGGCGCCGAGCGCATCCGTCAATTGCCGGAGCACAGGAAGCTCGCGGTAGAGCGGCACCGCGACGGTGTAGGCGGGCAGGCGGGATTCGTCGATCCGCCAGCGATGGCTGCGCCAGAGATCGGGCGCCGAGCGTTCGATCGCCGCCGCAAGACGCAGCAGGATGAGCCCGAGGAAGAACGGGCCGAGCAGGAGCGCAAGCGCGAAGAAGGTTTGGAGCGGGGCGAAGACGCCGCCGAGTGCGGCTGCGGCGACACCGCCGCCGGCTGCGATCACCTGGCCGCGGCTGGCGCCGGTGCGGGCGCTCTCGCGCGCGAGACCGGCAGGGTCGAGCCCGGCCGTATGCTCCGCCAGGGTCTCGGCATTGCTGTGGCGCAGGGCCCCGGCGAAGCGGCGCGGTGTCGTCACCGCGATATCGCCGCGATGGCGCGGCCCGGCTTCGAGCATCCGCCGCAGCGCCGGGCCCTCGGGCGCGAGGATGAAGCGAAAGCGCCTGTCGTCGACGGTCGGCGCGATGCCCTGGCGCAGGATCGCATCATGCCCGCCGCCGGGTCGCAGGGGCGGCGGCTGCGGCAGGAAGGCGAGGCCCAGCTCGGCCGCGAGTGCGCGATAAAGCTCGGCTTCGCCGATCAGGCCGAGCGCGATCGCTTCGCGGGCGGGCTCGCTGCGGTTACGGCGGGATGTTTCGGCCGCACGCGCGAGAAGCGAGGGCGCCAGGCCATGCCGCGTCAGGAAGGCGAGTTCGATCGGCAGGCCGGCTGAGGCAGGCCCGCGCCCGATCGGACGGTCGTCGTTACCGCTGCCCCCCATTGGCCCCGGTCCCGCTCCACGCGACGATGCCCGGCGCGGAGGCGCCGGAAGCAACCCATGGTTGCTGCTATGGAGCAGAGAGTCGAGAGCCGCGTGCCTGGAACTTTAGGTGTCCATGCGAGCGTCAGCGCGCCGCCAGGATCTCCGCGACCTGCGGGATGTCCTTGTCGCCGCGGCCGGAGAGATTGACCACCATCAGATGGTCCTTCGGCTTCTGCGGGGCGAGCTCGGCGACGCGGGCGAGCGCATGCGCGCTTTCCAGCGCCGGGATAATGCCTTCCAACTTTGAGATGAGCTGGAACGCCTCCAGCGCCTCCTCGTCGGTGGCGGAGAGATAGGTCGCCCGGCCGATATCGTGCAGCCAGGAATGCTCCGGGCCGATGCCGGGATAGTCGAGCCCGGCCGAGATCGAATGGGCGTCCTTGATCTGCCCGTCATCGTCCATCAGCAGGAAGGTGCGGTTGCCGTGCAGCACGCCGGGGCGTCCGCCGGTCAGCGAGGCCGCATGCTGGCCGCTCGGGATGCCGTGGCCGGCTGCCTCGACGCCGTAGATCTCGACGGATGCGTCGTCGAGGAAGGGATGGAACAGCCCCATCGCGTTCGAGCCGCCGCCGATGCAGGCGACCAGCGAATCGGGAAGGCGGCCTTCGGCCTCCTGCATCTGCTCGCGGGTTTCCTTGCCGATGATCGACTGGAAGTCGCGCACCATCGCCGGATAGGGATGCGGGCCTGCGACCGTGCCGATGCAGTAGAAGGTCGTCGCGACATTGGTCACCCAGTCGCGCAGCGCCTCGTTCATCGCATCCTTCAGCGTCTTGGTGCCGGATTCGACCGGGACGACGGTGGCGCCGAGCATCTGCATGCGGAAGACGTTGGGCGCCTGCCGGGCGACATCGACCGCGCCCATATAGACGATGCACTCCAGCCCGTAGCGGGCGCAGAGCGTCGCGGTGGCGACGCCGTGCTGGCCGGCGCCGGTCTCGGCGATGATGCGCTTCTTGCCCATGCGCCGTGCCAGCAGGATCTGGCCGAGCACGTTGTTCACCTTGTGGGAGCCGGTATGGTTCAGCTCCTCGCGCTTCAGGTAGACCTTGGCGCCGCTGAAATGGTCCGTCAGCCGCTCGGCGAGATAGAGCGGCGAGGGCCGGCCGACATAATGCTTCAGCCCGCTGGTCATCTCGGCATGATAGGCCGGGTCGGCCTTGGCGGCGTTATAGGCCGCTTCCAGCTCAAGGATCAGCGGCATCAGCGTTTCCGCGACGAAGCGGCCGCCGAACAGGCCGAAGCGGCCGTTCTCGTCCGGGCCGTTGCGATAGCTGTTCGGGGTCGAGGGGGCGTTCATGCCGTCAAACCTTCTTGCAGTGCCGCGGCGGCCTTGCGGGCCGATGCGATGAATTCCGCGATCCGGGCGGGGTCCTTGACCCCCGGCGCGCTTTCGACGCCCGAGGAAACGTCGACGCCCGCCGGCCGGGTTATGCCGATGGCATGAGCGACATTGGCCGGATCGAGCCCGCCCGATAGCATGAAGCGCTGCGAAGGGTCGAGGCCGGCAAGCAGCGCCCAGTCGAAGGGCTTGCCATGCCCGCCGGGGAAGGCCGCGTCCTTCGGCGGCTTGGCGTCGAGCAGGATGAGATCGGCGGCATCGCGATAGCCGGCGACGGCTTTCAGGTCCTCGACCGTGGCAATGCCGAGAGCCTTCATCACCGGCCGGCCGACGGCGCGGCGCAGGGCTGCGGTCTGCTCGGGCGTCTCGCGACCGTGGAACTGGAACCAGTCGGGCTTCAGCGCCTCGGCGAGTTCCGCTGCCTGCCCTTCGCTCCAGTCGACGACGAGCGCGACGATTTCCGTCTTGCCGCGGGCGATCGCCGCCAGTTCTTTCGCGCGCTCCAGCGTGACGTAGCGCGGACTTTTCGGATGGAAATTGAGCCCGATCATGTCGGCGCCGGCCGCAAGCGCAGCCTCCAGCGTCTCGGGCGTCGAGAGACCGCAGATCTTGATCAGGAAGGGCGAACCATTGGACATGGCCCGGCGTTTAGCACGGTCCGTTCGCCGGTGCATGCCGTACTTGCGACATGATGGCGAAGGAAGCCATGCTGGCATGGGCGAACAAGGGGGCTGTTGATTGATCCGGCTTGGCATGGGCAGGCGCGGGCTGGCGATGGTGGCGGGGCTGCTCGCCGTCTCCGGCCTCGTCGCGGCGGCGTTCTATTATGTCGGCCAGCCGCGGACCTTGCGCCTCGCCGTCGGGCCGCTCGGCTCCGAGGATGCGCGCATGGCCGCGGCCTTCGTGCAGGGCCTGAACCGCGACAAGGCCTCCGTGCGCCTGCGGCTCGTCCTGACGGAAGGTTCCGAGGACAGCGCCAAGCGGATCGATGCCGGGCAGGCCGATCTCGCCATGCTGCGTGCTGACATCGCCATGCCCTCGACCGCCGATACGGTGCTGATCACCCGCCGGACCTATCCCTTCTTCATCACCAGGGCCGAGACCGCGATCACCCGTATCGCCGATCTGCGTGGCCGCAGGGTCGGCGTCGCCCGCAATCCTGCCGGCAACGTCGCGCTGCTGAAACGGGTGCTGGCGCAATACGAGGTCCGGCCCGACGAGGTCGAGATTCTCGGCCTGACCCAGGAGGAGATCGTGCCGGTGGCGAGGGAGAAGCGCATCGACGTCTTCTTCTCGATCAGCGCTGTCGGCTCCCATACCAATAATGGCGGCCTGCGCCGTTTGCGCGAAGCCTGGGGCAACGATCCCGTCCTGATCCCGGTTCGCGAGGCCGATGCGCTCGCCTTGCATTACCGTGCGATCGAATCCGGCGAGATCGTGCGTGGCGCGCTCGGCGGCGACCCGCCGCGCCCGGCCGAGAGCCTGCCGACCATCGCGATCACCTCGCGCCTCGTCGCAGCGCAGAGCCTCGACGACAATCTCGTCGGTGAGCTGACCAAGGACATCCTCGGCCTGCGCCTGACCCTGGCGGCGGAACTGCCCGCCGTGCAGGCGCTGGAGACGCCCTCGACCGACAAGGACGCGCCGCTGCCGGTCCATTCGGGCGCCGCCGCCTATATCGATGGCGAGCAGGAGACCTTCTTCGATCGCTATGGCGACTGGTTCTATATCGGGGCCATGGCGCTCTCGGCGGTCGGCACGGGCGGCGCCGCGCTGCTCGGGCGCGAGAGCGCCAACCGGCGCCGGCGCGCCATGTCGGGCCTCGACGAATTGCTGGCGCTTCTGGCCGTGATCCGCGCCTGCGAGGACGAGGCCGAACTGACCCGGCTCGGCCGCGAGGCCGACCACATCCTGACGCGCGTATTGGCCGACTACGCCAAGGGTGACCTCGATACGGCGGCGCTCGCAGCCTATCGCCTCGTCATCGATCAGGTCGGCCGGGCCGTCGCCGAGCGGCAGCGGGCGCTGGCGGAAGCTTGAACGCATTTACTTTTCGGCAGCGTCTGCGGTTGCCGAAAAGCCCGCCAGCGTTTATGTGCAGCGCAACGAATTCCAGATTCACGTGAAACAGGCTGCGCCGGCGGGGCATCGCTCCAGACCGGCTCGTGGCCTTGAAAGCAAGGCCCAGACCCGCATGTCCATGCGCAACATCGCCATCATCGCGCACGTCGACCATGGCAAGACCACGCTCGTCGACAAGCTTTTGCAGCAGTCCGGCACCTACCGCGACAACCAGCGCGTCATCGAGCGCGTGATGGATTCCAACGACCTCGAGAAGGAGCGCGGCATCACCATCCTGGCCAAGGCGACCTCGGTCGTCTGGAAGGATACGCGCATCAACATCGTCGACACCCCAGGCCACGCCGATTTCGGTGGCGAGGTCGAGCGCATCCTGAACATGGTCGACTCGGCCATCGTGCTGGTCGATGCGGCCGAGGGCCCGATGCCGCAGACCAAGTTCGTGGTCTCCAAGGCGCTGAAGCTCGGCCTCAAGCCGATCGTCGCGATCAACAAGGTCGACAAGCCGGACGCCCGCACCACCGAGGTCATCAACGAGGTCTTCGACCTCTTCGCCGCGCTCGACGCCACCGACGAGCAGCTCGACTTCCCGATCCTCTACGGCTCGGGCAAGCAGGGCTGGATGGCCCATTCGCCGGAAGGTCCGCAGGATAACGGCCTCGCGCCGATGTACGATCTCATCCTGTCGCATGTGCCGGAGCCCAAGGTCGAGGAAGGCCCGTTCCGTATGATCGGCACGCTGCTGGAGGCCAATCCCTATCTCGGCCGCATCATCACCGGCCGCGTCACCTCGGGCACGGCCAAGCCGAACCAGACGATCAAGGTGCTCTCCGGCGACGGCTCGACCGTCGAGACCGGCCGCATCTCGAAGATCCTGGCCTTCCGCGGCCTCGAGCGTCAGCCGATCGAGGAAGCGGTCGCCGGCGACATCGTCTCGATCGCGGGCCTGGTGAAGGGTTCCGTCGCCGATACCTTCTGCGACCCCTCGGTCGACACCCCGATCAAGGCGCAGCCGATCGATCCGCCGACGGTGTCGATGACCTTCATGGTCAACGATTCCCCGCTCGCCGGCACCGAGGGCGACAAGGTCACCACCCGCGTCATCCGCGACCGTCTGTTCAAGGAGGCCGAGGGCAATGTCGCGCTGAAGATCGAGGAAGCCTCCGACAAGGACAGCTACATCGTCTCCGGCCGTGGCGAATTGCAGCTCGCGATCCTGATCGAGACGATGCGCCGCGAGGGCTTCGAGCTCGGCGTTTCCCGTCCGCGCGTCGTGCTGAAGCGCGGCGAGGACGGCCAGCTTCTGGAGCCGATCGAAGAGGTCGTGATCGACGTCGACGAGGAGCATTCCGGCGTCGTCGTGCAGAAGATGTCGGAGCGCAAGGCCGACATGCTGGAGATGCGTCCGTCGGGCGGCAATCGCCTGCGCCTGGTCTTCCACGCTCCGACCCGCGGCCTGATCGGCTATCAGGGCGAGTTGCTGACCGACACGCGCGGCACCGCGATCATGAACCGGCTCTTCCATGACTACCTGCCCTACAAGGGCGAGATCGGTGGGCGCCGCAACGGCGTGCTGATCGCGATGGAGACCGGCGAGGCCGTGGCCTATGCGCTGTGGAACCTCGAGGACCGCGGCCCGATGATGATCGAGCCCGGCTGGAAGGTCTATCAGGGCATGATCGTCGGCGAGCACACCCGCGAGAACGATCTCGAGGTGAACGTGCTCAAGGGCAAGAAGCTCACCAACATCCGCACCACCTCGAAGGACGAGGCGGTGCGCCTGACCCCGCCGATCCGGATGACGCTGGAGCGTTCGCTGGCCTGGATCGACGACGACGAGCTCGTCGAGGTCACCCCGAAGTCGATCCGCCTGCGCAAGGGCATCCTCGACCCGAACGAGCGCAAGCGCTCGCAGAAGCAGAAGGCCGAAGTGGCCTGAGTTCAGATGCCCGGGCGAGAGCCCGGGCATTTTCGTTTCGGGTCTGCGCTGAGCGCAGCCCGCGGATGACGCACTGGGCGATTGCCCTCGACCGTTCGCTCTGATCCTCTGCCCGCCTCTCGATCATCGCGCGTCCGGCCGGACGCGGTCACGATGATCGATCAAAATGTTGTCGCATCGGATTCTTCCGAAAAGTGGGGCCACTTTTCGGTCCGATGCGAAAGGGGAAGGACATCGCCATGCAATTCCGCAATCTCGGCCGCTCGGGCCTGCGCGTCTCGCTCGTCGGGCTCGGCTGCAACAATTTCGGCGGGCGCATCGATCTCGATGCGACGCGCAAGGTCGTCGATGCCGCGATCGAGCATGGCATCACCCTGTTCGACACCGCCGACATCTATGGCGAGCGCGGCGGCTCCGAGACGGCTTTGGGCGAGGTGCTGGGCGCGCGCCGCAAGCAGATCGTGCTCGCCAGCAAGTTCGGCATGGACATGGATGCCGAGGGCGTGAAGAAGGGCGGTTCGCGCCGCTACATCATGAACGCGGTCGAGGATTCGCTCCGGCGCCTCAAGACCGACTGGCTCGATCTCTACCAGCTCCATCGGCCCGATCCGCTGACCCCGATCGAGGAGACCCTGCGCGCCATGGACGACCTCGTCCGCCAGGGCAAGGTCCGCTATATCGGCTGCTCGAACGTCGTCGCCTGGCAGGTCGCCGATGCGCAGTGGACGGCGCGCGATCTCGGCATTCCCGGCTTCGCCTCGGCGCAGGACGAGTACAGCCTGCTGAAGCGCGGCGCCGAAAAGGACCTGATCCCCGCCATCGCCCATTACGGCATGGGCCTGCTGCCCTATTTCCCGCTCGCCAACGGCGCGCTCACCGGCAAGTACAAGCGCGGCGCGGCGATGCCGGAAGGTGCGCGCCTGAGCAAGCTGCCGCAGCGCGCCGACGAGATCTTCAGCGCGGATAACTGGCGCCGGATCGAGGGGCTGACCGCCTTCGCCGAGCAGCGCGGCCATACGCTGGTCGAACTCGCTTTCTCCTGGCTGGCGGCGCAGCCGGTGGTGTCGAGCGTCATCGCCGGTGCGACCAAGCCGGAGCAGGTCGCCGCCAACGTCAAGGCCGCCGACTGGGCGCTGACAGCCGAGGAGTTGGCGGAGATCGATACGATCACGAAGTAGTTGGAAGCGCTGCCATTGCCGTCATGGCCGGGCTTGTCCCGGCCATCCACGTCTTTGCGGGTCAAGTGCGCGTGTTCAAGACGCGGATGCTCGCCACAAGGGCGCGCATGACGTCGCGATTCCGGCGGGGCCCGTCATTCCTGACAGCTTTGAGCACCCGCCGCCGCGCAGCCCATGGACCGCTCGCGCCCGCCCGCTTATGGTCCGCGCCATGAGCGAGACAACCACGACCGCCCCCGCCCTGAAGCCCGGCGACCACCTCTTCCTGGTCGACGGCTCGAACTTCATCTTCCGGGCCTATTTCCAGTCGATCAACCAGGACCGGAAATACAATGCCCGCTCGGACGGGCTGCCCTCGGGCGCGGTTCGGCTCTTCGCGACGAAGCTCTTCCAGTTCGTGCGCGAGGGCGTGCTCGGCGTCAGGCCGACCCATCTCGCCATCGTCTTTGACAAGACCGAGAACTCGTTCCGCAAGGCGCTCTACCCGGCCTACAAGGGCAACCGCTCCGATCCGCCGCCCGATCTCATTCCCCAGTTCCCGCTGATGCGCGAGGCGGTGCGCGCCTTCGGCCTCATCCCGGTCGAGCAGGATGTCTACGAGGCCGACGACCTGATCGCGACCTATGCGAAACAGGCCCGCGAGGCCGGCGCCGATGTCCTCATCGTCTCCGCCGACAAGGACCTGATGCAGCTCGTGAAGCCGGGCGTCGCGATGTACGATCCCGCCTCCGGTGACCAGAAGAAGGGCGCCGGCTTCCGGGCCGAGCGCCGCATCGGCGAGCCCGAGGTCGTCGAGTATTTCGGCGTCATGCCCGAGAAGGTCACCGATGTGCAGGCGCTGGCCGGCGATGCCACCGACAACGTGCCGGGCGCGCCGGGCATCGGCATCAAGACGGCAGCCCAGCTCATTGGCGAATACGGTGATCTCGAAACCCTGCTGGCGCGCGCCGGCGAGATCAAGCAGCCGAAGCGCCGGGAGACCCTGACCAATCCCGAGGTGATCGAGAAGGTCCGCATCTCCCACAAGCTCGTCAGCCTCGTCGACGACGTGAAGGTCGAGACGCCGCTGGAGAACCTGACGCTGGAGCAGCCCGACCCGGCGAAGCTCATCGCCTTCCTCAAGGCGATGGAGTTCACCACCATCACCAAGCGCGTCGCCGAGGCCTATGAGGCGGATGTCGGCGCCGTCGATGCCGATCCGGAGTTGGCTCCGGGCGGCGCGCGCGCGGCGGAGCTGAAGGCGCTCTATGCCGGTGCCGATGCCGCCGAGGATGCGGCTCCCGGCTTGGCTCTTGCGACATCTCCCGCGCCTGCTGCCGCTGTTGCAGGCGCCCCTGCTGGCGAAGACGGCTGGCTGAAGCCGGGCGATCTGGCCAGCGCCCGCAAGAACGAGGCGATCGCCGGCAAGATCGATCGCTCGAAATACGAATGCGTGCGCACGCTCGCCGATCTCGAGCGCTGGATCGGCTGGGCTTCCGAGGTCGGCCATGTCGCTCTCGACACCGAGACCAACTCGCTCGACGCGATGCAGGCCGATCTCGTCGGCATCTCGCTCGCGGTCGCGCCCGGCCGCGCCTGCTACATCCCGCTGCAGCATCGCGCCGGCGATGGCGGGCTCTTCGACGAGGGCCTGCTGGCCGACCAGATTCCGCTGACGCAGGCGGTCGCCGCCCTGAAGCCGCTGTTCGCCGATGCCGGCGTGCTCAAGATCGGCCAGAACCTGAAATACGACCTGCTGGTGCTGGAGCGCCACGGGCTCAGCGTGTCCCCGGTCGAGGACACCATGCTGATCTCCTATGCGCTCGATGCCGGCAGCAACAGCCACGGCATGGACAGGCTCTCGGAGCTGCATCTCGGCCACGAGACGATTCCCTATGCGCAGGTCGCCGGCACCGGCAAGAACCAGATCACCTTCGACAAGGTGCCGCTCGACCGCGCCACCGACTATGCCGCCGAGGATGCCGACGTCACGCTCCGGCTCTGGCTCACGCTGAAGCCACGCCTCGCCGCCGAGAAGAAGACTGCGGTCTACGAGGTGCTGGAACGGCCGATGGTCGAGGTCCTGGCGCGGATGGAGCGGCGCGGCATCGCCATTGACCGGCAGATCCTCTCCCGCCTCTCCGGCGATTTCGCGCAAGGCTTGGCCCGGCTGGAGGACGAAATCTACGAGTTGGCCGGTGAGAGATTCACCATTGGCAGCCCCAAGCAGCTCGGTGACATCCTGTTCGGCAAGATGGGGCTCGAAGGCGCCAAGAAGACCGCGACCGGGCAATGGGCGACGGGTGCCGGCGTGCTCGAGGACCTCGCCGAGCAGGGCCACGCGCTGCCGTCCAAGATCCTGGAATGGCGCCAGCTCGCCAAGCTCAAATCGACCTATACCGATTCACTGCCGGGCTATGTGAATCCGCAGACCAACCGGGTCCACACCTCCTATGCGCTGGCGGCGACGACGACGGGCCGGCTCTCCTCCTCCGAGCCCAACCTCCAGAACATCCCGATCCGCACCGAGGCCGGCCGCAAGATCCGCACCGCCTTCGTGCCGGAGAAGGGCTTCAAGCTGGTCTCGGCCGATTACAGCCAGATCGAATTGCGCCTGCTCGCCCATATCGCCGAGATCCCGCAGCTCCGGCAGGCCTTCGCCGATGGCATCGACATCCATGCGATGACGGCGTCCGAGATGTTCGGGGTGCCGGTCCAGGGCATGCCGAGCGAGGTGCGCCGCCGCGCCAAGGCGATCAATTTCGGCATCATCTACGGCATCTCGGCTTTCGGCCTCGCCAACCAGCTCGGCATCGGCCGCGAGGAGGCCAGCGCCTATATCCGCAAGTATTTCGAGCGCTTCCCCGGCATCCGCGACTACATGGACCAGACCAAGACCCATGTGCGCGCCCATGCTCAGGTCACCACGATCTTCGGTCGCGTCTGCCATTTCCCCGCGGTCGCCTCGAAGAATCCGTCCGAGCGCGCCTTCGTCGAGCGCCAGGCGATCAACGCACCGATCCAGGGCTCGGCCGCCGACATCATCCGCCGGGCGATGACCCGCATGGATGCGGCGCTCGCCGCCAATCGGCTGGGCGCCCGCATGCTGCTGCAGGTCCATGACGAGCTCGTCTTCGAGGTGCCGGAGGCCGAGGTCGAGAAGACCCTGCCGATCATCGAGAAGGTCATGGTGGGGGCACCGCACCCGGCCGTGCAGCTCAGGGTGCCGCTCGCGGTCGAGGCCCGCGCCGCCGGCAACTGGGACGAGGCGCACTGAGCCGATCGGAACCCGCCCGATCCTTCCGGCGTTGACATGTCCGACGCGCCAGGGGGGCGCGGATCGCGCGTTGGAAACATCCCATGCTCAGCTCATCGGCCTGGCGGCCGTTTCCGCGCTACATGGCGGAACCGGAATCGGCGGAGGAAACCGAAGAGGTCACGCCGTATGAGCATGATCTCATCGTCCGCTATGCCATTGTCGGCATCTTTCTCATCCTGGCGACGGCCTCGCTGGCGCTGACCAAGGTCATCGCCATGCCGGTCACGGCCGGCGTGATCTTCGGGCTCGTGCTCGGGCCGCTCGTCGACGTGCTGGCGCGGCACCGGGTGCCGCAGCACGCCGCCGCGGCACTGGTGGTGCTGCTCTTCATCGGCCTGCTCTTCGGCGCGATCGCGATCCTCGCCGTGCCCGTTGCCGGCTGGAGCGATCAGGCTCCGGCGATGATGGCGGCCCTGCAGGGCAAGCTCACCGGCGTCTTCGCCTTCATGGACGAATTCAAGCGCGGCATTGCCTCGATCACCGGCAAGGGCGCCGAGCTCAGCGTGTCCCAGGGCAATCCGCTCTTCGACATCGCGCTCACCTCGTCCGCGGCAGCGGGCGGCCTGCTGATCTTCGTCGCGACGATCTATTTCTGGCTGGCGACGCGCCGTCATCTCAAGGCGCGGGTGCTCCGGCTCTGCCTCGGCCGGGGCGCGCGCCGCTCGGCCGGCTCCTTCTTCGAAGAGATCGAGTCGCGGGTGGCACGCTATTTCGCGCTGGTGACGATGATCAATCTCGGCATGGGCATCCTCACCATGGCGATCGCCTGGGTCGCCGGCCTGCCCTTCCCGGTGTTCTGGGGGGCGCTCGCCTTCCTGCTCAACTACCTCGCCTTCATCGGCCCGATCATCGTCGCGATCATGCTTCTGGCCGGCGCGCTGCTCGATGCGCCCTCGATCCTCGCGGCGCTCTGGCCGGCGGCGGCCTATTACGTCCTGCACCTGATCGAGGGTAACGCGGTCACGCCGGTCTTCGTCGGCAACCGATTGACCATCTCGCCTTTCCTCGTCTTCATCGCCTTCATCTTCTGGCTTTGGCTCTGGGGCCCGGTCGGCGCGGTACTCTCGACGCCGATCGTGATCGTCGCCATGGTGGCGCAGGAGGAGTTCGCGCGCTATCGCCGCGAAAAGGCCAAGGAGGAGGCCGAAGAGGCCGGCGAAGCCGAGGCTGCCTGAGCGTCACGCTCGGAACAGAACCGGAGCGGCCGCGTTGCCCGATCATGTGGTGGCCCTTGCGGCTGCCGCGTCTCCTCGCCACCATCCGAATTTCCATCAGCGACAGGACGATACCGCCATGGCCACCACGACATCCGCGAAACGTCAGGCTGCCGCCGCCGCCAAGCGTGCGAAGGCCGAGGTCGAGGCCGGCGCCGAGGATGTCGCGGCGGAAGCGCGCCAGGCCGGAGCCCGCGCCAGGCGCCAGGCGAGCGCCTTGGAGGATACCCTGACGCGCAGCGCCGAGGATATCGCCGCCACCGTCAGCGAGCGCCTGCGCGCCGTCGGCGTCGACACCGACAAGATAGTTGACGTCGCCAAGGAGCAGGCCACCGAATTGCAGCAGCTGATCGAGGCGGAAATCCGCGAGCGGCCGCTGCGTGCGCTGGGGCTGGCGGCGGCGGTCGGCTTGTTCGTCGGCTTCCTGTCGGCGCGCTGACCATGTTCGGGGGGATCGGATCCTTCATCACCTCGGAGGTCTCCGGGGTGGTGAGGCGCAATGTCACCGTCTACGGCCTGTTCGGCCTTGCCGCGCTGCTGATGCTCTGCGCCGGCGGCTATGCATTGAACGCGCTCCATACCGTCCTGGCGCTGCGCTACGGCGCGGTCGCCGCCAGCCTCTGGATTGCCGGTGGCCTTTTCCTCGCGGCTTTGCTGGCGCTGGGCATGGCCGTGATCGTCAAGAACCGCCGCCGGCCGCCGCGCCCCGCCGCAACCGCGGCTCTGGCCGCCGCGCCGCTGGCCGCCAAGCTCATCGGCTCGCGCCTGAGCTGGCGGATGGCGGCCGCCGGCGGCATCGTCGTTCTCGGCGCGATTCTGGGCCGCCAGATCGTTGCGGGCGGCGCGGATGACGATGGGGAAGCCTGATTCCGCGCTGATCGGCGACATGGACGAGGCATGTCTTTTTACATAGGGATGTCGGCATGCGTCCCGTAACAAGATCTGCATGTCTGCTCAGGTGAGGCCCCGCAGCCGCTTTCCGATACCGGTTTTTCCGGTCTTCGGCGCGCGCCTTCGCTCGGCGACGACCACGATCATCGCGATCGGGGTGGTCGCGGTTGCGGTCGTGCTGGCCGCCTGGATCAACCAGCAGGCGCGGCAGACGGCGGACCGTGTTTCCCACGCGATCGAGATCCGCGAGCGGGCCGAGCGCTTTCTCGGCCGGATGCGCGATGCCGAGACCGGGCAGCGCGGCTTCCTGCTGACCGGGGAGGCCGATTATCTCGACCCCTTTACCGAGGGCAGGGGCGCTGCCGGGCCTGAGCTCGACATCCTCGCCGCGCTCGCCGATGCCGATCCCGTTCAGAAGGAGCGGGTCGCGAAGCTGCGCGCGGACATGGGCGTGAAATTCGCGGAACTCGACCGGACGATCGCGCTGGAGCGGGCGGGCCGCAGGGCGGAGGCTCTGGCGCTGGTCAGGAGCGAGGATGGCATCGCCGCGATGGACCGGCTGCGCGAAACCGTGCAGGCGATCCAGCAGAGCGAGAATGTCCGGCTGAGATCGCTCTACAGCCGGGAAGAACGCCGCCGCCTCTGGGGCAGCACCGGCATCGTCGTCGCGCTGGCGGGTCTGGCTTTCGCCGCCTGGCAGCAATTGCGCCGCCGCCAGCGCCGCAGCAATGCGCTGGCGATCAGCAATGCCGAACTCGAGCAGATCGTGAGCGAGCGCACCCGCCAGCTCGAAAGCGAGCGCCTGCGCATCGAGGCGCTGCTGCGCGACGTCAATCACCGGGTTGGCAACAACCTCGCCATGGTCTCGGCGCTGCTCAACGTGCAGAGCCGGCAGGCGCGCGAGCCTGCGGTCAAGACGGCGCTGGCGCAGGCCCAGTCGCGCATCCAGGCGATCGCGGCCGGCCAGAGGCGCCTGCGGCTGGATATCGAGACCGACGAGATCGATGCGCGGCCCTATATGGAGGATCTGCTCGCCGAGATCGGCAAGACGGCCGAGGGCCGGCCGATCCGGATCGAGCTCGATATGGAATCGATTCGCCTGCCGGGCCGCGATGCCGTGTCCTTCGTCGTGATCGTCAACGAACTCGTCACCAACGCCATCAAGCACGCCTTTCCCGACGGCATGGCGGGGCGGATCGTCATCCGCTTCGCTCCGACGGAGCACGAAGGGGAGCCCGCCCTTGCCATGTCGATCGAGGATGACGGCGTCGGCATGCCCGCGGAGACCGCAAGCAAGGGCCTCGGCCAGACCGTGATCGCCAGCCTGCTGCGCAGCATGCGCGCGACCCTGAACACCGAGCCGGCTCATCCCGAACAGGACGGGCGTACGGGTACGCGGGTGACGATCGTCTTTCCGAAGCGGGAAGCTCTTCCGGCTCAGGCCTGACGCGCGGGCATCAGCCTGGCATGGCCTTGAGGTCGAGTGCGCCGACAGCGCTTTTCACGAAGGCTGCGACCTCGCGCGTCGAGAATGGCTTGCGCAGGAAGCGGACGTTGCGAAGCGCTGCGGGCACCTCCTGCGGCGCCGAACCCGAGACGAAGGCGAAGGGCGTGCCGATTTCCTGCAGCGCGCTCGCGACATCGAAGGTCTTGCCGCCGACGACATCGATGTCGAGCAGGGCGCAGGCGAGCTGCTTTGCGGTCATCCGCCGGGCTTCCGCCACGGAGCCGACGACGATCAGCTCGACATCGTCGCCGAGCTGATCGGCCACGGCGCTTTCGATGTCCATCGCGATGAACGGGTCGTCCTCGACGATGAGTACGCGGATATCAGCCATCGACCGGCTCTCTCACTCACTGCAATCTCTGTTACGCGATCTCAACGTAACAGGACTGGCGATGTTCCTGCTCTGGCGCCCTATCATGGCCGAAAGCACAGGATTTGAGTCGATTTTGAGCCGTCAAGGTTAGCAAAAGGTAATCCTGTCTCTTCTTCGCGGCTTCAGCGCCGCCGTCCCGGAGCGACGAGCGTCAAGTCGAGAGCGGTGACACCGACAGCGACATTGATGCCGCGATTGCCCTGGAACGGCAGCGGCAGCAGCGTCGCCTCATTGTCCTTGCCGCCCGAGAGCGCATTGCTGGCCGTGGACGGAGCGGTCGTGCTGCCGCTCTTGTAAGACCCGCTCAGCGCGCCCAGCGGCGCGCGCGCATAGGGTCCGTAGACGCGCCAGACCATGGCCGCGCTCCTGACCGAGCCTAGGCCGAGGCTGAAGCTGCGGACGATCCCCGTATAATGCTGCGTCGGTCCGCGGCGTGGCCTGAAGCGGCATTCGGTCGGGCGCTGCGACTTGACGATGGCGGCGAAATTGCTGCCCACGGTGCAGGACAGGCGGCCCGTCGGCGGGCCCGCGATCTGCGCCGCCGCGGGCTCATGCATTCCTATGAGGCCGGCGAAGGCGAGGGCGGCTAGGCAGGATCGGGAATGCCCTCGGCTCATCGCGAATGCTCCTGGTGAACTGGCGGGACGAACGCCCCAAGAAACCCACAGTTCCACGTTAGGGAACCGTGACGAGTTTGTAGCGTTGGCGTTTCATCTTGGCATGGGAATGTCGATGTCAGTGAGTCGTCCACGGGGAGAAACCCCCACAATAATCGATCCGGATTTCCCGGCGGCGCTGCCGCCGTTCTGGGAACTCGAGGACCTTCTTGCCACAGGGCTTGATCGCGCGGCGGCACTTGCGGTGATGGCGGCGCGGCGGAGCGGCCCTCGACTTGTCGGCGCCGGCGCTGCGATCCCTGAAGGGCAGAGCCTGCTGCTGCGTTTCGGGCCGGGCGATCTCTCTCACTGAATTCGGCTACTGGCAGAAGCGGGAGGCGCGCGAGCGGCGCTCCTGAATATCGACATGCAGGTGATTGGCATGGGCCGCGTCCGAGCCCGGCCCCAGCGTGGTCATGAAGGCACCGCAGGCCGCCTGCCGGACGGCGTCGAGAAAGCGGTTCTCGGCCAGGCCCTTCGGCTTCTCGACCACGACCTGCAACCCGTCTTTTGCATTCCCCAGCTTGAAGGCGAAGATATCCAGCGCCTGGCCGGTGGCGTGCTCGCTGACCGGGCCAGCCGTCGCCCGGTTTCGTCGCCGGCATTCATGGCCCCCGCCGACCCGCAGGCTCACCAGATCGCGCTCGAAATGCCCGCGCGCCAGGGGTTGGACACTGCGGTCGAGCCAATCGGCCAGCGTTCTGGCCATGGCGCAGCTCAGCAGGGGCGGCGGCTCGAAGGACACGGCTGTGGCTCCGTCCGGCCCCCTGATGGCGAGGGCCTCGACCCGGACGGGCTCGCTGACCCGGCAGGCCGGATCGCCATTCTGTGAGGCGGGGGCGGAGGGCGTGACCCGGTTGCCGGGAATGGCGGCCAGGGCCGAGAGGCACGAGCTTTGCCCAGCCGGTGAAGCGACGCTGTCGGCCTTGGCAGGAGCGGGCACTGCGGCGGGGGCAGGCACTGCGCTCCGCGTTTCGGTCTTTCCAGCTCCGTCGGGCATGGACGGGCGCAGTTCAGGCGGTCGCGGCGGCGGTCGCTGCCCGGAGAACGGTGCCGTGACCGGGTCAGCCATGCCCAGGCCCGGCATGAGGCACAGGCCGATGGCAACCAGTGCACTCGCAAGGCTCCGCCTTGCCCGGCGCGCCTCGTGGAGGGCCGGTGAGGGCGTCGGGCGGAAGCGGGGCGGAGAGCCGGCTAGCTGTCCAGGGCCGAAGCGCTGGCGATCGTGATGCCGGTCAGGCCGGCCAGCGCGAGCGACAGGATTTCCGCGCTCGGCGCTCCCGGTTGCACGATCCCGGTGAACAATGCAGCCCCGATCGATAACGCCGCGATAGCGGCCGAGAAGCAGGTCGTCGCCATGATCCACGCCCTCCCCAACTGCAAACGAAACTGTCATTCCACGCGGAACGCATCATCTCCGCACGGGTTCCCGGTTGGCAAGAAAAAAGGCCCGCAGAGGTAAGCCGCGGGCCTCGATCGTCTTCGAATGGGATCGAAGCGTCAGGCGGCCTTGCGGCCGGCGCGGCGGTCGAAGAACAGGGCCTGGCTGATCGCGGCCTTCACGGCTTCCGGCTGGAACGGCTTGGTGATCAGGAAGGCCGGCTCCGGGCGGTCGCCGGTGAGGAGGCGCTCGGGATAGGCGGTGATGAAGATCACCGGCACGTCGATCGTCGACAGGATCTCGTTGACGGCATCGAGGCCAGAACTGCCATCGGCGAGCTGGATGTCGGCGAGCACGAGGCCGGGTCGCTTCTTGGCGACGAGCGCGATCGCCTCGCGCTGGGTGCGGGCGACGCCGGTGACGGTGTGGCCGAGCTCCTCGACCATCGTCTCGATGTCGAGCGCGATGATCGGCTCGTCCTCGATGATCAACACCTCGGTCGCGACCTGCTCGGCGATTTCCTGTCCGGCGGTCTGAATCAGCGTGGAGGCATCCGCCGCCGTGATGTCCATGATCCTGGCGACGTCGTCGAGCGGGAAGCCTTCCACCGTCCGCAGCAGGAAGGCCTGGCGCGGGCGCGGGGTCAGCGCCTCGAGATTGCGCTCGGCCGGCGCGCGCGACAGCTCGACGACCGGGGCGGCTGCATCGACGCTGGCCGAGGACCACAGCTTGAGGAAGGTCTTGTACAGGCCGATGCGCGGATCGATGTCGCGCGGGAATCCCGAGGGGTCGGCGACCAGGGCTTCCAGCATGGCGACGACATAGGCGTCGCCGCTTGGCTGGCTGCCGCAGAGCGCCCGCGCAAAGCGGCGCAGATATGGAAGATGAGGCGCAATTTCTTTTGCAATCGACATGAACGCGTCCCTTTTAGCGTGCCGGAATAATGGCTTAGGACGCGCGGGAAACAAGGATTTTATTTTTGCCGGGACATGGAACCTTTGATCGGGGTACCTGTTGTTATGGCGTATTGGTGTCGCTATCGCGACGTGGCTTCGGCATCGTCGGCAAGCAATGGCAAGACCAGGGACGGCAGGATTTTGAGATGCGGGACCGGCTGGAAAAGCTGGCCCGATGGTGGCACGAGGGCTGACATGAGCAGGTTGGACGCAGCGATGACTGAACCGGACGATCCCGACGAAGGTTTCGAACTGGTTCTGGATCCGAAGGTGCAGGAATCCATAGGCCGCTCCCTCAAGGCCCATTACGACGACATCGTGAACGCGCCCGTGCCCGACAAGTTTCTCGTGCTGCTCGCGCAGCTTGAGGCGACCGAGCAGCGTGCAGCTGGAGTGTCGCGCGATGAGTCCCAGTGATATTGCGCCCGCGAACCAGACCGAGGCGCTGGCGCGGGAACGCAGGACCGAAGACTTCAAGGACGGGCTGATCCGCGAGATCCCCAATCTGCGCGCCTTCGCCGCCTCGCTCTCTGGCTCCATGCAACTGGCCGACGACCTCGTGCAGGACACGCTGCTGAAGGCCTGGGGCAATTCGGACAAGTTCGAACCCGGTACCAGCCTGCGTGCCTGGCTCTTCACCATCCTGCGCAACACCTATTACTCGTTGTATCGCAAGCGCGGTCGCGAGGTTCAGGACAGCGAAGGGACCTATGCCGAGCGCATGGCGACCCACGGCAACCAGGAGAGTCATCTCGATCTCGCCGACTTCCGCAAGGCGCTGGCGAAGCTCCCGGAAGAGCAGCGCGAGGTGCTGATCATGGTCGGCGCCACCGGGCTGTCCTATGAGGAAGCCGCCGAGATCTGCGGCGTGGCGATCGGCACGATCAAGAGCCGGGTCAATCGCGCTCGCACGAAGCTGGCGGAACTGTTGTCCATCGGCAGTGTCGATGATCTCGGGCCGGGCCGAACCAGTGCGGCTGCGATGCAGAGAGTTGGTTCCGAACCCGTTGGCTCCTGATGCGGTTGCGGCGTTTCAGTACGGTTAGGACCCGCCTGCTGGCTGTGCTGGTCGCGATCGCCGTTCCGATCGCCTGCGCCTCGACCTTCGCCGCCTACGCCACCTATCGGTCGGCGGTCGTCGCGATCGAAGCGGCGCAGGCGCGCGCCGTCGATGATTTTGCGGTGCGCACCCGCGTCTGGTATCGCGGCACGTCGCGTGCGCTGCTCGCCTTTGGCACCATGGCGAGCGAGCTTGGGCTCGATGCGGCCGGATGCCCGGATGCCGGCGCCAAGGCCATGGAGCGCGCCGGGGGCTTCCGCGCCTTTCTGTTGCGCCATGCGGATGGGCGGGTCTGCACCGGCTCGCTCGATGCCGCGCTCACCAGCGAGGCGCTGGAGGGCATAGTCCGGCAGCTGGCCGGCCGGCCTTCGACCGGGATGTGGAACGGCGCCGACCTCGGCCGGATGCGTTACGATCAGGTGACGGTCGGAGCCCAGCGCTATCTTGCCGTCCTGGCATCGGTCCCCCCGTCGGCGAACGGGGGATTGCAGCAGGCACTCGTCCTGACAGCCCCCGAACTGCTCGAGAACGTCTTCGACCTCGGCGAAGATGGCCAGGCGCTGAACGTCGCGCTGATCGGGCGCGATGCTGGCGTCATCGCCAGCCGGGGAGACAGCCGCGACCTGTCCTGGTTACCGCGCACGGATCGCATGCCGGAGACGTTCGCGCGCTGGGTGGCGCCGAACCGGGCCGGAGAGGACAGCGCCTTTGTCGCGCGCATGGTCGCCGAGCCGGATTTCTATATCGTCGCGAGCTTCGACGAGCGGCCGGTCGAGGCGGCCCGGCTGCAATTCATCGTATTGCTGCTCGCTCCGCTCCTGACGCTCGCCCTGCTCTGCCTGGTCTGCATGCGGGCGATCGACAAGCACTGCCTGCGCTGGCTGCGCGGCATCGAGGCTGCTGCCCGGTCGAGAACCTCCAACAACCGTGTGCGGGCTTCGGTCGGGGAAGGCATGCCCAGCGATATCCGCAGCGTCGCGGAGGCTTTCAACGGAATGGTCGAGGAGCAGGAGATTCGTCAGCGCCGCCTCCAGACAGCACTCGACGACAACCGCTTCCTCGTCCGTGAGCTGCATCACCGGGTCAAGAACAGCCTGCAGGTCGTGCAGAGCTATATCGGCCTCAGCAAACGCGATCACCGCGACGAGGCGAGGCTGGCTTTGGCCGATGCCGAATGCCGGGTGCACGTGCTCTCGGCCGCCTATCGCTTCACCCTCGCCGACGGCGAGATGCAGCCGGTCCGCGTCGACCTCTTCCTCGACGATGTCGTCACCATGATTTCCAACCTGATCCGCGGCCGCGACCAATGGGTGGCGAGCCGGATCGAGACGGCAGCGTCGCTGTCTGTCGACCGGATCATCCCGCTCGGCTTTCTCGTGGCGGATGTTGCATCCCGCGCCTTGCGGAGCACCCCTGGTCTCCGGATCGTCGTGGAGGTCGTGGATGTCGACGCTTCCGCGATCGAAGTCGGGCTGGTGGCGGATCGGGACATCCAGCACAGCGCGCCGCCGCGACTTTTCGCGGGGCTGCTCACCCAGATAGAGGCGGTTCAAACGCAGGAGCCTCAGGGCCGCAGCCTCGGCCGCTGGCGGATTGCCCACGGATCCTGAAGCGCGCGCAGCCTTATCGAGCGCCGTTGCGGTGGATCGCGTGGCTGCCCGATGCTCGACCGTCATTGCAAGCATAGCGAAACAATCCAGGGAGGCCGGGTGGCACGTTCAGCCCGGCCTCCCTGGATTGTTTCGTCGCTGCGCTCGCAGTGACGGACTTTGCGGAATCAGCGGTGTTCAGCGAACGATATGCGTGACCGGTCCGCCGGCCATCGCCTGCTGCGACGGCGAGGCGATCGCGCGCTTGGCGGCGCTGCGCGAGCGGTCGGCGCGGTCGACGGCGGCAAGCTGCAGGCTGTCGGCATAGCCGCGCTCGCCCCTTGCGAGGGCAATGCTGGTCGAGCTCTGGTCATCAGGCGTTTGAAGCCCGGCGCCCAGGGTCAGACCCGATACGGCCGTGCCCATGAGGCCGAAGAAGACGATGGCGCGCATGGCCGGCGCGAGGCTGGACTTCGGCATGGATGTCTCCAGGGCGGACCGGTCGATTGACCGGCTTTCGAGAGGGAAACGCCGGAAACGCCGCCTCGGTTCCCGCCTGACGCGAGCAGCCGGCTTTTACGGAACGAGGAGCGCCCTTGCTGCGTTCACTCGAAGCCGGCTCTCTGCCGGCGATCGGGGGATCAATTCGACCATGAACATCGTCAGCCGGCCCGGGCGCCTCGGCACGCCCTGTCTTGCCTGTCCCTTGCGGCTGAAGCCGGCTTTCCGGGACAAGACCGATGATGAGATCCGCTTCATCCAGACGATGAAGGTCGATCACCGGTTCATGCGCGCCGGGGGCGACATCATTCATCCCGGCCAGGAGGATGCCGAACTCTACACCCTCTATTCCGGCTGGGCCTTCCGCTACAAATCCCTGCCGGACGGGCGTCGCCAGATCCTCAACTTCCTCCTGCCGGGGGATCTCGTCGGTCTGCAGGCTTCGCTGCTGTCGGCTGCCGAGCACGGTATCGAGGCCCTGACGGATGTCGAGCTCTGCGTCTTCCCGCGCCGGCGCCTCTGGGATCTCTTCGAGCGGATGCCGACGCTGGCCTATGAGGTGGCCTGGCTCGGTTCGCGCGAGGAATGCATGATCGACGACAATCTCACCTCGGTCGGACAGCGCAGCGCCGGCGAGCGCCTCGCCGCGCTGATCATCTCGCTCTATCACCGTGTCGACGCGCTCGGCCTGGTCGCCAATGACAGCTTCGCCTTTCCGCTCTCGCAGCAGCAGCTCGCCGATGCGCTCGGCCTCTCGCTCGTCCATACCAGCAAGACCTGGTCGCGCCTGCGCCGGGAAGGGTTGTTCGCGCTGTCGGGAGGGAGGCTGACCCTGCTGAACCCGCGCCTGACTGCGCGGATGGCTGCGGCTTATGAACAGATCACGGCGCCAAGGCCGCTGATCTGACGGCTTTGCTTGCGACCGATGCGGAAAAGGCTTGGCGAGAGCCAGCTCTTGACCCCATATGCCGCGCAGGTAACGTGATTTGCGTCAGACGCGTCGTCTCTGCGGCGTTCAAGGGGTGTCATGTCTTCGACGATTCGTCATCGCCCACCGCGAGCCGCCTCGCTGGCGGCCCGTCTCGGGCAGTCCCGCGTCGCGACGCGGATCGAGGGCGAGGTGCGCGTCACCGCCGCCGATCTCGTCGATTGCGTGGCCGAGGCGAAGCTCAAGGTCGCCGCCGTTCGCTACAAGGTCGAGGGCGAGGTCCGCAACACTGCGGAGAAATTCAAGAGCCGCGTCAGTGACGCCAAGGCGAAGCTCGGCGACGAGGCGCGCTTCATCAAGTCCTGGATCGACGATCCCCGCCGGACCGGCTCGGTCACGCCGTCGAGCCCCGCTCTCGCCAGGCGCATGGCGTCCTTCGTCGACCCCGAGCAGCCCGGCCCGGTGATCGAGATCGGCCCCGGCACCGGCCCGGTCACCGAAGCGCTGATCGAGCGCGGCATCGACGAAAGCCGGCTGATTCTGGTCGAATACAGCCCCGAATTCTGTGAGTTGCTGCGCAAGCGCTTCCCGCGGGCGACGGTGGTGCAGGGCGACGCCTATGCTCTGTCGGCAACGCTGTCAGGCCACCTTCCGGAAAAGGCGATCGCGCTGGTTTCCAGCCTGCCGTTGTTCAACCGCCCGCCGGCAACCCGATCGGCGCTGGCGCGCGAGGCTTTCCCGCTGCTCGTCGAGGGCGCGCCCTTCATCCAGTTCACCTATTCGGTGATCTCGCCGATTCCGCGCAAGGGCTCGGGACTCAAGGCCTTCGTGTCCGACTGGGTACTCCGCAACATTCCACCGGCGCGAGTCTGGGTTTATCGCCAGATTCGCTGATTTTTGGCGTGATTGACGCTGCGTCATCGTGTTGTGCCGTGGATTTAGGTCGTTTCCACACGAAATCGTAAGACCTCGCTGTTAGGCAGCGCTCGCGATCAGGTGCCTGCCGGCCTGCTTGCCTGCGAGGAGCCTAACAGCCGATGAGTGGCGCCGTCCTCCGTTACAGTTTGCCCCGCTGGCGCGTGACGCGCTGGCTGGCGGATGCCGGACCGGATGTCCCGCCCGAGATTCGGGTCGCGCTGATCGCCAGCCTCTACGGCACGCTGCCGATCTTCGCCGGCGGCGTCATCAATTCGCTCGCGGTCTCCTTCCTGATCGCCTGGCGTATCCCGACCCTGCCATTCGCCCTCTGGTGCGCCTTCGAGGTGCTCTGCTGCGGCATCCGTCTGGTCGTCCTGATCTACGCCCGCCGCCGGGCCGCGCGCGGTGCTTCGACGCCGACCGATCTCTATCTCCTGCTCGGGGTCGCCTGGGCGGCCGGCATCGGCGCTGGCACCTTCCTCAGCCTGACGAGTGGCGACTGGGTCGTGGCCACGCTGGCCTGCCTTTCCGCTGCCGCGATGGTCGGCGGCATCTGCTTCCGGAATTTCGCCGCGCCGCGCATGGCCGGCCTGATGATCGGATTGACGCTGGGGCCTTGCGTGCTCGCCGCACCGTTCCTGTCCGAGCCGATCATGCTGATCACCTTCATGCAGATCCCCTTCTACCTCTTCAGCATGGCGGTTGCGGCCTACAAGCTGAACGCCATGCTGATCTCGACCATGCGGGCCGAGCGCGAGAACGCCTTTCACGCGCGCCATGACGTGCTCACCGGCCTCTCCAACCGAGCCGGCCTGGCCAAGGCCTTCGCGACGCGGTTCGAGAGCGAGACGGCGCCGCGCGGGCTGGCTCTGGTCTATCTCGACCTCGACGGCTTCAAGGCGGTCAACGACAATCACGGCCATATGGCGGGCGATGCCTTGCTCCAGCTCGTCGCCGAGCGCTTGCGCGGCCTTGTCCGCAGCTCCGATATCGCGGCGCGCATTGGCGGGGACGAATTCGTCGTGCTCTCCGAGCAGACCGAGCGGACGCAGCTTCAGCGCTTCGGTGAACGCATCGTGCGCGAGATTTCGGAACCCTATGAGCTCGACAGCGGCCACCAGCTCGCCATCGGTGCGTCGGTTGGCATTGCGCTCGCGCCGGAGCACGGACGCGATATGAACAGCCTGATGTCGGCGGCCGATGCAGCGCTCTATCAGGCGAAGTCGCGCGGCAAGTCGCTCTGCGTCATCGCCGGGCAGCGCTCCGTTCTGGATGCGCGCGTTTCGAGCGGGCGCCATCCGCGATTGCAGTAAGGCCTATTCGATCTCGCAGGCGTCGCTCGCGGGCATCAGGCGCCAGAGCCCGTCATCGGGTTTCGCCGGGATTTTCACCGCGCCATCGGCGATCTCCTCCGCATCGTAGGGATTCGGGTTGGCGACGATCCCGCCATTGCGGATATCGAGCGCACCCTGCGGCCCGCTCTCCAGGCGCCAGCTTCCGGCATCCCATTCCGGCACGCAGCGCAAGCCCTTGCCCTGCGGCTTGCAGAAGCCGCCGAGCTGGTAGTCGAAGCGGTTCGCGGTCGTGCGCTGCCTCAGGTTGAAATAGAGCGCGACATAGATCGTCGCATGCGGCTCCGCCTGCCAGTTGCCGGGCTTGTGGACCAGGCGGATCTTCACGACCTTCTGCTGCGGATGCGCCCTGAGATGGGCCGCGTCGTAAGAGCGCTCCCAGCAGGCGTCCCGCTTCGGAGGAAGTTCGCTTTCGAGCGGCCGGGCGGTGGCCGGCAGGGCTGCGATCAGCAGGGCGGAAACGGCGGCGGCACGGCGCATTCTGAGGGCCTCCGGCTTCGGAGCTTCAGATCATCGCAGTTTCGTCTCGGCCGCAATGGCTTTCCCCGGCGCTTGACCGCAAGCCCGGCCTGAGGCTTGGCTGTCGCGCCGAGACGGAGCAGCCGGAGCGGGAAGCGTGACGGATATCGGGCGGCTTGTCCGCGACATCGCTGACGAGATGCGCGGCGCCGAGGAGCGCGGCGAGGTCGCGACCTATATTCCGCCGCTGGCCCGCATCGATCCCCGCCAGTTCGGGCTCTGCGTCGTGACGGCGGATGGCGAGATCCATGCCGCCGGCGACAGCGAGGAGCTCTTCTCGATCCAGAGCGTCTCGAAGGTCTTCGCCCTGACGCAGGCGCTCGGCAAGGTCGGCGACACGCTCTGGCGCCGGGTCGGGCGCGAGCCTTCGGGCACGCCGTTCAATTCGATCGTCCAGCTCGAGCGCGAGGAGGGCGTGCCGCGCAATCCCTTCATCAATGCCGGCGCGCTCGTCGTCGCCGATATCAACCTCGCGGGCCACGAGCCGCGCGTCGCCATCGGCGAACTGCTGCGCTTCATGCGCTATCTCGCCGATGACGACACGATCATTATCGACGAGGCCGTGGCACGGGCCGAGCAGGCGACCGGCTTCCGCAACATCGCGCTCGCCAATTACATGAAGGCCTTCGGCAACATCACCCATCCGCCGGAATTGACGCTCGGCGTCTATTTCCACCAATGCGCCATCGCCATGAGCTGTCGCCAGCTCGCCATGGCCGGGCGCTTCCTGATGCATGGTGGTTTCTACGAGCCCGGCGGGCCGCGCGTCGTCTCAGGTCAGCGGGCGCGGCGCATCAACGCGCTGATGCTGACCTGCGGCCATTACGACGCCTCGGGTGATTTCGCCTTCCGCGTCGGCCTGCCCGGCAAATCCGGCGTCGGCGGTGGCATTCTCGCCATCGCGCCAGGCAAGGCCGCGATCGCGGTCTGGTCGCCCGGCCTCAATGCCAACGGCAATTCCCTGCTCGGCACGCTGGCGCTGGAACGCCTGACCGAAGCGACGGGCTGGTCGGTCTTCGCCAGATAGCGCAGCGATTAGCTGCGCAGGCCCGGCGCTTCCTGCCCGGTGCGGGCAACGTATTCCGTATAGCCGCCGCCATAGGCATGGACGCCATCGGGCGTCAGCTCCAGCAGCCGGTTGGAGAGCGCGGCGAGGAAATGCCGGTCGTGGCTGACGAAGAGCATCGTGCCCTCGTAGTTCGAGAGCGCGGTGATCAGCATCTCCTTGGTGGCGATGTCGAGGTGGTTGGTCGGTTCGTCCAGCACCAGGAAATTCGGCGGATCGTAGAGCATCATCGCCATGACCAGCCGCGCCTTCTCGCCGCCCGAGAGCACGCGGCAGCGCTTCTCGACATCGTCGCCCGAGAAGCCGAAGCAGCCGGCCAGCGACCTGAGCGAACCCTGTCCGGCCTGAGGGAAACGGTCCTCCAGCGCCTCGAACACGGTGCGCTCGCCGTCGAGCACCTCCATGGCGTGCTGGGCGAAATAGCCGAGCTTGACGCTGGCGCCGATATTGACAGTGCCGGTATCGGCCTCGGTCGTGCCTGTGACGAGCTTCAGCAGGGTCGACTTGCCGGCGCCGTTGACGCCGAGCACGCACCAGCGCTCCTTGCGCTGGATCTGGAAGTTCAGCCCGTCATAGATGCTGCGGCTGCCATAGGCCTTGCCGACATTCTTGAGGCTGACGACGTCGTCGCCCGAGCGCGGCGCCGGCTGGAACTCGAAGGCAACGCTCTGGCGCCGCCGCGGCGGCTCGACGCGCTCGATCTTGTCGAGCTTCTTCACCCGGCTCTGCACCTGCGCGGCATGCGAGGCGCGCGCCTTGAAGCGCTCGATGAAGGCGATCTCCTTGGCGAGCATCGCCTGCTGGCGCTCGAACTGCGCCTGCATCTGCTTCTCGGCCAGAGCCCGCTGCTGCTGATAGAACTCGTAATCGCCGGAATAGCTGGTCAGCGCGCCGCCATCGATCTCGATGATCTTGCCGACGATGCGGTTCATGAACTCGCGATCATGCGAGGTCATCAGCACGGCGCCGTCATAGTTCTTGAGGAAGGATTCCAGCCAGATCAGGCTTTCGAGGTCGAGATGGTTCGACGGCTCGTCGAGCAGCATCGCATCGGGGCGCATCAGCAGGATGCGGGCGAGCGCGACGCGCATCTTCCAGCCGCCGGAGAGGCCACCGACATCGCCCTCCATCATCTCCTCGCTGAAGCCGAGGCCCGCGAGCACCTCGCGGGCGCGTCCATCGAGCGCATAGCCGTCGAGCTCCTCGAAGCGGCCCTGCACCTCGCCGTAGCGAGTGATGATCTCTTCCATCTCGTCGGCCCGGTCGGGATCGACCATGGCGGCTTCGAGCTCGGCGAGCTCGGCCGCGACCGTGCTGACGGGGCCTGCCCCATCCATCACCTCGGCGACGGCGCTGCGCCCGGCCATCTCGCCGACATCCTGGCTGAAATAGCCGATGGTGATGCCGCGATCGGTCGAGACCACACCCTCGTCGGGTGCCTCCTCGCCGGTGATCATCCGGAACAGCGTGGTCTTGCCGGCACCGTTCGGCCCGACGAGCCCGACCTTCTCGCCCTTCAGAAGCCCTGCCGAGGCCTCGATAAAGACGATCTGCTTTCCGTTCTGCTTGCTGATGTTCTCGAGGCGGATCATGGAAATGGGGAACCTTGGAGGAATGCTCCCGCGGCACTAAGCCATCGGGGCGTATCGGGAAAGCTTGGAGAGCCTGCTATCAGGCCGAGATGACGGCGCTGCGGGCATTGGCCGCGCTCAGCAGATCGGCAGGCGCGAGCGCGATCTGCAAGCCGCGCTGGCCGCCATTGACATAGACCAGCGCCTCGGACGAGGCCGCCTCGTCCACGATCGTCGGCAATCTGCGCTTCTGGCCGAAGGGGCTGACGCCGCCGACCTTGTAGCCGGTCAGGCGCTCGGCATCGGGCACCGGCATCATCGCCGCAGCTTTCCCGCCGAAAGCCGCCGCGACCTTCTTCATGCTGGCCTCGCGGTCGGAGGCGAGCACGATGCAGACCGGCTTGCCGTCGACCTGCGCGATCAATGTCTTGAGCACGCGGTGGGGCGCCTCGCCCAGCGCGTCTGCCGCCTGCAACCCGACGCGCTCGGCATTCGGATCATAGGTGTAGTTGTGCAGCTCGAAACGGATTCCGAGCTGCTTCAGCGCCAGCGTTGCGGGGGTCGTCTGGGCCATCGTCCTGTCGTGGTCCGTAAGTCAAAAACCGAGAATGAACATTGTTATTTTACAGTGACTTGGAAATCTGATGTCCATCAAAAATGAGAGAATTTCCAGCAGATAATCTGAGTGGCGCGTCTGCATCGATCAAAAAATGAGGCTGCAGTCTCCCGAGGCCGAGAGAGTGGCGCCCGGACGAGCGGCTTAATCGATCGAACGCTAGCCTGGAACTCCATTCATAATTCGCTGATTGCCTAAAGCCAGTCGGCATTCGCCATGGCCGCCGCGATGACGCGAATGGCGAGAAGCGCCATCAAGCCGCGCCAGCAACCTGCATTTGTGCTACGCGCCACAACCAGACATAGGCTGATTGCCGACAAGCGGACCTTGAACACCTGTCCTGAAACGGACATCGAAGGCCCGCTCAAAAAACTGCAAACGGATGTCAATCTCGGTTTGAACCAAGCCACGAAGCTTGTTCGCTTGCCAGTTTACCGTCCAATGGCTGCAACTGCGCAGGCGTCATCCACGTCTGCAGCGTCGCCGGAGACACCGAGCGCGCCTAGGATCTGTTTATCCTCGCGCACCAATACCCCGCCGGCAGCAGGGAGCAACCTGCCGGACAAGAGTGTCGCGGCTGCGGAGAAGAAGGCTGTATTCGCCTCCGCTCTTTCGACGAGGTCGCGCGTATCCAATCCGAGCGCGATGCAGCTCCAGGCCTTCGCCAGGGCGAATTCGTGCCGGGCGATCGTGGCCCCGTCCTCTCGGGCTGATGCGACGATATGGCCCCCGGCATCGACGACCACCGCCGCCAGCGGTCGGGCGCCCAGTGCGCGGCCGGCTGCCAGAGCCGCGGCGATCAGGCTCTGCGCCCGTTCCAGAGTCATGGTGCCTCCCGTGCTCAGTATGTGCAGCGCCCACCCGAGAGATCGAAGACCGAGGCGGTGGTGAAGCTGTTCTCGCGGCTGACCAGCCAGGCGACCATGGCGGCGGCCTCGTCCACTTCAAGAAAGCGGGCGCGGGGAATGCGCGACAGCATGTATTGGATGAAATCCGGCTTAAGCGTGTCGAGGATGCGGGTCTTGGCCGTGGCTGGCGAGATCGCGTTCACGGCGATGTCGTAACCGGCGAGCTCCTTGCCCAGCGATTTCGTCAGGCCGATCACGCCCGCCTTTGCGGCCGAATACGCGGCGAGGTTCGGGTTGCCTTCCTTGCCTGCGACCGACGAGATATTGACGATCCGCCCGTAGTTCCGCGCCTTCATGCCGGGCACGACGACCTTGTTCACATAGAAAGTGCCGTTCAGGTTGACCTCGACGACGCGGCGCCACTCGTCGGGGTCATAGGCGTCGAGCGGGGCGTTGCCGCCGGCGATGCCGGCCGAGTTGACGAGGATCGAGACCGGGCCGGTTTCGGCTTCGACTTCGCGATGGGCATGCGTCAGGCGGTCGAGATCGGTGATGTCGACCTGCTTGGCGGAAGCTCCGGAGCCCAGCAGCGCCAGCGCCTTCTTCAATTCGTCCGCGTCGCGATCCCAGAGGCTGACGCGCGCGCCGGACGCGATGAGCCGCTTGGCGATGGCGAGGCCCAGCCCCTGGGCGCCGCCGGTGACGACCGCGACCTGGTCGTCGAGGGAAATCCTGTTCATGGGCTCAGCCTGCAAGGTTCTGATGGTAGTGCAGCGAAGCGCCGCCATCGGTTTCGAAAAAGCGCGCCTTGTCCGGATCGGCCGGTGACAGGCCGATGGCGGCTCCGGTCGGAAGCTCGACGGATGGCGGCAGGAAGGCCGCGATCAGGCGCTCGCCCACTTCGACGCGGACAAGGCTGCGCGACCCCAGATACTCGACGGTGCGGACGGTGCCGCGGATCGCTGCGGCCTCGGAGGCGTCGTGCTTCAGATCCTCGGGCCTGATCCCCACCGAAATCCGGCGCCCGGCCTTCTGCGCCACGGCAGGAAGCATGATGTCGAAGCCGGGTCCGCGCAGCCGTCCGTCGGTCGCCTCGCCGTCGAGGATGTTCATGCCGGGCTCGCCGAGGAAGCGGGCGACGAAGAGATTGGCCGGATTGTTGTAGAGTTCGCGCGGGCTGCCGGCCTGCTCGACCCGTCCGTTCGACATGACCACGACCAGATCCGACAGGGTCATCGCCTCGCTCTGGTCATGGGTGACATAGAGCATGGTCGCGCCGAGCCGCTGGTGGATGTCTTTCAGCTCGGAACGCATCTGCACGCGCAGTTGCTGGTCGAGGTTCGAGAGCGGCTCGTCCAGCAGATAGACGGTCGGCGTCCGCACCATGGCCCGGCCGAGCGCGACGCGCTGGCGCTGGCCGCCCGAGATCTGGCGCGGAAAGCGGTCGAGCATCGCCTCGAGGCCGAGCATCTTCACGGCAGCGCGGACCTTGCGGTCGACCTCCGCCTCTGGCGCGCGGCGCCGGCGCGCCCTCAAGGGGAAGGCGATGTTCTCGTAGAGCGTCATATGCGGGTAGAGCGCGTAGGACTGGAACACCATGGCGATGTCGCGATCCGCCGGCTTCATGGTGGTGACGTCCCGGTCGCCGATCATGATCTGCCCTTCGGTCGGCGTCTCCAGCCCGGCGATCATGTTGAGCGTCGTGCTCTTGCCGCAGCCGGAAGGGCCGAGCAGGGTGACGAACTGCCCGGGCTCGACGGCGATGTTGACGCCCGACACCGCCCAGCCGGAGCCATAACTCTTCCCGACATTACGGAAGCGGACGGATTGGGCCGTATTCGGCCGTGCTTCGGTCATATCATTCAGCCTTTGACGGACCCATCGGCGAAGCCGCCGATCAGGAATTTTCTGAACAGGAGGAAGACCACCACGGGCGGGATCGTCGCGATGATCACGCCCGCCATCAGCGAGCCCCAATCGCGACCGTGGAAGCCCTGGAAGAAGATCAGCGCGACCTGGAGCGTGCGCAGTTCGGGCGAGTCGACCATGGTCGAGCCGGTGACGTAGTCGTTCCAGCAATGCAGGAAGCCGAAGGTCGCAGCCGCCAGCAGCGCGGGCTTTGCGCCGGGGAGCACGATCTTCCAGACGGCCTCGGCCCGCGAATAGCCATCCATCTCGGCCGCCTGCTCAAGTTCGCGCGGTACGGTGGCGAAATGCGAGCGGGTGACCCAGACCGCGAAGGGCAGGATGTGCCCGGCATAGAGGATCGGCAGGATCGCCCAGGTGTTGTGCAAGCCGATGCTGGTTGCCAGCATCTGCGTCGGCAGCAGAACGGCGAAGCCGGGCACCGCCATGGTGCCGAGGAAGACGAGCAGCACTGCGGGCTTGGCCGCAACGGGATAGCGCATCAGCGCATAGCCCGCGGTCGCGCCGAGGATCAGCGAGGCCAGAACGGCCACGACCGCATAGGCAGAGCTGTTCAGGAACGCCCAGTGGACGCCCTCCGCCACCAGCTTGGTGTAGTGCTCGATGGTCGGACTTTGCGGCAGGAGCTCGGGCGGAACGGCGAAGATGCGGTTGGTTGCCTTGAACGAGGTCGATGCGGCCCAGAGGATCGGGCCGAGGGCGACGAGGCCGGCCAGCAGGCAGACGAGGAGAAGCGAGGCGCGGGAGAGTATCTTCATGCGGCTGCTCCCGGCTGCTTGCCCAGAATGCGGATATAGACGGCGATCAGCCCCATATTGATCAGGAACATCACCGCCGCGATCGCATTGCCGCGTCCCTGATCCAGCTCGACGAAGCCGGTGTGGTAGAGCGCATAGGCCAATGTGCTGGTCTGCCGGATCGGGCCGCCGCCGGTCAGGCCAATGATGAGCTGCACCTCGTTGAAATAGCTGATGGTCAGCATCGAGATCACGATCAGCAGCGAGGGCGCGAGCAGCGGCAGCGTGATCTTGCGGAAGCTCTCCCAGGCGCCGAGTCCGTCGACCGCCGCCGCCTTGTAGAGATCACGCGGGATCTGCCCGAGGCCGCCGATCAGGATGATCGTGGCGAAGGCGAAGTTGCGCCACACCGCCACGATGATCAGCGTCGGCATGGCCAGCAACGGGTCGGTCAGCAGGTCTTGCGGCGGCAGGCCGAACGCATTGAAGGCCGCGCCCACCAGCCCGCCCGGCGAAGGCACGAGAATCCATTTCCATAGGAGCGCCACGACGATGGGACTCATCGCCCAGGGCACGAGCAGGACCGTCAGCAGGATGCTGCCCCAGCGGCCCAGCCGCCGGATGCCCATCGCCGCCAGCAGCGCCAGCGGAACGGCGACGGCAAGCGCGGCGAAGGTGAAGAGCAGCGACCGGCCGATCGCCTGCCAGGCGAAGGGGTCGCGGAACAGCTCGAGATAGTTGGCGAGCCCGACGAAGCCCTCGTTCCCGAAGAAGAAGACTTTGTGCAGGCTCAGATAGAACCCGTAGAGCGCCGGCAGGATGTTGATGGCGATGACCAACAGCAGGGCCGGCGCCACCAGCGACGAGCCGACCAGCCGGGCCTGGCGCGCGACGGCGTCGAGGCTCCGCGGCTTCGCAAGAGGCATGGCGTGCATGGCGCGCTACCAGCCCAGCGTGGATTTGGCCCGTCCGAGAATGGCGTCCACGCTTTCCTTGGTTCCGATCAGCTCCTGCAGGGCCGTGTTCATCACCGGGAATATCTTGGTGATGTTGGGCATGCGCTGCGGGAAGGTCATCACGCCCGGCGCCGAGAGCAGCGCGGTGAAGGCGTGGATGTCCGACGCGGCCGGCGTTGCGAAATAGGGGTTCTGCAGCACGGAGCGCCGGTCGGGCACGAGACCGGCGGTCTTGGCCCATTCCAGCGACGCCTCTTCGGTGAACAGGCTTTCGACGAAGGCGGTTGCTGCGGCCGGATTGGCCGATTTGGCGGAGATGCCCACCGTCCAATACGGGCCGAGCAGGACTGCGGGCGGATTCGTGCCGAAGGCGGGCCAGGCCGAGACCGCCAGATCCTTGCCGCTATAGCCGGCGGCAATCTGCTTGTACTGCTGGAAGCGCGGCGCGAAGGCCTGCACCATCGCGAAGCGGCCGGAGGCGAACTGATCCTGGATATCGTCGCCCATCGCATTCAGCAGCGTCGGTGACAGCGCCCCGTTAGCCACAAGCTGTCTGACAACATTCGCAGCCTCCTTGGCCTCGGGACCGGTGACGTTGAACTGGCCGGTGGCGGCATCGAAGATCGACGGGCCGAACCCGGACATGATGTTGATGAAGGCCGAGACGCTGTTGTCGTTGGTCGGCAGGCCGAAGCCCAGCCGGTCGCCCTTGGTCAGCTTGCCTGCGACGGGGATGAAGGTGTCCCAGGTGAGAGGCGGGGCGTCGAGGCCGAGCTCGGCCAGCGCATCCTTGCGATAGAAGATCGCCTGAGCCGGGCTCGGCCAGAGCGGCAGGGAGGTGCGCTTCTTGTTGAAGACCGATTTCTCGACGAAGACCGGATAGAGATCGGGCAGCGCCTTGGCCTTGAACTCCGTCGACAGGAGATCGTCGAGATTGGCGAGCGCACCGCGCTGCTGCACGAGATCGAGGAAGGTGTCGCGCATCCAGATCACGTCGGGTGCGCGATTCTGGGCCGAGGCGGCGACGAACTTCACCTCGAGTTCCTGGAAGGGCTGGGCCTCGATCCTGACATCGACGCCGGGATGCGCTGTCTTGAAGCGCTTGATGATCTCGCGCAGCACGACTTCGCGCGGCGATTGCCCGTCCGCCCCGAGGAAGGTCCAGACCCGGACCGTGCCCGAAAGGCCCTGTGCGCCAACCCGTTTCGGCAGGCTTGCCAGTGCCAGCCCGGCAGCGCCGGCGCGCAGCACGGACCTTCTGTCAAAGAGCATTGATGTCATGAGATTGGCTCCTCCCTGATTGTTTCTTTGGCTTACGTCTGCAGGTCGCTGAGCACGCGCGTGCGGCCGGCCAGAAGATGACGGCGCATCTCGGCGCGGGCGCGATCTCCGTCACGCGCCGCGACTGCGGCGACGATGGCGCCATGCTCGAGCGCGATCAGCTCGCGGCGCTCCGCCATGGTCAGCACGGAGCGCTGCGCCGAAAGATTGCCCCAGCTGAAGATGTGCGAGGTCAACCGCCCCAGCGCGTCCGACAGCTTCGGATTATGGGCGCAGACCGCCAGCGCGGCGTGGAAGGCGACGTCCTCGCGCTCGCCTCGGCCGGTCAGCAGGCTGGCAAGCAGCGCCTCCTGCGCCGCCTGAAGCCGCGCGAGGTCGTCCTCGGTTCGCCGATCTGCGGCCAGAGCCGCGACCTCGCTTTCCAGAGCAAGACGAACCTCGTGCCATTGAGCCAGTTCGCGCAGCGAGGAAATCGCCGAAAGCCTGACCATTTCGGGTGCGCCGGTGCGGATCGCAAAGGTGCCCGAGCCCTTGCGCGAGCGGACGATGCCCTCGGCGCGCAGCCGCGCCAGCGCCTCGCGGATGCTGGCGCGCGACAGCCCGAACATCTCGGCGAAATCCGCCTCGGGCGGCAGCCGCGCGCCATCCGCGACATTGTCGATATAGCCGGCGATCTGCCGATAGGCGATCGCGGAGCGGCTTTCGTCCGAGTCCATCCTGGCGATCCTGTCCCGTTGACGGCGCTAAATCAGTCTGCTTACAATTATGTTGTCAGACAGCTTTGCCGGTTGCAAGCCGAAATTGTCAGGGATCGCCATGAACAGATTGATCGGCTCGCGGCCGGAAGCGCGGATCGCACGGATCGAGGTGCATGAGTTCGGCTACACGGTCGACGGTCTTGGGGTGGATGCCAGCGGCAATCGCAGCGTGATGAAGGGCGCGCAGTCCCGGTTGAGCGCCTTTGCCCTGCGGATCGAGACCGAAGGCGGACATCGCGGCGAGTATTGCAGCGTCCATAGTGGCAAGAACGGCGTCATGATCGGGCAGGTGAAGGCTGCGGCCGGCCTGATCCTGGGCGAGGACGCCGAAGAGCGCGAGGCGATCTACAACAAGCTGAAACGCGCCCATCGCCACTACATGGCGATCGGCCATTCCGCGCTGGACATCGCGCTGTGGGATCTGGCCGGCAAGGCCGTCGATCGTCCGGTCTGGCGGCTCCTCGGCGGCTACCGGCAGCGGCTTCCGACCTATGCCAGCACGCTGAATGGTGGTCGCGACGGAATTCTGGACAGCATCGAGGCCTATGCCGATTTCGCCGAGGAGTGCCTCGCGCTCGGCTATCGCGGCTACAAGATCCATGGTTGGGGCGAAGGCGATCCGAAGGAGGAGGCCGCGAACCTGCTGCTCTGTGCCAGGCGCGTCGGCGACCGCATGGAGCTGATGTACGACGCGGCGAGCGAGCTGCGCACGCTGGCCGATGCAATCTATGTCGGCAAAGCCTGCGATGAGGGCGGTTATCTCTGGTACGAGGACCCCTTCATGGATGCCGGTTGGTCCCCCCATGCCGCTCGCCAGCTGAAGGAGAACATCCGCACCCCGCTGATGCTGACCGAGCATGTGCGCGGCCTGGAGAGCAAGGCGGCCTGGCTCCGCGACCGGGCGACGGACTACATGCGCGTCGACCCCGATTACGACATGGGTATCACCGGCACGATGAAGGTCGCGCACCTGGCGGAGGCCTTCGGCCTCGACTGCGAGATCCACGCTGCCGGCCCGGCCCAGCGGCATTGCATGTCGGCGATGCGCAATTCGAGCTGGTATGAACTCTCGCTCGTCGCCCCCGGCGTCGCCAATCCCGTGCCGCCGGTCTTCGGTTCCGGTTACAGCGATGCGCTGGAGGATATCGGCGAGGACGGCTGCGTGCCGGTTCCCGACGAGGCCGGCCTCGGTGTCGATTACGATTGGGATTACATCCTCGCCAACCGCACCGCCTATCAGGAATTCACCCTGAAGAAGGACGGTGGAACCGCGAAATGACCGCTTCCTATGACGACATCATCGTCGGCGGCGGGCCGGCGGGCTGTGTGCTGGCCAATCGGCTGTCGGCCTCGGGGCAGAACCGTGTCCTCTTGATCGAGGCCGGCCCCGATTTCGAGCCGGGACAGGAGCCGGAGGAGATCCGCGACGTCTATCCCTATCGCGCCGCCTTCAACCCTGCCTATCAGTGGCGCGACCTGCGTGCCCGGTTGATGCCGGTCTCGCACAACGATCCCTCCCGCTCCTCGGTCAAACCCTATATCCAGCCGCGCGTGATCGGCGGTGGGTCGAGCATGAACGGCGAGATCGGCAATCGCGGGCTGCCGGCCGACTATGAAGAATGGGCGGCGCTTGGCGCGGAGGGCTGGGGCTGGGCAAGCGTGCTGCCGTATTTCCGCAAGCTTGAGACCGACATGGACTATGACGGCCCGCTGCACGGTTCGTCAGGTCCGATTGCGATCAGCCGCGTGATGCCGGAGGAATGGCCCGGCTTTACCCGCGCGACGATGCAGGCGCTGACGGCGGCGGGCTATCGCAATATCGGCGACCAGAACGCCGTCTTCGAGGATGGCTGGTTTCCGATGTCGCTGACGACCGATCGCCGCTCGCGTCGCTCGGCTGCCATGGGCTATCTCGACACGACGACCCGACGGCGGCCGAATCTCACGATCCGGTCCGGTACAAAGGTCGACCGTCTGCTGATCGAAGGCCGGCGGGCCGTCGGTATCCAGATCGGAGAGGAGCGTATCGCCGCGCGCCGTGTGATCCTGTCCGCCGGCGCGCTGGAAAGTCCGGCGCTGCTGCTGCGTGCCGGCATCGGAGATGCAACCCACCTGAACGAGGCCGGCGTCGCGGTCCTCCACCATTTGCCCGGCGTCGGCCGAAACCTGAACGAACACCCTTCCATGGCGATGTCGTCATGGATCCGGCGTGGGCATCGTCTTGGCAAGACACCGCGGCGTCACGTCCAGGCGGCCTGGCGCTACTCCTCCGAGATCGAAGGCTGCGGGCATGGCGACATGTTCATGGTGGTCGTCTCGAAGTCGGCCTGGCACCCGATCGGCCGGCGAATCGGCTCGCTCTTCAGCTGGATCAACAAGCCCTATTCCACCGGCTGGGTGCGGCTGAATCCTGAAAACCTGGCCGGGCGACCCGAGATCGCCTTCCAGATGCTGTCCGATCCGCGCGACATGGCGCGGATGAAGCTGGCCGTGCGGCGGATGTGGTCGCTCTACGCCTCGAACGAGTTGCGACAAGCCTGCAGCACTCCTTTTGCCGCGACCCATGGTGCCATGGCCAAGCTCGTCGGAGGCGTCAGCCTGCGCAACTGGCTGGTCACGCTCGGTCCCGCGCTACTGACCGAGGGGCCGGCGCCTCTGCGCAAGCTGCTTGTCGACCGCCTCTTCGCCAGCGGCGACGATATCCCGACCGCCCTGGAGGATGACGATGCGATGGAGGAGATGATCCGCAAGCATACCATCGGCGGCTATCACCCTTCAGGAACCTGCCGGATGGGGCGTGCCGATGACGAGGCAGCCGTGGTCTCTCCACGAGATGGCGCCGTCCACGGCATCAGTGGCCTGCACGTAATCGACGCTTCCGTGATGCCCTGTGTGCCGCGAGCCAACACCAATCTGCCGACCACGATGCTGTCGGAAAAGCTCGCGGACGGCCTGGCTTGACGCAGCTCCCTGGGGCGGAACCATCGATCGGCGACGAATTCAATTCGCTGCCTCCAAGCTCATCCGGCGCGATGGACGAGTTGGCGATCGCCGAAAATCGACCCGATCGATCTGCGCCTGCGCAACTTCACCGATCACGACGAGAACGATGGCAAGGCCTCCGCGCGGTCTTCATCGCCGATGGGCAACTCGAACTTTCCTGCGCATCTCCGACATTGGATCGCGCCAGAATCGGACATGAGGCGATCACTCGGAACCGGACATTGCCAAGCCGAAAGCGGCCTGCTCCTTGGCGGGCGCTCAACTTTGCCTGACTCAAACGCGAGTGGCCCTGCCTCCCCTTGGTACCGGAAACTGTTCGGGCTCCGTGGTCTGAGAGCGGCGCCACAAGCGCTGCTTCCAGCAGGTCAGGTCAATTTGGAGATAAGCGCCTCGACGATCTCAGGCGGGCCGATCAGCATCGGCTGCCTGACCGGAAACCCGTAGTCCGGTTTCAGAAGATCCGCCAAGGCGAGCGGAGACCCATCGAGGTAGCGTTCGACGTGCCCGAGCGCGCGGGTGAACGGTAGCGCGGGCGCCAGGTCCCAGAGGTAGCAGGGCCCGGTGATGATGGTGTCGCAGCGCCCCGCAGCCAGCATCATCAGGTGGTAAAGGTTCGAACCGAGATTGTGCAGGCGGTAGCCCTCGATCCGGCGAACATCGATCACGTCGTGGATCGCGGTGATCATGATGTTGAGCGTGTCCGCCGCGAGGCTTTCCGGCCGGGCGGGCATGGGTGCGCCGTTGAGCAGCGCCAGGCCATCCTCGTAGATGAAGGTCTGGCGCGTTACGGGGAAGTGCAGATATCCGCTCACCGGTGTCGCGCCGTCGATCAGACCCATGCCCAGCCCCCACACCGGCAAGCCGCGGGCGAAGGACGCCGTGCCGTCGAGCGGGTCGATCGCCCATTGGCGTTGGGCGGCGGGCAGATAGGATTCCGCCTCTTCCTCGGAGATCACGCCGATATCCGGCGTGTGTGCGACGAGCCTCCGCAGCACATGGGCCGAGGCGGCCTGGTCGGCCTCGGTCACCGCCGATCCGTCGCGCTTGTCCTGCGCGCTCAGGCGCCCGTGGAGCGGCAAGGTGATGTCCTCGTACTCGCGAAACAGCTGCTCTGCGAATGCGCGGTGACTGGTGCTGCCGGGTGGCTGATGAATGGTCACGACATGCCTTTGACGAGATATTTCTGGGCGGCGAAACAGAGGATGACGACGGGCAGGACGGCGACCACGCCGAGCGCGGAAACCTCGCCCCACAGGATCCCGCGCTCGGTCTTGAAGAAGACGACCGCCGTCGAAACCATGTTGACCTTGGAGGAGCTCAAGAAGAGCGCGTAGGTGAACTCGTTCCAGGCGGCGAGGAAGCACATGATCCCCGTGGCGAACAATCCCGTCCGGACCTGCGGCAGCACGATCCTCATCAGCACCCCGAAGCGGCTGCAGCCGTCGAGCAACGCGGCCTCCTCGACCTCCGGCGCGAGCGCCGCGAGATAGCTGCGCATCATCAGCACGACGAAGGGGAGGTTGAAGACCATGAAGGTCAGGATCAGGATCGCGTAGGTGTCCAGCATCTCGAAGGTCAGGCCGAGCACGTAGAAGGGCAGGACCAGCGCGATCGACGGAAAGATGCGCGAGGACAGGATGCCGAAGACCACGGCTTCCTTGCGCGGAAAGCTGAACTTGTGGATCGCGTAGGCCGCGACCGTCCCCAATGTCAGGCAGAGCACCACATTCGACAGCGACACGATCAGGCTGTCGACGATGTACTTGTAGAGACCGTGGCTGACGATCGCGGCCCGGTAGTTGTCGAGGGTAGGGCTGAAGACGAAGCGCGCCGGCTCGTAGAGCAGTGCTCGCGTCTTCAGCGAAGTCACCACCATGTAGAAGACCGGAAAGGCGGCGAAGGCGCAGGCCAGGCCAAGCCAGAGATAGTCGCGGGGGCGGGCCTGCGTCATGTCGCCTGTCCCTTGCGGCCCGTCGCGACCATCAGCCCGGACAGCGCCGTGATGATCAGGACCAGGATGACTGCGGCCGCTGCAGCAAGCCCGACCGAACCCAGCGTGAACGCCGTCTTGTAAACGTAGAGCGGCAGGATCGTCGTGGCGTTGCCTGGGCCGCCATCGGTCAGCGTGAAGATCGGCCCGAAAGCCTGGAAAGCCAGGATCGCCTGGAAGATGCTGCTGCTGAGGATCACGGGACGCAGCTGCGGGACGACGATCAGCCAGAACACCTGCCGGTCGCTGCAGCCATCGAGGCGTGCGGCTTCGAGCGGTTCGGGCGCGATGTTGCGGAAGCCCGCGAGGATCATCAGCGCCGAGAGCGGGAAATGCATCCAGACCACGACGAGCAGAACCGAGAACAAGGCATAGCTCTGGCCGAGCCAGACGATCTTCACACCGAACGCGCCTTCGGCCGCGGCATTCACGATGCCGAAATCGTAGCTGAGCATCAGCTTCCACATCAGCCCGGCGATGGCTGGGTTCACCGCCATGGGCAGGATGATCAGCGTCGTCGCGACGTATGAGAAACGTAGTTTCTTGCTGAGCAGCGTCGCCACGCCCAGCCCCAGCAAGGTCTTGGCCACGACGCTGATCACGGTGACGATCAGGCTGAGCCTGACGGCGGGCCAGAACTCGACCTCCCGGCCGGACAGCAGGCGCCGGTAGTTGTCGAGCCCGACGAACTCGCGATCCGACCAGGTGTAGCCGATCTCAAAGGAGGTCAGGCTGATATAGCCGAGCAGCGCGATCGGCACGGCGCTCAGCAGCAGCAAGGGCAGAGCCGAAGGCCCCACCCATAGCCAGGGCGTCAGGCGCTTCATCATGTCGTGAGCCGATGCATCGTCATCCTGCGACGATCAGATGCTTTTCTTGATGCGGGCGGAGATCTGCTCCAGTTCCGGCTTCGCAGCGGCCAGGGCCTCCTTCGGCGACATCTTCTTCAGCAGCGCCTGTCCCGCATAGAAGCCGGCGGTCTGCTGGATCTTGTTGGCCTCGGCTGTCTGTGGAACCCAGTTTCGCCCGATCGAGAGAAGGTTGCCGGCGGCGTCGAGGCTGTCCTTGATCGCCTTGGCAAGCACCGGGTCCTGCGCCGTGAATTCCGGGCTGGTCAGGGTCGAAAGACGCGAGGGGACGCCGCCCTTCGCAACGACCTCCTTCGCCTTCTGCTTCGACGTCATCCAGGCGATGAAGGCCCAGCCTGCCTCCTTGTTGCGGCTGTTCGCGGGAAGGCCAAGGCTCCAGCCGCCGACCGGTCCGAAGCGACCCTTCGGTCCGGAAGGCGGCGCGACATAACCGACCTTGCCGACGATCTTCGATTTCGTCGTGTCGGTGAGCCAGGGCTGCAACGAGGTGGCATCGAACCACATGGCCGTCTTGCCGGAGGCGAAGGCGGAGACGGCTGCGTCCCAGCTATAGGTTTCGATATCCGGCGGTGCATTCGAGAGCAGGGCGAGAAGATATTCCAGCGACTGCTGCGTCTCGGGACTGTCGACGGCGACGTCCCAGGTCTTCTGATCGATGACGTTCGCCCCGAAGGCCGGCGTGAACAGTTCCCAGCTCAACGCGAGGGTCCGCCCCGTCTCGGCGCGCATCGAGATGCCATAGAGCCCCGGCTCCTTGTTCTGGAAGAAGCGGGCCGTTTCCAGCAGCTCGTCCATCGTGTCGGGCGCCTTGCGGCCGTATTTCTCGAACAGGTCCTTGCGATAGGACAGGAAGAACGTCTCGCCGGCGACGGGAATACCGAGCGTCTTGCCCTTCGCGGTACCGATGCCCTGCCGGTAGGCGATATGAATATCCTCGAAATCGTAGTCGTCCGGTGTCGCGTCCTTGTCCTTGAGCAGGTCGCCTAGATCCGCCAGCATCCGCTTGGCCTCGTATTCGGCGAGCGCCGTGCCGCGCACCATATAGACGTCATAGGAGGTGTCGCGCGCGGTCTGGGCCAGCAGCTGCTTGGACATGATCTCGCCGCTGCCGACGACCTCCCACGTTACCTTGATCCCGGTCGCAGCCTCGAATTCCGGCGTCAGCGCCTTCATGGCGTCCGAGGCGGGATGCGAGATCGCGAGGATGCGGATCTCGCGAGCAGGCTTGCCCTTCAGCCCGGCTTCCCAGGCCGCGAATTCGGCCGCTTGAGCGCTCTCGAACGCCACACCGGTCATGCCGAACACGACACCGGACAGAAGAATCTCGCGACGTGACAAAGCCATGTTTCTCTCCCGCGTTAAGGCTTGTTTGCCCATTTGAGCGCATGTATGCACATATGAGCAGGGCGGTCAATTTAGCTGGCTGAAGAGACGGTATCCGCAATCGCGTGGCTCCTGCCTCGCAACATGATCGTGTAACGAGGGTCGATGGACGTAGCTGGGAGCCACGCGATGCTGGAACGGGGACGGTCATGAGCGAGAAGCCGATCGGAGACGAGAGCGTCCCGCGGGCGCGGGGGGCTCGATCCGCGGCCCGCACTATCCAGCTTCTGGAAGTCGCCCGCAGCTTCTACATCGACGAGGAGCCGAAGGTGGCGATCGCCAAGCGCCTGGGGATCAGCCGCTTCGCCGTATCCCGCCTGCTGGAACAGGCGCGCAGCGCCGGGCTCGTCCGCATCGATATCCGCCCGCCGGCCGACGTGGACTTTACCCTGTCGTCGGCGCTGATGCACAAGGCGGGCTTGCGGCGCGCGATCGTGCTTCCCGCCACCGATCCGGCGTCCGAGCTTGCGATACTCGCCGCCGCCGCCGCTTCCTACCTTGTCGAGGCGGGAGCGTCGGAGGACGTCGTGGGCCTTGTCGCGGGGCGGACGACCAGCCGCATTCTCGATCGGATCGGCGAACTGCCCGGCCGCTCGATCGTTCAATTGTCGGGTGTCAGCCGTGCCACCTATTTCGAGCACAACCCGGCCGAGATGATCCGTGCGATGGCCATGCGCTTCCGCGGCCAGACCTTTCCGATCTATGCCCCACTGCTGCTCGCCGACGCGGCTCTGGTCGCATCCCTGCGCGAGCAGATCGGTATCGCCGACAGCATCGCGCAGTTCGAGAAGCTGACACGCGTGCTGTTCTCAGTCGGGGCCTGGAAACCGGACGGCTCGGGGGTCTTCGAGAGTCTCGACGAGACCGCGCGCGCCGAAGCGGCCGAAGCCGGCGCGACGGCCGAGATTCTGGGACACATCTTTGACGCGGACGGGCGACGCATCTGCCGCTCCCTGTCCGAGCGCTGTCTGACGATCTCCTACGAAGATTTCATCGTCGTTCCAGACCGCGTGGCCGTCGGCGGATATGCGCGCGCCGACGCGGTCCTGGCCTGCGTTCGCGCCAAGGCCGCGACCACGCTCGTGACCGATGCGAAGACGGCCCAGTTCGTGCTGGATTCGCTGCCATGATCGACGCTGCCGCAAACGCCCGAGCGGAAGGCGCCGCTTCATGAGCATTCTGGTGTGCGGCGAAGCGATCATCGACCTGTTCGTGAGCATCGACGACGGAACCATGCGAGCGCAGCCGGTCCTCGGCGGCTCGCCCTACAATGTGGCCATCGGCCTTGCCAGGCTCGGCGTGACGACATCCTTCTTCGGCGGGTTGTCCTCCGACATATTCGGCGCCGCCATCCGTTCACGCCTCGTCGCTGAGGGGGTCGGCGTCGCGCACGCCGTCGAAAGCGCGCGCTTGACCACCATCAGCGTCGTCGGGAAGAACACGGACGGGCAACCCGCCTACGCGTTCCATGGTGAAGACAAGGCGGATCGCAGCATCGACGTCGCCGACCTGCCGAAGGAGCTCGACAAGGATACGCGCGCCATCGTCATGGGCTCCTTCACGCTGGCGGTCGAGCCCGTCGCGAGCGCGCATCTTGCGCTCGCCCGGCGCGAGGCGGGCAAACGGCTGATCTCCATCGACCCCAACCTGCGACCGACGGTGATCCCTGACCTTGCGCGCTGGCGCCGGCAGTTCGCCGAGTTCCTCCCCAATGCCTGCATCATCAAGGCAAGCGACGAGGATCTCGGCATCGCGTTTCCCGGCATGTCCCATCGCGAGGTGACGGCCAACTGGTTTGCCGCCGGTGCCGCGCTTTGCGTCATCACCCATGGTGCAAAAGGTGCGGTTGCCTGGCGCCCGGGGCGGGACCCCATCGTCGAAACCGGTCGGCCGGTCGAGACCGTGGATACGGTGGGTGCGGGCGACAGCTTCCACGCCGCCCTGCTCGCGCGGCTGGATCAGTACGGCCTCCTGTCACGCGAAGGCGTGGCCGCGCTGGACGACGCGCATGTGTCAGAGGTCCTGGCCTTCGCCGTGACCGCCGCCGCGATAACCTGCTCTCGCCGCGGAGCCGACCCTCCGCGGCTGGCCGAGATGCCGCCAAATCCGGCCAACGCAGACGCCGTCCGCGCAGGCGTCGTCCGCTAGAGGCCACCCGTTCGCGAGAATGAGACTGCCATGCCCCCCATCGCGCTGAACCGTCGTAACCTGCCGGTCTTACCGCCCTCCGTGGAACGTCCTCGATTCGACCCGGCGCAGGTCAAGGCAGGCATCGCTCATATCGGTCTGGGCGGCTTTCATCGCGCTCATATGGCGCGATACACGCAGGAATTGATGGAGGAGGATCCCCAAGCGCTCGACTGGGGAATCCTCGGCTGCCTGCTGGTGCCCAATGATCGGCGCATGGGAGAAAGCCTGGCTCCGCAGGACGCGCTCTACACCCTCGTCGAGCGGGAGGGGGCTCAGGAGCGCGCTCGGGTCATCGCTTCGCTTGTCGGCCTTGTCGATGCCACGCAGTCAAGTGAAGCGCTGCTGGCGAAGCTCGACGACCCGGCGATCAGGATCATCAGCCTCACGGTCACGGAAAACGGCTATTGCCTGAACCCGGCGACGAAGCAGCTCGATCCCGATCACGCGCTGATTCGCGCCGACCTCCAAAGTCCCGGCAATCCCCGCAGCGCGATCGGCCTGATCGTCGAGACGCTTCGTCGGCGGAAACATGCCGGAACGGCACCTCCGACGCTGCTGACCTGCGACAACATCCAGCACAACGGGGAGGTTCTCCGCAGGGCTGTCCTGGCATTGGCCGGCTTGAGAGAGGATGCACTTGCGGCGTGGATCGAACGCGAGGTCGCCTTTCCCTCGACGATGGTCGATCGCATTACGCCTGTCACGGCGCAGGCGGATATCGATGAACTCGCCACCCGGCACGGTCTCGCGGATCGCTGGCCCGTCATATCCGAAACCTTCAGCCAGTGGGTGATCGAGGACCGCTTTCCAGCAGGTCGCCCGGCCTGGGAGCAGGTCGGAGCCCAGTTCGTGCCGGACGTCGCGCCGTACGAGTTCATGAAGCTGCGATTGCTCAACGCCAGCCATCTCGCTGTTTCCGGCCTGGGTCAGCTCGCTGGATACGTCACGATCGATGAATCCCTCGCCGATTCGCGAATCCGCGCGGTCATGATGGCCTTGATGGAGCGCGAAACAGGACCGACATTGCCGGACATTCCGGGCGTCGATCTGGCGGCCTACAAGGCGCGGCTCATCGAACGCTTCGCCAATCCGGCCATTCGGGACACCGTGCAGCGCGTCAATACCGACGCGCCCTTGAACTACCTCGTCGATCCGATCCGCGACAGATTGCAGTCCGGCGGCGATGTGACGTTCCTCGCATTGGCTCTCGCGGCTTGGCTGCGTCGTGTTCGCGGAACGGATGAGCAGGGGAAGCCTATCCAGGTTTCGCATCCCATTGCTGAGATTCTGCGTGAGAGAGCGATCGAGGGGGGCTGCGATCCTCGGCCGCTTCTTTCTGAGCGGTCGTTGTTCGGCGAGTTGGGCGACAACCCTCTTCTCGTCGAGGCTACGCATCGCTGGTTGGCATCGTTTTATAATCTCGGGACCCATCATACCCTCGATGAGGCCGAGCGTTTGGCCACGCGTCGACAAGGGTAGGGGCGCGCCACAAGCTGACATTCAAGTTCTGCCAGGAAGCGGACACTTATATACCGAGACTCGTTACCGTCCGATCTTCGCGATATCGGCAGCGAGGTTAACGAGGTAACTGCATTCATCGGCAGATTCGTTGTTCCACCACATCGCGCATAGATTGTGCGATGGGATCGCCGGGCGCGCTTCCAGCACGCGTAATGCCAGTTTCTCTCCCGAGAGATGGATCATCTCGCGCGGGATCATCGCCGCGCCGGTGCCGGCGCTCGCGAGGCGAGCTATCACCGTCAGCGGATTGCACGTATTCAGCCGACGCGGCTTCAGCCCCTGCGCGCCGAACCACATTTGGATGGTCGTGAACAGGCCCGATGGCGAGCTGTTGGTAAAGATCGGCAAGTCGACCAGGTTCTCGGGCGTCGCGATATTGCCGCTGAAGGGAAGGCCCTCGCCGATTACCCAGACCAGATCGATCAGCCAGAGCGGGACGATGGTGACCCCCTCATGCGCGCGCGGCTGCGAGAGGAAGGCGATGTCGATCGAGCGGTCGAGCAGGAGCTGTTCGAGCTTGGTGCTGAAGTCGACGGTGACGTCGACCTGCAATTCGGCATGGCGGCGCGCCAGCTGGGCAAGCAGATCGGGCAGGATCGCGGCTGCGAAGGAATCGGCGGCGCCGATCCGCAGGAGACTCCTGCCGTGCAGGCCGTCCTTGCTGTGACGCTGCACCTGCTCGGCATGGGCAAGCATGCGCTCGATATCGGCATAGATCGCATTGCCAAGCGTTGTCGGCGCCGGACGGTAGAGCGAGCGGTCGAAGAGCTCTCCGCCGAGGATGCGCTCCAGCTCCTTGATGCGCAGGCTGACCGTCGGCTGCGACAGGTTGAGGTGCTGGGCCGCGGCGCGGAAACCGCCGAGCCGGGCCACCCAGTAGAACGCTTCCGCCTGGCCGAAGGTATAGCGCATCGTTCAAGACGATAGCGAAAGACAATCAAGCAGCAAGCACTTCCTATTTTTAATCGCCGCCGCAGCGATCTAGTTTTCTCTCGTTCGGCGCGGCGCCGGCTTCCGGCGCCGCCAAGGCATTGCCAATAAAACAGGGGAAGTTCGATGCTGACCGTGCCGACAAATCGCCGTGCTTTTCTCGCAACTGCAGCAGGCGGAGCCTTGGGCAGCCTCTTGCCCGCAAGCCTGCTTCACGCCCAGCCCAATAACGGCAAGACGCTGACCATCGTCCTGCCGAGCAATCCAATCACCATCGATCCGATAAATCAGCTCAATCACGATGCCATGGTGCTCGGCCAGACCGTGTTCGAGAACCTGGTCGAATACGATGTCGACGGCGTGCTGAAGCCGCAGCTCGCCAAGGCCCTGCCGACCGTATCGGCCGACCAGAAGACGTATACTTTCGAGCTGCGCGACGACGTCACCTTCCACAACGGCAAGAAGATGACGGCGGAGGACGTGAAATACTCCTTCGACTACCTCCTCGATCCCGCCAACAAAGCGCTCCGCCGGCCCATCTTCGCCAAGATCGCGAAGGTGAGCGTGCTCGATCCGCTCAAGGTCCAGGTCGAGCTCGCCGAGCCCTACGGGCAGTGGGTCTATTTCCTCACCAAGTACATGGGCATCTTCCCCGCCGGCTCGCGCAAGGAGCATGGCGACGAGTACTTCAAGCAGAGGCCCGCCGGCGTTGGGACCGGGTTCGGCGTCTTCGAGGAGTGGAAGCCGAACGATTATATCAGCTTCAGGAAGAATCCGAACTACTGGCGCAAGGGCCTGCCGGCCTGGGACCGGCTCGTCGTCAAGATGATCCCCGAGGATGCGACGCGTGTCGCCTATCTGCTGACCGGGCAGGTCGACATCATCAGCGCCCCGCCGCCGCGCGAGTTCAATCGCCTGAAGACCATGCCGAACGTGACCGGCGCCTCGCGGCCGACGCTGGGCGGCTCGCTGCTGATGTTCACCAACAATCTCAAGGCGCCGTTCGACGATGTGAATTTCCGCAAGGCGCTGGCCTGCGCCACGGATCGCAAGACCATAGCCGACAAGGTCTATTACGGCCTGCTCGACCCGACCGGCGGGCTCGCGCCACCGCGGGGCTGGTGGTACAATCCCGAGGCCGACAAGGAAATCGCTTTCGACCTGGAGAGAGCGAAGCAGTTCCTGGCCAAGTCGAAATATCCCAACGGCGCCGAGATCGACATCAGCATCCAGGCAGAGCCCTATCTGCTCGACACCAAGGACGCGGCGATCTTCCTGCAGGCGCAGCTCGCCAAGATCGGCATCAAGCTCAACCTCAAGGTCTACGAGTTCTCGGTGCTGATCCAGCAGATCGCCCGGGGCGAGCATCAGATGGCGATGCAGGTCTACATGTCGCCGGGCGAGCCGACCTATACGATCGCCAATACCGTGATGCCCGGGCAGTTCCTGTCGAAAAGCACCGGCTACGACAATGCCGAGCTCAACGCATTGATGTCGGCTGCCTTCGCCGAAAGCGATCAGGCCAAGCTCAAGGACATTTACGGCAAGATGCAGATGATCCTGGCCCGCGATGCGCCGATCGGCGTGCTCGGCTTCGTGCATGCCTCCAATCTCTGGCGCCAGGGCGTGCAGAACTTCAAGGTGAACCAGGCGCTGACGATGAGCGTCGGCGAAGTGAAGCTCTGAGGGCCTGATCGCTCATGCTCCGCCTCGTCGCAGGCCGCATCGTCTCCTCGATCGGCACGCTGCTCTTCGTCGGCCTCGCGCTGTTCGCGCTGACGCGCTCCGGTCCGGGCTCCCCGGCCCGGATCGTGCTCGGGGCCGATGCGACCGCCGAGCAGATCGTGCAGTTCGAGCAGGCACACGGCCTCGATCGCCCCTTCCTGGCGCAATATGTCGCCTGGCTCGGGGATGTCGCGCATGGGGATTTCGGCAAGTCCTTCGTCACCGGCCGCGATGTCGCGAACGAGATCGTCGATGCATTGCCGGTGACGCTGGCGATCGTGCTCTTCGCCTTTCTGATCGCGCTCGTCTTCGGCATCGGCATCGGCGTGCTCGCCGCGCTCAAGCCGGGCGGAGCCTTCGACCGGGTGAGCCGCTTCGCCTCGGTGCTGGGCCTGTCGATCCCGGCCTTCTGGCTCGGCATCGTGCTGATCCGCTTCCTCGCGGTCGATCTGCGCCTGCTGCCGCCGGGCGGCTATGTCCCGCTTTCGGCCGGCCTGTCGCTGCATCTGCAGAGTATCCTGATGCCCTCGCTCTCGCTTGCGGTCTACTACATTGCCGTGCTGGCGCGGATGACGCAGGCGAGCCTGCAGGAGACCTTGCGCGGCGATTATGTCCGCACCGCCCGGGCCATGGGCCTCTCCTCCCGGCAGGTCGTGTTCTACGCGCTGGTCAACGCGCTGCCGCCGGTGGTTAACCTCGCGGCGCTGTCCTTTGGCTACATGTTCGGCTGGGCGCTGATCATCGAGCAGGTCTTCAACATTCCCGGCCTGTCGCGTGCGCTGCTGAACGCGATCTCGCAGCGCGACTTCCTGCTGCTGCAGGGCATCGTCTTCCTGTTCACCGCGATCTTCGTCTTCGCCAATCTCGGCGCCGACCTGATCAACCGAGTGCTCGATCCGCGCCAGAGGGCGACGGCATGAGCAGCCTGCGCAAAGCCCTGCATGGCCTCGACTGGAGCGGCTGGCTCGGCGCCGGGATCGTCGGGCTGATCGTGCTCGCCGCGATTTTCGCACCGCTGATCGCGCCTTACGACCCGCTCGCGCTCAATATCGAGGACAGGCTGGCCGCGCCCGACATGAGGCACTGGCTCGGCACCGACCAAGGCGGGCGCGATATCCTCAGCCGCATCCTGTTCGGCGCACGCGCCTCTCTCTTTGTCGGGATCGGTGCCGTGCTGATCGGCGGACTGATCGGCGTCTCCGCCGGGGTTTTCGCCGCCTACAAGGGCGGCCTCGGCGAGCAGATCGTGATGCGCATCGTCGACGGCGTCGCCTCAATCCCGCTGCTGGTCTGGGCGATCGCCATCGTCGGCATCCTCGGCGTCGGGCCGATGCCGCTCGGCCCGTTTCTCCTGCCGAACGAGGTCAAGATCGTCGCGCTCGTGGGCTGCCTGTTCTCTCCGGTCTTCGCGCGCGTCACCTACGCGGTGGCCAAGCGCATCGCCGGGGCCGACTATGTCCGCGCCCGCTTCCTGCAGGGCGCCTCGCACTGGCAGATCGTCATTGGCGACGTGCTGCCGAACTGCCTCTCGCCGATCATCGTGCAAGGCACGCTGCTGGTCGCGATCGGCATCGTCATCGAGGCCTCGATCAGCTTCGTCGGCCTCGGCGTGCAGCCGCCACAGCCGAGCTGGGGCACCATGCTCTCGGATGCCCGCAGCGCGATCTACTCTGGCGAGTGGTGGCTGCCCGTGTTTCCGGGGCTTGCCATCTCGCTGACCGTGATCGGCTTCAACTTGCTGGGCGATGCGGTACGCGACCTGTTCGACCCGCGCAGCGAAGCCAGGACGCTGGTCGCATGAGCCCGGCCCTGCTCAGCGTCGAGGGCCTGCGCGTCGGCTTCCGCTCCGCCGATGGCGGTGTGGTCGAGGCCGTGCGCGGCGTCGACTTTTGCGTCGCGCCCGGTGAAGCCGTCGGCATCGTCGGCGAATCCGGCTCGGGCAAGAGCCTCAGCATGTTGGCGGTGATGCGCCTGCTCGGCGCGCCTGCGCGCGTCACCGGCGGCCGGGTGGTCTTCGATGGCGAGGACCTGCTCGCCGCTGACGAGAAGCGCATGCGGGCGCTGCGCGGACGCGACATCGCCATGGTCTTCCAGGACCCGCAGAGTTCGCTCAATCCGGCGCTGACTATCGGCCGCCAGATCACCGATGTGGTGCGCGCGCATCATGACGTATCGTCAGCCGAAGCCAGGCATATCGCGGCGGAAGCGCTGGAGCGCGTCGGCATCCGCGATGCGGGCCGGCGCCTTGCCTCCTATCCGCACGAATTCTCCGGCGGGATGCGCCAGCGCGCGCTGATCGCCATGGCGATCGCCTGCCGGCCGCGCCTCCTGATCGCCGACGAGCCGACCACGGCCCTCGACGTCACCGTCCAGGCCCAGATCGTTGACCTGATCGCGGAACTGCGCCGCGAGCTCGGCCTCGCCGTCGTCTTCATCTCGCACAACCTCCAGCTCGTCGCCGAGATCGTCGACCGCGTCGTGGTGATGTATGGCGGCAAGGTCGTGGAGGATGGGCCGGTCGAGGCGATCGAGCGCGCTCCGCGCCATCCCTATACCAGCCTGCTCAAGGCCTGTGTGCCGAGCCTGTCCGGCCCGGTCGGCCCGTTGACGGCGATCGAAGGCGCGCCGCCGCGGCTCGGGCGCCTACCGGCCGGCTGCCCGTTCTCGCCGCGTTGCCCCGATGCCGCCGAGCCCTGCGCCAGCCAGATGCCGGCGCTGGTCACTGAGGCCGGGCACCGCACTGCCTGCTGGAGGCCGCGATGACCGGCCCGGTCCTCTCGTTGCGCGGCGTCTCGAAATCCTTCTCGCAGGGCGGGCTGCTCGATCGTCTGCGCAGGCGCGACAATCGGCTCGTCGCGCTCCACGATGTCAGCCTCGATGTCATGCGCGGCGATGTCGTCGGCATCGTCGGCGAAAGCGGCTCGGGCAAATCGACCTTGGCGGGCCTCGCAGTCGGGCTGGCGCAGCCGACTTCGGGCGAGGTCCTGCTCGACGGTCAGTCGATGACGGAGTTGATGCGCGACCATGCCGGGCCATGGCGCCGGCGTGTCCAGATGGTCTTCCAGGATTCGAGCAGCGCGCTGAACCCGCGCAAGAGCGTTGCCCGCTGCCTCGGCGAGACGCTGGCATTGCACGGCGTGCCCAAGCCGCAACGAGAGAGCGAGATCGTCGACCTGCTGACGCTGGTCGGGCTCGGCCGCGAGATCGGGCCGCGCCTGCCGCATGAACTCTCCGGCGGGCAGCGCCAGCGCATCGGCCTGGCGCGGGCGCTGGCGATGAAGCCGGAGGTTTTGATCGCCGACGAGCCGGTCTCGGCGCTCGACGTCTCCTTGCAGGCGCAGGTGATCAATCTTCTCTCTCGCCTGACCCGCGAACTCGGGCTGACGCTGCTCTTCATCAGCCATGATCTCGCGCTGGTGCGCACGCTGTGCAGCCGTATCGTCGTGATGCAAAAGGGCGCGATCGTCGAGCAGGGCCCTTGCCTCGACGTGCTCGACCGGCCGCAGCACCCTTACACCCAAGCCTTGATCGCCGCCGTGCCCAAAGGCCTCGCCGGCCGACGCACGCCGTTGCCCGTGCGTGCCGATGTGGCGACCCCAGAAACCCGGGAAGACATCCATGGCGCAGCATAGCTACCGGATCGGTATCGACATCGGCGGCACCTTCACCGATGTCGTCGTCGCGCGCGACGACGGGCTGATCGAGACCCGCAAGGTGCCCTCGACCCCGGATGATTACAGCCGCGGCATCGCTCAGGCGTTGAAGGCGCTGGTCGAGGATTACCAGACCACGCCCGACCGCATCACCGGCATCGTTCATGCCACCACGGTCGCGACCAACGCCATCCTCGAATACAAGGGCGCTCGCACCGGGCTCCTCACCACGGCCGGCTTCCGCGACGTGCTCGAGATGCGCCGCCTGCGCATCCCTGTGCTCTACGACCTGCAATACGACAAGCCGAAGCCGCTGGCAGCGCGACGCCTGCGTCTCGAGGTCAGCGAGCGTCTCGGTCCCGATGGCGCGGTGCGCGTGCCGCTCTCGCGGGAGGATGTCGTCGCAGCGGCGCAGCGCTTCCGCGAGGAAGGCGTCGAGGCTGTCGCGATCAGCTTCCTCCACGCCTATGCCAACCCGCAACACGAGATCGAGGCCGAGGGCATCCTGCGCGCCGAGCTAGGCGAGGGCGTCTATATCTGCCGCGGCTCGGAGATCCTGCCGGAGATCCGCGAATACGAGCGCACCTCGACCGTGGTGGTGAACGCCTATATCGGCCCGGTCGTGCGCAATTACGCCAGCGCGCTGACGGCGCGGCTCGCCTCCATCGGCGTCACCTGTCAGGTCGAGATGATGCATTCCGGCGGCGGCATCATGCGGCTGGGTTCGGCGGTGAAGCGCGCGGCCTCGCTGGTCGAATCCGGCCCGGCAGCCGGCGTCATCGCCTGCGCGCGGCTGGTTTCCGGAAGCGACGAGCCCAGCGTCATCTCCTTCGACATGGGCGGCACCACCGCCAAGGCGGCGCTGATCGAGCATGGCGAGCCGGCCCGCACCACCGAATACGAGGTCGGCGCCGGCATCAACCTGTCGAGCAAGCTGGTCAAGGGCGGCGGCTACCCTATCAAGATGCCTTTCATCGACGTCTCCGAGATCGGCGCCGGTGGCGGCAGCATCGTCGCGATCGACCGGATGAACCAGGTCTCGGTCGGCCCGCAGAGCGCCGGCGCCTATCCGGGACCGGTCTGCTATGGGCTGGGCGGCCGACAGGCGACGCTGACCGACGCTTTCCTCACGCTGGGCTACATCAACGACGTCGCGCTCGCCGGCGGCAGCTTCCCGCTCCAGGCCGATGCGGGCCGCGCAGCGCTCGACGACCAGGTCGCGCGCCCGCTCGGCCTCGACCTCCAGCAGACGGCCCGTGGCGTGCTGACGCTGGCGGTCACCACCATGACGCGGGCGGTCAAGGCGGTCTCGACCTATCGGGGCCGTGATCCGCGCCAGGCGACTTTGGTCGCCTTCGGCGGCAATGGCCCGGTGGTCGCGGCCGAGGTCGCGCGCGCGCTCGGCATCCGCCGCGTCATCGTCCCGCGCGCCGCCGGTGTCTTCAGCGCGCTCGGCCTGCTGCGCTCCGATGTCGAGCAGGAGTTCGTGCGGCCCTCGCGACGGCGGGCGGGCGAGCTCGACGATGCCGGGCTGGAGCAGCTCTTCGCCGCGCTCGGCGCCGATGCCCGCCGTATCTTGGCGCTCGAAGGCTACGATCTCGGGCAGGCCGAATTCCGCTATGCCGCCGACCTGCGCTATGTCGGCCAGGCCTATGAACTGACTGTTCCGGCGAGACGCTTCGACATCGCCGAGCTCAGCGAGCTGTTCCACCGCGAGCACGAGCGCACATACGGCCATCGCTCGCAGAAGGACGCGGTCCATCTCGTCAATGCCCGCCTGACGGCGCGCCTGCCGCTGGTCGCCCCGCCCCAGCAATTCGCCGGGGAAGCGCCGATGCGCCGGACCGACCGGCCGGTCTCCTTCGCTGCAGGCGCGCCGGCTGCGGCCATCGCTGTGATCGGCCGGGCCGATCTCGACGGCACGGCGCGGCGCGGACCCTTCGTCATCGAGGAATACGACTGCACCTGCGTGGTCGGACCCGGCCAGAGCGCCAGGCTCGACGAGGCCGGCAATATCGACATCGCTCTGGAGGCTGCATGAGCATGCGCGAGATCGACCCGATCACCCTCGAAGTCATCCGCAACGCGCTGGCCTCGACCGCCGACGAGATGGCGCTGATCGTGATGCGCTCTGCCTACTCGCCCGTCGTGCGCGACATCATGGATTATTCCACCGCGCTCTGCGATGCACAGGGCCGGGTGATCGCGCAGGGCCTGACCTTGCCGATCCAGCTCTGCTCCTTCCCGCGGATCATGGGCTTCGTCCGCGAGCGCTATGGCGACGGCCTGAAACCAGGCGACATCCTGATCGCCAACGATCCCTATGGTTCGGGTGGCCAGCATCTGCCGGATATCTACATCCTGAAGCCGATCTTCGTCGGCGGCCGGCTTTCGGGCTTTGCCGCGACGGTGGCGCATCACACCGATCTCGGCGGCATCGTGCCCGGCAGCGTCGCGATCTACGCGACGGAGATCCAGCAGGAAGGTTTGCGCATCCCGTTGCTCAGGCTCTACGACGCAGGCGAACCGGTCGAAGCGGTGTTCCGCATCCTCGAGGCGAACACGCGCTCGCCCGTCGAGGTGCTCGGCGACATCCGCGCCCAGATCGCCGCCTGCAATGTAGCCGAGGAAGGGTTGAAGACGCTCGTCGCCCGGTATGGGGCCGGGATTCTCGACACCTATATCGACGCGCTGCACGACCATGCCGAGGCGATGATGCGCGAGGTCATCCGCGCCCTGCCGAACGGCGTCTACCGCGCGACCGATTACATCGACGGCGTCGGCGAGAATCCTGAGCCGCTGCCGATCGTCGCGACCGTCACGGTCGCCGACGACACGATCGACATCGATTTCTCCGGCACCGCCGACCAGGTCGCCGCCTCGATCAACTGCCCGATCTCGCTGCCGGAATCGGCCTCCTTCTGCGCCATACGCTGTCTGTCGCAGCAGGACATCCCGAATTGCGAGGGCTATCTCAGGCCGATCACGGTCAGGGCGCCGGAGGGCTGCCTTGTCAATCCGCGCTATCCGGCTGCCTGCGGGGCGCGCGGCGTCGTCGGCTATCGCGTCTTCGATGCGATCATGCAGGCACTGGCGCAAATCGTGCCGGAGCGCGCCATCGGCGGTTCAGAGGGCGGGCCCTATCTGCTCGCCGCCGGCGGCACGCATGAGGGCCGGCCCTTCGTGCTCAACGAGATGGTGGTCGGCACCTGGGGCGCACGCGCCGGCAAGGACGGCATCGAGGGCATCTCCAACCCCGCCGCCAATCTCTCCAACCAGCCGGTCGAGATGATCGAGGCCGACATGCCGGTCGAGGTACTGCGCTATGGTCTCGTGCCGGATACGGGTGGGCCCGGCGAGTTCCGCGGCGGGCTCTCCTTCATCCGCGAGTTCCGCTTCCTCGCACCGGTCCGCTTCGTGCTGCGTGGCGACCGGCGCGACCATCCGCCCTTCGGTTTCGAGGGGGGCCGCCCTGGCGCGCCCTCGGCCCATGTCCTGATCCGCGCGGATGGCACGGAGCAGGGCCTGCCCACCATGCCGATGGAGAGCTTCACGGCGCGAGCCGGCGATGTCTTCCGCCTGATCGGCGCTGGTGGCGGCGGTTCTGGCGATGCGTTGCGCCGCGATCCCATCCGCGTTGAGGACGACCTGCGCGAGGGCAAGGTCACGTCCGAGGGCGCTGTGCGCGATTACGGCGTGGTCTTTGCCGCCGACGGCGTGAGCATCGATCACGACGCCACGGTTCACCGCCGCGCTGCGCTTGTGGAGACGAGGACATGAGCAGGACCTTGTTCGGCGCGGCTGCACTCAACAAGAAACTCGTCGGCGAGGAGGGCAGCCGCGCGCGGCTGGAGACGCCGGCCGCCGTACTCGATCTCGATCTGTTCGAGCACAATATTGCGTTGATGGCCCAGACCTGCCGGAAGGCCGGATTGAGCCTGAGACCGCATGCGAAATCGCACAAATGCGCCGAGATCACGCGCAGGCAGATGGCAGCAGGTGCGCTCGGCAATTGCTGCGCCAAGCCAGGCGAGTTGCTTGCGCTGTTCGAGGGCGGCGTGCGTGATCTCCTGCTCAGCGCCCCGATCGCCAGCCCTGCGAAGATCGAGGCGTTGGCGCGCGCAGCCGCCGCGGGCGGGCGTATCGGCGTCGTCGTCGACCGAGCCGATCTCGCCACCGCCTATGCGGAGGCAGCACAGCGGCACGGCACCGCCTTCGATGTGCTGGTCGATCTCGATGTCGGGCTGAAGCGCAGCGGCGTCGCGACGCCGGTTGAGGCTGTCGAACTGGCGAGGCTCGTTTCTGGGCTGCACGGGCTGCGCTATCGCGGTGTCCAGGCCTATCAAGGCCGTGTCCAGCATATCGACGACTTCATCGCGCGTCGCGCCGCCAATCAAGAGATGGGCAGGTTGCTGGCGTCGATGATCAAGGCTCTGCGGGAGGCCCGCCTGGCACCAGAGATCGTCTCGGGAGGCGGGACTGGAAGCCACCTCCTCGACGGCGAGGATCATTTACTGACCGAGATTCAGGCCGGCTCCTATGTCTTCATGGATGAAGCCTATAGCAGCGTCGACATGCATGGCCGAGGCGGCCCGGAGTTCAAGCCGGCGCTGCGCATCGCCGTCACCGTGATCGGGCACAGTTCCCTCGGCTTCGCCATTACCGATGGCGGCAGCAAGAGCTTCGCGCTCGACGGGCCGCCGCCGCGCGTCTTCCTGAACGGAGAATTGGTCGGACGGATCGAATGGTGCGGCGACGAATTCGGCCGCGTCCTTGCGTCGGAAGGACAATCTGCGTTGCCGATCGGCACGGTTGTCGAGTGCACTGTTCCGCACTGCGACCCCACCATCAACCTGCATGACGTCCTTCACGTGGTCCAGAACGAGAAACTGGTTGCGCTATGGATGGTCGAGGCTCGGGGACGCGCCGACTGAGGCTGGTCGGGTATTGTAAGAGGCGCAAGCGCCAGGAGCGGACATTGACCATCACCAGAAACCGGACATTCAGTTCAGATCCGCAGCCATGCTGAAGACCAGATCCGGGGGTGACACGGGATTTGGGGCCGACCCGTGGACCGCGGCGCGAGGTGCTGTCCAGCATTGAGCAATGGGGCGGGCGGCGTCGAAACCTTGCCCCGCCCCAAAGATCGCTCAGCCGATCCTCAGGCCACGCTTGATCGCGGCGTAGAGATAGGCCGCTTCTTCCCGGGCCTCGGGCGACACCGTGACGGCACGCAGAAAGCTGTGCTCAAGGTTCTTGGCCACGCGGACCTCGGCCTTCGCGCCATCCGCGTTCATCCGCTCGCCGTAGAGCAGGCCTTCGTCGTAAAGCGGGTCGAGCTCGGCGACATGGATGAAGGCCGGCGGCAGATCGGCGTAGTTCGTGGCCTGCAGCGGCACGGCATAAGGATCCTTGGTGTCGAGCTTATCCGACAGATAGGCCTTCAGATAGAATTCGAGGTCGTTCTTGTTGAACTGCGGATCGTGGTTGATCCGGACATAGCTGTCGGTCTCGATATTCGTGTTCATCGGGCCGGGATACAGCAGAACCTGCATCGCCAGCTTCGGCCCCTGGCGATCACGCGACATCATCGAGATGGCCGCGGTCAGGCCGCCTCCCGCGCTGTCACCGGCGATCGCGAGGCGATCGAGGTCGATCTTGTAGCGATCGGCGTACTTTTCGAGCCATTGCAGCGTGAAGAAGCCGTCATCGACCGCAGCCGGATAGGGGTTCTCCGGAGCCCGGCGATAATGGACGGCGACGATCTGGGCGCCGGTGCCGGCCGCCAGGTTCGCAACCACCGTATCGTGGGTGTAGAGGCTGCCGGACATATAGCCGCCGCCATGGAAGTAAACGATCGTCGGCTGCTTCTCGTCGGTCTTCTGGCTGTAGATCCGGATCGGAATCTCGCGCCCCGGCGCGGCGATGAACCAGTTGGTGACGGTGATGCTCGCCGGATACGGCTCCTTGAAGATGTCGGCATAGGCCTCGAACTGTGCGCGACGCTCGTTGGGATCCCGCGGGCGGGCCTTCGACCCGCCGCGAACCTCGCTCACCCGCTTCTTGTATTCCGTCATCGCATGTTCAATCATTTCGGCGTTCCTCTTCTTCGGTCATTCGTGGCGCGGCATCGGCCACTCGGAAGGCATCAGATCCTCGGCAACTTGCCGGGCTGGACATGTCTGGGGTTTAGTCGGCAGCGTCTCTCGGCGAGCTCAGGTCGCGTAGCCCGTCGCCTAGCAGGTTGATGCCGAGCACCAGGACCACGAGCGCGACACCGGGAATCGTGATCACCCAGGGCGTGAAGAAGACGTAGTTCCGCCCTTCCGCGATCATCAGTCCCCAGGATGGAAGCGGCGGCTGAACACCGAGCCCCAGGAACGAGAGCGCTGCCTCGAGCAGAATCGCGTGGGCGATTTCGAGCGTGAACACGACCAGGATCGGACCCAGGATGTTCGGCAGCACATGGCGCAGCATGATCCTGGCATCGGAACCGCCATAGGAGCGCGCTGCGATAATATATTCGCTGTCGCGCAACTGCATGACCGTGGCCCGCGTCACCACAGCGAAGCGATCCCATAGCAGCAGGCCGAGAACAGCGACCACGACGGTCAGAGAGCTTCCGATCAGCCCGACAACGGCGAGCGCGACCAGAACGATCGGCATGGCGAGCCGCACGGTAATGAAGAAGGAGATCATCAGATCCAGGCGGCCGCCATAGAAGCCGGCCAGCATGCCCAGCAGGATACCGATCGAGCCTGAGATCAGGACGGTGCCGAAGCCGATCAGCAATGAAATCCGGCTGCCGTAGATCAGGCGGCTGAGATAATCGCGGCCGAGCTGGTCGGTCCCCAGCATATGGGCCCAACTGCCTTCCGCTGCCCAGACCGGCGGCTTCAGCCGCATCGGCAGGTCCTGGAGATAAGGATCATACGGGGCCAGGAGCGGCGCCGCGACCGCGCAGAGAACGGCGAGGAGGACGATCGCGCCGCCGACGCTCGCGCCGGTGTTGCGCAGCCAACGCCTGGCGCGCGCGCCCAGCACCGAGGCCGATGACGGCCCGGAGAGAGACATATCGGTCATTGCAGGCGCACCCGGGGATCGATTGCGGCATTCAACAGGTCCGACGCCAGCGTGAGGACGACGAAGATCATCGAGAACATCAGCACGATCGACTGGACGACGGGGAAGTCGGCTCGCTGGATCGATTCCCAGCTGAGATAGCCGACGCCATGCAGCGCGAAGACCGTCTCGACGACCGTCGAGCCCCCGAGCAGGAAGCCGAACTGGACCGCAGCGAGCGCCACGACCGGCATCAGCGCGTTGCGCAGGGCATGGGTTGTGACGATGGCCCTGAGGCTCAGCCCCTTGGCGCGCGCGGTCCGGATGTAGTCCGCATGCAGCACCTCGATCATCCCCGCCCGCGTCAGGCGCATGATCGCCGGCATTGCATAATAGGCGAGCACGATGATCGGCAGGATGAAGCCCTGCCACTCCTCGCTTCCCGACAAGGGCAGCAGCTGCCAGTGCAGGCCGAAAATGTAGATCAGCATCAGCGCGAGCCAGAAGCTCGGTACCGCCTGGCCGACCACCGCCGTCGTCAGGCAGAGCCGGTCCAGCCAGCTGTTTCGATTCAGTGCCGCGCAGATGCCGAGCGGGATCGCCAGCAGCAGGGCCAGCCCGATCGCCAGCGTCGCGACGGTGAAGGTGACCGGGACGCGTTCCAGGATCAGCGCCGAGACCGGCTGCTTGAAGTAGTACGATTCCCCCAGATCGCCGCGGATGATGTTCCCGAGCCAGTCGAGGTATTGCAGCGCAAGCGGCCGATCCAGACCATAGCTGATGCGGATCTGCTCGACCTGCTCGGAACTTGCGCCCTCACCGGCCAGCGCCTGGGCGAGATCGGCCGAGAGGCGCAGCACGGTGAACGACACGACCGAGACCGTGAAGGCGACCAGGACGGCAACGAGGATTCGTTTCAGCGCGAAACTTGCCAATGCGAACCTCCCTCAAAATTGGGGCCGATCGAAAGCTTCATGAAGATCACTTCCAGGAAGCGCGGTAGAAGCGGTTGATCTCATCCGGAGACGGCGTGAAATCGAGCTCTTTCGAGAAAGCGTAATTGTTGACGATTTCAACGAGAGGCAGCCAATAGACCTGATCCAGGATGCGGTCCTGCGCCTCCTTGTAGAACTTCGTCCGCTCCTCGACAGATTGCGTGCCGTCAGCCTTGCGGATCGCCTCGGTCACAACCGGGTCCCGCGAAAGGTCCTGCGGCGCCTCGCCGAAATAGGTCCCGAAGGCGATCGAGGCGTCGCTGATACCCCAGAAACCGGTCGAGGCGTGGAAGAGGGGCATCTCGCGCTTGACCCATTTGTCGCGGAAGGCAGCCCAGACGTTGAAGTTCATGGCGGCGCGGATACCGACGCGCTGGAGGTCGCCGATCACCGCCTCGGTGATGAAGCGGTCCGAGGTCGAGCCGATCGAGGTCTCGAAACCGTCCGGGAGCCCCGCCTTGCCGAGAAGCTCCTTGGCCTTGGCCGGATCATAGGCGTAGTCGACCCCCGGTGCGGGACAGGCAAGCTGCTTGGTCGCGCAGACGGTTTTGAGCGTGGCCGCTCCACCACGGATGAGATTCTTGGCGATCGCGTCGCGATTGACCGCATGGGCGACGGCGCGCCGGACCTCGGGGCGCGCGAGCGGCGACTGCGGGTCAAGCGCATTGAAGGTCAGGAAGGCGACCCGCAGAGTTGGCGAGCGTTCGACCCGGATGGTGGGGATGCTCTCCAGTTGGTCGGCCTGGTCCGGTGTCAGCCGCCACAGGAATTCGGCGCGCTTGGTCATCAGCTCGCCCATCATCAGGTTGAGGTCTTTCTGGGTCCGGACGACGACCCGCTTGATGCGCGCCTTGGGCTTCGTCCCGCCTGTGAAATAGGCGTCGTTCCGCTCCATCACGTATTCGCGCCCGGGGGAGAACGAGGTGACCTTATAGGGACCGGTGCCGACCGGATTCTTGCCCATTCCGGCGGTGCCGACCTTCTTGTAGTATTGATCCGGATAGATCGGCACGCCCAGCGTGAGATATTCCAGCGCGGCCGGGAACGGGCGCTTCAGCTTGATGCGCACGGTGTATTGATCGACCTTCTCGACGGCGTCGATCCAGCTGACCATCTGCACCAGGAGGATCTTGTTGTTGGGATCCTTGACGTAGTCGATCGTGTAGACGACGTCGTCGGCGTCGAAATCCTCGCCGTTATGGAATTTGACGCCCTTCCGCAGCTCGAAGAGGAGGCTGGTCGGGCTCTCCCACTTCCAGCTCGTGGCGAGATTGCCGACATACTCCCCGGTCTTGGGATCCCGATCGACGAGCCCGTCCCAGACGTTGTTCATCAGGGTGAGGCCGGAGTGATCCGTGAAGTAATAGACGTCGAGGGTGGTCTGCTCGCGATCCCATGACACGGTGAGCGTGTCGTTGGCCTTTCCGGCAAAGGCAGGAGTTGCGGCAGCAAGGCCGAGCAACAGAGCAGCAGCGCGTGAGATGGTCATCGCAATCCCCTTGATATCGTTGGAAATGATCGAGTTCTCCGGCCGCGCAGCGGCAGCCGTTTCGCCTGGCCATCTGGACGGGTCACAACTCCGGAGGCCAGCAAGCGCAGGAGGAACCCCGGCGCTGCGGCGGGCATGCCGATTTGACAGCGATGTCGGCGACAGCGACGCCTTTCCCGGAAGGCATCTGCGAAACTGCGGCATTCGAGCCTCCCAAGGCGACCTTCTCCGGGGCTTCGTGAACATTGCTTCACTATGTTGAATTCGATGTCAAGGGATTGAGGTGTCCCGTGAGGGGTGCCGCGCCGCGAGGTCTCTAATATCGCTGATATCGTTTGATAATTTTGTTTGAGGGCAATATCGCATCAAGGCAATTGCGCCCTTCAATGAATTTCACTATGGTCTGTTTTCACTTTACTGGATTTCCCTGCATGCCGAAGCCTCTCTCTGTCGCGACCGATCCGGCGCCCTCCGATGATGACGCCGCCCAGATCGGGCAGCGGCTGCGCGCGCTCCGCACCGACAGGAAGCTCACGATCCTCGAACTGGCGACAAAGGCGGGGCTGTCCGCCGGGATCATCAGCCAGATCGAGCGCGGCAATTCGAACCCCTCGATCAGCACGCTGCAGAAGCTGAGGAGCGCACTCGGGGTGAATCTCTGGGCCTTCCTCGAGCGCGAGCCGGAGACGAATGACGAACCAACCTTCGTGCGCCGCCGGGAAAACCGTCCGCGCTTCGTCGTCGGACCCGGCCTCCTGACCAAGGAGCTGCTGTCGCCGAAGGATAACAATCAGCTCCGCTTCATGATCCTGACCTTGCCGCCGGGAGCGACCAGCGACGACGTCCTGACCGGGCCGGGCGACAAGGCCGGCTACGTCCTTTCCGGCCGGGTGGAGCTGGCTGTCGGCAACGCCGTGGCGGAGATTCGAGAGGGCGACAGCTTCCAGTTCGAGAGCAGCATCCCGCATCACCTGGTCAATCGCAGCAGCGAAGAGGCCAAGCTGGTCTGGATCATCCGCATCAGAGAGGCACATCTTTAAGCGGTAGGCGGCGGTTGGTTCCGCCCCGCCGGTCTTCTTCCACTCGCGCAACGAACAGAGGCACAATGATCACCCGTCATGAAGTCACCGGCCGCCTGAGCAAGGTCCTGATTGCGAACGGCTTCGCTTTCCTCTCCGGGCTGACCGCCAAGGACCGCAGCGGCGGCGTGCGTGAGCAGACGGCCGATATTCTGGCCCAGATCGATTCCTACCTCGCGATGGCCGGCACCGACCGCACCCGTCTCGTCACGGCCAATATCTGGCTGAAGGATGTTGGCACGTTCAACGAAATGAACGCCGTCTGGGAAACCTGGGTTGACCCCGAGCAGCCGCCGGCGCGCGCGACGGTCGAGGCCCGGCTCGCGGCCGACGACATCCTGGTCGAGGTTCAGGTTCAGGCGCTCGTCTAGGGGCGCCGCAGGCGCCGCGCCTTTCCACGTCCTTCTTCAAGAAAATCGGTTGCGACATGTCACGAGATCCTGCTGTTCCCAGCATGCTCCCAGGTGATCCGTCCTGGTGGTTCACCGATGCTCTGAAGGCGGAGGGCGGCGTGGCGTCGTCCCCCTCGCTCAGCGGTGAGATCACGGCCGATGTCGCCATCGTCGGCGGCGGCTTCACGGGATTATGGACGGCGCTGGCTCTGCGCGAGCGCGCGCCTGGACTGAGCGTGGTGCTCATCGAGGCCTCGCTCTGCGGCTCGGGGGCGAGCGGCAAGAATGGCGGCAAGACCCATGGCTACTGGGGTTCGCTCGGCGGGATAGAAGCCTCGCTCGGCGCCGATGCCGCGCTCGCCGTCGCCCGTGCCGGCACCAAGGCGCAAGATGCCATCCGCCGCTTCGCGACCGCGCCGGGGCGCGACGTCTGGTGGCGTGAAAGCGGCAATGTCCGGATCTCCACCTGTCCTGCGCAGGACGCCAAGGTCGCAGCCGCCGTCGAGACGGCCGAACGGCTGGGAGTTTCCGACACCGCCAGGGCGCTCTCGCCGGCGGAAGTCGCGGCCTATTGCAAGTCGCCCGTCTTCCGCGGCGGCATCTACCTTCCCGAAGGTGCCAATGTGCACCCGGCCCGGCTCGCCCGGGCATTGCGCCGCGCCGCAATCGAGGCAGGCGTCACGATCTACGAAAACACGCCTCTGTCCGGTCTGGACAGCGGCTCGCCGAACCGGCTTCGGACGCCGGGCGGGCAGATTCTCGCACGCGACGTCGTTCTCGCCACCAATACCGGTCTCGCCAGCCGTCGCGAGATCAAACCCTATGTCAGCGTCTTTTCAAGCTATGCGTTGATGACCGAGCCCGTGCCTGAGAAGCTGGAGGAGATCGGCTGGACGGGCGAGCAAGGCCTCGCCGACATGCGCATGTTCGTGCATTATTTCCGCACGACCATCGACGGGCGTGTGTTGATGGGATCGGGCTCGGGCCCGATCAGCTACAATGGCAACGCGGTCGACCCCATCCTGACGCAGGATGCGGCATCGGCCGCCAGGGCTGAGCGTGGCCTGCGGCGACTTCTGCCCGGCCTGGGCAATGTCGGAGTGGCCAGGATCTGGGGTGGTGGCCTCGACGTCTCGTCCGATCGCCTGCCGTTTTTCCGGACCTTGCCCAGCACGCGCGTGCATTATGGCTGCGGCTATTCCGGCCATGGCGTCAACCCCACCTATATCGGCGGACAATCTCTCGCTTCGCTCGTCCTCGGCGAGCAGGATGAATGGGCCAATCTTCCGTTTTGCCGCCGAGAGCTGTCCGCGCTGCCGCCGGAGCCTTTCCGGGTTGTCGGAGGCCGTTTCGTGCGCTGGGGCATTATCGGCTGCGAGGAGGCGGACGAACGCCGCGAGACGCCCTCGGTGGCGATGCGCGCGGCTGCCGCGATTCCGAAGGTGTTCGGGCTGCGTATCGGCACCCGCTGATTACCTCCCATACTGCGGCAAAGCAGTCATTCGCTGCCGCTCGCAAAAGCGATCGAGGAGCTGAAGTTCAGCTGTCCTGTCTTGTTAGCCCGCTGGCCGATCTAGGCATCGACCAGAACGGGGCTATCGAGAATTTCGGTGCGCACGTCGACACTCAAGCCGAACTGGCGTTGCAGGCCTGGGGAACGGATTTCGCGCATCCGAGCGCTCGTCTGCGTGTCCCTTCCGACATGCTGCAAGCAATGGCGAGCCACAACCAATCGAAGATGCCTATAGGAGTGCTTCTCGCTCGTCGGCTCGCTTATAACCTGATCGTATAACGACATAACGAGAAACCATCTTGAGATCGGATTGAATGCTTCTAACCTGCCTTAGTCGGCATAAGAACGCCCTTGATTTGAGGCGGCCTGACGACGCAGGGGAATTTAGAACAGGATGTCCGCAGAGTTTATCCTCAAGAGATTAGCTTACATCATTGTTACGCTATTTCTCATTTCGGCTGCGATATTTTTTGTTACCCAAATTCTCCCGGGCAACGCTGCCCAGATGATCTTGGGAGAGCATGCCGCGCCCGGGCAGATCGAAGAACTCGTCATCAAGCTTGGGCTGAACCGGCCGAGCATCGTCCAATATGGCGACTGGCTGGGTGGCATTCTTCGAGGCGATTGGGGCACCTCGCTGGCGATCGGACAGCCTGTCCTCAACCTGACGCTGACGGCGCTCGCGCGCTCTGCGGTGCTGGGGGCCGTCGCGCTCATTCTGGTGACGATCGTAGCGATCCCCCTCGGCGTCCTCGCCGCCGACCGGCAGGGGCGGCCGACGGACGTCGCGGTCAGCGTCGGGTCCTATATCGGCGTTTCGTTGCCCGAGTTCGTGACCGCCACGCTGCTGCTGGTGATCTTCACCCGCCCCGAGCTCGGCCTGTTTCCTGCCGGGGGATATGTCTCGGTCGCCGAAGGCGGCGTGGCCGCCTTCCTGAGCCATCTCGTCCTGCCTGCGGTGACGCTGACCATCGTCATGACCGCCCATATCTCACGCCAGACCCGGTCGGAAATGGTCGAAGTGCTCGAGAGCGACTATGTCCGAACGGCTCGGCTCAAGGGGCTCTCGCACCGCGCCGTGCTCTGGCGCCACGCGCTCCCCAACAGCCTGCTGCCGACCATCACGATCATCGCCCTCGATGTCGGCTACCTCATCGGCGGCATTCTCGTCGTCGAGGAGGTCTTCGCCTATCCCGGAATCGGGCGGCTGATGATCTTCGCGATCCAGAACCGGGACCTGCCGCTTCTGCAGTGCGTCGCGCTGATCATCTCGGCGATCTACGCGCTCGCCAACCTGATCGCGGATCTCTCCTATGCTCTCGTCGACAGGCGCATCAAGTATGACTGACCTCATGCCGCCCTGGCTCGGCCGCCTGCTGAGGAACCCCCTGGGCATTGCCGGGGTCGTCATCCTCTCGGTGCTGATGGTGGCCGTGGTCTTCGGGCCCGCGCTCGCGCCCTTGCTACGATCGCCATCAGGTTGTCGTAGAAGGCGAAGGCCTGTTTCTCGACGCGGGCTCAGCGACGATCGACCTGTCCGAGGCTTTGAAGCCGGTTCAGTATGGCGGCGAGTTGAAGATTGTCAGCCGATTGGAAAATGGACCGGTAAAAGTCCTCAATCTGATGATCAACCGATCCGAGGCTACCGGTGGAATGACGGCCATGGGCGCAGGGAGCAGTGCAGATTTTCGACCGGGCGCCCATGTTTTTTATGCCGTGAAGGAAGACGCCCACCTTTGTCTAACCGGCACCGCGCATCACGTCTCGGCGGGAGACGCGATTGCCCTTGAAGCGGCAGAGCTGTTCGTGGCTACCGTCCAGACCGGCACCCTCATCGCAGCGTCGATCTATGCCAAATGAGCGGATGACCACCGCACGTTCTGGAACGTTGCGCCATGGGCGGACATTGGCTCCTGACGGCAATCGCATGCCTTCCAGCAGCAGGGAAGCGCACCGCAGCGCGGAACATTGCGCGCCTCAGAACGGAGCGGCCAGCAAAGACGATCTTGCCTGCCACTCCGAAAGGCTAACGCATTGGCTACGAGAACAACGCTCGCGCGACATCGAAAGAATCTGGATGCTCCCGATTTGGTGTCGATGAGCGGACCTTCAATCCGGCAATCGGCTCATCGGGCGGGTTATCATCCCGAGCCTCCGGCTCGGCAGATTAACCGAAAGACGTCCTGATCGTGCCCCAAAGCGCTTTCGCGCGCTCTGCGATCGCGCCCGAAAGTTCCCGTCCCAATCGCGAGCGGCTTTGCCAGGCGGGGAAAACGAAGCCGTAGCGCAGTTCGATGGCTGGGCGGAACGGCCGGAAGATCAAGCCTGGCGTTCCGCTCGAATGCGCGACGAAGGGGTCCGCGACGCAACAGCCGAGGCCGCGCGCCGCGAGTTGGCATGCGATCATGCCGCTCTGCGTCTCGAAGCGCGAATCAGGCGCAACTCCTGTCTCGTCCGCCTGGCGCTCGATCTCCTTCTGGATCAGCGAGCGGCGGTGGGTGGCAATGAAGCTGGTGCTGGCGAGGTCCGCGACCGTCACCGCCTCCAGCCGCGCTAGCGGATGGCTGTCCGCCATGGCTGCCACGGCCTCGATGCGCAAGAATTCCTCGGTCTCGAAACCGGCATGGCTGATCGGGAGAACGGTGATGCCGAGATCGAAATGCTCCTGGCCCAGCCAGTTGTCGATGTCGATGCGAACCCGCGAATCGACGCTGGCCGTGAAGCGTGGGTCGCTCCGGGACAGCGTGGCCACCGCATCGATGACGATCGCTTCGGCCACATGCGGCGCGGCGAGCACGCGGATGTGGTGGCGTCCGCCGCGGCGCAGTTGGGAGGCAAAGCGCTCGAGTCCGTCATGGCCCTGCAGCAGCCGCTCGACATGCTGGTAGAACTCGCGGCCTTCGGCGGTCAGCGTCAGGCGTTTGTTGTGCCGATCGAAGAGCTGGAAACCGAGCTCGGCCTCGAGCGCGCTGAGCAGCCGCCCGATCTGCGGCTGGGTACGTCCGAGCCGGACCGCAGCCTGCGATACCGTTCCGGCCTCGACGAAGGCGCGCAGCGCCTCCAAACCTCGCAACCCCAGCATTCGACGCCGCCCTTATGTGAAAAAGGCACTATTGATTCGTTATTACGCATTTGACGCATATGTCGAGTGTTGCGACGCTCGTGTTTCAAACTGGAATGGTATGAAACGGGCGATTGTGATGGGGACCGAGAATCCAGCCTGGCGGGTGACTCCCTGGGCCTATCTGAAGGAGCGGAAGCGCCCCTACGGCGTCTCGAAGAAGCCTTTCTCGCACTATGTGGCGATGCCTGACGGCTGCAGGCTCGCCGTTGATGTCTACCTGCCGCAGACTCCGGAAGGCCTTGCGGCCAAGGGGCCGTTTCCGGCGATCACCATCTTCACCCCCTATTACCGCCGCTTCGCGCTGGCGGACTCCACGAAGGGCGACGAGGTCACGCCCGGTTCCTTCCGCTATCGCGACAATTTCGTACCCGCCGGCTATGCGCTGGTGGTGATCGATGTGCGCGGCACGGGGGCGAGCTTCGGCACGCGCGACAGCTTCCGTTCGCCGCGCGAGCGCGAGGACTGCCGCGCCATCGCGGACTGGATCGTGACGCAGCCCTGGTCGAACGGGGCGATCGGCGCCACCGGCGTGTCCTATCTCGGCGCGGCGTCCGACTTCCTCGCAAGCACCGGCCACAAGGCGGTCAAGGCGATCGCGCCGCTGTTTGCGGTCTGGGACACCTATTCCGACCATTACTATCCGGGCGGCATTCTGCTGAAGGAGCTGGCGCGGGTCTATGACGACCTGATGATCGCGATGGACCACGACCGGCGCGACCTGTTGAAGAACATCGCCTACTACGCCAACCCGAACTATGCCGGCCCGCAGCCGGTGGACGAGGATGCGGACGGGGCGCTCTGCCGGCAGGCGATCACCGAGCATATCGGCAATTTCCACATGCCGGACTTCATCACCGAGTTCAAATTCAAGGGCGACACGCTGCCCTACGACCCGGAATTCACCTCCGCGAAGTTCAGCCCCTACGGCTTCTATGATGGGATCGATCCAGAGGTGGCGGTTTATTCGGTTTCGGGCTGGATGGACGGCGCGGGCTACGCCAACGGCTCGATCAGCCGCTTCCTGACGCTGCCGAACCCGAAGCGCCATCTGCTGCTCGGCCCCTGGGACCATGGCGCGCGCATCGACTGCTCGCCCTGGCGGCCGAAGGTGGAGCCCGATTTCCCGATCGTCGGCGAGGTGCTGCGCTTCTTCGACGAGTACCTGATGGGGCTCGACACCGGGCTCCGCGACGAGGCGCCGATCCACTACTACACCATGCATGAGGAAGCCTGGCAGGAGGCGGCCGCTTGGCCGCCGATCGAAGCCAGCGAAACGCTGCATTTCGACGACGGTGCGCGCCTCTCGCCGCAGGCCGGCGCCGCGGGCGCGGACGGGTATCAAGTCGATTTCAGCAAGGGCACCGGCGGCCAGACCCGCTACGAGCGCATCGCCGCGATCGACAGCCGCGACTACTATATCGACTGGCAGGGCCGCGACGAGGCGATGCTGCGCTACGATTCCGCGCCGCTGGAGCGGGACTGGCAGGTTTCGGGACATGTGATCGCCGATCTGCTTGTTTCGTCGAGCGAGCCCGACGCCGCGATTTTCGTGTATCTTTCGGAGGTCGAGGCCGACGCCACCGTGCGCTACGTCACCGAGGGGCTGCTGCGGGCGTTGCATCGCAAGGAGAGCGAGTGCCCGCCGGAGCATCGCACGACCTGGCCGTTCCGCAGCTTCACCCGGGCCGACGCCGCGCCGATGCCGGTCGGCGAGCCGCAGCGCCTGCATTTCGCGCTGCTGCCGACGTCGTGGACCTTCAAGGCAGGCAGCCGCATCCGCATCGCGATCGCGGGCGCCGATGCCGATCATTGCGGGCAGGTGCCGCATGGCCGGCCGCCGAAGCTGACGCTGCATCGTGGCGCCACAACGAATTCGACGATCAGATTGCCGGTGAGGCCCGCAGTCTGAGAAGGTCGCAAAAGATCACGCCCGGTCATGAGGAGATGGGCGGGCGTGGAGACTGATCCTGAAACGGGACGGAGGGGAACGATGATGACGACTCGGAGCATGGCGGCGGCGTTGACCGTCGCGGCGACACTCGGCCTGGGGGCCGGCGCGGCCCAGGCCGGCAAGGCGGACGACACGCTGGTCTTCGCCTCGGCCAGCGAGGTCGACACGGTCGATCTCTACTACCAGAACCTGCGCGAGGTCGTGATCATCGCGCAGCAGATGTGCGACACGCTGATGTATCGCGACCCGATCAAGGGCGAATACAAGCCGCTGCTCTCGACCGGCTATCGCTGGATCGACGACAAGACTCTCGAGTTCAAGCTCCGCAAGGGGCTGAAATTCTCGAACGGCAAGGAACTGACGGCGGCCGACGTCGCCTACACCTACAACCATGCCCGCCAACCCGACAGCGGCGTCGTCACGCGCCTGCTGGTCGACTGGATCGAGAATGTCGAGGCGCCCAGCGCCGATACGGTGATCTTCAAGGCCAAGGCGCCGACGCCGGCCGCGATCGAATACTTCTCCGGCATCACGCCGATCTATCCCGAAGGGCATTACGACAAGGCGCCGACGGTCAACACCGGCGGCAAGGCGCGGCGCGACTGGGGCGCCGTCCAGCCGGTCTGCGTCGGCCCCTATAACCTCAAGGAGTTCAAATCCGGCTCCTCGGTGACGCTGGTCAAGAACGACGCCTATTTCGCCGATAGCCCGAAGGGCAAGCCGTCGATTGGCACGCTGATCTACAAGACCATCCCCGACACCGACACGCAGCTCGCCGAGCTGGTCACCGGCGGGCTCGACTGGATCTGGGGCGTGCCGTCCGAGAACGCCAAGCAGCTGGCCGCGATGCCGAGCGTCACGGTCAAGGCCGCGCCGACGACGCGCATGTCGTTCCTTTCGCTCGACGCGGCGGGGCGTTCCGGCGACAACCCGATGAAGGATGTGCGCGTCCGCCGGGCGATGTTCCACGCCATCGACCGGGCGGCGATCTCGCGCGAGCTCGTCGGCGAGGGCTCCGAGGTGCTGCGCTTCATGTGCGACGCCCGCCAGTTCGGCTGCGACACCAAGACCGAGGAATATGCCTACGATCCGGCCAAGGCCAAGGCGCTGCTGAAGGAGGCCGGGCATCCCGACGGCTTCACCATCCCGATCTACGCCTATCGCGACCGGCCCTACACCGAGGCGGTGATGAACTATCTGCGCGCCGTCGGCATCAAGACCGATCTGCGCTACCTGCAGTGGCGGGCGCTGCGCCCGATCCTGCAGGAGGGCAAGGCCGAGGTGGCGCATCTGAGCTGGGGCTCGCAGGGCGTGCTCGATGCCTCGGCCTCGGTGAGCAATTATTTCAAGTTCAGCATCGACGATTATGCCCGCGACGAGCAGGTGCGCGACTGGCTGCAGGCGGCGGACACCAGCGTCGACCCGGAGAAGCGCAAGGAGCTTTACGGCAAGGCGCTCGCCCGCATCAACGAGCAGGCCTATATGGTGCCGCTGTTCAGCTACGGCCGGACCTATGCCTTCAACGCGGAACTCGACCTGCCGGTGACGCCGGACGAGCTCGCCCACTTCTATCTGGCACGCTGGAAGAAGTGAGCATGGAGGCGGCCGCCGCAGTCTGATCGAACATCATGTTACGCTTTCTCGCGCGGCGACTGCTCGTCACCCTGCTGGTGATCGCCTGCACCTCGGTGCTCGCCTTCTCGCTCGTCCATCTCTCCGGCGACCCCGCCGCGGCGATGGCGGGCGAGGGAGCTTCGCCCGCGGATGTGGAATCGATCCGCCGGCTCTATGGCTTCGACCAGCCGATCCACACGCAGTACTTCGCCTGGCTTGGCAAGATCCTGTCGGGTGAGTTCGGCCGGTCCTTCTATCTGCGCCAGCCGGTGGTGAGCGTGCTGGCCGAGCATGCGCCGGTCACGGCAAAGCTCGGCCTGTCGGCGCTCGCCTTCGCGCTCCTGCTCTCGATCCCGCTCGGCATCCTCGCCGGGCTCTATCGAGACACGGTGATCGACCGCTTCGCGCTCGGGCTCGCGGTCGCCGGGCAGGCGCTGCCATCCTTCCTGTTCGCGCTCCTGCTGGTCTACATCTTCGGCGTGCAGCTGCGCTGGCTGCCGATCTCCGGCTCGGCGACCTGGCTGCATTTCGTGCTGCCCTCGGTGACGCTTGGCTATTACGCGGCGCCTGCGCTGATGCGGCTGACGCGTTCGGGCATAATCGACGTGATGCAGTCCGATCATGTCCGCACCGCGCGGGCCTACGGTCTGCCAGCCTGGCGCGTCGTGCTTCTGCATGCGCTGCGCAGCGCCATCATCCCGGTCGTCTCGCTCGCGGCCGTGCAGCTCGGCTTCATGCTCGGCGGCTCGATCGTTGTCGAGACGGTGTTCTCGCTGAAGGGGCTGGGCCTGCTCGCCTGGCAGTCGATCCAGCGCTCCGACATCGAGGTGATCCAGTCCATCCTGCTGGTGATCGCGCTGATCTATGCGCTGCTGACGCTGCTGGCCGACCTCCTGAATGCCCTGATCGACCCGAGGATCCGCATCTCATGACGGCGGCGACACTCACTGCGATGAGCCCCCGCCGGCTCGCTTTGCACCGCATGCTGCGGCATGGCAGCTTCTGGTTCGGCGGCGGCGCGATCCTGCTGATCCTGTTGGTCGCGCTCGTCGGGCCGCTTTTCACGCTCGACCCCGTGGCGCAGAATCTCGGCGCCCGCCTCATCCCGCCGGTCTGGGACGTGCGCGGCAGCTGGACGCATCCGCTGGGCACCGACCAGCTCGGGCGCGATCTGCTGGCGCGGCTGGTGGACGGCGCCCGCGTCTCAATGTTCATCGGCGTCGCGACCGTACTGGTCTCGGGCCTGATCGGCATGGCGATGGGCATGGCGGCCGGCTATTTCGGCGGGCGCGTCGACCTCGTCATCAACTTCCTGATCACGATCCGGCTGACCCTTCCGGTGGTGCTGGTCGCACTCGTGGTGGTCGCGGTCGTCGGGTCCTCGCTGACGGTGCTCGTCGTGGTGATCGGGCTGTTGCTCTGGGACCGGTTCGCGGTGGTCACCCGCAGCGCGACGCAACGGCTGGCGCATAGCGACTTCGTCATTGCGGCGCGCGCCATCGGCTCCTCGACGCCGCGCATACTGCTGGTCGAGATCCTGCCCAACATCGTCGGGCCGCTGATCGTGGTCGCGACCGTCGAGGTCGCCCATGCCGTACTGCTGGAGGCCGCGCTCTCCTTCCTCGGCCTCGGCGTCAAGCCGCCGCTCGCGTCCTGGGGGCTGATGGTGGCGGAATCGAAAAACCAGCTGCTGTTCCGGCCCTGGCTAATCGCGATCCCCGGTGTCGCGCTGGTGACGCTGGTGCTGGCGATCAACCTGCTCGGCGATGCGCTGCGCGACGTCGTCGCGCCGGAGGGCCGGGCATGAGCGCCCCGACGAACAGCGCCTTGATCGAGCTCGAGGATCTGAAGATCACGATCCCGACCGCGCAGGGCCGCATCCTGCAGCCGGTGCGCGGCATCGCGCTCTCCGTCGCGCGTGGCGAGACGCTGGCGATCGTTGGTGAGTCCGGCTGCGGCAAGAGCCTCACCGCTCTCTCGCTGATGGGGCTCGTGCCGAGGCCCGGCCGCGTCGACGCCTCCAGGCTGAGCTTTTCGGGACAGTCGCTGATCGACCTGCGCGAGGCGGAGTGGCGCAAGCTGCGCGGCCCGCGCATCGCGATGATCTTCCAGGATCCGATGACCTCGCTCGATCCCTGCTACACCATCGGCAGCCAGATGACCGAGGTGATGCGCACGCATCTGGGCATCGGCCGGGCCGAGGCGCGCGAGCGGGCGGTGTCTCTGCTGGCACGGGTCGGCATCCCGTCGCCGGCGGCTCGGCTGGAGCAGTATCCGCACCAGCTTTCCGGTGGCCTGCGCCAGCGCGTGATGATCGCCATGGCCTTGTCCTGCGACCCGGACCTGATCATCGCCGACGAACCGACGACGGCGCTTGACGTCACCACCCAGGCGCAGATCCTCGGCCTGCTGGCGCAGCTGCAGCACGAGACTGGCGTCGGCATCATTCTGATCACGCACGATCTCGGCGTGGTGGCGACGATGGCCCACCGTGTCGCGGTGATGTATGCCGGGCAGGTGGTCGAGACCGGCGATACCGCAGCCGTCCTGACCGCGCCGGCGCATCCCTATACCGAAGGCCTGCTGCAGGCGATCCCGACGCCGGGGCGCACCGCGCGGGGCGCGCTGCTGGGCTCGATCCCCGGGATCGTGCCACCGCCGACCGGCGCGGTGAAAGCCTGCCTGTTCATGGAGCGCTGCCCCTATGCGCGGCCCGTCTGCGCCGCGCCTGTGCCGCTGGTGCCACAGGAGGGCGACCGTGCCTTGCGCTGCGTCCGCCCCGTGGGGGAACGGATGGCCGAACCTGGTTTCGAAGAGCAGGGCGAGGTGGTGTCGTGAGCGCGCAGGCCGCACTGAGCATCGTCGGCGCAACGCGCGACTACGCCGTTTCCTTCCATGGCCAGCGGCGGATCCTGCGGGCGCTGCGCGGCATCGATCTCGAGGTCGGGCAGGGCGAGGTCGTCGCGATCGTCGGCGAATCCGGCTGCGGCAAGACCACGCTGTCGCGGCTGATGCTCGGCATCGAGCCGCCAACCAGCGGCACCGTCGCGGTCGCCGGAAAGCCGATCGCGTCCTATCATCGCATCGAGCGTGCCGGGCTGATCCAGCCCGTTTTCCAGGACCCGTATTCCTCGCTCAACCCGCGCCAGACGCTCGGCAGCATCATCGTGGCACCGCTCGCCGTGCGCGGCGAGGGCAATGCCCGCAGCCGGCAGGCCGCGGTGACGGAGATGATGCAGGCCGTCGGCCTGCCGCCGCATCTGCTCAACGCCTATCCGAGCCAGATCTCCGGCGGGCAGCGCCAGCGCGTTGCGATTGCTCGTGCGCTGATCGCGCAGCCGCGCATCCTGATCTGCGACGAGCCGACCTCGGCGCTCGACGTCTCCGTGCAGTCGCAGATCATCAACCTGATCGGCGCGCTGCAGAAGAAGCTCGGGCTGACCGTGCTGCTGATCAGCCACAACCTCGCCGTTGTCTACCACATGGCCGAGCGGGTGGCGGTGATGTATCTCGGCACTGTGGTCGAGACCGGGCCGACCGAGGAGCTGTTCGCGCGGCCGCGCCATCCCTATACGCGCTCACTGCTCGACGCCGTGCTGCCGCCGACCCCTGGACGGCGCCCATCCTGGTCGGAGGTTGTCGCCGAGCCGCCGAACCCGGTCGAGCCACCGCCGGGCTGCCCGTTCAACCCACGCTGCCCGCGGGCGAGCGACATCTGCCGCTCGCAAATGCCGGAGCAGACCGCCGCCGCCGGGGGGATGTTCCGCTGCCATCATCCGCTCGAAGCGGCAGCGTGACGCCCCGACGCCCGTCGATCTTTTCGCGCCGGTAGCGAAGTCTGCTCGACCAGCGCAGCGCACCGTCCGATCACCACAAAGGCTGGTCCGAGCTTACCCAAAAAAACCTGTCAGCCAACGGCCCGGCGACCTCGCCTCCCAGTACACCAAATGGCTAAAGACTGAGCCCGTAATCGCGGTTTCACAGTCGTCGCGACGATCAGATGTCGACCGTCGCGTTCAGCGCGTTGCTCTGGATGAACTCTCGCCGCGGCTCGACGACATCGCCCATCAGCTTGACGAAGAGATCGTCGGCCTCGTCGTTCTGGTCGTTCTTGACGCGCAGCAGCGAGCGCACGTCGCGGTCGAGCGTCGTCTCCCAGAGCTGGTCGGGGTTCATCTCGCCCAGGCCCTTGTAGCGCTGCAGCGAAACGCCCTTCTTGCCGATGCTGGAGACCGCGTCGAACAGGTCGCTCGGGCCGTTGACGGTGAAGGTGTCGCCCTTGCGGCTGAGCACGCCGGGCTTTGCATAGGCCTCCTGCAAGGAGGTCGCCGCAGCGTCGAGCTTGCGGGCCTCCGTGCTGGCGAGCAGCCCGGCATCGATCGTCGCGGCCTGTTTCACGCCGCGGATCATCCGCGAGAAGACGAAGCCGCCTTCGCTGACCTTCCCTTCCCAGCCACGCTCCAGCTCGTCCGAGATCGCATCGAGCCGGCGTGCGACATAAGCCGCCGCCTCGTTGGCCTTGGCCTCGTCGTCCTCGCTGATCGGGTGCAGCACGCCGGCGATCGCCATCTGCTCGACGACGCGGCGGTCATAGCGCGAATGCAGTTGCGCCAGCGCGTTGCGCACGTTGCGGGCTTCCTCGATCAGGACGCGCAGGTCGGCACCGCCGCGCTCGACGCCCTCGCTGGTGCGGAAGGTCGCGCCGTCCAGCGTCGACTCGACCAGGTATTCCTCCAGCGCCCGCTCGTCCTTGAGATAGACATGGCTCTTGCCGCGCGCCGCCTTGTAGAGCGGCGGCTGGGCGATGAAGAGATGGCCGGCATCGATCAATTCCGGCATCTGCCGGTAGAAGAACGTCAGCAGCAAGGTGCGGATATGGGCGCCGTCGACGTCGGCGTCGGTCATGATGATGATCTTGTGGTAGCGCAGCTTCGCCAGGTTGAAGCCGCCCTGCTCGGCGTCCGCCCGGCCGATGCCGGCGCCCAGCGCCGTGATCAGCGTGCCGACCTGGTCCGACGAGAGCATCTTGTCGAAGCGCGCCCGCTCGACGTTGAGGATCTTGCCGCGCAGCGGCAGCACGGCCTGGTATTCGCGGGCGCGGCCCTGCTTGGCGGAGCCACCGGCCGAGTCACCCTCGACGATGAAGAGTTCGGACTTGGCGGGATCGCGCTCCTGGCAATCCGCGAGCTTGCCTGGCAGCGACGCAATATCGAGCGCGCCCTTGCGGCGGGTGAGGTCGCGGGCCTTGCGGGCGGCCTCACGAGCGGCCGCGGCTTCCGCCACCTTGCCGACGATGGTCTTGGCCTCGCCCGGATGCTCCTCGAGCCACTCCGACAGCGCCTGGTTGACGACGTTCTCGACGACCGGGCGAACCTCCGACGAGACCAGCTTGTCCTTGGTCTGCGACGAGAATTTCGGGTCGGGCACCTTGACCGAGACGATCGCGGTCAGGCCTTCGCGGCAATCGTCGCCGGTGAGCGAGACCTTCTCCTTCTTGGAGATGCCCGAGCTTTCGGCATAGCCGGTGATCTGGCGCGTCAGCGCGGCGCGGAAGCCGGCAAGATGGGTGCCGCCATCGCGCTGCGGGATGTTGTTGGTGAAGCAGAGCACGTTCTCGTGGTAGCTGTCGTTCCACCACAGCGCGACATCGACGGTGATGCCGTCCTTCTCCGAGGTCAGCATGATCGGCTTCTCGATCACGGAGGACTTGGCGCGGTCGAGATAGCGCACGAAGGCCTCGACGCCGCCATCGTACATCAGCTCCTCGCGCACCACCTCGGCATGGCGCGCATCGGTCAGGACGATGCGCACGCCCGAGTTCAGGAAGGCGAGCTCGCGCAGACGGTGCTCCAGCGTCTTGTAGTCGAACTCCACCATGGTGAAGGTCTCCTGCGAGGGCAGGAAGGTCACCTCGGTGCCGCGCTTGTCGCCCTGCGGGCCGACGACGGCGAGCGGCGCGACCGCGTCGCCATGGCGGAATTCCATGTAGTGCTCGTTGCCGCCGCGCCAGATGCGCAGCTTCAGCGAGACCGAGAGCGCGTTGACGACGGAGACGCCGACGCCGTGCAGGCCGCCAGAGACCTTGTAGGAGTTCTGGTCGAACTTACCGCCGGCATGGAGCTGGGTCATGATGACCTCGGCCGCCGAGATGCCTTCCTCGCTGTGGATATCGGTCGGGATGCCGCGGCCATTGTCGGTCACGGTGACCGAACCCTCGGCATTCAGCGTCACCGTGACGAGGTCGGCATGGCCGGCGAGCGCCTCGTCGATCGCGTTGTCGACGACCTCGTAGACCATGTGATGCAGGCCCGAGCCGTCATCGGTGTCGCCGATATACATGCCGGGCCGCTTGCGCACCGCGTCCAGGCCCTTGAGAACCTTGATGGAATCGGCGCCGTAGTCGTCGGGCTGGGCGCTGAGGGCGGCATCGGTCATGAAGTGGTTCCTGAGCGGGCGAGCGAGCGCCCGCGATGATCCTGATTCGAAACGACAATATAGGGTGAGACGATGGCTTTTTCACGCGCCTACGCGTGCGTGCGCGTGAAGGCGCATTTTTGATTGACGTCCGGGCCAGACCGTCATGCTCGGGCTTGACCCGAGCATCTCATGCCGATGTGGGCTCTACTGTCCTTCCCGGGAGGAGATTCTCGGGCCTGCGCTTCGCTCCGCCCGAGAATGACGGCTGCCACAGGCGGGGCCTAACCCCGGAACTCCGAGATCGCCTCGACGAAGGCCTCGCCATACTGCGCGAGCTTGCGTTCGCCGACGCCTTCGATCGTCCGCATCTCGTCGAGCCCGAGCGGCCGTTCCCGCGCCATCGCGATCAGGGTCCGGTCGGTGAAGATGATATAGGCCGCGACGCCCTCCTCGCGGGCGATCTGGAGCCTGAGCTTGCGCAGATGCTCGAACAGGCCGGCCGTTCCCTCGTCGAGCCCGTCGGCGCGGGCCGCATCGCGCTCGGAGCGGCGGGAACGCTTCTCCGTGAAGGGATCGGCCCGGAGCGCGATGCTCTCGCGGCCGAACAGGATGTCCTCGCCTTTCGCTGTCAGGCAGAACCCGCCATGCTCCATGCTGGCTTCGGCCAGCGCGCCGGCCGCGAAGAGCTTGCGCGTCAGCCCCATCCAGGCGGATTTGGGCTTGTCGGCGCCGACGCCGAAGGTCTTGAGGCCGTCATGGTTCTGGCGCCGGATGACCTCGGTCGTCGTGCCCGTCAGGATGTCGGCGAGATGGCCAGCGCCGAAGCGCTGGCCGGAACGGATCACGGCTGAAAGCAGTTTTCGCGCATCGAGCGTCGCGTCCTGCAGGGCTGGCGCCTCGGCGCCGCAGAGATCGCAGCGGAACGGCGCATTGCCATGCCGGCAGGGCGGCGTCTCCTCGCCGAAATAGGCCAGCAGCGCGCTGCGCCGGCAGAGCGCATTCTCGCAGAGATCGATCATCGCGTTGAGGCGCTTGTGCTCGATGCGCCGGCGCTCGTCGTCGATCTGCTTCTCGTCGATCTGGCGCCGCCTCAGCGACATGTCGTCGACGCCGTAGAGCGTCAGCGTATCCGCCGGCAGGCCGTCGCGCCCGGCGCGGCCGATCTCCTGGTAATAGCCCTCGATCGAGCCGGGCATATCGGCATGGACGACGAAGCGGACGTCCGGCTTGTTGATGCCCATGCCGAAGGCGATGGTGGCGCAGACGACGACGCCGTCCTCCTGCAGGAAGACGTCCTGGTTGCGGTTGCGCGTCTCCTGTTCGAGCCCGGCATGATAGGGCAGGGCGTTCCAGCCTTTTTCGCTCAAGGCGGTTGCAAGGCGCTCGGTCTTGCTGCGCGAGGAACAGTAGACGATGCCGGAGCCGTTGCGGTGCCGGCGCAGGAAATCGTCGATCTGCCGGCGCGGCTGCTCCTTCGGCGCGAAGGCGAGCTTCAGGTTCGGCCGGTCGAAGGAATGCACCACCATATGCGGCGGCTGCGGGAAGAGTTGGCTCGCGATATCGGCCTGGGTCTGCCGGTCGGCGGTCGCGGTCAGCGCCGTCACCGGCACGCCGCCGAGCGCCTCGCGCGTCTTGGCGAGCAGGCGATATTCGGGCCGAAAATCATGGCCCCATTGCGAGACGCAATGGGCCTCGTCGATGGCGAGCCGGTTCACGCCAAGGCGCTTCAGTCGCGAAACCAGCCCCTCGCCGGCCAGCCGCTCGGGCGAGACGAAGAGCAGCCTGAGATCGCCGGAATTCAGCCTGTCCCAGGCCTGCGCCGCCTCCTCCTCCGTATTCATCGAGTTGAGCGAGGCGGCCGATACGCCGGCCCGGACGAGCTGCCCGACCTGGTCGCGCATCAGCGCGATGAGCGGCGAGACGACCAGCGTCAGCCCGCCCGCGACCAGCGCCGGGAGCTGGTAGCACATCGACTTGCCGGAGCCGGTCGGCATCACCGCGAAGACGTCTTCGCCGGCAAGGGCGGCTGCGATCACCTCCCACTGGCCGGGGCGGAAATCGTCGTAGCCCCAGACCGACTTGAGGATCGCGCGGGCGTCTGATTCGCGGGATGGCGACATGGACAAGGATGTGCCGCAGCCGGGCTCGCTTGGCCAGCCTTTCGCCGGATATCCTGTGCCTAGACCCGTATGGCGAGCAGATGGACCACGGCGGTCACCGCGAAAACCGCCGCGATCAGCTTCGACGGCCAGGGCTTCAGGTCGAACCAGATGAATTGCAGCGCAAGCCGCAGGCCCCAGAAGGCCGCGCCCACGAGCGGCAGCACGGGATGCACGTTGCCTTGCCCGGATAGCCAGATCAAGGCCGCGCCATACGCGAGGAAGACGAAGATCAGCATCGCGTTGAGCGTCTGCGTGATCGCGGTGTTCAGGCTGCCGGAGGGGGCGAGCCGCTCCGGCCAGCCGAACAGGCGCCGGAAAGCGGCATGGAACAGCGCGAAGCCGAGATCGATGAGGCCGGCGGCCAGAGCCAATGCCGCTCAGCTCCGGGTCGCGATCGCGGCAGCCGCGCCCGCCATCACGCCGCCGGTCGTCCGGTTGATCCAGCGCATCGCGCGCGGGCTGGCGACGAGGCGCCGTGCCCGGTCGGCCGCATAGGCATAGGCCATCAACGTGCCCGTGATGATCGGGGCGATCAGCGTGGCGACCTCGACGAAGGCGAGCGTGCTCATGGCGTTGAGATCGATGACCAGCGGCAGGATCGACAGGAAGAAGACCATGACCTTGGGGTTGCCGAGCGTCAGCGCGATGCCGCCGAGGAACAGGCGCAGGCCCTCGCCGCGTGCGGCGGCGGAAGGCTTCGGCGCCTCGGCCGGGGCCGTCCAGGCCTTCCAGGCGAGATAGAGCAGATAGGCGCAGCCGGCATATTTGATCGCGACGAAGACGCCGTGGAAGCTCTGCATGAGGACACTGAGGCCCAGTGCCGTGAGCGTGAACCAGACGAGATCGCCCATCACGATCCCGGCGAGGAAGGGCACGGAGCGCCGGAAGCCCGAGGACAGCGAACGCGCGACCAGCGCCGCGATGGCCGGTCCGGGCGAGGCGACGGCGAGGAAATACACGCCAGCGAACAGGGCAAGGCTGGAAATGTCCATGGTCGAAGTCCCCGAGGATGCCGAAGACTAGCAGGAACGGGACGAAGCGTCCCATCGCAAGCCGTGGCCTGACCGATCAATCGAGCGGATCGATCCGTCCCGGCGTGACCGAAAAGCGCTGCGCGCCGGCCGGCAGGTCGCCGAACAGGGCGGCGTCAGCACCGGTCATCCAAACCTGGCAGCCCAAATCCGTCAGCCCCTCGTAGAGCGCGGCGCGGCGGCGTGGATCAAGATGGGCGGCGATTTCGTCGAGCAGGACGAGCGGCGCGATGCCGCTCATCGCCGCGACCAATCTGGCATGGGCGAGCACAAGCCCGATCAATAGCGCCTTCTGCTCGCCGGTCGAGCCCTGTCCGGCCGGAATATCCTTCGGTCCGTGCCGGACTTCGAGATCGGAGGCCTGCGGCCCTGTGAGCGTGCGCCCGGCCGCCTTGTCGCGATGGCGGCTCTGGCGCAGCAGGTCGCGATAGGCGTCCTCGGCATCGACGGCCGGCAGGCGGGCGACGAGCGCGTCGATCTCGCCGGAGAGCGCGATATCGGCGAAGGGGAAGGGCGAGGCCTCGTCGCGCGTCTCGGCGATGATGGCGGAGAGCCGGGCCACCGTTTCGGCTCGCGCGGCCGCGACCGCGACGCCGAGCTCAGCGACCTCGCGCTCGACCGCGTCGAGCCACTGGCCCTGGCCGGGGCTTTCCTCAAGGATGCGATTGCGTGAGCGCAGCGCCCGCTCCAGCGCGTTCGAGCGGGTGGCGTGGCTCGGATCGATCGCCAGCACGAGCCGATCGAGGAAGCGGCGGCGGTCTCCGGCCGCGCCCCGGAACAGCCCGTCGAGATCGGGCGTCAGCCAGACCACGCGGAGGTAGTCGCTGAAGGCGAGCGCCGAGCCGACATTGGCCCCGTCGATCCGGGCGAGACGCGGCCTACGCCCCTCCGAATCGAGTGCGCCGAGTCCGATGCCGAGCCGGCCCGCGTCGTCAGCCAAGGTGACGGAGGCGGCAAAGGCGCCGTCGCCGCCTTGCCGTGCCATCGCCGTGATCTCGGAGCGGCGCAGGCCCCGCCCCGGCGTGAACAGCGAGAGCGCTTCGAGGATATTGGTCTTGCCGGCTCCGTTCTCGCCCGCGAGCGCAACGATTTGGCCCTCGACCGGGAGATCGAGGGCCTCGTAGGAACGGAAATCCTGCAGGATCAGGCGCGCGACGGCGGCCATGAGCCAGCTGCTAGACGCGCATCGGCATCAGCACATAGAGCGCGGAGGCGCCTTCGCGATCCTGGATCACCGTCGGCGAGCCGGGATCGGCCAGCTTGAGCAGAGCGGTGTCGCCGTCGAGCTGGGCGGCGATATCCATCAGGTAGCGGGCGTTGAAGCCGATATCGAGCGGGCTCGCCTCGTAATCGACCTCGATCTCCTCGGTCGCCGAGCCGGAATCCGGGTTGGTGACGGAAAGCGTCATCCGCCCCTCGGCCATCGAGAGCTTCACGGCGCGGCCGCGCTCGGAGGAGATCGTCGAGACGCGGTCGACGGAAGCGGCGAAATCGCCCCTGTCGACGGTGAGGCGCTTGTCGTTGCCGCTGGGGATGACGCGCTGATAGTCGGGGAAGGTGCCGTCGATCAGCTTCGAGGTCAGCACGACATCGGCGGTTGCGACGCGGATCTTCGAGCCGGACAGCTCGACCGCGACCTCGCTCTCGCCGTCTTCCAGCAGCTTCTGGATCTCGGCCACGGCCTTGCGCGGCACGATCACGCCGGGCATGCCGACCGAGCCCTGCGGCGCGGCGGTGTCGACGCGGGCGAGACGGTGACCGTCGGTCGCGACCGCACGCAGGACGGGACGGCCGTCGACATCGATGGTGTGGAGATAGATGCCGTTGAGGTAGTAGCGCGTCTCCTCGGTCGAGATCGCGAACTGGGTCTTGTCGATCAGGCGCTTCAGCTCGCCGGCCGGCAGCACGAAGCGATGCGCCATGTCGCCGGCGGTGATATCCGGGAAATCGCTTTCCGGCAGGGTCTGGAGCTGGAAGCGCGAGCGTCCCGAGCGCAGCACGAGGCCGCTATCGCCGGTGGTTTCCAGCGAGACCTGGGCGCCATCGGGCAGCTTGCGGACGATGTCGTAGAGGGTATGCGCCGGAACGGTGGTGGCGCCGGGCTCGGGCGCGTCCGCCGCGATCGTCTCCACCACCTCGATATCGAGATCGGTCGCCTTCAGCCGCAGGCCGCTCTCGGAGGCCGAGAGCAGCAGGTTCGACAGGATCGGGATCGTGTTGCGGCGCTCGACCACGCGATGGACGTGACTGAGCGACTTGAGCAGCGTGGAACGTTCGACCGTGACCTTCATGATTGTCTAGTCTTCTGGCGCTGGTCGCCCGCGCGCGAACGCGCGAGCCGAATGAATGGCCAGCGACATTGCAGGACACCGGGCGGGGGCGCAAGGCCTGCCCGCCCGGGCAACCACAACCATTTCACGGGCGTGGCGAACGCTTTCCAGGCTTACTCCTGCAGCATGCGCTTCAGCAGATCGACCTCGTCATGCAGCGAGCGATCCTCGCTGATCGCCTTCTCGATCTTCCGCACGGCGTGCAGCACCGTCGTGTGGTCGCGCCCGCCGAAGCGGCGGCCGATTTCGGGCAGGGAGCGGGGTGTCAGCGCCTTCGACAGATACATCGCGATCTGGCGCGGCTTCACCACGGCCGCCGTGCGGCGCTCCGAGAGGATGTCGGCGCGGCTGACATTGTAGCGCGTCGCGACGAGCTTCTGGATGTCCTCGATCTTGACCCGGCGCGGCTCGCGGGTGCGGACGAGATCGCGGATCGCCGCTTCCGCCGTCTCCAGCGTCACGAGCTGGCCGGACAGCGTGGCATGGGCGAGCAGGCGGTTGGCGGCGCCGTCGAGGTCGCGGCCATTGGTCGCGACGACGCGCGAGACATAGGCGACGACGTCCGGGCTGACCCGGAAGTTCGGGTGGGTCGCCTGCAGCGCCTCCAGCCGGCTGGACAGGATCGTGGCGCGCAGGGTCTCGTCGAGTTCTCCCACTTCGACCACCAGGCCGCCGCCGAGCCGCGAGCGGATGCGCTCGTCGAGCGCTTCGAGCTCTCCGGCGAGGCGGTCGCCGGCGACGACGATCTGCTTGCCGGCATCGAGCAGGGCGTTGATCGTGTGGCCGAACTCCTGCTGGATCGACTTGCCCTGGATGAACTGCACGTCGTCGACGATGAGCAGGTCGATGCCGCGCAGCTTCTCCTTGAAAGCGAGCGCCGTCTGCGACTTCAGCGCCGCGACGAAGCCGTACATGAAGCGATCGGCGGTGAAATAGGCGACGCGCTTGCCCTGGCGGCGCGCATCCTGCGCGATCGCCTGCAGGAGATGCGTCTTGCCGAGGCCGACGCCGGCATGAAGGTAGAGCGGATTATAGGGGCTCTGGCCCGCGGGCGCAGCCGCAATGCGCTCGGCCGCGGCGAAGGCGAGCTGGTTCGACTTGCCGACGACGAAGCTCTGGAAGCTCATGCGCCGGTCGAGCCCGGTGCCGCAGGCATCGACGAGGTCGCTTTCCCCGGCCTGGGACAGGCTGACAGTGGCAGGGCGGCCGGCCTCGGCCGGCGTGGGGCTCGCTACCGTTGCCGGGCGGCTGCGCAGGGCTTCGATCTGCGGCTGGGCGGCCGGGTCGCGCGAAACGGTGCGGACCGAGAGCAGCACGCCATTCGGGGCCGGCAGCTCGGCGATGCAGTTCACCCGCAGGCGCTCGGTATAATGCGCCTCGAGCCAGCTCTTCAGGAAGCGGGTGGGGACGGTGAGATAGGCCACGCCCTCGACGATCCCCGCGATCTCCAGCCGGCCAAACCAGCTCGAGAAGACATCCTCGCCGAGCTCCGCCCGCAGGCGCCGGCGCACACGCTCCCATGCGTCCTGAATCGATGCCTCCTCCACCCGGATGACGGCGGTCTCTTCCGCAGCGACCGTCACCACCACCGGCGTGGTCTCGACCATGTCCCCGAAATCCTGCCGCTCGAACATCAATGGCCCCGTTCTTTGAAAATGTGCATAGCTCGGGTTCGGCGGTCGCTTCCTGGCCACCGTCCCGGCGCTGCTGTCTGGTCAAAATGGTTCCGGTCCCGGCGGGCGCATGACGCCCCGGCAGGCTCCGGTCCCGCTTGTGTTGATTACGCTTGGAAGGCTCGCCGAGAGACGACGCCACCCTTCATCTCGATCAAGAAAGACAAAGGGTCACATCCTCCAACCTCCATGGTCGCGAGCCAAAACGCTGATCATCTCTGGAAATCCCGTGGCGGTCATTGCTGTCCGCCCGGCGATGAGGGGACCTTACAAGGCGCCCTCGACGGGCTGCAACACCCCTTTCAGCCGGCTTCCGAGACTCGCCGCGCGGCGGCTGTTCGTGACCATGGGGCAGACCGCCGCAATTGGTTGGGGAACTTAAGATTTTCTTCACGGTCCCCCTTTCGGAGTCGGCCGAATCTTTTTTTGCGCGCCCCCGGAAAGCCTGCCACAGAGTCGCCGTGATTCCGTCTTCCAAAATCCTTTGCCTGCTAAGGTGATGAAAAATCACATCTTTTTATGAGCGGCCAAGTCGAGCTCGGAGCCCGGCTTCGCGCCCTGAATGGCGCCCGAGAGTCAAGTCGGCAAAGCCGTGGAAAGCTTGGGAAAATAGCTTGAAGGCAGCTTTGTTTTGTTCCTCGGAAGGTTGTGGCGGGGCTGCCACAGAGACCTTGAAGCCAACGAAAAAGCCCGGCCTTGCGGCCGGGCTTTTTGATCGTCGAAACGCTAAAGACGTTTGGCTCAGGAAGCCAGGGCGCCGATGCGATGAGCGAGGCGCGAGACCTTGCGCGAGGCGGTGTTCTTGTGAACCACGCCCTTCTGCGCGGCGCGCATGATTTCCGGCTGGGCGGCCTTCAGGGCCTCGGCAGCGCTGGCCTTGTCGCCGGAGGCGATCGCCTCCTCGACCTTGCGCAGGAAGGTGCGCATCCGCGAGCGGCGCGCCTTGTTGACCTCGGTGCGGCGAGCGATCTTGCGCGTAGCCTTCTTGGCCGACGTCGTATTGGCCATCGAAACGTCCTCGTCTCTTCATTGCGACCGGTCGCCTGGCGTCATTGCCGGCGGGGCTGGCCGCATCCTTGCTGGAAAAACGTGCGCGGCGGCCGAGCTTGCGCGGGCCGCCGCGAGTGGTGGGGCTATAGTCGCTTGCCGGCGCTACGTCAACGCCGGAATCGTCGCAAGCCTGCCGATCTCAGGCGGACGGCGCGATGAAGGCCGCGAAACTCGCCAGATCGACATTGCCGCCGGAGAGGATGATGCCGACCCGCTTGCCGGCGACCGGCACGGCGCCGGTGAAGGCGGCCGCCGCCGCGAGGCAGCCGGTCGGCTCGACCACGAGCTTCATCCGCTCGGCGAAGAAGCGCATCGCGTCGACGAGCGCCGCGTCGCTGACGGTGACGATATCCTCGACCTCGCGCTGGATGATCGGGAAGGTCAGGTCGCCGAGGAAGGCGGTCTGCGCCCCGTCGGCGATGGTCTTGGGCACGCCGATCGCGACGATCTCGCCCTTGCGCAGCGATTGCTGGCCGTCATTGCCGGCTTCCGGCTCGACGCCGAAGACACGGCAGCCCGGGTTCAGCGCCTTCGCGGTCAGCGCCGCGCCGGCGAGCAGGCCGCCGCCGCCGAGCGGCACGAGCAGGATGTCGAGCGGGCCGGCATCCTCGATCAGCTCCTTGGTCGCGGTGCCCTGGCCGGCGATGACATGCGGATGGTCGTAAGGCGGGATGATCGTCAGCCCGCGCTCGGCGGAGAGCTTGTTGCCGATCTCGAGCCGGTTCTCCTTATAGCGGTCATAGCGCACGATCTGCCCGCCATAGCCCTCGGTCGCCGCGACCTTCGCGACCGGCGCATCGTTCGGCATGATGATCGTGGTCGGCACGCCCAGAAGCTGGCCGGCATAGGCGATGGCCTGGGCATGGTTGCCGGAGGAATAGGTGACGACGCCGGCCTTCTTCTGCTCGGCCGAGAGGGAGGCGATCGCGTTGTAGCCGCCGCGGAACTTGAAGGCGCCCATGCGCTGCAGGTTCTCGGGCTTGAAGACGAGGCTGGCTTCAGTCCGCCGGTTGGCGGTGGCCGAGCTCATCGCCGGCGTGTGATGGGCGATGCCCTTGAGTCGCCCTGCCGCGGCCTCGACATCGGCATAGGTCGGGAGGGACGGTCCGGCTTGGGCGTTCATCGCGGGAATTCCTGCTGGCGAAAGACGGGAGCTATCTGCCAGCAGGAGCGTCGTTTCATCAAGGCGGCGGGACTCGACGCCGCCATGCGGCAGGTGAGGACCGGCCGCTCAGGCGTTCTTGAAGTCGGGCTTCCGCTTCTCGGCGAAGGCGGACATGCCCTCCTTCTGGTCGGCCGTCGCGAAAAGCGAGGAGAAGACGCGGCGCTCGAAGCGCAGGCCTTCCTGCAGTGTCACCTCGAAGGCGCGCTCGACCGATTCCTTCGCCATCAGCACGGAAGGCAGGGACTTGGCCGCAATCGCCTCGGCCGCCTTCAGCGTCTCGGTCATGAGGTCGGCCAGCGGCACGACGCGGGCGACGAGGCCGGAGCGCTCGGCTTCCTCGGCGCCCATCATACGGCCCGTCAGGCACAGGTCCATCGCCTTGGCCTTGCCGACCGCCTTGGTCAGGCGCTGCGTGCCGCCGGCGCCAGGGATGACGCCGAGATTGATCTCGGGCTGGCCGAACTTGGCGTTGTCCGCGGCGATGATGAAGTCGCACATCATGGCGAGCTCGCAGCCGCCGCCGAGCGCGAAGCCCGCGACCGCGGCGACGATCGGCTTGCGGCGCCGGCCGATCCGGTCCCAGTCCTCGAACTTGTCGTCGAGATAGGTGCCGGGGAAGGTCCGGCTCTGCATCTCCTTGATGTCGGCGCCGGCGGCAAAAGCCTTCTCCGAGCCGGTGAGGACGATGCAGCCGATGCCGGCATCCTTCTCGAACCCGTCGAGCGCCTGGTTGATCTCGCCGATGAGCTGGCCGTTCAGCGCGTTCAGCGCCTGGGGGCGGTTGAGCGTGATCAGCCCGACCTTGCCCTTCGTCTCGACGAGAATGGTCTCATAAGCCATGGCGGCCTCCCGGATGCTCCTGTGCCGCCAGCTTTAGCGGGCGGCGGGAGAGCGGTCCATGCGCGTCGCACGCATCCGCGCATTCGCGCTGCCTCCCCGCCGCCGCCTGTCGTCATGGTCGGGCTTGTCCAGGCCATCTCGTGATCGTTTGCCCTTTGTCAGGCATTCACATGCCGAAACGCCGCGAGACCCTTCATCCGTCCCGACTACGCCGAGAACCCTTCTCCCGCAGGGGGAGAAGGGTTCTCGGGATGAGGTGGAACGAGGATAAAGGTGGTATGAAGGGCGGGAATTAGTTTCCGGCCAATGTCGGCTGACGGCGGATGTCGTTGAAAAAGTCGTCGTTGCCACGGGTTTGAAGTCCTGATTCAGTTGTCCTTGGTCGGAGGGCGGCGCGATGATGGGCGAACGGCAGGT
>NZ_LMJU01000018.1:0-270779 GCF_001429415.1 Allobosea sp. Root670 | reverse complement strand
GACCGCAGATGAGGGCCGCGTGAAGGGCAAACGCCCCCGCAGGTAAATCACAGCTCGTGATCGCCTCGCTCGCAGGCCGACTTTTTCAACGGTATCGGCGCGGCGCGGCCGCATTGGCGCGCATGATCCGCCATTCGGCGGAGCGCGATGATGTAACGGACCTGCTCTCATGTGAGCCCGAGCTGCCGCCGCGGGCGCCCGTGTGAGCTTCCTGTCGACATTCATGGCTCCAACGGCCGAATGTTGGCGCCATCTGCTCGTCACTTTCGAGAAGCTCGCTACCGCGTACCGCCCTTGGATGGTGCAGCGCCCTACCCCGGCGGAGGCAGAAGCGGCTTATGTAGTAAATATAAAAAATTAGACCTTCCATCGCGACTATGCGATTGTGCTGCGCCAAATTCTGTAATTATTCTACATGGGACGAAAGAGGGTTTCGCGCCCTGCGTCTTGACGCAACGACTCTAGACGCAGCGAAATTCGAACAAACAAGGGAGGGGACAAATGCGTTTGACGAGACGGCATTTCTTCGCCGGGGCGGCGGCCGCCTATGCCGTGCCTTATGCGGCGGGTCAGGCGTTCGCGCAGGGCAAGCAACTGAATGTGTTTGCCCATCGCGTCCTGCAGAATGTGTCCAATGGCACCGCAGGCGGCGATGTCACGGCAGGTTTCACGGCGGCTAACGGTGTCGGCATCAATTGGGCCACGTTCGAGACCGGGCCGCTGCACGATCGCGTGTTTCGCGAAGCCTCGCTCGATCAGTCGACGATCGATGTCGCCTTCCTGCTCAACACCTATGCGACGCCGCGCGTCACGACCTTGTTCGAACCGCTCGACGCCTACATGAAGAGCGACCCGATCGAGAAATTCGACGACATCTTTCCCGGCCTTGTGAAGGCGGTGACTTTCGACGGGCAGCTTTTTGCCGTGCCGTTTCGCCATGCTTCGACCGGACTGCACTACAACGAGGAAATCTTCGCCGAATGCGGGGTTTCCGGCCCACCCAAGTCGATCGAGGAATTCATCGACATAGCCAAGAAGTGCACCAGGAAGCGGCCCGACGGCACGCCTGCCGTGGGCTTCATCCTGCCCGGTGTCGCCTATCCCGAGGTGATCGCCTTTGCCCGCGCCTGGGACGCCGACTTCATCACCCCCGACATGAAGGTCGTCGCCAATTCCGAGCCGATGGTAAAGGCGCTGACCGCCATTCGACAGCTCTTCGAGGCGGGCGCCGTGCCGCGCAATCTCACCGGCATGAAAGCGGAGGACGCGAACACCTGGATGCAGACCGGCCGTGCCGCAATGGCCATGAGTTCGATGAGCCGCAACGGGCTCTACAACGACCCCAAGAAGTCGCAGGCCGCCGGCAAGATCAAGACGACGTTCTTCCCGGTCGCGAAGGCATTGCTGGGAAAGTACGATGTCGCGCCTGCCAAGGTCGAGTTCTGGAGCATGGCGATCCCGAAGAATTCCCAAAATAAGGACCTCGCCTGGAAATTCGTTAAGTGGATGTCGTCTCCACAGGCGGCGCTGGGGGCAGCCCTCAACGGAAACGGGCCGGTCCGCAACTCGACCTATGATGACCCGCGCATCATCGAAGCGCTGCCCTATGCGCAGGACGAGCGGCGGGTCCTCGCCGTCTCGCGCGTGCCGCTGCCTGCCTTCAACGAAGCGGCACGCGCCGCCGACTTCTTCAAGGAAGAAGCCGAAGCTGCGGTGCTGGGCATGAAGACGCCGCAGCGGGCGATGGATGATCTGACCGTTCGCGTACAGGCACTTCTGAAATGAAGCGGAAGGGGAGGCCAAGGCCTCCCCTTCCCTCCCACCTAGGCAACGCCGAGCAGCTCGGCGCGGGTCGTATCCCGGCCAAGATGAAGAAGCACGTCGGCGGCGGAGCACATAGGCGGCACGCGGCGGCATACGACCACTCCATCGTCCGGTATCAGCAACGGCTCGGGCGCGCGGTCGGCGCGCTCGAAGTCCCACAGCCACCCGGCCGTTTCGCCAGTTCGCACCGTCTCGCCCAAAGCATGGGCAGGCTCGAAGGCCCCACGCCCCGGCGCACGCAGGAACCCTTGCGGCTCGATGGCCAGCAGGCGTGCCTTCGCGCGCGGTGTTGCGACAGCATCGATCATGCCGAGATGAGCGAGAACGTTCTCAATGCCGGCTCGCGCGATCTCGACGGTCCGGGGGGTTACGCATCCGCCGCCGCCCAGCTCCGTCGCCATGGCGGGGATGCCTTGCTCCAACGCCGCGGAGACCAGAGTCGCGCTGGCTTCGGGGTGACGCATCACCATCGCATGGGGCGCGCCGAAGGCCAGCATAAGATCCAGGACACGCCTTGCCAGGGCACTGTCTGCGGGCAGGCGCCCAAAAGCGCATGGCAGATAATCGAGCGTCCCGCCGCCGCTATGCAGGTCGACCACGCAATCTGCCAAGTGCAGCAGCAGCCGGAAGATGCCATCCGCGATCTGTTCCGTAGGCAGACCGTCCGGCCGGCCCGGAAAACAGCGAGCCAGATTGACGCCGTCGATGGGGGACGTGCGCTTGGCCGCCGTCGATGCGGCGGGATTGGCCACCGGCAGCAAGATGACACGCCCGCGCAGCCGATCCGGATCGAGTGTCCGGGCCAGACGCGACAGCGCAAACTGCCCTTCGTATTCGTCGCCATGCAGCCCGGCGGTGCACAGCAATGTCGGCCCGTCGCCGCCTTTGACCACGATCACCGGAAGCGTGATACGACCATAGGCGGAGCGGTCGTGCGAGTGCGGGACGAAGAGGGCGCCGACGTGGCGCCCCGGCCGATCGAGTTCGACCTCCAGCCGGGCGGGGCCGCCTGCTCCCGAGACGCCGCGTTTCATTGGCGGGCCGCGCGTTCAAAGGCGGATGCGTGCGTGAACAGCCCCGGCGTGCCACCGGAGTGCAGGAAGGCGATGGAGGACGCCTTGCCGAGCAGACCCTTCTCCGCTGCACCGATCAGGGCGGCCATGCCTTTGCCTGTATAGACGGGATCGAGCACCAGCCCTTCGAGCCGGCCAGCGGTCCTGACTGCGGCGACACTCGCGTCGGAGGGAATGCCGTAGCCCGGGCCGATCTCTCCGTCGACGATGTCGAAATCCTGCCCCGAGAGACGCGCCTCGATGCCCATCCACGCGGCGGCAATGTTGGCGGTCTCGACGATCCACTTGCGCAGTCGCGCCTCCGGTTGCTGGGCGCTGATGCCCATGACCCTGGTTGGAACGCCGAGATGCTTGAAGCCGAGCGCCAGCCCGGCAGCCGTCAGCCCGGAACCGCAAACCGCGACGACGCTGTCGGGGATCCGCCCGATCGCCTTGAAATCCTCGCGGAGCTCAGCGGCACCCGACATCCAGCCTGCGACACCGACATTGGCACTCACGCCCGTAAGCTGCACGACGAAGGGCGACCGGTCCTGCTTGCGGTAACGATCGGCGATCGCCTCGATTTCATCCTTGATGGCGGGGTGCCATGGGTCGGTCTCCTGGGTGAAGGTGACCTCCGCCCCGAAGATGTCGTCCAAGAGCAGATTGCCAACAAGCTCCGTGCCCATCCTGGCGCGCACATGCAGATGGCAACCGAGGCCCAGCTTGGCGGCTGCGCCGGCCAGCGACCGGCAGAAATTGGACTGGCTGCCGGCCGTCGCAATCAGCATGTCGGCTCCGGCTGCGATCGCCTCGGCGAGGATGAAGTCGAGCTGACGAAGCTTGTTGCCGCCGAGCGCATAGCCGGCCATGTCCTCGCGCTTGATGTGGACGGAGGCGACGCCGAGATGCTTGGCCAGCCGCGGTGCCGGCTCGAAAGGCGTCGGCAGGCGAGCCATGGCGAGGCGCGGGCGGCCGGACATCGGATCGATCGAAACAGCAGACGGGCAAGGTACGAGCATCGCGGCGTCCTGCAAGGGCATCGGCGCTCGCCGAGCGCGATGTAGATAAATTACGGAAATGGTCTCGTCAACGCATCCGGAACCGGTGTAGGAAGGGCTGAGGCCGTCAGATGACGGGCCGCTACCATGACGATCATGGCGTGGAGACGGGCGTTCTGGCCAGCATCTCTCGCATCGAAATTCGTTTGATCGGACTGCATGAAGGCACAGGATACTTTTGAATTAAAAGGGAATTATGTATCTGACAGTGTCATCGTAACCTTGCTGTACGGCTCCAGGCAGCTCTGCGTGGTCCCGGACGGGAAGCTACCCGAAGACCATAAAGGCATTTTAGGGAGTAAAGTTACGGAAGCAGGCAGGCATGCTGCGGCGCGCCTCTGCCGGCTGCTGCCCCTCGCCCATGGAAGGCTGGTGCTGGGGTTGTCCGACCGGATCGCGACATGCGTTCGTCGGGCGGCTTCGTCAACGCCGATCCGGACTTCGTCGCGCCCGGGACTGCGATGAGTGGTGCATCCGATATGATAGTGGAAGTCATGGGCGCGTTCGGCCGGCATAGCCGCACCACCATTGGTGTCGAGACCCTCCTGCTGGGAGCCTGCATCGAGGTGGAAGGCTTTCGCGTTCGAATAGGGGAAGGGCATGATGACAGGTGAAGCGCCGGGAAATGGTCACGCGGGAGGCGACGACCGCTTCCTCGACATATTGACCGCCCGCAGGGCCGAGCTTTCGCCATCCGAGCGCCGGGTGGCAGAGTTTGTGCTCGATGCGCCGGACAAGGTCATCCATATGTCGATCGCGACATTGGCCGAAGAGGTGGGCGTCAGCCAGCCGACCGTGCTTCGGTTCGTGCGTACGATGGGGTTGGCCAGCTATCCTGAACTCAAGCTGCGCACCGGACAGAGCATCGTCGCCGGGACGCCTTATGTTCACAGCGAAGTCACCTCCAGCGACCCGCTCGACCAGATCGTCGACAAGCTTGTCGATTCCTCGATCTACGCGTTGACGACGCTGCGACGTTCCATCGACCAGGCGGTGCTTGCGCGGGTCGTCGACATCCTCGCCGACGCGACCCGCATCGATTGCTACGGTGCCGGTGCGGCACGCATCCTGGCCATGGAGGCCCAGCACAAGCTGATGCGCTTCGGCATCCCGGTCGTGGCGTATGACGACACGCACTTGCAGCGCCTTGCCGCCGCCACGCTGCGTAAGGGCAACGTGGCGCTCTGCTTTTCCCATACCGGCATGGTGCGCGACATCGAGGCGATGGCGCTGAAGGCCCGCCAATGCGGCGCCACGGTCATCGCCATCACCCGGCCGGATACCGCGCTGTCGGCTGCGGCCGACATCGTCCTCGAGATCGACGCGCATGAGAACACCGAAATCTACACGCCGATGACGTCGCGCGTGGCCCATGCCGTGCTGATCGACATTATCGCGACAGCAATGGCTCTCCGTGGCGGGCCGGCGCTTTTCGAGCGCCTGCGCGAGGCGAAGAACAGCCTCGCCGATCTGCGCATTCCGCTGGCGGCGCCGGCAGGCCGCAGAAAGAGCAAGTCATGAGGGTCTTTGTCGCTTCGCTGGCGACTGAAACGAACACGTTCTCGCCAATTCGCATCGACCGCGGCGCCTTCGAAGATGCGTTCTACGCCCCGCCGGGCGAGCACCCCGAGATGCCCACTCTCTGTTCCGCCCCCCTTGTCGCGGCCCGCAAACGCGCCAGTGAGCAGGGGTTCACCTTGATCGAGGGGACGGCGGCCTGGGCCGAGCCTGCCGGCCTGGTTTCCCGGGAGGCCTATGAGGGGTTGCGGGACGAAATCCTGGACCAGCTTCACGCCGCGATGCCCGTCGACGTGGTGCTTCTCGGCCTGCATGGCGCGATGATCGCCGAGGGTTACGACGATTGCGAGGGCGATCTGCTTACTCAGGCCCGCGCCATCGCAGGAGGGGATGCGGTCATCGGGGTCGAACTCGATCCCCATTGCCATCTCACACAGGCGATGATCGACGCGGTCACGATCCTGGTCACCTTCAAGGAGGTGCCGCACAGCGATTTCTACGAGCGCGCGGAAGATATGGTGGATATTTCCTTGCGCGCCGCCCGCAAGGAAATCACGCCGGTTGTGAGTGTCCTCGACTGCCGTGCCATCGCCAACTTCCTGACCAGCCGCGAACCTGGCAGGTCCCTTGTCGACGACATGATCGCCCGTGAAGGCAGGGACGGCGTGCTGAGCATCTCCGTCGTGCACGGGTTTCCGGCGGCGGACGTCCATGACGTCGGCACCAAGGTCGTCGTCATCAGTGACGATGCGCCGGAAATGGGTCGATCCGTGGCGGCCGAATTTGGCGCCCGTATCGTTGCTTTCGGCGCCAACCGCATGCCGTATATGCCCGATCCGGCCGAGGCGATCGACATGGCCCTCGCTGTGGCCGGTCAACCTGTCGTGCTTGCCGACCGCTGGGACAATCCCGGTGGCGGCGTGGCTGGCGACAGCACGTTCCTTGTTCACGCGCTGCGCGAGCGCGCGAACATCGATGCCGCGGTCGGGGCTCTGTGGGATCCGGTCGCTGTCTCGTTCTGCCTGGCGGCGGGGCCCGGTGCGCGCCTACATCTGCGCTTCGGTGGCAAGGCGGCGCCGAGTTCGGGCATGCCCGTCGATGCTGAAATCGAGGTCGTCGCGACCACACGCGATCTTGTCATTCCGTTTCAAGAGAGCCGTGTCTCCCTGGGGGCTGCAGCCTCGGTCCGGCTCGGCAAGCTGGATGTGGTGCTGGCAAGCAAACGCGCCCAAACGTTCCACCCCGCTGTCTTCGAATTGCTCGGGATAGAACTCTCGAAGAAAAAGATCGTCGTGGTGAAATCCGCAAGCCATTTTCACACAGCCTTCGCGCCGATTGCCGCCGATGTGATTTTCGTGAATTGCGGCGGCCCCTATCCGCCCGATGCCGCCGCAATACCCTACCGCCGCATTCGCCGGCCTATCGCTCCACTCGATACGGATGTCTCTCCGGTGTGGATGACGTAAGTCAAACATCCGGCCCTTGCCGCAGCGACCCCGGGAGGCCGCAACGCCAATGTTCCGTCCCGTCGTCGCTGCACCTGGATGCCTGGCCGGATGGGTTCTTTGCGTCATGACGCCGCTCTATGTCCGCTTTCGGGCAAGGAGCCGGACTCTGCTCCCGGCGCCGCGATTGGTTACTGTCGTGCTCGCGCCTGCATGATGAATTCGACCTTCATGTCCGGATTGGTCAGTTCGGCGAAGAAGCAGGCGCGCGAGGGCGGGGTGATGTCGCTCACCCATGCGTCCCAGAGCTCGTTGAATTCAGCGAGATAGCGCTTGTCCGACAAAATGATGGTGACGAACAGGAGGTCGGCCTTGGTCGAGCCGACTTCCGCGAGCCGCTCCTCGACGCGCGCGAAGATCTGGCGCGCCTGCGTGACGACGCTTTCGGAGGTATCGAAGGGACGGTCCGGGGTGGCGGCGAAATAGGCGACGCCATTGTAGATCGAGATCTTGCTGTAGCGCTTCTCGATCAGCTTGCGCTGAATTTCCATTGGGAGTGCTCCTGTCAGAAACGGTGATGGCTGAACATGGCATGCTCCTCGCGGTGCCTGCCATGGAGGATGTCGTCGACGACGCGCGCCGTGCCGGGGGCGCCGCTCATGCCGTAATGGCTGTGCCCGAAAGCCATCACGACATCGCCATCGACGGTGGCCGGGCCGATCACGGGCAGGCTGTCCGGCAGCGACGGGCGGAAGCCCGACCAGAGCAGCGGCTCGTCGTGCTTGATGCCCGGAAAGAGCTCGGCGGCGTGCTTCACCAGCTTTTGCGCGCGCCGCATGTCCGGCGGGGTGTCGAGCCCCGAGAACTCGACCGTGCCGGCGACGCGCAACCCCTGGCGCATCGGCGTGACGGAGAAGCCGCGATCCTTGAAGCCGATCGAATGCTCGAGCCGCACATTGTGGTTCGGCAAGGTCGCGTGATAGCCGCGCTCCGCCTCGAGCGGGATGCGAATCCCGAGCGGGGCCAGGAGCCTGCCCGACCAGATGCCGGCTGCAACGACGACGCGCCGGCATGCGATGGGATGAAGATTGGTGGCGAGTAAGATGCGGCCCGGGGCTTCCCGATGGATACGCTCGACCGAGCGTTGGACGATCCGACCACCCAGGCGCATGAATTCTTCGACGAGATGCGCGGAGATTTCGGCCGGGTCGAGCGTATAGCCGCCGCCACGCACCAGCAGGCCTGTCTTCATCGCCGGCGTGACGTCGGGCACGAGTTCGCGCAGCCTGTCTCCGGACAGCGCCTCCGCTTCGATGCCATAGCGCTTGCGGATCTCGGCGCCGAGCGCCGCCGCCTTGGCGTTGCCCGGGCCCGACCAGAGCTGCAGCCCGCCATGGAAGCGCATGTTGCGGGCCACGAATTCCGAACCGAGCAGATGCTCCCAATCCGCCACGCAGTCGCGGTGCAGATAGTGCATCGCGGCCGCAATGCCGCGCACCCGCGCCGGCCGTCCGGCCATGATGTAGCGCAGCAGCCACGGCAGCGCGCGCGGGAAATGCCGCGGGGACACGAAGAGCGGCCCCAGCGGATCGCTCATCCAGCCCGGCACCTTGCGCAGGACGCCGGGTCCGGACATCGGCATCACGGTGGCGGGGCTGATGATTCCGGCATTGCCGAAGGAGGCCCGCCCTCCGGGCGGCAGCGGATCGAGCACGACCACCTGGGTTCCGGCGCGTGCCAGCCGCACAGCGATGGCCATGCCGACGACGCCTGCGCCGACGACGACCGTTTCGTCACGAAGTTGCATGGATTCTACCTGAAGTATTTCTCGCGGTACTTCTTCTCGAAGTATTCGGCGGCCAGGGTGAGCGGTACGATCGTTACGACGAACAGCACGGCGACGACGGTCAGCAGCTCGAGCGGCCTGAAGGTCCGCACGCTGATCTGCTGGCCCAAATAGAGGAGCTCGGGGACGGCGACGTAACCGGCCAGCGTCGTGTTCTTGAGCACCAGGATGCACTGGTTCACCAGCGGCGGGAAAATCCGTTGGAAAGCGAGCGGCGCGACGATCCGCTGAAAGACCTGTCCGCGGGTCATGCCGACCGACTGCGCGGCTTCGATATGGCCACGGTCGATCGACTGGATGCCGCCGCGGAAAATCTCGGCGAAGAAGGCCGAACTGTAGATGGACAGCGCAATCACCACGGTGGTGAAGCCCTCGAGCTTCAACCCGGTGATGATCGGCAGGCAGTAGTACATCCAGACCAGCAGAACGAGCACGGGCACCGCCCGGACAACCGAGATCATGGTCGAGATCACCGGATAGACGAACGGGACCTTGCTGCCGCGCAGCAGCGCCAGGGCGAGGCCCAGGATCATGCTGGTGACGATCGTGATCGCAGCGAGCATGACGGTGTAGAGCAACCCCCTCAGCAGGACGGCTCGGTAGTCCCAGACGATCGCGAAGTTCCAGTCGTATTCCATCTGTCCCGCCCGTCTTGCGGCCGCGGCAAAGCCGCCGGCGTCGCGTTCAGCCGTAGTAGTTGCGGACGAATTCTTGCGTTCGGGCATTCGCCGTCGCACCGAAGATGTGCGAGGGGGGCCCGATATCCGCGATCCTGCCCTTGTCGAGAAAGACGACAGGGTCGCAGACATCGCGGGCGAAGCGCATCTCGTGCGTCACGATGATCAACGTCATGCCGTCGTCGGCGAGCCCCTGGATCACAGCGAGGACCTCGTTGACGAGTTCCGGATCGAGCGCCGATGTCGGCTCGTCGAACAGGATGATCTGCGGCTCCAACGCCAGCGCGCGGGCGATGCCGACGCGCTGCTGCTGACCGCCCGACAGGCGGCTCGGATAGGAATCCGCCTTGTCCGCGAGGCCGACGCGGGCGAGTGCGGCAAGAGCCTTTGCCTTGGCCTTCTCGCGCTCGATCTTCTGGACGACGACAGGTCCCTCCATCACGTTCTCCAGCGCCGTCTTGTGCGGCCAGAGATTGAAGTGCTGAAACACCATCGCCATCTTGCGGCGCTGCTGACTGAGCTCGGCCGAGGAGCGCGGCACATGCCTGTCGCCGACCTTCTTCACGCCGACGGTCTCGCCCTCGAGCAGGACCTCGCCCCGCGTCGGCGCCTCCATGTGGTTGATGCAGCGCAGAAGCGTCGACTTGCCCGAGCCGCTGGCCCCGATGAAGCCGACGATCTCGCCGGCCTCCACGGTCAGGTCGATGCCCTTGAGAACCTCGAGCGCGCCATAGGACTTGTGAACGTCGCGGATCGCCAGCAGCGTCAAAGACCGATCTCCTCTTCACTGTCCCGGACGGCCGGGAGCAACCTCATTTCGAGGGGTTGAGGAACTTGGCGCGGATGCCGGGGATCGTGCCGTCAGCGATCAGCGCGCCGAGCGAGACGTTGAGCCATTCCTGGAAATCGTGCTCGCCCTTGCGCAGGGCGAATGTCGAGTTCTGGCCGATCTCGGGCTTGGGATAGCCGACATGCACATTCTTGCGGGCCTGGCCGTAGCGCGAGAGGCTCGACTCCGTGCTGGCGAAATAGTCGACCCGACCGCTTTCGAGTTCGAGGATCGCGGCATCTTCCGTCTTCACGGCGACATAGGTCGCCTTGGGGATCAGGCGCTGGACCATGCGCATCGTCGCCGAACCGTCGGCCAACGAGATCCGCACCTCCGGCTTGTTCAGGTCGGCCCAATTCGCGGCCGCGGCCTGTTTCTCGGCCGTCGCCGCCGCGAGTCCGACGCCGACGCGCGCGACCGGGATGGTAAAGCCGACGGCGAGCGCGCGCTCCGGCGTGGCCGAATAGCCGCCGATCAGATCGAACCGGCCGGACTGCAGCCCGGCAGCAGCGGTGCCCCATTCGGTCGGCACATACTCGACCTTGACGCCGATGGCTCCGAACAGAGCCTCGACCGTCTCGGGAAAGATGCCTTCCCATTTGCTGCTCGCCAGGTCCTGCCGATAGGACGGAAACGCCTCGACCGCGCCGACGCGCACGACCTTCTGCGAGAGGATGCGAGCCATGTCCTTGCCGCCATCCTGAGCGGCGGCTGGAAGGGCCAGCATCGAGACGGCCATGGTGGTCGCGACGGCAAGTTTCGTGATGAATCCGAACATTCCATCAATCCCCGATTTTTGCGCCGCCTTTGGCGGTCGATAGAATAGTGTACGGTGCATCGCGTCACCGCAGTGACGCGCCCGGCAGCGTTGCTTCGTTCACCCAGGCCGCAAGGCATGCCAAGGCGATCGCGAAGTCGTCAACTCGCGCACATCAAGGTATTTCCGTTTCCTATCCCGGATAAAACTTGAATTTGCTCGAGAATTTGACCTCAAGATCTCGATGAAACCGCCGAATTTCGATTTCGAGAGCCATGATATTCGATCAAGCGCGGCGCACTTGTCCATCGCGACGTTGGTTATGGATCATGGCCTCTGGTTATGGTCGAGGATCACCGCATCCCCCAAAGATCGCGGGCTGTTGCCTCGAGCTCTGCACAGCTAGGCGCCGCCGCCACCGAAGCGCTGCAACTGAGCGCGCATGGTCGCCCGCATCGCGGCAATAAGCGTCTGGACGTTGCGCCCTTGCGGTGCCCCATCGATCCAGATCGCATGGTACTCAAACCGGATTTCCGGCTCGAACGGGCGCAGCACGAGGCCTTGTCCGAGCCATGGCCGCGCGGAAAAACAGTCGGCAAATGTGATGCCGATGCCGGCCCGCGCCATGGCTGCCGCGCCGATGATCAGCGGCATCTCGGCCACTTCCTTCGGCTTCACGGATGCCGCCGCCAGCACCTGATCGATCTTCTGCTGCTGCCCTTCATGCCGCGAGATCGAAATAAAGCGTTCTCCCTGCAGATCCGCTGGGTTGATGATCGCCTTCGCTGCGAGCGGATGCTCGGCTGATATGGCGCACATAACGCGGCTTCGCGCGATGAGCTGGCTTCGTACGCCCGGCGTCCGGCGAAAGCTCATGGCGAAGCCGACATCGGCATTGCGGGAGGTCACCATGGCGAGAACGCCGCCGGCATCGCGCGTCGTGACGAAGAGCTGGGCATCGACACCCGCGAGCCAGTCGGCTGCGGCGAACGGCAGAATCTCCTGGGCGATCATCGGGATGGCGGCGACGACGGTACGTGGCGGGCCGTCGCTGCGCAGACGCCCCACCAGGCGATTGATTTCTTCCATGCCGACGAACAGCCGTTCCGCTTCCTCGAAAAGGCGGACGGCCCGTTCGGTCGGAACCAGGCGGTTCTGGACGCGGCTGAACAGAGGGAAGCCGCACAATTCCTCTCCCTGTGCGATGAGCTTGCTGGCTCCTGGCTGGGTCAGTCCGAGCAAATGCGCGGCGCCGGTGATGCTCCCGGCGCGCATGACAGCCCTGAACACCTCAAGATGCCGATGTTTCACGCTCCCTCCATCCGTAGACGGCGTGTCTAAGGCATCAACAGGCATATGAATCTACTAAGTTTTGCCGAATCCAGCGCGACAGACTGGAAGTTGTTCGAAACGCCCGTGAGACGCTGTATCTTGAGTTGGATACCCATGGCGCCGCTGACGGTGCCCCCCTGCTGCCTTGACCATCCGGCTTTATGCCGGCCCAGGCGTCGTGAGGGATCTGAACATTCTCTTCGTACCGCCAGCGGCCGCCACCCTGCAGCGGCGCCCTCCAGAGCTGGCTACGTCCGCTCATGGTCGTTCCTCGATCTCTGTCGGCTGAGCGGCGTGAACCTGCCCATCTGCGCCCGAGGTTCTTCTGAATCTCCTTCAACACCCATTCAAGGGTGCGAAAGATTCCATCGTTCCAGACAGTCTCGGAGATGGCGCAAGAAACTCTCGCGAACGGAGGAAGGAGGCTTCATCCGCGGACGCAGCAGTTTGATGTCCAGCACCACCTCGGGCCTGAAGGGTTTGATCACCAGATCACGATTGACGGAGGCCCGAGCCGTCATCGGCGCCACGACCGTCACCGCATTGCTGCATCGCACGAATTCACAGGCCGCCATCCCGAACTGGGTACTCGTCACCATCTTCCGCACGATGTTTTCCTGCTCGAAAGCGCGATCCACCAGCTGTCTCACCCGATCGGTCTCTCCAAGCGAGATGAAGGCCTCGCCTTCGAGATCCCGGGGGACGATCACATCCTTGCCGGCGAGCCGGTGTCCTGATGGCAGGACGCAGACGGCCCGGCACTGCATGAGCGTCTCGGTCTGAACGGCAGGGCTGTCGGAGGCCAGCATGCTGATCGCGATATCCAGTTGCTGGGTGTGAGCGAGATCGAGAAGCTTCGGCGAGGTCTGCACATGCAGATGCACGCTGGTCTCAGGGCTGGTCTTCTGAAAGCTCGCAATGATCTCCGGGAGCAGCGTAAGCCCGAATGTGGCGATAGTCCCGATGGTGAGATGACCGCGGCGGGTGTTCTTGAGGTCCGCGGATACGCGGCGCAGCCGCTCCATGCCGTTGAGGATCGCATCGACCTCCGCCAGGAAGATATGAGCCTCGGCCGTCGGCGAAAGCCGCTTCTTGTCACGCCTGAACAAGGGAAAGCCGACATCGCCCTCCAGCCCCGCGATGAGCTTGCTCACAGCCGGCTGTGAGAGGTGCAGCACCCGGCTCGCACGAGAGATGCCGCCGGCGCGCATGACAGCGGAGAAGGCCTGGAGCTGGCGGGGGTTCATCGACATCGAGCAGTTGCCCCTTTTGGAGACCCGATCTCCGAGCAAAATCATTCCCATTCGTTATCAACTCGGTCAAACAAATAATTTGACGCGATATTTTATCCCGTCCACGCTACAGCCCAACAGGGGATAAAGATGTCGGACACGGGGCCAAGCGCATCGTCGCTCGGATTGGCAGAAAAACTGGAATGGTTGGCGCGACCCGGAGCAACGGCTCTGGTTGTTTCCGGTCTAATTACAGTTTTCGCCCCCCTGATCTTGACGGTTTACGTCAGTTTTTTCGACGATAAGGTCATTATCTTCCCTCCTCAGGGATATTCATTGGCGTGGTATGGATCGAGCATTCCTCAATTCATTTCTCCGCTCCTGACCAGCCTGAAGCTCGCATTGCTGGCGGGCGGGCTGAGCCTGCTGTTCGGGGTCCCAGCCGGCATAGCCCTGTCGCGCTACCGGAATAGAGGCACGCAAGGGATCGGGACGCTGCTTCTGGCGCCGTTGACCATTCCCGGAATCGCGATCGGCCTCGCGATCTACGTGTTCGCGATCACCGTGGAGTTGCGCACGGAATTGCCTCTTGCCGGCAGCATGGCCCTGCTCGTCCTGGCCCATGTTCTGATCACGATCCCATGGGTCATCCGGATCTGCCTTGCCAGCCTGACGAACCATGATCGCGTGACCGAAGAGGCGGCCGCCAGCCTGGGAGCCTCGCCGCCCCGCGTGATCTGGCGCGTGACGCTTCCCGCCATGCGCAACGGCATCGTCGCCTCCGGCTTCTTCGCCTTCATCATCAGTTTCGAAAATCTGGAGATCAGCTTGTTTCTCGTCAGCCCCGGCATGTCGACCTTGCCGATCGCGATCCTGCAATATCTGGAATATCGGCTGGATCCGCTGATCGCGGCGATCTCCGTCCTGCAGATCGTCGGCATCGGTGCCATCCTGTTCACACTTGGCAATTTCGCCAATCTCGGGCGGGTTGCGCGATGAGCACGCTCGACATCGAAAACGTCTCGAAATTCTACGGCACGATGGCAGCCGTCGATCAGTTCTCGCTCAATGTGCGGGCGGGCGAGATGGTTGCGCTTCTGGGCCCGTCCGGGTGCGGCAAGACCACGACGCTGCGGATGATCGCCGGTTTCGTCGCGGCGAGCCGCGGCGACATCAAGGTGTCCGGCAGAAGCATCGTCGATCTGCCGCCGCATAAGCGGAATATGGGCATCGTCTTCCAGAACTACGCGCTGTTCCCGCATCTCACGGCAGCGGCCAATATCGGCTTCGGCCTCGAGATGCGCGGCATCGGGCGGGCGGAAGCGTCCAGGCGCGTCGACGAGATGCTCGCTCTGGTCAAGCTGGACGGGCTCGGCGGCCGCCTGCCGCGGCAATTGTCCGGCGGGCAGCAGCAGCGCGTGGCCCTGGCGCGGGCGCTCGCCATTCGCCCCGACATCGTCCTGCTCGACGAGCCGTTGTCGAACCTCGACGCCTCCCTCAGGTCGGAGGTCGCTCGCGATATCCGCATCCTGCAGCGCGAGCATGGGTTCACCACCATCATGGTCACCCATGATCAGGACGAGGCCATGGCCATGGGCGATCGGCTCGTCGTGATGAAGGACGGTCGCATCCAGCAGACTGGCGATCAGGAGGATCTCTACGAGCGACCGGAAACGGCCTTCGTCGCAAGCTTCATCGGGCGCAGCAACCTGATCGAAGGCCGTGTCGACGGGCAGCGCAACTTCGTCTTCGGAGGGGAAAAGCCGCTCCTCCTCTCGTCCGACCGTCGCTCCGGCCCGGCGACGATGGCGCTGCGCCCCGAACGGCTGGCCCTGCGCGCGGGCCGGGAGGCGGGCAAGCTCACGGGGACGGTCGTGGTCGGCGTCTATCTCGGCGCGGTCGTGGAGCATGCGGTGCAGATCGCACCCGACAAGCGCATCGTCGTTCGCCAGGCTTCGGAGTCCGGCAACCGCCTGTGCCTGCCACCGGGATCGGAAGTCTCGATCGATTGGGACGGCAGCGCGGAGCGCGTCTTCGAAGCCTCGTAAACTTCAAAAAGCAACCGTCGCGAGCAACTACAGGGGACTGCCATGATCAAGAATACGACGTTCGATCGCATCTCCCGGCGAAACTTCATCGCAGGCGCATCGGCAGGAGCGGTCGCCGTACCGTTCGCGGGCCAGAGTTTCGCGCAATCGGGCGGCTCAGTCACGGTCGGGACTTGGGGCGGCGACTATGGCAGGCTGCTGCGGGAGAATGTCGATCCGATTATGGCGGACAAAGCCGTCAGGGTCGTCCAGGATGTCGGCGATTCCGATACCCGCATGGCCAAGACGATCGCCCAGCGCATCCTGCCGCGCGGTGCGGTGGATGTTCAATGCTTCGACAACGTGAAGGCGCAGGCCCTGCGCAACGCCGATGCCCTGTTGCCGATCGATCCGGCCAAGCTGCCGAGCTGGAATGCGATCCGCCCCGAGGCACGAGACCCCTACATCGTTCCCCACATCGTCAGCGCACAGGTCATCATTTACGATCCCGAGCAGGTTGACGAGCCGCCGACGGATCTCGATGCGCTTCTGAACCCGAAATACAAGGGCAAGGTCGGCGCCATCATCGCCAACTATTATGCGTTCCTGATGGCCGGCGCCCTGTATCGCGGCGGCTCGCTCGATGATTACGAGGCCGGAAAGAGCTATCTCAAGGACGTCAACGCCAACGGGCTGCGCCTCTATGCCCAGCCGGAAGCATTTACCCAGGCCTTCAAGTCCAAGGAGATCGCCATCGCGGTCATCTGGCAGGCCCGCTCGATCATGTGGCAGAACGCCGGTGTCCGGATCGAGTCGGCCTGGCCGAAGAGCGGCGCGATGCTCTACGTCTCCGGCTTGGTCATCCCCAAGAATGCCCAGAACAAGGACGCGGCCTACGCCTATATCGAGGCCGCGCTGCAGCCCAAGGCGCAGCAGGGCTTTGCCGAGAACATGGGCTACATGCCCTCGATCGCGAACGCCAACCTGCCTCCCAATCTGGCCAAGCGGCTGGAACTGCCGCCGGATGCGCCGAAACTGGTCTCCCCGGATCTCGACAAGCTCGCCCGCGAGCTTCCGGCAATGAGCGACTGGTGGAAGAAGAACATCGAGTACAAGGGATGACCCTGGCCGCAGCCACGCCCTTGCCTTCCGACCGGCGCGAGAAGGGACATCTCGCGGCCGCCAGCGCATTGCTGACACCGGCCACGGCCGTCGTGGCAGTGATGCTGGTGGCGCCGCTGCTGTTGCTGCTCCGCATGAGCTTCAACCGCTTCGATCCGACAAAGCTCATGGTCGAGGCTGCGACCGCGGAGAACTACACGCGCTTCTTCGGCGACGCCTACTATACCGACGTCATGATCACCACCGTGGTCGTAGCGTTGAGCTCGACGGCGTTCTGTCTGCTCTTCGGCTTTCCGATCGCGTATCGGCTGGCCCGCTGGCAGAGCCGGTGGAAGAACGCGGTGATGCTTCTGATGGTGCTGCCGCTCTTCGTCAGCAGCACCGTCCGTTCCATCGGCTGGATGGTTCTGTTCTCGCATGGCGGCGTCATCAACCTTGCCGCCACCAGCCTGGGCCTGGGCACGATGACGCTGATGCAGACGACCACGGGCGTCATCATCGGCATCATCTCCATCAACCTGCCCTACATGATCCTGACGCTGCAGAGCGTCGTCGAGGGAATCGACGAGAACCTGGAGCAGGCCGCCGAGAGCCTCGGAGCCGCGCCGGCCCGCGCCTTCTGGCGGATCGTCTGGCCCATGGCGTTGCCGGGGACGATGATCGCCGCAGTGCTCTGCTTCATCCTCGCGATGAACGCATTCGCGACGCCGGTGCTGATCGGCGGGCCGCGCTTCCACATGATGGCGCCGCTGCTCTACTGGGAGTTTACGGCGAACAACAACTGGCCCTTCGCCTCGGCTCTCGCTTTGATCCTGATGACGACGACGCTCGTCATGACCGTTCTCGCCAACAAGCTGATCCTCGGACGCCAGGCGCGCGCATGAGCTCCGCCCGTGCCCGCGACCGAGCAGAGTTTCGAGCCATGATCTCGTGCCTCAGCAGCCATTGCCGCGCTCCTCCCGCCCGGTGCGATTGACGCCGAACCACTCCAGCAAAGCCCTCTATCACCCGGATTTTCGAAGCCTGCCGGCGCGGGATCGCGAGCCTGTGCCCGACGATGCTGCGGCAGCGATGTGCTCCGCCATCCCAATTCAGAAAGAGCCGATCCATGACCGACACCCTGTTCGACCCAAAAACCACCGCCCTCGTTTCCATCGACATGCAGACTTCCGTCGCGCATCACGCGGCCGCGCCGCACAGCGCGACCGAGGTCGTCGCCCGTATCGCGTCGATGATCGAACCTGCGCGGGCGGCGGGTGCCCTGCCCGTCTTCGTGCGCACGACCTTCCTGCCCGACGAGTCGGACAATCTGGGGCCCAACCTCGACGTCAAGCGGCCCCGCTACCCGCACCGCATCGAGAACTGGGATCAGCTCGTCCCGGAGATGGACAGGCGCATGAACGAGCCGGTCGTGAACAAGAAGAGCTTTAACGCCTTCTACGGCTCCGACCTCGACCTGCAGCTTCGGCGGCGTGGGATCAAGACGATCGTGCTGGCCGGGATCTCGACCAATTTCGGCGTCGAGGGCACCGGCCGGAATGCCTATGATCACGGCTACGACGTGATCTTCGTGCGCGACGCCATGGCCGCCGGCACTGCCGAGGCCCACGAGGCCTCCCTCAAATACGTCTTCCCCTATATCGGCCGCGTCCGCTCGACCGAAGAGATCATCGCCGCCTTCAAGGCGCAGGCCTGAGACGAAAGTCACCATCATGAGCAAGCCCGAGCAGCGGCTGGACGACCGCTACCGCACCGATGAGAAGTACACGACGCTTCGCGGCATCCATGCGCAGGCGCGGCGGCAGCTTTCGGAGATCGACTGGAACTATCTGAATTGTGGAACCGGCGACGAGGTCACGCGCGAGGAGAATACCAGCGTCTTCGACCGGATCAGGTTCGATACGCCGTTGTTCGCCGGGATATCCAACCCGGATACGCGAACGAGCCTGCTGGGGCACGACCTGAGCTTCCCGGCGCTGATCGCGCCTTTCGGCGGCGAAGCCGTGTTCCATCCCGACGGCCATTGCGCCATCGGGCGGGCGGCCGAGGCCGCCGGTATCAAGCAGATGGTGCCGGCAGCGTCCTCGTTTCACCTGGAAGAGGTGGCGCAGGCGTCAGGCGTGGCCAAGATTTTCCAGATGACCTTCGTCGGCGATCCGGAAGGCGTCCTGCAGATGATCGGCCGCGCCAGGGCGGCCGGCTACACCCATGTCTGCGCCACCTATTCGCCGATCCGTCAATGGCGCGAGCGCATGATGGAGGACCGTTTCTCCCCGCGCGGCGAGAAGGGGCCGTCGAATTTCGGCCCAGGCCTGTCCGATCCGGCAAATCTGGTCGAGTTGCTCGATTTTGCCGAGCCGCGCTGGGGTTGGAAGCAAGCTGCCGACGTCATCGCCCGCAGCCCGCTTCCCTGTATCGTCAAGGGCGTCCAGAGCGTCGCCGACGCGCAGGCGGCGCTCGATGCGGGAGCCGTCGCGCTCTATGTCTCCAACTACGGAGGCCGGTCCATCGATCGCACCCTGACGACACTGGAGATATTGCCTCATATTCGCGCCGCGGTCGGAGCCGAGGTTCCGATCATCTTCGACTCCGGAGTGCGCCGAGGCAGCGATATCGCCACCGCCATAGCGCTGGGTGCCAATGCCGTCGCTCTGGGACGCCTCGTCGCGTTCGGCCTGGCGGCAGATGGCGAGTACGGGGTGCGACGCACGCTGGAGCTCGTGAAACGCGAATTCTGGACGACCCTCGGCCATCTCGGCTGCTCCAGCGTCGCCGATCTGTCTCCCCGAATTTTCAGCAGGTCGCCATGAAAATCGTCGTCATCGGCGCTGGAGCGATCGGCGCGAACATCGCTTACAGGCTGGCCGTCGGCAAAGCCGACGTCGTGATCGTGGACGCTGCGCGTCCCGCATCCGGCACAAGCGCTGCCTCGATCGCCTATCTGTCGACCTTTCCGCAGGCGAGTTGGGACGAGGATCCCGGCCGCGCCCTCCTCAGGCTCCAGCTCAACGACACCTTCGACCAGCTCCAACAGGAAATCGGCCCGGGATGGCTGCACTGGACCGGCACCTTGACCTGGGGCCTGCCGGAGGAGCGGGCTAAGATCGCGCGCGACCTCGCCATCTGCCGCGAGCGCGGGCTCGACCTCAAAATGCTCGATGGTGGCAAGGCGCGCGGCATGGCGCCCGGCGTTCTGTTCGCTGACGACGACGAGGTCGTCTACGAGGCGCGCTCCGGCTGGGTCGATGCCCCCGCCATGGTAGCGACATTGCTCGATCATGTCCGAAAACTGGGTGGCTCGGTGCTGACCGACCAGCCAGTCTGCGCGGTCCTGCGGCAGGCAGGCAAGGTTACCGGCGTCCTGCTTCGCGACGGCTCCGAGATCGCTGCCGACGCGGTGATCAATGCCGCAGGCAGTTGGGGCAGCCACATCGCCGCACTGGCCGGCGCGACTCTGCCCCTCGAACTCGTTCCCGGCCTTGTGGTTTATACCGAAGCCATCCCTGGCCTACCCAGGCAGATCATCGGCGCACCGACCTGGATGAGCCGGCCGGATCCCGAAGGCGGATTGGCCATTCATTGGCGCGGAGAGGCCCTCACCAGCGTCCACGGTGCCAACGGCCCATCTCCACAGGGCATCCTGGAGGATGTTGCGGAACTCATACCCGCCCTGGCGGGCACCGCCGTCGCCGCCAGCCGCATCGGCATCCGTGCCATTCCTCACGGAGGCCCGGTCATCGGCGAACTGCCCTGGCTGCCGGGCTTCTACTTTGCCGTTTCCCATGGTGGGGTCGGCTGGGGGCCGATGTGGGGCCGGCTCGCCGCGCGTGAGCTTCTTGAGCGGGAGATCGTGCCGGAGTTGAACGCGATGCGGCCGGCTCGCTTCTATATCCAGAAGGCTTCGTTCGGACGCTTCGCCGATGATGCTGAGCAGCGCACGGACGCTTAGTATCGATCAAGTTCACTGGCCGTTGAGCAACCGCGCCTTTGAAGGCAATCACGTTGAAAGGGGTATGTCATGACGATCGGGGTAGGCGGATCATCCTTCGAAGAAGAGCTCGCCAGACTCAGTCCACCGACGAGCCGCAGCGTCGCGATCGGGCTGGACGAGTATCGCGCACGGATCGCAAAGGCCCAGGAACTGCTGCGAGACGGAGGGCATCAGGCGCTCTATCTCGATACCTCGACCAGCCTGCGTTACTTCACGGGCATCGACCTTGCCCTGACCGAACGCTTGCACGGGGCGATCGTCCCCGCCGAAGGCGAGATCGTCTACCTGAGCCCCGCTTTCGAGGAGCCCAAGACGCGGGAATACATGCTGTTCGGCGACGACGTGCGCTGCTGGGAAGAGCATGAGGACCCTGCAGCCCTGGTCGTCGATACGATTCGCAGCCTGGGCTACGAGAGCGGCTCGGTGGCGCTCGATCCGCAGACCCCCTTCTATATCGCTGAAGGCCTGCGCAAGGCGGGCAACCGCTTTTCCTTCACCAGCGGGCAGCCGATCACCGCCGCTTGCCGGCAGCTGAAATCGGCAGCCGAGATTGCCCTGATCCAGCAGGCCATGGACATCACCATGGAAGTTCACCGTGCGGTCGCCCGCGCCTTGAAGGTGGACGTGACGACGACCGAGACCCTGGACTTTCTGGCGCGCGCCCATCGCAAGCTGGGCCGGGACTGGTCCAGCAATCACGCGCAATTCGGCGAGGCTACGGCTTATCCCCACGGCGTACCCTACCCGCAGACGCTGAACGATGGCGACATGGTTCTCATCGACATGGGGACGAAGCTGGAAGGCTATCGTTCGGACATCACCAGAACCTATGTGTTCGGAGAGCCGACCGAACGGCAGCGCGAGATCTGGAACCTCGAAAAGGCAGCCCAGTTGGCGGGGTTTGCCGCGGCCCGCCTGGGCGCACCTTGCGAGGCGATCGACCAGGCGGCGCGCGGAGTGATCGAGGCGGCAGGTTACGGGCCCGGTTACAAGGTTCCCGGGTTGCCGCATCGCACCGGGCATGGGCTCGGGCTGGACGTTCACGAAGAGGCCTATATCGTGAAGGGCAACAGGACGCCGCTTCAGCCTGGCATGTGCTTCTCGATCGAGCCCATGATGTGCATCTACGGCGAGTTTGGAGTGAGGCTGGAGGATATCGTCTACATGTCTGATGATGGCGCGAAGTGGTTTACCCAGCCCTCGCATTCCGTCGACGACCCCTTCGGCTACGAGGCCTGACCGCCGCAGAACGCTCCATCGATTCGGGCCGAAATCAGCGTGATCGCTGCGTCGCGGGCTTTCGGCCCATGCCGTCAAGTTGCGCGCGAAGAGAGCCACCATGCGATAGCTTCCAGATGATATCTCAGCTCTCGCACAGCCGCCCGTCGACCAGGTGAACGCGCCGGCTCGCCTTCGCCGCCATCTCGGTATCGTGGGTCACGGCGATCACTGTCTTGCCGCGCTCGCGCACCAGCTCATCGAGGATCGCGAAGACCTGCGCGGAATTCCTGCTGTCGAGACTGCCGGTTGGCTCGTCGGCGAGGATCAGCGGCGGATCATTGGCGAGCGAACGGGCGACAGCGACGCGCTGTCGCTGGCCGCCCGAGAGCTGGTCGGGCCGCTTGTCGAGATGGTCGGCGAGACCGAGCGCCGTCAGCAGTTCCGTCGAACGGTCGCGCATGGCAGCAGCGCCGAGCTTGCCCAGCCGGCGCATCGGAATCTCCACGTTCTCGCGGACGGTGAATTCCGGCAGCAGGAAGTGGAACTGGAAGACGAAGCCGAGCGTCCCCAGACGGATCGCGGCGCGCTCGCGTTCGCTGAGCCCGGCAGTGTCCCTGCCCTCGATAGTGAGCGAGCCGCCGCTCGGCTTGTCGAGCAGCCCGAGCAGATAGAGCAATGAGGATTTGCCTGAACCGGAGGGGCCGGTGATGGCGACGAACTCGCCCTCCCCGATCGCGAGCGTGATGTCCTGGACCAGCGTCACCGGTACGGCGGCGGGCAGGACGCGGGTCAGCCCCTTCGTTTCGATCAGCGCGCTCACGTGGCGCCCCGGATGATGTCGACCGGATTGAGCCGTGCCGCCTGTCTTGCCGGCAGGTAGCCGGCGACACCGGCCGAGACCAGCGCGAAACCGGCCGCGATCAGATAGTGCCAGATACTCCAGGCCAGCGGCAGGCGCGTGATCTCCTGGGCGACGCTGGCACCTGACAATTCGAAGCGAACCAGCGAGAGCGCGAAGCAGAGCGAGAAACCGAACGCCCAGCCGATCAGCGAGCCGCCGGCGCCGAGCGCGACTCCTTCGAGGAGGAAGAGACGACGCATATCGGTCTCGGTGAAGCCGAGCGACTTCAGGATGGCGATGTCGCGCGCCTTCTCATGGGTAATGGTCGAGATGATGTTGAAGATGCCGAAGCCGGCTACCAGCAGGATCGCGCCGACGACCGTGTACATGATGACGTTGCGGATCACGAGCGCCTGCAACAGCGACTCGTTCGCCTCCTGCCATGCCATCGCCTTGTAGCCGATCTGCGCCTCGGCCCGCCGCGCCACCTGCGGCGCGGCGTTGGGGTCGTCGGGCTTCAACCTTATCTCGTTGATCGCATTCGGGCGCTCGCTGAGGATCTGGGCGTTCTTGAGCAGGACATAGCCCTCGCCCTCATCGCGCGCCGTGGTGCCGGTATGGAACAGGCCGACGATCTTGAAGGCGCGGCTCTGGCCAGTGGAGGAGACGACGGTGACGGTGGTGCCGAGTTCTGCGCCGAGGCGCTGCGCCAGCCTGTCGCCGACGACGATGGTGTTGCCGCCGGCGATCAGCGAGGTGAAGCTGCCTTGGCGGAAATCCTTGGCGAGCGAGGAGACCTTCATCTCCGCCTGCGGCTCGATGCCGATGATGGCGATGCCGACATCGCGGCCGGAATAGCGCACCACGCCTTGCGTCTTCAGGCTGAGCGCCAATCGCCCGGGCACCCAGGCCCGCAGCATTGCGACCGCCTCGGTGGGGTTGAGGATGCCGCGCCGATCGTCCTTCGGCCGCAAGCCGGCGATGTGGACAGCGGCAAAGGCGTCCTGCGCCGGCTGGCGGCGGGCGTTGCGATATTCATCCGTGATGTCGACATGCGGCATGGTGTCGACCAGCCTCGCGACGAAATCATCCTCGCCGCCCTGCATCAGCGAGGCCATGGCGATCGAAAAACCGACGCCGAGCGCGACCCCGATGATCGCGACCAGGGTCTGCCGGCCGCGGCCGCGGATATGCGTCAGGGCCAGAGCGAGGATCAGCCGCATGGCTCAGCCTCCTTGGAGCCTGACCCGGGCGCCATCGCCGAGCTTGTCCGGAAAGGGCGTGATCACGCGAGCCTGATCCGGCAACCCGGAGAGGACCTCGACATCGCCGGTGCCGCGAATGCCGATCGCCAGTTCGCGGCGGCGGGCGCGATCGCCATCGAGAACGAAGACGGCGTTGCCCTGCACGGCGGCGACCGGCAACAGCAGTGCCTGCTTCGCCACCCGCGCGATGATGTTGAGTTCGACCGTCATGCCGATCAGCAGGGACGTGTCGTCCGGCAAAGCGAGATAGACGCGATAGGTCTTGGCGACGGGATCGCCCTTGGGCGTGATGCTGTCGACGGTGGCTTCCAGCATCTTCCCCGGAAAGGCGTCGGCGCGTAGCAAAGCCCGCTGGCCGGGCTTGACCTGGGGAATGTCCTCTTCGTTGACTTCGGCAACGACGCGCAGCGGCCTGGCTTCGCCGATCCAGAACAGCACGCTGCCGGGCTCGGCGATCTCGCCGACCTCGCCGTCGCGGCGCAGCACGGTGCCGCGCATCGGGGCGCGCAGGACATAGCTCTCGAGGCGGGCGGTCTGGCCGGCGATCAGCGCCGAGGCCTGCCCCATCTCGCTGCGAGCGCGATCGAGCGCCTGCTGGCTCGTCACATTGCGCTCGACCAGAACCGCCAGCCGGTCGAGCTCGGCGGTGGCGAGCTTCTGGCGGGCCTTGAGCTCGGCCAAGGTCGCCTCGGCCTGGACGCTGTCGAGACGGGCGAGGACATGCCCCTGCTCCACGCGCTGGCCCTCGCAGTCGCAGCGCTCGACGATGCGCTCTCGCACGAGCGCTGTAACCTTGGCCCAGTTGCGCGGCTCGACCGTGCCGGTGGCGTAGACGATCTCGGCTGCATCGCCGCGCTTGGGTGCGATCGTCGCGACCGCGACCGGCTTGGTCAGGAGCCAGTAGGCGCCGCCGGCGACGATGATGGCCGTGGCGGCAAGGAGGAGACGAGAGAACTTCACGGCATCCCTCGCAGGAGGCATCCCGCTGACGCACCCCGCTCGCGATCATCGCAAGTCGGAAGCGTTGCGGCGGCAGTCTCTTACGCGCACAATCGCGAGAGACCGACCGTCGGTCATTCTACAGACCGACGGTCGGTCGTCAAGCAGAGGTAAGTCGCATATGCCCCGTATCGTGAAGTCCCCGGGTGATCGCAGGAACGAGATCCTCGACGGCGCGCAGGCGCTGTTTTTCGAACGCGGCTACGAGCGGACCACGGTCAACGACGTGATCGCAAAGGTCGGCATCTCGAAGGGCGGCTTCTACCACCACTTCACGGCGAAGGAGGATTTGCTCGAAGGGATCACCGCCAGGCTGGCGCAGGATGCGGTCGCGCGTGTCCGCGATATCCTCGACGATCCGGGTCTCAGCGCGCTTGAGCGGCTGAACGTTTTCATGGCGCGCTCACGCAGCATGAAGCTGGCGGATGCACCTAAATTCCGGGCCGCTTTCGACGTTGTCTTCCGGCCGGAGAACCTGCTGCTCTACCATCGGATCAATGCCGCCTCGATCGCGGTGATGCGACCGGTGCTGACCCGAATCATCGCACAGGGCACCGCCGAAGGCACCTTCACCGTGCCGGACCCCGAAGCCGCAGCGGAAATCGTCCTGCATCTCAACGCCAGCACCCACGATGCCGTCGCGCGAACGATTGATGCGATGGGGACCGCCGGGGAAGACGCTGCGATCGCGACGCTGGATCGACGCTTCCAATTCCAGGGTATCGCGATGGACCGTATCCTCGGACTGCCGGACGGTAGTCTGGTTATCGTCGAACCTGGCTTCACACGGGCGGTGATGACGGCACGCCAGGTCGATCGTCCCGACCACACATAGACTGGGCGACTGACGGATAGGCATGAATGCCCGCTTCCAGGCGATACCCGGATCTTCGTAACTGGCGCGGTGCGGTACAAACCGCACCGCGCCACAGCTTCACGGCCTTGCCTTCTTCCCGGCGATCTCTCGATCCCACTTCTCGAACATCGTCACCAGGGGCTTTGCGTCGAGCGGCGGTTCGGTCGGGTTGTTCGCGATCATATCGGCATATTCCGGCCGGCCGAACTTGGCGATCGTCTCCTGGCTGTCCTTCGGCGCCATGTCGATGGTCACGCCGTGGATGGACGGGCCGGGATACATGTAGCCGTGGTCATACATGTAGGCCTGCTGGGCCGGCTCCAGCAGATAGGCCATCAGCGCCAACGCGACATCGAGCTTCTCGCCGCTGACACCCTTCGGGATGGCCATGTAGTTGGCGTCGCCGACCCAGTGGAAGCCCTTCAGCGTCGCCACTTTGAAGTTCTCCGGCACGATGCCGAGATAGCGCGGATTGATGTCCCAGCCGGTGGTGGTGGCGATGATGTCGCGCGAGCCGTCGCCGAGCTCCTTCATCGTCGCGGTGGTGCCGGACGGGTAGTACTCGACGCAGTCGTTCATCTCCTTGAGATAGGCCCAGGTCTTGTCCCAGCCCTTGACCGGATCCTGCGGGTCCTTGTCACCGAGCAGATAGGGCAGGCCCATCACGAAGGTGCGCCCCGGCCCCGAATTCGCCGGGCGGGCATACATGAAGCGGTTCGGATGCGCCTTGCACCAGGCCAGCAGTTCCTCGGCCGTCTTCGGCATGTCCTTGACCTTGGCCGGGTCGTATTCGAGCAGCGGCCCTGACGGATACCAGTCGAGCACCATCGCCTGGCCGCGCGCCATCTTCTGCATCGCATAGGCGCCGGGGATGTAGAGCTTGTCGAGCGCGGGAAAGCGGTCGGCATATTTGGGGAAGATCTCGAGCCAGAGATTCTGCTCCATGCCGGCCGCGAGCGCGTCGTTGCCGGTCAGCACGAAGTCGATGTCGACGCGCCCGGCCTGCTGCTGCGCCTTGAGCTTCCCGGCGAGCTCCGGCGCCGTCGCCTTGGTGAAGATGAAGCGCGCGACGAGATCGGGATGCTCCTTCTGGAACTTCTCGATTGCGGGCTGGCTGATCTGCAGGTCGCCGGCGACGTCGATGACGCTGATCGTCAGCGGCGCCTTGGGCTTGGGCAGGGCCGGTTTCGGCTGGGCCTCGGCCGCAAGCGGGCCGAGCCCGATCAGCGCCGCCGCTGCGGCTAGGATTGACCATCGTGACATCACGTTCTCCCTCTTTGGTCGGTTGATCTGCGCCTGTTCCCGGCCGATGGGGATCGTCCGGGTATCGCCTCCCCGGTCGCGACCGGGCCGGTGCTTTCGCGCTGGACGAGGCGGGTTGGGATGATCTGGCAAGCGTCGCGCTTCTCGCCGGTCTCGATGATCTCCAGCAGCAGTTCGACGCCGGCCGCGCCGGCATCGGCGCAATGCGCATCGATCGTGGTCAATGGCGGATAGGTCGTGGCGGCCAGCACGTCGTCGAAGCCGACGATGCTGAGGTCGCGCGGGATGACGATGCCGCGCGCGCTCAAGCCGGCGACCAGCCCCTGCGCGACGATGTCGTCGAAGGCGATGGCGGCACTGACACCGGCTGCGAGCAGGCGTTCGACCGCCGCCTGGCCGGCCTCATAGGTCGGCCGGTAGGCCGGGATCGCCAGTTCCTCGATGCCGAAGCGCTGTGCTGCCGCCATCGCGGCCTGCTCGCGCTGCTGGTTCGCCCAGGACGCGGCCGGACCGCCGACATAGGCGATGCGGCGATGGCCGAGCCCGAAGAGATGGGTGATCGCCATCTCGATACCGCCGCGCACGTCGATGAGCACGCGCGGAACGCCGGCGATGTCGCGGTTGATCAGCACCGTCGGCTTCTGGCTGGCATGGAAGCGGATGCGCGCCTCGTCGAGGCGGGGCGACGCGACGACGAAGCCGTCGACCTGCGGCGCCAGCTTCGCCAGCAGGCGGTCCTCACGATCGGGCGTTTCGTCGGAATCGCCGAGGAACACCGCATAGCCCAGTGCGTCGGCTCGCGCCTGCGCGGCACGGATGAGCGGCGGGAAGAAGGGGTTGGCGATGTCCGGCACCAGGAGCGCGATGGTGCCGAAGCGCCCGGTGCTGAGCGCCCGCGCGATGCGGTTGGGGACGTAGCCCAGTTCGTCGGCGATCCGCCTGACCTGCTCGACGACGGCCGGTGTCAGGAGATTGGGCCGGGTGAAGGCGCGCGACACGGTCGCCCGCGACACGCCGGCCTTCGCCGCGACATCTCCGATCGTGATCGAGCCCCGTGTCATCGCTTCATGCAACCGGTTGCACGGCATCCTGTCAAGTGAGCGTCAATCATTGCGGCGCGCTGCTGGCATACGGCATGCTTGTTTTTGGACGCGCGCGCTCCAGCCTGCCTGACAGGGAACATCCGTCTCCCTGCAGGTCGTCCATGCCGGAAAATCAGGCCTCCCAGGCGAAAATCATGACATAAGATTCCGGAATCACGCTCGGAACCAAGGCCGGCGGCCAGGAGCAGACGTCGGAATGAGCCGAGTCATGGATGCGCGGAAATCCGCGGCGGGTGCCGGGCCGTTTGCGCCTCTCAGGAATGTCACGTTCCGGGCGATCTGGCTTGCCGGGCTGATCTCCGGCCTGGGGTGGCTGATCCAGACCATCGCCATGAGCTGGCTGATGGCGACCATCACCCCGTCCAGCGTCATGGTTGCGCTGGTCCAGGCCGCGACGAACCTGCCCGCCTTCATCCTGTCGATCTTCGCCGGCGCCATCGTCGACAATTTCAATCGCCGCAAGGTGATGCTGATGGCCCGGTCCCTGATGACCGTGACCGCCGTGGCGCTGACGATCCTCGTCGCGCTGGGCATGATCAATCCCTGGATCATCCTGTTCTTCAGTTTTCTCGCCGGCTGCGGCATCGCCTTCAACGACCCGGCCTGGCAGGCCTCGGTCGGCGATATCGTCGACCGCAAGGACCTTGCGGCGGCGGTGACGCTGACCTCCGTCGGCTTCAACACCGTGCGCAGCGTCGGGCCGGCGCTCGGCGGCATCATCCTGGCGAGCTTCGGCCCGCTGACGGCCTTCTGCCTCTATACGCTCGGCCATCTCGCGCCGCTGGCCGTCGTCTGGCGTTCGCGCTGGAAGGTGCCCGTCTCGCGGCTGCCGCCCGAAGCGATGCTGACGGCGATCTCCGACGGCATCCGCTTCACCTCCCTGTCCTCCGAGATCAAGACGGCGCTCGGGCGCGGCTTCCTGTTCGGCTTCGCAGGCATTGCCATCCTCGCCCTGCTGCCATTGGTGGTCCGCGACCAGCTCAAGCAGGGCGCCATCGCCTACGGCACCCTGATGGCGGGCTTCGGCGCAGGCGCGCTGCTGGCCGGCCTCGCCTCGACGACGCTCCGGCGCAAGCTCTCGGACGAGCAGATGCTGAAGCTGGCCTGCACGGCTTGCGCGACCTGCACGCTCTGTCTGTCGCTGACGCAGAGCCCGGCTCTCGCGGCTGTCGCGCTGATGCTCGGCGGCGCCGGGTGGGTCCTTGGCTGGTCTGGCCTCAGCATCAGCGTGCAATGGGCGAGCCCGCGCTGGGTCGTCGGCCGGACGATCTCGCTCTATTACGCCCTCACCTCGCTCGGGCTGGCCGGCGGGAGCTGGCTCTGGGGCATGGTCACCGAAAGCTATTCGCTGGGTTTCGCCCTGCAGGCCTCGACCGCGGCCTCCCTTGGGGTCGCGCTCCTCGGCTTTCTCCTGCCCATCCATCAGCGCAAGGACTCCGATGTCTCGACGCCCGACAGCTTCGAGGCCCCGACGCTCGGTCTTGACCTGAAGCCGCGCAGCGGGCCGATCGCCGTCAAGATCGAGTATCGGATCGCCCCCGATCAGGTCGAAGCCTTTCTCGCCCTGATGCAGCAGCGTCGGCCTGCGCAAGGGCGCAACGGCGCGCGCCGCTGGATTCTGACCCGCAACCTGCACGACGTCACCGTCTGGACCGAGACCTTCCGCACGCCGACATGGCACGACTATCTGCGCTTCAACTACCGCCGGACTGCGGTCGACACGACGCTGAATGACAGCCTTGTCGATCTGCATCAGGGGGATGGCGCACCGGAGGTGACCCTCTCGATCGAACGCCCCACCGCCGTGCCGCGAAAGCCCGGCATCTTCCGGTCCGACACACCTCACGGCTGAAGCCTGTGCGTCCGCAGGGCGCGCCGAATTCCTATAAAATTCCTATTCTGCGACGCCGCCGGCCGTCTCGAACGGCTATGCCGCCAGCACGATAATCCACGCCATGGTCGATGCGCTTGCGTCCCCGCCTTCCGCAGGGAGGCTGGCTCGCGCGCATCGGCCCATCGGTAACGCCCGGTCGAAAGGACCACGGCAATGGATATCGCCATGCTCGCGCTCGCGCTCGGCTTCTTCGCGGCAGCCCTCGCCTATGTCTCGGCCTGCAACGCGCTCTGAAGGAGGCTCCCATGTTCGTCGACTACATTCTCGGCGGCGCGGTGACCGCGCTCCTGCTCGTCTATCTCACTTATGCGCTGCTGCGCCCCGAGCGCTTCTGAGCGCCGGCGCGAGCTGAGAAAGCCCTCCCATGACACTTTATGGCTGGATTCAGATCCTGATCTTCTGCGCGATCGTGCTCGCTTTAGCGAAGCCGCTCGGCGGCTACATGACGCGCGTTTTCAGTGGCGAGCGCACCTTCCTCTCCCCCGTGCTCGCGCCGGTCGAGCGCGGGCTCTTTGCGCTCGCCGGCACGCATGAGCGCGAGGAGCAGCACTGGAGCGCCTATGCGGTCGCGCTGCTGCTGTTCAACCTCGCCGGCCTGCTGCTGCTCTACGGGCTGCAGCGCTTTCAGGGCCTGCTGCCGCTGAACCCGGACGGCATGGGCACTGTGGCACCCGACCTCGCCTTCAACACGGCGGTCAGCTTCGTCACCAACACCAACTGGCAGGGCTATGGCGGCGAAAGCACCATGTCCTACCTGACGCAGATGCTCGGCTTGACCGTGCAGAACTTCGTCTCGGGCGCGACCGGCATCGCCATCGCCGTCGCGCTGATCCGCGGCTTCGCCCGCGCCTCGGCCAAGTCGGTCGGCAGCTTCTGGGTCGACCTCACCCGCGCGACACTCTACGTCCTGCTGCCGCTCTGCATCCTGCTGACGCTGGCCTATGTCGCCTTGGGGGTCCCGCAGACGCTCGACCCGTCGGTGACGGCGACGACGCTCGAAGGCGCGCAGCAGACCATCGCGCGCGGCCCGGTCGCGTCCCAGCTCGCGATCAAGATGCTCGGCACCAATGGTGGCGGCTTCTTCAACGCCAACTCGGCCCACCCCTTCGAGAACCCTGACGCCATCACCAATCTCCTCCAGATGGTCTCGATCTTCGCGATCGGCGCCGCGCTGACCAATGTCTTCGGCCGGATGGTCGGCAACGAGCGCCAGGGCTGGGCGATCCTCTCGGCCATGGGTGTCTTGTTCATCGCCGGCATCGCCGTCTGCTACTGGGCGGAAGCTTCAGGCAATCCGCTGGTCCAGGCACTCGGCCTTCAGGGCGGCAATCTCGAGGGCAAGGAGATGCGCTTCGGCATTCCGCTCTCGGCCCTCTTCGCCGTCGTCACCACCGCCGCCTCCTGCGGCGCGGTCAACGCCATGCATGGCAGCTTCACCGCGCTCGGCGGCATGATCCCGCTGATCAACATGGAGCTTGGCGAGGTCATCGTCGGCGGTGTCGGCGCCGGCTTCTACGGCATCGTCCTCTTCGTCGTGCTGGCGATCTTCGTCGCCGGGCTGATGGTCGGCCGCACGCCGGAATATCTCGGCAAGAAGATCGAGGCCCGCGAGGTCAAGATGGCGATGCTCGCCATCCTCTGCTTGCCGGCCGGCATGCTGGTCTTCACCGCGATCGCCGTGGTGCTGCCCGGCGCCGTCGCCTCCGCTGGCAATAGCGGCCCGCACGGCTTCTCCGAGATCCTCTACGCCTATACCTCGGCGGCGGCGAATAACGGCTCGGCCTTCGCCAGCCTCTCGGCGAACACGCTCTGGTACAACGTGACGCTCGGCATCACAATGCTGGTCGGCCGCTTCCTGGTCATCATCCCGGCTCTCGCCATCGCCGGTTCACTCGCCGCGAAGAAATCCGTGCCCGCCTCGGCCGGCACCTTCCCGACGGACGGCCCGCTCTTCGTCGGCCTGCTCGTCGGCGTTATCCTGATCGTCGGCGGCCTGACCTTCTTCCCCGCCCTCGCAGTCGGCCCGATCGTCGAGCATCTCGCGATGCTCGCCGGCCAGAGCTTCTGAGGAGGCCATCATGGCAAGCTGCCTGCGCCAAATGCGCCGCGACGCCGTCCATCGTGACACCGCCTCGCGTGAAACGGACAGGGCACCCCCGCGCCCTGCCACCATCATCCTCGGCCTGACGGTCGCGCTGTTCCTCGTCCTGCTGCTCGTCCGGGCGCTCGCCGGCCTCGTCGCCGCCTGAGCCGGACCCGCCACCCCTCCGCTGGAGCCTCTTATGAGCCCATCCAAATCCGCGAGCCTGATCGACGCCCGGATCCTGCTGCCGGCCTTCGCCGACGCCTTCCGCAAGCTCGACCCGCGCAGCCTCGCCCGCAACCCGGTGATGTTCGTCGTCGCCGTGGTCTCCGCGCTCACCACCATCCTCTTCGTCAAGGACCTTGCCACGGGAGGCGCCAATCTCGGCTTCTCCTTCCAGATCGTGCTCTGGCTCTGGTTCACCGTGCTCTTCGCCAATTTCGCGGAAGCGGTGGCCGAAGGGCGCGGCAAAGCCCAGGCCGACTCGCTGCGCAAGACCCGCTCTGAGACCGAAGCCAAGCTGCTCTCGGGCGATGACCGCAGCCAGTTCCGGCTCGTTCCGGGTACCTCGCTCAAGGTCGGCGATATCGTGCTGGTCGAGGCCGGCGACATCATCCCCTCCGATGGCGAGGTGATCGAAGGCGTCGCCTCGGTCAACGAGGCCGCGATCACCGGCGAATCCGCCCCCGTGATCCGCGAATCCGGCGGCGACCGTTCGGCCGTGACCGGCGGCACGCAGGTTCTCTCCGACTGGATCCGCGTCCGCATCACCGCCGCGGCCGGCTCGACCTTCATCGACCGCATGATCGCGCTGGTCGAGGGCGCCGAACGCCAGAAGACGCCGAACGAGATCGCGCTCAACATCCTGCTCGCCGGCATGACGCTGATCTTCGTTCTCGCCACCGTGACGATCCCGAGCTTCGCCACCTATGCCGGCGGCTATATCCCTGTCGTCGTGCTGGTCGCGCTGTTCGTGACGTTGATCCCGACCACGATCGGCGCCCTGCTCTCGGCCATCGGGATCGCCGGCATGGACCGGCTTGTGCGCTTCAACGTGCTCGCCATGTCGGGCCGCGCCGTCGAGGCCGCCGGCGACGTCGATACGCTGCTGCTCGACAAGACCGGCACGATCACGCTCGGCAACCGCCAGGCGACCGAGTTCCGCCCCGTGCGCGGCGTCGGCGAGCAGGAACTGGCCGATGCCGCCCAGATCGCCTCACTCGCCGACGAGACGCCGGAAGGCCGCTCGATCGTCGTGCTCGCCAAGGAGAAATACGCCATCCGCGCCCGCGACATGGGAAGCCTGCACGCGACCTTCGTGCCCTTCACCGCGCAGAGCCGGATGAGCGGCGTCGATCTCGAGGGCTCGCAGATCCGCAAGGGTGCGGTCGATGCCGTCCTGAAATATGTCGAGCGCGCCAGCGCCAAATCCACGCCCGAGACGGTGCGCGAGGTCCAGGCCATCGCCGCCGAGATCGCGAAGGCCGGCGGCACGCCGCTCGCGGTCGCGCGTGACGGGCGCCTGCTCGGCGTCGTCCATCTCAAGGACATCGTGAAGGGCGGCATTCGCGAGCGCTTCACGGAACTCCGCCGCATGGGCATCCGCACGGTGATGATCACCGGCGACAACCCGATGACCGCCGCCGCCATCGCGGCCGAGGCCGGCGTCGACGATTTCCTCGCCCAGGCGACGCCCGAGAACAAGCTTGCGCTGATCCGCGAGGAACAGGCCAAGGGCAAGCTCGTCGCCATGTGCGGCGACGGCACCAACGATGCACCCGCCCTCGCCCAGGCCGATGTCGGCGTCGCCATGAACACCGGCACGGTCGCGGCCCGCGAGGCCGGCAACATGGTCGATCTCGACAGCGACCCGACCAAGCTCATCGAGATCGTCGAGATCGGCAAGCAGCTCCTGATGACGCGCGGCGCGCTGACGACCTTCTCGATCGCCAACGACGTCGCCAAGTATTTCGCGATCATCCCGGCGATGTTCCTGGCCTTCTATCCGCAGCTCGGCGCGCTCAACATCATGGGGCTGCAGACGCCGCAGAGCGCCATCCTCTCCGCGATCATCTTCAACGCGCTGATCATCGTCGCGCTGATCCCGCTCGCGCTGAAGGGCGTGAAGTATCGCGCCGTCGGCGCCGGCGCCCTGCTCAGCCGCAACCTGCTGGTCTACGGGCTCGGCGGCCTCGTCGTCCCCTTCATCGGCATCAAGGCCATCGACATGGCCATCACCGCCATCGGCCTCATCTGAGGAATTCGACCATGCTCAAGCAGATCCGCCCCGCCCTCGTGATGATCGTCGCGTTGACCGCCATCACCGGCCTCGCCTACCCGCTGGCGATGACCGGCATCGCCCAGGCCGTCTTCCCGCGCCAGGCCAATGGCAGCCTGATCGAGAAGGACGGCAAGATCATCGGCTCCAGCCTGATCGGCCAGAACTTCACCAGCGAGCGCTATTTCCATGGCCGCCCCTCGGCGACGGTGGGAACCGACCCGAACGACAGCACGAAGACGGTCGACGCGCCCTATAATGCCGCCAATTCCGGCGGCTCCAATCTCGGACCGACCAATCCGAAGCTGATCGAGCGCATCAAGGCCGAGGTGGAGAAACTCAAGGCCGAGAATCCCAACGCGCCGGTGCCGATGGAGCTGGTGACCACCTCCGGCAGCGGGCTCGACCCGCATATCTCGCCCGAGGCCGCCTATTTCCAGATCGCGCGCGTCGCCAAAGCGCGCAGTGCCGATCCGGCAACGCTCAAGGCGCTGGTCGACACTCTTATCGAGCGGCGCAAGCTCGGCTTCATCGGCGAGCCTGTCGTCAACGTGCTCGCGCTGAACCTTGCTCTCGACGGCGCCGCGCAGCGCTGACACAAAGGCCACGGCGGCGCGTCAGGCGCCGCCGCTTTCCGTGCGGACCCGCATGACCATCGCCGACAGCCATCGCGAGACCAGAGGCAGGCCCTCACCGGAGGCGCTGCTGGCCAGCGCCCAGCGCGAAGGTCGCGGGCGCCTGAAGATCTTCCTCGGCGCGGCGCCGGGCGTCGGCAAGACCTATGAGATGCTGACCTCCGGCCGCGCCCGCCGGGTCGAGGGGGTCGATGTCGTGATCGGCGTCGTCGAGACCCATGGCCGCAGCGAGACGCAGGCGCTGGTCGACGGCTTCGAGATCGTCCCGCGCCGGCTCGTCGACTACAAGGGCCGCGCCCTCGACGAGATGGACCTCGACGCCATCCTGGCCCGGCGTCCGGCCCTCGTCCTCGTCGACGAGCTCGCCCATACCAATGCACCGGGCAGCCGCCACCCCAAGCGCTATCTCGATGTCGAGGAATTGCTCGCGCGCGGCATCGACGTCTACACCACGCTGAACATCCAGCATGTCGAGAGCCTGAACGACGTCGTCGCGCAGATCACCCGCATCCGCGTGCGCGAGACCGTGCCGGATTCGATCGTCGACCGCGCCGACGATATCGAGATCATCGACCTGACGCCGGCCGACCTGATCAAGCGCCTCGAAGAAGGCAAGGTCTATCTCGGCAAGACCGCCAAGCGCGCCGTTGCGAACTACTTCTCGCCGGGCAACCTGACGGCGCTGCGCGAACTCGCACTGCGCCGCACTGCGCAGCGGGTCGATGACCAGCTCCTCAGCCATATGCAGGAACACGCGATCTCCGGGCCCTGGGCGGCGGGCGAGCGCCTCCTGGTCTGCATCGACGACAGCGCCGGGGCGCCGGCCCTCATCCGCCATGCCAAGCGGCAGGCCGACCGGCTGCGCGCGCCCTGGAGCGCGCTCCATGTCGAGACGCCGCAGGCCGCAGCCCTGCCCGAAGCAGCCAAGACGCGGATCGCCAATGCGCTCCGGCTCGCGGCTCAACTCGGCGCCGAGGCCGTCACCTTGCCGGGACAGGATGTGGCCGGCGAGATCCTCCGGCATGCCGCCGCCGGCAACGTCACCCAGATCATCGTCGGCAAGCCGGCCAAGCCGCGCTGGCGCGAATGGCTGAAGCCTTCCGTCTCGCATGAACTGATCGGTCGCGCCGGCGATATCGGCATTCATGTCGTCGCCTTGCGCGAGCAGACACCGGACGCGGATGCCGGCGTCTCGGCTATCGGCAAACCCGGCTTCTCGGCCAGGCCCTATCTCGCGGCGGCAGCCTATGTCGCGGTCGCGCTCGGAGCGGCCGAACTGCTCAGCCTGATCATGGACCTGCGCAATATCGCGCTGGTCTTCCTGACCGCCGTCCTCGCTTCGGCGGTGACAGCGGGTCTCTGGCCGGCTCTCTTCGCCTCGCTGCTCAGCGCGTTCGCACTGAATTTCTTCTTCATCGCACCGCTCTACACGCTCACGATCGCCGACCCCGAAAATGTCGTCGCGCTCGGCTTCTTCCTGCTCGTCGCCCTGATCGCCTCCAACCTCACCGCCCGCGTTCAGCGCCAGGCCAATGCCGCCCGCCAGCGCGCCCGCACCACCGAGGATCTCTATCTCTTCTCGAAGAAGCTCGCCGGCACCGGCACGCTCGACGACGTGCTCTGGGCCAGCGCCTTCCAGATCGCCTCGATGCTGCGCCTGCGCGTCGTCATCCTGATGCCCGAGGATGGAACGATCGCGGTCCGCGCCGGCTATCCGCCCGACGACACGCTGGTCGACGCCGATATCGCCGCCGCGCGCTGGGCCTGGGAGCATGACCGACCGGCCGGGCGCGGCGCCGACACCTTGCCCGGCGCCAGGCGGCTCTATTTGCCCCTGCGCACCGGCCGCACCGCCATCGGCGTGATCGGCCTCGACGACGACAAGGAAGGCCCGCTTCTGACCCCCGAGCAGCAGCGCCTGCTCGATGCGTTAGCCGATCAGGCCGCCGTCGCCATCGAGCGCATCCAGCTGGTCGCCGATGTCGACCGCGCGAAGCTCGCGGCCGAGGCCGACCGCCTGCGCTCGGCCCTGCTGACCTCGATCTCGCATGACCTGAAGACGCCGCTGGCCTCGATCATGGGCGCGGCCGGAACCTTGCGCGACTATCGTCAGGCCCTGCCGGAAGAGGATCGCACCGCCCTGCTCGCGACCGTGATCGACGAATCCGAGCGCCTCAACCGCTTCATCGCCAACCTGCTCGACATGACCCGGATCGAATCGGGCGCGATGGAGCCGAATGCGGCGCTGGTCGATGTCGCCGACGTGGTTGGCAGCGCGCTGCGCCGCGCCACGAAGATCACCGCAGGTCATCCTATCGAGACCGCCCTGCCCGGTGACCTGCCGATGCTCCGGCTCGACCCGGTCCTGTTCGAGCAGGTGCTGTTCAACCTCCTCGACAATGCCGCGAAATATGCGCCCGCCGGCAGCGCCATCGCCATCCGCGCCCGGCAGGAAGGCCGCGAAGTTCTGGTGACGGTGTCCGACGAAGGGCCGGGCCTGCCGCCCGCCGATCTTGAACGCGTCTTCGACAGCTTCTACCGCGTCCGCAAGGGCGACCAGGTCCGCGCTGGAACCGGCCTCGGCCTCGCCATCTGCCGCGGCTTCGTCGAGGCGATGGGCGGCACGATCACGGCGGCGAACCGGACGGATCGCAGCGGCGCGATCTTCACCATCCGCATGCCGGCTGACAGCCAGCCCAAGCCATTGGAACCACAGACATGACCGCAACGGACACCAAGGTGCTGGTCGTGGACGACGAGCCGGCGATCCGCCGCCTGCTCCGCGTCGGCCTCTCCACCGAGGGCTATGCTATCCGCGAGGCGGCCACCGCACGCGAGGCGATCGAGCGCATCGCCGAGGAATTACCTGATCTCGTCATCCTCGATCTCGGCCTGCCCGATCTGTCCGGGCAGGAGCTCTTGCAAAAATGGCGCGCCGAGGCGTTGGCCCTGCCGATCGTCATCCTGTCGAGCCGTACCGACGAGGCCGGCATCGTCGCGGCTCTCGAAAACGGCGCCGACGACTATGTCACCAAGCCTTTCGGCATGAAGGAGCTGGCGGCCCGCCTGCGGGTCGCCTTGCGCCACAAGCTCCAGCAGCAGGGCGAGAAGCCGATCTTCCAGACCGGCGAGCTCTCGGTCGATCTCGTCAAGCGCATCGTCAGGCTGGGCGAACAGGAGGTGAAGCTCTCGCCCAAGGAATACGACATCCTGCGCATCCTCGTGCAGCATGCCGGCAAGGTACTGACTCACCAGCACCTGATGAAGCAGGTCTGGGGTGCCTCGGCCGATGTCCAGTATCTGCGCGTCTATGTCCGGCAATTGCGCCAGAAGATCGAGCGCATCCCCGATCAGCCGCAATACATCACCACCGAGACCGGCGTCGGCTACCGCCTGCGCGAAGCCGAGTGAGCCCTGCACGGCCCTTCCGGGCGGCAGCATGCGACGAAATCACATGATCCCATCCGACATCATCCGCCCGCGTTCCATCGTCAGGCTCGCCGCTGCGAATAAGGCCGCTCTCTTCCGCGCCCTTGCGAAGAAGGCGGCCGAGCAGCTCGCATTGCCCGCGGCGGCTATTCTCGACGCGTTGAACCACCGCGAGGCGCTGGGCTCCACCGGTGTCGGCGGCGGGCTGGCGATGCCGCATGCGCCGGTCGAAGGCCTTACCGAGCCGTTCGGCCTGCTGGCGCGGCTGGAGAAACCCGTCGCCTATGAGGCGATCGACGGCGCACCGGTCGATCTCGTCTGCCTGGTTCTGACGCCCGTGAACGGCGGCAAGGGCCGTATCGACGCGCTGGCCTGCATCGCAAAACGCCTGCGTCCGGCCGAGATCCGCGAACGCATCCGCAATGCCGCGGGCGGCGAGGACATCTACGCACTGCTGCTCGAAGAGAGCTGATCGGCTTTCGCGGGGATCGGCATCGCTGGCAGAAGCGATGGCTTGCAACCGGCCGGGAAGCCCGCGCCGCGCGACAGTACGAACTCGTCGCGCGCGAACAGCTCCGCCAGCCAATCGACGAAGACGCGCACCTTGTTGCTGAGGTGCCGGTTCGGCGGATAGACGATGTGCAACGGCTTCGGCGCCGTGCACCAGTCCAGCAGCAGCGGCACGAGCCGCCCGTCCGCGATCGGCACCCGGGCCATGAAAGTCGGCAATTGCATGATGCCGTGGCTCGCGAGCCCGGCCGCGAGATAGCCCGTGCCGTCATTCAGCGCGATGGTGTAGCGCCCGCTGACCTCGATCGTCTCGCTGCGGTTCTGATAGACCATCGGCAGGATGCGCCCGCCGAGCGCCGGCCGATAGGCGACGATCTGGTGGCCGTCCTCGATATCGCGCGGATGGATCGGCGTGCCGAAGCGGGCAAGATAATCCGGCGTCGCGCAGGTGATGAGCTGCATCTCGCCGATCCGCCGCGCGATCAGGCTCTGGTCGGCGATCTCCCCCGCACGCACGGCGCAGTCGAGATTCTCTCCGATCAAGTCCGCAGCGCGGTCGCTCAGACCGAGATCGAGCTGGATATCGGGATAGCGCGCATGGAACTCATGCAGCGCCGGGATGATCACCGAGATCGCCAGCGACGAGCTGCAATCGACCCTGAGCCGCCCGCTCGGCCGCGCCTGCGCCAGCGTGAGGCTGGAATCGAGTTCGGAGAGTTCGTCGAGCAGACGCAATGCCCGCTCGTAATAGGCCGCGCCGTCCATGGTCACGGTCACCCGCCGCGTCGTCCGGTTCAGCAGCTTGGCGCGCAGATGCGCCTCCAGCTGCTGGATCAGCTTGGTGACGGTCGGCTTCGGCATGTCCAGAAGATCGGCGGCCCGCGTGAAGGTGCCGGTCTCGACGACCCGCACGAAGGCCCGCATCGCGGCAAGCTGGTCCATATGCCCTCGGATTGTTTCCGTACGTGAATAATGAATGAATGATTAGATCATTTATTCAGGAATGCCGAATCTCTATCTCATGCTGCAACGCAACAGCGAGGGTGCGTCAATGCCCGCGATCGCCGCGCAGAAACTGCAACCGGTCCTCTCCGTCTTCTGGCGGGAGGAAACCCTGAGCGCCCGTGGAGAGAGCTTCACAGGCCGCCTCTACGTTCCCGCCGAGGTTCCGGATAATGCCGGGCTCGTGCTGCATCTGCATGGCGGCCACTTCAACAGCGGCTCGCCGGCCGAAGGGCAGGCCGTCGCCACGGCCTTGACCGAGGCCGGCGCGGTCGTGTTCTCGCTCTCCTATCCGCTCGCCCCGATCAAGCGCTTCCCCGAGACGTTGGAGCGCATCTATGCAGCGCTCGAGGCTCTTGCCAGGGGGCGCAATCGTTGGGCGACGCGCGGCGCGCCGCTCTACATCGCCGGCGAGGAAGCCGGCGGCAACCTCGCCGCGGCGCTCGCCATGATGGCGCGCGATCGCGGCGGCCCGACGCTCGCTGGCCAGATCCTGTTCTCGCCGATGCTCGACGCCTGCCTCGGCACCGCCTCGCTGCGTGGCGTGCAGGCCGGCCCGGTCGGCTGCCGCTGGGCCGATGGCTGGGCCGACTATCTCGGCACGCCCGAGCGCGCCGCTCATCCCTACGCCGCCCCGCTCCAGGCGACACGTCTCGCCGGCCTGCCGCCGGCCCTGCTGATCAGCGGGCAGGACGACCCGATGCGCGACGAAGCCGCGCAATATGCCGACCGTCTCGGCCAGGCCGGCATCGCCGTCCGCCATGTCGAGTTCACCGCGCCGACGCGCTGGCCGCAGGCCTATGCGGATGCGGCCGAGGAAGGCTCCTGTCTCTGCCAAAGCTGCGGCGAGATCGCCGCCTTCTATGAACGGACCGCGCCCTCCTAGCGCTCCCCTCTTTCGAACACTCACAGCATTTCCAAGGAAGGACCGACCCATGATTCCGGGAACGAACCGTCGTGGCCTTTTGGCCCGCCTCACCGCCTCCGTCGCATTGACCGCCATCACGGTCTTTGCCCTGTCCGGCACACATGCCCAAGGCGATACCGCGCCCGCAGCGGCGCCCGCCATCCCCGTCTCCGTCGCAACCGTCGAGGCGCGCGAGGTCGTGCCCTGGGCCGAGTTCTCCGGCCGGCTGGAGGCGATCGAACGCGTCGAACTGCGCTCGCGCGTCGCCGGTGTCGTCGAGGCCGTGCATTTCCGCGAGGGCAACCTCGTGAAGCAGGGCGACCTGCTCGTCAGCATCGACCAGGCACCCTATCTCGCCGACCTCCAGCGAGCCGAGGCGCAGGTGCAGGGCGCGAAGGCGCGGGTCGCACTCGCCGAGAGCGAGAACGAGCGCGGCCAGCAGTTGCTGGCAACCCGCAACCTCTCCCAGCGCGACATCGATACCCGTGTCAACAACCTGCGGGAGGCGCAGGCCAATCTCCAGGCCGCCGAGGCCGCCCGCCGTACGGCGCAGCTCAACCTCGACTATACCCAGATCCGGGCCCCGATCAGCGGCCGCATCGGCCGGCTCGACGTCACCGTCGGCAACCTGATCGCGGCCGGCGGGCAGGTCCTGACCTCGCTGCTCTCGGTCGATCCGATCTATGCCGCCTTCAATGCCGACGAGCGCAGCGTGCTCGATGCTCTCGCCTCGCTGCCGGACGGCCCACGCGCGCTGGAGCAGATCCCGGTCAGGATCACGACGGCGACGGCGCAGGCCGCGCAGTTCAGCGGCAAGCTGCATTTCGTCGATAACGGCATCGACGGCGCCAGCGGCACGGTCAGGGTGCGCGCCAGGCTCGACAATCCCGACGGCAAGCTGATGCCCGGCCAGTTCGTCCGGGTCCAGCTCGGCCAGGCCAGGGCCGAGCAACAGCTCGTCATCAACGAGCGCGCGGTCGGCACCGACCAGAACAAGAAGTTCGTCTTCGTCGTCGGCGACGATGCCAAGGCCGCCTGGCGCGAAGTCTCGCTCGGTGCCGCCCATGACGGGCTGCGCGTCGTCACGGCCGGCCTGAAACCGGGCGAGCGCATCGTCGTCAACGGGCTGCAGCGCGTGCGGCCCGGCGCGACGGTCGCGCCCGAGCCGGTGCCGATGGCGCAGAAGAGCGAGCTGAAGAAGCCCGCAACCGAACTCGCGCAACGCTGACATCAACGATCGGCTGCGGGTGCCGCGAGGCGGGCCCGCAGCCGCAAGCATAAGCCGCTCGAAAGGGGGCGCTACCCATGAACCTCTCGAAATTCTTCATCGACCGGCCGATCTTCGCGGCGGTCCTCTCCATCCTGATCTTCCTGGCAGGGCTGCTCTCGATCAGGGCCCTGCCGATCTCGGAATACCCGGAAGTCGTCCCGCCGACGGTCGTCGTGCGGGCGCAATATCCGGGCGCGAGCCCGCGCGTGATCGCCGAGACGGTGGCGACGCCGATCGAGGAGCAGATCAACGGCGTCGAAGGCATGCTCTACATGTCGAGCCAGGCGACGACCGACGGCGTCATGACGCTGAACGTCACCTTCAGGCTCGGCACCGACCCGGACAAGGCCCAGCAGCTCGTCCAGAACCGCGTCAGCCAGGCCGAGCCGCGCCTGCCCGAGGAGGTGCGCCGGCTCGGTGTCACCACGGTCAAGAGCTCGCCCGACCTGACGATGGTGGTGCACATCACCTCGCCGAACGGCCGCTATGACATGACCTATCTGCGGAACTACGCGGTGCTGAACGTCAAGGATCGGCTCGCACGCATCGACGGCGTCGGCCAGGTCCAGCTCTTCGGCTCCGGCGACTACTCGATGCGCGTCTGGCTCGACCCGCAGAAGGTCGCCGAGCACGGGCTATCGCCCGGCGACGTCGTGCGCGAGATCCGCGCCCAGAACGTCCAGGCCGCAGCTGGCGTCATCGGCGCCTCGCCGAATGCGCCGGGCCTCGACCTCCAGCTTTCGGTGAATGCCCAGGGCCGCCTCCAGAACGAAGAGCAGTTCGGCGAGATCATCGTCAAGACCGCAGCCGACGGCGCGGTCGTCCGGCTGAAGGACGTCTCCCGCATCGAGCTGGGCGCCGCCGACTATGCGCTGCGCTCGCTGCTCAACGGCAAGTCGGCCGTCGCCGTGCCGGTCTTCCAGGCGCCGGGCTCGAACGCCATCGCGATCGCCGACCGCGTCCAGGAGACCATGCGCGAGATCAAGCAGAACATGCCCGAGGGCGTGGACTACTCGATCGTCTACGACACCACCCAGTTCGTGCGCGCCTCGATCAAGGCGGTGATCTCGACGCTGTTGGAGGCAGTGGCGCTCGTCGTGCTCGTCGTCATCGTCTTCCTGCAGACCTGGCGCGCTTCGATCATCCCGCTCGTCGCCGTACCGATCTCGGTCGTCGGCACCTTCGCGGTGATGTATCTCCTCGGCTTCTCGATCAATGCGCTGAGCCTGTTCGGCCTCGTGCTGGCCATCGGCATCGTCGTCGACGACGCCATCGTCGTGGTCGAGAATGTCGAGCGCAACATCGAGAACGGGCTCGCCCCACGCGAAGCGACCTACAAGGCGATGCGCGAGGTCTCCGGCCCGATCATCGCAATCGCGCTGGTGCTCGTCGCGGTCTTCGTGCCGCTCGCCTTCATCTCGGGCCTGACCGGCCAGTTCTACCGTCAGTTCGCGCTGACCATCGCGATCTCGACGGTGATCTCGGCTATCAACTCGCTTACCCTGTCGCCGGCTCTCGCTGCGCTCCTGCTGAAGGGCCACCACGCGCCCAAGGATGCGCTGACGCGGGCCATGGACAAGCTGTTCGGCTGGTTCTTCCGCGCCTTCAACCGCTTCTTCCATCGCTCGTCGGAAGCCTATGGCGGCGGCGTGCGCCGGGTGATCTCGCATCGCGCGGTGATGCTCGCGGTCTATGTCGTGCTGCTCGGCCTCACCGGCGTGCTGTTCAAGGCGGTGCCGTCGGGCTTCGTGCCGGGCCAGGACAAGCAGTATCTCGTCGGCTTCGCGCAGCTGCCTGATGCCGCGACCCTCGACCGCACGGAGGACGTCATCCGCCGCATGGACGAGATTGCGCTGAAGCACCCGGGCGTCGAGAACGCGATCTCCTTCCCCGGTCTCTCGATCAACGGTTTCACCAACTCCTCCAACTCCGGCATCGTCTTCGTCGCCCTGAAGCCCTTCGACCAGCGCAAGGACCCGGCGCTCAGCGGCAACGCCATCGCGATGCAGCTCAACAAGGAATTCGCAGGCATCAAGGAGGCCTTCATCGCGATGTTCCCGCCGCCGCCCGTGCAGGGCCTCGGTACGATCGGCGGCTTCAAGCTGCAGATCGAGGACCGCGCCGGCCTGGGCTATGCGGCGCTCGACGAGGCGACCAAGGCCTTCATGGCCAAGGCGGCGACCGCGCCCGAGATCGCCGGCCTGTTCTCGAGCTTCCAGGTCAACGTCCCGCAGCTCTATGCCGATATCGACCGCACCAAGGCCCGCCAGCTCGGCGTGCCCGTGACGGAAGTCTTCGACACGCTGCAGACCTATCTCGGCTCGACCTATGTCAACGACTTCAACCGCTTCGGCCGCACCTATACCGTGCGCGTCCAGGCCGATGCGCCCTTCCGCGCCCAGCCCGAGCATATCGGCCAGCTCAAGGTGCGCTCGACGACGGGAGAGATGATCCCGCTCAGCGCGGTGCTCAACGTGCGCACCGATTCCGGTCCGGAACGCGCCATGCGCTATAACGGCTTCCTCTCGGCCGACATCAATGCCGGCGCGGCTCCGGGCTTCTCGTCGGGTCAGGCGCAGGAAGCGGTGGAGCGCATCGCGAAGGAGACCCTGCCCAAGGGCTTCGCCTTCGAATGGACCGAGCTGACCTATCAGGAGATCCTGGCGGGCAATTCGGCGGTGATCGTCTTCCCCGTGGCCATCCTGCTCGTCCTGCTGGTGCTGGCCGCCCAGTACGAGAGCATGACCCTGCCGATCGCGATCCTGCTGATCATCCCGATGGGGCTGCTGGCGGCGCTGACCGGCGTCTGGCTCTCGGGCGGAGACAACAACGTCTTCACCCAGATCGGCCTCGTCGTGCTGGTCGGACTATCGGCCAAGAACGCCATCCTGATCGTCGAATTCGCGCGAGAGCTCGAATTCGAGGGCAGGACGCCGGTCGAGGCTGCGATCGAGGCCAGCCGCCTGCGTCTCCGTCCGATCCTGATGACCTCGCTCGCCTTCGTCATGGGCGTGGTGCCGCTGGTGATCTCGACCGGGGCCGGCGCCGAGATGCGGCAGGCGATGGGCATCGCGGTCTTCGCGGGCATGATCGGCGTCACCGCCTTCGGCATCTTCCTGACGCCGGTCTTCTACGTGCTGATGAGGAAGCTCGCGGGCAACCGCCCGCTCGCCCGGCATGATATCGAACAGCCGGTCTTGCAGGCTGCCGAGTAAGCCCAAGCAATGAGAGAAAACCGCCTCCGGCCACTGGTCGGAGGCGGTTTCGTTTCAGGCTGTCTCAGCGATAGCGCCGCTGCACGGTGAGATGGGCGATCATGGTGAGCAGGATCGTCGCGGTCATCAGGATGAACGAGATCGCGCCGCCGAAGGGCCAGTTGTTCTGCTGCGCGAACTGGCCATAGACCAGCGGCCCCATCATCTGGAATTTCGGCCCGCCCAGCAGCACCGGCGTGGCATAGGCGTTCATCGCCAGGATGAAGGTCAGGATCGTGCCGGCGAGGATGCCGGGCAGCGCGAGCGGCCAGAGCACACGACGGAACATCGCGGCAGGCCCGGCGCCGAGGCTGAAGGCGGCTTCCTCGACATTGCGCGGAATGCCCTCGATCACGCTCTGCAGCGTCAGCACCATGAAGGGCAGGTTGACCGCGATGATGCCGATCAGCACGGCATTCTCGGTATACATGATCTCGAGCGGCTCATCGATCAGGCCTAAGCCCATCAGCGAGGCATTGAACGCCCCCTTGCTGCCGAAGATGGTCATCCAGCCGGCGGCGCGCACGGCATTGCCGACGAAGAGCGGCAGCACCACCGCGATGACCATGAGATTCTTGAAGCGGCTCTGCGTGCGCGCCAGCACATAGGCGAGCGGGAAACCCATGACGAGGCAGATCAGCGTGCAGATCACCGCGACGCGCACGGTGCGGAGGAGCACGTTGAGATAATAGGCGTCGGTGAAGAACTTGACGTAGTTCTCGATCACCAGCGCGTCGACCATGAACTGGCCGGGCACGAACTTGTTGAGCGAGTAGCGGAACAGGATCGCCAGCGGCCCGATCAGCATGAGCGCGACGAAGAGCGTCGCCGGCACGACGAGCAGGCCGGCGAGCCTGGTGCGGGCGCCGGCGACGGCTTCGGGAGCGGCGCTCATGAACCACTCCCCAAGCTTATGTCGACGGCATGGTTTGACCGTTCGCCAGCGCGAGCCGGAAGCGCAGAAAGCCGCGTCAGGCGGCCGCGATGGTCGAACGGACGAGCCATGTCAGCCCTTGAAGACCTTGTCCCACCACTCCTTCATCGCCGAATCGTTCTTGGCGAGGAAGGCATAGTCGAGATCCTTCAGGGTCTTCTCCTCCTCCGGCGTGAAGCCGATGCGCTTGTGCAGCGCCGGATCGACATTGAGGCCGGTGACGGTGCCGTTATAGCCCATGTCGACGGCGAAGGCCTCCTGCGGCGCCTTGGCCAGCATCGCATCCATATAGGCGTAGGCGTTCTCCTTGTTCGGCGCGTTCTTCTGGATCACGAAGCCCGAAACATAGGTCGGGATGCCCTCGATCGGCGAGACCGCCTCGCACGGAATGCCGGCGTTCTGCCATTGCACGACGCGCGCCTTCCAGATCGCGCTGATGCCGACTTCCTCGTTCTTCATCGCCTGGGCGAAGGCCTCGTTGGTCGGGTAGACGCGCGCGCCCGCCTTCTTGACCGCGAGCAGGACCTCCTTGGCCTTCTCGATGTCGTTCATGTCCTTGCCGCCGGTCGCCGCCATCGAGGCCGCGATGAAGATCGACTGGTACTGGATGTCGATGAAGCCGATCTTCGAGCCCCATTTCGGATCGAGCCAGTCCTTGAACCCCTTCGGCGCCGGCGAGATGATCTTGGGATTGTAGATCACGACGTTGCCCGAATAGATATGCCCCATCCCGTAGGGGTATTTCATCGTCGGCAGCAGGTTCTTGGCATTTGGCAGCTTGGAATAGTCGATCTGCTCGAGCACGCCCGCTTCGTTCATCTCGAACATGTTGGCGGCCGAGAGACCCTGGATGTCGACGGTGCCACGCGGCAGGCGTTTCTCGGCGACCATCTTGGCGCGGCGCGGCGCGTCGCCGGCCTGGTCCTGCACCACCTCGATACCCTTGGGCTTGAGGATCGGGTCTTCGACGTTCTTGGTCAAAAGCCTCGCGTAGTCGCCGCCCCAGGTGCCGACGACGACGCGGCCGCCGGATTGGGCGAAGGCCGGCATGCCGGTGGCTGTCGCCAGCGCAGCCGCGCCTGCACCTTTCAGAATATCCCGCCTGTCGAATGAAGCCATGGTATTCCCCTCGTTTTTGGACGCCGAATGGGCTTTCACGCCCCTTGCGGATAGACGAGCCCGGCGTTTTCGGCCCAGCCTATCGTGATGCTCTCGCCGACATGCGGCTCGGCCAAACCGACCTTATTCGGGATCTGCAGCAGCATGCGGTCCTGCTCGTTGAGCGCGACCTGGACGTCGAGCAGCGCGCCGAGATAGGAGGCATGCTCGATCCGTGCCGGAAAGCGGTTGGGCAGCCCCTCCGCCTCAGCCCCGACCGCGATCCGCTCGGGTCTGAGCGCGAGCGTCGCCGCACCGGGCACCGATGCAGCGCTGCAGGCGATGTCGAGCCCGCCGCCGGTCCGGAAGCGGCCTTGCGCAGCGACCTCGCCATCGATGAAGGCGCTGCGCCCGATGAAGCCCGCGACGAAGCGATTGGCCGGCTTCTCGTAAAGCTCGCGCTGGGTGCCGATCTGGCGCACCTGCCCCTTTTCCATGACGACAAGGCGGTCCGCCATGGTCAGCGCCTCCTCCTGGTCATGGGTCACCATGACCGTGGTGAGGCCGAGCTTCTGCTGCAATTCGCGGATCTCGATCCGGACCTCGAGGCGCAGCTTGGCGTCGAGATTGGAGAGGGGTTCGTCGAGCAGCAGCACCTGCGGCTCCATCGCCAGCGCCCGAGCCAAGGCGACGCGCTGCTGTTGGCCGCCGGAGAGCTGGCGCGGATAGCGCTCGTCGAAGCCGCCGAGCCGGACCAGCCGTAGCGCCTCGGCGACGCGCGGGCCGCGCTCGGCCTGCGGCACCTTGTGCATCTCCAGGCCGAAAGCGACGTTCTGCGCGACGGTCATGTGCGGAAACAGCGCGTAGCTCTGGAAGACCAGGCCGCAATGGCGCTTCCACGGCGGCAGGTTGGTGACGTCCTGATCGCCGATCGTGATCGCGCCCGCGCTCGGCGGCACGAAGCCGGCGATCATGCGCAGCGTCGTCGTCTTGCCGCAGCCGGAGGGGCCGAGCAGCACCAGGAACTCGCCGTCGGCGACGGAGAGATCGACATCGTCAACGACCGTGAGGCCGCCATACGCCTTCTTCAGATGCGAGAGCGAGAGCTGTGCCATCGTTAGGATCTCGCCATCCGTTCACACCACCCGGCTCAGTTTGACATAGCGATCGGTCACGATCATCGCGACGGCGATCAGGACGATCTGGATGAGGGAGGCTGCCGCCACCGTCGGATCGATCTTCCATTCGAGATACTGGAGGATCGCGATCGGCAGCGTCGTCCGGCCCGGCCCGACTAGGAAGAGGCTCATCTCGAGATTGCCGAACGAGGTCACGAAGGCGAACAGCGAAGCCGCCACGATACCGGGCCGGATGCTGGGCAGCGTCACCCGCCAGAAGGTCGTGACCGGGCCGGCGCCCAGATTCTGCGCGGCTTCCTCGATCGAGCGGTCGAAACCGGCGAGGCTCGCCGTCACCAGCCGCACCACCCAGGGAATAACGACGAGGGTATGGGCCGCGACCAGGCCGCCGAGCGAGCCCAATACCGGCCATTCCGTGGCGATCTCGATCTCGATCTGGAAGACATAGGTCGCGGTGCCCAGCACGATGCCCGGCATCACCAGCGGCAGCAGCAGGAGCGTGCTGATGCCACCGCCCAGCGGGATGCGATGGCGCACCAGGGCGAGGCTTGCCGGCACGCCAAGGAGAAGGCCGATCAACGTCGAGGCGACGGCAACCTGAACGCTCAGCGTGAAACCGTCGATGAAGGACTTGTTGTTCGCCGCCCCGGCGAACCATTTCAGCGAATAGCCCTCCGGCGGAAAGGAGGGGATTTCCTGCCGGAAGAAGGCGAGCCAGGTCACGAAGATCAGGGGAAGCAGGATGAAGCCGAGCGACAGCGCGGCCGCACCGTTCAGCGCATAGCGCCCGAATCGCGGCGAACCGGCGCTCACCCAGCTTGTCCCTGATGGCAGGCCGTTCCCTGCCGTATGTCATCCACTCTGGAGGCCAAGACCGTTCCCTCGTTTGAGCGGCAGTTTGCGACGCCACTTACAAACAGTGAAGCCTGCATTTCCGTCATGCGCTGACCGGCGACTGGGCAGCGCTTCAATGCAGCGTGTTCTTGTGGAAGGCACCGCCCTTCATAATCGCCGCCAGGTGCTTGCCCTGTTCCTGGAACAGCGCGAGATCCTTCAGCGGGTCGCCGTCAACGAGGATCAAATCGGCGAAGGCGCCGGTCTGGACCGTGCCGAGCTTGCCTTCCATGCGCAGGATTTGGGCACCAACCGTGGTCGCCGAGCGGATGATCTCCAGCGGCGAGAGCACCTCGCGGCGCAGCAGGAACTCGCGCGACTGCTCGACCTGCAACTGCCCGAGCAGGTCCGAGCCGAAAGCAACCGGCACGCCGGCGCGCTTGCAGATTTCCAGCGACCGCAGACCGCCATCGATGACGAGATCGTTCTTGGCCAGCATGTCGCCGGTCATGCCGAACTCGGCCGCCCGCTCCTTCATCGCGTAATAGGCGACGAGATTGGCGGTGAGGAACATGTTGTTCTCGGCCATCAACTTGGCGGAGGCGTCGTCGATCAGGTTGCCGTGCTCGATCGCGCGCACGCCGCATTGCGCGGCCCGCGTGATCGCCTCCGGCGTATAGGCATGGGCGCAGACATAGCGGCCGAAGGCCTTCGCCTCCTCGACGGCGGCCTTCACCTCGTCGACGCTGAACTGCATCGAATCCAGCGGGTCGTAGGGGCTGGCGACGCCGCCGGACATCATGATCTTGATATGGTCGGCGCCGAGCCGCATCTGCTCGCGTACCGATTTCCGCACCGAGGAGACGCCGTCGGAGACGTTCATCGTATAGGCCATGGCGTTGCAGCAATGGCAGCGCGCGCCGAAATCGGTGCGCCGGCGCGGGTCGCTATGGCCGCCGGTCGGGCCGATCGCAGCGCCCGCGATGAATAGGCGGGGCCCCGCGACATCGCCCTTCTCGACCGCTTCCTTGATGCCCCAGTCGGCGCCGCCGGTGTCGCGCACGCTGGTAAAGCCGCGATCGAGCATGCCCTTCATCAAACGGACGGCACGTGCCGTCATCAGCGTCAGCGGCATGCTCTCCATCGTCCGGATATAGACCTCCGACAGGAACACATGGACATGGCTGTCGATCAGGCCCGGCATCAGCGTGCGGCCGCCACAATCGATCACGTCGGCCTTGGCGGGCTTCAGCGGCTTGTCGGAGAGTTCGCGGATCGTGTCGCCCTCGACGACGAGCTCATAGCCCCGGCGCAATTCACCGAAACCGGGTTCGAGCAAAGCGAAGTTCTTGAAATGCAGCATCGTCATTCCCGCCTCCGAACATGCCTGCCAGGGAGCACCGGGCTCCGAGCACCCACATGATATGCACGCAACATCCAAACTGTCGACAGCGTAAGGGCGGTTGATTGCCCCTCCGGCGGATACCCGTCGCCGGTCGCACATCGTGGGGTTATCCAGCCAGATCGGCGTTGCGCGGCTGATCGATGGCGGGTTCACTCAGGCCCCAACGGAGATTCGCAACCGCCATGCCGGGCCCACTGAACGGGATCAAGATCGTCGACCTGACCACGGTCATCGCCGGCCCCTATGCGACGCAGACGCTGGGCGACATGGGTGCCGATGTCCTGAAGGTCGAGCCGCCGGGCGGCGACATCATGCGCGCGCCCGGCCCGGCCCGCTCGCCGGGCATGGGTGCCGCCTTCCTCAACTGCAACCGCAACAAGCGCAGCGTCGCGCTCGACATGAAATCGGCCGAGGACCTCGCCCGCCTGCGGGAGCTGATCGCGGACGCCGACATCTTCATCCACAACATGCGGATGGAAGCGGCCCGCCGGAACGGGCTCGATCCGGAGACACTGCTCGCCCGCCATCCGCGCCTGATCTACTGCGCCATCGTCGGCTTCGGGCAGGACGGGCCCTATCGCGACCGGCCGGCCTATGACGACGTCATCCAGGCCGCCTCTGGTTGGGCCGCTCTGGCTGAGCGCTCGGGCGATGCGCCAGCCTACGCACCCACGATCGTCGCCGACAAGACGACCGCCCTCTTCGCCGTCGGCGCGATCAATGCGGCGCTCTATCACCGCGCGGTCTCGGGAGAAGGCCAGGCGATCGAGGTCCCGATGTTCGAGGCGATGGTCTCCTTCCTCGCGGTCGAGCATCTCGGCGGCCGCAGCTTCGAGCCGGCGCTTGGCGAGAGCGGCTATTCCCGGGTGCTGTCGCGGCATCGCCGGCCCTACCGGACCGCCGACGGCTTTATCGCGGTGATGCCTTATACGGCAGCGCATTGGCGTGCGTTGTTCCAGGCGGCAGGGCGCCAGGACTGGGCGACGGAACCGGCGCTCAATGACGGCGCGGCGCGCGCGGCGATGATCGATACGCTCTACGAGCGCCTGGCGGAATGCCTGCTGGACCGCGCTTCCGCCGAATGGCAGTCGATCCTCGACCGGATCGACGTGCCCTGCTCGGCCATCAACACGCTCGACGACCTCCTGGACGATCCGCATCTGAAGGCCACGGGCTTCTTCGAGGCTGTCGAGCATCCCACGGAAGGGCGACTGGTCACGACGAAGCCGCCGATCCGCTTCAGCAAGACGCCCTGCGCGATCACGCGGCAGGCGCCAAGCCGACCCCGCTGAACGCAGGACAGTCCAGGCCGCACGCGACGCTGCGATCTGGCCCGCGACATCATCGTGCCCTTGCTGTGGACGTGACGGAATGCGAGAACGCCGGGCAGTGCCAGCGACGCCCGACCCTGCCGGAATGGAAGCACTGTTTCTCCATTCATCCGCTTGCGAGCCGAACGGCAAATCTGCTCTTGATTTCAGACCGATGAGACATCGTTCACTCCTGGCAGCCGCTGCACCGCCATTGCCCGATCGCGAGATCGGCGGCGGGTCCCGGCTGGTTCACGGATCGTGAGGCCTCGCTTGCGCATTCTCCTGCTCAATCCCAACACCATGCCGGAGATGACGGCGCTGGTCGCGCGCGTGGTCCAGCCCTATCTGCCGGCGCAGGCCGAGCTTGTGCCGGTCACCGGTCGCTTCGGCGCGCATTACATCGCCAGCCGCAGCGCCGGCGTCATCGCCGCCCATGCCGCGCTCGAAGCCTTCGCCGAGCATGGCGGGGACTGCGACGGCGTCTACCTTGCCTGCTTCGGCGATCCCGGCCTGCTCGCCCTCAAGGAAATGGCCCGCATCCCGGTGATTGGCATGGCGGAGGCCAGCAGCCGCTATGCCGCGGAACAGGCCGAGCGCTTCGCCATCGTCACCGGCGGCGAGCGCTGGGGGCCGATCCTGCACGAATTCGTCAGCTCGATCGGGCTGGGCAACCGCCTCGCCGCCGTCGAGACCGTGGCTCCCACCGGCGCCGATATCGCCCGCGACCCGGACGGCTCGATCGCGATGCTCGCCGAAGCCTGCCGCCGGGTGGCCAAGCGTGATGGCGCCGGCGCGGTCATCCTCGGCGGCGCCGGGCTTGCAGGCCTTGCGCCGCGCGTCCAGCCGCTTGTCGACGTGCCCGTGATCTGCTCGGCCGAGGCCGGCATCCGGATGCTGCTGGCCGAACTCGACCAGCCGCAGCCGAAGCCGCGGGAAGGCGACCTCGCCCTGCCCGCTCCCGTCACCAGCACCGGGCTCTCGGACGGCCTCTCGCGGCTGCTGGCGCAGCCCTGAACGGGCGGTTTCAGCCCTTGCCGGCGATCGACGTGCCGTTCAGGCCCGCGATCCAGTCCGACAGCATCGGCACGTAATCCTCGCCCTTGCCGCTGGCGACGGCGGTGGCAAAGCTGTTCTTCACGGCATTGCCGATCGGGTTGGCGACGCCGGCCTCATTGGCGACGCTCTCCAGATAGCGCACATCCTTCAATGCGTTGCTCAGCGTGAACTTATGGGCGTCGCGGTCGCGCTCCAGCACGTACTGCATGAAGGTCTGGTAGAAGCCGCAATCCATGCGGCTGCCGCGAATGACGCTGTCGAAGGTCTGGGGCGTGATCCCGATCTTCTGGCCGAGCGTCAATGCCTCGGCATAGATCGCGGCGTAGCCGAGCGAGAGGAAGTTGTTGATCAGCTTCATCTTGTGGCCGTCGCCGACGGGGCCGAGATGCACGATCTTCTGCGCCCAGGCCTCGCAGGCCGGCTTGATCCGGGCGAAGACCTCTGGAGAGGCGCCGATCATCGCCGAGAGCTGGCCGAGCGCGGCCTGCGCCGGCGTGCCGCCGAGCGGCGCATCGGCGAGATGAAGCCCCTTCGCTTCGAGCTCGGCCGCCAGCTTCACCGTCACAGTCGGGTCCGAGGTCGAGCAATCGACGATCACCGTGCCCGGCTTCGCCCCGGCGACGATGCCGCTCTCGCCCTTCACCACCGCCTCGACCTGGGCCGAGCCGGTCACACACAGGAAGATGATGTCGGAGCGCGCCGCGAGCTCCTTCGCCGTCTTCGCTTCCACCGCCCCGGCCGCGACGAGCTCCTCGACCGGCTTGCGGTTGCGGTGTCCCATCACGGTCAGCGGAAAGCCCTTGTCCACAAGATTACGGGCCATGCCCTGCCCCATGAAGCCGACGCCGATGAAGCCGATGGACTCTTTGCGTGCGCTCATCTTCAAATTCTCCCGCTGATATGGTTGAGATGGACCCGGACGTCGGCGACATGGCCGGACCGGAAGCCGGCCGCGAGGCCTGCGCTCAGTGTGGACGAGTCATGACTGCGAGCGACCCGCCCGGGCTCCGCCAGCCCAAGAGCCCGCCGCCAGGCCGCGGCCGCGTGACCTTGCAGGTCATCGCCGAGCGACTCTCGGTCTCGACCGCGACGGTGTCTCTGGCCTTGCGCGGCTCGCAGCTCGTAGCGGAAGCGACGCGTAACCGCGTGCGCGAGATCGCCCGCGAGATGGGCTACAGCTACAATCGCAGCGCCGCCTCGCTGCGTACCGATCGCACCAACATCATCGGCGTCGGCTTCCACGACATCACCAACCCCTATTTCGCCGAATTGCTGGCCGCGATCGAGGAAACCGCGGCCCGCAACGACCGCTCGATCCTGCTCGGGACCTATGCCGAGAACCTGGACCGGCAGCAGCGCGTGCTGAGCACGCTCGCCGAATACCGGCCGGACGGCATGGTCCTCTGCCCGGCCGGCGCCAGCACGGCCGAGAACCTGCTCCCCCTCGTCGATGCCGGCATACCGATCGTCCAGCTTTCGCGCGAAATTCCTGAACTCGACCTCGATTTCGTCGGCTCCGACGACCGCCACGGCACCAATCTGGCGATGGAGCATCTGATCGGGCTCGGCCACCGTCGCATCGCCTTTCTCTGCGCCAACGAGAACATCTCGACCGGCCGCAACCGCTATGCCGGCTACCGCGAGGCGCTTGCGCGCCATGGCCTGCCCTTCGACCCGGCGCTGGTCCATTTCGACTACGGCACCCGCGAGAACGGGCTGAAGGGCATGCAGAAGGTCCTCGATGCGGAGAACCCGCCGACCGCCGCCGTCTGCATGAACGATCTCGCCGCCTTCGGCGCCATGCTCGGCCTGCGCCATCGCGGGCTGGAGGCCGGGGCCGATTTCTCGATCGTCGGCTGCGACGATGTGCAGGAAGCCGCGCAATGGTACCCGGCCCTGACCACCGTCCGCAATTTCCAGGACGAGATGGGGCGCAAATCCGCCGAATTCCTGCTGAACCGCATCGCCGATCCCCATGCCCCGACGCAGCGGCTCCTGCTGACGCCGGCCCTCATCGTCAGGGGTACGACCAGCCCGCCGCCGCGCTGAGTCTTCTTCAGGCATCGTTGGCGGGCTTGGCGTTGAGCGCGCGATAGGCCCGCACCACCTGCGAATCGTCGCGCCCGCCATGGCCCAGGCCCGACGCCGACAGGAACATCTGGTGCGCCGCCGCGGCCAGCGGCAGCGCCGTCTTCGCGGCGCGCCCGGCATCGAGCACGATGCCCAGATCCTTGACGAAGATATCGACGGCGCTCGCGACCACCGGATCAGGCTCGTGCATGCGCGGCCCGCGATCTCGCAGCATCCAGGACGAAGCGGCCGAGCCGCCCATGATCTCGAACAGCAGCCGCCCGTCGATCCCGGCCTTCTCGGCCAGCGACAAGGCCTCGGCCGCGACCGCGATATGCACGCCGCAGAGCAATTGATTGACGGTCTTCACCGTCGCGCCCTGCCCGGCCTTCTCGCCGACATGGAAGACCTTGTCACCGAGCGCGTCGAGCACGGGCTTCGCCCGCGCGAAGCTCTCGGAGGGCGCCCCGACCATGATCGTCAGCGTCGCGTTGCGCGCGCCGTTGACGCCGCCGGAGACCGGCGCGTCGATGAAATGCCGCCCGGTCTTCGTCACCTCGGCGGCGATCGCCTCGGCCTCGCCGGGCGGGCAGGTCGCCATCAGGATCACGGTCGCGCCCGGCGCCAGCGCGGCGAGCGCCCCGGCTTCGAACAGCACGGCGCGCGCCTGCGCCGCATTGACGACCATCAGCAGCAGTGCCTCGGCGCCCTCGGCCGCTTCCTTTGCGCTCGCCGCCGCATGCCCGCCGGCCGCGACCAGCGCCTCGCGCGCGGCTTCGCGCATGTCGAAGCCGGTGACACGGAACTGCTTCCTGACGAGGTTCTCGGCCATCGGCGCGCCCATGGCGCCGAGCCCGACGAAGGCAATGCTGGAGATCGATTGATGGGACATCGGGGCAGACACTCTCGGAACGAAAGCGGGCACAGCTTGCGCCATGCCCGCAAGACAGCCGGCGTCGAAGCCGGCTACTCCTTCACGGCACCGGTCATCGACGCCACGTAGTAGTCGACGAAGAAGGAGTAGAGGATCGCGACCGGGATCGAGCCGAGCAGCGCGCCGGCCATCAGCGAGCCCCAGTGATAGACGTCGCCCTCGACGAGCTGGGTCAGCACCGCGACCGGAACCGTCTTCTTCTCCGCCGACTGGATGAAGGCGAGCGCATAGATGAACTCGTTCCAGGACAGGGTGAAAGCGAAGATGCCGGCCGAGATCAGGCCGGGCATGGCGAGCGGCAAGGTGATCCGCCATAGCGTCTGCAAGCGCGTCGCCCCGTCGATCATCGCGCATTCCTCGAGCTCGTAGGGGATCGACTTGAAATAGCCGATCAGGAGCCAGGTGCAGAACGGGATCAGGAAGGTCGGATAGGTCAGGATCAGCGCCAGCGGCGAGTCGAACAGGCCGAACTGGAAGATCAGCGTCGCCAGCGGGATGAACAGGATCGAGGGCGGCACGAGATAGGCGAGATAGATCGCCAGACCGACATATTGCGAGCCCTTGAACCGCAGCCGCTGGATCGCATAGGCGGCGAGCACGCTGGAGAACAGCGACAGCGCCGTCGCCACGGCCGCGACCATCATCGTGGTCCACAACCATTGCGGATAATCGGTCTGGAAGAGCAGCTTGTTGATGTTCTCCAGCGTCGGCGACTTCACCCAGAACGGGTTGTTGTTCTTGTAGTCGAGCAGTTCGCCGTTCGGTTTGATCGCCGTGATCGCCATCCAGTAGAACGGGAACAGCAGCACGAGCAGGAAGACCGACAGCGGCAGGTAGAGCGTGATGAAGCGCCGCGGGCCGGACGACCAGTCGATGACGCCTTCGCGCTCCTTGTCGGTGAGCTGCGGGCGCGTGGCGAGGGTCTGGTCAGTCATTGTCTTCCCCCTGCTGCCACTTGCGGCGGGACAGGCCGTAATAGCTGAAAAGCGTCGCCATCACGAGGAACGGGATCATCGCCACCGCGATCGCCGCGCCCTCGCCGAGTTGCCCGCCCGGGATGCCGCGCTGGAAGGCAAGCGTCGCCATCAGATGCGTGGCATTGACTGGTCCGCCGCGGGTGATCGCGTAGACGAGCTGGAAATCGGTGAAGGTGAACAGCACCGAGAAGGTCAGCACGATCGCCAGGATCGGCATCAGCATCGGCAGCGTGACATGGCGGAAGCGCTGCCAGGAATTGGCACCGTCCAGCATCGCCGCCTCGTAGAGCGCCGGCGAGATCGTCTGCAGGCCGGCCAGCAGGCTGATCGCGACGAAGGGAATGCCGCGCCAGATATTGGCGGCGATCAGCGAGAATCGCGCCGGCCAGGGCTGGCCGAGGAAGTCGATATAGCTGTCGCGCCAGCCGAGCACGTCGACCAGCACATAGGAGATGATCGAGAACTGCGGATCGTAGATCCACCAGAAGGCGATCGCCGAGAGCACGGTCGGCACGATCCAGGGTATCAGGATGATCGCCCGGAGCAGCGACTTGAACGGCAGGTGGTTGTTGAGCAGGAGCGCCAGCCAGAGGCCGAGCGCGAATTTCCCGAAGGTCGCCACGCCGGTATAGAGCAACGTGTTCCAGACCGAGGTGATGAACACCCGGTCCTGCCAGAGCGACACGAAATTCTCGAAGCCGATGAAGATGCCGGGCCTGCCGATACGCGTATCGGTGAAGGCGAGCCAGATGCCCAGGCCCAGCGGATAGCTGAGGAAGACCAGCAGGAAGCCGGCCGCCGGGAGCAGGCAGAGGAAGATCAGGAATGGCTTGTTGTCGAACAGACGCACCAGCCAGCTGTGCTGCAGGCTGTGGACGGTTCGCGATTCGGCGGCAGCTACGGCCATGGCGCCCTCGCGTTCGGGTCTGCTGGGGCACCGGGACGAAAGGCTTGAAGCCACCTTTCAGGGATATCCGATGCGATCTCGCGTCGGCCGCCGGGCAAGCCGGCGGCCGCGTGTCCGGATCAGCGCGCGGAGCGCATCAGGTCCGGTAGTAGCGCTTGGCGCGCCGCTCGGCTTCCTTGGCCGCTTCTTCCGGCGTCGCCTGGCCGGCGCAGACGGATGCGACCATCTGCACGACCACATACTCGGCGTTCACGGTGCCCGCGGCCTCGTTGATCGAGCCCTTGTAGCCGCTCCAGAGCGCGCGTTCCCAGGTGTCGCGATAGATCAGGATCTTGGGATCGCTCGACCAGACCTTGCTGTCGGCATAGCCCTTGAGCGGCTGCGCCCAGTAGCCGGAGCTGCCGGTCAGCCATTTGTCGTAGTTCTCGCGCTCCATCATGAAGCGCAGATAGGCCAGCGCGGCTTTCGGGAACTTGGTGTGCTTGAACGCCATGGCGTTGATGATCAGCGCCGGCTCCGAGGGGCGCCCGAGCGGCCCGACCGGCATCATCGCATGGTTCAGGTCCTTGCCGATCGCCGCGGTCTTCTCGTCCTTCGAATTCTTGATCGAGAAATAGAGCGAGACGCCGTTCTGCGTGACCGAGACTTCACCGGCCGACAGCGCCTTGTTGTTGCTGATGTCGAGCCAGGAGAGCGTGCCGGGGATGAAGGTCTCGTAGAGCGCCTTGGCGTATTTCAGCGCCTCGATCGTCTCCTTGGAGTTGATCGTGACCTTGTTGTTCTCGTCGACCATATGGCCGCCATGGGTCCAGACGAGCCAGTTGCAGAAGGCGTTGCCGTCGCCGACCGCGTTGCCGAGCGCGAAGCCGGCCGGATGGTTCTGCTCCTTGAGCTTGCGGCAGAGCTTGAGGAAGCCGTCGAGATCCTTCGGGAAGGCGTCGAAGCCCGCTTCCTTGACATGGGATTCGCGATAGACCGCCGGCGCGCCGGAAGCGCCCATCGGGATCGAGACCCACTGGTTGGTCTTGTCCTTCTTGCCGTATTTCTCGGCAATCGGATACCAGCCACCGTTCTTCTTGCCGAGGTCATCGGCCAGCGCGGTGAGGTCGATCAGCTTGTCCGAGAAGATATGCGGATCGTCGGCCCAGCCGACGACGATATCGGGGCCGGCGCCGGTATTGGCGGTCACCGCCGTCTGCGGCCGCAGGTCTTCCCAGCCGGCATAGTCGACCTTGACCTGCACGCCCGTCGCCTTGGTGAAGGCGGCGGTGTTCTCGTCGAAGATCTGCTGGTCGAGATCGACGAACTTGGTCGGGCGCAGCACACGCAGCGTCGCGCCCTTCTCGACATCGGCCTGCGCGATGGCCGAAGACAGCGGCAGGGTTGCGCCCGCCGCGAGCCCGGCGCCGCCGATCAGAACGTCTCTTCTTGAAATGCTCATGGAAACCGTCTCCTCCGTTGGGGCGGCGGCGGCCTGCATGGGACCCCCGTCCTGCATGATGATGGGCGTTGACAGCGATCATCCGCCGCCCTGCCTTCGGGGCGGCGAATTTCTTGGAGCCGGGTCCGATCAGATTGAACCGACCCGATCGGAAAGCCGCCTCGGATACTCTGCATCAAGAACGCATGGCTCGATCGGATCGCATCGCAACCCGACCGGCGCGTGCCCTTAGATGCGCTTGCCGGTCGCGGCGTCGAACAGATGCGTCACGCTGGTATCGGGCGTGATGCCGATCGTCTCGCCGGGCTTCGCCGAGATGCGCTCGCGGAAGATGCAGGTCAGGTCCTGCCCGCCACAGTGGACGACCACCTGCGTCTCCGAGCCCATCGGCTCGACGACCGAGACTTCAGCCTTCAGGCCGTTCGGATCGAGACGGAAATGCTCGGGGCGGATGCCCAGCACCGCGGCAAGGCCGTCGGAGCCCACCGGATGCTTGCCGATCGGCCAGACGGTGCCGCCCTCGGTCTCGAAGCCGTTACCGACGATCTTGCCCTTGAGCAGGTTCATCGAGGGCGAGCCGATGAAGGCCGCGACGAAGAGGTTGGCGGGGTTGTCGTAGAGATCGAGCGGGGCGCCCATCTGCTCGACGATGCCGTCATGCATCACGACGATCTTGTCGGCCATGGTCATGGCCTCGATCTGGTCGTGCGTGACATAGACCGTGGTGGTCTTCAGGCGCTGGTGCAGCTCCTTGATCTCGGTGCGCATCTGCACGCGCAGCTTGGCGTCGAGATTGGAGAGCGGCTCGTCGAACAGGAAGACCTGCGGATCGCGCACGATCGCCCGGCCCATCGCGACGCGCTGACGCTGACCGCCCGAGAGCTGGCGCGGATAGCGATCGAGCAACTTGTCGAGGCCGAGAATGCCCGCGGCCTTGCCGACGCGGTCGTCGATCTCGGCCTTCGGCGCCTTCCGGAGCTTCATCGAGAAGGCCATGTTGTCGGCGACCGTCATATGCGGATAGAGCGCATAGTTCTGGAACACCATGGCGATGTCGCGTTCCTTCGGCGGAACGTCGTTCACCACGCGCGGGCCGATCTTGATCTCGCCGCCCGAGATGTTCTCGAGCCCGGCGATCATCCGCAGCAGCGTCGACTTCCCGCAGCCGGACGGACCGACCAGGATGACGAACTCGCCGTCGTCGATGTCGATGTCGACGCCGTGGATGACCTGCGTCGACCCGTAGGCCTTGCGCACATCGGCAATCTGGACTGAAGCCATGCCGTCCTTCCCTGTTTTCCGTTCCCTGATCACGCGCCCGCCTTGCAGCGGTCCGCGACCACAATCGGTTTCTTGTGACCGAATGATGAAAGCGGACACCGCCTGATCCCGACGATTGTGTCCGTTCCAATCTGCGATAAAGTCATACGATAGAAGCGGCCCTGTCAAGCGCCGCCACAACCTTCGGGATGCCGCAAATTTTGGCTGGCCGAAGGCGCCCGAGGGAGGGGCACCAGCGATGCGGGTACGCGACTTCTCGCGGCCGACGACGCTCAATCCGGACCGGCTTTTCGGCCAGGTCGCCCAGAAGCTTGCCGTCGCGATCATCACCGGTCGCGTCCGGGCGGGCGAGGTCCTACCGAACGAAGACGACCTGCGCTCCGAGATATCGGTCTCGCGCACCGCCTATCGCGAAGCCGTCAAGGTCCTCACCGCCAAGGGGCTGGTCGAGGCCCGCCCGAAAAGCGGCACCCGCGCGGCACCGCGCGAGCGCTGGAACCTGCTCGATCCGGACGTCCTGTCCTGGCAGTTCGAGGCCGACCCCAACGAGAAATTCATCCGCGATCTCTTCGAGTTGCGCCGCTTCGTCGAGCCGAGCGCCGCCCGTCTCGCCGCGCAGCGCCGGACCTCCGCCGACATTGCCCGGATCGAAGCCGCCTATCGCGGCATGGCCGACGGCGCGCCCTATGCCGAAGCGACGATCCGGGCCGATCTCGCCTTCCACGAGGCGATATTCTCCGCCGCCCAGAACGCCGCATTGCAATGCCTGTCGAGCGCGGTCATCGCCACCCTGCAATGGTCGTTGCTGCTCAAGACCGGCGACGAAGCAGCCTATATCGAATCATTGCCCGACCATGAGCATGTGCTGCTCGCCATCATCGACCGCGACGGCGACCTTGCCTCGGCCCGCATGGCCGGCCTCGTCATCGACAGCCTCAATACCACGCTGGCCTCGCTCGGCACGCATTTCGCGACGGAGGCTGGGAAAATCGCCAGAATAAAGCATACTAAATGAGCGCCCGCTTTCCCGGCGGAACGTGATCGGATAGCGCTCATGCGGCAGCGGGGCTATGCCGTTCCGGCAGGCCGCGTAGTTTCATTTTAATCGATTCAGACAAGCCGAATCAACGCCCTTCGCCACACCTCACGGACAGCCAGACAATGACAGCCTCCACCAAGCCCGAAATCGTCCAGACCGGCCCGCTGATGGCCTATGCCGCCGACCAGCTCAAGGCGCGCTTCACCGTCCATGAATTGTGGAAGGCGCCCGACCGCGCCGCCCTGCTGCGCGAGGTCGCGGACCGCGTGCGCGGCGTTGCCGCCGGCGGCGGGCACAACCGGGTCGACGGCGCGCTGTTCGACGCGCTTCCGAAGGTCGAGGTCATCTCGAGCTTCGGTGTCGGCTACGACCATGTCGACGCCGCCGAAGCCGGCCGGCGTGGGCTCGTCGTCACCAATACGCCCGATGTCCTGACCGACGAGGTCGCCGATCTCGCGCTGGGCCTGCTGATCGCCACGGTCCGCCAGCTCCCGCAGGTCGACCGCTACCTACGCGAGGGCAAGTGGCTGCAGGGCAATTATCCGCTCACCACCTCGCTGCGCGGCCGCAAGGTCGGCATCGTCGGCCTCGGCCGCATCGGCAAGGCGGTGGCTCAGCGCATCGAGGCCTTCGGCCTGCCGGTCGTCTACCACGGCCGCTCGCGCCAGGCGGACGTGGCCTATCGCTACTACCCGTCGCTGGTGGACATGGCCGCCGATGTCGACACGCTGATCTCGGTCGCGCCGGGCGGCGCCTCGACCCATCACATCATCAATGCCGAGGTGCTGAAGGCACTTGGTCCCAACGGCATCCTGGTCAATGTCGGCCGCGGCACCGTCGTCGACGAGCAGGCGCTGATCAAGGCGCTCAAGGACAAGACCATCCTCTCCGCCGGCCTCGACGTGTTCGAGGACGAGCCGCGCGTGCCGGCAGAACTGATCGCGATCGAGCATGCCGTGCTGCTGCCCCATGTCGGCTCGGCCTCGGTCCATACCCGCGAGGCGATGGGCCAGCTTCTGGTCGACAACCTGGTTTCATGGTTCGATGGCAAGGGCCCGCTATCGCCCGTGTCGGAGACCCCATGGAAAAAGGCCTGATCCGCCAGCTTCTGCCTCTGCTGATCCTGGCCGCCAGCTCCCTGCCGGCGGTCGCGCAGACGGCGCCGCTGCCGCGCGGCGCCGACAAGGCGCCCGACACGATCCGCCGCTGGCTCGGCGCCTGGGAACTCGAACTGGCGGGCGCGTCCCGAAGCTGCACGGTCACGCTCGGCGCGGAAGCCATCGGCAACCGACGGCAGTTGCGTTTCCCCGCCACGTGCCGGCGCGCATTGCCGGTCCTCGGCACCGCCGCCTCCTGGACCTTGGCGGCGGGCGGGCAACCCCAGTTTCTGGATACCGACGGCAAGGAGGTCATCGGCTTCCAGAAGGGAACGCCCGAGACCGGGCTCGACGGCAAGGGCAGCGATGGCAAGGCCTATCGGCTGACATCGCAGAACCACCCCCGCATCGCGCCCCGGGCGTCGCAGAATCAGGCAGCGACCGCAGCCCAACGCGTCACGGTCGTCGATCCGGCAACGGCGCCAGCGCCCGACACTCTGCCGGGGCGCTATGTCCTGATGCGCCAGCAGAACCGCGAGGCCTGCCGCCTCCTGCTCTCGCCCGCAGCCGCCGATGGCCACCAGCCCGCCGCCTTCGAGGGGACCTGCCCGGATACCGGACTGACGATCTTCGATCCCGTCGGCTGGCGCTATGCCGGCGGCCGGTTGACCCTCGTCGCCCGCCGCGGCCACGGCACCGACCTCGTCTTCGAGGGCGGCCAATGGCGCAAGGACCCGGCGGTCGGGGCGCCGCTTCTGATGCGCAAGCTCACGCCGTAGCACGCATGACCGGCTGAGCCGGCCATGCGGTTCGCTTGGCTACTCCGCCGCCACCGGACTCAACACGCCCCTACGGATCTGGTCTTCCTCGATCGATTCGAAGAGCGCGCGGAAATTGCCCTCGCCGAAGCCGTCATCGCCCTTGCGCTCGATGAACTCGAAGAAGATCGGCCCGACCACCGTGGCCGAGAAGATCTGCAGCAGCACCTTGCTCATCCGGCCGGCCTTCTCGCCGAGCGCGACCGCGCCCTCGCCGTCGATCAGGATGCCATTGGCCTTGAGCCGTTCGACCGGCTCGCCATGGTTCGGCACGCGGGCATCGACCTTCTCGTAATAGGTCGGGGGCGGCGACGGCATGAAGGGCAGGCCGTTGCCGCGCAGGGCCTCGACGCTGGCATAGATGTCCCGCGAGCCCATCGCGACATGCTGGATGCCCTCGCCCTTGTACTGGCGCAGGTACTCCTCGATCTGGCTCTTGTCGTCGAGCGACTCGTTGATCGGTATGCGGATCTTGCCGCAGGGCGACGTCAGCGCCCGCGAGATCAGGCCGGTCAGCTTGCCCTCGATATTGAAGAAGCGGATCTCGCGGAAATTGAACAGCTTGCCGTACCAGCCGGCCCAATGGTCCATGCGCCCGCGGATGACGTTATGGGTGAGGTGGTCGAGATAATACAGGCCAGCCTGCTCCGGATGCGGGTCGCGCTCGCCGATCCATTCGAAATCGACATCCCAGATCGAGCCCTTCTCGCCATAGCGATCGACGAAATAGAGCAGCGAGCCGCCGATGCCGCGCACGGCCGGGATCGCGAGCTCGCCCGGTCCGATCGCGCTCTCATAGGGCTCGGCTCCGAGCGACACGGCCCGCTCGAAGGCGTGCTTCGCATCGACGACGCGGAAGGCCATGGCGCAGGCGCAGGGGCCATGCGCGGCGGCGAAGGCCTGCGCGAAGGAATCGGGCTCGGCATTGACGACGAAATTCACGTCGCCCTGCCGGTAGAGCGTGACCTGCTTCGAGCGGTGGCGGGCGACCTTAGTGAAGCCCATCGTCTCGAACAGGGCGCCGAGCTTCTCCGGCTCGGGATGGGCGTATTCGACGAATTCGAATCCGTCCGTTCCCATCGGGTTGGCGGCCGAGATCGCGGGTGGGGCGGCATCGTGCGGAAACGGACCCATGGGCATTCCTCCTGTCGGCTCTTGCTGGATGCCCCATGATCGCGCAAAGATCAGGCAAATTCCGTGCAAAATGGCTTCATCAGGAAGATTGGATGCATGATACACGCATGAGAGATACTGAAGGCGCACGACATGGCCGCGCTTGACGCACTCGACTGGCGCCTGCTGGACGCTCTCCAGAATGATGCTTCCCTTACCAACGCCGCCCTGGCGGAGACAGTCGGGCTATCGGCGAGCCAGGTGTCGCGTCGACGGCAGCGGCTGGAGCAGGAGGGCGTCATCCGCGGCTACCGGGCGGCGCTGGAACCTTCCGCCGTCGGCCTCGGTGTCATCGTCTTCATCCATGTCGCGCTCGATACGCATTCGCGCGACAATGCCCGCCGCTTCCGCGACCTCGTGCGCCTGACGCCCGCGATCCTCGAGGCCCATGCCCTGACCGGCGAGGCGGATTACCTGCTGAAGGTCGCGGTCGGCGACCTCAAGGCGCTCGCCCGGCTCGTCAACGAAATCCTGATGCCGCATGAAAGCGTCGCCCGCGTCCGCTCCGAGATCGCGCTGGAAACGCTGAAGGAACCGGGGGTTCTGCCGCTGCCGATGACTTGAGCGCGCGGCTGTGCAAACTGCACCTTGGTCACGCCGTTTTCATGCGGCGGATCGACTGCGCGGCGCCTCAGCCGCCAACAGGAGAAACCAGATGTTCAATGCCAAATCCCTGCTCGACGCCTTGATCAGCGCCGGCAGCCAGGCCGGCACACAGGCCGGACAGCAGGGCGGCCTTGGCGGCATGCTCGGCGGGCTGGCCGGCCAGATCCAGGGGTCCGGCGGCCTCGGCGGGTTGGCTGGCCAGATCCTGACCCAGGCGACGCAAGGCCTCGGCGACGCGGCGCGCCAGACCGGCGTGCAGCAGGGCGCCGGCGATGCGCTCGGCCGGGTTACCGGCGGCCGGACGCCGGATCAGCTCATCGAGCAGGCCAAGGGCGTGTTCAGCAATAATCCGGCGCTGGCAACCGCGGTGCTCGGCGGCCTCGGCGCGCTCGTCTTCGGCACCAGCACCGGCCGCTCGGTCGCAGGCTCGGCGGCCAAGCTCGGCGGCCTCGCCCTGATCGGCGGCCTCGCCTACAAGGCCTACCAGAACTACCAGGCCGGCAAGCCGCTGCTCAACGCCAGCCAGCAGGAGGTGCTGCCCGCCCCCGCTGGCACCGGCTTCGAACCGCAGGCCGCGACCGAAGCCACCGCGCTGGTCTTCATCCGCGCGATGATCGCAGCAGCCGCCGCCGACGGCCATATCGATGCGGAAGAGCAGAGCGCCATCCTCGGCGGCCTGAAGGAGGCCGGCCTCGAACGGGAGGCGCATGAGTGGCTGGCGCAGGAGATGGCGAAGCCGGCTTCGATCGACGCGCTGGTCGAGGCGGCCGAAAGCCCCGAGCTCGCCGCGCAAATCTATACGGCGGCGCGCATCGCCATCAATCCGGACAATGCCGCCGAGAAGGACTTCCTGGCGGGTCTCGCCGGCTCGCTCGGCCTCGATGCCGAGCTCGTCGCCAATATCGACGCCGCCGCCAGCGCCGCCAAGGTCTGACCGCTTCGGCCGGCGCCCGAGCACGGCGCCGGCCGTCTCCGGCTTTCGCGGAACGCGGAAGCCCGATGTTAAGCATGGCGTTGAAATCACTGCTCGTTTCGACGCCATGTGCACCTGCGCTTAGGAGTTTCCCGCCGATAACGCCCGCGCCGGCTGAGCCGGCAGTCGGGTTCCGCGATGCGGAGGCCGACCCATGTCTTGGGGGAGACGGGCCGAACCATGTCTGTGACCGCGATGATCAGGGCGATGCGGCCGCATCACTGGCTCAAGAACGGCCTGGTCTTCGTCCCCATCCTGCTCAACCACGACGCCTTCGATCCGCACGCGCTCTGGCTCGGCCTGATCGCCTTCGTCGCCTTCAGCCTGATCGCCTCCGCGGTCTATCTCCTCAACGACATCAAGGATGTCGAGGCGGACCGGCGCCATCCCACCAAGTGCAAGCGCCCGCTCGCAGCGGGCGAGATCACGGCGGCGCAGGCCTATGCCGCCGTGCCGGTGCTGCTCGCGGCTGCCTTTTCGACGGCTCTTCTGGTGCCGCAGCCGAAGAACTTCCTCCTCGCGCTGCTGACCTATCTGTTCCTGGCGCTCGCCTACCTGCTCTTCCTCAAGCGCAAGCTCCTTGTCGATGTCCTCGGGCTCGCCGCCATGCACACGCTGCGCATCCTCGCCGGCAATGCCGCTGCCGCCATCCCGATATCCTCCTGGCTGCTGGCCTTCGCGATGTTCCTGTTCCTCAGCCTGGCGCTGGTGAAGCGCTATGCCGAATTGCGCCTGACCCAGGACCAGTCCGGGCTGAAGAAGGCGGGGCGTGGCTATCACGCCGAGGATATCGAGGCGCTGTCGCAGCTCGGCATGGCCTCGGGCTGCACCTGCGCCCTGATCATGGCGCTCTATGTCGACAGCGCCAACGTCAAGCAGCTCTACAGCCAGCCCAAGCTGATCTGGCTGATCTGCCCGATCATCCTCTACCAGATGGCGCGGATCTGGTTCCTGGCCCGTCGCGGCCAGATGCCGGACGATCCGCTGGTCTTCATGATCCGCGACTGGCGCAGCCAACTCATGGGGCTCGTGGTGGCCCTGATCATGGTCGCCGCGACCTTCCTGCCGTGAGCGCCCCGCTCTCGGACTATCGCTCCTGGGGTGGGCTCGCAGCCCGCGAAAGCCGGATCGTCGATGCGCGCGACTGGCTCGAAGCGCCCGCCCGCCACCGCCCCGCCCTCGCCTATGGTAACGGACGCTCCTATGGCGATTCCTGCCTGAACGACGGCGGCACGCTGATCGATGCGCGCGATCTCGACGAGATCCTCGCCTTCGACCGCGAGACCGGCCTCATCACATGCGGCGCCGGCCTCCTGCTCGACCGGCTGCTCGATATCACCGTGCCGGCCGGCTGGTTTCCGCCGGTCACGCCCGGCACCGCCTTCGTCACCATTGGCGGCGCACTCGCCAACGACGTCCACGGCAAGAACCATCACAGCGCCGGCACCTTCGGCTGCCATGTCCGGGCCTTCGAACTGGTACGCTCGGACGGGCAGCGCGTGATCTGCGCGCCCGACCTCAACAGCGAGCTTTTCGCGGCCACGATCGGCGGCTTCGGCCTGACTGGGTTGGTGACGCAGGTGACGCTCCAGCTCATGCCGATCGCCTCGGCCGAGATGGCGCAGGAGATCCTGCCCTTCGGCGATCTCGACCGCTTCTTCGAGATCGCCGCCGCATCCGATGCCACGCATGACTACACCGTCGCCTGGATCGACTCGCTCGCCGGCGGGCGTGATCTCGGCCGCGGCGTCTTCTTCCGGGCCAACCATGCCCCCGCTTCCGGCATCCCGGCGCCACGTCCGGCGCGCTCCCTGTCGTTTCCGCTGAAGCCGCCCTTCCCGCTGATCAACCGCATGACGCTGAGCGCGTTCAACTGGCTCTATCGCAGCAGTCAGCCAAGCGACGGCCTCACCCGCCGGGTGCCCTATCGCCCATTCTTCTACCCGCTCGACCGCGTCCGCGACTGGAACCGCGCCTATGGTCCAAAGGGCCTGCGGCAATTCCAATGCGCCGTCCCGCTCGACAAGGCCCCCGACACTGTCGCCGAGATGCTGCGACAGACGCTCGCCGCGGGCGAGGCTTCCTTCCTGACGGTGCTGAAGCTCTTCGGCGACAAGCCTTCGCCCGGCCTAATGTCCTTCCCCATGCCGGGTGCCACGCTGACGCTGGATTTCCCCAATCGCGGCGAGCGGACCGAGCAGCTGCTGTCTCGGCTCGACGGCCTCGCGATCGCCGCCGGCGGGCGGGTCAACCCATACAAGGACGCGCGCATGTCATCAGCGACCTTCGCGGCATCCTTCCCGCGCTGGCGCGACTTCGCTGCGCATATCGACCCCGGCTTCTCCTCCGATTTCTGGCGGCGGGTCACGGCGCAGTAGAGCGGACTGCGACATCACAGCCCGGTGAGGTCAGCACTGCGACGGTTCCCCGACAGGCGGCCGGCTGCTAGCTGCGGCGCATGACTACGTCCGTGAACGATCAGCCGACACCGGGCCGGAACACCGCCCATTCGCCGACGCGCCGCGAAGCTCTCGCCCTCACCCTGCTCTCGCCCTTGGCCGCGACGCCCGTCGCGGCTCGGCAGCCTCCGCGCTTTGCCGGGCCGAGCTCGCAATTCGTGCAAATCGATCCGCCGGAAGAGGCAGGTTCCCTCGTTCTCACCGATCTCTCCGGCAAGACCCGGCCGCTTTCCACCTATCGCGGCAAGGCTGTCCTCCTCAATTTCTGGGCGAGTTGGTGCCCGCCCTGCCGGCGCGAACTGCCGATCCTGCGGCGGCTCCAGGCGAAAGCCGCCCGCGAACCCTTCGTCGTCCTACCCGTCTCGCTCGACAAGTCGGCCGCGACCGTGAGGACCTATCTCGACCGGCTCGGCCTCGCCGACCTCACGACCTTCATCGATGCCGAGGGAATAGTGGCCTCCGGTCCGAAATCGGCAAAGCCGACCCCCTTCCCGCTCTATGGCATGCCGATGACCTATCTGCTCGATCGCGAGGCACGCAGCGTCGGCTACCTCGTTGGCGAAGCGGACTGGACCAGCCCGGAAGGGCTTGAGCTGCTGCGCTTCTACGGGCGGGCAGCGAGCTGATCGCACCGGCCGGCAGGCGGCCTGAAACGCCCCCGAAAAAACTTCTCATCGCCTTTGAACCTGCCCGCCGCCCCCTGCGACCAATGAGCATGGAGAGCGAGACCTTCGCCCTCGCAGCAATCGGGAGACGAGCATGACGACGTTCCGCAAGACCGTGACCGCGACCCTCGCGGCCCTGACCCTGGCCACCACCATGATCGCGTCCGGCGCCGAAGCGCGCCCGCGCTGGGGCTATGGCTACGGCCACCGGGGCTGGGGTGTCGGAGCTGGTGTGGTCGGCGCGCTCGCTGCGGGGGCCATCATCGCCGGCGCCACCCGACCCTCCTATGGCTACGGCTACTACGCCGCCCCCGTCCGCTCCTGCGACATGGTCGAGCGCTTCGACCGCTGGGGCAACGTCATCGGCTACCGCCGGGTCTGCGGCTACTACTGAGCTTTCCTGGAAGACCCCTGTTTCGAGACCCCTGACTCAAAAGGCCGGCTTACGCCGGCCTCTTTTTTGTTGTTGCTGATCGAACCGGTCAGCCCTTGCCGACCGCGACCTTGCGCAGGTAGCCGGTAACGATGCCGGTGACGCCGCCCGACAGGACAGCCTCGAAAGCCGCGAGAAACTCGTCGCACTGCTCGCGCGTGACAATCAATGGCGGCTCCAGCCGGATGACGTTGCGATTGTACTCGGTGAAGGCGACGAGCACGTCGTGCTCCTTCAGGAGCAGCGCCCCGACGAAGCCGCAGAGCGAGCCCTTCAGCTTGTCGTCGAGCAGCGCCACCATGTGCTTCAGCCCGAAGGGCATGGTCTCGCTGATGTCCTGGAACTCGACGCCGATCATCAGGCCGCGCCCGCGGATTTCCTTGAGCAGGCTCGGATATTTGGCGCGCAGGCCGTTCAGCTTCTCGATCAGGTAGTCGCCCTGGCGCTGGGCATTGCCCATCAGGTCCTCGTCATAGAGGACGTTGAGGGCCTCGATCGACGAGACGCAGGCCTCGCCCATGCCCCCGAAGGTCGCCTGCGCATGGATCAGCGCGCTCTTCGGCTTGCCATAGGCCTTCATGTAGATCTCGCGACGCGCGATCATCGCGCCCATCGCCGCCTTGGAGCCGCCCAGCGCCTTGGCGAGCGCAGTCACGTCCGGCACCACCCCGTCCCGCTCGAACGCGAAGAACTGGCCGGTGCGGCCGAGCCCGCACTGCACCTCGTCCGCCACCCAGAGCACGCCATGCTTGTCGCAAAGCGCGCGCAGTTCGCGCCAGAACCCCTCGGGCGCCTCGACGATGCCGCCGCCGCCCTGGATCGTCTCCATCACGACGATGCCGATCGAGGGATCGCTCTCCAGCGCCTGCCGGACGGCGTTGATGTCGCCGAACGGCACCTTGACCCGGTTCTCGACCAGCTTGAACTGCGACTGGTAGAGCGTCGAATCCGTGACCGAGAGCACGCCCTTGGTCTTGCCGTGGAACGAGTTCGCGGCGTGCAGGATCTTGGACTTCTCCGGCCCCTGCGCCTGCTCGGCGACCTTCAGCGCTGCCTCCATCGCCTCCGAGCCGGTCGAGCCGAGGAAGACCATGTCGAGATCGCCTGGCGCGATGGTGGCGAGGTTCTTCGCCAGCGCCGAGGCATATTGCGACATGAAGGCCATGCAGATCTCATGGCGATTCTCGTCCTGGAACTTCTGCCGGGCCGCAACGATGCGCGGATGGTTGTGCCCGAAAGCGACCGAGCAGAAGCCGCCGAAGAAATCGAGGATCTTGCGGCCGTCCCTGGTGATGTAATGCATGCCCTCGGCACGATCGACGAGGATCTTGTCGAAGCCGAGCAGCTTCAGGAAATGGAGCTGGCCGGGATTGATATGGTTGGCGAAGAGCTCCTTCACCTGTGCGGCGTCGAGCTGCTTGGCGGCTTCCACGCTGATGAGCTGCGGCCGGGCATGGGTCACGGCTATGTCCTCGTTCTTGAAAGCGGGCATGCTCATGCGGCGAGGCTCCTCTCGGCCTGTTTCGGGCCATCCTTGGCCTTGCGGTATTCGGTATAGGCGGCGAGCAGCATGTCCTCGTCGCGATGTTGCGGCGCCCAGCCGAGCTCGCGCTTGGCCTTGGAGGTGTCAAGGATACAGATCTCGTCGGCGATCTTGTACTGCTCGGGATCCATGATCGGCAGGTTGATCGCGTCGAGCGTATCCAGCGTCAGCTTCACCAGCGAGGCCGGCGTCGGCAGCAGGATCGATTTCGAGCCGGCATGCTTGATCAGGTCGCCGAGCAGCTTGCGCACCGGCGGCGGATCGTCGGAGCCGAGATTATAGGCCTCGTTCGGGAAGCCCGCCTTCCAGGCCGCGACGCAGGCGCTGGCGCAGTCGAAGACCGAGATGAACTGGTAGGGGTTCTTGCCCGAACCGATCATCGGCACCGGCAGGTTCATGTCGATCAGCTTGAACAGCTTGACGAGAATGCCGAGGCGGCCTGGCCCGATGATCAGGCGTGGCCGGAAGATCGGGATGCGGAAGCCCTTGGCGCGGTACTCGTCGGCGAGCCGCTCGGTCGCGAGCTTGCTCTCGCCGTATTCGCCGAGCGGATGGGCCGGATGCGTCTCGTCCTGCGGCACGCTCACCGAATGGCCGTAGATCATGTCGGTGGTGAAATGGACCAGCCGGTTGGCGCCGTTCTTCTCCATCCAGGCGAGGATGTTCTGCGTGCCGTGATAGTTCACCGGCCAGAAGAAGTCGTGCCGCTCCGCCCGCGTCACGATCGGCGAGAGCATCTTGGCAGAGAGATTATAGACGAGGTCATCCGGCGCCAGCGGGATTGCGTCCACGCTCTCGGCCTTGGTGACGTCGATCTTCAGGAACGGCACCTTGGCGTAATGCGCATGGCCGCTCTGGTGGATGTCGGCGACCAGAACCTCCTCGCCCATGGCGGAGAGATCGGCCGCCAGATGCGAGCCGACGAAGCCGTCGCCGCCGATGATGATGTGCTTCATCGGCTCAGCCTCGGTGGTCGACAGGCAGGCGCGGGCGATTGCGCACCGGTACCGGGATCGGCTGCGGCACCACCGGTGGCTCGAACAGGGCGCCGAGGCGCAGGAACAGGCGTACGATCAGGTCCATGATCTCCCTCAGCTTTGTGCAATGAAGATGGTGCCCAGCACGATGAAGCCGATGCCGGCGATGCGCATCGCGCTCAGGTCTTCGTGGAAGACGAAATAGGCGTAGGCCGCGACCACGACATAGGCGAGGCTCAGGAACGGGTAGGCGTAGCTGATCTGCACCTTCGAGAGCACGATCAGGTGCGAGGCCATGCTGACGACGAAGGTGCACAGGCCCGCGAAGACGAACGGATTGAAGACGATGCGGAAAACCGTCGCGATCAGCCCATCACCGGCAACGTTCAGCGAGCCGACACCGGTCATGCCGCGCTTCAGCATCAGTTGCGCGGCGGCGTTGGTCAGCACCGTGAACAAGATCAGGGGAAGATAGGCGTTCATGGTGGCGCTTGCCGGCTCCGCATGGCTTTTGTCGCCCACCGGAATGCAGCCGAAAACACTTCAAATACCTTAGGGGCAGGGATCGACTTGATCGTAGCGTTAAGCGGACCCTGACGCGATCGATGAAAATCGCAGGCGATCCTTCCTGCCAGCAATGGACCGGCGGCAGGCTAGGCTCGCACGCGATCCACTCAGCGGATGCCGATCATGCCCCTTCCCAATCGCGTCAGGCCCGATGGCTCGCTCTTCGCCGATCCGGCGCGCGGCACCTTCTACGGCAACCGCGGCGGCCGCTTTCACGACCCGACGGCGCATGAGGTTCCGACGCGCATCCAGGCGACACGGCAGTGGCTTTGCTGCGTCCTCTCGTTCAAGGGGCGCAAGCGCAAGGTCTGGGGCCGCGGCTATACCGAATTATTCTTCTGCGACGAGGTGACGGCGCTCGCGGCCGGGCACCGCCCCTGCATGGAATGCCGGCGCCAGGACGCGCTCGCCTATCGCGCGGCGCTGGTGCAGGGCCTCGGCCTTCCAGAGACGCCGCTCTTCCCCGAGATCGACCGCATCCTCGATGCCGATCGCCTCGACGGCCGGACGAAGCGCACGCACCGCCTGCCGGCCGAGCCATTGCCTGCTGGCGCGATGCTGCTCTCCGGCGACGGAACCGGTTTCCTGGCATTGCGCAGCGCGTCCGCGCTGCTCTGGTCCCCCAGCGGTTATGTCGACCAGCGCGAGCGTCCGACCGGCCTCGTCACCGTGCTCACCCCGCCTGCCACGCTCGCCGCCATGCAGCACGGCTACCGCCCAGAATGGCACCCGAGCGCCGAAGCTTTTGGCGAAGCCTGACGCCAGGCCGGCAGGAACTTTCCCCCTCGGAAGAGCGTTGCCGCAGCATCATCGTTCCAAACGGGGGCTGAGAAAATGCGTTCCATCGTCCTGTGGCTTGTAGGCGTTCCGATCCCGATCATCATCCTGTTGTGGTTCTTCATGAAGTAGCGTGCGGTTGCGTCGCGTGGAGAAGGCCGGGCCCTGCGCCCGGCCTTTTCGTTTCGCGGTGCTTCCCGCCATGAACTGACAGGCGATCATGCTTTCCCCGCATGACCCTGCCATCGTAACCACGCAACGGCTCCCCTATATGCCGCCCATGTCAGACACGTCCTCGCCGATCATCTCGGTCTCCGGCCTCTCGAAAACCTACGATTCCGGCTTCAGCGCGCTGAAATCGATCGATCTCGCCATCAGGCGTGGCGAGATTTTCGCCCTGCTCGGCCCCAACGGCGCCGGCAAGACGACGCTGATCAGCATCATCTGCGGCCTGGTCCGGCCGAGCACCGGCACGGTCACGGCCGATGGCAACGACATCGTCAGCGACTACCGCTCCGCCCGTTCGGCCATCGGCCTGGTGCCGCAGGAACTGACGACGGACGCTTTCGAGACGGTGTGGTCGACGGTCAACTTCAGCCGCGGCCTCTTCGGCAAGCCGCGCGACCCGGCCCTGATCGAGCGCATCCTCAAGGACCTCTCGCTCTGGGAGAAGAAGGACAGCCAGATCCGCATGCTCTCGGGCGGCATGAAGCGGCGCGTCATGATCGCCAAGGCGCTCTCGCACGAGCCGCGCATCCTCTTCTTGGACGAGCCGACCGCGGGCGTCGATGTCGAGCTGCGGCAGGACATGTGGCGGATGGTCCGCCGCCTCCGCGACGAGGGCGTCACCATCATCCTGACAACGCATTACATCGAGGAGGCCGAGGAGATGGCCGACCGCGTCGGCGTCATCTCCAAGGGCGAGATCATCCTGGTCGAGGAAAAGGCCGAGCTGATGCGCAAGCTCGGCAAGAAGCAGCTCTCCCTCCAGCTCCAGCAGCCGATCACCGCCGTGCCGGAGGCGCTCGCGAGCTTCGATCTCAGGCTCTCGGCCGCGGGCGACGAGATCGTCTACACCTACGATACCCAGGCCGAGCGCACCGGCATCACCACCTTGCTGCAGGGCCTGGCCGAGGCCGGAATCCGCTTCCGAGACCTCAGCACGAGCCAGAGTTCGCTCGAGGATATCTTCGTCAGCCTGGTCAAGGAGCGCCGCTGATGACCGGCCTGAATCTTCACGCGATCGCCGCGATCTACCGCTTCGAGATGAACCGCACCTGGCGCACCCCGCTCCAGAGCATCGTCTCGCCGGTGCTCTCGACCTCGCTTTATTTCATCGTCTTCGGTGGGGCGATCGGCTCGCGCATGCAATCGGTCGAAGGCGTGCCCTATGGCGCCTTCATCGTGCCCGGCCTGATCATGCTCTCGCTGCTGACGCAGAGCATCGCCAACGCCTCCTTCGCGATCTATTTCCCGAAATTCACCGGCACGATCTACGAACTGCTTTCGGCCCCCGTCGCCTGGTGGGAGGCCGTGATCGCCTATGTCGGCGCCGCCGCGACAAAATCGATCCTGCTCGGGCTGATCATCCTGCTGACCGCCGCTTTCTTCGTGCCGCTCCGGATCGAGCATCCCGCGATGATGCTGCTCTTCCTCGTGCTGACGGCGACGACCTTCAGCCTGTTCGGCTTCATTATCGGCATCTGGGCCGACGGTTTCGAGAAACTGCAGGTCATCCCGCTCTTGATCGTGACGCCGCTCGCCTTCCTCGGCGGCTCCTTCTACTCGATCTCGATGCTGCCGCCCTTCTGGCAGACGGTGACGCTGTTCAACCCGGTGGTCTACCTGATCAGCGGCTTCCGCTGGAGCTTCTACGGCCTCGCCGATGTCAGCCTCGGCATCAGCCTGGGCATGACCCTGTTCTTCCTCGCCGCCTGCATCGCCACCGTCGGCTGGATCTTCAAGACGGGCTACCGGCTGAAGAACTGAACGCGGATCACAATTGACTTCCGCCCCCCTTCCGTCTTCATGCGCGCCATGACCGATCTTTCGACAATTGAAGCGTCCGCGGCCTCCGCCGCGCCGCATGCGCGCCGGCGCACCTTCGCCATCATCTCGCACCCGGACGCGGGCAAGACGACGCTGACCGAGAAGCTGCTCTATTTCGGCGGCGCCATTCAGCTCGCCGGTGAAGTGCGCGCCAAGCAGGGCCGCCGCCAGACCTCCTCGGACTGGATGAAAATCGAACGCCAGCGCGGCATCTCGGTCGTCACCTCGGTGATGACCTTCGAATATGGCGGGCACGTCTTCAACCTGCTCGACACGCCGGGCCACGAGGACTTCTCGGAAGACACCTACCGGACGCTGACCGCCGTCGACGCCGCCGTCATGGTGATCGACGCCGCCAAGGGCATCGAGGACCGCACCAAGAAGCTGTTCGAGGTCTGCCGGCTGCGCGACATCCCGATCGTCACCTTCATCAACAAGGTCGATCGCGAGACGCGCGATCCCTTCGACCTGATCAACGAGATCGAGACGACGCTGGCGCTCGACGTCGCGCCGATGACCTGGCCGGTCGGCCGCGGCCGCGAATTCGTCGGCACCTACGACCTCAAGGCTAATACCTTCCGCCGCAATCAGAAGGGCGACGAGCGCGCCGAGGACCGCCAGGTCTCCGGCTGGGACGATCCGCTCTTCGACGAGTTGCTGCCGCATGGCGCCGCCGAGACCTGGCGTGAAGAGGTCTTCCTCGCCGCCGAGGGGTTGAAGCCTTTCGACCTCCAAGCCTTCCGCGAGGGCCATCTGACGCCGCTCTATTTCGGCGCGGCGCTCCGCGACTACGGCGTGCGCGACCTGATCGATGCGCTGGGCCGCTATGCCCCGAGCCCGCGCGCGCAACCTTCCGACAAGCGCCTGATCGAGGCGGGCGAGCCGAAGATGACCGGCTTCGTCTTCAAGATCCAGGCGAACATGGACCCGAACCATCGCGACCGCATCGCCTTCATGCGCATCTGCTCGGGCAAGCTCTCCCGCGGCATGAAGGCCAAGCTCGTCCGCACCGGCAAGCCGATGCCGCTCAACGCGCCGCAATTCTTCTTCGCCCGCGACCGCTCGATCGCCGAGGAAGCCTTCGCCGGCGACATCGTCGGCCTGCCGAACCATGGCACCTTGCGCATCGGCGACACGCTGACCGAGGGCGAGGATATCGTCTTCAAGGGCGTGCCGAGCTTCGCCCCGGAAATCCTGCGCCGCGTCAAGCTCAAGGACGCGATGAAGGCCAAGAAGCTGCGCGAGGCCCTGCAGCAGATGGCCGAGGAAGGCGTCGTGCAGCTCTTCCTGCCGCATGACGGCGCGCCCGCCATCGTCGGTGTCGTCGGCGCCCTCCAGCTCGACGTGCTCAAGGAGCGCATGGACGTCGAATACTCGCTCCCGGTCGATTTCGAGCCCTGCCAGTTCTCGATCGCGCGCTGGGTCTCCGCGGACGACAAGGCGGCACTGGAGAAATTCGTCGGCCTCAAGCCCTCCTCGATGGCCGACGATCTCGACGGCGATCCGGTCTTCATGGCGTCCAGCCAGTTCACGCTGAAATACGATGCCGAGCGCGCGCCCGGCATCACCTTCTCGGACGTGAAGGACTACCAGAAGGTCACGAAGGGCTGAGGCCACCACTCGGGCGTCATGCTCGCCCTCGTGGCGAGCATCCACGTCTTGAACGCAGCCCTCGCCAATGAAGACGTGGATGGTCGGGACAAGCCCGACCATGACCGAGCAGATGCGGCCGCTGTGACAGCCGCCTCACCCCTCCCCCGCGAATCCCAGCGGGATCGCCGAGGTCGATTTCAGCTCCTCCATCGCGAACATCGAGGTCACGTCGCTGAGATCGATGCGCGAGATCAGCTTCTTGTAGAGCGCGTCATAGGCCGCGATATCCGAGACGCAGGCCTTGAGCAGGTAGTCGATCTCGCCGCTCATCCGGTAGAAATCGACGATCTCCGGAAGGTCCTGCACGGCGGCATGGAAGCGCTCCAGCCATTCCATCGAATGCCTGGCCGTTCGGACCGCGATGAAGACGGTGACGCCGGCCTTGAGCTTGTCGCGGTCGAGCAGGGCGACGCGGCGCTTGATATAGCCGCCCTCCTCCAGCTTCTGCACCCGCCGCCAGCAGGGCGAGGATGAGAGCCCCACCGCCTCCGCGAGTTCAGCCAGCGGCAGGCTCGCATCCTCCTGCAATCGCGCCAGGATGCGCAGGTCGAACGCGTCGAGCTTGGCCATGATACCTCGGGGAATCCGGAATCAACTTCCTTCCGGGGAAGTGAAGCCGAGAGGAATTTCCACATATAATTCCATACTGGGCATTATTTTCCAATCGAGGATAAATATTCTCCATCTCCGCAAACCTCTGCCTCCGCCTGTCCCGTATCATTCCCAAACTGATCGAAAGGGAATGGCATGCAGGGTTTTCTCAGCGAAGAGCGGCGCGGCGCCGTGTTGCGCAATCTGCGGACCGATGCCGGCACGCAGACGCGCGACTACCTGAGCGCCGCCCGCGAGGTGCTGCAGGAGCTCGTCGCCATGCCCGACCTGGTCCAGCGCCTGCCGCTGGAGCGCAAGCCCGGCTGCTACAGCCGCAACCTGCTCGCGGGCAACGACGCCGTCAGCGTCTGGGCGATCGTCTGGGGCGAAGGCTCGGCGACCTCGATCCACGACCACCATTGCTCCTGCTGCTTCGGCGTCGTCTCCGGCACGGTCACCGAGACCTGGTATCGCGCCATCGACACCAACCGCGCCGTCCAGACCGAGGAGCAGGAGCGCCAGCCGGGCTATGTCGCCTGCATGCTGCCTTCAGGCCCGAACATCCACCGCATGCGCAATTTCGGGCCGGGCGAGGCGATCTCGATCCATATCTACGGCTTCGACCACGAGGTCCACGCCTCCTCGATCGAGACCGAATACACCGCCGTCAGCGGCTGAGCTTTTCGCGCCGGGCAATCTTATCCCCGGCTTCGCGGCAGCGGCGATGATGCCCTCCTCATCGGGAGGGCATTTTCATGTCGATGCGCGCGATCGGAACCTGGATCGGTCTGAACCACACGGCCGAGCCAAGCCTGGCCGTAACCCGCGAACGCCTGCTGCGCCTCGCGCCTTCCGCCAATACGGCGATCGTTGCCGGCATTGCCGAGCGCTTCGATGACCTGGCCGCTGACCACGCGCTTACGACGCGATTGCGCATCTGCCATTTTCTGGCGCAGGCAGCGCACGAAACTGACGGCTTCCGCACGCTCGAGGAATATGGCGGGCCCGCCTATTTCATCCGCTACGAAGGCCGACGCGACCTCGGCAACACGCAGGCCGGCGACGGCATCCGCTACCACGGCCGCGGCATCTTCCAGCTCACCGGCCGGGCGAATTATCGTCGCTTCGGTCAGTTGCTCGGCATCGACCTGGAGGCCGAGCCCGAGCGGGCGAAGGAGCCCGAGACTTCGCTGCGCGTCGCCTTCGCCTATTGGACCGAGCGCGCCATCAACGCAGCCGCCGATGCCGACGATAGCGAGCGCGTGACGAAGCTGATCAATGGCGGTCGCAACGGACTGGCGGAGCGCGCGCGCTACCTCGCAAAGGCGAAAGAGATCTGGCTGTGAGGGCGTTATCTCCGCAGCCAGAATGAGCGAGCCGACGCTCGTCACGCCCTGCCCCGGAAAAGTTCCATGAGAAGCGGGAATGCCCGCTGGTGCAGACCGCATGTCTGAAGCAGGCACACCGCCTTGCGAGGCGTCCGGCAGCGCCCCATCATCAAATCATGACGACGCTGCCCCAGACCTCGACCGATCATCGCCCGCCTCTCTGGGCGGCGCTGGCCATCACGATCCTCCCGGTGGTGGCGGCGTCGATCGCCGGCAGCGCCGCGACCGTGCCGCAAATCCCGACCTGGTATGCCGGCCTCGTCAAACCGCCTTTCAACCCGCCGAACTGGATTTTCGCGCCGGTCTGGACAGCGCTCTATGCGCTGATGGCGCTGGCCGTATTCCGCATCCTGCGCCTGCCGGTCGGCACGCCCGGGCGCCGGCGCGCGCTGCTGGTCTATCACCTGCAGCTTCTGTTCAATATCGGCTGGTCCTTCGCCTTCTTCGGCGCCAACAGCCCGGTGGCCGGCTTGGCCGTCATCCTGCCGTTACTCGTCCTGATCGTGGCGACGATCGCAGCCTTCCGCCCGCTCGACCGCTTGGCCTCCAACCTGCTCTGGCCCTATCTGGCCTGGGTCGCTTTTGCGACGCTGCTCAACGCCTCGATCTGGTGGCTCAACCGCTAGAGACTGAACTCAACCGATCGAGCGCTCGATCACCTTCAGCACGGTCGCGCGCAATTCGGCGATGGTGAAGGGCTTGGCCATCACCTCGGCGACGATCGATTCCAGGCTTTTCGCGCGCTCGCGCTGCTCGGCATAGCCGGTCATCAGCATGATCGTCAGGTCCGGAAACTGCTGCTTGGCCGCGAGCGCCAGGGCGATACCGTCCATCAGCGGCATGCGGATATCGGTCAGGAGCAGGTCGAAACGGCCCTGCTCGGCAACAAGGATATCGAGCGCCTCGGCTCCGTCCGACGCCGTCAGGCAGCTATGTCCATCGAGACCAAGGCCGCGCGCGACAAGCATGCGCAGCGGCTCCTCGTCATCGACGACCAGAATACGCGACATGAAGACTCCTCAGATCCCCGGAAACCCGGCCTGGTCCTCGGTCTCGACCACGCCGACGAAGGGCAGCTGCCGATAGGAATGGGCAACGTCCATGCCGTAGCCGACCACGAAATAATCCGGGCATTCGAAGCCGACATAATCCGCCTGGATGTTGACCGCCCGCTTGTGCGGCTTCTCCAGCAGCACCGCGGTCGACACCTTCGCGGCGCCGCGCGCCGCCAGCAGATCCTTGGCGAAGGCCAGCGTCCGGCCGGATTCGAGGATGTCGTCGACCAAGAGCACGTCGCGGTCGCGCACTTCGCTCTGGACGTCGCGCAGGATCTCGACCTGGCCGGAGGAAACGGTTCCCGAGAGATAGCTCGACAGATGGATGAACTCGACCTGGGGCGAGAGCCCGACGCGATGCATCGCCCGGATCAGGTCGGCGGCGAACATGAAGCTGCCCTTCAGGACGGCGACGACGAGCAGGTCCTTCGGCGCGCTGGCTGCGATGGCCTCGGCCATTTCCTCGTTGCGCCGCGCGATCGCCGCTTCGTCGTAGAGAACCCTGATACGCCGTTCCGGCATGATGACTCCGTTTCGATATCCGGCCGCAACCGGCCTCGCATAACGCCGATGCGCCGAAGGCCTGATGAGGCGATGATGTGTGGACACCTCCGGCTGCTGGGCCGGCCCGGTCGACAGGCCTGTCCTAGCAGCCTCAGGGCTTGCTGGCGAGATTGGCCATAGTTGCAGCCGAGGTGAAGCGCACCCTGACCGACTGTCCCTGCTCAGGCGGCGAGGCCAGCCGCGCCCGGAAGCGGATGAGTTCGGCCGGCTCCAGATTCGCGCGCGGCGGTTCGGTCGTCCAGGTGTAGAGCGTCGCGCCGCCGGCATCCTTGACCGCAACCTCGATCAGCGGCACCGCCGTCTTGCTCCTGGTGATATTGGTGACATCGCCCTCGACCACGAGAAAGCGGTTCTGCCCGTCCTCGACGAGGCCGCTTTCGATGGAGCTGAGGCTGAGGCCCCGGACGTTGACGGGCATCCCGATCGTCTCGAACAGGCCCGCAAGCTGCGGCGCGACGCGGACCGCGGCCTGGCGCTGCCAGACCACGGTACCGAGCAGGGCCAGCCCCGCGAGCGCCGCGGCAGCCGGCAGCCCGGCTCCCCCGCGACGCAGGAAAGGGCCCGATATCCTGCGCGGCTTGCCGGAGGACCTGGCCCGGCGCATCGGCGCTGCGACCGGCAACTCCTCTACGGAAGAGGGATGCTCCGAGCCATGCTCCCCGCCAGCCTCGGCGGCGAGGGCTGTGATTTCGGCATCGATCGCGGCGGCACGCTCCAGCTCCTCGGCGAGCAGAGCCTGGGTCTCGGCCTCGCTGGGAGGCTCCGGGAAGGCACCGGGCTCGACATGCCACGAGGTCCTGCAGCCGGCGCAGCGCACCTTGCGCCCTTCCGGCCCCAGTTTGGCCGCGTCGAGTTCATACTGGCTCGCGCAGGATGGGCAGACGATCAGCATGAGTGCGAGCCTACTCCTTCAAGGGCGCCGCATGACGGCAGCCGTTGCGCGCAATTCAGTTGGCGGGATTCATGGTTAACGCCCCGTGAAGAATCTCTGGGGCAATCTGTCCGCATCACGACCTTTCCGCGCGCGACGGCTTGCGGTGTAGGATCGGATGCGGATTCGCAAAAGACAGGTTCAGCGAGGAAGACCGTTTGGTTCGGTTCGAGAATGTCGGCCTGCGTTACGGCATGGGCCCGGAGGTGCTGAAGGACATCAACTTCAGCATCGAGCCGCGCTCGTTCCAGTATCTGACCGGCCCCTCCGGCGCCGGCAAGACGACACTGATGCGCCTCATCCTGATGGCGCTGAAGCCGACGCGCGGGCTGGTCAACCTGTTCGGCCAGGACGTCTCGCGGCTCGATCCGGACACGCTCACCGCCTTCCGCCGCCGCATGGGCGTGGTCTTCCAGGATTTCCGCCTGCTCGACCACCTGACCGTCTACGAGAACGTCGCGCTGCCGCTGCGCGTCCTCGGCAAGGAGGAAGCGAGCTATCGCGCCGAGGTCGTCGAGCTGCTGCGCTGGGTCGGCCTCGGCGAGCGCATGCATGCCGTCCCGCCTGTTCTCTCAGGCGGCGAGAAGCAGCGCGCCGCCATCGCGCGCGCCCTGATCAGCCGGCCCGAACTCCTGCTCGCCGACGAGCCGACCGGCAATGTCGATCCCGGTCTCGGCCGGCGCCTGCTGCGGCTGTTCATGGAGCTCCAGTCGCTGGGCACCGCCGTCATCATCGCGACCCACGATCTCAACCTGATGGAGATCTACGACGCGCCGCGCCTCGTGCTGGCCGATGGACATCTCCATGTCGACGCCTGAAGCCAGCGACCGGGAGCCCGGACGGCGGCCGCGCGGCCTGCCTGCCAATCTCCGGCGGGACCAGCCACTCGTCCCGATCGACAATGTCGCCGGCCGCGCGCTGATGGCCGTGATCGCCATCCTCACCTTCCTGGCCGCGCTGAGCGCCGGTGCCGCCGTCCTCGCCGCGCGCGCTTCCGACCAGTGGCGCGGCGCCATCTCCAACGAGATGACCATCCAGGTCCGCCCCGATTCGCACCGCAAGATCGACGACGACGTGGCGCGCGCCGTCATGCTGGCGAGCGGGCTGAAGGAGGTCGAAAGCGTCCGCGCCGTGCCGAAGGCCGAATCGGACAAGCTGCTCGAACCCTGGCTCGGCACCGGGCTCGATCTCGTCGAGTTGCCGGTCCCGCGTCTCATCGTGCTGAAGCTGAAGGCCGACGCCGCTTCCGATCTCGCCGGCTTCGGCGCGGAGCTGCGCCGCGAGGTACCGACCGCGACGCTGGACGACCACCGGCTCTGGGTCAGGCGCCTCTCTGCCATGGCCGGAACCATCATCGCCACGGGCTTCGCGATCGTCCTGCTCGTCCTGACGGCGGCGGCGCTGGCCGTCGCCTTCGCCACGCGCGGCGCCATGGCCGGCAGCCGCGACAGCGTCGAGGTCCTGCATTTCGTCGGGGCCAATGATGATTTCATCGCGCGGGAATTCCAGAGCCGCTTCATCCGGCTTGGCCTCAGGGGCGGGCTCTTCGGCGGCCTCGCCGCCATCGTCACGATCGGCGTGCTCGGCTTCATCGCCTCGCGCTGGAGTGCCACGCCGGAAGCGGAGCAGCTGCAGGCCCTCTTCGGCGCCTTCGAGATCGGCTGGACCGGCTACGGAGCGGTCATCCTCGTCGCGCTGGTCGTCGCGGTGATCGCCGGGCTGGTCTCGCGCTTCACCGTGCGCCGCCACCTGAGGATGCTGGCATGAGCATCCCGCTGGCTTCATGGCGGCAACCAGGTCTTAACGCATGCGGCAAGACCGGACAGGGGCCTGCCGCTGTTATGCCCGATTGGCGCGCTAGGACGGCGACGTCATGGCCATGATCGGCAGCACAAACGACCATCTCGCGATGGCGCCTTCCGATTCCGCGCCCCGGAGGGACATGCCCGCGCGATCGACCTCGCTCCGCCGCGTTCTCGGGTTGACGGCGGCTGCCATCGCTTGCGCCGGCGCCCTGCTCTTGGGCATCGGCTATATCCGCTTCGCCGCGATGATCGATGCGCGCGAGCCGGCAAGCACACCGCGCACCGATGCGATCGTCGTCGTCACCGGCGGCGCCCAGCGCATCGGCGATGCCATCGGCCTGCTCGGCGCCGAGCGCGGGGAACGCCTGTTGATCAGCGGCGTCAACGAGAAAACCGGCCGTGAGGAGCTCGCCAAACTGAACCCCGCCTCGCGCGACCTGCTCTCCTGCTGCGTCGACCTCGACTATCGCGCCCGCAATACCATCGGCAACGCCATCGAGGCCCGGCGCTGGGTCCGCCGCCACGGCTTCCGCTCGCTGCTCGTGGTGACCTCGAATTATCACATGCCGCGCACCCTCGTCGAATTCGCTCATGCGATGCCGGGCGTCCAGCTCGTTGCCCACCCGGTCGTGACCGAACATGTCGACACCTCCGGCTGGTGGAACCGCTGGTCGGTCGTCAGGATGCTCGCGCCGGAATATGCGAAATACCTCGTCGCGCGCCTGCGCAGCCTCGTCGAAAGCGATCCGGAGACCTCGCGTCTCTCGGTGATCATCGGCGGCCGCAAGCCGGTTTCGCCGAAGCCCGCCGATACGCTCGGCCCCGCCGCCGAGAAGCGCTCCCGCCTTCTGGAGCAGCATCGCCACGAAGGTTGAGGCCGAACCGATAGCCAGAGCTTGACCGGAAGCGCGTCTCAGGCTCATTGCGCAGCATGCTCGTCCTGCGCTCCCTCGCCTTCAACATCCTGTTCTATGCCAATCTCACCCTCTGGCTGATCTTTGGTGTCCTGCCTGCCCTGCTTCTGCCGAAGCGCGCGATTCTGGCGGTTGCGATCGGCTGGGCCCACTCGGCGCTGTGGCTGATGCGCGTCGTCGCCGGCACGCGCTGCGAGATCACCGGCATCGAGAACGTTCCGCAGGGCGGCCTGATGGTCGGCGCCAAGCACCAGTCCTTCCTGGAGACCTTCGCGCTGGTCACGGTCTTCCGCAATCCGGTCTTCATCCTCAAGCGCGAACTGACCTGGATCCCGGTCTTCGGCTGGGCCCTGACGAAGATGCGGATGATCCCGGTCAACCGCGGAGCGCGGGCCCGCGCCCTGTCCGACGTCACGCGCCGCGCCAAGATCGAACTCGGCCAGAACGGCCGTCAGCTGCTGATCTTTCCGGAAGGCACCCGCCGGGCGCCCGGTGCCCCGCCGGACTACAAATTCGGCGTCGCCCATCTCTATGGCGAGCTCGGCGTGCCCTGCGTGCCGGTCGCTCTGAACACCGGTCTCTACTGGCCCCGCCGCAAGTTCCTGCGCCGCCCCGGCACCGTCCGCATCGAGATCCTGCCGCCGATCGAACCGGGGCTCAACAAGGCGACCTTCCAGCGCACCCTGCAGGAACGCGTCGAGACGGCGAGCGACCGGCTCCTCGCCCAAGGCCGCGCCGAGCTTGCGGCGCGCGGGATGGACCCGCTCGCCAACTCCTGACACTCCCTGACAGCATCCCGCAGGCCGAAACGCGGTTTCGCTTCCGGCAGCGCTTGACTTATCCCCATGGTGTTCCCATTTTGTTCCTATCACAGGAGGAACGGACATGGCCGCTCTCGCCTATCGCTACACACCCGATCTGTTCGACGAGGCGCCCGCCGCCCGCGAAATGCCCCTGCGCAGCACCGCTGCGCTGAGCGAACGACGCTTCACCGCCTGGCGCGGCCGCTCTGGCCGCCGCTATGTCGCCTCGGTCTTCGCCGTCGACGACACGCATGCGCTGGGCTTCACCGATGCGGTCCTGCTCGCGGTCTCCAGCGATCGGCGTGTCATCGCCGCCCGCGACTCCGGCCCCTTCGGCATCGAAGCCGCGCTCGGCCGCTGGCAGCGCTCGATCATGGCCGCCGGCGCCTGCGAGATCCATGTCCACCTGCTCGCCGAGGACGGGATGAGCCGCCGTGCCGCCCTGCTTGACCTGATGCCGGAAGCGAACCCGGAAGGCTGAAGCCTTCCGGACCAAGCCGCCGGAATCGTCATTGCGAGCGCAGCGAAGCAATCCAGGGGGACTGGGTTCTAACGCGTCAGCCCCATCCCCCTGGATTGCTTCGTCGCTTCGCTCCTCGCAATGACGGCGCAAACCTTTTCGACGAACGTTCCTCAACCCGCCAGCGGCGGATGCGGCGCGCCGAGGCCTGGCGCCAATTGCTGGGCCAATCCGGCCAGGACCGGATCGAAAATGCCCATCTTGCGCAGATGCTCATGCGTCTGCAGCACGTAGTCGGGGTTCTCACCGGACTGGCCCCTGCCCTCGCGAACGAGCTTGAGCAACTGCGCCGGCGGCAGCTTGCCGGCATATTGCAGGTGCTTGCGGTCGGCGACATAGACGATCCCGCGCACCTGCCGGCCATCCTCCAGTTTGAGCTGGACGTGGCGCTCGAGATAGACCGCCGTCGCCTGCTCGCGCGCCCGGAGATAGTCCACGGTCTCCTGCGCCTGCCCGGCCGCGACGCGGAAGGCGAGACCGCGGCAGACCCCGCCGCGATCGAGCCCCAGCACCAGCCCCGGCCGCTCCGGCGTGCCGCGATGCACATGCGAGAACACGCAAAGCGAGCGGTGATAGCCGTGGAGGCGGGCCTGCACGCTCTCCTCGAAAGCGAAGCCCGGCCGCCAGATCAGCGAGCCGTAACCGAAGACCCAGAGATCGGTCGCGCCGAATTCGGTCGTCATCCTCGTCCCATAATTTGGCCGCGTCGGCCTGCTTGCTGAGCTTGCCGTTTCGGTCGGGTCGCTTGCTCTGGCGCCTTCCCGTCCGGCGAGCTAAACCATCGGGCCGAAGAGCGTCATCCGCTTTTCGAGCAAATCCGGTGCCACGCCAACGTGATAGACCGCCCGGCAAAGCCGTCCGGGCGATCTAGCGATCCGCCCGCCTCCGCGCAAGGAATGCCTGCCGCATGACCGATCCCCTCCCGACGCGCCGCCGCAGCCGCTTCTGGCTCTACGGGCCTTTCATGCTGCTTGTCGTCCTCGCCGCCGCCTGGTCCGCCTTCTGGTTCTATGCGCGTGGCCGCATCGCGACCGAGATCGACGTCGCGCTGGCGCGCGAGGCCGAGCGCGGCCGCACCTGGACCTGTGCCGACCGCAGCATCGGCGGCTTCCCCTTCCGCATCGAATTGCGCTGCAACGCGCTGACCCTGACCTCGACCCGCTGGGGCGATGCGGTGCGCGTCGAGACGGGGCCGACCGTCGCAGTCGGCCAGATCTATTCGCCCGGCCTCGTGATCCTCGAAGTGTCGAGCCCGGCGAAGGCGCTCCTGCCGGAAGGCCGCGCGCTCGACCTGACCTGGAAGAGCCTCGATGCCAGCTTTGCCTGGCGCAGCCCGGAGCGCTTCGCGCTCGTCGCCAGCGAGCCGCGCGGCGTGCTGACGACGCCCGGCCTCACCGCCGAGAACTGGGGCGCCGCCACGCTCGAAGCGCATCTGCGCCGGAACCCGGCCCGGCCCGCAACCGATCAGGCCGTCGACATCGCCATCACCGCCAAGGGCACGATCCTGCCGCCGATCGATGCCCTGCTCGGCAACACGGAAGCCGGCGAGATCGACCTGCAGGCGACGCTCACCCAGGCCGAGAGCTTCCGCAACGGCTTCAACCCCGATGCGCTCGAGAGCTGGCGCGCCGCCAACGGGACGTTCGATTTGACCCGCCTGGTCTCGACCAAGGGCAAGGCCCGCGTCGACGGCAGCGGGCAGTTGCTGCTCGATCCGTTGCACCGCGTCGCCGGCGACCTCCAGTTGGCGGCGGCCGGCATAGAGCAGATCGGCGGCTTTCGCATCGGCAACCTTCTGGGCGGCCTCGGTGGCTTCCTCGGCGGGCGCGGCGGCAACACTGCCACGGCGCCGGGCCTGACCACCCTGCCTCCGGTCTCGCTGCGCGAAGGCCGGGTCTTCATCGGCCCGTTCCGCCTGCCGCTCCAGCCGCTACCGCCGTTGTACTGACAAAAAGGGGCGCCTCGCGGCGCCCCTTCAAACTCTCGCTAGCGAAACCGGTCAGGCCGCTGGCAGGGCCGCGCGCGGCGCCTCGATGCGGGTGATCGCCTTCTTCACGGCCTCCTGCACCTTCTCGAAGGCGCGGACCTCGATCTGGCGCACGCGCTCGCGCGACACGCCGAACTCCTCGGAGAGCTGCTCCAGGGTGATCGGGTCCTCGGCCAGGCGGCGCGCCTCGAAGATGCGCCGCTCGCGCGGATTGAGCACCTCAAGCGCCTCGCGCAAAGCCGAGTGGCGGTTGTCAGCCTCCTCGGAATCGGCGAGGCGGCGCTCCTGGCTTTCCGAATCGTCGACGAGCCAGTCCTGCCACTCGCCCTCGCCATCCTCGCGCAGCGGCGTGTTCAGCGAAGCGTCGCCGCCGAGGCGGCGGTTCATGTCGACGACATCCTGCTCGTTGACGCCGAGCTTGGTCGCGATCTGCTTGACCTGATCCGGGCGAAGATCGCCTTCACCCAGCGCCGAGATCTTGCTCTTGGCCTTGCGCAGGTTGAAGAACAGCTTCTTCTGGTTGGCGGTCGTGCCCATCTTCACCAGCGACCACGAGCGCAGGATGTATTCCTGGATCGAGGCCTTGATCCACCACATCGCATAGGTGGCCAGCCGAAAGCCCTTCTCGGGCTCGAAGCGCTTCACCGCCTGCATCAGGCCGACATTGCCTTCCGACACGACCTCGCCGATCGGCAGGCCGTAGCCGCGATAGCCCATGGCGATCTTGGCGACGAGGCGCAGGTGCGAAGTCACGAGCTGGTGCGCCGCATCGCGGTCGCCATGCTCGCGCCAGCGTTTGGCCAGCATGTATTCCTGGCTCGGTTCCAGCATCGGGAACTTGCGGATTTCATCGAGATAACGTGACAGTCCGCCTTCGGCGGACAGGACGGGCAGCGAAGCACTCGCCATGCTCGTTCTCCTCATCGAGGCCCCCGCTTGGCGGCAGGCCCTCCGCGCGATCAACCTTCGCGCAGGCTTCGGATTCGGCAATACGATCCAACGCGGGAACCTGTCATCGGTTCGGTCGGAACGCTCGCTTGCGGCGCCCCCTTGGCCATCCGCATCCGAACAGCCCCAGTATATGCGAACTCACTCTGGCGGAAAGGTGGCAAAACCGCCGGATTCGCTCACAGCCTCGCGAGTGCTGCTTGCAGATTCGCAAAATCCTCGGGCGGCTCGGATTCGAACAGCATCTCTTCGCCGCTGGCGGGATGCTCGAAACCGAGGATCGCCGCATGCAAAGCCTGCCGGCCGAGCGCGGCCAGCGCTGCCTGCGCATCTGCAGGCAGACGAACCGCCTTGGTGGCGAAACCCGAACCGTAGAGCTGGTCGCCCAGCAGGGGATGGCCGATATGGCTCATATGCACGCGGATCTGATGCGTGCGCCCGGTTTCCAGACGGCATTCGATCAGGCTCGCCAGCGGTTCGGTCTCGTCGAGGCCTTTCAGCAGGGGCGGATAGCGCTCGACCAGTTCGATATGGGTGATCGCCTCGCGCCCACGCCCCTCCTTCACCACGGTCATCTTCTCGCGGTTGCGGGTCGAGCGCTCGATCGGCGCGTCGATCGTGCCCTCGCGCAGGCGCGGCACGCCCCAGGCGATGGCGAGATAGGCGCGCTGGAGCGGCCCGGTGCGGCCATGATCGGCGAATTGCTTGGCGAGCTTGTGATGCGCCCGGTCGTTCTTGGCGACGACGAGCAGGCCGCTGGTGTCCTTGTCGAGCCGGTGCACGATGCCCGGCCGCCTGACGCCGCCGATGCCGGAGAGGCTCTCGCCGCAATGGGCAATCAACGCGTTGACCAGCGTGCCGTCCTCATGCCCGCCGGCCGGGTGGACGACGAGCCCCGCCGGCTTGTCGATGACGATCAGGTGCTCGTCCTCGTAGACGACATCGAGCGGGATATCCTGCCCGATCGGGTCGGCCGGCTTCGCCGCCGGCATGACCAAGGCGATCGTGTCGCCTTCGACCACCTTGCGGCTGCCGTCGCTGAAGACGGCGCCGTTGAGGCTGACCCCGCCTTCCTTGATGACCTGCTGCAATCGGGCGCGCGAAATCTCGCCGGCGAGCAGGGTGAGCGCCTTGTCCAGCCGCTGGCCGGCCTGCTCGGCGCCGACCGTCAGAGTCACAGTGGCATTCGGATCGAGAACGGATGTCATTGCGCCGCTATAAGGCGCATGGCTGCCCGCCGCACGCCTTTTCCGCTCAGCCGAACAGCCTGAAGCCGCTCTTCTTTGGCTCTGGCGGCGGCTCCTCCTCCGGTCCCGGATCGTCGGGCGCGTGCGAAACCGGGAAGATCACCGGCTTGGGCGGCGTTGTCTCGCGCGCAGCGGCTGGCTTGGCCTCGGCCGGTTTGGCTTCGACGGGCTTCACAGGTTCCGCAACCGCTTCCAACGGCTTCGGCTCGACAACCGGCTTCGGCTCCTCCTTCGGAACCGGCGGCGCAGCGGCCACGACCGGCTCCGGCTTGGGCTCTTCCTTCGGCACAGGCGGAGGCGGCGGTGCAACGGCCGTGGGCTCGATCGTCGTGACGCTCTCGGCCTTCACCTCGATCAGCTTGGTCGAATCGTCGAGATCGGCCAGCACGTCGTCGACGGCTTGCGCCTTGTTGCCGAGCGTCGCCGGCGGGACCGTCCAGACGAAGGCGTCGAGCCGGCCGGTGATCGGTGAGACCGGCATCCAGTGGTCGGAAACCAGTCCGTCCGCCACCCAGGCAGCGTCGCGCGGCGCCCGTGTCGCCCGCGCCAGCCATTCGCGCACGCGGCCGGCCGCACCATGCTCGGCATCCTCCAGCTCGGCCATCAGCAGGCAGGCACGCACCGAGGCACCGCCAGCCAGCAAAGGCTTCAGCGTCTCGCGCGCCTTCTGGAACTCGCGCGCCTGGATCGCGGCGCCGGTCAGTGCCAGCACGCTTTCCGGATCGGAGGGACGCAGCTTCGTCAGTGTCGTCGCTCGGGCAAGGCGGTCGAGCGCGCTGTCTCCCGGCCGCGCATCGAGATAGGCGGCGGCGATATCGGGATGCGGCGCATCCTTCCAGGCCGCCTCCAGCAGCTTCGAGGCCTTGCGGACATCGCCGCGCTCGGCGAGCATCCGGCCGGCCAGGGCAGCGGCCGGCGTCAGGGCCGGCGAGAGCTTGACCGCCTCGAGCGCCGCGGCGAGCGCCTTCTCGGGCTCATGCTCACGCGCCTGCAAGGCCTCGGCCGCCAGCAGCACGGCGCGCTGGCGACGGGCCTCTGCCTTGTCGGCGAGCCTCAGCGCAGCGCGGCGCTCGACCGCGGTGCGGGCCGCCTGCCAGTCGCCGGCCTGCGTGTGAAAATCCAGCAGCGCGTCATTGGCCCAGGCCAGCGAGGGCGAGCGGCGCACCGCATCATCGGCGAAGGCGCGCGCGGCGGTGACGTCACCGCGCCGCTTCGCCTCGACGAAGAGCCCGCGCAGGCCCAGCACCCGCGTCTCGGATTTCTCCAGCATCGCCTTGAAGGCGGCCTCGGCCTGCGCCCGGTCGCCGCTCAACTGGGCGGTCTGCGCCTCCAGTAGCAGAGTCAGCGGCTCGCCCGGAACGAAACGGCGCGCCTCGCCGGTATAGCGCCCGGCGGCGATCGGATCGCCCGCGCCGATCGCGACCATGCCGCGCGACACCGCCTCGAAGCCGCGTGCCCGGCGCCGTGACCGCGAAGAGAGACTGAAGGCCGAAGGCAAACCGAAGACGAAGCGAAAGATCGCCCAGACCAGCAGGACGAGAAAGGCAAGCGCGACGACGCCGATCGCGGCCAGCGCGACGCTGGTCTCGACCCGGTAGCCCTGCCAGAGGACGGAAACCTCTCCCGGCCGGTCGGCGAGCCAGACGGCGCCGAAGGCAAGGCAGGCGAAGACGGCGAGGTAGACGAGAACGCGAACCATGGACTCCTCAACCCTCCGTCAACCGGCCGCGCCGAGCGCCGCGACCGCATCCTGCGCGATTTTGGCGATCGCCGCATCCGCCGCGGCACGCTTCTGCAGATCGGCGCCGAATTCCGCACTGGCACGGCGCGCCGGCTCCGGCAACTGGCCCCACAACGCCGAAGCCTTGACGATGTCGCCGGCGGCGATGGCACCTTCGATCCGGAGCGGCAGCGTCGCGGGATCGGTCGAGCCGCTGTCGCCGACCGGGCGGACCGTGACGACGCGGCTCGCCAGGGCGAGCAGCTTGTCGGTCCAGCTATCGGACGCCGGCATCACCTCGCGCTGGAACATCGCGCCATGCTTGCGGAAGCCCGCCTGCAGGGCCTCGCGCGTCGGCGCACCGCCTGAAGAAACAGCCGCCAGGGCGGCGACATCCGCCTGCGCCACGCCGCTTTTCGTCAACGCCGCGATATCGCCGGCGAAGGGGCGCCCGCCGGCGAGAGCGCGCTGTACCCGTTCGGCCAGCACGATCCGCGCCGCCGCCATCGCCTCCGGACTGGCGCCCGATGCCGCCTTGGCCTGCGTCTCGACGCTGCCGAGCCGCCCCGCGATCTGGTCGAGGCGCTGGCCGACGGCCGCAGCCGCCGCTTCGGCCCTCTGGGCCTGAGCGCTGAAGGCGCTGGTATCCGGGGCCTGTACATTGCCGAGCGAAGCGAGCTTCGCCGTCACTGCCTGGAGTTCGGAGCCGGCCTTGGCCGCCGCTTCCGTCGCAGAGGCCGCCTTGCGGTCGGCTGCCGCCGCACTCGCTTGCGTGGCCTCCAGCCGGTTGCGCAATTCAGCGATAGCCTCGACGTTACCGGAAGGAGCGGGCTTGGTCAGCGCATAGCTGACGAGTGCCCCGCCGATCACGCCACCGACGAGTCCGGCCGCGATCACAGCGAGCCAGGGCGTGCGGGCCGGCGCCTCGCGTTCGGCAGGCGCACGCGTCGGCTCGACCGGTGGCGGCGCGAATTCCTGCGGCAGAGCTTCGGTCGGCGCCACCGCTTCCGGCGACGGCTTCGCGGGCTCCGCCGCCTCGGCCGGTTCGTCCGACGACGAGACCACCTTGAGATCGACGGTCGGCGGCGTGCGCTGCAGGCTGCCGCGCGGCTCCGGCCGGGCGGCATCGATCAGATGCTCGCGCGCCGAGACCTGCTCCAGCGCCGCCAGCATCCCGGCTTCCTCCGGATGCTCCGCGACCAGCACCGTGCTGGCACCGGCCGAGATCAGGGGCGAGGCGACATCGGCCGACAGCGTGACATGGGTGAGTTCGAGCGCCTCGTCGGCAACGCCGGCCGCCTGGGCCAGCGCAATGAAGGTCCGCGCGCCGCGCGCCGAATAATGCAGGGCCGCGCCTCCGCCGCCATGCCGCAGCGCGGCTTGCATATCCTCGGGCAGGACGGAGACGGGCTCGGCCGCATAGGCGGTCCAGAGCGTCACCTCGTAGCCGGCCTCGCGCAGACGGTCGGGCACGTCCTCCTTGCGGTCGCGACCGACGATCATGAGGAGCTTCGCCGGCACCGGCAGCGTCCGCCGAATCAGCTCGATCAGGTCGTTGCGGTCGCCATCGGCGCTACGGGTATCGTCCAGCCCGGCCTCGCGCACCTTCGCGGCCGTACGGCTTCCAACGGTGAAGACCGGCAGGTCCCGCCAGGCGATCGATCCATCCGCCAGCGCCGGCACGCCATTGCCGCTGGTCAGCACGATCGCATCGAACGCCCCCTCGGGCGCGGCATCGGTCAGGCGGACGACCTCGAAGAGCGGCGCGACGACCGGCTCGAAGCCGTGCTCGGCGATGGCGCGGGCGGTCCGTTCGGCATCGGGGCGGGGACGAAAGACGAAGACGCGCATTCACAGCTCCTGACAAAACCGGCGGCGCCCGCAGGACGATCCGCGAACCGTGCAGCAATTTGCGATCATGCCGCATTGAGGCGGAACGATGATCCTGCCCATGCCGTCTCCTTTTCCTCGTCTCGTCGCCCTGACCGCAGAACCGCCTCTTGTGACGGGCCTCTTGGCCTTGCGCCCCCTCGCGCACTATACGAAGGAATTGCCGGCACGGAACCGTCGGGCGCCGTTGCTTGATCCTGATCCCTCATTCCGCGAGACAAGTCGACCGATCATGCGTGTACTGGGGATAGAGACGACCTGCGACGAAACGGCAGCCGCGATCGTCTCCGTCGAGCGTTCCGGCGAAAGCAAGATCCTGTCGAACGAGGTGCTGAGCCAGATCGCCGCACATGCGGCCTATGGCGGCGTGGTGCCGGAAATCGCGGCGCGCGCCCATGTCGAGGCGATCGACCGCATCATCGCACGCGCCTTCGCCAATGCCGAATTGAAGCCGGATGAGATCGACGCCGTCGCGGCGGCTGCCGGCCCCGGTCTGGTCGGCGGCGTCATGGTGGGCTTGACCGCCGGCAAGGCGATCGCGCTCGCGACCGGCAAACCCTTCATCGCGATCAACCATCTCGAAGCGCATGCGCTGACGGCCCGCCTCACCGACGATCTCGCCTTCCCCTATCTGCTGCTGCTCGTCTCCGGCGGCCACACCCAATTGCTCGCCGTGCGCGGCGTCGGCGACTATCTCAAGCTCGGCGGCACGATCGACGACGCCGTCGGCGAGGCCTTCGACAAGATCGCCAAGATGCTCGCCCTGCCCTATCCCGGCGGTCCCTCGGTCGAGCGCGAGGCGGCCAAGGGCGATCCCGAGCGCTTCGATTTCCCGCGCCCGATGCAGGGTCGGCCGAGCCCGGATTTCTCGCTCTCCGGCCTGAAGACCGCCGTGCGCCTCGTCGCCGAGCGGATCGCGCCGCTCTCCGACAATGACGTCGCCGATCTCTGCGCCTCCTTCCAGGCGGCCGTCGTCGACGTGATGGTGGACCGCACCCGCGCCGGCCTGCGCGCCTGCCGCGAAGCCGGCATCACGCCCTCGACGCTGGTCGTCGCCGGCGGCGTCGCCGCCAACCAGGCGATCCGCAGCGGGCTCAATCGTCTTGCGACCGAAGCCGGCCTGCCGATGGTCGCCCCACCGCTGGCGCTCTGCGGCGACAATGGTGCGATGATCGCCTGGGCGGGGTTGGAACGGCTGCGGCTCGGCCTCGTCGACGACATGGCCGCGGTCGCCCGTCCGCGCTGGCCGCTGGACGAACTCTCGGCCACCCCGTCGACCGCCGCATGAGCTCTCGCGCTCGCTATCGCAGCATCGGCGTGGTCGGCGCCGGCGCCTACGGCACCGCGCTGGCGCTCGCCGCCGCCCGTGCCGGTCACGATGTCCGGCTCTGGGCCCGCGATGGCGTGACCATCGAGGCCATCGAGCGAACACGGCAGGCGCCGCGACTGCCCGGGATCGACCTGCCCGAGAGCATCCACGCGACCGACCTGCTCGCAGCCCTTACCGATTGCGACGCCCTGATCGTCGCGGTGCCGACGCAAGCCTTGCGGTCGGCCTGCGAGCATCTGGCGGAAGCCCTGCCGCCGCGCGTGCCGGTGATCTCCGCCGCCAAGGGCATCGAGCAGGCGAGCGGCCGTTTCGCGACCGAGATCATCGAGCAGGCGTGGCCCGGTGCTACGGCAGCGATCCTCTCCGGCCCGAGCTTCGCCGCCGATATCGGGCGCGGGCTGCCGACGGCCGTGACGCTCGCGGCCGGCGATTCCGATCTGGCGCAGGCGCTGGCCGAAGCGCTGAGTTCGCCCGCCTTCCGCATCTACCATTCCGCCGACATCCGCGGCGTCGAGATCGGCGGCGCAGCCAAGAACGTGCTCGCGATCGCGGCCGGCATCACGATCGGACTGGGCTATGGCGAGAGCGCCCGCGCCGCTCTGGTGGCGCGCGGCTTCGCCGAACTGCGCCGCTTCGGCGAGGCCTATGGCGCCGATCCGGAAACGCTGATGGGCCTGTCCGGTCTCGGCGATGTCGTGCTGAGCTGCGCCTCGCCGCAATCGCGCAACTTTTCTTATGGATTGGCCCTGGGCCAGGGCAAGAGCCCGGTGGAAGCGGCCGGCGGTAAATTGGCCGAGGGCGCCTTCACCGCCCCGGCGCTGGTCGAAATGGCGCGGGCGAAACAGGTCGAGACCCCGATCGCCGCGGCCGTGGCCGCGATCATCGCCGGCGATGTCGGCGTCCGCGACGCGGTCGCTGCCTTGCTGGCGCGACCGATCCGGGCGGAATGACGGAGGAAAGCATGGCGGGAGACTGGTCCGACCTGACGAAGCGCGTCGCGCGCGGCATCGCCGAGGTCAAGAAGACGACAGGTTCCGAGCTCGTCGCCGAGAGCGAGCCCGTGCCGCTGGCCGGCCGGATCGCGGGCCCGGTGATCCAGCACCGTCGACGCAAGGCCGAAGGCACGCACCGCTTCGTGCTGATCCTGCCCTTCGGCGAGGGCGAGGTCCGCGTCGAGCTCGACCCCAAGGATTACGCCGCGCTGACCCGCGAGATGGTGCGATTCTGGAACGAACAGGGCGAGGCGGCCTCGCAGCCGCCGGTGCCGCTCAAGGAGGACGAAGCCTGATGGCTCACTGGCTGATCAAATCCGAACCATCCGTCTGGTCCTGGGACGACCAGGTCAAGGCCGGCGCCAAGGGCACGCATTGGGATGGCGTGAAGAACCACACCGCCAAGCTCAACCTGATGGCGATGAAGCAGGGCGACCAGGTCTTCTTCTACCATTCCAACGAGGGGCTCGAGGTCGTCGGCATCGTCGAGGTCATCAAGGAAGCCTATAACTGGATTCCCGGCGAGCCCTGGGTCCTGGTCGACTTCAAGGCGGTGAAGCCGCTGCCGAAGCCGGTGACCCTCGTCGCGGTCAAGGCCGAGCCGAAGCTCGCCAAGATGGCGCTGGTCACCTCCTTCCGCCTCTCGGTCCAGCCGGTGACGGACGCGGAATGGGACATCGTCTGCAAGATGGGCGGGCTCTGAATAATAATCACCGGCAAAAAGCGGGTCCAAAAGTCGATTCGACCATCGGATAAGACGGTTGGAAGGCTTTTCGGCCCGCTTTCATGCATTCGCGGCCTGCCCCTGCCACGAAAGTGCGATGCACAATGGGTTGCCGCGCCGCGTGCGCATCCTATGATGCGTCGAAATCGAAGAAGCGATGTCCGCCGTGCCCATCCCTGAGGCGGACCAGCGCAACACAGACGGCCCAAGTCTGGGGAGACGCCCGAATGTCCGAGATCATCTACGACGTCCCGACCTCCTGGTCGAAGAAGGCCTGGGCGACCGACGCCAAGTACAAGAAGATGTACGCGGCCTCGATCAAGGACCCCGACAAGTTCTGGGGCGAGCAGGGCCAGCGCATCGACTGGTTCAAGCCCTACACCAAGGTCAGGAACGCCAGCTACAAGCCGGGCAAGGTCTCGATCAAATGGTATGAGGACGGCACCACCAACGTCGCCCATAATTGCATCGACCGGCATCTCGCGACCCGCGCCAAGCAGACGGCGATCATCTGGGAAGGCGACGATCCGAGCGAGTCGAAGAAGATCACCTACGGCCAGCTCTATACCGAAGTCTGCAAGTTCGCGAACGTCCTCAAGGCCAACGGCGTCAAGAAGGGCGACCGCGTCACCATCTACCTGCCGATGATCCCCGAGGCGGCCTATGCGATGCTCGCCTGCGCCCGCATCGGTGCCGTCCATTCGGTGGTGTTCGGCGGCTTCTCGCCGGATTCGCTGGCGAGCCGCATCGAAGATTCCGATTCGAAGATCGTGATCACCGCCGATGAAGGCCTGCGCGGGGGCCGGGCCGTCCCGCTCAAGAAGAACGTCGACACTGCCGACGACAAGGTGAAGGGCGGCATCGAGACCGTCATCGTCGTCAAGCGCACCGGCGGCAACATCACGATGAAGGAAGGCCGCGACCGCTGGTACCATGACGAGGCCGCCAAGGTCTCCGGTCACTGCCCGGCGGTCGAGATGAAGGCGGAGGACCCGCTCTTCCTGCTCTATACCTCGGGCTCGACCGGCAAGCCGAAGGGCGTGCTGCACACCACCGCCGGCTATCTCGTCTACACCGCGATCACCCACCAATACGTCTTCGACTACCATGACGGCGACATCTACTGGTGCACCGCCGACGTGGGCTGGGTGACCGGCCACAGCTACATCCTCTACGGACCGCTCGCGAACGGCGCGACCACGCTGATGTTCGAGGGCATCCCGACCTATCCGACGATCTCGCGCTTCTGGGAGGTCATCGACAAGCACAAGGTCAACACCTTCTACACCGCGCCCACCGCGATCCGCTCGCTGATGGGCGCCGGCGAGGAGCCGGTGAAGAAGACCAAGCGCAAGTCGCTGCGCCTGCTCGGCTCGGTCGGCGAGCCGATCAATCCGGAAGCCTGGGAGTGGTATCACCGCGTCGTCGGCGAGCGCCGCTGCCCGATCGTCGACACCTGGTGGCAGACCGAGACCGGCGGCATCCTGATCTCGCCGCTGCCTGGCGCCACCCAGCTCAAGCCAGGCTCGGCGACGCGGCCGTTCTTCGGCATCAAGCCGGAGATCGTCGATCCCGAGGGCAAGGTCCTGGAAGGCGCCTGCGAGGGCAATCTCGTCATCGCCGAGAGCTGGCCCGGCCAGATGCGCACGGTCTATGGCGACCACAAGCGCTTCGAAGAAACCTATTTCGCGACCTACCCGAACAAGTACTTCACCGGCGACGGCTGCCGGCGCGATGCCGACGGCTATTACTGGATCACCGGCCGCGTCGACGACGTCATCAACGTCTCCGGCCACCGCATGGGCACGGCCGAGGTCGAATCGGCGCTGGTCGCGCATCCGTCGGTCTCGGAGGCCGCGGTCGTCGGCTATCCCCACGACATCAAGGGACAGGGCATCTACGCCTATGTCACGCTGATGGCCGGCGAGGCGCCGACCGACACCTTGCGCAAGGACCTCGTCGCCTATGTCCGCAAGGAGATCGGCCCGATCGCCTCGCCCGACCTGATCCAGTTCGCGCCCGGCCTGCCCAAGACCCGCTCCGGCAAGATCATGCGCCGCATCCTGCGCAAGATCGCCGAGGACGAGTACGGCGCGCTCGGCGATACCTCGACGCTGGCCGATCCCGCCGTCGTCGACGATCTCGTCGAGAACCGCCAGAACAAGCGCAAGGCGGGCTGATTCGCGAGCCGCTGTTCTCCCGGCACCACACTGAAAATGGCCTGCACCTCCCGGGGCGGGCCATTTTCGTAAAGTTCCGGCCCAACGCGCAGGAACCCGGGTCGACATCAAGGGTTCGCAATGTGGCAGGCCTGCGCTAGACCATGCTCATGCCGCGTTCATCGCGTTTCCTGATAATGACGCAACGTTCGGCTGACCGAGATCGGAACCCGCGCCGCATGACGACGATCAAGATCGCATCGACCGCCACCCTGACCCGCGCGGCCGCCCTGCTCCCCTTGTTGGCGCTGACGGCCTGCGCCGGCTCGCAGCGCTTCACCGGGCCGGTGATGAACCCGCCCTCCTACAGCCAGCCCGTGCTGCCTTCGGCTCCGCCGGTGAGCTCTGCTCCGATCACGTCGGAGCCGCTGCCGCCGCCGGGTGGCTATCCCGCGGCGGCCCAGCCAGGCGGCTACCCCGTTGCAGGCGGTCCGCAGGGCGGCGGGGCCTTGCCTGCGCCCCAGGACCCGTTCTTCGACCCCAATGCCGGCGGCGCGCCGCAAGGCCAGCCCCTGCCCCCGACCGGCCAGCCGACGCAGGATCCGGGCCTGCGCGGCAGCGACAATCAGGTCGCCGGCCTCGGCCAGAGCCCGACGGCGGCGCCGCGCCCATCCGCCAGCCGCAACAGCATGGTCGGCGGCTGGACGGCCCGCGAGGCGACGGGCGGCTCCTGCCGCGTGCAATTGTCGAGCACGCCGACGCTCGATCTCTACCGTGCCTCCTCGTCCGGCTGCGCCAACAAGGATCTTCAGAAGATCTCGGCCTGGGATTTCCGGGATGGCGAGGTCTATCTCTACCAGCAGGGCGGCGCGGTCGCCGCCCGGCTGCGCAGCTCCGGCTCCGGCGCGCTCGACGGCGCCGTCACCAAATCCGGCGCCTCGCTGTCGCTGAACCGGTAATCACCAAACCAATCACGTCATGGTCGGGCTTGTCCCGACCATCCGCGCCTTCATCGATGAAGGTCGCTGTTCAAGACGTGGATGCTCGCCACGAGGGCGAGCACGACGATCATTGGATCGTCGCCTCCGCCGCAGATCTGTCCCTCAGACACCGAAGGTCCGCGCGAGCAATGTGCTCGGCCAGAAGCTCTTCTGGATCGACAGCGCCATCGTCGCGAAGCCCTTCGCATTGTCGAGCGCCTCGTCGAGGATCGTGAAGGGCGTCGGTGCTCCGGTCGCGATCACGCCCTCGACATCGGCATAGCCGCCGACGAGATCGGCCTCGAACTTCGCCGCAAGCCGTCGCATCGCCAGATTTTCCGGCAGGCAGGTCAGGTAGAGCGTCCGGACCCCGCGATTGCGCGCCGCCGTGATCAGCCGCCCGAACAACTGCCCACCGACGCCGCGACGCCGCCACGACGTCTCGACGCTGAAGGCAGCCTCACCGGTCAGCGCGATGATCTCGTCGAGACCGCGCAACTCGGCCGCGCCGCGCACTACACCGTCGACGACATAGGCATAGACCAGGCCGCCGACGCCGAAGGTCGTCCTGGCATAGTTCTCGAGAAACGCGTCATTCACCGCCGTGCCGAAGCGTTGCTGGCGCGTGACGGGATCGAGCCTGAGCAGATGCTCTCTGAAAAGATCGCGCTCCGTCGGCCATAGCCGCCGGATCACGCCATCGCCGGCCTTCCTGCCGGATTGTCGCGAACGAACCAATTGTCATCTCCTGAGCAGCGCATGTGTCGCGCTTACCGACCAGGAGGCGTGTCTTCCCTAACTCGCATGTCACATCGTACCGGCAGCCCCCATTGGCAAGAGCGCTACCTGCGGCATTTTCGCCGGCTTGCCCGAAGAATCTGGCCAGAAATGGACCAACGCATGCAGAGGAAGCATAACGAAAGCCGAATACCGACCTTGGGGACGGGGGTAGAAAACCGCTGTAACCGCGTCATACGACGTGCAATAATTTCGCGGTGACCCCGATGACGGCGCGCCCGGCATGAGCTAAGTTGCGTGCTCCCGGTCACTCATATTTGAAGATCCATGTTCGATCGTCGCAAGCCTCCCGCTGCCCAGCCCTTCGTCACGCACGAAAACATCGAAGCCAAGGTCAAGTGGTTCGACCCCGAGAAGGGGTTCGGTTTCGCATCGCCCTCCGATGGTTCGGGCGATGTCTTCCTGCATGTCTCGGCCATCGGCCCGCTGGACCAGCAAGACCTGCTGCCCGGCGCCACCATCGTCGCCGATCTCGGCGAAGGTCGCCGCGGCCTTCAGGTCGTCGCGATCCATGAGATCGACGCCTCCACGGCGACGCAGACCGCGCCGGCTCCCCGCGCCTTCTCGCCCCGTCCTCCGCGCGATGATTTCGGCGGTGGCGGCTATGGCGACCGGGATCGCGGCGGCTACGGTGGCGACCGCGGCGGCTATAACGATCGCGGCGGCTTCGGCGGCGGCGATCGCGGCCCGCGTGGCGGCGGCTTCCAGGATCGCGACAGCGGCCCGGTCGAAGGCCCCTATGATGGCGCCGTGAAGTTCTTCAACTCGGATCGCGGCTTCGGCTTCATCGCGCCGGACAAGGGCGGCCCGGACGTGTTCCTGCACGTCTCCTCGCTCGGCCGCAGCGGCTTGCAGCCGCCGATGGACGGGCAGCGCGTGCGCTTCTCGATCCGCACCGGCCGCAAGGGTCCGGAAGCCGCCGACGTCAGCTTCATCTGACGAAAGCGCAGCTTCGCTGAAATATCAAAGGCCCGCCTATGGCGGGCCTTTTCTTTTGGCGCCGGCCGAATCGTATGAAGCGCGCCACCGAGGTGGCGCGCCCCGGCACGACTCAATGATCGTGGTCGTCGCCTTCCAGGCCGCCGATATGCTTCTGGGTGTAGAGCTCGATGCCGACGCGCGAGATCAGGTCGAGCTGGGTCTCCAGGAAGTCGATATGGCCTTCCTCGTCCTTCATCAGGGCCTTGAAGAGGTCCTCGGACGGGAAATCGCCGACCTCGCGGCAGTATTTCGCCGCTTCCTGATAGAGCGTGCGCGCCTCGAGCTCGGCCTTGAGGTCGCACTCGATCACTTCCGTGACGGTCTCGCCGATGCGGAGCTGGTCGAGCGTCTGCAGGTTCGGGAAGCCTTCGAGGAAGAGGATGCGGTCGACGAAGCGGTCGGCATGGACCATCTCCTCGATCGATTCCTTCTTCCAGGTCTTGGCCATCTCCTTCAGGCCCCAGTTGTCCAGCATGCGGTAATGCAGCCAGTACTGGTTGATGGCGGTGAGCTCCGAGCGCAGCCCCTTGTTGAGATACTCGATGACCTTCTTGTCGCCCTTCATGGCGTGCACTCCGCGATCCACATTAGAATGATCCTAATGTAGACACGGCCCATGCAGAAGGGAAGAGGCAAAAAGCGATCTCGGCGCTTTTGATCGAAGCCCGTGCGCGCCGCCGGCCTCAGGCCGCGACGCTCTCCTGGGCGAGTTCGATCCCGTCGAACATGTGCCCGACCGAGACATGGACCGCGCATTCGATCTCGCGGCTGGCGCAGCTGCCGCATTGCGTCGCGCAAACGGCACGGGCCTCGGCCAGGATAGCCCGAACCTCGCGCGCGCAACGGCCGCAATCCGGGCTGCAGCCCAGGCAATCATAGACCTCGCCGGCCGTCCGGGGGCCGCTGCCGTCAGCAGCGACGGTCCCCTTGATCTGGCCGCAGGACAGGACGTTGCAGGAGCAGACGATCACGCGTGGTGGCCCACCACCCGCTTGCTCTCGATTTCCTCGCCATCGGCGCTGCGCAGGCGGACGATGACCTCGACCGAGGAGATCACCATGCCTTCCGGCGCGTCCGGCAGGCCGGCCACCTGGATCATCGAGCCCGGGATATCGGTGACGGTCTCGTCGTCCTCGTTGTAGAAATGATGGTGCTCGGACACGTTGGTGTCGAAGAAGGTCTTCGGACCGGAGACCGAGACCTGGCGCAGCAGGCCGGCTTCCGAGAACTGGCGCAGCGTGTTGTAGACGGTCGCGAGCGAAAGCGGCTCGCGCGCCCGCAGCGCTTCCTCATAGAGCATCTCGGCGCTGACATGCCGGTCGCCCTTGGCGAAGAGCAGCCAGCCCAGCGCCATGCGCTGGCGCGTCGGCCTCAGGCCCGCCGTCCGCAGCCGCGCCTTCACGGCGCTGATCGGGCAGCTCGTCGGGTTTTTCTGCGGCCACGGGATATGATCGGCCGCCACAGGCCTGTGATCGTGATCCTTGCTCGCCAGAACGCTCATCGTAACGCCTTCCACTACGCCGGTCGCCGGCCATGCAGTTTAGAAATCATCTAAACTACTGATATTACTATCATATTTGGCAAAGCATCGGCCGAATGTCAATCAGCACGCCTGCGACATCGGGCAGCGCCCGCAGCACATCGACGTGATCGCCCCGGGCCTGATGCGCGGTGAGCGCATGAGGGCAAAGGCAGCTCCGGCGAAAGCCGCAGCGGATCGCAGGGCCGGTCTAGTGCCCGCCGCCTCCGGCGCCCGCAACAGGCTTCGGCGGCTTGCTCAGGAACAGCGACATCAGGACGAGGCTCCCGAAGATCGCAGTCAGCCCGAGAAAGACGTCGCCGAAGGCCATGACCAGCGCCTGCTTGTGGACGCGCTGGTTGATCAGGGCCAGCGCCATGGTCTGCGCGGCGTCGCCGTAGTCGATGAAGCGCTGCGCGGTATTGGCGATCGCTTCCTCCGCCACCCCACGCCCGGCGACCACCATTTCGTGCAGCCGGGTGATGTGCAGGTCGGTGCGGGTATTCAGCATGGTGTTGATGACCGCGAGCCCGACCGCGCCGCCGAGGTTCCGGGTGAGATTGTAGAGCCCGGATGCATTCTTGAGCTGCTGCGGGGGCAGCGAGCCCAGCGCGACGTTGTTGATCGGCACCATGCACAGCATCAACGAGCAGCCGCGCAGGATCTGCGGCACCAGGAGCTCGTAGAAATCCCAGTCCGACGTGATGAAGGACGCCCACCAGGTGCCGACCGCGAAGCCGCCGAAGCCGATCATCATCATGATGCGCGGGTCGAGCTTGGCGGAAAGCCGCCCGGCGATCGGCGCCGTGAAGAACATGGCGAGGCCGGTGACGAACATGGTCTCGCCGATCATCAGCGCATCATAGCCGCGGATGCGTCCGAGATAGACCGGGTAGAGATAGGTCAGCCCGTAGAGGCCGATGCCCATGGTGAAGGAGAACAGCGAGCCGAACGCAAAGTTGCGGTTTCGGAAGGCGTAGAGATCGACCAGTGGGTCGTCCCGCGTCAGCGCCCGCCAGAAGAACAGCACCGCGCCTGTGACCATGACGATCGAGAAGAACACGATCTCGTGGCTCTGGAACCAGTCGAGCCGCGTCCCCTCCTCCAGCACATATTCGAGGCTGCCGAGAAAGGCGGCCATGGCGGCGAGCCCCAGCCAGTCGAAGCGCTTGATCAGGCTGTGATCGGGCTTGTCGAAATCGATCAGCGTCCAGGCTGCGATCGTCACGCCGATGCCGGGCACAACATTGACCAGGAAGAGCCAATGCCAGGAGAAGGCATGGCTGAGATAGCCGCCGACCGTCGGGCCGATCGTCGGCGCCAAGGTCGCGACGAGCCCGATCAGCGGCGAGATGATCGGCCGCTTCGACGGCGGGAAGATGGTGAAGGCGGCGGCGAAGACGCCGGGAATCATGCCGCCGCCGATGAAGCCCTGCACCGCCCGCCACAGGATCATCTCGTTGATCGAGGTGGCCTGGGCGCAGAGCACGCTGGCGATGGTGAAACCCGCCGCCGCGATCGAGAAGAACACCCGCGTCGACAGCGCCCGGCTGAGATAGCCGGAGAGCGGGATCATGATCACCTCGGCGATCAGATAGGCGGTCTGGACCCAGGCGACCTCGTCGGACGAGGCGGACAGGCCGGCCTGGATCTCCGCCAGCGAGGCCGAGACGATCTGGATGTCGAGGATCGCCATGAACATGCCGAAGACCATCGCCATGAAGGCGAAGATCCGGCGCAGCGGAATGGCATCCGAAGCCGGCGGCGCTCCCGCCGGCGCAGTCAGGGTCGCGGTGGCCATGTCGGCCTACCTTTCCTCGGGGTTGTCTTCCCGTGCGCGCTGCATCAGCGCTGGGCGGCCGGCCGCGGATCGATCGAGACCACGACCGACATGCCGGGCCGCAGCACATGCTTCGCGGTCGAGTCCTTGTCGAGCGCGATGCGCACCGGCACGCGCTGCACGATCTTGGTGAAGTTGCCGGTCGCGTTGTCGGGCGGCAGCAGCGTGAAGACCGAGCCCGTGCCACCGGCGATGCCGCTGACCGTGCCGTGGAAGATCTGCCCCGGCAGCGCATCGACGGTGATGCTCGCCTTGTCGCCGGTCTTGAGCGGCCCGACCTGGGTCTCCTTGAAATTGGCGTCGACATAGACCTGGTCGAGCGGGACGATCGACATCAGGCGCTTGCCGGCCCCGACGAGGTCGCCGATCTGGACATTGGTATTGGCGACGACGCCGTCGATCGGCGCGGCGATCTTCATGAAGGAAAGATCGCGCTCGGCCTTCTGCTCGGCGACCTTCAGCTCGTCGATCTGGCGGGCGGCCTCGATGCGCTGTGCTTCCAGAACCTTGATGTTCGCCTGCGCCTGCAGGACACCGGCCTTGGCGCTCGCAAGCGCGGCGACGGCTTGATCACGACCTGCCGTCGCGGCATCGAGCGTCGCCTGCGAGCCGTAGGACTTGGCGGCGAGACTGCTGGCGCGTTCGAAATCGGCGGCCGTGCGCGTCACCGCCGCCTCGGCCGAATTCTGCTGCGCCTGCGCCTGCGTCTGGGCGGCGCGCGCCGCTTCGACCTGGCTGTCGATGCGCGCCAGCGTCGCCTGCGCCGTTGCGGTCTTGGCGCGCGCACTGTCGAGCGCGATCCGCCAGTCGCCCTCATCGAGCGCGACGAGCGGCTGCCCGGCCTTGACCTCCTGATTCTGCTGCACGGAGACGGAGGCGATATTGGCGGAAAGCTTGGCCGAGACCGTCGCCATCTCCGCACCGACATAGGCGTCATCGGTCGAGACGATGAAGCGGCCATTGCGCCACCAGTCGATGCCGTACCAGAGCCCGGCTCCCACGACGGCCGCAGCCACGACGAGCAATGCGCCGCGCTTCAACGGGTTCTTTCCGGATTTTGCCTTGCCGTCGGCGGGTTCGGCCGGCGTGCTCTTCGCCTGCGCCTCGCGGGCGGTGGCGGGCTCGGCCGGCTGGGCGGTCTCAGCTGTGGCGTCGACCAGCTTCAGCCGGTCGCGGCGGTGTTCGGTAGCGGTTTCAGCAGACATTGGGCGTCCTGCATGTCAATTCGAACCAATCGGTTCGATTGCGCTTGAAATAGCGCGGGCTATGATGCATATCAAGTCAAATCGAACCAATCGGTTCGATTCTTTTTTGCAGCATGCGCGGAGCGCCCCTTCCGCCAGGGAATGATGACCAAGACCTCCGAAGCCATCGTTAAGACCGTCGCGCGCAATCACCGCGTCGCCGGCGCCGACCCTGACAAGCGGCGGCAGATTCTCGACGGGGCTCACCAGGTCTTCATCGCCCGCGGCTTCGACGCGGCCAGCATGAGCGACATCGCCGCCGCCGCGAACGTCTCGAAAAGCACGCTCTATGTCTATTTCGAGGACAAGGAGCATCTCTTCGTGGCGTTGATCGAGCGCGAGCGCGAAGCGCAGAAGCGCGGCGCCTTCGAAGCCCTCGCCGAGGATTCCGATCCGGTCCGGGCGCTCGGTAATTTCGGCCAGTGTCTCGTGCGCATGATCAATTGTGAATTCGCGGTCAGCGCCCATCGCGTCGTCATCGGCGTCGCCGAGCGGATGCCCGATCTCGGCCGCGGCTTTTACGAGAACGGTCCGATGCAGGGCGCCAAGCTGATCGCGACCTATCTCGACCGGATGGTGGCCGAGGGCAGGCTCGCGATCGAGGACACCAATCTCGCCGCCGTGCAGTTCATCGATCTCTGCCAGTCGACCCTGACCCGCCCGCGCCTGTTCAATGCCGTCCGCACGCCCCCGAGCGAGGACGAGATCCGCCGCGTCGTCGGCGAGGCGATCGCGATGTTCATGGCGCGCTATGGCGCAAAGCAGCGAGGCTGACGCCGACGCCCTCAGCCCGCGACCTGCCGGGCGCGGATGCGCTCGCGATGGGCGGTATAGAGCCCCGACGCCGCGATGATCGCAGCGCCGACATAGGTCCAGAGATCCGGGATCGCTGCGAAAACCAGATAGCCGAAGATCGAAGCCCAGAGCAGTTGCGAATAGGCGAAGGGTGCCAGCAGCGAAGCATCCGCATAGCGGAAGGCCTGGATCAGGAAGATATGCCCGATCGTCGAGATGCCGCCGACGAAGACGCCGATCAGGATCGCGTTGAGATCGAGCGCCTGCCAGCTGAACGGCACAGCCAACGACAGCAGGATGAAGCCGATCGTGGCGGAATAGGCCAGCGTCACCACCGGCGTCTCGGTGCGGCTCATCATCCGGGTCACGATCAGCGAAAACGCCCAGAAGAACGACGAGCCGAGAACGAAGAACGACGCGCCGTGAAAGCCGTCACCGCCGGGACGCACCACGACGATCACGCCGACCAGCCCGACGATCGTGGCGAGCCAGCGTCGCCAGCCGACGATTTCGCCCAGGATGGGAATCGACAGCGCCGTCACGAAGAGTGGCGAGACAAAGGAGGTGGCGGTCGCGTCCGCCATCGGCAGGTCGTGCAGCCCGGCCACGAACAGGATCGAGGAGATCGTCACGCCCAGAGCCCGCAGCACCTGCAGGCCGGGCCGGCGTGTGCTCATCCGGCGGAAGCCGCCGGTGAAGCAGACGGTGACGAGCATGATCGCGGCAAAGGTGCCGTAGCGCATCCAGGTGATCTGGAGCGCGGGCAAGCTGATCGCGAGATATTTGGAGGCGATGTCGCCGCTGCACATGAAAATCGACGAGAGCAGCACAAGCGCGATGCCGCGCGCGGAATTGTCGATGCGCAGCGGCTTGCCTTCCTGCGGAGGCATGACCGGCGGTTCTGGAAGGGGGGCGTTGGGCAAGGGCTGGGTTCGCACGCAGGGTTGCCCAAGCCTTACCCTGTTTGCCTTGCATAGCCACCACGCAAAGACGGTCGCCCGCCCATGCGCGTGGACATTGCCGGTGACCCTGCCCGGGTTTCGGACAGGGTCGGGCAGCGCTTCTGTTTTCAGGCAGCCTGCTTGCGCGGCTGGATCAGCTTGCGGTTGACCAGAACCTCGGCGATCTGCACCGCGTTCAGCGCGGCGCCCTTGCGCAGGTTGTCGGAGACGCACCAGAAGGCGAGGCCGTTCTCGACGGTCGCGTCCTCGCGGATGCGCGAGATATAGGTCGCGTCCTCGCCGGCCGCCTCATGCGGAGTGATGTAGCCGCCCGGCTCGTGCTTATCGATCACCAGGATGCCCGGAGCGGTACGCAGCACCTCGCGCGCCTCGTCGGCGGTGATCGGCTTCTCGCACTCGATGTTGACGCTCTCGGAATGGCCGATGAAGACCGGCACGCGCACGCAGGTCGCGGTCAGCTTGATCTTCTTGTCGAGGATCTTCTTGGTCTCGACCACCATCTTCCACTCTTCCTTGGTGAAGCCGTCCTCCATGAAGACGTCGATATGCGGGATGAGGTTGAAGGAGATGCGCTTCGGGAACTTCTTGGTGGTGACCTCGCCGGCCGAGAACACGGCGCGGGTCTGGTTGAAGAGCTCATCCATGCCCTCCTTGCCGGCGCCGGAAACCGATTGATAGGTCGAGACGACGACGCGCTTGATGCCGAACTTGTCGTGCAGCGGCTTCAGCGCGACGACGAGCTGCGCGGTCGAGCAGTTCGGGTTGGCGATGATGTTCATCTTGGTGAAGCCGGCGGCGGCGGCGGCGTTCACCTCCGGCACGATCAGCGGCACATCCGGGTGCATGCGGAAGGCTGAGGAATTGTCGATGACGACGGCGCCCTGCGCGCCGATCTTCGGCGACCAGGCCTTCGAGACATCGCCGCCCGCCGACATCAGGCAGATATCGGTGTCGGAGAAGTCGTAATGCTCCAGCGCCCGACACTTCAGCGTCCTGTCGCCGAACGAAACCTCGGTGCCGACCGAGCGCGAGGAGGCAAGCGCCACGACCTCGCCGACGGGGAAGGCACGCTCGGCGAGAATGTCCAGCATCTCGCGGCCTACATTGCCGGTTGCGCCGACCACTGCGACCTTGAAGCTCATGATGTGATCCTTTGCGGATAAGACGGTTCGGGTCTCCCTTTGGGGGCCGCCCCGCGCCGGTTTCGGGCGGGTTCGGCGATCTCTCCCCGCCGGGGGGAGATGGACCCGGAACCGAGGCGAAGCGTCAGCGCGACGGACCGGTTTTCCCGGTCGTCGTTTTGGTCGTGAGTTTCGTCGTCGTCGGACGGACAGTCACAGAGCCAATCCCGAAGGGCTGAAAACTTCGCAAGGCGGCGCAACCTTGCACCGCGCCCTGTCAGAACACCCGCGGCGACGAAAAGTCAATCTCCCCCGTGCGGGGAGCTCCGCTCCGCCCGTTAACCCTGCCCGTTGACCTCTTGTTCACGCTGCCGGCCGATCGCCCCTTTTCGGTAACCCGACGGCGACTCTCGGCGTCCAGCCTGCCCGCCAGACTGAGGATTGCGTGGCCATAGCGCCCTGCGGGAGTAACCGGTTGCATTTGCGTTCGGACGAATTGATGTCACGGCTTCAGCCCCTGCTGCGGCAGCTCCGGCCCGGGTTGTCCCGCGCCGGCACGCTGTCTCGCGCTGCATGGGCGCGGGCTGCGAAGGTCGACCTCGTCCCGCTTCTCATTACGTCTGCCGATCGCATCGAAGCCGGTTTCCGTGCCGTCTGCCGCCTGGGCAGCCGCCTCGCGCCGCGCCGCGGCTTCGGCCTGCCGGGCGCTCTCGCCTGGCGCATCGCGGCGGCACTCGGCGGCATCAGCCTGACGGCCGCGCTCGTCACAGGCCTCTCGGCAAACGGTGAGGGCCCTCCCCAGCTCGCCAGCCTGACCTCGCCGGTGGCAGCCGCCACGACCCGGAATGCAGCTCTCGGCAGCAAACCGCTGCACGCAGCAACGGAAGCCGACTGGCTCGCGATCTCCCGCCCGATCGCGATCTTCAATCTCGAAGCCCCTGAACTCGGGCGAGAGCCGCCCGCGATCGAAGCGCGCCGCAGCCGCGACGGTGGCCAGCGCGAGGACCTGCTGAGCTTCGGCAGCTTCGCCGGGGCCGGATCGCATCTCTCGCTGCGCCTGAAGACGGGAGACGGCATCGTCGCCAGCCCCGGCTCCTTCACGATCGCGCTCGTTCACGCCGCGGCGCTCCGCAGCCTCGCCGTCGAGCGCAGCAGTGCGCCTGCCACGATCGAGACCCGCTTTGGCGCGCTCGAAACCGCAGATGTCGTTCTCGGCGACGGCACCGAGAGCCGCACCTGCCTCGCCTTCCGAACGGTCGGATCCGAGGCTCCCTTCACGATGAGCGGCTGGTGGTGCGCCGGTTCCAGGCCCAGCGACCGCCGCCAGCTCGCCTGCCTGATCGACCGCCTCGACCTCGCCAATGCCGGCGCCGAGCCCGAACTGCGCGCGGCCTTCGCCCGCAGCGAGCTTCAGCGCCAGGCGGGTTGCGCTCCCCAGCGGCTGTCGGCGACCGGGCGAAAGCTTTCCTGGCTCGATCCGAACGGCACGCTGCCGGCCTTGCGGATGAAGACCACGACCGGAGAAGCGGCAAAGCCCGCGGCTGAACCTCGCCCGCGTCGCGCCAAAAAGCCCCGGCGTTCCCGCTAACAAAGTTGTTAACGACGCGGTGCTAGTCTTTGCGCCGGATTTGCGATGCTTACATCGAGTGGATCAGCCCACTCCCGGAGATTGCCGTCATGATGTCGTTCAAGCGCGTTGCCGCCCTCCTCGCCGTCGCTGTCACGGCCTCTACCGTGATGGCGAGCATCGCCGAAGCGCAGAACCGCCGCGGCCCGCTGCGCGTCACCGTGCAGAAGCGCAGCTATCTCGACGCGGGCAACGTCGTGCCGGTCGGCTCGATGAACCGCTATGCCAGCCAGCACATGTCGGCCTCACCGATCTATGTGAACACCGGCGACCTCTACGGCGAGGGCACCCTGCCTGGCCGCGTCGGCGCGGGCTCGAACCCGTTCGCGAATACATTCGCGACGCCGCGTTTCTGATACGCGTTTTTTTGAACGGCATCAGTCATCCCGTGCACGCGCGGGATGACACATTTCATTCAGTCGCGCCCTACTCCGGCAACACCTTGAGATAGCGGACCGGCCGCCCGGGCGCCGCCGCATTGGCCGCATGAACGATCGCGTTCGCGTCGATGCCGAAATGGCGGTAGAGATCAGCCACCGTGCCGGTCTGGCCGAAATGCTCGACGCCGAGTGCCTTCTGCTTGTGGCCATGGACGCTGCCGAGCCAGGCCAGCGTCGCCGGATGCCCGTCCAGCACCGAGACGATGCCGCAATCGCGCTGGAGATCGCCGAGCAATCGCTCGACATGGCTCGTCGCCGCGTGATTGCCGCGCTGGCGCGCCCGCTCGGCCGCCTGCCAGCCGGCATTGAGCCGGTCCGCCGAAGTGATCGCCAGCAGGCCGACATCACGCCGGTCCTCGGAAAGCAACCCCACCGCCTCGATCGCCTCCGGCGCGACGGCGCCGGTATAGGCAATCACGACGGAAGCGTTCGGCCCCGGCTTCCTGAGCCAATAGGCGCCGTCGATGATGGCGCGCTCCAGCTCCGGCGTCATCGCGCGGCTCGGCTGCTCGACCTGCCGGGTCGAGAGACGCAGATAGACCGAACCGCCGGTCTCGTCGCGCAGCCAGGTGCGCTCGTCGGGATCGCCCTCGCCGTCGCGCTGCATGTAGTCGAAGGACCAGCACATCATCACGGCAAGCTCGTCGACGAAGGCCGGCTCGAACGAGCAGAGCCCGTCCTGGCTCATGCCGATGAGCGGCGTCGCGATCGATTGATGCGCCCCGCCCTCCGGCGCCAGCGTCACGCCGGACGGAGTCGCCACCACCATGAAGCGCGCATCCTGGTAGCAGGCATAATTCAGCGCATCGAGCCCGCGCGAGATGAAGGGATCGTAGAGCGTGCCGATCGGGATCAGGCGTTCGCCGAAGATCGAATGCGACAGCCCGAGCGCCGAGAGGTTGATGAACAGGTTCATCTCGGCAATGCCGAGCTCGACATGCTGGCCCTTCGGCGAGAATTCCCATTTCTGCATCGAGGGGATGCGCTCGTCCTTGAAGGTGTCGGCCATCGACGCCTTGGCGAAAAGCCCGCGCCGGTTCACCCACGGCCCGAGATTGGTCGAGACCGTGACGTCCGGGGCCGTGGTGACGATCCGGTCGGCCAGCGGTCCGCCGGTCTTGGCGAGGTCGTCCAACACCTTGCCGAAGCCCATCTGGGTGGACATCGACGGCTGGATACCGGCCTCCAGCTTCGCCGGAACCGGCAATTTGGGGGCCGAAAAACGCCGCCGCCCCTGCGAGAAGAACGGCACTTTGTCGAGGAAGGCGCGGACCTCCCCCCCGGGCAGATCAAGTCCCTCGAACAGGTCCCATTCATGGCCGGGGCGGACGCCGTTCGCCTTGCGGAAGCCGTCGAGCTGCTCCTTGGTCATCAGCCCGGCATGGTTGTCCTTGTGCCCGGCGATCGGCAGCCCGAAGCCCTTGACGGTATAGGCGAGGAAGCAGACCGGCCGGTCGTGATCGATCGCCTCGAAGGCTTCGAGGATCGACGGCAGGTCGTGACCGCCGAGATTGCACATCAGCTTCGAGAGCTCGGCATCGGAGCGCTTCTCGATCAGCCGGGTCACCGGCCCCTGGTCGCCGAGATCGTCCATCAGGCGCTTGCGCCAGGCCGCACCGCCCTGGAAGGTCAAAGCCGAATAGAGCTGGTTGGGGCAGGAATCGATCCAGGCCTTCAGCCGCTCGCCGCCCTTTTCCTTGAAGGCCGCCTGCTGCAGCGAGCCGTATTTCAGCGTCACGACATCCCAGCCGAAATTGCGGAACATCTGCTCGAAACGGTCGTAGAGCCCCTCGCGAATGACGGCGTCGAGCGACTGGCGGTTATAGTCGATGATCCACCAGGTATTGCGCAGACCGTGTTTCCAGCCCTCCATCAGGGCCTCGAAGATATTGCCCTCGTCGAGTTCGGCATCGCCAATCAGCGAGACCATGCGGCCTTCGGGACGGTCCTTCGCCCAGCCATGCGCCTTCACGTAATCCTGCGTCAGCGAGGAGAACAGCGTCTGCGCGACGCCCAAGCCCACCGAGCCGGTCGAGAAATCGACGTCGTCGATATCCTTGGTGCGCGAGGGATAGCTCTGCGCGCCCTTGTAGCCGCGGAAATTCTCGAGCTTCTCGCGGGTCTGCAGGCCCATCAGATAATTGATGGCGTGGAAGATCGGCGAGGCATGCGGCTTCACCGCGACGCGATCCTGCGGCTTCAGCGCGGCCATGTAGAGCGCCGTCATGATCGTCGCGAGCGAGGCCGAGGAGGCCTGGTGCCCACCAACCTTCATCCCGTCATCGTTCTGGCGGATATGGTTGGCGTTGTGGATCGTCCACGAGGCCAGCCAGAGGATCTTCTTTTCCAGCTCGGCGAGAAACGGCAGGCGCGGATCTGTTGTCATGGATTTCGGCTCGAACTCCCCAGTGCAACCGATCATGCACGGAAGCACTGGCAGAACGAGCCAAATTTCTGTGTCGCCACGGGAGGATTTGGTGATTTCCGCTACGGCGCCGCAGAAAGGCGCCGGAAATCACCAATCATGCGCCTGGTCCGATTGCCGGCTACTTGTCGATCTGCGCGATGCGATCCAGTGCCGCGCCGAAGCCGCCCAGCGACACATTGAACGAGACCGGCTCGTTGTTCGAGAGGTTCAGCGCCGCGACCGTCAGCGCCTTGCCGGCCTTCATCGCGTCGGTCGCGACGGTCGGGAACGAGATCGGCAGCAGGCAGCCCTGCGCCAGGCAGGTCGAGAAACGCAGGCCCTGGCCGAGATCCTTGTCGTCGAGCCGCAGCACCGCGCCGTTCTCCAGCTTCATCCCGAACGGGAACAGGATCGTGCCCTCGGCGCGACCGTCCTTTGGCGCGCGCAATTCGATGGCGAAGACGCGCTGGCCGGTCTGACTGTTGCCCTGCGATTGCAGGAGCACGCAGAGCCGCTGCCCGTTGGCGATCCGGCAGTCGACGGTCCAGTCGCCATAGGTCTCGTTGATCGCGCTGGCGCCGTTCGGCAGCGTCGCTGCGCCAGCGGCCGGCTGGCTGACGCTCGGGGCGGCCGGAGCTTGCGCGACAGGTTGGGTCGGCTTCGCGGCGGGCTTGGGAGTCGGCTTGGAGGCCGGACGCGGCGCAGGCCTTTGCGGGGCAGCAGCGGCTGGCCGCTCCGCCGGTTCTTCCTGCGCCCACAGGGCAGACGAGGCGAAGGAACCGACCGCGAGAACCGCAGCGACCGAGGCGATCCTGAGTGAATGATGTTTCATGTCAGCACTGTCATATGAAGATGTCGCTCGCCCTATCGCAGAAACCTCTTCCGAGAGAAAGCACGAAAACGAACTAACCGGCGAATATGCGGACCAGAGCTTCAAATTTGAAAGAAGGATCACAATTGAATGATTTCAATCTGCAAGTATTCGCCCCTGCACAATCTTTTCGGGACAACCCGCTTCGTCCGCCCGCGCCGGCTCTTCGGGCCCCCGGCATCCGCACGCCCCTGCCCCCAACGCAGGTGAACCCCGCCGCCAGGCCGCTTGTGAGCCCTCCGCGCACCATGCCAGAAACTGGCACGGAATCGGGCCGAACGGCCCGCGCAGAAGGAGCCTTCCCATGAGCAACAGCAAGGATGTCTGGCGTCGGATCGACGACAAGGCCCCGGCTTATTTCGGGCTCTCCGACCGGATCTGGCACATGCCGGAGCTGAACTATCAGGAGGTCCGCTCGGCCGCCGAGCACGGCGCCATGCTGGAGAGCGAGGGCTTCCGCGTGACGACCGGCGTCGCAGGCCTGCCGACCGCGGTCGTCGGCGAAGCAGGCGAAGGCGGCCCGGTCATCGCGATCATGGGCGAGTTCGATGCCTTGCCGGGCCTGAGCCAGGAGGCCGGCAACGCGACCGAGACCCCGGTCGAGACCGGCGGCAATGGCCATGGCTGCGGTCACAACATGCTGGGCTCGGCCTCCCTGCTCGCCGCCGCCGCGGTGAAGGATTATCTCGCCGCCAACGGCCTCAAGGGCCGCGTGCGCTATTACGGCTGCCCGGCGGAAGAAGGCGGCTCGGCCAAGGGCTTCATGGTGCGCGCCGGCGCCTTCGACGATGTCGATATCGCCTTGTGCTGGCACCCGGCCTCGTTCAACGGCGTCAACCGCGCCTTCTCGCTGGCCTGCGTCGAGATCGAGTTCACCTTCTCGGGCCGCGCCTCGCATGCCGCCGCGGCGCCGCATCTCGGCCGCTCGGCGCTCGATGCGGTCGAGCTGATGCATATCGGCGTCAACTACATGCGCGAGCACATGCCCTCGACCGCGCGCGTGCACTACGCGATCATCAATGCCGGCGGCATCGCGCCGAACGTCGTGCAGGCCACGGCGACGACGCGCCAGCTCATCCGCGCCGCCACCCTGGCCGAGATGTGGGAACTCGTAGCCCGCGTGAAGAAGATCGCCGAGGGCGCCGCCCTGATGAGCGAGACCACGGTCGCGATCAAGCAGCTCTCGGGCGATGCCAACCTCGTCGGCAACCGCCCGCTGGAAGAGACGATGCAGGCGAACCTGCTGGCGCTGGGCGGCCCCGGCTTCGACGCCGTCGACCATGCCTTCGCTGCCAAATTCCAGAAGACGCTGAGCCCGCAGGACATCGCCGCCGCCTATGGCCGCCTCGACCTGAAGCCGAAGGACGGCGAGGCGCTGAGCGACGAGATCTATCCGCTCGGCGCCGGCAACGACACCTCCGTCGGCTCGACCGACGTCGGCACGGTGAGCTGGGTCGTCCCGACGGTGCAGTGCCGCACCGCCTGCTACGCCATCGGCACACCCGGCCATTCCTGGCAGCTCGTCGCGCAGGGTCTCGCTCCTGCCGCGCACAAGGGCCTCGCGCTCGCGGCCAAGGCCATGGCCGGCGTCGCCACGGACGTGCTGAACGACCCTGCCCTGCTCAAGGCGGCGAAGGACGAGTTCTCGGCCTTCCGCGCCAAAAACCCCTTCGCCAACCCGATCACAGATGATGTCGAGCCGCCGCTCGACATGGCCGCGCACTAAGCCGAACGCGCGTCATCCCGGACCCAGCGAAGCGGAAATCCGGGATCCATCGTAGAGCGCGGCGCCCTTCGATGGATCCCGGGTCAAACCCGGGATGACGGCTTGTTTCCGTGAAAATCTACGCGCGCTAGCCGCCCTGCGGCCCGGACAGCTCGACGCGGATCGTCGGGCGCGTCGCCTTGAATTCGATGACGGCGGCCGAGGTGAGATCCGAAACCGAATCGGATGCGTTCGACATCAATCGCAGGATGATTCGACCGAGCCGGTCGCGGGCCTCGCTTTCCAGCTCGGCATCGAGCCTGCTGTCATGCCCGATCGCGGCCCAGGCCCTGGCCTGGACGGCTTCTGCGACGAGCAATTCCTGGGAGTTCAGGACACCGGGAAAGCGGAAATTCGAGCTAGGCATGGGCGATTCAAACATGGCTGGGCAACGGATATAGGACGGCAGCGGTTCCCGGCAAGGCAGGGCTAAGATCCGGAGTCGGGTTGGCCGCCCTCTCCGCTTTGGAATGTCCTCGTGACGAGTGCGCTACGGAGCCGGCTCCTTCGGTCGCGTAAACAATCAGTCCAAATTGGACAGATTGTCTAAATTTACCTTGACCTGCCTCTCGCCCGCCTTCACAGATGCCGTGAAAGCCCAGCCGCTCTGGCGGCAGTCGATAGGCCCCAAGGCGGGAGGCGCGCGTGAAGTTCGACATTTTCCAGATGGAGCGGAACCAGACGCTCTTCGAGAACGACGTCGAGATCAACCTGACCGAAAGCGGCGTCCATCCCTGGTCGATCGAGGACATCCTGGGCGAAGAGGCCACGCGCGACCTGCTGAAGCAGCCCCTCGGCTATGGCTGGACCGATGGCCGGCCGGACCTGCGCGCCAACATCGCCTCCTGGTATCCCGGTGCGACCGCGGAGAACGTGCTCGTCACCAACGGCTCCTCCGAGGCGACGATGATCGCGCTGATGGCGCTGTTCGAGCCCGGCGACGCGCTGGTCTTCGCCCTGCCGAACTTCATGCAGATCGACGGGCTCGGCCGTGCGCTCGGCTTCGACATCCGCCGCCTGGAACTCTCTGGCGAGACCGACTGGCAGATCGATCCTGCCGACCTCGCGAAGGCCGCCGCTGGCGCCAAAGCGATCGCCGTGACCAACCCGGCCAATCCCACCGGCAGCGTCCTCTCGGCCGCCAGCCGCGCCGCCCTCGTCGAGGCCGCGAAGCGCAACGACGCCTGGCTGATGGTCGACGAGATCTATCGCGGCGGCGAGATCGACGGCGGCGAGACCGAGACGCTCTGGGGCAGCTATCCCAAGGTCGTCGTCACCTCGAGCCTGTCGAAATCCTTCGCCTGCCCTGGCCTGCGCCTCGGCTGGATCGTCGCGCCCGCCGAGGTCGTGGCATCAGCCGCCGAGCGGCAGGACTACACCACGATCGGCAGCGGCATCCTCAGCCAGATCCTAGCCGAAGAGGTAATGCGCCCGGAAACGCGCGGCCGCCTGCTCGCCCGTGGCCGCGATTTGCTGCGCAGCAATGCCGATCTCGTCGCGCAATGGATGGCGCAGCATAACGACTGGTCGTGGCGACGCCCGCAGGCCGGCGGCATGGCCTTCCTGCGCTATCCGCTCGACATATCGTCGGAGGTCTTCTCGCAGAAGTTGCGCGAGGAGGAGAGCGTCTTCGTCGTCGCCGGCAGCTGGTTCGGCATCGAGAACCACATCCGCATCGGCATCGGCGTCCCGACCGAAGTGCTGCGGGACGGGCTGGCACGGATGGATAGGTTTCTGGCAAGGCACAAGGGCTGAAGCGCGCCCCGAAGGGCGGCGCTACGCGTCGCCCTGGCGCCCAATCCCGTCCAGCACCACTCGCGCGATCGCAATGTCCTGCACTGCGATCCCCGTGAGGTCGGCGATGGTGATGTCGTCGTCCGAGCGACGCGCCGGCGCATCCCCGGCCAGAACCGCTCCCAGCTCGACGCAGTCGCCGGCGTCGATCAGCCCGACCTTGGCAGCGGCGGCGAACTCGCCATGGTCGAGGCTCTGCTCCAGCGAATCCGCGATCCGCGTATCGGCGAGCGCCACCAGTGCACTGTCCAGCTCCTGCTTGCCCGGCGCATCGGCCCCGAGCGCGGTGATATGCGTGCCCGGCTTGATCCAGTCGTCGCGGATGATCGGCTGGACCGCCGGTGTCACCGTGATCAGCGCATCGGACCGCGCGCAGAGCCCTTCCAGCTCCGCCACAGGTTCGATAGCAATCCCCTCCCCTTCGAGATCGCGCCGCAGCGCCTCCAGCTTCTCCGGCGAGCGTGCCCAGCATGCGAACACCGGCTCGCGCTCGCGCAGCAGATGCGCAGCGGCCCGGATCTGGAACCGCGCCTGGGTGCCGGCGCCGACGATCCCGATCCGGCGCGCGTCGGCCCGCATCCCGGCCCGCGTCGCGATGGCGCCGGCCAGCGCCGTCCTGAGATCGGTCAGCCAGCCCTCGTCGCGCAGCATCGCGACGACAGCGCCGGTCTCGGCCGAAAGCGCGATCATCATGCCGCTCGTCGTCGGCAGACCCTTGGCGGGATTGTCATAGAACCCCGTCGCGATCTTCACGACGAAGATCGGATCACCCGCGATATGGCCGAACTTGATATGGCAATCGCCATTATGCGTAGGGAAGCCGAGATAACCGACCGGCGGCATCTGCACCTGCCCGGCCGCAGCCGCCTTGAACCCCTCCTCCAGCGCAACGAAAGCCCGGTCGAGATCGATGGCGGCCTCGATCTCCGCACGCGACAGGTCAAGCATCCGGGGTCTCGTTGGCCTGGTTGAGGTAGTTGTAGACGGTCGCGCGGGCGAGCCCGAGGATGCGCGAGATATAGGCGGCAGCATTGCGGCCACCGAAGGCGCCGTTGGCGGCGAGGTCCGCCACCAGCTCACGCTTCTCGGCGCGGCTGAGGCTGGTGACAGTGAGCCCGCGACTCTGCGTCCATTGCTGCACGAACTCGTTGATGCGCTCGTGCCAGTCTTCCTTGAACAGGGCCTGCGGCTTCTCGACGCCGGCCGGCACCGTCGCCAGCGCAGACAGCGTCTGCATCAGCGCGTGAAACTGCGAAACATCGACATTGATGCAGAGCACGCCGATCGCCTTGGCTCCAGCCGAGAGCACGATGCTGATCGATTTCAGCCGCCGCCCGTCCCAGTTCACCTTCTCATAGGGGCCGATGATCGTCTCGTTCGGATCGAAGCCGATCTCGTCGAGCAGGGAGGGCTCACCGAGCACGCGCTGCGAGAAATTGCCGGCGATATGCACGACGCTCTGCGAGCCGAGATCGTGCAACACGACCTCGGCATGCGGCCGGAACAGCAGCGCCACCGCATCGCAGACCGGCAGGTAGGGAGCGAGTTCCGGCGTCATGCGAGAGCCTCTAGCGCGGCTGCGACTTGAGATAGTCGCTCAGGCGCTCAAGCCCGGCGGAGAGGTGATCGCCCGGCGCGCCGATCCCGATGCGGATATAGCCGTCCATCCCGTAGACATCGCCCGGTAGCAGCATGATCCCGCGCTCCTCGCGCAAACGGTGCACGAGCTCGGTCGAGTTCATCGAGTGGCTGTACCTGATGAAGGCCATGCCGCCGGCCTTGGGCGGCACGAAGGAGAAGAACTCCTCATTCGCCTTCACCCAGTTCGTCAGCAGCGCGAGGTTTTCCCGCAGGATCGTCTTGCTCCGCTGCAGGATTTCAGCGCGCTTCGCCGGCTGGATAACGATGCGAGCAATATGCTCGCTCAGCGCGCTCGTGGTGATCGAGGTGTAGTCCTTGTTCTGCCAGGCCGTGTAGATGTCCTTGGCCGGACCGACCAGCCAGCCGATGCGCAGGCCGGGCAGCGCCATCGCCTTGGAGAGACCGCTGGTGATGATCGCCTTCTCGTAGAGATCGGCGAAGCTGGGCGGCTCGTCGGTTTCGAGCTCCGCGCCCTTGTAGACCTCGTCGGCATGGAGATAGCAGCCCTGCGCCCGGGCGATCTCGACCAGCGCATCCATCGTCTCGCGCGAGAGCAGGCTGCCGGTCGGGTTGTTCGGGTTGCAGATCGTCATCAGCTTGGTGCGCGGCGTGATCGCCTGGCGGACCTCGTCGAGATCGGGCGTCCAGCCCAGTTCCTCGCGCAGCTTCACTTCCTTGACGGTGGCGCCGATCGCCCGCGCCCAGCCCCAGATCTGCAGGTAGTTCGGGACGAAGACGACGATCTCGTCGCCCGGCTCGATCAGCGACATCACCATCAGGAAATTGGCTTCGGCCGAGCCGTTGGTGACGATCACCTCGTCCGAGGTCCGGTTGCGGTAGAGCTTGGCGATGTCCTCGCGCAGTTCGACCGCACCATTGGTCCAGCCATAGCCGAGCTCGACTTCCATCAGCTTCGCGCGCTGCTCGGCGCTCAGCAATTCGTTCAGCGAATAGGGATGGACGCCGCTATCGGAGAGATTGAACTCGACAGTGTTCTCGTAGAGCGACTGGATCCGCTCCAGTGTGAATTCTTCGATCTTCATGCTGCCCATCCCGCGCCGGCCGATCCGCCGCATCTCCCGCGAGTATGATGGGCATGATTTAGACGTCAAGGTCGATTTTGGAATTTACAGTCCAAATCTCGATTGCTATCCCTTTTGACGACCACGTCGCAGCCGCTCCCGGAGAGCCCATCATGTCCGACCAGAACCCCGGTGCCAACAAGATGTGGGGCGGCCGCTTCACCACAGCGCCGGCCGACGTGATGCGCAAGATCAATCCCTCGATCGGCTTCGACTACCGTCTTTACCGGCAGGATATCGCAGCGTCCAAGACCCATGCCGCGATGCTCGCCCGCCAGGGCATCATCGCTGGCGCCGACAACGAGCGCATCCAGGCCGGGCTCGACCAGATCCGCGGCGAGATCGACCGCGGCGAGCTGCAATTCAGCATCGACCTCGAGGACATCCACATGAACGTGGAATCGCGCCTCAAGGAGATCATCGGCGAACCGGCCGGACGCCTCCACACCGCCCGCAGCCGCAACGACCAGGCCGTCACCGACGTCCGCCTCTGGATGCGCGACGCCATCGATGCCCTCGATGGCGCCATCCGCGACATGCAACAGGCTCTGATCGAGCGCGCCAGCGAGCATGCCGAGACGATCATGCCGGGCTTCACCCATATGCAGGTCGCTCAGCCCGTGACCTTCGGCCACCATCTGATGGCCTATGTCGAGATGTTCGGCCGCGACCGCGAGCGGCTGGCCGGCGCCCGCCAGCGCACCAATGTCTCGCCGCTTGGCGCCGCCGCGCTCGCCGGCACCGCCTTCCCGATCGACCGGCAGTTCACGGCGGCCGAGCTCGGCTTCGCCCGGCCGACCGAGAACTCGATGGATTCGGTCGGTGCGCGCGACCATATCTGCGAACTGCTGTTCTGCTGCTCGATGCTGGCCGTGCATCTCTCGCGCCTCAACGAGGAGATCACGCTCTGGTGCAGCGACGGCTTCCGCTTCATCGCGCTGTCGGACGCCTTTACCACCGGCTCCTCGATCATGCCGCAGAAGCGCAACCCCGACGCGGCCGAGCTGGTGCGCGGCAAGACCGGCCGCGTCGTCGGCTCGCTCACCGCCATGCTGGTGATGCTCAAGGGCCTGCCGATGACCTTCATGAAGGACATGCAGGAGGACAAGGAGCCGATGTTCGACGCTCTGGAGACGGTCGAGCTCTGCGTCGCCGCCACCACCGGCATGATCCGCGACCTCACCGTGCGCCCCGAGGGCATGCGCGCCTTCCTCGACCGCGGCTTCCCGACTGCGACCGATCTCGCCGACTGGCTGGTGCGCGAGGCCGGCATCCCCTTCCGCGACGCCCATCACATCACCGCCCGCATCGTCGCATTGGCTGAGGCGAAGGGCTGCACCCTGCAGGCGCTCGATCTCGACGCGATGCGCTCGGTCGATCCGCGCATCAGCGAAGCGGTCTTCGAGGTGCTGGCGCCGGAGCACTCCGTCCGTAGCCGCCGCAGCTATGGCGGCACGGCTCCCGATACCGTCCGCGAGGCGATCGCGCGGGCGAAGCAGCGCTGGCTGACCGGCAAGCTGACCTAGGACTGATCGTCACCCTCGCTGCACGCAACCCGGCAGCCGCCGTCCCGCAAACTTTGCGGGAGCAAAGCGGCCGCCTTTCTGGCTATGGATGACGGCGCCGGTCGATTCGACCGGGCCTGAGGAAACGAACGTGGAGCCGCGCAGCTCCGCGGCGGGGGAGAGATGATGGAACACGTCTGGTTGCGTGGGGTGGCCGAGCAGTTCGGCATCGCTGGCGGGCTGCGCCAGCTCGGCGGCGAATACGATCTCAACTTCCGCGGCCGGACCAGCGAGGGCGACGTCATCGTCAAGGCGATGCGCCCGCAGGGCGAGCCCGCCCTCGTCGATCAGCAATGCGCCGCAATCAGTCATGCCCTCGCGGCCGATCCGACGCTGCCGCTGCCCCGCCTCCTACCTGCCGAAGGCAACCGGTTCTGGCAGAATGTTGCCGATTCCAAGGGCCAGCAGCGCATGGTCTGGGTCCAACGCGCCTTCACCGGCATTCCGATGGGCGAAGCCGGGCCGCAGCCGCCGGCTGTCCTCGCCGAACTCGGTGCGCTGACCGCGCGGCTCGACCTCGCGCTACGCGATTTCAAGGTCACGGCGGCGCCGGATGCCGCAAAATGGGACCTGACCGAGGCCGGCTGGATCAAACCGCATCTCGATGTTCTCGAAGGCGCGCGCCGCACGCTCATCGTGGAGATCGTCGCCGGCTTCGAGGCCCTCAAGCCCGCGCTCGACAAGCTGCCGCGCCAGACCATCCATAACGACCTCAACGACTTCAACATCCTCGTCCAGCCGCGCCTGGGAGAGCCCGCCCGGATCAGCGGCCTGATCGATTTCGGCGACATGACCCTTGGTCCGCGCGTCTGCGAGATCGCCATCGCCGCGGCTTACGCCATCCTCGATCACGAGACGCCGGAAGCGGCGCTGGCAGCCTTCGTCGCCGGCTATCATGGCGTGTCGCCGCTCAACGCCGAGGAGATCGGCCTGATCTGGCCGCTCATCCGGATGCGGCTCGCGGTCAGCGTCGTGAACTCGACGATCGAGGCCAAGGGCCGCCCGAACGACCCCTATGTCACGATCTCGCAGGCCCCCGCATGGCGGCTTCTGGAAAACCTCGCCATCGACGGCGACTTGATGGGCGCGCGCCTGCGCAATGCCTGCGGCCTGCCCGTCACCGATGCCGCCGGCCGCATTGCGAGCTGGATCGCCGCACAGCGCGGCAGCTTCGCCCCGGTGCTCGGCCGTGCACTCGACGGCCTGCCGGTGGGTTCGCTCGGCATCGCCGAGGCGACAATCCCGCAGAACCCGTTCGAACTGCGCGCCGACGAGGCCCGTAATCTCGGCACCGGGCTCGGCATCACCCAGGAATGGTGGCTCGGCCAGTATGGCGAGCCACGCCTAGTCTATACCGACAAGGCCTTCCGCAAGGGCCGCTGGCTCGCCTCCAACCGCCGCACCATCCATATGGCGGTCGATGTCTTCGGGCCGGCCGGCGAACCGGTCCGGGCGCCTCTCGCCGGCAAGGTTGCGCTTGCAGAGAACCGCAAAGGCCATCTCGACTATGGCGGCGTCGTCATCCTCGAACACCGCACGCCCGCGGGTGACATCTTCCACACCCTCTACGGCCATCTCGCCGCCGATGGCGCGGCCAAGCTGAAGCCAGGTCAGGAGATTGCGGCGGGAGAGGCTTTCGCCAAGCTCGGTCCGGCCGAGGAGAATGGCGGCTGGGAGCCGCATCTGCACTTCCAGCTTGCGCTGACGCTGGACGGCATGGGCCATGACTGGCCGGGCGTCGCCGATCCCGACGACTGGGCGCTCTGGCAGGCGATTTGCCCGAACCCCGCCGCCCTGCTCAACCTGCCCGACGATGTCGTCGCCTATCAGGCGATCGACGAGGCCGCGCTACTGGCCGAGCGCAAGGCCCGCTTCGGCGCCAATCTGAAGCTCAGCTACAAGAAGCCGGTCACCTTCCTGCGCGGCTGGCGCCACCATCTCTTCGACGCGATGGGCCGGCCCTATCTCGACGCCTATAACAACGTGCCGCATGTCGGCCACGCCCATCCGCGCATCCGCAAGGTGGCGATGGACCAGCTCGCGCGGATGAACTCGAACACGCGCTATCTGCACCCCGCGCCGATGGCTTTGGCCGAGCGGCTGACCGCCAAGCTGCCCAAGGAGCTGGAGGTCTGCTTCTTCGTCAATTCCGGTTCGGAAGCGAACGAACTGGCCCTGCGTCTCGCCCGCGCGGCAAGCGGCGGCTACGACATCGTCACGCCCGATCACGGCTATCACGGCAATACCACCGGCGCGATCGACATCTCCGCCTACAAGTTCAACAAGCCGAACATGGGTGGCCGCAAGCCCTGGGTGCAGCTTGTCGACGTCGCCGACGATTATCGCGGCCGCTTCCGCCGCGACGACGCCGACCGGGCCCTCCACTACGCCCAGCAGGTCGACGGCGCGCTCGCGGCCATCGCGGAACGTGGCGGCAAGGTCGCCGGCTTCATCGCCGAGACCTTCCCGAGCGTCGGCGGCCAGATCATCCCGCCACCCGGCTATCTCGCAGCCGTCTACGAGCGCATCCGCGCCGCCGGCGGCATCTGCATCGCCGACGAGGTCCAGACCGGACTCGGGCGCCTTGGCGATTATTATTTCGGCTTCGAGCAGCAGAATGTGCGCCCGGATATCGTCGTGCTCGGCAAGCCGCTCGGGAACGGCCACCCGATCGGCGCGCTCATCACCACCCGCGCCATCGCCGAGCGCTTCGCCGAAGGCCCGGAATATTTCTCGACCTTCGGCGGCTCGAACCTGTCCTGCCGCATCGCCGCTGAAGTGCTCGACATCGTCGAGGGGGAAGGTCTCTCGGCCAATGCCAAGGCAATGGGCGACAAGCTGCTCGCCGGCATGCGCGCGCTGATGGATGACTATCCTTGCGTCGGCGACGTGCGCGGCATCGGCCTCTTCCTCGGCCTGGAACTGGTCACGGACCGCGAGACGCTTGAGCCCGCAACCGATGCGGCCGCCCATGTCATGAACCGCCTGCGCGACATGCGCATCCTCGTCGGGCGCGAGGGACCGGCCGACAACATCCTGAAGATCCGCCCGCCGCTGACGGTCGGTGCCGACGATGTCGAGATGATCCTCGACAGGCTCAGGATCTGCCTGCGCGAGGTCGAGGCCGCGCGATAACCTGCCACCGCCCCAAGCTCCTGTGCAGCGAAAGCGCGCCGTGCTCTCAGCCGGCTCGGCGCGCTTCGAGGATCAGGCGCAGCAGGCGGCCGAAGGCGAAGCGGCTCACCTCCGTGCCCTTGATGTCGGTGTTGACGCGGTGGACGATGACGAGGTCCAGCGACGGAATGACAAGGCAGTTCTGCCCGCCGACGCCCTGAGCGCTGTAGCTGCCCGCGGGCAGCACGACGCCCGGAAAGCCCGCGCCGGAACGCTCGGTCCACCACATATAGCCATAGCCGCCACGCGGCCCGGCATCGGAGAGCGGCAGCACGCTGGTCGCGACCCAGTTGGCCGGCACGATCTGCTCGTTCTGCCAACGGCCCTGCCGCAGGAACATCAGGCCGAAGCGGGCGAGATCGCGCGTCGACATCCGGAACGGATAGGCGGGATGAACGGAGCAATCGTCCGGCTCCAGCCAGCCGTCGCGCCGCTCGCCATCGAGGCGGAAATCCTCCATGCCGAGCGGGCGGCCGATCCGCGCCAGGAAATCGTCATGGATGCCGGCACCGGTCAGCGCCGTGAAGATCGTACCGAGCGCGTTGAAATCCCAGTTGTTGTACAGCCAGAAGGTGCCGGGCGGCTGCGAATGGCGCTGCGGCTTGATCGACTTCATCCAGGGCGATTCATAGCCGGCCGGATGGAAGATGCCGGAGCGCGCCGTCAGCAGATCATAGATCGTCGCCGACTTCTCGAGGTCGCTGAGGCCCTCCTTGTCGTCGATGCCGAGATCGGCGAGCGTGCGCGACAGGTCGATCCGGCCGGCTTCCTCATGAATGCCGATCAGCGCGCTGAGGAAGCTCTTGCGGACGGAATGGCACTGGTAGCGATGAGCGAGGTCGCCACGGCTCGCCACCACGCGCCCGCCCTGCACGATCATCACTGTCGCCGTCGAAATGGTGTCGGCGAAGCGCCAGGCGTGGTCGAGCCCTTCGCGCGACCAGCCCGCCGTCTCCGGTGCGACGCTCTCCCAGCCATTCACCGGCCAATGCTCCGCGCGCAAGGCTTCGCTCGTCATCACTGCTTCATCCATCATCTGATCCTCCGTAACCCGGCCGCTCACGCGATCGGGCGATAACCGACGCTCGCTTCGAGGAATTCACGCGTATAGGGCTGATGCGCCCGGCCGGCCCTGACATCCTCGGCGCTCATCTCTTCGAGGATGCGGCCCTCGCTCATCATCGCGACCCTCTCGCAGAGATGCGTCACGACCGCGAGGTCGTGGCTCACCATCAGATAGGTCAGGTCGCGGTCGCGGCGGAGCTGCTTCAGCAGATTGAGGATTTCCGCCTGCACGGAGACGTCCAGCGCCGAGGTCGGCTCGTCCAGCAGCAGCAGCTCAGGCTCGATGATGAGCGCACGCGCGATCGCGACGCGCTGACGCTGCCCCCCCGAGAGCTCATGCGGGAAGCGGTAGCGGAAGGACGGTCCGAGGCCGACGGCGGTCAGGATTTCGTCGATGCGCTCCTGCGGCCGGTCGAAACCATGAATCTTCAGCGGCTCGGCCAGGACGTTCTGCACCATCTTCCGCGGATGCAGCGAGGAATAGGGGTCCTGGAACACCATCTGCACGCGGCGGAAGAAGGCCTTGTCGCGCTTATGCGGCACCTCCCGATCCTGGAAGCTGATCGAGCCGCCATACTCGCTGTTCAGTCCGGCGAGAGCGCGCAGCACGGTCGACTTGCCGCAGCCGGATTCACCGATCAGGCCGAAGGCCTCGCCATGTCCGAGCGTGAAGGAGACGTCGTCCACCGCCTTCAGCGCCGAGGCGCCACGGCCGAAGACAACCGAGAGATGGCTGACCGCGAGCGCAGCCGGGCGGTTCGCCGCCAGGGTCGGATCCGTCGCGCTCATGGCCGGCTCCCGCTCTGCAGCGTCGGTCCATCGAGCCAGGCCGGGTCGCGGCTCGGCACCTGCAGCATGTCGGCCTGCCGGTCGAGCCGCGGCAGGCTGTCGAGCAAGGCGCGTGTATAGGGGTGCCGTGCATTGTGCAGTTCGCGCGCCGGGATATCCTCCATGATCCGGCCCGCATACATCACCAGCACGCGGTCGCAGAAATCCGCCACGAGATTGAGGTCGTGACTGATGAAGATCAGCCCGGCGCCGCGCCGCGTCACCAGCTCGTCGAGGATGCTCAGCACCTGCCGCCGGATGGTGACGTCGAGCGCCGAGGTCGGCTCGTCCGCGATGATCAGGTCGGGCTCCGGGATCAGCATCATCGCGATCATGATGCGCTGGCCCATGCCGCCCGAGACCTCGTGCGGATAGAGCCTGAAGACACGCGCGGGGTCGCGGATCTTCACGGCCTCCAGCATGGCGAGCGCTTTGGCTTCCGCCTCCTTGCCTCCGACCTTGTGGTGCAGGCGATAGGCCTCGGTAATCTGCTCGCCGACCCGCATCAGCGGATTGAGCGAGAATTTCGGATCCTGCAGGATCATCGAGATGCGGTTGCCGCGGATGGTCCGCATCTGGCGCTCGCTGGCGGCCATGAGGTCGATCCCGTCGAAGGAGAGCTTCTTGGCGGAGATCGTCGCCGCCTTCGGCGTCAGCTTGAGGATCGTGCGTCCGGTCAGCGACTTGCCCGAGCCGGATTCACCGACGATGCCGACCTTCTCGCGGCCGACGCTGAAGGAGATGCCGCGCACCGCCTGCACCGAGCGATGCGCGCCCTTGAAGATGACGGAAAGATCCTCGACCTCGAGCAGCGGCTTATCCATGGCGCGGGTCCAGGATGTCGCGCAGGCCGTCGCCGAACAGGTTGAAGGCCAGGCTGGTGATCAGGATGGCAAGGCCGGGAATGCCGGCGATCCAGCCATTGGTCAGGATGAACTCGCGGCCGGATGCCAGCATCGCACCCCATTCCGGGCTCGGCGGCTGCGCGCCGAGGCCAAGGAAGCCGAGGCCGGCCGCGGTCAGGATGATCGACGCCATGCTCAGCGTGATGCGCACCACGACGGAGGGAATGCACATCGGCACGACATGGCCGAGGATGATCCGGAGTGGCGACGCGCCCTGCAGCCGGACCGCCGCGATATAGTCGGACTTGCGGATCGACAGCGTCTCGGCCCGCGCCAGCCGCGCGATCGGCGGCCAGGCGGCAAGCGCGATCGCAATGATCGCATGGTCGATGCTGGGTCCCAGAGCCGCGACGAAGGCGAGCGCCAGCACCAGACTCGGGAAGGCCAGGAAGATGTCGACGATACGCATCAGAACGGTGTCGACCCAACCTCCGAGATAGCCCGAGGTGGTGCCGACGATCAGCCCGAGCGGCGCCGCGATCACCGCCGTCAGCATGGCGATGTAGAGCGTGATCCGCGCGCCGAAGACCAGCCGGCTGAAGATGTCACGGCCAAGCTCGTCGGTGCCGAACCAATGCGCGGCCGAAGGCCGCTGCAGGCGCTGCGTCAGATCCTGCGCATAGATGTCATGCGTCGCGACCAGCGGGGCGAACAGCGCCGTGAGCGCGATCAGGACGATGATGGCGAGGCCGAACAGGGCGGCAGGGTTGGCGCGCAGGCGCCACCATTTCAGCGACAATTGCTGCATCCGCGCCTGGAAGGGCGAGGCCGGGACGGGCGCCGCGAGCCAGGCCCGGAGGCCTCGCCCGTTGGCCTGGTCGATGGGTTGTGGTGCCATGGCCATGCCTCAGCGGGTCCGCGGGTCGAAGACCCGGTAAAGCAGGTCGCATAACAGGTTGAGCGTGACGAAGATGACGCCGACCAGCAGCGTGCAGCCGACGACCGCGTTCATGTCGCCGGCGAGAAGCGCGTTGGTCAGGTAGCGGCCGAAGCCCGGCCAGGCGAAGACCGTCTCGGTCAGGACCGCGCCTTCAAGCAGAAAGGCGTAGGACAGTGCCACCACCGTCACCACCTGCACGGCGATGTTGCGGAAGGCGTGACCCCAGACCGTGCGCGCCCAGGACAGGCCTTTCACCCGCGCCGTCACGACATATTCCTGCCCGAGCTGCTCCATCATGAAGCTGCGCGTCATGCGGCTGATATAGGCGAGCGAGCTGAAGGCCAGGATCGAGGCCGGCAGGATGATGTGCGAGACGGCGTTGCCGAACATCTCCCAGTTGCCGGCGAGCAGGCTGTCGATCAGCAGGAAGCCGGTGACGGGTTCGAGGTCGAACTCGTAAGCGAAATCGATGCGGCCGGGACCACCGACCCAACCCAGCGTCGCGTAGAACAGCACGAGCCCCATCAGGCCGAGCCAGAAATTCGGCGCGGAATAGCCGATCAGGCCGACGACCCGGACAATCTGGTCGACAAGGGAGCCGCGATACATCGCCGAGAGCACGCCAAGCGGGATGCCCAGGCTGGTGCCGATCACGATCGCCACGCTGGCGAGCTCGATCGTCGCCGGGAAGACGCGGGCGATATCCGCCATCACCGGCTTGCCCGTGGTCAGAGCCATCCCGAAATCGAGATGCAGCACGCCCCAGAGATAGCGGCCGAACTGGACGTAGAGCGGCTGGTCGAGGCCGAGCTGCTTGTACATCGCCTGATAGGCTTCCTGGGTCACGTTGTCGCCGAGCACGGCGACGACGGGATCGAGCGGCAGCAGGCGGCCAATGAAGAAGGTCAGCGCCGCCAGCCCGAGCAGGGTGACGGCGAAGGAGACGAGCGTTCGGCCGGAGGCCTTGAGCCAGGACGGAAGAATGGTCCGTCCTGGATCGGAGCTCAGGCCGGGCGCCGCAGCGGCGGTCCGGGACATCGCGATGGCCTTACTTGGCCGTACGCTCGTAATAGGTTCGGAAGCCGTTCCAGGTCCACGACTTCAGGTCCTTTCGCACGCCGGCGACGCTGTTCATCTGGAACATGAAGGCCATCGGCCCCTTGGCCATCACCTCTTTCTGGATCGTCGCATAGAGCGCATCGCGCTTGGCCGGATCGGGCTCGAGCAGGGCCGCGTCGATCTGCTTGTTGAGTTCAAGGTCCTGATAGGCGGAACGCCAGCTCGGATATTGGGTCTGCTTGGCTTCGAGCCGGTTGTCGGGGTTGAAGACGAGGCGCGAGGCGTTGCCATGGGCATCCGGCACGCCGGTCTGCCAGGCCAGCATCGCCGACTGGTATTCACGCCCGCGGACCTTGCTGAAGAGCTGGGCATTGGCCATGCGCTCCAGCGAGAGCTTGACCCCGACCTTGGCGGCGTTCTGCTGGACGCTCTGGGCGATGGGGTTCGCATGCGGCAGCGTGCCGAACAGCACGCTCGCCTCGAAGCCGTTGGGATAGCCGGCCTCGGTCAGCAATTGCTTGGCCTTGTCGAGATCGAGCTTGAAGGGCTGCCCCTCCTTCTCGTCGAGGGCGCCGACCGCGCCGAGCTGGGCGAAGCTGGCGCGCGGCACGCCGAGATAGGTCATCACCGTCTTGCCGAGGCCCTCATAGTCGATCAGGTAGCGCATCGCGAGGCGCACCTTCTCCTTGGAGAACGGACCGTCCGCGACGTTGAAGCCCCAGTAGAACAATTGCGGCCTGAGGACCTTGATGATCGAGACGTCCTTTGAGCCTTCGAGGTCCTTCAGGTCTTCCGGCGTCAGGTCGCGCGCCACGTCGACATCGCCCTGGCTGAGCAGCAGGCGCTGGGTGCCGGGCTCGGCGACATGGCGGATCAGGATACGCTTGAGACCGGGCGCCGTGCCCCAGTACCCCTCGTTCGCCTCCAGCACGATCGATTCGCCGGCATTCCAGCGTGTCAGCTTGTAGGGACCGACGCAGGCCGTGCGCGTCGCCAGGTACTTGTTGCCGAGATCGGTGCCCTGCTGGTTCGCCATCAGGGTCTTCTTGTCCATCACCATGGAGACCCGGTTGGCGGCGATCGCCTGCAGCACCAGCGTCGTCGGATAGGGCTTGTCCAGCTTGAGCGTGAGCGTGTCGTTACCCGCGACGATGGTCTGCTCGACATTGTCCTTGGTGAAGCCGTACTCGGTCAGCGTCGCGGCATTGCCGAAGTTGAGCTTGACGACGCGGTGCATCGACCAGGCGACATCCTCGGCCGTGACCGGATTGCCGGAGGGGAACTTCGCGCCCTTGCGCAGGTGGAAGGTGATCTCCTTGCGGTCCGGCGAGACATCCCAGCGCTCGGCGAAGCCCGGCACGACCTTGCGCTCGTCGGCCGGGTCGAAATCGACCAGCGTATCGCAGGTGTTCTGCAGGATCTCGTTGGTGACGACCTCGCCGACCTGGGCGGGATCGAAGGTGCTGATCGCGTCGACGTTCCAGGCCATCACGAGCGCGTTCTTCGGCGTCGCGGCGACGGCCGCTCCCGCGCCGGCGCAGAGGGCGGCGGCCGCAGCAGCCGAGAGGAGCTTGCGCCCGTCAAGGCGGCGCCTCGTTCCGGTCTCGTCGTTTCGGTCGGCCATGATCTCGATCCCGCTCTTTGGTTGTTGTTCGATTGGACGCGTCGTCGGCGGAAGCAGCATTGGTGCCGCCCACGCGCTTCCGGCTCAGGCGGCCACCGGCCGCGGCTTGATCGGCGGCTTCACCTCCGCCGGGATCGGGCAGACATAAGGCGTCTGCGTCACCCGTTCCTGATGGTCCTTCCTGGCGCGCGCCAGCAGCGTCTCGTCGCTGATCACATCGATCGCCGTCGCCGCCATGATCTTGGCGGCATGGACCATGCCCTTGTGGGCGGCCGGCGCCTTGCCCTGTGCCGTGATCTGCCAGGAATGACCGGGTGTGCCGATCGCATGGGTCGCGACCCTAGCCTGGATGGTCGGCACCTTCCAGCTGACATCGGCGACATCGGTCGAGCCGATCATCGGCACGCCGCGCGTGCCCTGCGGCACGACGAAATCGCAAAGTGGCGTGTTCTCGCGCGGCGCGATGCCGGTCTTGCGATAGTCGTTGAGGATATCCGCCGGGCCGAGCGTCGCCTGGATCTTGGCCGCATAGGCCTTGTCGGCGGCATCGAAGGGCACGGGGCCGAGCCGGTCGATGTTCTTGAACATCGCATCTTCCAGCGGCGTGTTGCCGAGCATGTTGGAGACCGCGCTCATGATCGAGATCGAGACCGTGGTCTCGGTCATCAGCGCCGCGCCCTCGGCGATCTTCTTCACGCGCTCGTTGAGCTCCAGCATGCCAGCGAGGTCGCGCGCCCGGATGGCGTAGCGCACCTTGGCCGAAGCCTGGACGACGTTCGGCGCGATGCCGCCGGCATCGAGATAGGCATAGTGGATGCGCGCATCGGACGGCGCATGCTCGCGCATGTAGTTGACGCCGACATTCATGAGTTCCACCGCATCGAGCGCCGAGCGGCCGAGATGCGGCGCGGCCGCCGCATGCGAGGCGCGGCCGGTGAACTGGAAATCCATCCGGGTATTGGCGAGCGACAAGGCATCGTCGACCTTGGTCATCGAGGCCGGGTGCCAGGAAATCGCGACGTCGACATCGTCGAAGGCGCCGGCCCGCACCATGAAGGCCTTGGCCGCGCCGCCCTCTTCCGCCGGGCAGCCGAAATAACGCACCCGCCCCGGTCGGCCGGTTTTGGCCAGCCAGTCCTTCACCGCGGTCGCAGCCAGCAGCGCAGCCGAGCCCAGCATGTTGTGACCGCAGCCATGGCCGTGGCCGCCGGCCTCGACCGGCTTCGGCTCGGCGATATTAGCCTCCTGGCTCAGGCCGGGCAGCGCGTCGTATTCGCCGAGGATGGCGATGACCGGGCCGCCCTCGCCCGCCTCGCCCATCACGGCGGTCGGGATGCCCGCGACGTTCTCGGTGATGCGGAAACCCTGCTCCTTCAGCATCGCGATATGCTCGCCGACCGAGCGGTACTCAGTATAGGCGATCTCGGGCATGCCCCAGACGCGGTCGCTCAGCGCCTCGAAGGACTGCCGCTTCGCATCGACGAGCTGCCAGATGATCTCGGAATTCTGCATGGTTTGCGTCCTTTCAGATGCCGGGGCGCTCAAAGATGCTCTCGCAGGAAACGGGCCACGCCGCCGAAGACGGTGCGCCGGTTCTCGATCCGGGCGAAGCCATGGCCCTCATGCGGGATGCGCACATACTCGACCGGGCGGCCGAGGCCGCGCAGCACCGAATAGACCATCTCGCTCTCGCCCGGCGGCACGCGAGGGTCGTCGAACCCTTGCGCCATGAAGAGGGGCACCCGGATCTGGTCGATTTTGTGGATCGGCGAGAAGCGGATCAGGTTCTCGCGGTCGGCGACGGGATCGCCATATTCCACCGCGCGCAGATAGCGCCGCCACGGCCCGGTCGTCTCCAGCAGCGTCAGGAAATTGGCGATGCCGTAGAACTCGATCCCGACCTTCCACAATTCCGGCTGCTCGGTCAGCGCCGCCAGCACCATGAAGCCGCCATAGGAGCGGCCATAGACGGCGACGCGGTCATCGTTCACATCGGATTGCTCGCGCAGCCAGAGCCTGACCGCCTTGAGGTCGGCGGCGCTGTCCATGCGCAGATGCTTGTCGTCGAGATGGTGGTAGCTGCGGCCATAACCGGTCGAGCCACGCACGTTCGGCGCGATCACCATGATGCCCTGGCTCAGGAAGAACTGCAGGTCGGCCCGGAAGACCGGAGTCCACTGCGCTTCCGGCCCACCATGCACGACGACGACGGCCGGATAACCACCCTCCGGCGCCTTGCCGCGCGGCCGGTAGACGAAGAACGGGACTTCGAGCCCGTCGAAGCTCTTGGTGCTCGCGACCGTCGGTTCGACGAAGCTCGCCGGGTCAAGCCCCGCCTTCGAGGCGTCGGTCAGGCGCTTCACCTGCTTCGAGGCGATGTCGAAACGCCAGATATCCGGCGACGAGGTCGAGCCGTCGAGCGGGAAGACGAGCCCGGAACCATCCGGCAGCCAGGCGACGGACCCGACCGAGCCGGCAGGGAAGCCCTCGACCTCGAACTCCGCCCCGCCGGCGATCTCGCGCACGAAGATGCGGTTCCAGCCGCGATCATTCGCGACATAGGCGAGGCGGTTCTGGTCCGGCGCCAGCGCCACCGCCTCGATATCCTGCCCGTCGCGCTCGATGATCCAGTTCAGCGTGCCGTCAGTCGCCGAGCGGAAGCCGACGCTGAGAAACTCGCGGCCCTGGTCGGTGATCGTGAAGAAGCCGCTGCCATCCTTCTTCATCCGGTTGGCGGCATAGCGGGCGCGCCCCTCATGCGGCAGCAAGGCCTCGCGCGCGCCGCTTTCGAGATCGAGCCGGAACAGATCCTGGTCATTCATCGCATGGGTCGCATCGGCGACCAGCAGCGAGCGTCCATCCGGGAAGAACGCGACCGCCTCGCGATAGCCGCTGCCCTCGAACACGCGCCGCGCCGCCCGCGTCGCCATGTCCATCACATAGATGTCCATATGCTCGCGGTCGCGTGCGTTCGAGGCGAAGGCGATGCGCTGCCCGTCCGGTGCCCAGCAGCCCCAGACATGCACCACGGTCGGATCGTCGGTCAGCGGCTGCGGCACGCCCGAGGCACCCGGCACAAGCCAGAGCTGATGGCGCTCGTCGCCGCCGCAATCCATGGTGAAGAGCAGGTCGCGGCTCTTCGGGTTGAAGGCGATCGCACCGACCGGCTCCGGCATGTCGGTCAGGCGCCAGGGCGCCCCGCCGGCGAGCGGCCGAAGCCAGATCTGATGCGTGCCGCTCTCGTCGCTGAGATAGGCGAGGAGCTCGCCATCCGGCGCGACCGCCGGGCTCTTGGCGCTGCGGATTTCGAGATAGGGCTCGATGCCCAGGCGGATCTGGCTGGCGGCTTCGTACATGATGGTTCCTTCAGGCCGCGAGGGCCAGCATCGAATCGCGTAGGCGATCGGTCGCATCGCGCAGCGCCAGCGACAGGGCCGGCGCGCTCGGCGTCGCCGCGTGGTTAGCTTCGGTGACGATGGTGAAGCGGGCTTCGGGCCAGGCCGTCTTCAGGCGCCAGGCCGTGCACATCGGCGTCACGATGTCGTAGCGGCCCTGCACGATCTCGGCCGGCAGATGCCGGATGCGCGAGACGTCGCGCAGCAACTGGCCGGGGTCGAGGAAGGCGCCGTTGACGCAGTAATGCGTAAAGATGCGGGCGAGCGCGAGCGCGGCATCCGGCTCGGTCAGGGCCGCGACATGCTCGGCATCGGGCAGGAAGGTCTGGGTCTTCCCCGAGAAGGTGCGCAAGGCGACCGCAGCAGCGAGTTGTTGCTCGCGGTCAGGCCCGGTCAGCCGACGGTAATAGGCGCCGAGCAGATCGCCCCGTTCAGCTTCCGGCACGAAACTGGCGAAGACCTCCCAATGGTCCGGGAAGATCGTGCGCGAGCCGTGGAACCACCAGTCGATCTCGGCGCGCTCGGCCATGAAGATGCCGTGCAGGCGGAAGCCGAGGCAGCGCTCGGGATGGGCCTGGCCATAGGCGAGGCCGAGGCAACTGCCCCAGGAACCGCCGGTGACGAGCCAGCGCTCGATGCCGAGATGCTCCCGAATCCGTTCGAGATCGGCGATCAGCGCCTGCGTGGTATTGCCCGCGAGCTCCGCCAGAGGGCTGGAGCGCCCCGCCCCGCGCTGGTCGAAGGTCACGATCCGGAAGGCGGACGGGTCGAAGGTCTTGCGCTGCGCCGGCTTGGTGCCACCGCCGGGTCCGCCATGCAGGAACACCACGGGGATGCCATCGGGATTGCCGCTGAGATCGACATGGAGTTCATGTCCGTCACCAACCGGCAGGCGCAAGGACCGATAGGGCTCAACCGCCTCGTAGAGGGTGCTGTAATCGTCTGGCACGTCGGGCTCCGTCGAACCGGAGCGCCGCAACGCTCCCCTGATCCGGCGAGGATGGCACGCGCGAACAGCCGCTGGCCAATGCATTCGAAGCGCATTGTTTATGATGTCGCGGAATAGACCGGCCCCTGTTCCACTCCGCTGAACGCCGCCCCGATTCTTCCCGGCGTTTCGCATCCCATCGCGACAAGCCGCACGCTGTCCATCGGCTCGTGCAAAGACGATGCGACAGGTAGAGTACCCGGCCCTTCCGCCATTTGGAGGATTGCTTGCACAGCCCGGCGCCTTCCATTTCCCGTCTCGACCTCCCCGGCTTCGCCGGCGCGCTCCTGCTCGGCCCCTGTCCCGGCCGGCGGCAAGAGACGTCGGATGACGCCGCATCGCAGACTGCCCTGGCGGAGGATCTGTCGCGTCTGGCGGGATTGGGCGCAACCGGCCTGCTCAGCCTCGTCGAAGCACAGGAATTTCCGGGTGGCATCGTCGGCTTCGCCGCCGCTGTCCGGGCAGCCGGGCTGGAATGGGCTCATCTCGCCATCCCCGATTACGGCGTGCCGGATGCGACCTTCATGGCAGGCTGGCGCGAGCTCGACCTGCCGCGCCGCCTGCGCGAAGGCGAGAGCTGGGCGATCCATTGCCGCGCCGGCCTCGGCCGCACCGGCACCATCGCCGCGCTGCTGCTGGTCGAAAACGGGGCCGACGCAGCCGACGCGATCGCGCAGATCCGCCGCGGGCATGATGCGGCCTCCGTCGAGACCGAGGCTCAGGAAAAGTTCCTGATCGCGCAGGAACAGGGCGCGCTCCGGCCTCCCATCGCCCGAAGCGCGCCCTGAACCCGCACCCCGTCACGGAGCCGAGACGGTGATGCGGCCCCTCATGTTGGGGTGGAAGCGGCAGTAATACTCCATCGCTTCGGCCTTCTGGAGCGTCAGCCGGCCGGTCTTCTTCGCGGGGATCATCACCTCCATCCCGCCCTTCACCGTGGCGGTATGGGCGAGGATGTCCCGGTTGACCCATTCAACGGTGTCGCCGACCTTCGCACTGACCTCCGCCGGGGTGAAGACCAGCTTGTCAACGATCACCTGAATGGTCTCCGCCCGCGCCGGGACGGCAGCAGCCGCCAGTATCACGGCCGCGACCGCCGGCAGATATCGCGCCACGCCCATGGCAGTGCTCTATTGCAGCTCGGCGGCGACATGCACCGCATGCTGCTCATGGCCCTGGAAGATCTTCAGGCCGGTTTCGAGCAGGCCCTTGAGCTCGGCATTGCTCGCCGACGGGATCAGCAGGGTCTGCAAAGCCCCATTCACCTGTTGGTGGAAGGCGACCTCGTTGGCGACATAGGCCTTGTCGAAGGCCTTGCCGCGCAACTTGGCGAGCGATGCCTTGGTCTTGCCGGCAGCATCGGAGAGGGAACGGCTGGTCGCATTGTCCTCCGGCTTGACCTTCAGCTTGGCGACAAGGGCGAGCGCCTGCTTGTTGACGGCCTCGTGGTCGCGCAGCATGTCCTTGGCGAAGGACACGACCACCTTGTTCCGCGATTTCACGATGGCCTGCTTGGCCGCTGCGACGTCGATCGCGCCCGCCGTATAGGCGATATGGGCGATCTGCGGGTCGGTCGGCTTGTCGGCAGCCTGCGCTGCGGTCGCCACTCCCAGCAATGCGAGAGCAAGCGCGAAGCTATACGTGCGAACAGACATGAATCCTCCTTCTCCGGGCCGCAAGAGCGAGCCCGAACCGTTTGTTTCATCGACCCTTATTGGATGCCGGCGCGGCCAAAACGTTCCCAGAATTTCAGGTGGGAATACCAAGTCTTTGCATCACGGCAGCGGTCAGGCGTTCGCAGCGCCGGCCCGCGAAGGGGAAGGCATCGAGCAGCACCGGGCCGATCTGCTGTTCCAGCTCCTTGCGCACCAAAAGCCGCGCCCGGTACAGCCGGGTCTTGACCGTCTCCGCCCGGATATCGAGGAGTTCCGCGGTTTCCTCGACGCTGCGCCCCTCGATCACTCGCGCCATGAACACGCCGCGATAGACGTCGGGGAGGTTGTCGGTCGCGCGTTCGACCAGTTGCAGGATCTGCCGCTGCGCCATCATTCGCTCCGGATCGTCGCCGCTGCTGCTGCCGGGAAAGGGGATGATCTGCGCGGGAACGCCCGGGTCCTCGGCGCGCAATGCCTTGTCCGCCCGCTTCTTCCGGCGCAGGCGGCCCAGCGCCTCGTTGAGGGTGATGCGCGACAACCAGGTCGAAAGCGTCGCCTCGCCACGGAAGCTGTCGAGGTGGCTGAAGGCCCGGACATAGGCCTCCTGCACCACATCCTCGGCCTCGCTGTCATTGCGGATCACCGCCCGCGCGATGCGATAGAGCGCCTGGTTATGCGTCGTCATGATCGTGCGGAAGGCCTGAGGATCGCCCGTGCTCGCACGACGGGCGAGATCGAGATCATCAGCCGAGGCGGAACCGGCATCGCGTGCGACCGTCGGAATGGATGGCATGATCTGTCCTCCTCGCCGCATCGGATGGCGCAGACCGTAAAAGGTTCCCGATGACCGATAGCGTGGCAAGCCGGCACGCTGTCGTTTGCAGCGGCGGCAAACCTGCTTAGGCTGCCACCCGAACGACAGACCGACCGTCACGAAGGATAAAAAGCCGTGCCGATGCCGACCCGACCGACCTCCCTGGGCGAAACACGATCGCCGAGGCCGTGATGGAGGATCGCGTCAACGCCTTCGTGCCCGGCCCGCGCATCCGCATCCCCGGCCGGGAAGGCGGGCCGCTCGCCGGACTGACCTTCGCCGTCAAGGACCTGTTCGACGTCGCGGGTACACCGACCGGCGGCGGCAACCATGACTGGGCCAAAGCCAATCCCGTCCCGGAGTGCCATGCCTGGGCGGTGCAGACCCTGCTCGATGCCGGCGCCGAGTTCGTCGGCAAGACCATCACCGACGAGGTCTCGCTCGGCATCCTCGGCGAGAACGCCTTCGACGGCACGCCGCTGAACACCGCCGCGCCTGACCGCGTGCCGGGCGGCTCCTCCTCCGGCTCGGCCGCGGCCGTCGCCGCCGGGCTCTGCGACACCGCATTGGGTACCGATACCGGCGGCTCGATGCGCGTGCCCGGCAGCTTCTGCGGGCTCTACAGCATCCGCCCGACCCATGGCCGGCTCGACCTGACCGGGCTGATGCCGCAGGCTCCGAGCTCGGACACAGCCGGCTGGTTCACGCGCGACGCTGCGACCTTCGCCCGCATCGGCACGGTGCTGCTCGGCGAGGCACCCGGCCCGCTACCGACCAAATTGCTGGTCGCCGTCGACGCCTTCGGCTTCGCCGACCTCGAAGTCGCAGCCGCACTGCAACCGATGGTCGCGCGGCTCGCTCGCGTGCTCGGCACCGCGCCGCACGACGAGATCATGGCGCCGCAGGGCCTGTCCGTCTGGGCGCGGGCACAGCGCAGCCTGCAGCCGGTCGAGGCCTGGCAGACCTTCCGCCCCTGGATCGAGCGGGACAATCCGCGCATGGCCTTCAGCGTCGCGGCCGGCCTGATCGCAGGCTCGCAGGTCCCGGTCGCCGAGCAGAACTGGGCCGCGCTGATGCGCGAAGAAGCCCGCGCAAGACTGCGCTACCTGCTGCCATCGGGCACGATCCTGTGCCTGCCGACCACGCCCTTCCCCGCGCCCTTGCGCGGCCTGCCGATGCCGGCACTCAGGCCGATGCGCGACCGCATTACCAGCCTCTGCGCGCAAGGAGGGCTGACCGGTCACCCACAGGTCAACCTGCCCGGCGCCCTTGTCGACGGCGCGCCCGTCGGCTTGTCCATCATCGGCGGACGCGGCACGGATGCCAGCCTCATCGCCGTCGCACAGGCCATGGAGGCCGCATCATCATGACCGACCTGACCCCGAACATCCCTGAAGTCGTGGCCGAGATCAGCGCCCGGTTCGAGGCCTACGAGCAGGCGCTGATCGACAAGAATGTCGACGTGCTGGACGCCGCCTTCTGGAACAGCCCCTACACGATCCGCTACGCGTTGCACGAGAACGGCTATGGCTTTCAGGAGATCCATGGCCACCGCGTCGCCCGTCCGCCGGGGCCGGGCATCAAGGAGAAACGGATTCGGCTGGAGATCCTGACGCTGGGCCGCGACATCGCCACCGTGAACCTCGAGTTCAAGGTGCGCGGGCGCGACGTCATCGGCCGGCAGAGCCAGAGCTGGGTGCGCTTTCCCGAACTGGGCTGGAAGGTGGTCTCAGCCCATGTCTCGACGATGGAGGGGCCGCGCCTCTGGTAGGCGCGGACCCGAAAACTCAACGCTTGCGGACGAACTCCGTCCGCAGCACGAGGCCCTTGATCGTGTCGTGGCGGCAGTCGATTTCCTCGACATTCTCCGTCAGGCGGATCGAACGGATCACCGTGCCCTGCTTCAGGGTCTGGTTGGCGCCCTTCACCTTGAGGTCCTTGACCAGAACGACGGAATCGCCGTCGGCCAGCACATTGCCGGCGGCATCGCGCACCACCGGAGCGGCGGCAGCAGCGGCCGCCTGCTTCACTTCCGAGGCCGGGCGCCATTCCCCGGTCGCTTCGTCATAGATGTAATCGTCGTCGGACATGTCTTTCCCGTCTTGCGTCCGGGCACTCGCCATCGGCCCGGTCAGGCGGGGTTACACGATGCCCGGCGACTTCTCCAAATCGGCGGCTAGACAGTGCCCAGCGGCTTCTCGGTCATCTCGGCCGCAATCGCCTCATCGATCGGCGTCTCGTAGGTCATCAGCATATAGCCGAGCACCGAATAGAAGCCGACCGTCGCGATCAGGTCGAACACCGCCTCGCGCCCGACCGCCGCGGCAAGCTCGGCTTCGAGGGAGAGCGACAGGCGCCTGTCGTCGAAGAGCGCATCGACCGCCCGGACGATCAGCCCGTCCTCACCTTCAGGGCTCCCGCGCAAAGCAGCGATGCGGGCATCGCTCATTCCCAGCACCCGCGCCCGGCTGACATGATGCGCCCATTCATAAGGCGAGCCCATGCGGTGCGCCGCGCGCAGGATCACGACTTCCGAGCGCACCGGCCCGAGCGCGCTGTCCTTGACGATGTGCTGCCGCAAGGGGCCCCAGGCCTTCAGCAGGGCCGGGTGATGCGCCATCGTCCGGTAGACATTGAGCGCGCCGGCAAAGCCGGTCTTCATCTCGGCGATCGCTTCGGGCCAGTCGGCATCGCTGATCGGCGGGCAGGGAGAAATCGTCATCGGAGGTCTCGTGAGGATCAGGGCGTGAGATATTTGGCGTAGAGAGCAGGCGCCCGGTCGGCCCAGATGCCCGTGAAGCTGCGATAGCGCGCGACCTCGGCGAGGTCGATCTCGACCCGCAGCACGTCCTCGCGATCATGGCCGAGCGCGCCAAGCACGCGGCCATCCGGTGCCACCGCGCAGGAGCGGCCGAAGAAGCGCTGCCCGCCGCGGCTGCCGCTGCGGTTGCAGCTCAGGAAGAAGACGCCGTTCTCGGTCGCCCGCGTGTAAGCGCGGTGGATAAAGAGGCCCTCGTCCGTCACCGGCGCAGTCTCCGCCCCGAAGGAGGCCCAGACCGAGGTCACGATGCTCGCGCCCTGAAGCGCAAGGATGCGGGTGATCTCGGGGAAGCGGATATCGTAGCAGACCTGCATGCCGAGCCGTGTCCCGAAGACAGGATAGGTGTCGATGCTGTCGCCGCCGCTGAAAAACAGCTTCTCGTTCTGCCACTGGTGGATCTTGGTGTAGTCGCCGACCACACCCTCCGGCCCGATCAGCAGCGAGGCATTGCGCATCACCCCGGCACGTAAGGCATCGCGCAGGCCGAGCCCGATGACGAGATGCACGCGATGCCTCGCGGCGAGCGCAACGAGCGCCTTGACCTCGTCGCCATCCGGCGCAGCGCAGGCCTCGTAGAGCGCAGCCCCGAAATGCGGGACATCGCTGACGACAGCGCCGCCCGGCACCAGCGGCTCGACATAGCCCGTGTTCGCCAGCTCCGGGAACAGGATGAGCTGGACGCCCTTTGCCGCCTCCGCTGCAACGAAGTCGTGAATGCGCCGGAAATTCTCGGCCGGCGCCAGGGACTGGACGTCCATCTGGACGAGGCTGGCGGAAATCATGTTGTAGCTCCGGCGATGCGGCGCCCGGCCGCGAAATCCCAGTCCCGCCCCGGTGCGGCGCTGATCAGGGCACGGGTATACTCGTGACGCGGCTGGCCCAGAACCTCGGCGGCCGGCCCCATCTCGACGACGCTGCCACGCTGCATCACCATCACCTCGTCGCAGATCTGCGCGGCCACACGCAAATCATGGGTGATGAACAGCACGGCGAGATTGCGCCGCTCCTGGATCTCGGCCAGCAGCGCCAGCACCTGCGCCTGCACGGAGACGTCGAGCGCCGAGACCGCCTCGTCCGCGACGATCACCTCCGGCTCCATCATCAGGGCGCGCGCGATGGCGATGCGCTGGCGCTGGCCGCCGGAGAACTGGTGCGGGAAGCGTTCGAGGCTGGTGCTGGGCAGGCCGACCACCTCCATCAATTCGCCCGCACGCTTCAGGGCGGTCTCGCGGTTCTCGCCGAGATTGAGCGGTCCCTCGATCAGGCTCTCGCCGATGCGCAGGCGCGGGTTGAGCGAGCGGTTCGGGTCCTGGAACACCATCTGCACGCGCCGGCGCGCCGGGGCCAGCGCCTGCTGGCCTTGCAGGTTGGCGATGTCTTGTCCGTTGACGCGGATCTCGCCGCCCGTCGGGTGTTCCAGCCGCATCAGGCAGCGCGCCACCGTCGATTTGCCCGAACCGCTTTCGCCGACGATGCCGAGCGTGCGCCCCCGCGCCAGCTCGAAGCTGACATCCTTCACCGCCCGCACGCTGCGGCTCTCGCGCCCCATCAGCTTCCCCAGCAGCGAGCCGAAGCTGAAGGTCTTCTCGAGATTGTTGATCTCCAGCACCGTTTCACCGCCAGACGAAGCGCGCGGCGCGCGCGGCGTCAGCGACGGCACGGATTGCAGCAGATCGCGCGTGTAGTCCTCGCGCGGCTGGCTCAGCACCTGCTCGACCGGGCCGGTCTCGACGATCTCGCCGCGGCGCATCACGCAGACCCGGTCGGCGATGTCGACGACCACGCCCATGTCATGGGTGATGAACAGGACGGCGGTGTTCTGCTCCTCCTGCAATTCGCGGATCAGGCTGAGGATCTGCTTCTGCGTGGTGACGTCGAGCGCCGTCGTCGGCTCGTCGGCGATCAGCAGTTTCGGCTTCAAGGCGAGCGCCATCGCAATCATCACGCGCTGGCGCTGCCCGCCGGAGAGTTGATGCGGATAGCTGTCATAGATCCGCTGGGGATCGGGCAGATGCACCGCCTCGAAGGCAGCGATTGCGGCCTCGCGACGCTCCTTTGGACGCATCTTCGTGTGCGCCCAGTAGACCTCGTCCATCTGCAGGCCGATCGTCAGAACCGGGTTCAGCGCCGTCATCGGCTCCTGGAAGATCATCGCCATCTCGGCGCCGCGCAGCGCCTTGGTCCGGGCCGGCGTCGCGGTGAGAATATCCTCGCCATTGAGCCTGACAGTCCCGGCGGTCGCGCGCAATTCGTCGCGCGGCAGCAGGTCCATCGCGACCAGCGAGGTCACGGACTTGCCGGAGCCGGATTCGCCGACGAGGCAGAGCGTCTCGCCGGGATGGATGTCGAAGCTGATGCCCTTCAGGATATCGCTGGGCTGGCGCCCCCGCGTCGCGACCTTGAGGTCGCGGACTGAGAGGACGGGCTGGGTCGCGGCGGTCGCCATCACGGAGCCCTCCCCTGCATCTTCGGATCGAGCCGGTCGCGCAGCGCGTCGCCGAGCAGGTTGATCGAAAGAATGCAGAGCGACAGCACGATCGCCGGCCAGAACACCAGCCAGGGATTGATCGCGAAATAGAGCCGCCCCTCGGCCATGATGTTGCCCCAGCTCGGAACCTCCGTGCCGATGCCGACACCGAGGAAGGAGAGCGCCGCCTCGGTCAGGATGGCGGAGGCGTACATATAGGTGCCCTGCACGATCAGCGGCGCGATCGTGGTGGGCAGCAGATGCTTGCGGATCAGCTTGCCCGGGCGGGTGCCAAGCAGCACGGCGGCGTCGACATAGGTCTCCTCGCGCGCCGCGATGACCCGCGCCCGGACGAGGCGCACCACCTGCGGGATTGCCGGGATCATGATCGCGATGATCACGGTGAGAAGCCCGCCGCGGACCAGCGCGACGATGGCGATCGCGAGTAGGATGCCGGGAATGGCCATCAGCCCGTCCATCATCCGCATCAGCACGCCGTCGATGCTGCGATACCAGCCGGCGATCAGGCCGAGCGGCAGCCCGATCACGATGGCGCCGATCGCGACGCCGGCGCCGACCAGCAGCGAGACCCGCGCGCCATAGACCACGCGCGAATAGAGGTCGCGGCCGAACGAGTCCGTGCCCAGCCAATAGATGTCCGAGGCCGGCTTCAGCCGCATCGCGGCGTTGAGCCTGGTAGGCTCGAAATTTGCGAGCAGCGGCGCGAACACCGCCATCACGATCACGGCGACGAGGACGATGACGGCGAGCGCCGTGGTCCAGTGCGGCGGATTGTCGAGCAGGCGGCGGCGCGGCAGCGCGCCCTGCGCGGGATTCGACGAAGCGCTCATTGGTAGCGGATCCTCGGGTCGGTCAGGGCATAGGAGAGGTCAATCAGCAGGTTGATCAGCACATAGGTGCCGGCCGTCAGCAGGATGATCGCCTGGATCAGCGGATAGTCGCGGGCGAGCACGCCATCGACCACGAGCCGCCCGAGACCGGGGATGTTGAACACGGTCTCGGTGACGACGACGCCGGAGACCATCATGGCGAAGCCGGTGCCGACCACGGTCAGGATCGGGATCGCGGCGTTGCGCAGCGCGTGGCGGAACAGCACGATCCGCTCGCCCAGCCCCTTGGCGCGGGCGGTGCGGACATAGTCCTCGCGCAGCACCTCCAGCATCGAGGCGCGCGTCATCCGCGAGACCAGCGCGATATAGAAGAAGGAAAGCGCCAGCCCTGGCATCAGGATGCGGTGGAAGAACGGGCCGAAGCCATCGGCCAGCGCCTTGTAGCCCTGCACCGGGAACCATTTCAGGTTGACCGCGAAGACCGCGATCAGCACGTAGCCGATCACGAAGATCGGCACGGAAAAGCCGACGACCGAGAGCGCCATCACGAAGCGGTCGACCATGCCGCCATGACGCCAGGCGGCGAGCACGCCGAGCGGCAGCGAGATCACCACCGTGAAGATCATCGCCATGATCGCGAGCGCCAGCGTCGGGCCGATGCGCTGGCCGATCATCTCCAGCACCGGGCGCTGCGAGATCAGCGAGGAGCCGAAATCGCCTTGCGTCATATTGGCGATCCACGCGACGAACTGGCCGGCGATCGGCTTGTCGAGACCGAGATTCTCGCGGATGGCCGCAAGCTGGGCGGGCGTCGCCTGGTCGCCGGCGATGGCCTGGGCCGGATCGCCCGGCGTCAAGCGCAGCAGCAGGAAGACGAACAGCGCCACGAAGAACATGACGGGGATCGCCATCATGAGCCTGCGCAGGAAATAGGAAGCCATGAAGCTCTCCACGCGCCTGGGCATCCGCCCGATGGACGATGCCGGAAACCGGGCCGGTCAGGCCGGGCGGCGGATCGCCGCCGCCCGGCGCTTCGGCGTTACTTGGTGACGCCCCAGAACAGGGTGATCGGGCCGGGCTGGAGATTCTTCAGCTTGGCATTCCAGGCCGCGACGGACTGGAACTCGCCGGCATTGAAGTAGAAGCCCTCGTCGAAGGCGATCTGCTGGATCTCCCGGGCGATCTTCTTCTGCTCATCAAGGGACGTTGCGGCGTTATAGGCGGTGCGCAATTCCTCGACACGGGCGCTTTTCGGCCAGCCCGCCCAGGCGGTATCCGAGCCCGAGCCGTCGAGCAGCGCATGCACGGTCGGGTTCCAGATGCCGGACACACCCCAATAGGTGAAGAAGAAGTTCCAGCCGCCCTGCGCCACCGGCTGCCAGCCGTTCTTGCGCGACTGCAGCGTGGCCCAGTCCATCGAGGCGACATCGACCTTGAAGCCGGCCTCGCGCAGACGCTCGGCCGCGACGATCGGCTGGGTCGAGAGGATCGTCAGGTCGGTCGGCTGCATCATCAGCACCGGGGTGCCGTCATAGCCGGAGGCCTTGAGCAGTTCCTTGGCCTTGGCCATGCGCTCCTTGGCGCTGCCCTTCAGGTATTCGGAGCCGGCATCGGAGGCGAGCGGCACGTCGCAGCCATAGACCGAGGCGCAGAGCTTGTAATACTGGCTGTCGCCGATCGCGGTCTGCATCAGCTGGTCCTGATCCAGCGCGTACATCGCGGCCTGGCGGACCTTCGGATTGTCGAAGGGCGGCAGGCGATGGTTGAAGCGACCGGTGACCTGGCTGCCCAGCGCGTTGATCGCGCCGGTCTTGATCTCGTCATTGGCCTTCAGCAGCGGCAGCAGGTCGATCGTCACCTGCTCGATCAGGTCGACATCGCCGGATTGCAGCGCATTGATCGAGGTCTGCATGTCCGGCATCGCCTTCCACACGACCTTGTCGACATTGATCACCTTGCCGCCGGCGGTCCAGCTCATCGGCTCGGAGCGCGGCTTGTAGTCCTTGTTCTTGACGTAGACGGCCTGGTCGCCCGGCCGGTACTGCTCCGCGACGAAGCGGAACGGGCCGGAGCCGATCATCTCGGTGACCTGCTTGCCCGCCGGCGTCTCGGCGAGGCGCTTCGGCATCATGAAGGGCGGCACCGGCGAAGGCTTGGCCAGCAGATCCAGCACCTGCCCGAAGGGCTTCGCCAGCTTGATCACCAGCACCTTGTCGGAGGTCGCCTCGATCGAGGCGACATGCGCCATCATGGTGCGGGCGGCGCCGTCATTCTCGCCCCAGCGCTTCAGCGAGGCCACGCAATCGGCGGCCGTGACCGGCGTGCCGTCATGCCATTTCAGCCCGTCGCGCAGCGTCAGCGTATAGGTCAGCTTGTCGGCCGAGACGGCGTAGTCGGCCATCTGCGGCTGCGGATTGTATTTGGCGTCCATGCCGAGCAGCGTGTCGAACACCATGAAGCCATGGGTGCGCACGATCTGGGCGGTGCTCAGGATCGGGTCGAGCGTCCTGAGCGGCGCCTGCATCACGACATTGAGCGTCGTCTCGGCCAGGGCCGGCATGGCAGAGAGGGAGCCCGCGAGCAGCGCGGCAGCCCCGAAAGTCTTGAACCGAAAACTCATTGTCATCCCCTTGTTTTTGGTTGCTTGGGTTGGTGGGCGTCGTCAGGCGGGAGCCTCGCTCCACGGATAGGCCCTGGCCGCATAGAGCTGGCGGTACGGGATAAGCCGCACATCGGCGGGGCCGAGATCGGGCGTGTCGACCACGAGAATCCGGTCGGCCATCGGCTCGTAATAGTCGCGAAAATGCGTCTTCGAGCGCAGCAGGATGACGTCGTAATCCTCCGGCTTCTCGCCGAAGATGAAGAACGGATCGCCATCGACCGCGAAGGCGAAATGCGAGACCACGGAGACCCGGATCGCACCGATCTGGATGAGCGCCGTCAGTCCGAGATCGACGAAGCTGCCGCGCTGGTAGCGCCCGGAGACGTTGAAGGATTTCGGCCCCGACCAGAGCACCCGCGCCACGGCCTCGACCGGCCCGCCGGTCTCCGGCGCGGTCTTGCCGGCAAGCGCGACCGTGATATCGGCGCCCTCGCCTGCCGCGTGGGCCTGAGCGGCCGTCTCGGGATCGAGCAGGAACGGCACGTTGACCCGCCCGACATCCCGCTTGAGCAGCGCCCGCAGCAGATGGGTCGAGTCGTTCATCCGGTCGGCATGCTCGAGCAACACGATCGGCCGGCCCGTCGCCGGCTTCCGCGCGACATCGGCCAGCGCCTCTTCGACGCTCAGGATCGGAATCGCATTGGCGATGGCTTTCCGCGCCGCGCGCAACCGGTCCGAAAAGGCCTGTGCCTTGGCTTCTGCCGCGTCCTGCCCGTCCCAGTCGAGGCAGATCACCGACATGCCGGTGTTGGCGCTGTCGGCATAGGAGAAACCGGCCATGACCGAGATGTCGCAATCGCCGGCCTGCTCGGCAGCGCGCGCCTCGGCGATGATCGAGGCCAGCGGCTCCAGCGCCGTCGCCGACATGATCGAGGGAATGACGACATCGGGCCGCGCCACCGCGAGGCCGGGCCGGCGCCCCTCGCGCAATAGCCTGAGCAACGCACGCGCCGCGCGCTCGCCGGTCTCGCCCATGTCGATATGCGGGGAGTGGCGATAGGCGACGGCAATATCGGCGCCGCGCAAGGTCTCGCGATCGATATTGCCGTGATAGTCGAGTGCGACCGCGATCGGCAGCGCCGGGAAAGCTGCGCGCACGGTATCGATGACATGACGCTCGACATCAGCGTAACCCGCCGCCCAGCAGGCGCCGTGCAGGAACAGGATGACGCCGTCGAGCGGCTCGCTGCGGGCGAGCCCGGAGATGATCTCGCTGGTGTAATGCGCGACTGCCGCGTCCGCCGTCGGCCCGAGCGCACCGAGCAGCGTGTGGAACAGCGGCACGAACTCCGCCCCTTCCGCCTCGCAGATCTTCAGGCAGCCGCCGGGCACTGTATTGGTGCCGCGGAACCGCTCCGTCAGCTTCGCGCCCCGTACGCAGACGCGCTCGAACTCCGCCAGCTCCACGATCTGCGGAACGGCCGTGACCGATTCGAGATTGAAGCCGGCGAAGGCGATGCGTGCTGCCATGGCGACCGTCAGCTCCTGACCGCCGCGTCGATCGCGCCGCCGATGCGCTCGACGATCTGGTCGATCTCTTCCGGACGGATGATGTAGGGCGGTGCCAGCAGGACATGGTCGCCGATCCGGCCGTCGATGGTGCCGCCCATCGGGTAGCAGAGCAGGCCGCGCGCCATCGCCTCCTTCTTGATCCGGGCATGCATCTTCAGCGCCGGGTCGAAGGGCGTCTTCGTCTCCTTGTCGGCGACGATCTCGATACCGCGGAACAGGCCGCGTCCACGGATATCGCCGACATGAGCATGCTGGCCGAGCCGCGCGTCGAGCCCGGCCTGGAGGCGCTCGCCCATCAGGCGGACATTCGCCAGCATCTCCGGCTGCGAGATCAGTTCGACAACCTTGAGCGCCGCCGCCGCAGCCATCGGATGGCAGATATAGGTGTGGCCGTGCTGGAACAGGCCGGAGCCCTCGGCGAAGGCGCGGTAGATCCTGTCGGAGAGCAGCACCGCGCCGATCGGCTGATAGCCACCGCCGAGCCCCTTGGCGATGGTGACGAGGTCGGGCGAGATGCCCTCCTGCTCACAGGCGAACATCGTGCCGGTGCGGCCCATGCCGCACATCACCTCGTCGAGGATCAGCAGCACGCCGTATTTGTCGCAGATGCTGCGGATGCGGGTGAAGTAATCCGCGACCGGGCCAACGGCGCCGAGCGTCGCGCCGACCACTGGCTCGGCGATGAAGGCGATGACCTCGTCCGCGCCGAGCTCCAGGATCTTGGCCTCCAGCTCGTCTGCCAACCGGGCTGCATAGGCTTCCGGCGTCTCGCCGTCCCTCTGGTCGCGATAGGCGTAGCAGGGCGAGACATGGTGGGTCTCGGGCAGGATCGGCTGGAACTGCGCCCGCCGCCAGGCATTGCCGCCGGCCGCCAGCGCTCCCAGCGTGTTGCCGTGATAGCTCTGCCGGCGCGCGATGAAATGCCGGCGCTGCGGCTGGCCGATCTCGACGAAATACTGCCGCGCCATCTTCATCGCGGCCTCGACGGCCTCCGAGCCGCCGGAGACGAGATAGACGTAGTCGAGCCCCTCCGGCGCCAGGCCGACCAGCCGCTCGGCCAGCTCCTCGGCGACATCGGTGGTGAAGAAGGAGGTGTGCGCGTAGGCGATCCGGTCCATCTGCGCGCGCATCGCGGCCATGACCTCGGGATGGCCGTGGCCGAGGCAGGAAACGGCTGCGCCACCCGAGCCGTCGATATAGCTGCGACCATCGTTGTCGGTGATGAAGATGCCCTGCCCCGCAGCGGCTTGCGGCAGGCGGCCGCCGATCGAGCGATGGAGAATCCTGGTCATCTCGGCATTCCCGGACTGGCGCGGACAGAGCGCCGCGGCGCGCAGCCTCATGACATGCTCAATGAAGGAATGCAACATTTGTTTTATATGATACAAATAAGATACGATTGAGTCTTAAACTGTTTCAGCGAAACGCGCTGTTGCAACGCCCTCAAGCCTGAGGGAAAGCCGAGAAACCGTTTGAAATCCGTCCGCCGCGCGGGAATGGTCGCGATCGGACAGAGAAGGGCGCGATTCAAATGTTGCAGGCCGATCCCTTGCGCGAGCGCATCGTCAGCCTCTTCGAGGGCATGTCCCCGCAATTGCGGCAGGCGGCGCGCTACATCATCGAACACCCGCAGGAGGTGGCGCTGGTCTCGATGCGCGAACTCGCGCGCAATGCCGGCGTGCAGCCCTCGACGATGACGCGGCTCGCCAAGTTCCTCGGGCTTGCCGGCTATGACGATATCCGCGCCCATCATGCCGAGGCGATCCGCTTCCGCGTCGATGGCTTCGCGGCGCGCGCGATGCAGAACGACGACAGCGAGCAGGACATGGCGGCCGCGCAATTGTCGCGCCGCATGCTGCAGGGCCTCGCCGCCCAGATCGCGCGCCTGACGGAGCCGGCCTCGCTGGAGCGCCTCGCCACTGCCGCCGATCGCCTCGCACAGGCCCGCCGGATCTACGTGCTCGGCCTGCGTTCATGCCATTCGGTGGCCTGGCATTTCCATTACGTGATGACCCTGCTCGGCGAGAAGACTGTCCATCTCGACGGCCCGGCCGATACGGTCGGCGACGGGCTGATCCGGGCCGGGGCGGAAGACGTCCTGCTCGCCATCTCGATCAACCCTTATGCTCTGCACAGCCTCGAACTGGCGCAGCTCGCGCGGGAGAAGGGCCTCGGCGTCATCGCGATCACCGATAGCGAGGTTTCGCCGCTGGTCGGCATCGCCGATCTGGCGATTCTCTGCTCGACCGAGAGCCAGAGCTTCTTCCATACGCTGGCGCCGGCGCTCGCGATCTCCGAGGTGCTCTGCGGCCTGCTCGCCAACAAGGACCGCACGGCGGCGCTCGCCGCCCTCCAGCGCGCCGACCGTCACCTGCTCTCGCTCAACACCTATGCGACGGCGATCCCGCGCCGCCGTATCTGAACGCCCTGTCGCCGCCCGCTTCAGGGCCGCTCCCGCCGGGCGACACCGGCACGGCACATTTATCCCGACGGCTGCGGCATGCAGGCCCTATGATCCGACAGGCCAAAGCCGTCATCGACGTTGAGAAACCGGCACAGGCCGGTCTGGAAGAAGGAGACGCCTCGTGACTGATACCCTCTTGATCCGGAATGTCCGCCCGGCCGGCGGCGCGTCGACGGATGTGCTGGTCCGTGACGGGCGCATCGCCGCGATCGGCGCCGGCGCGACCGGGTGCGACGCGAGTTTCGATGCCGGCGGCCGCCTGATGATTCCCGGTCTGGTCGAGGCGCATACCCATCTCGACAAGAGCTTCTGGGGCATGGGCTGGCACAAGCACACCGCCGGCCCCGCCTTGATCGACAAGATCGAGACCGAGCGCCGCAACCGCCGCGAATTCGGCATCGACGCCGACCGCCAGTCTGGCCGGCTCGTCGCCCAGATGGTCAAGCTGGGCACCACCCATATCCGCAGCCATGTCGACATCGACACCGAGACCGGCATCGCCGGCATCGAGGGCGTCATGGCCATGCGCGAGCGGCTCAAGGATGTGATCGACGTCGAGATCGTCGCCTTCGCGCAGTCCGGCCTGCTGATCCGGCCCGGTACGCTGGAACTGGTCGACCGGGCGATGGCGCTCGGCGCCGAAATCGTCGGCGGTCTCGATCCCTGCGCGGTCGACCGCGATCCGAAGGGCCATCTCGACGCGATCTTCGGCCTCGCCGAGAAATACGGCCGCCCGCTCGACATCCATCTGCACGAGCGAGGCGAGATGGGCGCCTTCTCGATGGACCTCATCCTCGAGCGAGTGCGCGCAATGGGCATGCAGGGCAAGGTTGCGATCAGCCATGCCTTCTGCCTGGGCATGCCCGATATCGACCATGCCCGCCGGCTGATCGACGATCTCGCGAAGGAGCGCATCGCGCTGGTCACCACCGCGCCGGCGAGTTCACCGGCCCCCGCGGTCATGGCCTGCCTCAAGGCCGGAATCGTCATCGCCGGCGGCTCGGACGGCGTGCGCGACAGCTGGAACCCCTATGGCATGGGCGACATGCTGGAGCGCGCGACGCTGGTCGGCCTGCGCAACAATTTCCGCCGTGACGAGGAGATGGAGCTGGCGCTCGACGTCTGCACCTATCAGGGCGCCAAGGTGATGGGCATCGAGAACTACGGTCTTGAGGTCGGCTGCACCGCCGATTTCGTGATCCTGCCCGGCGAGACCATCTGCGAAGCGATCGTCGAGCGCCCGGCCGACCGCACGGTCGTCAAGCGCGGCAAGATCGTCGCCCGCCACGGCGAGCTGACCCGGCCGATCGCCTGACGAATCGATCCGGGTCACAAGCGACGGCGCGGGGCCTCAAGCCTCGCGCCCGAGCAGCTTGAGCGACTGCGCCTTGTGCCGGCGATAGAGCGGATTGCCGGGGTCGGAGGCGATCGCGATCTCGATCGCCGCGATCGCCTCCTCGTGCCGGCCGAGCGAGCGCAGGCTGTTGCCCTTGTGAAAGGCGAAATCGTAGCGGCCGGGATCGCGCGCGAGCAGCTCGTCCATCACGGCGACGGCGGCCTCGTGGCGACCGAGTTCCCGCAGATAATTCGACTTGTGATAGCGCAGGAACGGGGCTTCGGGCTTCTTCGCCACGCCCGCATCGAAGGCCGCCAGCGCGGCTTCCGGCTGCCTCATCGCCCGATAGGCATAGGCGATGTAGAAATGGAACTCGACCTCGTCAGGGCTCGAGGCCAGCACCGTCTCGAAGGTGCGGATCGCCTCTTCGTGGCGCCCGAGCTCATGGAGATAATAGCCCTTGTAATAGGTGAGATCGGCATCGGCAGGATGCTGCGCCAGCGCGGCTGCGATGATGGCCAGCGCCTCCTCGTAGCGCTCCGCCTTCTCGGCCTGTTTCGCCTGCCGGATCACGGCCGCGCCCGGGCCGGCCGCGGCGCCCTCGCCCCTGAAGATCGCCAGCACGCGCTCCTGACCGAGGGCCTGCGCATGCTCCAGCGAGGACTTGCCGTCCCGATCCCTGAGATGCGGGTCGGCGCCCGCCCCGACCAGCGCTTCGACCACGTCGCCATAGAGCCGGCCGCCATCGCCGAGGATCACGGTTTCCAGCAGCGCCGACCAGCCGAGATCATTGGCGCGGTCCACCGGGATGCCGGCTGCCAGGCACACCCGGACCGCGCGCAGAAACCCCTTCTCGCTCGACGGCAGCAGCGGCGTGCCGCCGAAGCGATTGACGCTATGCGGATCGGCGCCCGAGGCGATGGTCAGCTTCAGGATCTCGTTGAAGCCGTTCGCCCCGGCGCAGAGATAGGGCGAGAGCATGGTGATGTCGCGGGCATTGACGTCGCTGCCGGCCGCGATCAGGCGCCGCGCCAGCGGCAGGTCGTTCTTCTGGGTCGCCGCCATCAGCGCCGTCCGGCCGGTCGCGTCCATGACGTCCACCCTGGCACCTTCCGCGAGGAGGCGCTCGACGGCGGCCATGTCGCCCTTGTCGGCGGCGGCGATCAGGGACGGAGTGACGGAAGGGGCGTTCATCGGTCTTCCCTATCCCCGCAGGCGCGCCCGCACCAGTCTCGTCGAGACGCTGCGGGTCCATAGCGCCTGCAATGGCAATGCGCTCGAAACCGCGCGACGCCGCGAACTCTCCGAAAACGGCCCGCTGCCGGCGCGATAAGATCAGGGCGAACGCAGCACCGGCCTCGCGATGCCGGGGAAATGCCGACGGTCCAGATCGACCTCGATATCCCTGAAGATGGAGGATGCGGCGGAGGCCACGGGACGCAGTGAATTCCTTCCCCGAGCCTGCGAAAACTTGGAACACCCTGCGATTGACCCGACCCGAAAACCCCGGGATGCTCGAAGCCATCGGAGCGATCCGATCGCGGGATTTGTCGGAGCAGCTTGCGCCGCGTCAACAACGCTAAAAGCACCACGCGATGTCGTGGGCTCCTGAGATGGAGACACGCGCGTGGTCTATGCTCTGATCGTCAACGGCCTGCTGCGGCTATCCGCCTTCCTGCGCTGGACGCGTACCGGATAAGACGCCCCCGGCTCCATCGGCCACTCCCAGGCAGCGGATCCCGCGCAGGAGCCTCAAACTCAGGGCTCGGGAATCGCCTTGCCTCGGCGCGACCGGCCTGTTAAACGTTTTTCTGTAAAACGTTTAACAGGCTTCTCGATGGACAATCCGCGCGTCACGATCCGGGATGTCGCCGCCCGCGCGGGCGTGTCGATCGCGACGGTCTCGAACGTGTTCAGCGGCAACAAGCCGGTGAACGCGGATTTGCGGGCGCGCGTGCTCAAGGCCGCCGACGAGCTGGCCTATCAGGTCGACCGGGCGGCCTCGCAACTGCGCTCGGGCCAGGCTCGTGTCGTCGGCGTCCTCGTGCCCGATCTCGACGACGTCTTCTTCACCTCGCTGGTCTCGCAACTCGAGGTGCTCGCCGAGAGGGACGGTTACGACATCCTCGTCGCCAGCTCCCGCGACGATCTCGGGCTGGAGCAGTCGCGGCTGCGCACCTTGCTCGCCTGGCGCCCATCCGGACTGATCGCGGTGCCCTGCTCCGATGCAATTCCCGGGGCGCTGCGCCACGAGATCGGCCGTCTGCCGATCGTCTTCGCCGACCGCGTGCCGCCCGAGGGCTCGGTCGTCGACACCGTGGCGGTCGACAATCGCGAGGCAGGCGAAATCGCGGCCCGGCATCTCCTTGCCAAGGGCCATCGCGACATCCTCGTCGCCGCCTCCAGCCTCGCCATCTCGCCGATCCGCGAGCGCGTCCGCGGCGCCTGCGAGCTGATCCGCAGCACGCTCGACCGCGAGCCCACCGTGATCGAGCTGGGCTCGAATGCCGATCGCGGCGCCGCAACCTTCCTGCACTGGCTCGAACGGCACCCGCAGCCGAGCGCCGTCATCGCACTGACCAACGTCACGACGCTGAGCACGCTCTCGGCGCTGGCCCGGATGCGGATCGACATTCCCGACCCCGTCTCGGTCGTCGGCTTCGACGACTACCCCTGGATGAGCGCCCGCAAGACCGGCCTGACCGCGATCCGCCAGCCGATTGCCGAGATCGCGGAAGCCGCCTGGAGCCGCCTGCGGGCCCGCATGGCCGGAGACCAGGCGCCGCCCACGCATTCCGTGCTGCAGGCCGGTCTGCAGGCCCGCGATTCCGTGCGCGATCTCGCCGCCGGGCCAGAGCGCGGCAACAGCCACGATCCCGATCCGCATCCGAACCTGGAAGGAGCGGCCGCCTCACCCAAGGCAGTGCACTGACGAAGACCGCCTAAGGACGCCGAGCGTCCGGGCCACCGGGCCGACAGAGCCCGGAGCAGAAGAAGTCCTGGAGGAAAAAGTGCAGCTTCAACGAACGGCACGACTATTGCCGCTGCTTGCGCCGGTGCATCTGCTCATCCTGAGCGTGATCGTGCTGCCGTCGCTCTACGTCGTCTGGCTAAGCCTGAACACGTCGAGCTTCGGCCAGGCGCCGAGCTTCGTCGGCCTGCAGAACTACTGGCGCGTCCTGACTGATCCGGCCTTCCACAGCGCGCTCTGGAACACCGTCGTCCTCGTCGTCGTGGCCGTGCATCTGGAGCTCGCCGTTGGTCTCGGCATAGCCCTGCTCTTCGCCAGCGGCCTGCCGTTCCGGCGCTTCCTGCTCGTCGCCGTGCTCGCGCCCTATGCGGTCAGCGAGGTCACGGCGGTGGTGATGTGGCGCTTCCTGTTCGATCCCGATGCCGGGCCGATCACGTTGGCCTTGCGGGCGCTCCACCTGCCGACGCTCGACTGGTCCTTCGAGCCCTCGCACGCGATGACCCTGATCGGCCTTTTGACGATCTGGCTGCACCTGCCCTTCACCTTCGTCATCGTCTATGCGGCCCGCCTCGCCATTCCCGCCGAGCTCTACGAAGCCTCCCGGATCGACGGCGCGACACGCTGGCAGGCCTTCCGGCAGGTGACGCTGCCGCTGCTCGCCCCGGCGATGCTGATCGCCCTGCTCTTCCGCTACATCTTCGCCTTCCGCCTGTTCTCGGAAGCCTGGCTCCTGACCAAGGGCGGGCCGGCCCGCTCGACCGAAGTGGTGGCGATCTACCTCTATCAGGAGGCCTTCAGCTTCAACGCCTTCGGCCCAGCCGCGGCGACCGCCTGGATCATGGTACTGGCCTCGCTGCTGCTCGCCGGCGCCTATGTTGTCCTGCTCAAGCGCGGAGGCGTCGCCCATGCGCACTGAGCGGCTCCTGATCGGACTGGGCAAGGCGATCGCCGTCGCGGCGATCCTGTTCTGGTCGCTGTTCCCGATCCTGTTCATCGCGATGTCCTCGCTGAAGCCCGGCCAGGACATTTTCGCGGTGCCGCCGAAATGGCTGTTCACCCCGACTTTCAAGCACTACGCCGAGCTCTGGCGCTCCTGGGGCGTGTTCTTCGAGGGGCTGCTCAACAGCCTGCTGATCACGGTCGGCGCGACGCTGCTCGCCATCGTCGCCAGCGCCTGCGCCGGTTATGTCTATTCGCGCAATTCCGGACGCTGGCTCGGTGCGAGCCTGCTCGGACTCATCATCGTCAGGCTGATCCCGCCGATCGTGGTGACGCTGCCGCTCTTCCCGATCGTGAACTGGCTCGGGCTCAGCGACACCCATCTCGTCCTGATCCTGCTCTACGCGACCTTCTTCGTCTCGCTCGGCACGGTGCTGATGCGCACCTTCATGGACCAGATCCCGCGCGAGCTCGACGAAGCCGCCGCGATGGATGGTGCGAGCCGCATGACCATCCTGCGCAAGGTCATCGCGCCGCTGGCGATGCCCGGCGTGCTCGCGGTCGCGGTCTTCGTCATCGTCTTCTCGTGGAACGAGTTCCTCTTCGCCTTCATCTTCACCGCGACCAAGGCGAAGACCGCCCCGCTCGTCATCTCCGAGATGATCGGCTCCATCGATGGGGTCGACTGGGGCATCCTGTTCGCCGCCGCGACGGTGCAGCTCGTGCCCGTCCTGCTCTTCGTCGTCTTCATGAACCGCTACCTCGTGGCCGGCCTCACCGCCGGTTCGACGAAGGGGTAGCCAACCACAAGGAAAAGAGGGAGGAAGAACATGTCGAACACTGAAGCCAAGCTCACCCGCCGCGCCTTTGTTGCTGGTTCCGCCGGTGTCGCCGCCACGCTCGCAGTCGCCCCGGCCTTCGCCGCCGGCAAGACGCTGAACGTGCTCAGCCACAAGGTCCACCAGACCGTGCTCGGCAGCGGTGACGGCGACCTGATGGCCGGCTGGCGCAAGGCCAACGATGCCGAGGTCGCCTTCACCACCTTCGATTCCAACCCGTTGCAGGACCGGCTCTTCCGCGAGGCCAGCCTGAAGGAGACCGAATACGGCGTCGGCTATCTCATCGATAACCGGCCGACCTCGCAGATCGCCGCCCTCTTCGAGCCGCTCGGCCCCTATCAGGACAAGGACGCGATCGAGGATTTCGGCGATATCGCGCCCGGCCTCGTCCAGGGCATGACGGTCGATGGAAAGCTGATCGGCATCCCCGTCCGCCACGCGACGCAAGGTCTGTTCTACAACGAGGCGCTGCTGGAGGAGGCCGGCATCTCCGCTCCGCCGGCGACACTGGAAGAGCTGATCGAGCAGGCGAAGAAGACCACCTTCACCTCCAAGGCCGGCACGCCGGTCACCGGCATGGTGCTGGCGAGCGATCTCGCGGTCTTCCCGGTGATGTTCGCCCGCGCCTATGGCGGCGACTTCATCAGCCCCGATCTCAAGCTGGTGCCGAACCGCGAGGCGCTGGAGCAGGGACTTGGCGCGCTGCGTGGCATGTTCGAGGCCGGCAGCCTGCCGCGCAGCTATGCCACGACCAAGAACGACGACCAGGTGACCTGGCTGCAGCAGGGCCGCGCCGCCTTCACCGTCCTGCCCTTCGCGCGCGGCGCGCAGCTCAACAATGCCGAGCAGAGCAAGTTCCCCGGCAAGATCAAGGCCGTCCCCTTCCCCGGCTCCAAGGCGATTCAGGGCAAGATGCCGATGGCTTCCGTCGTCGAGGCCTGGGCGATGTCGATCCCCAAGAACGCCAAGGACAAGGCGCTGGCCTGGAGCTTCATCAAGGAGGTTTCCAGCAAGCGCGTGACGCTCGGCATGGCGCTCAACGGCAACGGCCCGGTGCGGGTCTCGACCTATGCCGACGAAAAGCTGAAGGCCGGCAATGCGCTCGCTGCCGTCGAGGCCAAGGTGCTGGCCACCGCGCGCGGCGCCTTCCCGCCCTTCCCCGAGGCCGCCCGCGCGCAGGCGACCTTCCTGGAGGAGGTCCAGCTCGCCGTGCTCGGCCGCAAGCCGGTCAAGGACGCCGTCTCCGCCATCATCGAGCGCGTCAAGCCGATGATGCCGGCCTGATCGCCCTTTCCGCCTGCGGGGCGCTCCGCTCCGCAGGCGCTCGTCCCATTCGTGACACCCTGAAGGATCTTCATCATGTCGACCGCCGCGACCCGCTTCATCGAGGAGCCGGCCCGCTCCATCCCCGTCTCCGCTGAATATGACGTGCTTGTCGTCGGCGGCGGCCCCTCGGGCCTCACAGCCGCTCTCGCCGCCGCCGAGGACGGCCTGCGCGTCGGGCTGATCGAGAGCCGCAGCTTCGTCGGCGGCAACATGACGATCGGCCTGCCGGTGCTCGGCTTCCTCGGCCAGAAGGGCAACCAGATCATCGACGGCCTGCCGCAGAAATTCATCGAGCGGCTGCGCCGGGAACGCCAGGGCGCGAGCGAGCACCGGCCCTGCCCCCTCCACATGGGCATCACGCTGGTCGAGCCCGAGGCGGTGAAGACGGTCGCGCTGGAGATGTTGACGGAAGCCGGCGTCGACGTTCTGTTCTACACCTTCTTCGCCGGGGCGCTGGTCGAGAACGACACGATCCGCGGCGTCATCACCGAGAGCAAGAGTGGCCGCACCGCCATCCTCGCCAAGGTCGTGATCGATTGCAGCGGCGATGCCGACGTCGCCTACAGCGCGGGCGTGCCGACCGAGAAGGGCAACGAGCATGGCGGCATGCAGCCGCCGACGCTGATGTTCTGCCTTGCCGGCGTCGATACCGATGCGCTCCGGCTCTCGATCGCCAACGCCCCGCCGGCAGCGCGCACCTATCTCACCGACTTCATCCCGGCCGAGTATTTCGGCCAGAACCACCAGTTCATCGTCGTCGGCATGCGCGAACTCATGGCCAAGGCCAAGGCCGAGCGCGGACTGCAGATCCCGAACGAGCGCACCATCATCATCACCGGCCTGAAGAAGGGCGAGGTCTGGATCAACATGACCCGCGTCAAGGGCACGGACGGCACCGACGCCCGCAGCCTGACCAAGGGCGAGATCGAGGGCCGCGCCCAGATCGACGACATCGTCGCCTATCTCATCGGCTATGTGCCGGGCTTCGAGAAGGCCTATTTCACCAAGACCGCACCCTTCCTCGGCATCCGCGAGACGCGCCGCATCCGCGGCCAATACGTGATGACGCAGGAGGACGTGCTCGCCTGCACGCATTTCGACGACGCCATCGCAGTGGCGAGCTATCCGATCGACATCCACCGCCCGGCCGACGATGGCTGCACGCTGATCTGGTGCGGCGACTGCTACGACATCCCCTATCGCTCGCTGGTGCCGCAGAAGATCGGCAACCTGCTGGTGGCCGGCCGCAGCATCTCAGCGACGCATGAGGCGATGGGCGCGATCCGCGTCATGGCGACCTGCATGGCGATGGGCGAGGCGGCAGGCCGCGCCGCCAAGATCTCGGTGCGCGGCAACCGGCCGCCGGCCGATATCGATGTCGGGGAATTGCGCCGCCAGCAGCTCGAGCGCGGCGTCTATCTGCGCAACCCCGACGGGACCCGCGCCGGGCCGCCGAACCGCGCCGCCGCCTGAGATGCCCCGGCATTTCATCGGCATCGATGTCGGCACCGGCAGCGCCCGGGCCGGCATCTTCGACGGTACCGGGCGGATGCTCGCGACGGCGAAGCGCGACATCGCGCTCTATCGCGACGGGCCGGATATCGCCGAGCAGTCGAGCGCGAATATCTGGCAAGCGGTCTGCGCCAGCGTCCGTGAGGCGATGGCCGAGGCTGGGCTCGGGCGGGACGACATCGCTGGCATCGGCTTCGATGCGACCTGTTCGCTGGTCGTGCTCGGACCGGGCGGCACCCCCCTCCCCGTCGGCCCCCATGGCGATGCCACACGCGACATCATCGTCTGGATGGACCACCGCGCTCTCGAGCAGACGGAGCGCATCAACGCGACCAGGCATCCGGTCCTCGCCTATGTCGGCGGCACGATCTCGCCGGAGATGGAAACGCCGAAGCTGCTCTGGCTTCGGGAGAACCTTCCGACGAGCTATGACGCAGCCTGGCAGTTCTTCGACCTGCCGGACTTCCTGACCTGGCGCGCGACCGGCTCGCTGGCGCGCTCGACCTGCACGGTCACCTGCAAATGGACCTATCTCGCCCATGAAGGGCGCTGGGATGCGAGCTATTTCCGGCAGATCGGGCTCGACGACCTCGCCGACGACGGTTTCGCCCGCATCGGCACCGAGATCGTTCCGGGCGGTACTCCACTCGGCAACGGTCTCACCGAGCAGGCCGCCACCGAACTCGGTCTGAAGCCCGGCATCGCCGTCGCAGCGGGGCTGATCGACGCCCATGCCGGCGGTGTCGGCTCGGTCGGCGTGCGCTCGCCGCACGGCTCGGCGCTGACGCGCATGGCCTATGTCTTCGGCACCTCGGCCTGCACCATGGCGAGCAGCCGCGAGCCGATCTTCATCCCCGGCATCTGGGGGCCCTACTTCTCCGCCATGGCGCCCGGTCTCTGGTTGAGCGAGGGCGGACAATCCGGTGCTGGCGCCGCCATCGAGCAACTCATCGGCTTCCATCCGGCGACGCCCGAGGCGCAGCGCCTTGCCGAAGCGGAGGGGCTCTCCCTGCCTGACTGGCTCGCCGCACGCGCCGCCGGCCATGCCACCACACCGTCGGAAGTGGCCCGCCTCGCAGGCAATCTCATTGTCGTGCCCGACTTTCTCGGCAATCGCTCGCCCCATGCCGATCCGCAGGCGCGTGCCGTGATTGCCGGACTCGGCATGGAACGCGACCTCGACAATCTCGTCACGCTCTACGTCGCCGGCCTCACCGGCATCGGCTACGGCCTGCGCCAGATCATCGAGGCCAGCCGCACCAAGGGTGCAATCATCGAAGCGATCGTGCTCAGCGGCGGTGCCGGGCGCCATCCTCTGATCCGGCAATTGCTGGCGGATTGTTCCGGGCTGCCTCTGCTGGCCCCCGATGATGTCGACCCCGTCCTGCTCGGCTCCGCCATGCTAGCGGCGACAGCCGCGAAAGCCTTCCCGGACCTTGACGAAGCCATGACCGGCATGGCGCCCAGCGCCGCGATCTTCACACCAGCCGACGGCGAAATCGCCAACCTGCATGCGCACCGCCTCGCTGCTTTCGAAACGCTCCAGGCGGCGGCCCGCACGGCGCGCGAACTCATGCGGCCGGCGCAGAAACAAGCTCTATCGGAGAACCCGACGTGACCCAGGACCTGACCGGAAAGACCGCTGCGATCACTGGAGCCGCCTCGGGGATCGGCCTCGCCTGCGCGAAGCGCCTGCTCGCCGCCGGCGCCCGCGTCGCATTGGTCGACCGCGATGGCGAAGCGCTCGCGCAGGCCTGCAAGCCTCTCGGCTCCAATGCCATCCCGCTTGTCATCGACCTGACCGATCCTGCTTCCGTTGCCGGCATGCTGTCTGGAATTCTCGACAAGGCGGGCCCGCTCGACATCTTCCATGCCAATGCCGGCTCCTATGTCGGCGGCCCGGTCAGCGAGGGCGATCCCGATGCCTGGGACCGCATGCTGAACCTCAACGTCAACGCGGTCTTCCGCAGCATTCACGCCGTGCTGCCGCACATGATCGCGCGCAAGACCGGCGACATCCTCGTCACCAGTTCCGTGGCCGGTGTCGCTCCCGTGGTCTGGGAGCCCATCTACACCGCCTCGAAACACGCCGTGCAGGCCTTCGTCCATACGTTGCGCCGTCAGGTCATCCCATATGGGCTGCGCGTCGGCGCCGTCCTGCCCGGGCCGGTGGTGACCGCCCTGATCGCCGACTGGCCGCAGGAGAAGCTCGACGCCGAACGGGCTCGCGGCGGCCTGATCGAAGCGGAGGAGGTGGCGGAGGCCGTGCATTTCATGCTGACCCGGCCGCGCAACGTCACGATCCGCGACCTCGTGATCCTGCCGCAAAGCACGGATCTCTAGCCGGCAATGTTTTCATCGCCACGGAGGCGGCGAGCACTAAAAATACAATTGTGTCATCAAACATTCATTTGTATGATCCAAGGCAAAGCCGCTGCCCCCCGCTCACGCAGGGGACAGACGGTCGCCCGATGAAGTGGCGAATTCCGGAGGGGACATGCAGCGTATCGTGCAGATTTCCGACACCCATCTGAGCCCGAACAAGCGGCATTTCGCCGATAACTGGGCTCCGCTGACGGCGTGGCTTGCTGCCAGCGCCCCGGACCTCGTCATCCATACCGGTGACGTCACCGTCGACGGAGCAGATGCCGACGAGGACATGCGCCACTGCCGCGCCCTGCTCGATGCGCTTGGCGTGCCGGTGCTCAGCATCCCCGGCAATCACGATGTCGGCGAGGCCTATCACCCGCACCAGCCGGTGAACGCCGCCCGCCTTGCCCGCTGGCGGGAGCATATCGGCGCGGATTTCTGGGTCCGCGATCTCGAAGACTGGCGATTGATCGGTCTCAATTCGATGCTCTTCGGCAGCGACGAAGCCGAGGAGGCCCGCCAGCTCGCCTGGCTCGACCGGCAGATTGCCGAAGCGCAGGGCCGCCGCCTCGGCTGGTTCCTGCACCGCCCGCTCTTCGTCGAGGCCCCCGACGAGGGTGACATGGGCTATTGGAGCGTCCCGCCGCGGCCGCGCGCGCATCTGCTCGATCTCATCAGCCGTCACGCGGTCGCCTTCGTCGCCAGCGGCCACCTGCACCGTGCGCATGACTTCACGCTCGCCGGCACGCGCTACATCTGGGGCCCCTCTTCCGGCTTCGTCGTGGGCCCCGAATTGCAGCCCGGCATGGCCGGCACGACCACGCTCGGCGCCGTCTCCTACACCTTCGACGGACGGGATTTCACGGCCAAGATCCACGAAATATCCGCGCTGAAGACGCTCTGGATCGACGACGTGATCCACGAGGTCTACCCGCCGCACGCTGCCTGAGACCTCTCCCGGCCGCCTGCGGGCGCCGGGCAAGATACGCCCAACCAAGACACGCCCAACGACGAGCCCAGAGGGCCGAAAGAAAGGCGAACGCCATGGCCAAGGTCGCACTCTCCTCGATCGCCAAGTCCTTCGGACCGACGAAGGTTCTCGGCGGCATCGATCTCGACATCGCCGATGGCGAGTTCCTGACGCTGGTCGGCCCGTCCGGCTGCGGGAAATCGACGCTGATCCGGATCATCGCCGGGCTCGAACATCACGATGCCGGCAGCGTCGCGATCGGCGGCAATCGCGTCGACCATCTGCGCCCGCATGAACGACGCGTCGCCATGGTGTTCCAGTCCTATGCGCTCTATCCGCATATGAGCGTCGGCGCGAACATCGCCCTGCCGCTGACGATGTCGCGGCTCAAGCTCTGGCAGCGCCTGCCGCTGCTGCGGCAACTCTCCGCCCAGCGCCGCAGCGTGATGCGCGGCATCGAGACCGATGTCGCGGCGGTCGCGGCGCAGCTCCAGCTCGATCATCTGCTTCAGCGCAAGCCGGCCCAGCTCTCGGGCGGCCAGCGCCAGCGCGTTGCGCTCGGGCGCGCCATGGTGCGCAATCCCGACGTCTTCTTGATGGACGAGCCGCTCTCCAATCTCGACGCCAAATTGCGTGTCCATATGCGTACGGAACTGGCCGAATTGCACAAGCGCCTCGGCGCGACCTTCATCTATGTCACGCACGACCAGGTCGAGGCGATGACGATGTCGGACCGCGTCGCGATGATGGATTCAGGCTCCGTGCTGCAACTCGGCACGCCCTCCCAGCTCTACGAGAAGCCGGCCTCGCTCAAGGTCGCGCAGTTCATCGGCAGCCCGGCGATCAACCTGCTGCCCGCGACGGTCACGAATGGCGGGCGCCTCGAACTCTTCGGCCGGCCGCTGGCGCTCGCCGTTCCGCTCGCGTCGGGACAGGCCGTTACGCTCGGCATCCGCTCCGAGGCCCTCTCGCTGGTCCAGGGCGAGCCCGGCGGCAGTGGTCGTGCCTGGTTCTCCGCCCGCCTGCGGCGCAAGGAGAATCTCGGCTCCGAATACATCCTGCATTTCGACCTCGCCGGGCGCGATGCCACCGGCGTGACCATGCGCGCCACGCCGGCCGCAGCCGCCGGCGTGAACGAGGCCGCCGAGGTCACGCTCGGTTTCGACGAGGCCGCCGCCCACGTCTTCGCCGCCGATGGCGAGCGCCTCGAGCCGCGCGGCCCGGGCGCCGCGACCGCCTCGGTCGTGCCATTGAGGGCGGGCGCATGACCCTCGCCCTTGCATCCCAAGCCGATTTTGCCCCCGCCGCGCGCCGCAGGCTCTGGATCGAGCGCGTCACCGGGCTCGGCTTCGCCCTGCCGGCTTTCATTCTGCTGCTGCTGACGATCCTGATCCCGCTCGCCGTCCTGCTCTGGCTCAGCCTGACCAATTACGAGTTCGGCGGCGTCGACATGGACTGGGTCGGGCTGACGAATTTCCAGAAGGCGCTGGCCGATCCGATCATCCGGCGCTCCCTCGTCAACACATTGCTCTACGTGGCCATCGTCGTGCCGGGCGGCGTGTTCGGTGCGCTCCTGATCGCTGTGCTGGTGCATCGGCGCAAGCGCACGCGCTCCTTCTACGAGGTGGTCTATTTCCTGCCGGTGACCTCGACGCTGATCGCCATGGCGACGGTCTGGCAATTCCTGCTCCATCCCTCGCTCGGCCCGGTCAACGGCCTGCTGAAATGGCTGGGATTTGCACCGGTCGCCTTCCTCAGCGAGCCCTCGACCGCGCTGGCGACGCTCGCGGTGATCGGCATCTGGCAGCTGATCGGCTTCAACATGATCCTGTTCCTCGCCGGGCTGACCGCGATCCCGCGCGATCTCTACGAAGCTGCCGATATCGACGGCTGCTCCAGCGGGATCGACCGCTTCCTGACCATCACCTGGCCGCTGCTCGGCCCGACGACGATGTTCGTCCTGGTCACCACGATGATCACCGCCTTCAAGATCTTCGACACGGTGGCGGTGATGACGCGCGGTGGCCCGGTCGGCTCCACCGAGGTGCTGCTCTACAACATCTATCTCGAGGGCTTTCAGTATTTCCACACCGGCTATGCCGCGGCGCTGACCTTCATCTTCCTCGCCTTCATCCTCGTCTTCTCGGCCGTGCAGACCTTCGCCCTCGACAAGAAGGTGCACTACTGATGACCGATCTCGCGCTCCCCACCGCCACGGTCACGCCCGTCCATTCGGTGCTGCGCCGCTTCCTCTCGCTGGTGCTGATCCATGGCGTTCTGATCGCCGGCGCGATCTTCATGCTGGCGCCGTTCGTCTGGATGCTGGTGACCTCGATCAAGCCGCCGGCCGAGATCTTCAGCGCCGAGATCTCGCTCTGGCCGAAGCAGTTCTACGGCCTGCAGAATTACGGCTTCGCCATGGAGAAGGCGCCGCTGCTGCGCTTCGCGCTGAACGGCGTCATCCTCTGCGGCGGCATCCTGATCGTGCAGCTTCTCGTCGCGATCCCTTGCGCCTATGCGCTGGCGAAGCTCGACTTCCCCGGCCGCAACGCGCTCTTCGTGCTGGTGCTGCTCGGCCTGTGCATTCCCGTGCAGGTGCCGGCGATGCCGCTCTATATCGCGCTCGCCCAGCTCGGGCTGCTCAACACCTATTTCTCGATGATGGTGCCGTTCTTCCTCTCGGTCTTCGCCATCTTCCTGTTCCGCCAGTTCTTCCGCAGCTTTCCCGACGACATCATCAACGCCGCCCGGCTCGACGGCATGAGCGAGTTCGAGATCGTCTGGCGCATCGTCACGCCGAGCGCCTGGCCGGCCATCGCCGCCTTCTCGGTGTTCTCGGCCGTAGCGCATTGGAATGACCTCTACTGGCCATTGATCGTGATCTCCGACGCCAAGCTCGCGCCGCCGCCGCTCGGGATGATGTTCTTCGCCGATGCCGAGACCGGATCGAACTATGGCGCGCTGACCGCAGCCGCGACGATCCTGACCGCGCCGCTCGTCATCGCCTTCCTCGTCGCCCGTCGCCGGTTCATCGACGGCATCACCATGACCGGGGTGAAGTAGCCGGCCACAGCGCCGCCCACCCCGCCAAGAGTTCAGGCCTGAAGCAACTGCAACCCGACAGCCCCGCTGTCCATGCCAAGGAGATCACGCATGAAACCTCTCGGCAAAGTCTTGGAGCATTTTCGAGCGAAGTGGGTACCGGTTCGCGTGAAGAAAATGCGATCCAACGACAGCCAGGCGCATTTCCGCATTTCGAAGAAATACGGAAATGCGCTGGCCGCGGCGGCATTGACCCTCATTGCCTCGACGGCCGCGAAGGCACAGGTCACGCTCGACGTGCTCTACGCCTTCCCGGCCTTCGCCAAGTTCCACGAGCCGATTGCCGCGGAATTCATGAAGAAGCACCCGGACATCAAGATCAATTTCCGGGCGCCGGCCGCGAGCTATGACGAAGGCCACCAGGCGATGCTCCGTTCGTCGGTGACCAACCAGCTCCCGGATGTCTACTATTCCGGCTTCCATCTGCTGACCGAGCTGGTCGAGAGCCTCGACAAGCGCAAGCAGGTCGTCGATCTCGGCCCCCTGCTCAAGGCGGAGCCGGAAGCCTGGCGCAAGGCCAATTACTCCGATGCGCTGCTCTCGCTCGCCCAGGTCGGCGGCAAGCAGGTCGGCCTCGCCTTCAACGCCTCGACGCCGCTGATGTATTTCAATGCCGAGCTGGTGAAGAAGGCCGGCGGCGATCCCGACAAGATGCCGGACAACTGGGCCGACACCGTCGCGCTCGCCAAGAAGATCCACAGCGGCGACACCGCCGGCATGGCCTACAATATCCATGACTGGCCGGATGACTGGCTCTGGCGCGGCGTGATCCTGCAAGCCGGCCATTCCATGCTGTCGGCCGACGGCAAGAAGGTCGCCTTCGGCGGCGCGGTCGGCGAGAAAACGCTGTCGCTGCTGCGCAGCTTCGTCACCGATGGCGGCATGCCGCTGATCGACTGGGACCAGTCTCGCCAGCAGTTTATCGCCGGCAAGATCGGCATCTTCTTCGACACTCCCGCCCGGCTGCGCCAGGTCACCGACCTGATCGGCGACCGCTTCACGCTGAAGACGGCGCTCTTCCCGGTCGACGACAAGGCCAAGGGCAAGCTGCCGACCGGCGGCAACGCGGCGTTGATCACCGCGAAGGACCCGGCCAAGCAGAAGGCCGCCTGGGAGTTCATCAAGTTCGTCACGGGCCCCGAAGCCCAGAAGATCGTCGTCGAAACCGCCGGCTACATGCCGACCAACCTGCGCGCCGGCGAGGACGCCTTCCTCGGCCCGTTCTACAAGGCGAATGCCAACTTCCGGACCATCAACGGCCAGGTTTCCCGCGCCGCGCCGTGGGAAGGCTATCCGGGCGGCAATTCGGTGCGCATCTGGCGCCAGCAGCGCGAGGTCGTCGCCGGCGTGATGCGCGGCGAGATCCAGCCCAAGGCCGGCATCGAGCGCATCGTCTCCGAGACCGAAGCCCTGATGAAATAAGCGGCCGCGCTTTGGCGCAGACCCCTCGCCGCCCGGTTCCGACCGGGCGGCTTCCCTTTCCCCACGACCGGACGTTTCCCGCGATGATCATCGCCCAGCTCAGCGACTTTCATGCCCGCCCCCATGGCAACCCCGCCTATGGCATCGTCGAGACCAACCCGGCGATCGAACGCGCCGTGGACGAGATCCTGAAGCTGGAGCCGCAGCCCGACTGCGTGCTGGTCACCGGAGACCTCTCGGATTGCGGCCTGCCGGAGGAATACGGCATCGTCAGTGCAGCACTGCGGCGCCTGCCTATGCCGATCTATGTCATTCCCGGCAATCACGACCGCCGCGACACCTTCGCCGCGGAATTGCGTCCCGATCACCCTTACCTGCCGCAAGCGGGCTTTCTGCACTATGTGATCGACGATTTCCCGGTCCGGCTGATCGGGCTCGACACCGTCGTCGCGGGCGAGGATGGCGGCGAGATCTGCGCCGCCCGCGAGGCCTGGCTCGCCGGGCAGCTCGCGCAGGGACAAGGCAAGCCGACGGTGATCTTCATGCACCATCCGCCCTTCCCCGTCGGCGTCGACGGCATGGACATCATGCCCTGCAAGGTCTCGCCGGGCTTCGCCGGCCTGATTGCTGATCATCCCGAGATCGAGCGCGTGCTCTGCGGCCATTATCACCGACCGATCCAGCTCCGCTTCGCCGGCACCATCGGCTATGTCGTGCCGGGCACCGCCCATCAGGTCGCGCTCGATCTCAGGCCCGGCACCGAGAACAGGTTCGTGATGGAGCCCCCCGCGCTGGCGCTCCATGTCTGGAAGCCCGGCCTCGGTCTGGTCAGCCATCTCCAGCCGATCGGCGACTATGGACCGCGCCGGGATTTCGTGCTCGATCCCGCCTATACCGGAAAGCCGCAGACGGGGCCTGCCCGATGACCGAACCCCGCCTTCTCGCCCTGCTCGATCAGGCCGATGCCCTCGCGCGCCGGGCCGGTGAGGTGCTCGTGCAGATGCAGGGCGCCGAGCTCGGCGTCACCCGCAAGGAACTGAACGATGTGGTCACGGCGGCCGATCTCGCCTCCGAGCGCCTCGTCATCGACGGCCTGCGTGCCCTGACGCCGGAGGCCGCGATCCTCTCGGAGGAGGCCGGCTTCTCCGGCTCGGAACAGGCGCCGCGCTGGATCATCGACCCGCTCGACGGCACGGTGAACTACGCCTCCGGCCTGCCTTGGTTCTCGGTCACCCTGGCCTATCAGGAGCAGGGCCGCACCGTGCTCGGCCTGACCCATGCGCCGCTCGTCGGGCTTTCCGCGCGCTTTGCGGAAGGTGGCATCGCAACGATAGACGGCCGGCCGGCACGCGTTTCAACCACGGCACGCCTGAGCGACGCCGTCGTTTCGATCTGCCTGACCTCGCATTACAGCACCGAGGACGCGAACCGGACGAGCGATGTCATCCGCCGCCTCGCCGGCCTGTGCCGCGGCGTGCGGGTCATCGTCTCCGGCGGGCTGGAGATGTCGCTGGTGGCGGCCGGGCGGCTTGACGCCTTCATCGGTCTCAAGGCCGATATCGTCTCGCATGCCGCGGCGATGCCACTGGTGCGGGCGGCGGGCGGCCGGGTGACGACGGTCGACGGCCGGGATTCGCTGGACGAGGACCTCGAGAAGGTCGTCACCAACGGCCTGATCCACGAGGAGTTGCTGCAAGCGATCCGCAGCGCCTGAGACGCGGCCCTCAGGCGGACGCCGCGTGCTCCAGCACCGCCGCCGCCGCGTCCTCGTCCGTGATCAGCACGGATGCTAGCTTGCCCCGCAGCGTGGCGGCGATGACCTCGGCCTTGTTGGTCCCGCCCGAGGCCAGGATCACGGTCGGTATCCGACGCAAGGCGTCGAGCGGCAGGGCGATGGCGCGGCGATTGAGCGGGTGATCGATCGCCTGGCCGCTGCGATCGATGAACTGGCCGAGCATGTCGCCGACCGCGCCGGCTTCCGCCAGTTCCGCGGCGCCGACATCGCCCGGCAGCCCGTAGCGCACCAATAACGAACGCTCGCTCAGGTCGCCCGCGCTGAGGATCGCGACATCGGTCGCCCTGATCCGCGCGAAGGCGGCCTCGAATACATCCTGCGCCAGGATCGTGTCGCGCGATTGCGGCGTGCCGGCATAGATCGGCGCCGCCAGATAATGGCACTGCGCCTGCCAGAGCCGGGCGAAACGGCTCGCGATCTCGAAGGTGTTGATCTCGATGCCATAGGTCAGCCCACCCATCATCGAGGTCACGGCGAGGTCGCGATATTGCCCGGCGCGGATGTGGCGGATGGTTTCCCGAAGCGTGCCGCCCCAGCCGACACCGAAGACGCCGGAGGGCTTCTCCTCGACGATGCGCGAGACGAGCTCGCCGGCCGCCTTGCCGATCTGCGCCGCGATCTGGCCGGGATCGGCGGGGCTCGGCACGACGATCGCGTCCTTCAGGCCGAATTGCGCCATCAGCGCACGTTCCAACCGGACGCAGCTTTCCAGCCGGGAATTGATGGTGATGTTGACGAGACCGCTGCTGCGGGCCTCGACCAGGAGCCGGTTGACGCGCAGGCGCGTCATCTTCAGCCGTTCCGCGATCTCCGCCTGGGTCAAACCCTCCATGTAGTAGAGCCAGGCGGCTCGAACTTGCGTCTGGGGTTCCTCCGGCATGGCGGCATCCTGATGCGGTGGGCTTGCGCCGGCGGCAAGCGCGGCGGCATTCGGCGAGGGCTCAAGCTGGCTTACATCGCTTTCGGGCTCTCCCACAACGCGCAGAGCCCATGCGGTTTCGCGCTTGACGCAAACCAATGTAAATCACAAAATACATTTGTCGAAGGCCTTCAGCGAAACGAGCGCCGACCTCCATGTCCCATGCCGTCTTCCTCCACGCCGCTGGCGATGCGCGCGTCGCCCCGTTCAATCTCCGCGAGGGGGTTCCGGGTGAGACCCTGCTCGATGTCGCCGCGGTCGGCCTGTGCGGCAGCGACCTGCATTACTACAAGGATGGCGGCATCGGCTCGGCCGTGATCGCCACGCCCTTCGTCCCCGGCCATGAGTTCAGCGGCTGGCTGACCGAGGATCTGCCGGAGCTCGGCCTGACGCGCGGTGCCCTCGTCGCCGTCGATCCCAACCAGGCCTGCGGGCAGTGCGAGCATTGCCGAAATGGCCATCCTAACCTCTGTCCCGACGTCGTCTTCATCGGCGCTCCCCCGCATGACGGGGCGATGACCGAGCGGATCTGGGTGCCGACATCGCAGATCGTCGCGGTGCCCGAGACTTTCTCGCCGAGCGATGCCGTCATGCTCGAGCCGCTCGGCGTCGCGATCCATGCGGTGGACCTCGCCAGGCCGCGCCTGCTCGAACGCGTGGCGCTGATCGGCTGCGGCCCGATCGGGCTGCTGATCCTGCAGGTGCTGCGGACTGCCGGCGTCGGCGAAATCCTCGCCTGCGATCCGCAGCCGCATCGCCGCGAGCTGGCGCTCAAGCTTGGCGCGAGCAAGGCCGGCGCCAGCGTTGCCGACATCGCCGAATGGACGAAGGGCGAGGGCCTGCCGCTGGTGATCGAGGCGACCAACGCCCCGGAAGGCTTCCGCGACGCGATCCGCGCCGCCCGCATCGGCGGCCGCGTCGTGCTGGTCGGCATTCCCGATGGCGACAGCTACGTGATCCCAGCAGCCGAAGCGCGCAGACGCGGGCTCAACATCAAGTTCTCGCGCCGGATGGGCCATGTCTATCCGCGCGCGATCGAGTTGGTGGCGCTGGGCAAGGTCGATGTCGAGGCCGTGGTCAGCCACCGCTTTCCGCTTGCCGAGGGGCCGGCCGCCTTCCAGCGCCACGCCGCCAATGAAGCTGGTATGGTCAAGAGCATGATCTATCCGGGCGGCTTGCCCCAGGACCATCGCTGACCCCAGGCACCGCTGAACCCGCGCCAAAGGCCCCTGATGTGAGCTTCATCGGCATCGATCTCGGGACGTCCTCGGTCAAGGCCGTTCTGGTCGATGACCGGCAGAGCGTGCTCGCCACGGCGGCGCGAGACCTCGTCGTCAGCCGCCCCTTCCCGCTCTGGTCGGAGCAGGCACCCGCCGATTGGGTTGCCGCCACGCTCGACGTCCTGCGCAGCCTGAGGGTTGCCACGCCCGATGCCTTCCGTCGCTGCGCCGGCATCGGCCTCTCCGGGCAGATGCATGGCGCGGTGCTGCTGGACGAGCGCGATGAACCGCTGCGCCCCTGCATCCTCTGGAATGACGGCCGTGCCGAAGCCGAATGTGCGGAGATCGAGGCGATCGAGCCCGAGTCCCGCGCGATCACCGGCAATATCGCAATGCCCGGCTTCACCGCGCCCAAGCTGCTCTGGGTACGCAAGCTCGAGCCGGACATCTTCCGCCGTACCCGCAAGGTACTGCTGCCGAAGGCCTATCTGCGGCTGACATTGACCGGTGAGGCGATCGAGGAGATGTCCGACGCTTCCGGCACGCTCTGGCTCGATATCGGCCGCCGCGACTGGTCAGACCGGATGCTGGCAGCGACCGGGCTCGACCGCAGCCACATGCCTGCGCTCGTCGAGGGCTCGCAACCGGCCGGCCGCATGCGCCCCGACCTCAGCCGCGAACTCGGCTTCGATGCTCCGCCCCTCTTCGCTGGTGGCGCTGGCGACAATGCCGCCGGGGCGATCGGGCTGGGCGCCGTGGCAACGGGATCAAGCTTCCTGTCGCTGGGCACCTCCGGGGTGTTCTGGCGCACGACCGCCGGCTTCGAGCCGCGCGCGGGCAGCGCCGTCCATGCCTTCTGCCACGCCTTGCCGGATCGCTGGCACCAGATGTCGGTCCATCTCTCGGCCGCCGCCAGCCTGAGCTGGTGGGCTTCGGTCTGCGGGCACTCGGAGGCTGCACTGCTGAACGAACTCGGCCCGCAGGCGGAGCAGCCCTCGCCGGTGCTTTTCACGCCCTACCTTTCGGGAGAGCGCACGCCTCATAACGATCCACAGATGCGGGGCATCTTCGCCGGCCTTGGCCACGAGGCCGATCGGCGGACCATGACCCAGGCGGTGCTGGAAGGCGTCGCCTTCGCCTTCAGGGATGGCAAGGAGGCCTTGGAGGCCGGGACCTCGCCGATCGAGGAGGCCCTGGCGATCGGCGGCGGCGCGCGCTCGGATCTGTGGCTGTCGATCCTCGCCGACGCGTTGAACCTGCCGCTCAAGCGCTATCGCCAGGCCGAGGCCGGCGCCGCCTTCGGGGCCGCGCGCCTCGCCCGTCTGGCCTGCACCGGCGAGCAGCCCGAGACGGTCTGCACGCCGCCATCAGGCGAAGCCGATACCTTCATGCCGCATCCTGCCAGGGCAGCGGCCTATGCGGAGCGCTACGCGGCCTGGCGTCGTGCTGCGGAGGTCAGTCGCACGTTGCGCTGATCGGAAACGGGTTTGACAGACAATCGGGCGAATGCTCTTCATGTGAGCATCCGTTCAAATCGATTGTTGCCCGATGCCTCAGCCGCTCTCCCCTTTCGACCTCGTCATCCTCGATTGCGACGGCGTGCTCGTCGACAGCGAAACCATCAGCTGCCAGACGCTGGTCGATATTCTCTCGCCTTTCGATCCCGGCTATGATCTGGAGATGGTCATGCGCCGCTATCTCGGGCGGCCGGCCAGCGCAGTCGTCGAGGATTACGAGAGAATGACCGGCCGCCCGGCCTCGGCTGATTTCACGCGGGATTGGCGGGCACAGCTCTTCACCGCCTTCAGGAACGACCTCCAGCCGGTCGAGGGCGTTCGCGAGGCCGTCAAGACGTTCGGAAGCGACTATTGCGTCGCCTCGTCGAGCGATGAGGAGCGCATTGAGATCTGCCTGCGCCAGACCGGTCTCTGGGACCTGTTCGAAGGCCGAATCTTCAGCACAACGCGCGTCAAACGCGGCAAGCCGGCGCCCGACCTCTTCCTGCTGGCGGCGGGCGAGCGCGGCGTCGCACCCGAACGCTGCCTGGTGGTCGAGGACAGCGTCAGCGGCGTCATGGCCGCGAAGGCCGCGGGCATGACGGCCTATGGCCTCGCTGCCGGGAGCCATTTTGCCGTACTGGATCAGCGGCAGGCGCTTCTCGCCGCCGGGGCCGACCGCCTCTTCGAATCCTGGCGGGAGCTCGCGCTCGCGCCGGCCGCCACCTGACGGGTCCGATGGCCGACAACGACAGCACCCGCCTCGAAGACGCCGCCCGCGCCGGCTGGCTCTATTATATCGCCGGCCGCACCCAGGACGATATCGCGCAGATCCTGAACATCTCGCGCCCGGCGGCGCAGCGCCTTGTCTCGCTCTGTCGCAGCGAGGGGCTGATCAGCTTCCGGATGAACCACCCGATCAGCACCTGCATGGACCTCGCCGCCCGGCTGCGCGACCGTTTCGAGCTGCTGCATTGCGATGTCGCCCCTTCGGACGGCTCGGCGGAAACCGGCGCAGCCGGCATCGCCGCGCTCGGCGGCGTGCTGATCGAGCGCTGGCTGCGCTCGCGCAAATCGCTGGTCATGGCGCTCGGCACCGGTCGCTCGATGCGCGCCAGCATCGAGCGCGTTCCGCCGATGTCCTGCCCGCTGCACCGGCTGGTTTCGCTGGTCGGCACCATCTCGCCGGACGGCTCGGCCAGCCCTTTCGACACGCTGGTCAAGCTCGCCGAGATCACCAAGGCGCAGCATTTCCCGATGCCGCTGCCGCTCTACGTCTCGAGCCCCGAGGAACGCGCCCAGCTCATCGAGATCGAGTCGATCCGGCGCATCCGCGCCATCGCCGGCGAGGCCGATCTCTGGATGATGGGCATCAGCCAGATCGGCGAGGACGCCGTCCTGTACCGGGACGGCTTCATGACACGCAGCGAATTGCTCGACATGGTCCGCCACGGCGCGGTCGGCGAGGTCACAGGCTGGGTCTTCGACGCCGAAGGCCGCTTCCTCGAGCGCGGCACCAATCTGCGCGTCACCAGCGTGCCGCCGGAGCCCGGCAGCGCCCGCCTGCGCATCTGCATCGGCCAGGGCGCCGCCAAGGTCGCGCCATTGCGCGCCGCACTGGCCGGCAAGATCGTCAACGGCCTCGTCACGGACGAGGACACCGCCCGCGCGCTCCTCGCGGACTGACTCCGCCCATCAACCTGCACCTCCATCCGCTGCCCGCGAGCGATCGCGCACGGCTGTCATCCGCCCGTCACCAACGGTTGACATAACAAGCCAGTGTGCGAGCATATGCTTCAACAAAGAGCATATGCTCGCATAAAACGGATGAGGGAGGCTTTGACATGCGACCTTTCTATGGTGCCTTGGCGGGCGCGGGCGCTCTGCTGCTGGCGGGGCTCAGCTCCGCGCAGGCGGCGACGGAAATCGAGTTCTGGCACGCGATGAGCGGCGCGCTCGGCGAGCGCGTCGACGATCTCGTCAAGAAGTTCAACGACTCGCAGAAGGATTACGTCGTCAAGGCGATCGCCAAGGGCAATTACGACGAGGTCCTGAACGGCACGATCGCGGCCTATCGCGCCAAGCGCCAGCCCGAGATCGTGCAGTCGAACGAGCGTTCCTTCCTGACGATGGTCAATTCCGGAGCCATCGTCCCGACCGCTGAATTGATGGCGCAGCAGGGCCACCCGATCGACGCCGCGAAATTCATCGCGCCGGTGGTCAGCTACTACACGATCGGCGGCAAGCTGCAGGCGATGCCATTCAACTCCTCGACGCCGATCCTGTTCTACAACCGCGACCACTTCAAAGCCGCCGGCTTCGACAAGCCCGGCGCGACCTGGCAGGAGCTCGAGCCGCAGCTCGACGCGATCAAGGCCAAGGGCGTTTCGAAATGCGCGATGGTGCTGCCGGGCGACTACGAGTGGAGCTTCCTCGAGAACTACAGCGCGGTGAACGACATCCCGTATGCGACCAAGCGCAACGGCATGGACGGCCTCGACACCAGTTTCGTCTTCAACAAGGGCAAGCTCGTCGGCCAGGTCGAGCGCATGAAACGGCTGGTCTCGTCCAACGTGATGCAGCTCGCCGGCCAGGGTATCATCCCGATCCAGCTCTTCACCTCCGGCGAATGCTCGACGATCATCGCCTCGACCGCCTCGCATGCCGCCGTCGTCGCCGCCGCGAAATTCGACTGGAGCGCCGCCGAATTGCCTTATGAACAGGGCGTCACCCCCCGGAACAGCGTCATCGGCGGCGCCGCGCTCTGGACCCTGAAGGGCCATACGCCGGAGAAGTACAAGGCGGTCGCCGCCTTCTACGATTTCCTCGCCAAGACCGACACGCAGGTCTGGTGGCATCAGGCGACGGGCTATGTCCCGGTCACCACCGCGGCCTATGAAGCGGCCAAGGCGCAGGGCTACTACCAGAAGAACCCGACCCGCGAGATCGCCGTGGTGCAGTTGATGCGCGGCACGCCCAGCGACAATTCGCTCGGCTTCCGCATCGGCAACAGCAACCAGATCAATGTCGGGATCATGGAGGAGGTCTCGGCCGCCTTCCTCGGCAAGAAGCCGGTGCAGCAGGCGCTCGACGATGCGGTCTCGCGCGGCAACGAGGTGCTGCGCCGCTACGAGCAGCTCAATGCCGGCAAGAAATAATACGGCTACCCTTCCCGGAACGGCTGGCGGAGGCTCTCGTCTCCGCTGGCCGTTCCGGCGCCTGCTCCTGAAGGGGGCCGGCGATGGTCAGGCCGAAAGCGGACTGAAGCGCGCCCATTTCAAGGAATGGCGCCTGCCCTTCTGGCTGCTCGCGCCGCAGCTCTTCATCCTGCTGCTGTTCTTCTTCATCCCCTCGATCAGGGCGCTGATCCAGGCTTTCCAGCTGACGGACCCGTTCGGCGCCACCACGCAATGGGTCGGCTTCCAGAATTTCGAGCGGCTTTTCCGCAGCGGGGTCTACTGGTCCTCGGCGCAGGTGACGCTGATCTTCACCCTCGCGCAGAACGTGCTGACGCTGTCGGTCGCGCTGCTGCTCGCCTTCGCCTCGAACCACATCCTGCGCGGGCGCGGCGCCTACCGCACCGTCCTGCTGCTGCCCTATGCCATCGCGCCCGCGATCGCCGGCATCATGCTCGCCTTCCTGTTCAATCCCCGCGTCGGCCCTGTCGCGCAGATGCTGCAGGGGCTGGGGCTGGACTGGGACCCGAACCGCAATTCCTGGCACGCGCTCGCGCTGGTCGTGATGGCGGCCTCGTGGAAGCACATCTGCTACAACTACATCTTCCTCGTCGCCGCGCTGATGTCGGTGCCGCAGTCGATCCTCGAATCCGCCTATCTCGACGGCGCCGGGCCGGTCCAGCGCTTCCTGCGCATCTCGCTGCCGATGATCACGCCGACGCTGTTCTTCCTGATCGTGATCAACTTCGTCTACGGGCTGTTCGAGACCTTCGCCATCATCGATGCGACCACGCGGGGCGGCCCCGCCGGCGCCACCTCGATCCTCGTCTACAAGGTCTATCAGGATGGCTTCGTCACGCTAGACCTCGGCTCGTCGGCGGCGCAATCCGTGGTGCTGATGGCGCTCGCGCTGTTCCTGACCTTCGCGCAGTTCCGCTTCGTGGAGCGCCGCGTGAACTACAGCGTCTAGAGCGATGAACGAACGTACCCCTGTCATCGACGCCGTCTGTCACCTCATCCTGCTGGTGGGCGCGGCGCTCGTCTGCCTGCCGATCTATTTCGTCTTCGTCACCGGCTCGCTCTCACAGGCCGAGATCATGCAGGTGCCGATGTCCTGGCTGCCCGGCGACCAGTTCCTGGCGAATATGCAGACCGTTCTCAGCAGCGCCAATTTCGGCCGGCTCCTGCTCAACTCCTTCATCATCGCCTCGGGCATCACCATCGGGAAGCTCGCGGTCTCGGTGATCGCGGCCTTCGCAGTCACCTATTTCCGCTTCCCCTTCCGGATGACGGCCTTCTGGCTGATCTTCATGTCGCTGATGCTGCCGATCGAGGTGCGCATCGTGCCGACCTACGAGTCGGCGGCGAATGTCGCGCTGCCGCTCAACATCCTCGGCTCCTGGCTCGGCATCGAGGCTCTGGTCGGTCTCGACTGGAACCTGGTCAACACCTATTCGGGCCTGATCCTGCCGCTGATCGCCTCGGCGACCGCGACCTTCCTGTTCCGCCAGTTCTTCCTCACCATCCCCGACGAGCTCTGCGAGGCCGCCCGCATCGACGGCGCCACGCCCTGGCAGTTCTTCCGGCTGATCCTGCTGCCGCTCTCGCGCTCGAACATCGTGGCGCTGGCGATCATCCTCTTCCTGATGGGCTGGAACCAGTATCTCTGGCCGCTCCTGCTGACCACCGAGCCCGCCATGGCCAATGCCGTGATCGGCCTGAAGAAACTGATGCCGCAGAGCGACTCGCTGCCGACCTGGCATCTCCTGATGAACGCGGCCTTCCTGACGATGCTGCCGCCGACCCTCGTCATCCTCGTCCTCCAGCGCTGGTTCGTGAAGGGGCTGGTGGACAGCGGCAAATAGCCGGCGAATAACCCGCCAACAGGCAACAGGGCTCATCGACATGCGGATCATCGGTCATCGCGGCGCGCGCAACATCTGGGCGGAGAACAGCCTGAGCGGCTTCCGCAACACCTGCGGCCTCGGCGTCGACGCGGTCGAGCTCGATGTGCACCTGTCCAGCGACGGCGAGATCATGGTGATCCATGACCCGCTGCTCGACCGCACCACCGACCACAAGGGCCCGGTCGCGCATCTCTCGCGCGCCGCGCTCGCCAAGGTGAAGCTCGACGACACGCTCGGCGAGACGATCCCGACCTTGCCGGAGGTGCTCGACATCTTCGGCCCGACCGGGATCGAACTCGAGATCGAGATGAAGATGGATGCCTATGGCAATCCCTATCCCGGCCTGCTCGACAAGGTGATCGCGCTGGTCGAAGCCCGCAAGATGGCCTCCCATGTCGTGCTGACTTGCTTTGTGCCGGAGGTGATCGAGGAGATCCGGGCCAAGGCCCCGCATATGCGCCGGCTCGCCTCGGTCGATCGCCGCTCCTGCGAGGCCTTCGGCGGCGTCGACCGAACCTTGCAGCGCTTCGTCGATCTCGGCTGCATCATCGCGGTCGAGCAATCGCTGCTACGGCTCTGCGTCGATCGTGCCGTCGGCATCGTCGGGCGCGACAAGCTCGGCGCCTGGGTGCCCAATACCGTGCGCGAGCTCGATTTCTGGCTGGGCCAGCCGATCTCGCAGATCACCAGTGACCGCCCGGACCTCGCCTTGATGCTGCGCAAGACAAGGCAGGCCTGAGCCATGGCAGTGCGCCTGTCCCGCGCCACGCTTGGACAGCTCGGGCCGTCGGTCGGCATCCCCGGCTACCGGCGGGACGAGCTGAGCCCCGGCATCGTCCATATCGGCGTCGGCAACTTCCATCGCGCCCATCAGGCCGCCTATCTCGACGAATTGTTCGAGCGCGGGCTGGATCGCGACTGGGCCATCGTCGGCACCGGCGTGCGTGAGAGCGATACCGAGATGGGCCGCGATCTCGCTGCGCAGGGCTTCCTGACCACGGTGGTGACGCAGGAGGCCGAACACTCGCAGGCGCGCGTGACCGGTGCCATGATCGATTTCGTCGCGCCGGGCGACAGCGCAGCGGTTCTCGAAAAACTTGTCGATCCCCGCACGCGGATCGTGTCGCTGACCGTCACCGAAGGCGGCTATTACATTGATCCGGCGACGCAGGCCTTCGATCCCGGCCATCCCGATATCCTCGCCGATGCCACAGATCGCCTCGCACATCCGAAGACCGCTTTCGGCCTGATCGCCGCCGGGTTGCTGAGGCGGCGCGCGGCCGGCTTGCCGCCCTTCACCGTGATGTCCTGCGACAACCTGCCGGGTAATGGCCATGTCACGGCGGATGCCGTCGCCGGGCTCGTCGATCTCATCGATCCCACTGAGGCGCGCTGGATCCGCGAGAGCGTGGCCTTTCCCAACGGCATGGTCGACCGCATCACCCCCGCGACCTCGGAACGCGAACGTCAGACGCTGCGCGACGATTTCGGCATCGAGGACAGCCGCCCGGTCTTCTGCGAGGACTTCAGGCAATGGGTGCTGGAGGATCATTTCCCGGCCGGCCGGCCGCGCCTCGAAGAGGTCGGCGTCCAGTTCGTCGCCGATGTCGCGCCCTTCGAACTGATGAAGATCCGCATCCTCAACGGCGGACACGCGGCGATCGCCTATCCGGCAGGCCTGCTCGACATCCATTTCGTCCATGAGGCGATGCAGGATGCCCAGATCGCCCGCTTCCTCTCGGCACTGCTCGACGACGAGATCATCCCCGTCGTTCCGCCGGTGCCGGACACCGATCTCGCCGACTACAAGCGCACGATCGAGCGACGCTTCGCCAATCCGAAGATCGGCGATACCATCCGCCGACTTTGCCTCGATGGCTCGAACCGCCAGCCGAAATTCATCCTGCCGACATTGCGCGACGCCTTGCAGAGCGGTCGCTCCATCGACGGCCTCGCCCTCGTCAGCGCGCTATGGTGCCGCTACTGCCATGGCGAAACCGAAAGCGGGCAGGCGATCGCGCCGAATGACCCGAACTGGTCGCAGCTGACGACGCAGGCGCAGCAGGCCCGGCAAATGCCCGAAGCCTGGCTTGCAATGCAGGATGTCTACGGCGACCTCGGGACGAACCAGCGCTTCCGCGATAGCTTCACGCTGGCGCTGCAGCGTCTCTGGCGGTCAGGAACCCGCGCGAGCCTCGACCATTACCTTGCCGCGCGCGGCTCCTGAGAGAGCGGCCGCACGGGCCGGGCCGGGGGAGCGAACGGCTCGCCTGTCCTACGCGACGTCGTGGCAGTGAGTGCCCGCGCGAAGCTCCACATACTTCCGGCGCGTTTCGGCAGTGTTCGGTAGGCCGCTTTCCTGGAGCCAGGCAAGAAATTCAGCCGGCTTGATCGTGACGATTTCCAGCGCTCGCCCTCGTGCGAGCCAGGCATTCATCACCGCCACCGCATTTTGATGCCAGGTCTCATAGTCCGAAGGCATCTGATCGCGGTCGTGAGCGAGTTCCCAGAGCCGGGAGAAATCCTCCCGCTCGTACCACGGCATCGCAACCGTGTACGCCTCGACTGTCGGTTTCACGTTGAAGCCGATCGTCCGCGCGCGGCGCGGAAACTGAGAGTGCTAACCGCCCAATCGGGGGTAGTCGGCTCTCGGAAATTAGGCGCGAACAGCGCCTGGAAGTCAATGCAGAACGTCTCTCGGCTGAGGGGGCAAGCACTCGCATCCCCTCAGGGCTTGCCGGTTCCTCGTCCACTGCGGAGAACCACATTGGAATTGTTCCATGTTCGTAGAGCATGGCGGCTGCGCGGGGTTTCCGATTGATCCCGCCCGATCCGAGGCAGAGCTTGCCGATAGCGGAGCCGGCACCTCCTGGCTCACGCCGATCGAAAAGGCTGCCCGATGCCGCCCACCTCGTCTTTCAGTCGCCGCCGCTTCCTCTCCTCCACCGGCCTGCTCTTCCTGATCGCATCGGTTCCCGGCGCCCGCGCCGCCGAGCATTCCGGCACCCTCCCCTGGAAGCCCTTTGCAGCCCTGCCGCCGGAGCCTTTGCCCGGCGGGCGCTGGTATGTGCTGACGCCGGATGAAGCCCGCACCGTCGAGGCGATCGTTGACCGCCTGATCCCGGCCGACGAACTCAGCATCGGCGGCAAGGATGCTGGCTGCGCCAGCTTCATCGACCGCCAGCTCGCCGGCAGCTACGGCTCATCGGACCGGCTCTATATGCAAGGCCCCTTCGCCGCCGGTTTGCCGACGCAAGGCTATCAGGGCGCCGAGACGCCGGTCGCGCGCTACCGGGACGGCCTCGCGGCGCTGAACAAGCACGCACAGGCGCAGTTCTCCGGCAAGAGCTTCTTCGACCTCGCCGCCGCCGAGCAGGATCAGGCCCTGAAGGATTTCGAGGCCGGCAAGGTCGACTACAAGCCGGCCGCCGGCTTCTTCAACCTCGTGCTGCAGAACACGATGGAAGGCTTCTTCGCCGACCCGATCTATGGCGGCAACAAGGACATGGCCGGCTGGAAATTCATCGGCTTCCCGGGCGCCCGCTACGATTACCGCGACTACATCACGGCCCATAACAACCCCTTCCCCCTGCCGCCCCTGTCGATCGCAGGGCGGCCGGAATGGAAGACCGGCGACAAGGCAGGCGGGAACTGAGACATGGCCCGGAAACTCCCCCGCAAGGATGTCGTCATCGTCGGGCTCGGCTGGACCGGCTCGATCCTGGCCCATGAACTGACCGATGCCGGCCTCGACGTCGTCGCGATCGAGCGCGGCCCCTGGCGCGACACGGCGACCGATTTCAACGTCGCCTATGCCCCCGACGAACTGCGCTACGCCGTGCGCAAGGACCTGTTCCTGCAGCCGGCGCAGGAAGCCATGACGATGCGCAATGACGTCTCGCAGACGGCCTTGCCGATGCGCGACTACGGTTCCTTCCTGCCTGGAACCGGGGTCGGCGGTGCGGGCACGCACTGGAACGGCCATACCTGGCGCTTCTTCCCGAGCGATTTCGCGCTGAAGACCCATCTGACCGAGCGCTACGGGGCGGACCGGCTTTCCGAGCTCCAGATCCAGGACTGGGGCGTCTCCTATGACGAGATGGAGAGCGCCTTCGACCGCTTCGAATACCTCTGCGGCATCTCCGGCAAGGCCGGGAACCTCAACGGCGCGATCCAGCAGGGCGGCAACCCGTTCGAGGGACCGCGCAAGCGCGACTATCCGCTGCCACCGATGCAGATGACCTATGCGCCGACCCTGTTCGCGGAAGCAGCGCGCTCCAAGGGACTGCACCCCTTCCCGACGCCCTCGGCCAATCTCTCCGGCGCCTATGTCAACCCGCTGGGGATCGCGATGGGCCAGTGCACGGCTTGCGGCTTCTGCGAGCGCTTCGGCTGCGCCAATTATTCGAAGTCGAGCGCCCATACGACCGTGCTGCCGGTGCTGATGCGCAAATCGAATTTCGAGGCGCGCACCGAATGCGAGGTGCTGAAGATCAACCTCTCGGCCGATGGCAAGACCGCGACCGGCGTCACCTATATCGACGTCAACGGCGAGACATTCGAGCAGCCGGCCGATCTCGTCCTGCTCAACGCCTACGGCCTGTTCAATGTCCGGCTGATGCTGCTCTCCGGCATCGGAAAGCCCTATGACCCCGCGAGCGGCGAAGGCACGGTCGGGCGCAACTACTGCTACCAGACCAATGCCAGCACGCAGGTCTTTTTCGAAGGCAAGCACATGAACCCGTTCATCGCGGCCGGTGCGCTTGGCCAGTCGCTGGACGATTATAATGGCGATGCCTTCGACCATGGCCCGCTGGACTTCGTCGGCGGCGCCGGCATCAACTGCATCCCGACCAATGGCCGTCCGATCCAGTACCGGCCGGTGCCGCCCGGCACGCCGCGCTGGGGCGCAGCTTGGAAGAAGGCGACGAAGCAGTACTACAACAACACGCTGATCTTCTCGTCGCAGGGCTCCTCCTACGCGACACGCGGCAACTATATCGACCTCGACCCGACCTATAAGGACCGCTTCGGCCGGCCGCTGCTGCGTGTGACCTTCGATTTCCCGGACAACGACATCCGCATGTCGAACTGGGTCAGCGACCGCATGAAGGAGATCGCCGACGCGCTCGGCGGCAAGCAGGCAGTGGTCGGCAAGCAGCGCAAGGGCTGGAACTCCGTCCCCTACCAGAGCACCCACAATACTGGTGGTGCGATCATGGGCACGGACCCGAAGACCAGCGCCGTCAACCGCCACCTGCAGGCCTGGGACGTGCCGAACGTCTTCGTCATCGGCGCCTCCGCCTTCCCGCAGAATGCCGGCAAGAACCCGACAGGCCCGGTCGGCGCGCTCGCCTACTGGGCCGCGGATGCGATCCGCAATCATTACCTGAAGAACCCCGGCAAGCTGGTGGAAGCATGAAGAAGGCAGCGCTCATCGCCGGCCTCGCGGCCGCCACCGTCTTCGGGGCGAAGGGCTTCGCCTCCGACCTGTTCGACCGCATCGAGGCCGGCCGCTATCAGGCTGTCCTGGCCGATTGCTCCGCCTGCCACACCAGACCGGGCGGCAAGCCCTTCGCCGGCGGCCTGCCGCTGCAAACCCCCTTCGGCGCACTGGTACCTCCGAACATCACGCCCGATCCCGAGACCGGTATCGGCAGCTGGAGCTATGCCGATTTCCGTAATGCGCTGAAGACCGGTATCGGCAAGGGCGGCAAGCGGCTTTATCCGGCGATGCCCTATCCCGCCTACGCAACGATGAAGGACACCGACATCGCCGATCTCTGGGCCTATTTCCAGAAGGTCGAGCCGGTGACCAACCACGTCGTCTCGAACCAGCTCCCCTTCCCGTTCAGCATCCGCGCTTCGATGATCGGCTGGAACTGGCTCAACTTCTCGCCGAAGGAGTTCCAGCCTGATCCCGCGAAGTCGGCAGCCTGGAACCGCGGCGCCTATCTCGTCAACGGCGCCGGCCATTGCGGCACCTGCCATACGCCTAAGAGCCTGACAGGCGCCGACAAATCGGGCGAATTCCTGCGGGGCGGCAGTCTTCAGAGTTGGTACGCCCCCAACCTGACCAGCGATCCGCACAAGGGCCTCGGCAGCTGGTCGACTGACGACATCGTCTCCTATCTGAAGACCGGCGCGAACCGCTTCGACATCGCCTCGGGGCCGATGGCGGAAGCAATCACCCAGTCGACCAGCAAATGGGCCGATGCCGATCTCCAGGCGGTCGCGGCCTATCTCAAGGACATCAAGGGCGACGGCACGCCCGCCCCGCAACCGCTTGCGGCAACCGATCCGGCGATGGCCGCCGGCAAGGCGATCTATCTCGACCGCTGCTCGGCCTGCCACAACTCGACCGGCGCGGGCCAGGCCTCGCTCTTCGCGACCCTCGCCAAGGCTCCGGTGATCAACAGCACCGACCCGACCTCGCTCATCCGCGTCGTGCTGCAGGGCAGCCAGGCCGTCGCCACCACGGCCCGGCCGACGACGCCTGCCATGCCGTCCTTCGGCTGGAATCTCGGCGATGCCGATGTCGCGAACGTGCTGACCTATGTCCGCAACAGCTGGGGCAACGCCGCGCCGCCGGTGACATCGGGACAGGTCAAGGATCTGCGGGCGGCGCTGAAGCGATAGGGTTCGCCGACCTCCGCAGCGATCAGGCCTCGATCGCGCAGCCCAGCCGCGCCAGCGTGGCGTCGATCCAGCTGCGATCGTCCTTGCCCTGCTCGATCGCCTGCATCTTCTTTTCTTCCATCGCGTGCTTCTTGTGGGCGGCGGCATAGATCGTCTCCGCCTGGTCGAAGGGCACGCAGAGGATGCCGTCATCGTCGCCGATGACGAGATCGCCCGGCTCGATCACCATGCCCTCGATCGCGATCGGCACGTTGATCTCACCGGGGCCGTCCTTGTAGGGGCCGCGATGGCTGATGCCGGCGGCATAGATCGGCAGCTCGTTCTCACGGATCCAGGCAGAGTCGCGCACCGCGCCGTGAAGCACGATCCCGGCGATACCGCGCTTGCGGGCATGAGCGATCATCAATTCGCCGATCAGCGCATTGGTGAGATCGCCACCGCCATCGACGACGACGACGTCGCCGGGAGTGGCGAGGTCGAGCGCCTTGTGGATCATCAGGTTGTCGCCCGGCCGCGTCTTCACGGTAAGCGCCGGTCCGGCCATCACGCCACCGCGATGGAGCGGGCGCAGCGAGGCGCCGCCGGCCGTCATCCGCGACATCGAATCGCTGACATTGGCGACCGGGACCGTACGGAAGCGCGCGACGAGTTCGGCCTCGACCTGGCGGCGGCGCTTGAGGATGCGAAATCCGATCATGGGACGTCCTTGGTTGTCGCGCCGAACTGGGCAGCGCAGCGGCTGGGAGAATGAGGTGCTGCGAAACGGGCGGTTGCGCCGGCGCGCTCAGGTCGCGCTGGCCTCCTCTTCCTGATCGACGCGCGCCTTGCCGCGGCGGATGGCGGGCAGGGCCATGCTGACGAGCAGCAGCAGCGAGAGCGATAGGAAGGTCAGGCTGATCGGGCTCTTCACGAAGACCGAGAGATCGCCTTCCGAGAGCAGCAGCGCCCGGCGGATGTTCTCTTCCATCATCGGGCCGAGCACATAGCCCAGCACCAGCGGCGCGGGCGGGCATTTCAGCTTCGCCAGCACATAGCCGAGCACGCCGATCGCCGCGCAGAGATAGACGTCGATCGCGCTGTTGTTGAGGCTGTAATTGCCAAGCGCGCAGAACATCACGATCGCCGGAAACAGCCAGCGATAGGGAATGCTGAGCAGGCGGACCCAGAGGCCGACCAAGGGCAGGTTCAGCGCGACGAGGAGCGCGTTGCCGATGAACATGCTGGCGATGACGCCCCAGAACAGTTCGGGATTGCGCGCCATCACCGTGGGACCGGGCTGGACGCCGTTCATGATCAGCGCGCCGAGGATCAGCGCCATGGTCGCGCTGCCGGGAATGCCGAGGGTCAGCGTCGGGATAAAGGCGGTCTGCGCGGCCGCGTTGTTGGCGGCTTCCGGCGCAGCGACGCCCTCGATCGCGCCCTGGCCGAAACGGGACGGGTCCTTGGCGAGCTTCTTCTCGAGCATATAGGCGGAGAAGGACGAGATCGACGGGCCGGTGCCGGGCAGGATGCCGAAGAAGGAGCCGATGGCGGTGCCGCGCAAGGTCGGCAGGAACGAGGCCTTCAGATCCTCCCAGCGCGGCATCAGGCCGCCGACATTCCTGGTGAAGACCTCGCGTGCCTCCTTCTGCTCCAGGTTGATGACGACCTCGGAGATCGCGAAGATGCCGACGGCGAGCACGGTGAAGCCGATGCCGTCGGCGAGCTCAGGCAGGCCGAAGGTGTAGCGCTCGACGCCGGAATTCACGTCGGTGCCGACAAGGCCGATCAGCAGCCCGACCACGACCATGGCGAGCGCCTTGACCATGTCGCCATGGCTCAGCACGGAAGCCGCGACGAGGCCGAGCACCATCAGGGCGAAATAGTCCTCGGCGCCGAAGCGCAGCGCCCAGCTCGCCAGCGGCACGCCGAGGGCGACGATCAACAGCGTGCCGATGCAGCCGGCGACGAAGGAGGAGAGCGCTGCGATCGCAAGCGCCGCACCGGCCCGGCCGCGGCGCGCCATCTGGTAGCCGTCGAGGCAGGTCACGGCCGACGAGGTCTCGCCCGGCAGGTTGACCAGGATCGCCGTGGTCGAGCCGCCATATTGCGCACCGTAATAGATGCCCGAGAGCATGATGACGGCCGAGACCGGCGGCAGGCCGAAGGTGATCGGCAGCAGCATCGAGATCGTCACCAGCGGGCCCACGCCCGGCAGCACGCCGATCAGGGTGCCCAGCAGCACGCCGAGGAAGCAATAAGCCAGGTTCTGCAGCGACAGGGCGACGCCGAAGCCGAGCACGAAGTGATCGATGATCTCCATGATCAGAAATTCCACGCGAAGAGGGCGTAGGGCAGCTTCAGCCCCCAGACGAAGACGACGGTGGCGAAGACCGACATCACCGCCGTCAGGACGAGCACCTCCCGCGTCTTGAATTCATGGCCGGCACGGGCCGAGACGAAGAACAGCGCGGCGAGCGCCGGCACCAGACCGGCCCGCTCGAGCAGGAAACCGAAGAGCAGGAGCGAGGCGCTCAACAGGGCAAGCGGCAGCCAGCCCCATCCGCCCTCGACGGGCATGCAATGACGCAGCCCCCTGACGAAGATGACAATGCCGAAGCCGATCAGGACGAGGCTGAGGACGCGCGGGAAATAGCCCGGCCCCATGTCGATCGTGGTCCCGAACGTGTAGCCGAGCGCAATCGCGAAGCCGAGCGCGCCTAGTCCCATGAACAGCAGGCCGGCGAGGGCGTCCTGGTTCTTGAAGATGCTGGTTCTCATGGCCGATATCCGCAGGATGCCGGGCGGCACGGCTTGGCGCCGCCGGGACACAGACTTTCTGGGATGGATGGTACGACGTGCCGGGAAACCGCCGCCTTGTGGTGGCGGCCCCGGCCTGCGTATCGGCTCAGTCGGCGACCTTCACGCCGGCCGCCTTGATGACCTCGGTCCATTTCGGCACATCGGACTTGATCAGCGCGCCGAACTCCTCGCTGCTGCCGCCGAGCGCCTCGGCGCCGGCCGAGCGCAGCTTGGCCTTGGTATCGGGCTGCTGCAGCACCTTGTTGAGCTCGGTATTGATGCGCGCGACGATCGGCGCAGGGACGCCCGTCGGCGCCGCCAGACCCCACCAGGTCACGGCCTCGGAATTCTTCAGGCCCTTCTCCTCGAAGGTCGGGACATCCGGCAGGTCGGCATCGCGCTTGGTCGCGAAGACCGCGATCGGGCGCAGCACGCCTTCCTTGATCTGCACCATCGCCGAGGGGACCGAGGAGATGTAGATCTCGACGCGCCCGCCGAGCAGGTCCGGCAGGGCCTGGGCGGCGCCCTTGTAGGGGACGTGACGGAATTTCACCCCCGCGATCTGCTGGATGAGCTCGCCAGCGAGATGCGAGCTGGTTCCGACGCCGGGTGAGGCAAAGGTCAGCTTCCCGTCCTTGGCCTTGGCGGCGGCGATCAGGTCCTCGACCGTCTTCAACGGCGAATCCTTGGCGACGACCAGCACCTGCGGCGCCGAGGCGACGAGGCCGATCGGCGCGAAATCCTTGATCGGATCGTAATTGGCCTTGCCGAGGATCGGGTTGATCACGAGATTGGCGTTCTGCGCGAGGACGATGGTGTAGCCGTCCGGCGCAGCCTTGCCGGCGAGGCTCAGGCCGACGCTGCCACCGCTGCCCGGCTTGTTCTCGGCCACCATAGTCCAGCCCGTGCTTTCGCCGAGCTTCTGGGCGATGACGCGCGCGACGACGTCGGTGCCGCCGCCCGGCGGAAACGGAATGACGAGGCGGATCGGCTTCTCCGGATATTGCTGTGCCGATGCCGTCGTCGCGAGCGCCGACAGAGCGAGCGCGGCGAGCGCCTTGTAGACAATCTTCATGGTCTTCCTCCCGTTTGTTATGGTCGTCCGGTATCTGGTCCGGATCTTCAGGCAGCGAGTTCGGTCAACCTCGCGAGGCTGGCCGCATCCGGCTCTTCTCCATCGAGCACGGCGATGACGTGCCGGGCGGCGATCTCGGCCATCGTCTTGGCCGATCCCGCGGTCACGCCGGCGATATGCGGGGTTGCGATCAGGTTGGGCAGCGCCCAGAGCGGGCTGTCCGCGGCCGGCGGCTCGACCGCGAAACTGTCGAGACCCGCCCCGGCGATCCGGCCTTCCAGCAGCGCGGCGACAAGCGCCGCCTCATTGATGAGGGCGCCGCGGGCCGTGTTGACCACCAGCGAGGTCGGCTTCATCAGGCCGAAGCGGCGCGCGTCCAGCAGATCGCGCGTGGCGTTGGTCAGCGGGCAATGCAGGCTGACGATGTCGGCTTCCGCAATGAGGCTGTCGAGATCGCGTTCGCAATCCGCCCCGAACTGCGCAATCGCCACGCGGGCATGGGGGTCGTGCAGCAGGACGGTCATGCCGAGGCCCTGCGCCATCCGGGCGACATGCTGGCCGATCGAGCCGAAGCCGACGAGCCCGATCACGGTGTCGATGATATCGCGGCCGATGAAGCTCGGCTTCGGCCAGGTTCCGGCCTTCACGGCCGTGTCGAGGCGCGGGATGTCCTTCAGCAGGGTCAGGGCCAGGGCGATGGTGTGCTCGGCGACAGCGCGCGAATTCGAGCCCATGGCGCGGATGACCGGGATATCGCGCGAAGCGGCCGCCTGCAGGTCGATATTATCGACGCCGACGCCGTGCTTGGCGATGACGCGCAAGCGTGGCGAGGCTGCAATGATCGCCTCGTCGACACGGCCCTGGCGGACGATCAGCGCATCGACCTGCAATTCGGCTGCACGCTGGGCCACCTGTTCGCTCGGCGCATAGGCCGGCGAGAAGAAGACGTCGACGTCATGCGCGTTGAGAAGCTCGATGGCGTTCTCAGCCAAACGGTCATGCGTGACGAGCACGCGCCTGCCGCGGGTGCGGGCACTGGTATCGGTCATCTCTGCGTTTCCTCACGGCTGCCTCGCATCCCGCTTCGCAGCGGTTGGGCGCCTTTCGGGAACACTATTGACCAAGGTGGCTATGCTCGTATGCTGAAATAATGACATATATCAATGATCTTTTGTCATGAAACATCCAATCGACGGCATCGAGGCCTTCATCCAGATCGCCGAGCTCGGCAGCTTCAACAAGGCGGCCGAGAAGCTGCACGTCACGCAAACCGGCCTGACGCGACGCATCCAGCGGCTCGAGGCCCATGTCGGGCTCAAGCTGATCGACCGCACGACACGGACCGTCGCGCTGACCAGCATCGGCCGCGAATTCCTGCCGGAAGCCCAGCGTATGCTCGACGCCGTCGACCGCTCGTTCGAGCGGCTGAAGACGATGTCGCGCTTCTCGACCGGCGACATCACGATCGCCTCGGTGCCGTCGCTGATGTACGGGCGCCTGCCGCGCATCCTGAGAAGCTATGCCACGCGGCACCCGAACAACCGCGTCGAGATCCTCGACCGGACCAGCACGCTCGTCATCGAGGCGGTACGGCGGCGCCAGGCCGAGTTCGGCCTGCATGTCCAGCCGCCGAACCAGCAGGACCTGCACAACGAGATCCTGGTCCGCGATCCCTTCGTCGTCTATTGCCGTAACGATCATCCGCTGGCCGGACGCGAAACCATCGCCTGGGCCGACCTCGCCGGCCAGGATCTGATCACGCTGGGCGGCAGCAGCGGCAACCGGCTGCTGATGGAAGCGCAGCTCTCGCGCTCAGGGATCGAGGTGAAGACCAAGTTCGTGGTCGAGTATTTCTCCAGCGCGATCGGGCTGGCCTCGGAAGGACTGGGGATCGCCATTCTGGTCGCTTCCCTCGTCGAGAACCTGCGCCCTGACCTCGCCCAGATTCCGCTGGTCGACCCGATCGTCGACCGCCCGGTCTCGCTGATCCGCCGGCGCGGCGAAACGCTGACTCCCGCCGCTCAGGCGCTCTACAACCTGATCGTTCGCGATCTCGGGCCGCTCTAGCGTTTTATTTTATCGCATTTTCTTCACGCGAACCGGCGTCCACTTCGCTCGAAAATGCTCCAGCGAGCCCGCTACCGCAGCAGGAAGCCGTGCCGCAGCGGATCGTCGCGATCGATGATCCAGCTCGCCTGACCGCAGAGATGCGCACTGCCGGAGACTTCCGGGATGACGGCGTCGATCTCTCCCAACCTGATCTCCCGCAGGACCCGCCCCGTCATGATCGAGCCGACGATGGATTCGTTGACCAGAAGGTGGCCGGGCTTGAGCAACCCCTTGGCATGGAGCAGCGCGGCCCGCCCGGCCGTGCCGGAACCGGTCGGAGAGCGGTCCAGCTGCCGGTCCGCGAAGATGCAGCAATTCGCCTGCGTCGCCTTGGGGTCGAGCGGATCGCCATCGATGATCGTGCCGTAGATATGGTTCAGCTCGGGGATTTCCGGATGCACGACCGGGAAGGCGGCGTTGGCGGCTGCCTTCACCTCGGCGCCGAAGCGGATCAGGGCCTCAGCCTTCTCCCGACGGATCGCCAGGCCGAAGGGGCGGCCATCGGTGTAGAAATAGAAGGCTCCTCCGAAGGCGATGTCGCCGGTGACCCTGCCGTAGGTCGGCGTCTCCACGCTGACATCGCGATGCACCAGATAGGACGGCACGTTCACGAAGCGCACGCTGGCGGCGCGCCTGCCGTCCCAGGCGACGAAGGCTTCGATGAAGCCGCAGGGCGCGTCGATCCCCACCCGCGTTTCCGGCTCGGTGCGCTGGACCCAGCCGAGTTCGACGGCGGCGGTCGCGAGCGCGATGACGCCGTGGCCGCAATGGTCGCTGTAACCTTCGTTATGCACGAAGATGACGCCGAAATCGGCTTCGGGCGTGACCGGCTCGGTCAGGTAGCCGGCATACATGTCGGCATGGCCGCGCGGCTCGAAGATCAGCGCCTGCCTGATATCGTCGATGTTGCTTTTGACCCAGTCGCGCCGCTGTACGATCGTCTTGCCGGGAAGCCGCGGCAGCCCGCTCGTCACGATCCGGAACGGCTCGCCGCCCGTATGGGTCTCGATGGTCTGGATGACGCGGTCGGCTTGCATCGTTCCCCTTCAAGCTGTGCTCATCGTGATGCTGTGTCCGGCCGGGCCACAGCTGCGGCCCCGCGCCTCAATCCGACAGGCGCGCCAGCAGCCCGGCGATCAGGCGGGTGCGCCGCGCCAGACTGTCCACCTCGATATGCTCTTCCAGCGTGTGATAGCCGGCACCGAGCAGGCCAAGCCCATCGAGCGAAGGAATTCCGGCCGCGCCGGTGAAATTGGCGTCGGAGCCGCCGCCGGCCGAGGCATGGCCGAGATCCCAGCCCAGTTCCGCAGCAATGCCCCGCGCCTGCCGGTAGAGCGCCATCGTGCCCTCGTCGGGCTCCCAGACCGGACGGGTGACGCCGCGCTCGACCGTGAAGCCGGTGCCGTCGGCCTCGCGCTGCGACAAGGCGAGCATGCGCTCGACGCCGCGGTCGAGATCCTGCTGGCGCTTCGCCATGCTGAGCGCCTCGGCCCGGCAGGATGTCGGCACGCAGTTGACCCACTGACCGCCCTGGATCACGCCGACCGAGAAGGTGCAGTCCTCGCCGGTCATCTCTTCGATGGCGAGCAGCTGCCGCGCCATCAGGCTGATGGCGGAACGCCCGTCCTTCAGCCGCGAACCCGCATGACTCGGCCGGCCTTCAGCCGCGAGATTGAAGCGGGCGATGGCATAGCGCCCGGTGACGACGCCGTCGCCCGGCTGGCCCGGCTCCGGCACCAGCACGTAGCGGTGGCGGCGTGCCTCCTCCATGATCAGTTCCCGCGTACCGGGGCTGCCGATCTCCTCGTCCGAGGTATAGAGCACCGTGATCGGCAGCGGCGTCGCGACGCCGGCCCTGGCCAAGGCAACAATCGCCTGCAGGCCGGCATAGGCGCCGCCCTTCATGTCGAGGATGCCCGGCCCGTAGCAGCGCGAGCCCTCGCGGCGGAAAGGCAGCTTCGCCAGCGTCCCGACCGGATGCACCGTGTCGAGATGCGACATCACGAGGATGCCCGGCTCGCCCTGACGCGGATGCGGGAAGGTGGCGCGCACGCAGTCACCCAGCCCCTTCGGACCGGGAATGCGGGTGATACTGGCGCCAGCCGCCGCGGTGTCGGCGGCGGCGAGGTCCATCATCCGGTTGACGGCCGCGGTGTCGAAGGTCGGGCTCTCGCACTCGATCCACGGGCGCAGGCCCGCGAGCAGGGCCTCGGTATCGAGCGGCAGCGCGGCGAGATCCATCGGGTCGATCCTCAGGCGGCTGCGCGCGTTTCGACGAGCCGGGCCAGCAGGCTGGCGCCGACCGGCAGGATGCCGTCGTCGAGCACATAGGAAGGGTTGTGCACCGGCACGGTGCCCGCATGGCCGACCCAGGCATAGGCGCCAGGCACGACGCGCAGCATGTCGGCGAAATCCTCGCTGCCCATCAATGGCTTGCCATCGGTCAGCACACCCTCGGGCCCGACGATCTCGGCGGCGACAGCGACAACGGCGTCGGTCTGGGCCTCGTGATTGACCAGCACGTTGAAGATGTTGCGGATGTCGACATCGATGGTGACGCCGAAGCTCGCCGCCGTGCCGGCTGCGATCTCGCGCATGCGGTCGCGCACGAGCGCGCCGATCTCCGGCGAGAAGGTGCGGATCGTGCCGGCGAGCACGGCCTCCTCGGGGATGACGTTATAGGCCGAGCCGGCATGGATCTGCGTGATCGAGAGCACGGCGGCCTCGCGCGGATCGGCGTTGCGGCTGACGATGGTCTGCAGCGCGTTGGCGAGGCTCATCGCCACCACGATCGGGTCGCGCCCCATATGCGGCATGGCGCCATGGCTGCCGCGGCCGGTGATCCTGATGTCGAAGAAATCGGCGCCGGCCATGGCCGGGCCGGGGAAGATCGAGATCTGGCCGGGCTCGAGATCGGGCGAATTGTGCAACCCATAGATCTCGTCGCAGGGGAAGCGTTCGAACAGCTTCTCGGCGATCATGCTGCGCGCGCCGCCGAGCCCTTCCTCGGCCGGCTGGAAGACGAACACAGCCGTACCCTTGAAGCCGCGATTCTCGGAGAGATAACGCGCGGCACCGAGCAGCATGGTGGTGTGGCCGTCATGGCCGCAGGCGTGCATCTTGCCGGCGACGGTGGAGCGCCACGGCAGATTGGTGATCTCCTGGATCGGCAGCGCGTCCATATCGGCGCGCAGGCCGATGCGCCGCCCCGGTCCGCCGGTGCCGTTGAGGATGCCGACCAGCCCGGTCTTGCCGATGCCGCGATGGACCTCGATGCCCCAGCTCGTGAGCTTTTCCGCCACGATGTCGGAGGTCCGGACCTCCTCGAAGCCGATCTCGGGATGGGCATGGAGGTCGCGGCGGATGGCGACGAGTTCGTCCGTGAAGGACAGTATCTCAGGCAGGGCGGGCATGACGGCTCCAGATATCGGATTGTTCAGGCGAAGGGCTGGCCGAGGGGCGAGGTCCGCAGGCCGGGCCGCAACCGGCGCCATGGCAAGGCGGCAGGGTCGACGGGCATCGGCCCCGGCGCGGCGCAGACGAGGATCGTGGCGGCGATCGGCTCGAAATCGGCGCGGAAATGCACCGAGCTCTTATTGACGAGGATGGCCTGCTCGGTCGGCTCGATGCCGACCTGACGGTACATCGCCTGATCCGCCATCTGCGCCTTGCGCGAGCCGACGACGATCCGGACATCGCCGACGCGCAGGCAGGCGCTCGGCCCGAGATTCATCCGCGATCCCCCGTAGAACGGGCCGGGCGCGACGAAGCGGCCGTCCGACAGCGTCTCGACCAGAAAGTCCCCCGCGAGCGGGCGGTCGCCCGGGATACCCGACTTTGCTCCGAGCGACAGCGAGATCGTCGCGCCTTCGCCCGCGGCATGAGCGGCCGCAGCCGCAGCGGGATCGACGATGACGCCGATCGCGGCCCGGCTGGCGCCGCCCTGCACCAGGGCATGGGCCATCCCCATCGTGTCGGAATCGCCACCGGCGCCGGGATTGTCCTGCGTGTCGGAGATGACGACGGGCTTCGTCGCGGTCTCGGCCAGACGCATCGCCTCCGCCACGCCGTCCTCCGGCGAGAAGACCCGGCCCTTGAACGCGGCTTCACTGGCCATCACGCGGGCAAGGACCGCATCGGCCGCCCGGTCGGCATCGGCCTGCGTCGCGCCATAGGCGAGGACGGTCGCGCCGCAATCCGGGAAATCGGCTGCCGGGAAGCCGGGCAGGAAGGAGAGCGTGGGCACGGCCGGGCCTTCGAGCGCGACGAGCTCGGCATAGATGGTGCGGCAGGGCTCCATCGCCGTCGCCTGCCAGGCGATGGGGATGAGATAGGGCACCTGGCGGAAGGCCTTGGCCGGGCGGGCCCCTGTCTCGATCAATTGCGCCAGCACCTCGGCCGAGCGGCTGCCGGTCAGCGCCATGTCGACATGCGGGTAGGTGCGAAAGGCGACGAGCGCATCGGCCATCGCCATCATCAGCGGCGTGACATTGCCGTGCAGGTCGAGGCTGACGACAAGCGGAACCTCGGGCCCGATCGCAGCGCGCACCCGCCGCAGCAATTCGCCCTCACCGTCATCGTGATTCTGCGCGACCATGGCGCCGTGGAGGTCGAGATAGACCCCGTCCAGCGGCAGCGCTGCGGCAATGCGCTCGACCAGCTCGCCGGCGAGCGTCTCGAAGGCCTCGGTCGTGACATGGGCGGAGGGGCTGGCTGCACACCAGAGCGTCGGCACAAGCTCCCAATCCCGCCCACGGGCGCTGTCGACGAAACCGGCGGCGCTGAGATTGACGTCCTTCACGGCTGCGAAGATCGCTTCGCCGCGCGCCAGCGGCGGCCAGCCACCGCCTTGCTGGAACGCCTCCATCCCGGCCATGCTGGGTGCGAAGGTGTTGGTTTCGTGGAGAAATCCACCAAATGCAATGCGGCGCGGCATCCGTTCCCCCTTGGCTGCAGCCGAGGTAATCACAGGCAGCTGCCCTCTCCAAGGCGCAAAAGCGCCGGCCCGGCCATGGCGAAATGGCGGGGCTGGATCATGCCGGTCGGTGCCCGGGAGACCTTCCGAGCATCGCAAGGCATGCGCAACAGGGGCTGCAATGCATCACCCGCGCTTCCGGGAACCGTAGAGACACATCCGATGAGCCGGCAGGCCTGTGACGATGCAGCACAGGCGGCGACATTGAGATGACACAGGTTCCCGCTACGTGCCAAACCAACTTGAGCTGCCAGCGCGTGAGGAATTGCCGTGAACGTTCCCGTCGTAGGACGCTTCGTCTTCAGGCGCGCCGAGCTTTGGGCTGACGGTGTGATCCATGTCCTCGGCATTGCCCTCGGGCTGGGAGCCGTCGCAGCCTTGATCGTTCAGGTCGCCAACCGCGCTCCGCTGTTCGATCTGATTCCCGTTTCGATCTATGGCGCGGCCCTCCTCGCGGTCCTGATCGTCTCGGCGACCTACAACATGTGGCCGATCTCGCCCCGCAAATGGTTCATCAGGCGCTTCGACCATTCGGCGATCTACGTTCTCATCGCCGGCACCTACACCCCGTTCCTGATGAAGCTGAGCGGGAGCATTTTCGCCCAGACCCTCCTCGTCGTCGTGTGGCTCGCGGCGGCGGCCGGCGTCGTCATCAAGGTGGCTCTGCCGGGTCGGTTCGACCGCCTGTCGATCGCGCTTTATCTCCTGATCGGGTGGAGCGGTCTCCTGATCTGGGAGAGCGTCAGCCTCCTGCCCGCGACCACCTTATGGTTGATCGTCGCAGGCGGCCTGCTCTACTCGATCGGTGTCATTTTCCACGTCTGGGAAAGCCTGCCGTTCCAGAATGCGATCTGGCACGGCTTCGTTCTCGTAGCGTCCGGCTGTTTCTATGGGGCCGTGTTTCGGGCCTATGCGATCGCACCAACGGCATGAGCTGCAGCTGCCCCGCGCTCAAATGCCCCCTCGTTCAGCGACGAGGCCGCCATTCCTCTCGATGAAGGCGACGATCTCGTCCACCCCCGTGAGGCGGTTCAGGTCGCTGAAGACGAAGGGCCGGCCAGCCCGCTGCTTTTCGGTGTCGGAGCGCATCACGTCGAGATTGGCCCCGACATAGGGCGCTAGATCGATCTTGTTGATGATCAGCAGATCCGAGCGGGTGATGCCCGGCCCGCCCTTGCGCGGGATCTTCTCGCCGCCGGCGACATCGATGACATAGAGCGTGATGTCGGCGAGATCGGGCGAGAAGGTCGCTGCGAGATTATCGCCGCCGGATTCGATGAAGACGATGTCGAGATCGGGGAAGCGCCGGCGCATCTCGGCGATGGCGGCGAGGTTGATCGAGGCATCCTCGCGGATCGCGGTGTGCGGACAGCCGCCGGTCTCGACGCCGATGATGCGCTCTTCCGGCAGGGCCTGCAGCCGGTTGAGGATCAGCTCGTCCTCCTTGGTGAAGATGTCATTGGTGACGACGGCGACCGAATAGCGGCCCCGCATCGCCTTGCAGAGTTTTTCGGTGAGCGTGGTCTTGCCGACGCCGACCGGGCCGCCGATGCCGACACGGAGCGGGCCATTGGGGGAATTCACGAGCGAAAGACCCTCGAATACTGCGTTTCATGGTTCATCGAGAGGATATCGGCGCGGATGGTGCAGGCGCCGAGGTCGTCGAGCGTGGAGCCGGCAGCGCGCTGTGCCGTCCGGAGGATAACAGGCTCCAGCGCGGCAAGCGTCGCGACGCCGTCACGCTGGCCAAGCGGGATCAACCGGACGCAGGCCTGGACGAGGTTCGAGGCGAAGGCGTGGAGATAAGCAGTCAACGCATCGGCAAGCGCGATGCCGTGGCGCGCTGCGGCTGAGCCGACGGCCACCGGATAGGCGATCGGCCCCTCCCCGCCTGCCGGCGGCTCGCCGCTCCAGGCCGCCATCGCATCGACGAAGGCATCGCCTTGCAGCGTGGTTTCCATGTGGCGCTCGCGCGAACCGGACATCGCTTCGGCCAGTTCTGCGACCTCGACGATATCGTCACCGGCCCTGGTCTGGCGCCAGGTTTCGGCCAGCAGAACGGCGTCATTCCAGGCGGAACCCCGCCCCAGCAGCGCCTCCAGCCATTCACGCAGGCTTTGCCGATCTCGGATCAATCCGTCGTGAATCGCTCGCTCCAGCCCGTGGCTATAAGCGAAAGACCCAACCGGAAAGGCCGGGGAGAGCCATGTCATCAGGCGGGCGAGCGAGGCAGCCTCAGCCATGGTGATGGTGATGGCTGTGCCCGTGATCATGCCCCTGGGCATGATACGCGCCGTGCACCGGCTGGAAGCGCGCGACGACCGCGCGGACGGAAGCGCCGAGCCCTTCCAGCATGGCGCGGATGACATGATCCCGCTGGATCAGGATACGATCTTCGTCGATCTGCGCCGGCAGGTGGCGGTTGCCGAGATGCCAGGCGAGATGCCGTAAGGGGCAAGCGGAGCCGGGAAGCACCTCGTAGAGTTCCTCCTCTGCCGCGACGATTGCGATCTTACGGCCGTCCTCCAGCACCAGCCGATCGCCATCGGCGAAGAGCACCGGCTCGGGCAGGTCGACCATGACCTCGTCGCCCTGATCCGTGGTGACGAGCTTGCGGCGGAGATGGCGCGCGGCATGGTCGAGCCGGATCGTGCCGGCGGGCTCGCCACTGCCGCCGTGGCTATGGGAGATGGCACGGAGCATGACTTGGCCTCAGAACAGGAAATAGCGCTGCGCCATCGGCAGCACGGTCGCGGGTTCGCAGGTCAGGAGCTCGCCATCGGCGCGGACCTCGTAGGTCTCGGGGTCGACCTCCATATGCGGCGTGGCATCGTTCAGGATCATCGAAGCCTTGGAGATGCCGCCGCGCGTATTTTGGACCGCGACCATGCCTTTGGCGACGCCGAGCTTCTCCTTCAGCCCGCATGCGATCGCCGCCTGGCTGACGAAGGTCACCGAGGACATCGCGGGCGCCCTCCCCATCGCCCCGAACATCGGGCGGTAATGCATCGGCTGCGGCGTCGGGATCGAGGCGTTGGGATCGCCCATCGGGGCGGCCGCGATCATGCCGCCGACCAGCACCATCTCCGGCTTCACCCCGAAAAAGGCTGGATTCCAGAGCACGAGATCGGCACGCTTGCCGACCTCGACCGAGCCGACATGCCTCGACAGGCCCTGCGCGATGGCCGGGTTGATCGTGTATTTCGCGATGTAGCGGCGCACGCGCAGATTGTCGTTGTCGCCGGTCTCTCCGGGCAGGCGCCCGCGCTGGACCTTCATCTTATGCGCGGTCTGCCAAGTCCGGATCAGCACCTCGCCGACACGGCCCATGGCCTGGCTGTCCGAGGAGATGATCGAGAAGGCGCCGATATCGTGCAGGATGTCCTCGGCCGCGATCGTCTCCTTGCGGATGCGGCTCTCGGCGAAGGCGATATCCTCCGGAATCGACGGCGAGAGGTGATGGCAGACCATCAGCATGTCCAGATGCTCGGCGATGGTGTTTTGCGTGTAGGGCCGCGTCGGGTTGGTCGAGGACGGGATGACGTTCGCGAGGCCACAGACCTTGATGATATCGGGCGCATGGCCGCCGCCGGCGCCTTCCGTGTGGAAGGCGTGGATGGTGCGGCCCTTGAAGGCGGCGACCGTGTCCTCGACGAAGCCGCTCTCGTTCAGCGTGTCGGTGTGGATCATGACCTGAACGTCATGGTCGTCGGCGACGCTGAGGCAGTTATCGATCGCCGCCGGCGTCGTGCCCCAGTCCTCATGGAGCTTGAGCGCGCAGGCGCCGCCCTCGATCATCTCGATCAGCGCGGCGGGCTTCGAGGCATTGCCCTTGCCGGAAAGCCCGAGATTGATCGGCACCGCGTCGAAGGACTGAATCATCCGGCCGAGATGCCAGGGGCCGGGCGTGCAGGTCGTCGCCAGCGTGCCATGCGCCGGGCCGGTGCCGCCGCCGAGCATGGTGGTGACGCCGGCCATCAGCGCCTCGTCGATCTGCTGCGGGCAAATGAAATGGATATGGGCGTCGACGCCGCCGGCGGTGAGGATCTTGCCCTCGCCCGCAATCGCCTCGGTGCCGGGGCCGATGACAATGGTGACGCCGGCTTGCGTATCCGGGTTGCCCGCCTTGCCGATGGCGACGATCAACCCGTCCCTCAGGCCGACATCGGCCTTCACGATCCCCCAGTGATCGACGATCAGGGCATTGGTGATGACGGTATCGACCGCGCCCTCGGCGCGGCTCGCCTGGCTCTGGCCCATGCCGTCGCGGATGACCTTGCCGCCGCCGAACTTCACCTCCTCGCCATAGACGGTGAAGTCCTTCTCGACCTCGATGACGAGGTCGGTATCGGCAAGGCGGACCCGGTCGCCGACCGTGGGTCCGTACATCTGCGCGTAAGCCGCGTGGGAGAGCTTGGCCGGCATCAGAGTTCCCCCATCACCTTCTGCTGGAAGCCGTAGACGGTGCGGCCGCCGCCCAGCGGCACGAGGCGAACCTCGCGCTGCTGGCCAGGCTCGAAGCGCACCGCCGTGCCAGCAGCGATATCGAGCCGCATGCCGCGCGCGGCAGCACGGTCGAAATCCAGCGCCTCGTTGGTTTCGAAGAAATGGTAGTGCGAGCCGACCTGGATCGGCCGGTCCCCGGTATTGGCAACGAGGAGCGTGATTTGCTCGGCGCCCTCATTGAGGACGATGTCGCCCGCGGCGGGAAAGACCTCTCCGGGGATCATGGGGTCAGGCTCCCGCGACCAACCAGAGTCCACCGAGCGCCGTCAAACCGCCAGCGATGCGCGCGGCGATCCGGCCGCGATGCGAGAGCACGTTGCCGGCAAGGCCGATGCCAAGGCCGACCGCGTGCAGCAGCGCTGTCGCCAATGCGAAGCCGATCATGAAGGACAGGCTCGTCGCCTCGCCGAGTTCGCCGCCATGGGCATAGCCGTGGAACAGCGCGAAGAAGCCGACCACGGTCATCCCGACGACCACCGGGACCTGCAAGGCGACCAGCGCCAGCAGGCCGAGCACCACGACCGAGGCCGCGATCGTCGGTTCGACGAAAGGCAGCCCGATTCCGGCGAGCGCTGCCGCAAAGCCGAGCATCATCGTGGCGACGAAGGCAGCGGGAATCGTCCAGATCGCGCGCCCCCCGACGAGGAAGGCCCAGAGGCCGACGCCCACCATCGCCAGGATATGGTCCGCGCCGAAGAGCGGATGCGAAAAGCCGGCGGCGAAGGAGCCGTGCTCGGCAGGGTTGAGGTGGGCAAAGGCCGGGCTCGCGGCACCGACGCTCAGGATCAGGGCGATCGACAATCTCTTCATGGCAGCCTCCGGCTTGTGCGCTCAGCGGATGGGTTCGTGGACGGTGACGAGCTTGGTGCCGTCCGGGAAGGTGGCTTCGACTTGCACATCGTGGATCATCTCGGCGACGCCTTCCATCACCTGCGCACGGCTGACGACATGGGCGCCGGCCTCCATCAGATCGGCGACGCTGCGGCCATCGCGTGCGCCCTCGACGACGAAATCGCTGATCAGGGCGATGGCCTCGGGATGGTTGAGCTTCACGCCACGTTCGAGCCGGCGCCGGGCGACCATGGCCGCCATGGAGATCAGGAGCTTGTCCTTCTCGCGCGGTGTCAGGTTCATACGGTCACCCTAGAGTTGCCAGACCTTGGGCAGCGGCCGGCCGCCCATGAGAAGCGTAAGCAGCGGCTCCAGCCGCCGGCGCAGTGCGAGCCCGGTCTCCTCGACGAGCCGCGCCAGAAACTTGCCGTGCCAGGCGCTGGCGCCGCCGTTCGGTCCAATGATCGATCGGGCAGCGTCCAGATGGCGCTCGGGTGCCGGACCGGTGAAGAGCACCGTCGCCATGGCGCGGCAGCCGGCCATGGCGGGCTGCGGAGCGAACCGGGCCGCGATATCGCCTGTGACGCGCAGATCATCGGCGAAGATCAGGCGGCCGTCGCGCCTCACCCGCCAGCGATCGTGCAGATGGCCGCTGCGCAGCGTCTCGCCCATCGCCTGCCGTCCGAAAAGGATCGCCTCGACAGCGACAAGCTCGGCCTCCTCTGCGAGATCGACGTCGAGGGAGCGGGACAGGCGACCGCCGTCGAACAGGATCGTCTCCTGTGGTAGCCAGGCAAGCCGCGCCCCGGCCGCGAGGCGCAGGCGGTTCGTCACAACGGCATCGGCACCGGTCGAGCGATAAATGCGCTCGCAGGCCTGGGTGGTGACGCAGGCATTGGTGTGCGAAGCCAGATTCGCGTCGATGGCGAAACTGTCGCCACCGGTCAAACCGCCAGCCGTGTTGATGAGGATGGCTTGCGGATCGTCGCTGCCGAGCGGGCGTGGGAAGCGCAGCTTGGCGCAGCCCTCCTGAAAGAGTCGATCGAGGCAGGTCTGGCCATCGCGCGACCGGAAGCTGACGCTAGCTTGCCCTTGCGCGCGCTGCATCCGCATCGGTGCGGCGCTCTGGAGATCCTCAACCGCCAGCATCTTCAGGCCCGTTTCCCATGGAACACGGCATGCGGGACATGCTCCATCTAGACCTGAATCAGTCTCTGAACCTGCGCGCCGTCAAGCTCGCTCATCGGGCCGGACAGCACGACCTCGCCGCGGTCCATCACGAACATCGTGTCGGCGAGATCGCGGGCGAAGTCGAAATACTGCTCGACCAGCACGATCGCCATGCCGCCTTTCTGACGCAGATAGTCGATGGCGCGGCCGATATCCTTGATGATCGAGGGTTGGATGCCCTCGGTCGGCTCGTCCAGCACCAAGAGCCTGGGCCGGGTGACCAGCGCCCGCGCGATCGCGAGCTGTTGCTGCTGGCCACCCGAGAGGTCTCCGCCGCGCCGGCCCAGCATGGTCTTCAGCACGGGGAACAGGTCGAAGAGTTCATCCGGGACGTAGCGCTCGCGGCGCTTCAGCGGCGCGAAGCCGGTCTCCAGATTCTCCTTCACCGTCAGCAGCGGGAAGATCTCCCGCCCCTGCGGCACATAAGCGATGCCGGCCCGCGCGCGATCCTCGCTGCGCAGAACCGAGATGTCTTCTCCGTCGAGGCTGATATGGCCGCCGGAAATCGGCTGGTGCCCGACGATGGCGCGCATCAGCGAGGTCTTGCCGACGCCGTTGCGGCCCATCACGCAGGTGACCTTGCCGGTCTCGGCGGTGATGGAGACGCGGCGCAGCGCCTGGGCCGCGCCGTAGTGGAGGTTGATGGCGTCGACATCGAGCATGTGGTTCATTTCCGCCGCATGATCTGATCGGAAAACCGGTTCCCACTTTTCCTGATCATGCTCACCGCCCCAGATAGACTTCGACGACGCGCTCATTGGCGCTGACATGGTCAAGCGGGCCTTCGGCCAACACCGAGCCCTCGTGCAGCACCGTGACCTTCACGCCGAGCTCGCGGATGAAGCCCATGTCGTGCTCGACGACGATCACCGAATGGTCCCGCGCGATCTCCTTGAGCAGCACCGCCGTCTGCGCCGTCTCGCCATCGGTCATGCCGGCGGCCGGCTCGTCGACGAGCAGGAGCTTGGGGTCCTGGGCCAGCAGCATGCCGATCTCGAGCCACTGCTTCTGGCCGTGAGAGAGCGAGCCCGCTAGCCGGTCGCGCCTGTCGGCGAGTCGGATGATGCCGAGGATATCGTCGATGCGCTTCTGCTGCGGCTCTTCCGTCTTCCAGAACAACGTCCTGCCGACCGTGCGCTTCGATTTCAGCGCGAGCAGGATGTTGTCCTCGATGGTGTGACTGTCGAAGACGGTCGGCTTCTGGAACTTGCGGCCGATGCCGAGATTGGCGATCGCGGCCTCGTCGAGCTTCGTCAGGTCGACCGAGCCGCCGAACATGACCGTGCCGACATCCGGTTTCGTCTTGCCGGTGATGATGTCCATCATCGTGGTCTTGCCGGCGCCGTTGGGGCCGATGATGGCACGCATCTCGCCGGGCTCGATGGTCAGTGAGAGGCCGCGGATGGCCTTGAAGCCGTCGAAGGAGACGCTGACGCCGTCGAGATAGAGCAATGAGGAGGTGAGGGCGCCGGGCACGGGAGCGTTCATCGCTGCTACTCCGCCGGGGCCGGCTCAGCGGCCGGGGTCGGGACGGACTTGCGGCGGCGCGCCCACAGGGCTTCGGCCGTGCCCAGAATGCCCTTGGGCAGGAACAGCGTGACGACGACGAAGAGGCCGCCGAGCGCGAAGAGCCAGTACGGCGCCATGAAGCCGGAGGTGAACAGCGTCTTGGCCCAGTTGACCACAACCGCGCCCAAGGCTGCGCCGACTAACGTGCCGCGCCCGCCGACCGCAACCCAGATCACCGTCTCGATCGAGTTGGCCGGGGCGAATTCGCTGGGGTTGATGATGCCGACCTGAGGAACGTAGAGCGCACCCGCGACGCCCGCCATGCAGGCCGAGACGGTGAAGACGAAGAGCTTGAAACGGTCGACCCGATAGCCGAGGAAGCGCGTGCGGGACTCGGCGTCGCGGATCGCGATCACGACCTTGCCGAGCTTCGAGACGACGATGCCGCGCGCGATCAGGAAGCCGGCCGCCAGCATGACGCAGGTCATGGAAAACAGAGCGGCGCGCGTCGTCTGCGCCTGGATGTTGAAGCCGAGAATGTCCTTGAAATCGGTCAGGCCGTTATTGCCGCCGAAGCCCATGTCGTTGCGGAAGAAGGCAAGCAGCAGCGCATAGGTCAGGGCCTGCGTGATGATCGAGAGGTAGACGCCGGTGACGCGCGAGCGGAAGGCGAACCAGCCGAAGACGAAGGCGAGCAGGCCGGGCACCGCCAGCACCATCAGCATGGCAAAGGGGAAGGAGGAGAAGCCCCACCAGTACCAAGGCAGTTCCTGCCAGTTCAGGAAGACCATGAAATCCGGCAGGATCGGGTTGCCGTAGACGCCGCGCGAGCCGATCTGCCGCATCAGGTAGAGGCCCATCGCATAGCCGCCGAGCGCGAAGAAGGCGCCGTGGCCGAGGCTCAGGATGCCGCAATAGCCCCAGACGAGATCGAGCGAGACCGCGAGCAGCGCGTAGCAGAGATATTTGCCCCAGAGCGACATGGTCGAGGTCGGGACATGGAAGGGCGAGGATGCCGGCAGGAGCAGGTTCGAGAGCGGAACCAGCACGGCGAGCCCCAGCAGGATCGCGAGGAAGATGCCGCCGCGCTTGTCCATGTTCTGGAGGAGGAAGCGCGTGATCATGCTTCCACCGCCCGGCCCTTGAGCGCGAAGAGGCCGCGCGGCCGCTTCTGGATGAAGAGGATGATGCAGACAAGCAGCGCGATCTTGCCGAGCACGGCGCCGGCATAGGGTTCGAGCAGCTTGTTGGCGACGCCGAGCGTCATCGCGCCGACCAGCGTGCCCCAGAGATTGCCGACGCCGCCGAAGACCACGACCATGAACGAGTCGATGATGTAGCTCTGGCCGAGATTGGGGCTGACATTGTCGATCTGCGAGAGGGCGACCCCGGCGAGCCCCGCCACGCCCGAGCCGAGCCCGAAGGTCAACGCGTCGATGCGCCCGGTACGGATGCCCATGGCCGAGGCCATGCGCCGGTTCTGGGTGACCGCGCGCATCTGCAGGCCCATGGGAGTAAGTTTGAGGATGGCGAGCAGCGCCGCGAAGACCAGCGCCGCGAAGACGATGATCCAGAGCCGGTTATAGGTGATCGCCAGACCGCCGAGCTCGAAGGCGCCCGACATGAAGGACGGTGCGCCAACCTCGCGATTGGTCGGGCCGAAGGCGGTGCGGACCGCCTGCTGCAGGATCAGGCTGATGCCCCAGGTGGCGAGCAGCGTCTCCAGCGGGCGCCCGTAGAGGAAGCGGATGACGCCGCGCTCGATGGCGATGCCGACCGCGCCGGCGACGATGAAGGCGGCCGGCAGCGCGATCGCCAGTGACCAGTCGAAGAGCCAGGGCGCATGGTTACGGATCAGCTCCTGCACCACGAAGGTGGTGTAAGCGCCGAGCATGACCATTTCGCCATGGGCCATGTTGATCACGCCCATGACGCCGAAGGTGATGGCGAGGCCGATGGCGGCGAGCAGCAGCACCGAGCCGAGCGAGAGCCCGTACCAGAGGTTCTGCGCGACGGCCCAGAGCTTCAATCGGCCTTCGATCGCGGTGATCGCCTTGGCCTGCGCTTCCTTGAGGACCGGCGTCGCGTCACCCGGCAAGGCGCGCAGCGTCGCCAGAGCGTCCTGATCCCCGCGCTCATGCAATACCTCGATGGCGGCAAGCCGATCGAGCGGTTGGGCATCCGGCTTGGCGATCAGGATCGCGGCCTGGGCCTGCCGCAAGGCGGCGAGCGCCCGCGGATCGGTTTCCTTGCCGATCGCGGTTTCGACGATCGGCAGCAGGCCGGCGTCGCGCGACTTGAACACGGCCTCGGCCGCGGCCGTACGCTTCGCCGGATCGGGATTGAGCAGGCCGAGGCCACCGAGCGCGGCCTGCACCGCGCGGCGCACAGCATTGTTGAGGCGCACCGCCTTCAGGCCCTCGGGTGCGACAGCCAGCGGCTGGCCCGTGCGGGCGTCGACGAAAGCGCCGGAAGAGGTCTTCACCGCCACGCCGCCGGGCCCGGAGAGCAGCCGTCCATCACTGAGCGCCTCGACGATCAGCGCCGCATTCGGGTGGGCCGTCGAAACGAGAAGCTCGATGGCGCGGGAGGTATCCGAATAGCTGTCGGCCGCCAGCCGCGCGAAGGCTTCGTCGGCATTCTGCGCGAAGGACGCGACCGAGGCCGCGACCAGCGCGACCAGGATGACGAGCCCATGCTTCAGGCGGTGCAAGATCGGCATCGATCCGGTTCGCATTGCGGCTGGTGATTGCCTGGAAAAGCCATGCCGCAGCGCGGCGAATGGAGGGCGGCCGGGATCTTTCCCGTGCCGCCCTTCCCCCTCATGACCTCACGCGCCGCCACCGCCGCATTTGCCGGTCTTGACGTTGAAGTTGCCGCACTTCTTCTCGACCCAGTCGCCGATCAGGTCCTTGGAACCGTCGAGCTCCTTCGACCAGGCGTCGCCGGGGACGAGACCCGCGGTCTTCCAGACCACGTCGAACTGGCCGTCATCCTTGATCTCGCCGATGAAGACCGGCTTGGTGATATGGTGGTTGGGGAGCATCTTCGAGATGCCGCCGGTGAGGTTCGGCGCCTCGATGCCGGGCAGCGCATCGATGACCTTGTCCGGATCGGTGGTCCCGGCCTTCTCGACCGCCTTCACCCACATGGCGAAGCCGACGACATGGGCTTCCATCGGGTCGTTGGTGACGCGCTTCGGGTTCTTGGTGAAAGCCTGCCACTGCTTGATGAAGGCCTCGTTCTCCGGGGTCTTGATCGACTGGAAGTAGTTCCAGGCGGCGAGATGGCCGACGAGCGGCTTGGTGTCGATGCCGGCCAGCTCCTCCTCGCCGACCGAGAAGGCGACGACCGGAATGTCGGTCGCCTTGATGCCCTGGTTGCCCAGCTCCTTGTAGAACGGCACGTTGGCGTCGCCGTTGATGGTCGAGACCACGGCGGTCTTCTTGCCGGCGGAGCCGAACTTCTTGATGTCGGAAACGATGGTCTGCCAGTCGGAATGGCCGAAGGGCGTGTAGTTGATCATGATGTCCTCGGCCTTCACGCCCTTGGACTTCAGATACGCCTCGAGGATCTTGTTGGTCGTGCGCGGATAGACATAGTCCGTGCCGGCGAGCACCCAGCGCTCGACCTTCTCCTCCTTGGCAAGATAGTCGACGGCAGGGATCGCCTGCTGGTTCGGCGCGGCGCCGGTGTAGAAGACGTTGCGCTCGCTCTCCTCGCCCTCGTACTGGACGGGGTAGAACAGGATGTTGTTGAGCTCCTTGAAAACCGGCAGCACCGACTTGCGCGAGACGGAGGTCCAGCAGCCGAAGGTGGCCGCGACCTTGTCCTTGGTGATCAGCTCGCGCGCCTTCTCGGCGAAGAGCGGCCAGTTCGAGGCGGGATCGACGACGACGGCCTCGAGTTTCTTGCCGAGCAGGCCGCCCTTCTTGTTCTGCTCCTCGATGAGCATGAGCATGACGTCCTTCAGCGTCGTCTCGGAGATCGCCATCGTGCCCGAGAGCGAATGAAGGATGCCGACTTTGATGGTGTCCTGCTGCGCCGCCGCCGGCAGGTAGGACGATCCGAGGAAAGCGGCACCGGCCAGAGCGGTGCCGAGGAATTCGCGACGGTTGCTGTTCACGGCCATCTCCCCGAAGGATTGCTGGCGGCGCCCCCTCGACGCCGACGGGCCGCACGGCCCGTGAACCGAAGCCTCGCAAGTGATGTGCCAACCTGCTGCGAAGCCGGTTCGTGCCGGTACGGCAGCCCTTTTGCCAGAGCGGTGGGCCGTCGAGAGCTTGAGGCGCTGCGCAAGCCGGACCGAATGGCCGAGATCTGCTTATTTATTGAGCAAACTCGGTTGATTGAATTGCATTGATGTCAATTTGAGCAGAAGCCTCGGCGAGACGAAGCCGCGCGGGCTGTCGTCATCATCATCCCGTCGGCTGTGCAGGCACGGGCCTGCGTCGAGGATGTGGGGATGGAGAAGAGCGGCACCGGGCCCGGAGAGGCGATCGTAAAACTTCGCAGGAACAACGGCGGCTTGCCCGCAGCCTGCGTGCGCATGGCGCCGCAGCCTGCGAGACAGGAAGGTTTCCCGATGGCCGCGGCGCCTGCGTCCTATCGCAACGGCGGTGCGTAGAGGACGCCGCCCATGCTCCAGAGTTGGTTGAGGCCGCGCGGGATGCCGAGCTTCGAGCCGGTGCCGAGGTTGCGTTCGTAGATCTCGGCATAGTTTCCGCCCGCCTTGACGGCGCGGATCGCCCAATCCGCATCGAGGCCAAGCGCCTTGCCGAAGCCGCCTTCCGCTCCGGTGAAGCGCCGCACGTCCGGCTTCGTGGATTTCAGGGCCTCGTCGAGATTTGCACTGGAAATCCCGAGTTCCTCGGCATTGACCAACGCGAAATTCACCCATTTCACCAGCGTGAACCAGGGGAAGTCGTCGCTGCGCACGACCGGCCCGAGCGGCTCCTTCGAGATCACGTCCGGCAGCACGATCGCCTCGGCCGGTTTGGCGAGCTTGAGCCGCTCGCCATGCAGGGCCGATTGGTCGCGGGTCAGCACGTCGCACTGTCCGCCCTCGAAGGCGGCGAAGGCTTCCGCGCCGCTCGGATAGACCTTCTCCTCATAGGTCATGGAATTGGCCTTGAAGAAATCGGCGAGGTTGAGCTGCGTCGTGGTACCCGCCTCGACGCAGATCTTCGCCTTGTCGAGCGAGAGCGCCGTATCGACCTTGAGCGCGCGCTTCGCCAGGAAGCCCTGGCCGTCGTGATAGGTGATGCCGGCGAAGGCCAGGCCCAGTTCGGCCTCGCGACCGAGCGTCCAGCTCGAGTTGCGCGCCAGCAGATCGACCTTGCCGCCCTTCAGCGCCTCGAAACGCTGGCTCGCCGACAGCGGCGTGAAGGCGACCTTGTCCGCGTCGCCGAGCACGACGGCCGCGACGGCACGGCAAAAGTCGACATCGAAGCCGCGCCAGTTGCCTTGGGCATCCTTCTCCGAGAAGCCGGTCACCCCCTCGCTGACGCCGCATTGCAGCGCACCGCGCTGCTTCACCGTGTCGAGCGTACCGGCTGCGGCTGGCAGGACGAAGCCTGCGAGGGCAGCGAGGCTGAGACCGCTGCGGCGAATCCAGGACGTCTTAGACATGTCTGTCCGTTCCTTCTGCAATTCGGAGGATGCGGTATCGGTCACAGCGTCGCCTTGTGGCGGATGACGACCTTTGTCCCGACCGGGACGCGGTCGTAGAGATCGGCGATGTCGCCGTTGGCCAGGCGGAAACAGCCGGACGAGATCGCCTGGCCGATCGTCTCCGGCTGGTTGGTGCCGTGGATGCGGAAGACCGTCGAGCCGAGATAGAGCGCGCGCGCGCCCATCGGATTGCCAGGTCCGCCGGCCATGAAACGCGGCAGATAGGGCTGGCGCTGTAGCATTTCCGGCGGTGGGCGCCAGTCCGGCCACTCGGCCTTGCGGCTGACCTTGACCTGGCCGGACCAGGTGAAACCCTCGCGCCCGACGCCGATGCCGTAGCGCAGGGCGCGGCCATTGCCCTGCACCACATAGAGGAAGCGCTCCGCCGAATGGATCACGACAGTGCCCGGCGCCTCGCTCGAGCGGAACAGCACCATCTGGCGGGCATAGGGCCCGTCGGTGATGGTGGCTTCCTCGGTCGAGACACGGCCCGGCTCGTCGCCGATATCCATCGTCTCCTGGATCGCCGCCGGCGGACGCGGCTGCGCCGACGTGGCGCCCGACAGGGCGAGAAGCGAGGCCAGTCCGAAGCCGGACACGAGCAGGCCGCGCAGGGTGGTGTGGATGGTGATGCTCATCTCATCGCCTCCGCTCAGCCGCACCGGCTGTAGATGAAGGTGCCGTAGCGCGCATGCGCATCGGGATCGACGAAGCGCATCACCAGTTCCTTCGGCTTCACCGAGAGCAGCTCGCGATCCTGCGGGTCGCCGGCCGGGGCCTCGAAGCCGAGATAGGTCCTGCCGCCGGAGCCGGCCTTCAAGCGGAGCTCATAGGGCTTCGGATCGTCGGCGACATGCATCATCACGCCGTCGCCGGGGCCTTTCGTGATCGTGTAGGGCTGCTTGCATTGCGCCCGCGCCTCCGCCTCGGTCCGCTTGCGGTCCTTCTCCGTGTGGAAGGACGCGATGCCCCAGCGCCCGACCAGGGCGTCGCGCGAGACCCCGGCCGGGGCAGGCGCCCGCGCCGCCGGCGCGTCTGACGACGACATGCTCGCGCCACCGCCACAACCCGCGAGGACCAGAGGCAGGAGACCGCAAGCCAATGCGGCGAGGGGAAAGCGCTTCATGTTGCGAGGGGTGCCGGCTCTCGGTGTCATCGTCTCTCCTTGCCAGGCTGGCGTGGTCGATACGGGTCGCGGAGCGGTCGGAGATCGGACTCCGCGCGATTGATCCCGGGCTCACGATACGATCGGGCGTGTGCATGAAGAGGGCATAGGATGTCCGGGCAGCACAAGTGCAAATGCGACCCACCCGGTCGGCGTGGCGGAGATTGCCGGCTACCGCTGGCGGCAGGCAAGGGTGCCAGAGCAAGGCTGGACGTCATCGGCATTGCGGCGCCGACCACGAGCAACCCGGACGGGCCGAGGCATGCGCGTTGAATTCGCGTCTTCATCGGACTGATACCGGCGGGGAAAACAGCGTCGGACCAAATTCGAAGAACGGCGTATACAATGCGCAAAACGCATGCAGGAGCTTGGCGATGGAGCTGGGATGGTTGGAGGATTTCCTGGCGCTGCGCGAGCTCGGCAGCTTCACCGCCGCCGCCGAGCGCCGCAACATCAGCCAGTCGGCATTCTCGCGACGCATCCAGTCGCTCGAGGATTGGCTCGGCGTCACCCTGATCGACAGAAGCGTGAGGCCACACCGCTTCACCCCCGTCGCAACGGAAAACTACGGCGATTTCCAGCGCACCCTCAACCAGCTCTATGAGCTGCGCAGCCAGTTGCGCGGCGAGCAGACGCGGAGTTCACGCCTGACGGTCGCCATCCAGCATTCGCTGGCATTCTCGATCTTTCCGCGTTTCGTCGAGATCCTGCGGCAGCAGGGCTATCAGCCGGCCTATCACCTGAATTGCGCCAACCGCGCCGAATGCGTTGAAATGGCGATCCGCGGCGAGGTCGACCTGATGATCTGCTACGAGCTCAGCCCGTCGATCGAGCCGATCGGCTCGACGACCGCCATGCGCGTCGCGAGCGCACAGGACGACATGATTCTGGTCGGCCCGGCCGCCCTCGCACCGGACGAAGGGCAGGCCATGCCGCTCCTGACCTATCCCCAGCGCAGCTTCTTCGGCGAGGTCATCTGGCAGGAGGTCATGCCGCGGCTGATCCAGCGCTACCGCTGCGAAACGATCTGCGTGAATTCGCTCAGTAGCGCGCTGCGCGAGATGCTGCTGGCAGGGCTGGGCTTCGCCTGGCTGCCGCGCAGCCTCGTGCTCGACGACCTGGAAAGGCGGCGGATCGTCCAGATCGACGAAGCGACGCTCTATCACCCGATGGGGGTGGCGATCTATGCCTGTCCTCAGGGTTCGCACGCGCTGACGCCGAGCGTGCTGGACCACTTGCGCTCCGTCGACCTGCAGGCGCTGATCGACCGGCGGGGTGCGGAGCGATAGACGAACGTCGCGGCTATCGCCCCTTCGCCTGGGCGACGATTTCCTCGGCAAGCACGTCCATCGCATCGAGCACGGGCACCGTTCCGGCGATGGCGTCCGCCATGATCGACAGTTCCGTGCAGGCGACGAGGATGATCCCCGCACCGCCCTGCACGAGCCGCTCCGCGACAGCCGCGAGCGCGCCGCGCCGGGCAGCCCCGGTGTCGCCGGTCTTGACGGCGCGTATCAACGCCATGACGTCGTCCTGACGCTCGGGCGCGAGGATCGGCAGGCCGCGATCGGCGAAGGCCTGCTCGTAGAGGCCGATCTTGAAGACGGCGGTCGAGGCAAGCAGACCCACCTGCGTACCAGCCGGCACCATCGCAGCGATACGCTCCACCGTCAGCGCGATCATGTTCAGGAACGGCAGCGGCACGGCTTCGACAATGCCGCCAGCGTAGTAATGCGCGGTGTTGCACGGCATCGCGAGCATCGTCGCGCCGCCGGCGGCCAGGCCCCTGGCCATGCGAACCAGCTCCGGAAGCGGGCTCGGCCCCGTTCCCTCGATCAGCGCGGCGATGCGCGAGGGCACCGCCGGATTGTTGTCGACGAGCATGCGGATATGGTCGGCGTCGTCCCGGGCGGGTGTCGCCGCGATGACGCGGCGCATCAGGTCCACCGTCGCTTCGGGTCCCATCCCGCCGAGAATGCCCACGACGGGCCGTGACTCCGGCCCGAGCGGCTCAGCCATTGGTCAGGAATTCCCGTGGATAGGCCGTGAGTCCGATCTGGCCGCCGGTATGAAGGAAGACGATCGTCTCGCCCTTGCGGAACCGCCCGTTCCGGACAAGGTCGATCAATCCGGCCATGCCCTTTCCGGAATAGACCGGATCGAGCAGGATGCCTTCGAGCTCGGCCAGCATGCGGATCGCCTCGATCGTGCTCGGCGCCGGGAGGCCGTATCCTTCGCCGACATAGTCGCAATTCGCCACGACATGCTCGCGCTTGACGGCATCGGGCATCCCGAGAAGCTGCGCCGTGGCGCGGGCCAGCTTGAAGACATTGTCCTCCTGCTTGTCCTTCGGTGCCCGCACGCCGATGCCGAGCAGCTTGATGTCGCTGTGGACGCCGGCGAGCCCAGTGACCAGACCGGCCTGCGTGCCGGCGCTCCCCGTCGCATGGACGAGGTGATCGATCTTGAGGCTGGCCGTGTTGGCCTGCATCACCAGTTCCAGCGCCGCGTTGACGTAGCCGAGCGCACCGGTCGGATTGGACCCCCCGCCGGGGATGGCATAGACCTTGCGGCCGGACGCGGTGAGCTTTTCGCCGAGCTTCGCCAGTTCGCCGTTCATGTCCGGATTCGGCCCGCAGCGCTCGATGACGGCACCGTGGAGAACGTCGAGCAGCACGTTGGCGTTCTGCGTGTAATCGAAATCCGTCTTGCCGGTACGGTCCTCCAGCAACACGTGACAGGCCATGCCGAGCCTGGCCGCCGCAGCGGCCGTCTGGCGCGCGTGGTTGGACTGGGTCGCCCCCTGCGTGATGACGGTATCGGCACCCTCGGCCTGCGCCGCGGCCATCAGGTATTCGAGCTTGCGGGTTTTGTTGCCGCCGGTCGAAAGGCCCGTGCAATCGTCGCGCTTGATCCAGATCTCCGGGCCGTTGAGCACCCGCGTCAGGTTGTCGAGACGCTCCAGGGGAGTGGGCAAATGGGCGAGCGAGACGCGGGGAAAGCGGGCAAGATTCATCGAGAGGACCACCTTGTTGTTCTCGGGTATTTCTAGCGCCAGCAGAGTTCGGCCGTCCAATGCAAAGGCAGGGATCAGGAAAGGACTATATGCAAATTTTGCATGATAAATTCGGCACCTCGATCACCCATTGAGGCTAGGGGCGCGAGCGGCCGGCTCCTTCGCAGTACCGACCTCCATTCGTGCGAGCCCAGGGCTACCTCGCACGATCCCCCACATCGGTCTTGAGACAAGCGCTCAGCGCAACCCCCGCTGCCCATCACCGCCCTCACGACCGCCATCAATATTGGAATAATGTTCCGGTTGTGAGATCCAATTCAGAAAACTGGGTTGGTTCTTGTGTTGGAGCAGGCAGGATGCGGGCTGAACTTAAGCGCTTGGCCAGTTCGTTGGCGCTGGCTTGGAAGGCTGGAACCCGAATTGACGAGCCGACGGGCCTCAATCGTCCCCAAAGCCGCAATGAGGCCTATTGGGTCCAAGACAGGATGGCTGAGCTCCTAGGCACGGGTGTCGGCGGCTGGAAGATCGGCGCGGCCCTGCGCGCGGTTCAGATAGCCGAGGGTCACGATGGACCGATCCCGGGCCGGATCATGCGGGACCGCATTTTCGTCGGCGCGGCTGAACTGCCCCATGCGCTCTATGCCGGATACAACGCCGAGCTAGAATATGCCTTCCGCCTTAAACACGCCCTGCCTGCGCGCGGCACGCCTTATTCGCGTGACGAGGTCGCCTCTGCTGTCAATCTCGTCCCGGGGATCGAAATCGCCGGCAGTCGGCTCGACATCAGAAGCACCAATGCCAAGACCCTGCTGGCGATAGCCGACAACGGCAGCGGAGGCGCTTTCGTATTCGGAGAGGATGTCGCCGACTGGCAGAAATTGGATCTCAACGGCCTATCGATTGAGGCCGGTATGCCCGGCGAGCCCGTCGAGCTTTATCGCGGCTCCCAGCGCGGGGATGTCGTCACGGTGCTGGCCGAGATGATCGACGGCCTTTTGCAGCGTGGGGTCGCGCTCTCGGCAGGCGATTATCTATCAACCGGTTCGCTCTGCGTGCCACTTCAGCTCCGACGCGGGCAGCCTTTTGACGCGCGCTTCGGGGGCATTTGTCAGCTTCGTGTGACGCTTGTCTAAGGAGGGTAGCATGATGTCGCCTCTCAGCGGAAAGGTGGTCGTCATATCTGGCGGAAGCCGGGGCATCGGCTTCGGAATCGGGCAGGCTTTTGCCGCTGCCGGGGCCGAGCTGGTCCTCGCCGCGTCCTCCGACAAGACGCTCGCGACGGCAGCGGCAGCCATCGCGGACAGCCATGGCCGGCGGCCGGCGACGGTGGCGGTGGATTTGCGCTCGGAAGCGGGGTGCAAGGCCGTGTTCGAGGGCGTCATGTCGCGCTTTGGCGGCTGCGACATTCTCGTCAACTCTGCGGGTGCGACGAAGGCGGGAGATTTCCTCACTCTCCCCGACAATGACTGGCAGGATGGTTTCGATCTCAAGTTTTTCGCCTGTGTCAGGCTGTGCCGGTTATTCTGGCCGTCCCTCTCCGAGCGGCACGGGCATGTCCTCAACATTATCGGCGGCGCGGCGCGGACCCCTGATCCCGGCTTCCTGATAGGCGGCTCTGTCAACGCGGCGATGGCGAACTTCACCAAGGGGCTGTCGGGGCTGGGCAAGCGCGCGGGCGTAAACGTCAACGCAATCTATCCGGGCATGACCGAGACGGAGAGGGTCGAGCAGCTCTTTGAGCAGCGCGCCAGGGTGGCAGGGAAAAGTCCTGCGGAGATTCGCGAAGAGTTGGTCGCCCGGGAGGGCTTGCAGCGGCTGGGGCGCCCCGAGGACATCGCCGCACTGGCTTTGTTCCTTTGCGGCGAGGACGCGCGCCACATTCAGGGCGTGGCGATCGCCGTCGATGGCGGCGCGACGCCTGGCCTGTACTGAGCGCGCCCGACCATGGACGGATCGCGACCGACAATCGGTTTCATCGGCCTGGGGGCGATCGGGTCGCCCATGGCGCGACGCCTCGTCGATGCCGGATACGAGCTCGTCGTGTACGATATCAGCGAGCCGGCCCTGCGGGTCTTCGCCGGCAGCGCTCGGCTGGCACGCTCCGCCCGCGAAGTCGCCGACGGCGCACAGATCGTCTTCGTTTGTCTCGCCAGCCTGCCGGCTCATGACACGGTGGTCCTAGGGGCAGACGGCATTGTCGCCGGCGGCGCGGCACGCATCTGCGTCATCACGAGCACGACAGGCCCGGAGTTGGTTGCAAGAATGCAAATCGGCCTCGCTGCACGGGGGATTGCGCTCGTGGACGCTCCGATGACTGGCGGGCGCGTTCGCGCCGCTGCCGGTACGCTGACGGTGATGCTGTCGGGGCCGGAAGTTGCCATCGCCGCGGTCGAGCCGGTGCTGCGCTGCTACGCCGGCCGGATCGTGCACTTTGGCGAATTGGCGGGGCGTGCCCAGGTGATGAAGCTCGTCAACAACGTCATGTCGGCGGTCAACTTCGCGATCGCCGCCGAGGCGCTCGTCTTCGGTTCCAAGGCAGGGCTCGATCCGGAGGCGATGCTGGAGGTGATCAACAACGGCACCGGCAAGAACGATGCTTCACTCACCGTCATCCCACAGAACGTTCTGACGCGACGTTTTGATTTCGGTTCGCCCATGGCGGTCATTCTGAAAGATATGGGGGCGGCAATCGCCGAAGCCGATCGGCTTGGCGTACCCGTAGCGATGACTCGGGCGGTGACGGCAATGTTCGAGCGCGCGATCGCGAACGGCGTTTCGGCCCAAGCTGACCAGACGGAGTTGGTTCGCGATCTGGAGCGCTCGGCAGGGGTCGAGGTGGAACGTACCCGGTGAACCAGGCGCCGGGCCATCCTCTCCGGGCGGAAACCGGTGTTGCCGCGCTCGGTCTCGCTGTTGCTGCCTTCAGTCTCTTTGCCGTCGGGGATGCTGCCTCGAAGCTGGTCGTCGCCGAAAGCAATGCGGGTATGGCGCTCTGGGGACGCAGCGTGGCGTTCGCGGTCGTGATGCTGACCCTCGTGCGCCCGCGGCATTGGCGGTCGCTGTTGCTGGATGTGCCGGTGCGCCTCGTTCTGCTTCGTTCGCTTTTTCCATTTCTGGGAGGCGTCTGCATCATCATATCGATGGCCTATGTGCCTTTGGCACAGCTGACGACAGTCTTGTTCGTGGCGCCGCTTATCAGCATGGCCCTCGGGCGTACGGTGCTGGGAGAGACGGTCAATCGTTGGGGCTGGTTTGCCGTCGCGCTTGGCTTGCTTGGGGTGGTGACGATCACGCGTCCCTTCGACGGCCGTTTTTCGTGGGTGCTGCTTCTCCCGGCTCTGGGCGGGATTTTCACTGCCATCGCCCAGGTTTTGACGCGCGTCGTGGCGCAGCAGGCTCCGCCGCGTTCGCTGGTTGTCTATACCATGCTCGTAGCGTTGCTGCTGTCGACCCTGGCGCTCCCCTTTGTCTGGCAGGCCCCGACCTCGCGGCAAGGGTTGTTCCTGGCCATGTCCGGGCTGTGCCAGGCCGTCGGCCAGGCGTGCATGATCGCCGCCTATCTTCGGGCGGGTGCCTCGCGTATCGCCCCCTATTCTTACGCGCAACTTTTGACCGCCACGCTAATCGGCTTCGCCGTATTCGACGAGGTGCCGGATGTGTTCAGCGTGTTTGGAGCGGGGCTCATCGTCGCTGGAGGGCTGGTTTCCCTCAAGCTCGCCGGACGCGGACCGGCGGCAGCAGTTTCATCAAGAAGAGGAGGCAGGCGGCGATGACATTGCTGGTTACGGGTGCGATGGGGCATGTCGGCTACGAAATCGTGCGCAGTCTGGCGCGCGAGCGGCCGATCATCGCACAATATAACCGGACGTTCCGTGCTGCAGATGCGGAGGCGCTCGGCGCCAATGTGACTTGGGCCACGTGCGACCTGACGGATCTGGGTTCAGTCGAGCGCCTTTGTCGAGACAATGGCGTGGATTCTTGCATCCACCTCGCCGCCATGGCCAACGAAATGTATTGCCGGCCCGATCCTGTGGCGGCCTTCCAAACCAATGTCGGCGCCGTCGTGAATCTTCTTGACGTTGCCCGCCGCCAAGAGTGGCGCCGAATGATCTATGGCAGCACCGGAAGCGTCTTCAAGGATGTCGACCCCAGCCTGCCAATCACCGAAGATCAATCTCCGGATGCCGACGGTCTTTACGGCACGACGAAGGCTTGCGGCGAGATGATGGTCCGGGCTTTCCGGGCCCAATTCGGCGTCGATGCGGCGACAGTCCGCATCTCCTGGATTTATGGGCCTCCGGTCGTGAACTACACTTTCGCCCGCGGCCCGATCCCTCCGATATTGATAGATGCCATTCGTGGCGTCCCGCGCGACGACGCCAGCGGCGGGGACTTCTCGGCAGGCTTCACCTACATCGATGACGTTGTTGCGGGGCTGATCGCAGCAGTCGATGCGCCGCAGCTCAACCGCTCCACCTACCACCTCGCCCCGCCCCGGAATTACACAACTTTCGAGATAGCAGATGCCGTCAGGACCGCGGTTCCCAAAGCGGTGATCGCGATCGGCCCGGGCGCGATGCCGTGGAATACGTTCACGCCTATTCGCGGGCCGATGGACGGTCGGCACTTCATCGCCGACACCGGCTTCCGCACGCGCTTCGATCTGGAACAGGGGATCGGGGCCTACGCTACCTGGCTGCTGGCCGAACCGGGGCGCCTCGATGGGGCAGGCCTCTAAAGGCGGACGGGGAAGGGCGCGCCGACGCGCGCCCGTTCTCGTCAATGCTTCGTATTGGGAACCCACTTCAGAATATGGGTTGCGACCGCGACCAGTTCGCCATCCTGGTTCGTGACCCGGATCGCGCCGGTCGCTCGCCTGCGCTCGGCGTCGATCGTATCGATCTCGTAATCGACGGTAACCGTGTCCCCGAAGAAGACTGGGCCCACGATCCTGATCCGGTCGTAGCCTAGCGACACTGGCGTCTCGTCGCCGTCACGCGCGGTCGCAGTCACTATGCTCGAGGCCGCTGACATATAGCCTATGATGAGTGCGCCATGGGCCTGTAGGCGGCCGTAGCTCGACTTTTCCATGTAAGCCTTGTTGACGTGATTGGGTGCGAGGTCCCCAGTAATGCCGGCGAACAGATAGACATCGCTCTCCGACACCGTCTTCGCAAATTGTGCCTTCTGGCCGAGGCTTACGTGAAACTGACTCATGTTGCTGCTCCCTGTGCAGTTTTTGTCGGTTCGGACGAGTGGACGGGGGCCTGATACAGCACGCCATCGCGCGCCAGGTTCGCGATCTCCTCCGGTGAATATCCGAGACTGGCAGCGATCTCGGCGTTGTGTTCGCCGAGGCCAGGCGCGATCCGCATGGGCTCGGGCTGGTAGCTCGAAAAATGGAACGGCAAGTTGGGCAATCTGATTGGGCCAAGGGTAGGATGCTGTTGTTCGATCATCATGCCGCGTGCGACGAGCTGAGGATCGGCAAGCACCTCGTCGATGCGCTGGACCGGCGCGCAGGGCACGTCGACAGCTTCCAATGCGGCAATGCAGGCCGCGACGGAGGATTGCGTCGCGGTCCAATCCCGCACGCGACGCAGAGCCTCCTCGCGATTGGCATTGCGGCCTGCTGCCGTGTGGAAACGCATGTCGCTCGCCAATTCACTCCCCCCGACCAGGCCGGCAAGGCGGCGCCAGGCATCGTCAACTTGCGCGGCGATGACGAGATATCCGTCCGGGGCGGGAAAGACGCCGTAGACGGTTGAATCCGGCAGGTCATATCCGACTTGCTGCGGGAGGATGGCGCCGTTGCTCAAGGTGAAGCATTGGATCGCATAGTCGTGCATCGAGACCATGCAATCGTAGAGAGCGAGATCGATATGCTGGCCCCTGCCAGAGGACGCGCGCCCGAGCAGAGCTGCACAGACCGCGGCCGCGCCATGGATGCCGGCATACATGTCGGCGATCGGGATCCGCAGCAATGGTGGCGGTTCGCCGGGCACGCCGAGTTGCGCCATGGCACCTGACATCGCCTCGGCAATCAATCCAAAGCCAGCCTTGGCGGATTTCGGACCGGTATGGCCATAGGCAGAGAGCGAACAGTAAACCAGTCTGGGGTTAAGCCGGGCAAGATCGTCATATCCTAGGCCGAGCCGAGCGAGTGCGCCGGGCCGATAGTTTTCGACGAAGACATCAGCCGTGGAGACCAGCTCGCGGACGAACTCCATTCCCGCCGGCTTCTTGACGTCGACGCAGATGCCGCGCTTGCCCATGTTCTGCTGCAAGAAGAAGCCGCTCTCGTCGCCGACGAAATAAGGATGATGTCGCCCAGCATCACCGACGGTTGGACGCTCGACCTTGACGACCTCGGCACCCATGCCCGCCAAGCAGCGCGAGAGATACGGACCGGCGAGGAAATGGCTGTAGTCGACCACCTTGATGCCAGCGAGGGGGGCTGCGGATGACATGTTGTTCTCCGTAGTTTCGTCGAGCGGGCGTTAACCGAAGCAATCGGCCGAATAGGGCTTCGGATCGCTCGGAATCACCGGCGTGAAGGCGATGCGCTCGAGGATGTCGCTGCGGATATCGACGCCCGGCGCGATGTCGGTCAGGACGAGCCCGGCCTCGCCAAGCCGGAAGACGGCGCGCTCGGTGACGTAGATCACCTCCTGCCCGGAGGCACGCGACTGCTCGCCCGAGAAGGTGATCTGCTCGACGAATTGCACCAGCTTCAGCACCTCACCTTGACGCCGAATTGCGAGCCGGCCAGCACCGATCTCGATCTCCGTGCCTTTGGTGTCGAAAGTTCCGCAGAAGACGACCTTTCGGGCGTTCTGGGCGATGTCGATGAAGCCGCCTGGACCGACCGGCACGCCCCCCAGCTTGGAGACGTTGACGTTTCCCTCGCGGTCGAGCTCGCCGAAGCCAAGGAACGCGAGATCGAGGCCGCCGCCTGAATAGAAGTCGAATTGGGAGGGGCCGTCGATCATCGCCGAGGCATTGCGGGCAAAGCCGAAGAGCGTCCCGACCAAAAGCTCGCCACCATAGGTGCCATGCTCGATTGTCTGATAGTAGCGTTCGCCGTCGCCACGCAATTCGACGAGCCGGGCCACGGCGTCCGGGATGCCAAATCCGTAATTCAGCACCGCGCCATCGGTGAGCTCCTGCGCGGCGCGGCGGGCAATCACCTGACGGGCCGTCATCGGCTGCGGGGGATGTGCCAGGGCGGGACCGCGGCGCTCCCCCGACATCAGCGGATCGTAGACAGTGTCGTAGCCCATGCGCTGCTCGGGATCGACGACGACGGCATCGACGATCGCCCCGGGGATGCGTACAGAGCGGGCGGGCAGAGTGCCGACATCGACCGCGGTACGGACCTGCACGATGACCTTGCCGCCACAATTATGGGCTGCGAGCGCCACGGCGTAGATGTCCACATTGGCGGCCTCCTGATCGAGGCTGACATTGCCGTGGGCGTCGGCATAGGAGCCGCGGATAATCGCCACATTCACCGGAAAGGGTTTGTAGCGAAGATAGTCGCGTCCTTCGATCGTGATGTGCTCGACCAATTCCTCATGTGCGGCTTCGTTCATCCGGCCGCCTTCGCGTCGCGGGTCGACGAAGGTGCCGAGTCCGACATGCGTCAGCAGGCCCGGTCGCTTGGCCGCGATCTCGCGATAGAGTTGCATGACGACGCCGCCGGGCAGAACGTAGGCTTCGATCTCGTTGTCGCGTGCCATCTGCTGCATGCGCGGCGACCAGGGCCAGTGGCCGCCGATCACCTTGCGGACCATGCCCTGGTGGGCGAAGCAATTCATGCCTCGCGTCTTCTTGTCGCCGATCCCGAGCGAGTGCACGGCAGTCAGGTTGCGCGGATGGCCGGTTTCGAGAAAGCGCTTTTCGACCGCAGAGAACAGACAAGACGCCTCCATCAATCCGCCGCCACCGCCCACCAGGCCGACGGTGTCGCCATCGCGGATAAGCGCGACGGCATCATCCGCGCTCATGAACTTGTTCAAAGGCATGGTCCGTCCCACCGTCAGGCCGAAAGCCGGACGGTGCCGCCGCTTTCGGAGGCCGCCTTGACCGCGAGCGTGACCTCCAGCGTGCGAAGGCCATCGCGGCCGTTGATAACGGGCTCTTCCTCCCTCAGGGCAACGGCCGCGAAATGTCGGGCCTGCCGGCGATAGGCGCTTTCGGGGGTCAGGGTGAGCCTGTCCTCACTCAATTCGCTCAACCACCCCGGCTCGGTATCGCCGCGATAGCTGAAGTGTCGGACATCCGGCAAAGTGAGCGAACCTTCCGAGCCCGCAAAAATGTGCGAGGAGACTTGCTGGCGCTTCAGCTTGTCGGTGGTGCCGGCCATCTGGTCGAATTCGCCGGAAGTCAGATCCCAGCTGAAGGGCGAGGCAGCCGTGTCGGAGAGGCTGATCGTGCCGAGCGCGCCGTTGCGGAAACGCAGCAGGACGCCAGCCGTGTCCTCTACCGGGAAGCCACGGACCGCCGAGGAGGTTGATGCCTGCAGGCTCTCGATTTCGCCGAAGACAAAGCGGATCAGATCGATCTCGTGGATAAGGTTGATAAGGATCGGACCGCCGCTGGCCTTGTCGCGCCGCCAGCCAAGGTTGAAGTAGCTGTCCGGCTTGAGCTGCGTATAGATCACGGTCGCGATGGCGGGCTTGCCGATAACTCCATCTGCAATGGCTTTGCGCACTGCCCTGACAGCGGGATTGTGTCGGCGATGGTGGCCGACCAGGATCGGGATGTTCTTGGCCTCCGCCGCCTCGCAGAGCCGGCGCGCGGCCTCGACGCTTTCCGCGATCGGCTTCTCGACCAGGACCGCGATGTCGCGAGAGATGCAATCGAGCGCGACAGGTACATGCTGGTCGTTCGGCGTCGCGACGACGACGCCATCGAGGCGCTCCGTTTCGATCATCGTGCGATAATCGTCATAGGCCTTTACGTTGCGACCGGCGGCGTGGTCGCGGGCTGCTTGCGTAGGGTCGGAGATAGCGACGACGTCGGCGTTTTCCGTCTCCTGCAACACGGAAAGATGGGATTTGCCGATCACCCCGAGCCCGATGATCCCAATCCTTGCGCGCGCCATGATGTTCCTCCCAGGTTTTGTAGAACAGTATACTGGAATAAAATTCCAGTCTAAGAACGATCCTGCATATCCGCCCTGCCCCTGGTGAACTGCGGGGCACTTCCTGTCCGTCGTTCAGGCTGACCGATGGTGGTTAGCGGGACTTCGCAAGCCCCGGCACGTAGGAAAGGATAGAAGAGGAGAAACCACCATCGGCCCGGATCGCCTCACCGGTGACGTAGCGTGCGTCATCGCTGCCGAGGAAGGAGACGACCCGCGCGATGTCATCGGGCTGTCCCACGCGCTTAAGCGGCACGATCTCGTCGCGCCGTGCCGCAATGGCGGGGTCGGCATAGATGGACTCGGTCATGGGAGTCCGGATCATCCCAGGGCAGACCGCGTTGACCCGGACGCCGTCCGGGCCCCACTCCTGGGCGAGCTGCTGGCACATCATGATCAGCGCCGCCTTGGTCGAGGAATAGGAACCCGACCCCGGGTGGGGAAACATGCCCGACATAGACGCCACTGCGACGAAGCTACCCTTCGTGGCGCGCAAAGCCTCGTAAACCGATTGCGCGAGAAGCCAGGGGCCGCGGGTGTTGACGGCGAACAGCCGCTCCCAGCTTTCGATCGACAGGGTTGCAAGCGGGCCAGGTGATGTGATGCCGGCATTGGCGACGACCAGGTCGAGGCCGCCACAGGCTTCAATTGCCTCGGCACCGATGCGAGCGGGAACGGTGGCGTCGCCGATATCGCCAGTGACGATATGCGGCTGGGCACCAAGTCTGGTGATGCCAGACGCCACCTCCGTTAGCGCCGGCGACGGGGCGCGCGCCGTGATCACGATTTGAGCAAAGCCGGATCTGGCGATGCCGTCCTTGGCGAGGCGCAAGGCTATGGCGGCGCCGATGCCGCGGCTCGCGCCGACTACAAGCGCTTTCATGGGAGGGTTCCTTGTCTCATGCCTGGGCTGCCAGCTTGATCGACGGCGCTAGACGATACGAGTGGTGCGCATTCGGAAGACACCGAGCTTGAATGTGTCGGCCATCCTGGCGACCTTTGGTCCGGCCCGGTCAGCGTCTGCGGTGCCGTCGAAGTAAATATGGAAGAAGCTGTCGACCCGCTGGCCTGGTTGTGCCGAGCCCGGCCGCGTGATCGTCGATGCGACGTCATCTCGAATGAACTGCACGAAACCGGGCAGTTGACGGACGGCCGTCTCGAATTCTTTCGTCCCGGCCCGACGGTCGTCGTGGCTTAAGAGAACGACGAGCTTACCCAATTCGCCTGCCATGCGGACAGTTGAATCGCCAATGATGTAGCCCGCCGCGTTGCCGAGGAAATTCGCCTCATCCGCGATGACGGCCTTCGATCCTTCGGCCGAAAACGCTTCGTCCATCGCGCTGGCGTCATCGAACTGGAGTTCGACAATGCCGCCCACGCGAAATGAACTAGGCTCGTACTGCTGTTCCACATGGTTTTGGACGTAAGCGCGAATGAAAGGCAGGCGGGCTACAAGTGGCCCGTGCCGTTCCTCCCAATACCGGGAGAAAAAGGCCTGCTCGTCCCCCGGCCGCTTTTCCAGAATCGACATGCGTTTGAACATGGCGTGCTCCACGGCATTCCCAGAACCGGGTGGTGCGCGTCCGTCAGTCATCTTGTGAGGATGGGCTGGAAAGAACGAAGTTAAGCCCGAGCTTCTGGGCGGCTTCGGTCATATCGAGGCCGGTCGAGGTGCGGCAGCCCGCTTTTCGCGCCGCCTCGATGAGGGGTGAGATGGCAGGCGCAGTGACGACACATCCGACAAAGCTCTCGGGCTTGAGGCGTCCGACATCAACGGGCAACGGATCCTCGGCTCGCATGCCCAAAGGCGTGGCGTTGACGATGATATCGAAGCCGGACGGATCCGGTGAACCTCGCCGGACAGGCGTGGCCGTTGCGCCTGCGATCTTGTCGAGCAATTTGGCCAAGCGTTGCTCGTCGGTATCGTGGATGGCGAGCTCCGCGACACCGGCCTCCACCATTGCGAGGGCGATGGCCGAGCCTGCGCCGCCGGCGCCAACGAGCAGCGCTCGCGCACCCTGGAAGGCCGCACCCCGGACCTTGGCCGCCGCGACGAAGCTCATTCCGTCGAAGTTTTCCCCATGCCAACGACCGGAAGCGGTCCGCCGCATGTGCTGAACCGCGCCCAGTAGCCGGGCGCGATCCGAAACAGTGTCGCAGTGGTCGAAGCAAGCGAACTTGTGGGGCACGGTGATGATAATGCTGTCGACGTTCTGGGCCAGGCTGACGCCCGCCAGGAACGCGGCCAGATCCGCGCTGGTCACGCGGACCGGCACGACGATGTCGTTTCTGCCTGCCTCAACGAATTTGGGTGTCATGCCCGAAGGCGACTTCACCTGAGCGATTGGGTCGCCAATGATCAGGTGGAGCCGCGTTGCGCCGTTGAGGTTCGCTGTTAAAGAAGGACTGGTCATCGTTCGCTCAGGCCGCCGCGATTTCGTCTGCCTGGACCACGCCCAGCAGCTTTGCTTGCAAGGCATGATCCTTCTCAAGGTCGCCAGCGTCGCCCGAAAACGCGATGCGGCCATTGACCAGCACGAGGGCTCTGTCGACGATTGGCAGAACGGTCTCCGCATGGTGTTCGACGATGATCATCGCGACCTTGCCCCGCAGCTTGACCAGCGCTGCCATCACCTCCTCTACCACCGCCGGCGCGAGGCCTTCGAAGGGTTCGTCCAGCAGGATCAACTTGCTGGGGACGACAAGGGCACGGGCGATCGCGACCATCTGGCGCTCGCCGCCCGATAGATTCTCGGCCTTTGCCTTCTGACGGGCTCGCAGGCGCGGAAAGAGGTCGAAGCACTCCTCGATGCTGAGCCCTCCCGCGCGCTGGGCGATCTGAAGATTCTCGACCACCGTCAAATTCGGAAAGAGGCGGCGGCCTTCGGGCACCAGCGCAATGCCCAGCCGATTGATCTCATAAGGCTTGCGGGAGCTTATATCGGCGTCCGCGAAGTCGACCGTTCCGGCATTCAACGGCAGCGTGCCCGTAAGGGCCCGTAGCAAGGTCGTCTTTCCAACGCCATTGCGGCCAAGCAGAGCGACCGCCTCGCCGACATGCACGGTGACATCGACGCCGTTCAGAACCGTGCTGCCGCCATAGCCGACGGCCAGCCCCTTCGCCTCCAGCAGCGGCTTGGCAGAAGCGTGTGCGATGCGTTCGACCGCCGGGGGCGCCTTGGAATCGCCTTTGGCGGCGCCGAGATAGGCGGCGATCACCTCGGGGTTGTGAGCCACGTCGGCCGGCTTGCCGTCCGCTATCATTCTGCCCTGATGAAGGACGGAAATGCGGTCCGATATCGCCAGGACGCGATCAATGTCGTGCTCGATCAAAAGCACTGCGTGCTTCTTCGCCAGGCTGCGGATCAACTCCGCGACGATCTGCCGATCCGCCTCGGCCAAGCCGGCGAGTGGCTCGTCTAAAAGCAGCAGCTTGGAGTCGATCGCGAGCGTCACTGCGATTTCGAGCAACCGCTTGGCGCCGTGCGGCAGATTCATACACGGGTCAGCCGCCCGGTCCGCGAGTCCAACCGCATCGAGGATCGACCAAGTGCGCTCATTCAGCGCTTCGATGTCATGGGCATCCCGGAAGAAGCCGAGAGCACCGTGCCTCTGCGCCTGCACCGCGATGCGGACGTTCTCGAAGACCGAAAGGTTCGGAAAGATCGAGAGAATCTGGAAGGAGCGGCTTATGCCGAGCCGGGCACGGGCATACATTGGCAGCTTGGTGATCTCCTTACCTTCGAACAGGATCGTGCCCCCGCTCGGCGGCAGGACGCCGGTCAGCATGTTGTAGAAAGTGGTCTTGCCAGCGCCATTGGGGCCGATGATCGAATGCAGCACGAACGGCCGTACCTGGAGATCGATCTCCTTGGCGGTCACCAGGCTGCCGAAACTCTTGCTGAGTTTGCGGGTCTCCAGGATCGGCTTGTCCGGATCCATCGCCTGCCCCGCGCTTTCATAGGGCTTGATCACCTGCGGTCGCGGCGGGATGGTGTTGCGTGTGAGCGTCCAGCGCTCGTTCCGGAGCAGGCGTTGCGCCAGCCCCTGCATCCCTTCGGGCGAGAACAGCGCGAAGACGATGATGATCGGCGCGAAGATCAGCCACCAGTTCTCAGTGATCGCCGAAAGCCGGTTCTCGAGGATGATGAAGGCGATTGCGCCCCAGAGCGGTCCGAGGAAGTGGTGCACGCCCCCGAGGACGGTCATCAGCAGCGAGTCGCCGGCGCGTTGCCAGCCGAGATTGTTGGCGTAGACGCCCTGCAGCATCAGCGTCAGCAGCGAGCCTGCAAAGGCGACGAGGCCGGCCATGAGCACGAAGCCGCCGAGCTTCACCAGATAAGTGTTGTAACCTAGGCTGCTTGCCCGTTGCTCGTTGTCGCGGATGGCCTGCAGTGCTCTGCCGAATGGCGCATGGACCAGCCGCCACAGCAACCACAGGCACAGCAGCACCGAGGCCAGGGCGAACAGGTGGAACTGCATTTCCGTATGAAAGCTCGGGCGCGGCACGCCCTGGAGTCCGTTCTCGCCTCCCGTGACGGCCGTCCACTTGTAGGCGATTTCGAACGCGATCTGGGAACATGCGAGCGTCAGCAGCGAGAAATACAGTCCGCGTCGGCGCAGGATGAGTGCTCCGAGCACGACGGCCATCGCCATCGAGATCACCACCGACAGGACAAGCGCGAGGAGGTCTTGCTTGACCGGGCCGAGCAGAAGCAACGCTGCGAAGTAGCTCGCGCAGCCGAAGAAGACCGAAGCGCCGAACGGAACCAGTCCTGTGTATCCGACAAGGAGGTTCACACCCGCTCCGTAGAGCGTGTAGATCGCGATCTGAGTGATCAAGTTTACCGGGGCGCCCTGGCCGACCCAGGCCAAGGTGAGTGCTGCGAAAACGACCGCGATCCAGAGGATCGGATTGGTCAGGATGGAACGGCTTCTCATTCGAACCTCTCCCAGCGCTCGCCGAACAGGCCGCGCGGACGGATGAGCAGGATGGCAGCCATCAGCACGTACATCGCGGCACCGGACCAGGCCGGGGCGAACTGGATGCTCATGGCGGTGGTAATGCCGACGAGGAGGCCGGCGATGATCGCTCCGGAGTACGATCCGAGGCCGCCGATCGTAACGATGACGAAGGCGGGCATGATCGCGCCCGATGCCATGCTGGGAATGACGGTCCAAAGGGGGCCGGCAAGCATGCCGGCGAGCCCGGCCAGCAAGCAACCGATGCCGAAGACGCCGGAGAGCAGGATCGGCAGATTGATCCCCAGCAGCCCGACCATCTCGGCATCACGCGAGCCCGCGCGGATGATGCGGCCGAAGGGCGTGAAGCGCAGGAACGCCCAGAAGCTGACGAGAGCCAGGACTGTAACCACCAGGACCGTCATACGGTATTTCGTGATCAGGATCGGGCCGTATTCGATGAAGCCGGCGAAGATGCTCGGCGGATTGAACGGAACCGGCGCGCCCCCAAATATGAGCCTGAGGATCGCCTCGGCCAGAAGCGCGAGGGCAAAGGTCAGGATCAGGCCGAGCAGCGGTTCCTTGCCGTAGAGGTGTCGGATGAGCGTCATCTCGACGATCATGCCGATGGCTCCGACGATGATCGGAGACAGGAGCGCAGCCGGCCAGCCGAAGTCCCGGGCCAGCACCAGCGCCAGATAGGCGCCGATGGCGAAGAACGAGCCATGGGCGAAATTCACGATGCCGAGCATGCCGAAGATGATCGACAGCCCGATCGCGATCAGAACGTAGAGAAAGCCCAGGACGAGACCGTTCGCCGCCTGGGAGATGATCATGTCGAGCATGGCATGGTCCCTCCCGCGCCGGCACAGGTTGCCTGCCGGGCGGGGAAGGCGCCGCATTCATGCGGCGCGGAATTGACGTGTCGGATGGGAGCGCTGCGGAGACTTTGGTCCGCCGCAGCGTTCTTCGATGGAGCCGGACCTTTCAAAGCAGGTCCAGTGCTCGGCCCGAGGTATTAGATGCTGTCCATCTTGCAAGCGCTGCTTGCAGCTGAACCGAAAGCCTCGTCGATCTCGGCGGCGGTTTTGGGCGCATTTTCCAGCACGTCGACATAATCCCATTTGTTCGGGATCTTGTCCTTGACCTTGCAGATCACGGTCCGGCGCTTCATCTGGTGATCGAAGTCACGATAGCCGACGTCGAGGTCGCCTTCCTTGACGCGCCATGTCTCAAGCGCCTTAACGATGGCGGCCGGCTCCGTCGACTTCGCGAGTTCGATCGACTCCAGCAGCGACCGCATGCCGAACCATCCCATCCAGGCCTTGTCAGCCGGAGGTTCGTTGAACTTCTTCATGTAGGCGTCGACGAAGGCCTTGTCCTCGGCCGTATTGCCCGGGTTATTGTAAACCCAAACCATGGTGTAGATGCCGGTCGCGGCCTCCGGGCCGACGCCCCAGATATCGGTATTGCCGATCGAGATCTCGGCGAAGGGAATCTTGCCCTTCATGCCGAGTTCGCTCCACTGCTTCAGGAAGGTCGTCAGGTCGCTCGCCGAGAGGCCGCCAATGACGACATCCGGCTTTGCCGCACGGATCTTGAGAATGAAGGAACTGTAGTCGGCGGTGCTGACGGGCACCTCATCCGAGCCGACGACCGAGCCGCCGGCCTTGGTGATGTAGTCGGTGAAGCTCGCCTTGATGTCCTGGCCGAAGGCGAAGGCGCCCGTGATCGTGTACCACTTCTTGCCGAGCTTCTCGCAATAGGGAGCGAGGACGCGCGTGTGGACGTCGACGGGCGGCTGCAGGCGGAAGGTATATTTGTTGCAGAGCTTGCCGGTGAGATCGAGGGCCGCGGCATTGGCTGCGACGTAAGGGATCTTGGATTTCTTCGCGACGGCCGAGATCGCCAGCGCGAGCGAGCTCTGGGCGCCGCCGATCAGGGCGCAGACCTTGTGCTCGTCGATCAGGCGCTGTGCATTGAGCTGCGCGCCCTGCGGGTTGGGCTCGTCCAGCCAGACGATCTCGATGGGGCGTCCGAGGAGCTGGTTGTTGCGCTGTTCGGCGGCGAAGAAGCCGCCCTGGGCAAGATAGGTCGCCTGGTCGACGATGGCGCCCGTTTTGGCCCAAAGCATACCGATTTTGATCGGCTCAGCCGCTGCCGCATTGCCGATATAGGGCATGCCGAAATTGCTCGCGGCAAACTGCGTCACGGCAAGGCCACCCGCTCCGGCCAGGAGCGATCGGCGCGACGTTCCGCTCTTCTTCCCGCCTTTTTGATTTTCTGGGGTCATTCGGTCTCCTCCGATTGTTGGCATTCCTTTTTCGGCACCGTCTTGTGCAGCGCTTGCGTTAAGCGGTATCGTAAACTGGAACGAAAGTCCAGTTTACGATACCGATTTTATGTTGTCGTTTTCTATGGAGCAAATTCGCTTCTTCACAAGGCGTTAGGATGCTCCGTTGAATGCGATCGCGGTGGATGACGGCCCAGCTGCCTGTGAATTGGGCCGGGCCTAAGCTATGATGAGACCTCTTGGCCCCTCGGAGAAAATGATGCCCAGGACGAAGGAAAAGGACGCCGGGCCGGATGGCATTCTGAAGCGCACTTTGCGGATCATCGAGATTCTGGCTGGCCATCCTGGTGGCATGCCGTTTTATGAGCTGGCGGATGCCATCAGAATCCCGCGCAGCGCAACGCATCGTCTTCTGGCGAGCCTGGTTGACGAAGGCTATGTTCGGCAGGACAGAGAGTTCGGCTCCTATGTACTCACGGCCAAGATTGCGTCGCTGGGACTGCGCTATCTCCAGGCTCACGGCATCACTGACCTGATGCAACCTGTGCTGGATCGGCTCGCTCGGGAGTGCGGCGAGCTGGTTCGTGTCGCGATCCTTGATGAAGATCGGCTTATCTTCGTCTCCAAGGCGCAAGGAGCCACGGCCGGACTTCGTTACGATCCGGAGGCTGGACAGGAGGCAAAGCTCTCATGCTCGTCGTCTGGATTGGCATGGCTTTCAACGATGTCCGATGAGGACGCGATCGCCTTGGTCGAGAAGCAGGGCTATGGGTCCAAGGAAGAGTACGGGCCCAACGCTCCGCAAACAGCCCAAGCAATCCGAAGGCGTCTCCGCGAAGCGCGGTTGCTCCGTTACGTCGTGACTCAGCAGACCTTCTCGCAATGGATGAATGCGGTGGCCGCTCCGATACGATCCTCCTTGGATGGCCGAGTCACAGGGACGATCAGTGTTGCAGGGCCGTTCATTCGCTTGACGGAAGAACGCATGCAGCAGATCGGCCCGTTGTTGCTTGAAGCAACGAAGGAATTGGGTCAGCTCAGCCCGCCGCCTCGACCGCCAGCCGATAAGCCGGGGGAGCCCCGTCCTAACATCTTCGCCTGAGCCCGCAGCTCTGGAACATCGCGAGCGAGAAGCCGGGCCGCGTCAGCGGCCGAGGGTGGCGAGAACGAGCGAACGAAGCGTGTCGTCGACGCTGGGGTCAACTCCAAACCAGGCCTTGAAACCGGGGCGGGCCTGGTGGAGGAGCATTGCGACCCCGTCGACGGTCTTGTAGCCGCTTTGCCTGGCCTGGCGCAGCAGAGGTGTTCTAGCGGCACATAAACGATGTCGGAGACGCATAGCGTGGCCCTTCCCCTCGACAGGTCAATATCGAGCGGCTCAGAGCCCGCCATGCCGAGCGAGGTCGTGTTCACAAGGAGATCGCAGTCGCCAATGGCCTGACTGCGCCGCTCCCAGTCGATGACAGCAATTCCCGGCAAATTCTCGGCGACCTGCTCGGCGCGCCTGCGACTTCTGTTTGTAACGGTTACATGAGCACCAGCCTCATCGAGGGCGTGGCAAACGGCACGCGAGCCCCCGCCCGCCCCGAGAACGAGCGCGCGTTGGCCGCTCACGGCGATGCCGGCTTCGCCGAGGCCTGCCAGGAAGCCGAAGCCGTCCGTATTGCTGCCGACGATGCCGCGCTCGTCGAAGACCAGGGTATTGATGGCGCCGATCCGGCGCGCTGAGGTTTCAACAACGTCGCAGAGGGCGAAAGCCGCCTCCTTCCAGGGCTTTGTGACGTTCGCGCCACGAAATCCCGCTGCCCTCAAGCCGCGCACCACGCCCTCGAAATCCCGCTCGGCGGCGAGCGGGACATAGGCTCCGTCGATGCCGTAGCGCTCAAGCCAGTAACCGTGCAAAAGCGGCGACCGCGAATGTGTGACAGGCCAGCCGATCACGCCGGCGAGACGGCCGGCACCCGTCAATTTTGTCGTCATACTCGGTGTCCTGTGTGGCGCCGTCAGGCAGCGGTTTCGAGCCAGAAGTCGAGCATGAGCGAGGTCTCCGATTCGAACATTTCGATGCCGGTCGAGGTCTTGCAACCGATCCGGCGCGCTGCCTCGACCAGGGGCGTTACGGCCGGCTTGGTCACCACGTCGCTGACGAAGGTACCTGCCTCCAGGCCGCCGATGTCGATCGGCAGGGCGTCGCCGGGCTTCATGCCGGCCGGCGATGCGTTGGAGACCGTGTTGAATCCGGCGGGAGCGGGCGATCCGGCTATCACTTTGCCCCTGTGTGCGCCGTCGAGCTTGGCAATCAGCGCATCCCGTCGCCGCGCGTCGGTGTCGTGGACAGCGAGCTCGCGGACCCCGGCATCAAGCAGCGCCAGGCCGATGGCGCTTCCGGCCCCACCGGCTCCGATCAGCAAGGAACGCTTTCCCTCCAACCTGGCCCCGTTCTTCCGCATCGCCCCGACATGGCCGGGCCCGTCGAACATGTCGCCATGCCACGAATGATCTGCATTGCGGCGCATTACATTCGCTGAGCCAAGCACCTTGGTGGTCTTGGACATCGTGCGGCAATGCGGAACCACGGCAAACTTGTGCGGCACGGTGATGCAGATGCCGTCGCAATTGAGGAGGCGGCCGGCCAGCGTCACAAATTCCGGCACGTCATCCGGCAGGATGTCGACCGGCACCATAATGGCGTCCTTGCCGTTCTCCTCGAACAGGCGGGTCATGCCGTACGGAGATTTCACCTGGGCGATGGGGTGGCCGATAATGAAGTAGACGCGCGTCGCGCCACTGAAATTTTCGAGCATCAGTCGATCCTCGCTTCAGCGACCCTGCCAGACCGGCTGTCGCTTTTCAGCGAAGGCCTTCGGCCCCTCGATCGCATCCTGGCTAGCCCACAGCCGGACAGCGGTCGGGTGCTGGTCGAGGATGCTGCGCTCCAGCGAGGAGGAGAGGCTCGAGAGCGCGACGGCCTTGGAGGCTTCGATCGCAAGAGGCGCGCAGCGAACGATCTGCCGCGCGAGTTCCTGGGCCTTCGTCATCAGCTCGGTCGCCGGCACCACCTCGTTGATAAGGCCGATTTCTGCGGCACGCTGGGCGCTAATACGTTCCCCAGTGAGGATGAGGCGCATAGCCTGTTTCAGCGGCACCTGCCGGGCAAGACGCTGCAGGCCGCCGCCGCCCAGTGCAGCCAGACCGACTAGCGGCTCGGGCAGGCTGAAGACTGCGTGCTCAGCCGCTATCGCGAGATCGCATGCGAGCACAATCTCGACACCGCCGCCGAAGGCTTGACCGTTGACGGCGGCGATCACAGGCTTGTTGAGGTCGAAGCGCATGCAGAGACCGGCGAAACCGGTGGCCGGCGAGGCTTCGACGGATGTACCAGCTTCCGCCTTGGCCTTGAGGTCGCTCCCGACGCAGAAGGCACGTTCGCCGGCGGCGGTCAGGATCGCGACCCGCAGTGCGGGATCTGAGGCGAAGCGGTCGAAGATGCCGGCCAGCTCATGGTGTGCGTCGTTGCTCAGCGCGTTCAGCACGTGGGGGCGATTGATCGTGACGGTCAGGATGCCGTTTTCGGCCGAGACCTTGGTGAATTTCAGCTCTGACATAATGCCTCCGAAGCAGCGAGAAGGAGCGCGAGGCCGCGCAAGTCGATCAGGCAGCGAGCGCGTCTTCGACTGCGATGAAGGCGAATGCGATCGCCGGGCCGAGCGTGATCCCGGGCGCCGGATAGGTGCCGGCCATGATCGAATTCTGGTCGTTGCCCACGGCGTAAAGGCCGCCGATCGGCCCACTCTTGCCAAGCACGCGGGCATGGGCATCCGTAACCAGCCCCGCGCTGGCTCCGATGTCACCGGGATAGAGCTTCACGGCGTAAAATGGTCCGTTTTGCAGTGGCCGCATGGTCGGGTTGGGGCCGTTCTTCGGGTCACCCAGGTTGCGCTCGTACGCGGTCGTGCCACGGCCGAAATCCGGATCTAAACCGGCGGCCGCATGGCCATTGAAGGTCTCAACCGTCTTCTGCAACTGGGTCGCGTCGATACCGAGCCGCTGTGCCAGTTCGACCAGCGTTTCGCCCTTCAGCAGATATCCGTCCTTTATAAGGAAGGACATGCCGCTACCGCCGGGGCGGACCATCCCAAGGCCGTAGGTCTTGATCGCTTGATGATCCGCAATGAGGTAAGCAGGAATGCAGGGGTCGGTGCGGTTCGCCTCAATCATAGCCTTGCCGGTGAGATGATAGGAGGTGCTTTCGTTGAAAAAGCGCCGGCCGGCCTTATTGACGATTAGCGTTCCAGGCTTGGCCCGGTCGAAGACGAAATGCGGGAATACCGCGGTGCTGCCGTCGGACCGTTTTCGGATCGATACCGGCGCCCAAAACACGTTCTCCATATTGCGATCGCCAATGCGAGCGCCTACGCCCAGTGCAAGTTCGATTGCCGCGCCCTTATGACCGGGCGCGCCAGGTGTGTGAATCTCGACATCGGGCACGAGCTCCTTGCGCAGCGTCGGGTTCCGGTTGAAGCCCCCGGAGGCGAGGATGACGCCTTGGGCAGCGCGGATGTTCTCACGCTTGCCGTTTCGGATCAGGCTGACGCCTGCAATCTTCCCCTTTTCTTCGATCAGCTGATCAACGCGCGCTTGCGTCCAGACCGTACCGCCTCGCTTTAGGAAGGAGTGCAGGAGCCGCCCGATCAAAGCGTTGCCCATCGTGAGCCTGACGCCACGTTTGTGGCCAAGCCTGTCGCGAGCGTAGCGGGCGACCAGAGAGGCCGAATACCGCAACGACGCCCAGGATTTCTTCATACTGAGCAGATGGCCGATATCCACGCGGTCGACCATCAGCCCACCGAGAATGGTGAACTCCGGAATCGGCGGGCGAACCAAATCAAGATTGTCGCCGAGCAGCCGGCCGTCAAAGGGGATTGGCTCCAGAGCCCGACCTTTCATCGTCGCGCCCGGTAGTTCGGACAGATAATCCGGATGCAAGGGATGAGGCCGCAGCTTCACGTCCGTCTCGCGGTCGAGCACTTCGACAGCACGGGGGCCGGCAGTCAGGAACGCGCGGATCGCATCGCCGGACGCATAGTTCCCGAGCGCATTATGGAGAAAGATTTCGGCCTGTTCGACACTGTCTTGGGCGCCGACCGCAGCGGCGTGGAGCGTGTTAGGGATCCAGATCGTACCGCCTGAAAAGGCCGTGGTCCCACCGACATACTCGGTGCTTTCGAGCAGCAGCACGCGTGCGCCACGAAGGACTCCGAACAGCGCAGCTGACAGCCCAGCTCCGCCGCCGCCAATCACGATCAGGTCGTAGAGCTTTTCGGTTTCCCCTTTCGCCAACGCGATTGATCCAGATGATCTGGCCACGACTGACTTCCTCTCCTTGGCAGCGCCAGGTCCCTTTCGGCCAAGCGCAAATTAGCGTCGAGGCGGCCGGAACTGCCCGCCGACTCTCGCCCTGCGAACCAGGGTCTTGTCAGTCGTATATTCAAATCTGAAATAGAATTCCAGAATGAACTTTCATTGTTGGCGCGATCCGGCTATGTCCTGTCGCCATGGATTGGGAGGAAGCCGATGCGCTACGCCGTCACCAGGATCACGCCGGAAGTTGGAGGCCTGCCGAAGGTTCTCGCTGGAATCGAGGCGTCGTTCACCGGCAAGAGTCTTTCGGGAAGGCTGCTAGGCTGCTTCACCGCCGAGATCGGCGTACTGAATCAGATTTTGATCCTCCAGTCCTACGACGAAGACGCTGCGCTAGCGGAGGACCGCTCACGGGCTCTCGTGGATGGCAGCCTCTTCGGGGCGGCCGAGCATTTTCGCGAGTTCGAGACAACGACCTACGTGCCGTTCGACTTCGTTCCGCCGATCGAGCCCGGCAAGCACGGCCCCGTCTATGAAATCCGCGTATACGGCGTGAAGGCATCGGGCCTCAAGCCGACGATGGACCTCTGGAGAGATGCGGTACCGGGGCGCGCAAAGGTGTCGCCTCTGCTTGGGGCCATGTATGCCATCGATGGCTCGCTGCCGCGCTTCCTCCATATCTGGCCGTTCGCTTCGCTCGACGAGCGCATGGCCAAGCGGGCCGAATCCGTCGAACGAGGCATTTGGCCGCCGAAGGGCGGCCCGGCGCATCTGACCAGCCTGAGCTCGGCCATCTATCTGCCGACCGCCTTTTCCCCATTGAGCTGAGGGCGCGGCGTCATGCGAGTGTTCATGACCGGCGGCACCGGCTTCATAGCCGCATGGCTGATCCGTCGACTTCTGGCGCGGGGCGCGGAGGTACGGGTTCTCGATATTGCCTCTGACAGCGGCGCCGTGCGGAACATTCTGGGAGATCTCGCTGCCCGCGTGGAATGGCGGGTCGGCGACGTGCGCGATGGCACTCTCGTGCATTCCGCTGCCGAGGGATGTGACCGCGCGATTGCGATGGCCGGCATCCTGACGCCGGCCTGCCGGGCCGACCCAGTTCGAGGTGCCGAGATCAACCTGATCGGCACGCTTAACGTCTTCGAGGCGGCCTTGCGCCAGCGCATGGCACGCGTCGTTTATGCGAGCTCGGCCGGCGTCTTCGGTCCTGACAGCGGCAGTATTCCCTTTCCAACAACCCATTACGGTGCGTTCAAACTCGCCTGCGAGGGCAGCGCCAGGGCGTACTGGGCGGATCACAGCATGCCGAGCGTCGGCTTCCGGCCCTACATTGTCTATGGGCCGGGCCGCGGCGAGGCCGGTGCGAGTGCAGGGCCTACCTTGGCCTGTCGGGCAGCGGTGCAAGGCCTGCCTTACGAGATCGACTATGTCGGCCCGTCCGGACTCGTCTACGTCGACGATGTGGCGGCGGCCTTCGAGGCTGCGCTCATGAGCACCTCGTCGGGCGCCCACGTCTTCACCCTTGCGGGCAGGACCGTGACCATCGACGAGGTTATCGCCGAAATCACGCGGCAGGTACCCGGAGCCAAGATCGGTTCGCGAGGGCAGCCGATGCCTATCGCACCCGAGCTTGCGCCAGACGACATCGCCTCGCTTCTGCCCGGCCTCCCCGAAACCAGGCTCGCGGAGGGGATCGCCGCCACCCTCGCCTATTACCGCAACCAGGACATCAAGGCATGAATCGCCCGATTTCGCTTGCTCACCTGACCGTCATCGAGCTCGACCCACCGGACGTGATCAGCGCCGCCGCCGAAGCTGGTTACAGCCATGCCAGCCTGCGCCTGTCCCCTGCGTCGCCGGGCAAGGAGGCGCAGTTCCCGATGATTGGCGACACAACGATGTTTCGCGAGACGCAGCGGCGGATCGCCGATACCGGCGTCGGCCTGTTCGATTTCGAGATCCTCCGTATCAACCGCGACACGCTCCTGACCGATTTCCTGCCGGTGATCGAGACAGGTGCGAAGCTGGGCGGCAAATTCGTGCTGGTCGCCGGCGATGTCGAGGACGAGCCGTTCATGACCGACCGCTTCGCCGAGATCTGTGAGCTCGGGGCCCCCTTCGGGATCGGCATGGGTTTGGAGTTCATGCCATGGACCGGGGTCAAAACGCTGGCATCCGCTCGGCGCATCGTCGAGGCGACGAATCCGGCAAACGGCTACATCATCGTCGATGCGATCCATGTTGACCGCGCCGGTGAAACGGCTGCGGATGTGGCGGCGATGCCGAAGCATCTGCATTGCTATTTTCAGATCTGCGACTTGCCGGCGGAGCGCCCGAAGGACGCCGAAACGATGATCTACCAGGCGCGACAGGCGCGGCTGCCCCCTGGCGACGGCGGTCTTGATCTGACTGGGATGCTAAAGGCTATTCCCCCTGATCTGCCGATCAGCGTTGAGATCCCCATGGCAGAGCTCGCGAAAACGATGCCCGCCGTGGCGCGCGCGCGGATGCTGCGGGAAAGGACCGAGGCGATGCTTCAAGCAGTCGCGGTCAGCGCGCCCGCCTGAAGCATCGTTCGCCATCATCAGGTTCGAGATCAGATGGATATGAGCGTTCTTTCCGAGGAGGCTTGCGACCTTTTGGTCATCGGCTCCGGGGCCGGTGGCCTTTCGGCCGCCGTCGCCGCAGCCTGGCACGGGCTTGAGGTTATCGTGGTCGAGAAAGAGCCGGTCTTCGGTGGCACCACCGCCTGGTCCGGCGGCTGGATGTGGGTGCCGCGCAACCCACTCGCCCAAGAGGCCGGAATCGCGGAGGATCAGCAAACCATTCGGACCTATCTGCGCCACGAGCTTGGCAACCACTACGAGGAGGCCCGCATCGACGCCTTCCTCGCTGCGGCGCCCGAGATGGTCGCCTTTTTCCGCCAACACACCGCCGTCCAGTTCATCGATGGCAACAAGATCCCGGACATGCACGGCAACACTCCGGGTGCTGCACAGGGCGGGCGCTCAGTCTGCGCCGCTCCTTACGATGGACGAGAGCTCGGGCCGCTGGCTGGCAAATTGCGGCCACCGCTGCCGGAGATCTCGCTGCTTGGCATGGGCATCGCCTCAGGTGCCGATTTCGCGCACTTCCTCAATGCAGCTCGCTCGTGGAAGTCTTTCGCTCACGTCGCTCGGCGCATCGGCCGGCATGCTCTGGATCTTGCGCTTCAGGGCCGGGGGGCACAGCTCGTCAACGGCAACGCGCTGGCGGCGCGGCTCCTCAAGTCGGCCGATGATCTCGGCGTGGACCTGCGGGCGCAGGCGCCGGCCCGTCGCTTGCTGAGCCGGGACGGCGTCGTGACAGGCGCTGCCGTCGAACAGGATGGCCAGGAAATCCGCATCAGGGCACGGGCGGGGGTTGTTCTGGCCTGTGGAGGCTTCCCGCATGACTATGAGCGATTGAAACAGCTCGTGCCTCACAATCCCGAAGGTCGCGCACATTGGTCGGCAGCGCCGTCCACCAATACGGGCGACGGCTTACGGCTCGGCGAAAGCGTTGGCGCGCTGGTTGATGCTCGGCTCGCCGCGCCTTGCGCCTGGGCACCGGTTTCGCTCGTGCCGCGTAAGGACGGTTCATTCGGTCATTTTCCCCACTTGGCGGAGCGGGCGAAGCCGGGTCTGATCGCCGTCACGGCCGATGGCCGTCGGTTCGTCAATGAGGCAGACAGCTATTACGACTATGTCGATGCGCTGTTGAAGGCCATTCCGGCGGGTGCGGAGCCGATCTCTTGGCTCATTTGCGACCACCGCTTTCAGCGCCGCTACGGCCTTGGCTTCGCAAAGCCTGCGCCGCTGCCGCTCGCTCCCTACATCGCCAGCGGCTACCTCAAGCGCGGGAAGACGCTTTCCGAACTCGCACATAACTGCGGCATCGACCGGGACGGGCTGGCTGAAACGGTGGCGCGCTACAACAAGACGGCCGCGCACGGCCGCGATCCGCAGTTTCACCGCGGTGAGACTCCGTATAATCGGATGGGTGGCGACGCGACCGTCAAACCCAATCCTTCCGTGGCGCCGATCGAGCGGGGTCCTTTCTACGCCGTCAGGATCGTGCCGGGCAGTCTCGGGACATTCGCCGGATTGAAGACTGACGCGCGAGCGAATGTCCTCGACGCAGAAGGCCGCACGATTCCCGGGCTATTCGCCGTCGGTGCCGATATGGCGAGCATAATGGGGGGTACTTATCCCGCCGGCGGCATCAATCTTGGGCCAGCCATGACGTTCGGTTATGTCGTCGGGCGCGATGCCGCGCAAAAATTCAAGAGCGAAAAAGCGAGGGCTCGATCGTGAGGTTCGAAGGGCAGACGGCGATCGTCACCGGTGCGGCGCGCGGAATCGGGCTCGGAATCGCCAAGCGGCTGGCCGCCGAGGGAGCGCGCGTAGCACTCTGGGACCTGGACTGGAGTAGCTTCGACCGACATATGGCGGGCTTCGAGCCAGCCGATCTTCGGGAGGCCGACGTTTCGGATCTTTCCTCGATCGAGGCAGCGTTCGCAGCGTCGTTGGAGAAACTCGGCCAAGTCGATATTCTCGTCAACAACGCCGGCATCAATGGGCCGATCGAGAAGAGTTGGAACTACCCCGTCGACGCCTGGCACAAGGTGCTGGCAGTGGATCTGAACTCGGTCTTCTTCTGCTGCAGGGCAGCTGTTCCGCATATGATTGAGCGACGCTATGGCCGCATCGTCAACATCGCCTCGATCGCCGGCAAAGAAGGGGGAGCGGGGCTGAGCGCCTACTCCGCGGCAAAGGCCGGGGTCATCGGCTTCACCAAGTCGCTGGCCCGCGAACTGGTCGAAAGCGGTGTGCTTGCGAATTGCATCGCTCCGGTCATCGCCGAGACGGACCTTCTGAAGCAGCAGACTCCCGAGTTCACCGCGGCAGCCAGAGCGAAGATTCCGATGAATCGCTTTCTCACGGTCGAGGAGATCGCCGCCACAGCTGCATTCGCAGCCAGCCGCGAATGCAGCTTTACGACGGGCTTCACTTTCGATGTGTCCGGTGGACGCGCTACATATTAACTGGCGACGCAAACGATAATGCGAAACCGATCCGCGCCTGAAGGCCGGGCGGCGGCGAACGTTAGTAGGTTAGCCGGCCTTGGTGACAAAACCATTCGCTGTCGAATGGCCTGCTATTGGATGCGGGCCATGGCGCAAATTGACCAGCACTGCGTAGCGAAAAGGATAGGCTGTAGATCGACGCCTCATGGCAAAGTTTTTGCGCCATTGGCACTGCCGCAAGGCTATGCACTGTGCTGCGCATGGCTGGGACTGACAGCCCTTCCACGAGCAGGACAAGGTCGTAGCCGCCGGCGTCCTCGTTACGGCGAAGACGCTTTTCTTCGCTTTCGATATTCGTCAGTCCTTGATCAATCTCGCCAAGCCGCGCCCGCGCAATCGCCTGCTGTTCCAGTAAGCCAGAACAGATTGTATGGAGCTGGGTCCTTAGTGTTTCGTCGCCGTTGCTTGCAATGCGGATGCACGCACTAACGCCTGACAGGCCAGTTCCCATTTCCCATCGCTTCTCGCACAGGGCACGGTGAATGCGCGAGTAGCGCGGCATCAAGCGGCGTGTCCATTCGGTTGGCGAGTCGAGGCGGACTTGGTAGTCCGGCGACCGGAAAGCTTCGCGATCCTTGACGTCCAGGAAGCAACAGAAGCGTTGGCCCGGTCCCTCGATCAGCTCGTGACGCTCAGCCGAGACGAAACCCGGCAATGCGAGGCGTTCCGGCAGATGCTCGAAGCTGTGCCAACGCAGATATTCCTCGACATGGCTGTCCTCGACATCGTGCCAGATTCCCAGCAGGGCCGTGGTCGCGGAAGCTGAAGGCATGGCGGAGCGCTTTCTCGGTCTCGTGCGACCCAGGTCGCGATAAAACACAAAACCGGAATACCATACCAGTTTTCATATTGAAATCCGTTCAAGGATGTGTTCACGTTTCTCCCGTCGTCCAGGAGCCGCCCGGGAGGTTCGTGATGCAGCGAGTGAAGTATGCTGCGGTGGGCTGCAGCGGGATGGGGCGTCGCCATCTCCACGGCTATGCAAAGCTCCGGGACAGCGGTCACGGCAATATCGAGCTTGCTGCTGTTTGCGATCTCGACGCTAGCCTTGCAAATGCCCTGGCCGACGAAGCCGGCTCGCTGACGGGCTCTCGCCCGCCTGCCTTCACCAGCGTGGCGGAGATGGTCGCCTCGGTGCCCGGGCTGGAGGCAGCCGACATTACAACCGACGCGGGCTCTCATCTGTCGGTTTCACGTGCCTGCTTGGGAGCCGGCTTGCATGTCCTCTGCGAGAAACCACTTGGCCTGACCGTCGCCGAGTGTCGCGAAATCATTGAGGCTGGCCGGACGGCAGGTCGGATTGTGTCCGTCGCGGAAAACTTCCGCCGGGACCCGATGAACCGGCTGGTCAAAGCCCTGATCGATGACGGTGCAATCGGCGCCCCTCGCCTGATGCGAGAGGAGTCGATCGGCGGTACCGACCTCATCGTGACGGCGCCATGGCGCCACTTCAAGCATACCGGGACGGTCATCGTCGATTCCGGCGTGCACAACGCCGACATCATTCGGTTCTACCTCGGCGAGATTGTCAGCGTTTACGGCGAAAGCAGGCTGCATGAGCCTTTGCGGCGGCCACAGCCGCAGGTGGATGCCGCAGCAGCCCAGCGGGACAGCTGGTGGGGCGCCCGTTCGCAGCTTCCGGCCATTACGAAGGCGACCGGCGAGGACGCCATCTATGCGCAGATCCGCTTCGCATCCGGCGCCATTTGCCAGTGGGTGCTGGACCGCGCCGGCCATGGTCTGCCGCGCGACGAACGCGTGATCTACGGAGCCAAAGGCTCGATTGCCGCCCCAGGTGACCGCAATGGCAGACCGGTAGCGCTGCACCTCGACGGCGGCCTGTCCATCACGGACGAGCGCATCCTCGATTTTGCTCCGAGCTACCGATTGAACCCCGTTGCCGCGACGCTGTTCGGCGATGCGCGGCCCTGGCGCTACGACTTCGGATTCAACGACGTCGACCAAAAGCTGCTGGCACTTCAACTTCACGAGCTCGCCGATTGCATCCGGCAGGGCACGGCGCCCGAGGTCACGGGTGCCGAAGCAATGGCGGATGTCGCCTTGGCCTATGCGCCAGTGGAGTCCGGCAGGCTGGGCCGGCCCGTGACGATGGACGAAATTTTGAACGGCAGCGCATCGCCTTACCAGGATGAAATCGCGGCACTCAGGCGCTCGGCCTGACTGAACCCCGTACAGGAAACGAAACCATCTCTCAGAGCGCACTCCTTGTCGCGGCCGAACCGCCTCATCGCTCCTGGTCACCTCGGCTGGCGCAGAGGCTTGGCTGGCTTGCGCTTCTACTGGCGGTGCTGGCCGTCCTGGTCGTGCTGCCCTTGCTCGCGCTCATCTTGCGAGGTTTCGTCGCGGTAGAGGGCGGACGATCATCCGCCAGCCTGGGGTCCTTTCAGAAGGTGCTGGGCGATGCGAGCTATTGGGTCGCGATGGGCAATACGCTCGTCGTCTCGATCGGTTCGATGCTGCTCGCGGCCGTCATCGGCACGCTGCTGGCCTGGTGCCTGGTGCGCACGGATGTGCCGGGCCGTCAATTTCTCGAAAAGGCGGCGGCGATGCCGATTTTCATCCCGCCTTTCATCGGCGCTTTCGCCTGGATCCTCATCGGCGCACCGCGCATCGGTCTCCTGAATCTGTCCTTCCGCTGGCTCGACCTCGGTCAGCCCTTCAACGTCTATTCCTATCTCGGAATCATCTGGGTGATGGGCATCTACATCGCCCCTTACGTGATGATGATCGTCGCCGGCGCGCTCCGGAATATGGATCCGACCCTTGAGGAGGCGGGCCAGGTCGCCGGCTTGAGCCGCCTGCGCACCATGCTGGTGATAACCTTGCCCGTCGTCGCGCCGGCGATCCTGTCGGGCGCGGTCCTCGCCTTCGTCGTAGGCATCGGACTCTTCGGGACGCCGGTCCTGCTCGGCATGGCCCGCGAGATCTATCTCGTCACCTCGCGCATCTATCTCGAACTGCAACAATATCCGCCGGACGCCGGCATCGTTGCTGTTCTGGCGATCTACCTGATGCTGCTCTCCGTCTGTGCCAACGCGATTCAGCGCCGCATGCTGCGCGGCCGGTCCTACGTCACGCTCAGCGGCAAGGGGTTCAAGTCCCGGCTCGTGATGCTCGGCAGCTTGCGCATCGCGGTCGCGGCGGTGATCTGGCTCTATCTCGTTCTGACGGTGCTGGCACCTGTGGCGCTGATCACGGCCGCGGCCTTCTCGACCTACGCATGGTCCGGGATCTTCACCTGGAAGCATATGCAGTTTCTGGTCGAGACCGTCGACGTTCGCACCACTCTCGCCAACTCGCTGATCATCACTGTGGTCGCGGCGACGGCAACGACGGTCCTCGGAATCCTCATCGCGTGGGTGACGACCCGCTCACGCATGCTGGGCAAGCAGCTGATCGAAGACGTGGTCCTGCTGCCGATGTCGGTCCCCAGTCTCGCTTTCGCGCTCGGTGTCTTCTTCTTCTGGCTCTGGGTACCGGGGGGACTCTACGGAACGATCTGGATCATCATCGTGGCGCTGATCGGGCGCTATGCCAGCTACTCGGTACGTTCGATTTCGAGCAGCCTGATCCAGGTCCACCCCGAACTGGAGGAGAGCGCGCGCATCTGCGGCCTGAGCTGGGCGGGCACGCTGCGCAGGATCACGCTGCCGCTCGTCCTGCCGAGCATCGTGGCCAGTTGGGTGATGGTCTACAGCATCTTCGTTTCCGAGCTTTCGATCGTTCTGCCGCTCTACACGGCGGAAACACGCACACTCTCGATTCTCTCCTTCGACACCTGGTCGATCGGGCAATTTTCGCAGGTCGCGGCGCTTTCGCTGCTGCAGCTCGTGATGGGGGTGGGGGTAATGGCGGCCGTGGGCCTGATCAACCGCCGCAAAGCCATGGTGGTGCCATGAGATCGGATCCATTCGGATGAGCGTCGTCGTCTCAAGCCTGTCAAAGCATTTCGGCTCCGTGCGAGCGATCGACGATCTGTCTATCGAGTTCCGCGAAGGCGCGATCTCGGTGCTCCTCGGAGCCAGCGGCTGCGGCAAGACGACCACCCTGCGCTGTATCGCCGGGCTTGAGCAGCCGACCTCGGGACAGATCTCGATAGGCGGCCAGACCGTCTTCGCCTCCGCCCGCGGTATCGACCTGCCACCGGAGCGGCGCGATCTGGGCATGGTTTTTCAGTCCTATGCGATCTGGCCGCATATGACGGTCCTGGAGAACGTCGCATTGCCGCTGCGGGCGAAGAAGCGTCCGGCCGCCGAGGTGGCGGAGCGAGCCCGCGCCACATTGACCTCGGTCGGACTGGGTCAGCAGATCGATCGCGGCGCGACGCAGCTCTCCGGCGGACAGCAGCAGCGCGTTTCCATCGCGCGCTGCCTCGTGGCCGACCCGCGGTTGATCCTGATGGATGAGCCGCTCTCGAACCTCGACGCCAAGCTGCGCATCGAGATGCGGCATGAGATCAGGCAACTGCAAAGAAGGCTCGGCGCGACGATCCTCTTTGTGACCCACGATCAGGAAGAGGCCATGTCGCTCGCCGACGAGATCATTCTGTTCGACAAGGGCAAGATCGTACAGCGCGGCGCTCCGGAGGAACTCTATTTCCGGCCACAAGTCCGATATGTCGCCGACTTCCTCGGCAAGGCCAATCTGCTTCCCGTCACCGCCCGCCCGACCGCGGGCGGGCTCGAGGTCGTCGCCGACGGCGGACACGTCCTTGCGAGCGGCCAAGTGTCTGGAATGGATGGCGGAGGGCGCGCTCTGGCTATGGTCCGGCCGGAGGCGTGGCGCATCGGCCCGGTTGATGCGGAAGGGCTAACGGGGCGTGTGGAGGAAACAACCTTCATCGGCGACCGGCGAGAGCTGCTCGTCCAAACACCGATCGGCCGGCTCACTGTGATGACCCTGGGCATGCGCAGCTTCGGCACCGGCGAAGGGTTGAGCCTCACCGTCGAGCCCGAATACCTGCACCTGATCGCGGAGGCTGCATGATCTCCGTGCTTCCGCTCGAGGATACGAGGCCATGCTGAAGGCGGGAAACGGCTTCTTCGCCATGTGGGCTGGCATCGCTCCCGACGTGGCCGCGGCTTTCGAGCTGATGCATGCGCGTGACCACCTTGCGGAGCATCTCGCCTATCTCGGTGAAGGCGGCATTCTCTGGGCGAGACGCTATGGCGAGGGACAAGGCATCCTGCCGCCGAACTTCGCATTCTACGGCATGCGGAATCTGGATCGTCTCACCGGCCCGGGTTCGGCCGAGCGCAAGGTCTTCGAGACAGAGTTTTTCAAAGCCATCCGTCCGCATTATCGCGACCGCATCGCCCATCATTGCCGCGTTCTTGGCAGCGCCGGGGCCGGAACCGGCAGTGCCGTAGCGACCTTCCTGCTCGATTTGCGTGCCGAAGACGGCGCGCCCGCACAAATCGCCGATCGATTGACACGCCTTCCTTCGATCACGGCTGCCCATATCGGCGCGGTCGATTGGGGGGTGTCGATCCGCGCGGGCGGGGAGCCACCCCCCTGCCCGCCCGGTGACGAGCGGCTCGGCATTGCTGTTGTCGAAGGGTTCTCACGCTGGCGGATGGCGGGCGAATTCGCGTCGATAATTGAAATCCTCGGCCAAGCCGGGACGATCCGCTCGGCGGGGCACTACGGCTTTAGCTACGCACTCGATTACGCCGAGGTGCCCGGTTTGCGTCATCACCGCCGCGACCATGAGGTCGATCCGCAGCAACCCTGACGCCGCAACGGCAACGAACCAATCGGCCGTCAGAAACCAAAGGGAGGAATGAGATGAGCTACAAGATCGATCGCCGGACCTTGCTTCGCACGGCAGCGATGTCATCTGCGGCGTTGGCTCTCGCAGGCCGAGGGGCGGTGGCGCAGACCTCCGATGCTGCCCTCGTCGAAGCCGCGGAAAAGGAAGGGCAGCTGGTCATCTATGGCGATCTCTTCACCGTGCAGATCATGGTGAAGAGCTTCAACGCCGCATATCCGAAGATCAAGGTCACCACGGCGACGGGCGACGCCTGGCAGATCCTCAACCGCTTTATCTCGGAAAACCGGGCCGAGCGGCCGGTCATGGATGTGTTCTGGCAGGCCGAAGACACGATCATCACCGCGGACGGCGCCGGCATGCTTGGCCCGATCAATTTCGGCGATAAGGCCAGCCTGCTCAGCTCAGCGATCCCCGCTACCGGCAATTATTTCCGCGGCAACGGGCAGCTTTGCCTCTTCGCCTGGCACAAAGACCAGATCGGCAAGAATCCGACGCCCGGAGATTGGACGGATTATATCGAGCCACCCGCTGCATGGGACGGTCTCGTTGCAACCACGAACCCGGCCTCGTCTTCGGCGACCTTCGCTGTCATCGCCGCGCTCTACCAGCACTACGGCCAGGACAAGGGCGGGGCTATCCTCAAGGGGCTGCGCAAGATCAACACTGAACTCGTCGCATCGATGGGTGTGCTGACCACGAAGCTGCAGACCGGGGAGCGCCCGATCGACTTTTTCACAAATTCGAACGCCACTGCAGGATTGCTCGGTCAGGGCGTTCCGATCGCGGTGAAGATTCCCGAGTCTGGTGCGGTCGCGCAGTTCAATGCGGTCGCCGTCAGCAAGATGGCTCCGCATCCCAACGCGGCGAAGTTGTTCGTCGAGCATGCGCTCGGCAAGCAGGCCCAGACCGACCTGCTCCAGGCGAAGGCCTACTCGGTTCGCAAGGATCTCGCATCACCGGATGGGCTACCGTCGCTGGAGGAGGCGAAGCAGCTCAAGCTCGACCTCGTCCAGGCGCTCAAGGACCGCGATGCGATCCTCAAATGGTGGTCCGCCAGCACGGGCTTCAACATTCGCTGACGCATCGCCCCCGCCGCGCGGCTGGACAGCCGACGCGGCGGGGATCGCCTTCTCTGTTCAACTCGGACGACACCCATGGCTCACGCACTGAACCTGCATGATTTCTCCATCGCCAACCTCACGGTGGGAGGTGGCGATCCGGTCGCACTCATTGAGGCAGCAGGCGAAAGCGGGTTCGGCGCGGCCGGGCTGGTGCTGCGCACGGCGATGAACAAGCCGTTGAGCCATGAAATCATCCAGCGGCCCGAGACGATCCGGGCCGTCAAGGCCGCCTCGAAAGCGACCGGCGTCAAGGTGTTTGATGTCGAGGCCTTCGTGTTACGGCCCGGCGTCAATGCGGCGAGCTTCATCCCGGCGCTCGAAACAGGCGCCGAGCTCGGAGCCACGCATATCTCGTCGATCGGAACGGAGGTCGTTGGCAACGACACTTTTCTGTCCGAGGCCGAGCGGATCGACTTGTTCTCGCAGCTTTGCGAACAGGCCAAGCGCTTCGGGCTGCATGTCGGGGTCGAGTTCATGCGCTATCGTGACATCCCCGACCTCGGCGCTGCGCTAGCACTGATCGACGCGGCCGGCGTCGGCAACGCCGGCATCATTTTCGACGTGCTGCATTTCCATCGCACGGGAGGAACTCCCGAGCAGATCGCCGCGGTCCCGGCATCGCGCATCGCCTATATTCAGCTGTGCGACGCCGGTCCGCAGGTGCCAAAGCTTGAAGATCTTCCCACCGAGGCGCGGGGAGGACGCCTGCATTTGGGTGACGGCGTCATCCCGTTGGATCCCCTACTCGATGTGCTGCCGAACGGGCCACAGATGGTAATCGAAACCCCCGTGGCCAGCGAGGCGAGCCTGACGCTGAGGGAAAAGGTGGCCAGCGCTGCCGAACACATCGTTCGCTTCGCCGCCCGGCGAGCGGGCCGCAATGCCGCAGCCGGTTGATGCAAGCGCTCGCCATGCCATAACGATGCTGGTCACTCAGCGCGCTTGCGATCTTTCGAGGTCAGGAACGTGCGACGCTTGCGAGTAACGCCCTGCACGCAGCACCGGCGCGCCGTGCCTTCTCAAGGTCGTTGTCACCATAGGCCCGACTCGGAGCTTCCAGCGCGACCGGTCTTCCTGGGGGCAGAGCGCTCAGGAAGGCCGAAAGCGAAAGGCCACCGTCACCGGGATAGAGCCTGGCTTCACGCGCCTCGGTGCGCAAGCCGTCTTCGCCCGGAGACGCTGCGGGTGCATCGCAGAGATGACCATAGGCAATGAGCCCAGGGTCGATAGCGGCAAGATCGGAAGCGTCCCCTCCGGAGCGATTGAGATGCAGGGCGTCGACGAGAAGGCCTGCATTGTCCTGCCCGGCATCTTTCAGGATCGAACTCGCATACAGCAGCGAATTCAGAGCCGTATAAGGAATGAACTCGAACCCGACGCCCATGCCGTACTCGCGCGCCATCGAGCAGCATTCAGCCAGCCGATCCGTCATCCTGTTCCTGTCCGGATCATTGCCGGCGACCAGCAGATTGCGAGCCCCTAACTCCGCTCCGGTTTCGAGCACCGGCCGCAAGAGCTGTGGTTGTGTCTGTGGCCATAGCCAGACGGCCTCGACATCCAGCAGCGTGAGCCCGCTCGTCTGCAAGGATGCTTTGACCTCACGGCGCAGGCCGGCATCCGTGACGATCGGGAAGAAGCTTCCCTCGGGTGCGGGGTCGATCAGACGAAGCCCCACTGCGTCGAAACCGCTTGCTTCGGCGAGCGAGATCAGCTCCAGCGGACCTGCATGCATGAATGTGAGATGTGCAAGGGACAGCATGGTGGCGCTCCCAGAATCGATGAGGGCGCCTGACTGCGTCGCCTCTATTGTTCTTACCTATAAATCAGTTCATAGATGCGATCAATTGCTGTGGCCTGGAACGGGAGATCGTCATGCTGGACATGCTCAGCGGCGAGACAAGGGTGTTCGTGATCATCGGTCATCCTATCGCCCAGGTGAAGGCACCTGGCGGCATGACGCGCGGTTTCGCCGAACGCGGCCGGAATGCCGTCGTAATCCCCATTCACGTTCTTCCGGAGGACGTCGACCGTTTCATCGATGCGTTGGGGCCCATTCGTAACGTCGATGGCATCATCGCAACCGTCCCGCATAAATTCGCTGCCCGGCGGCATTGCAGAGTCGTTTCAGAGCGCGCGGATTTCCTTGAATCGACGAATATCGTCAGACGACATCCAGACGGAGGCTGGTATGGAGACATGAGCGACGGGCTTGGTTTTGTCCGCGCCATGATGCAGACGGGCTGTCAGCCGGAAGGGAAGCGCGCGCTGCTTATCGGCGCCGGCGGAGCAGGCAGCGCCATCGCCTTGCAAATGCTTGATTCAGGCGTCGCTGAGCTGGCTATTCACGATAGCGACACGGCTCGGCGCGATGGACTGATCGCCAAGCTGCTCAAGGTCCATCCCGGAAAGGTTCGCGCGGGCTCGATGGATCCATCAGGGTTCGACATCGTCGCCAACGCGACGCCGATGGGCATGAAGGCGGGCGATCCGCTGCCAGTCGAGGTCGACAAGCTGAAATCCGGTATTTTCGTCGGCGACGTGATCACAGCGCCGGAGGTATCTCCCTTGCTGGAAATCGCGCGAAGCATGGGTTGTCGCACGCAGACTGGTGTCGGAATGTTCCTGGCGCAGCGAGAATTGATGCTCGATTTTCTCGAAGGCAAGGCGATCTGAACAATTCACTGCGGGAGGGGTAAGGCTCAATCCACTCCGGCACGTTGTCTGATCAGCTTGACGGCCATTTCCAAGGCTGTGAGGCAGCGGTGCTTCAATTCCGCATCGTACCTCGCTACCGGGAGTGCGATGTTGATGGCCGCAAGCGGAAACCCTGAGCGGCTAAGGATCGGCAGGGCCATTCCCGCGATCCCCGGCGTGAATTCTTCGGTGACGAAGGCAACGCCGCCGCGTCTGATCTCCGCAATCTCGTTATCAAGCGCCGCCACGCTTCCGATAGTCCGTGGCGTAATCGCCTCGAAATGCACCCGAGAGAGATAATCCTGGCGCATCTCGTCGGGCAGGTAGGCAAGCAGAGCCTTTCCTCCCGATGTCGCATAGAGCGGCGCCATGTCGCCGACACGCATCGAATAATGCAACCGATGGGTGCCGTTCGCCGTCGCCATGACTTCGGAATGGTCTCCTTTGAGAACATTCAGGGCGCAAGTCTCGCTCGTCGTTCTAGCGATTTCCGCGAGCACGTTTTCAGCGACCTCGACCAAGTCGCGTGTCTCTGCACTCCGTTGGCCCAAGGCAACCACGGCCGGCCCGAGGAAATACCCCTTTCCGATCGGGTCATACTCGAGATAACCGCGGTTAACCAAAGTTTTGAGCAGCTGCGTGAGGCTACTTTTGGGGATCCCGAGTTGAGCCGCAATTTGAGTATGGGTCTGCGCGGCATTCCACCGGCGGAGATATTCGAAGAGGTCGAGGACCCGCATCGCGGACTTTACAGAGCCGAGCTCGGCAGGTGGCATAAATTAATCCCGTTTCTTCGGTCGCCTGCGACGACCCGTCTCTCTGGCCGGCAACTTAGACATGCTCTTCGCCATCTTCACTATGCCCCGTGTCGCGGCATTCGAGAAGCGCTAGGTTGACACAACTCCATGAACAAGTTCTCATATAAAAACTGATTTCTCGTCGACGGAGTTCAGAATGAGCGACGACTGGAAGGAACGCCTGCTTATCCGTGAGTTGGTGGAGAACTGGGCTGTTTGGCGTGACGCCGGGGATTGGGAGCGATTCCGCACCGTTTGGCACGACGACGGACGGATGATGGCAACCTGGTTTCAGGGAACGGCTGACGAGTTCATAAAGGTCAGCCGCGAGGGTTTCGAGAAGGGTGTGAGCATCCTTCACTTCCTCGGCGGAATGGGAATCGACATCGCGGAAAACCGCGCGATTGCACAGACGAAAATGACGATCAACCAGCGCGCCAGCGTGGATGGAGTGGTCTGCGATGTCGTTTGTACCGGACGATTCTACGATTTTTTGGAGAAACGCCAGGGGCGATGGGGCGTGGTGCTGCGGCAGCCGATCTACGAGAAGGATCGGATCGACCCCGTGGATCCCTCTCAGGCTCCAGCGCTCGATAGGCAGCGACTCGAAAGCTTCCCAATCGGCTATCGCCACCTCGCCTATCTGCAGTCAGGTCTGGGTTTCAAGGTCAAGCCGGACATGCCCGGCCTGACCGGGCCGCTCGTCGAAGATCTCTACCGGCGTGGGCGGGCCTGGCTTGAAGGCAAGCCGCTCGAAATGGCTCTGCGCCCGCCTGAATGAGAATGCGGGAGGCCCAATGCGCGAGTTCGTCTACAATGCGGCGCCGGCCAGGATCCTATTTGGGAGCGGCACGAGACAGCGTTTGCCGGATGAGGCGGAACGCCTAGGTCTGGAGCGGCTGCTCGTACTGTCAACGCCCGATCAGGAGGCCGTCGGGCGCAGTATCGCGGAGATTCTCGGGAGCCGGGCCACCGGTCTCTTTTCGGGTGCCGTTATGCACACGCCTGTCGCGGTCACCGAGGAAGCACTCGCCGTGATCGCCGCCTCGAAGGCTGACGGCGTTGTCGCAGTCGGCGGCGGCTCGACCACAGGACTCGGGAAGGCGATCGCGCTGCGCACGGGATTGCCCCAGATCGTGTTGCCGACCACCTATGCGGGATCGGAAATGACGCCGATCCTCGGCGAGACGGAGGGCGGCCTGAAGCGAACACAGACCACCGCGAAAGTCCTGCCTGGAACGGTGATCTACGATGTTGATCTGACGCTAAGCCTGCCACCGTCGATATCGTCCGTTTCCGGCATTAATGCTATCGCCCATGCCTCAGAGGCGCTTTACGCGCGAGACGGCAATCCCGTCATCGAACTGATCGCTCAGGAGGGAATTCGAGCCCTCGCCGCAGCACTGCCCCGTATTGTCGATGAACCGCGAAACGGCCCGGCGCGGGCGGATGCACTTTATGGCGCCTGGCTTTGCGGCCTATGTCTGGGCGCCGTGGGAATGGCGCTGCACCACAAGCTGTGCCACACGCTAGGAGGCAGTTTCGATCTGCCTCATGCCGAAACCCATACCATCGTTCTACCTCATGCACTGTCCTACAACGCGCAGGCAGCGCCGCGTGCTATGGCGTGCATCGCCTCCGCCCTCGGTTCGAAGGATGCTCTGTCGGGGCTGTCCGCGTTGTTGGAGCGCTTGAAATTGAAGCGATCCTTAGCGGAGATTGGAATGCCGGAGACCGGCATATCGCGCGCCGCGGATCTTGCTACCGCCAATCCATACTGGAACCCGCGCCCCGTAGAGCGCGATGCGGTTTATGAGCTGATCCGCCGCGCCTACGCTGGGGAAGCGCCTCGAGCTGATTTTTAGAGAAGACTGATCCGCGCCGCTTGGTAGGTCGTCCCGTTGCATTGGATGGGCCGCCTCTGCCCGCATCGCAAGGGAGGAGATCGTGCGAAACTTCGACGAGAATTCGATCACAATGGCAGTGCTCGATCGTGTGGCCAACGCCTCGGACGGCCGCACGCAACAGATCAGCCAGGCACTGGTACGACATCTCCACGCCTTCGTGAAGGAGGTCGAGCCCAGCATGGGTGAGTGGGAGGCGGCAATCGGCTTTCTCACCCGAACCGGGCACATGTGCGACGACAAGCGTCAGGAGTTCATCCTGCTGTCAGATACGCTCGGCGTTTCGATGCTGGTGGACGCCATTAATCACCGTGGCACCGCTGGTGCGACCGATACGACAGTGCTGGGGCCATTCTATGTGCAAGATCCAGCGGTGTTTCCCCTGGGGTCGGACATTTCGGACGGAATGAAGGGCCAGCCTCTGTTCGTTTCCGGAACCGTCTCGTCTACTGACGGCGCACCGCTAGCCGGCGCGGCAGTCGATGTCTGGCACTCCGATGAGGATGGCTATTACGACGTGCAGCAGATGGAGGAATTGGGCGGGCTTTCGATGCGCGCGCGCCTGTTCACCGATGAGCAAGGCAGGTTTCACTTCTGGACAATCAAACCTGCCGCCTATCCGATCCCGCATGATGGCCCAGTCGGGCAGATGCTCGATGCGCAGGGCCGCCATCCCTATCGGCCGGCGCATGTTCATTTCATGATTCACGCGGAAGGCCACGACACTCTTGTGACACATGTCTTCGTGGCGGGAGACGAGTATCTCGACTCTGACGTCGTATTCGGCGTCAAGGATTCACTGATCCAGGAATTCGTGCGGCATTTCCCGGGAGAGGCTCCAGACGGGCGCATTATGGGCCGCGAATTTCACAGCCTGCGCTACGATTTTCGTTTGAAGCGGCTCTCCGCTTCGGCGGCCTGAAGAAAGCGGCAGGGAGGCCGTCCGCAATGCCCATCAAAGGTAATGCCTTCGTCGCCATCTGGCACGATATCCGTGCAGAGTCCGAAGTTGAGTACAATCGCTGGCATACCCGCGAGCACATGCCCGAGCGCCTTAGCATTCCGGGCTTCATGCGTGGACGGCGCGGGGTGGACTGGAAGCGGGACAGGCATCGCTATTGGACGCTTTATGAGGGGCCGAATCTCGATGTTTTCGGATCACCTGCCTATCTCGAGCGGCTCAACAACCCGACGCCGTGGTCGCAGCAAATCCAGCCGGCCTTCTTTAATTTCATCCGCTGTGGTTGCGAGGTGCTTGTCTCTCTTGGAGAAGGCCTTGGGGGCGCGATGGCGACTTACCGGATCAGCTTCGATTCGATCGGCGAGGACGGCTTCCGCCGCGCGGCACGTCCTGTCGCCGAGCAGATCCTCGGTCTCGACGGGATCGGCAGCGTTCACATCGGCTTGGCGCGCCCGGAGAGCACTGGCGCGAAAACGAGGGAGACAGCGCTGAGAGGGACGACGCAGGACGGTTTGTTCGACGCAGCGATACTCGTCGACGGAATCGGCCGCTTGGAACTGGAGGCCGCGCTGCCGCAAATTTCCGCCGCCTTGGCTAGACACCAGCTCCGGCCCGCACCGGACGATGTCGCAGTCTATGATCTCGCGTTTGCTCTGGATTCCATGAACCAGGGCTAAAACCGGCGATGGCTGGGCCCCTCATCTCCCTGTGAGAGGCTCTCGAATGGATAGGCTCAACATGAGAAATCGGCCTCTTCAGATTGGAATACTGGGCGCGGCCAACATCGCGCGCAATTTCATCGCGGGGGTGGCTCCTTCGAAAATGCTGACCGTTGCGGCGGTCGCGAGCCGCGATCCCGCAAAGGCGGAGGCATTCGCCCGGGAGACGGGCGTCCCGCGCTTTCATGGTTCCTACGAAGCCCTGCTCGCAGATCGAGAAATCGACGCGGTCTATATCCCGCTTCCCAACAGCCTGCATGCCGAGTGGGCCATTCGAGCGGCCGAAAGCGGAAAACCGATACTGTGCGAGAAGCCTTTAGCGGTCACAGGCAAGGAAGGCCGCCGCATGTTTGCCGCGGCCAGGGCCAACAACGTTCCGCTCGTCGAGGCTTATCCCTATCTCGCTCAGGTCCAGACGGCAAAGTTGCGCGAGATGATCGCCACCGGTGCAATCGGCAAGGTCAAATTGATCCGATCGTCCTTCGGCATAACCTCGGTCGATCCCGCCAATATCCGGCTTAGTCCTTCGCTGGGCGGCGGCGCCTTGCTCGATGCGGGCAGTTACGCCATGAGCCTGATACGCATCGTAGCCGGCGAGAGACCAGCACGGGTTCAAGCGACGGCAAGCTTTGCGGCAAACGGTGTCGACCTCACCACAATCGCAAATATCGCCTTCCCGAGCGGATTGCTCGCCCAGATGTCCTGTTCCTTCGAGACGGGCTACCACCGCCATGCCTTGATTGGCGGGGACGGGGGCGTGATCGAGACAAACTTCCTGAACCACCCGCCAGCCAGCGGGCCGGCGATCCTGCAGGTTAAGCGCGGCATCGCTTTCGGTGCGGCCTTCGAACCGCTGGATGTGCCGGACGGCAATGGCTTCTTGCGCGAGGCGGAGTCCTTTGCCGCAAGCTTGAGCAATGGCCCAGTGCAATGGACGGGAGCAACCGAGGCGGAATCGCTCGACATCCTGGACTCGCTCGACGCCATTCGCGCGAGCGCGCAAACCGGCGCGTGGGTAGAACTCTCGGAGTAGCAATGCTGAAGGGGCAAGGACTGCTCTCGCTCTGGAATGGCGTCGATCCACACCGGCGGGACGAATACAACCTATGGCACACGCGCGAGCATGTTCCAGAACGGCTGGCCGTGCCCGGCATGATGCGCGCACGGCGCTATCACCGCGGCAATGGGCCACTTCCAGAATTCTTGACGCTCTACGAACTGGCAAGCAACGCGGTGCTCAGCAGCGCGTCGTATCGGGCTCTGCTGGAAAACCCAACGCCGTGGTCGCAAAGCATGCGGCCGTCCTTCCGCGGTTTCTTTCGCGTCGGCCATCTTGCAGTGTCAAGTCAGGGCGGAGGCATCGGAAGTGCCTTGATGGCAACAACCTTCGATGAGGCCTCGGTCCCTGCAGGTGCCTGGGAAGAGCTTGCCGGGCGTGTGCTTCGTGAGACTGCTGCGACAGCGATCCATGTCCTGAAGAAGGATCCGTCGGTCGCCCCGGTGCCATTTACGGTGCCGTCCGCAGGCGGTGCGGCCTATGCCGACAGCGGCGCGATCATGATCGAATGCCATGACAGGAGCCGGCTCGATGAAATTGCCGGTATGATCGATCCTGCGCTCGACGCGGAGGGCTTTGCCCCGGCTCGCGCGGCGTGGACAGGTTATGATCTCGCCTATTCGCTCGACAGGGATGAGTTGACTGTGGTCGTCCCCGCATCCCGGCCGGAGGTCTGAGCAGGCGGATCGTTGCTGGCTCCTTTGGAGTGTCGGGAGATCGCGTGCAGCAGCATGCGCTGCAGATTCAGGGCTGGTCTTGGGAGGGAAACGCCGTCGCGCGCGATAATGCCAACAGTGCGTCGAATTTGCGGAGCCGTGATCGGCAAAATGCGAATGCCGGGCACTGATGCGATCGCCAGGCGAGGCAGCACCGTGACGGCGATGCCGTTTGCAACGAAACAGACCGCCATGTTGACGCGCTGCACCTCATAGGCCCAATCCAACCGCTCCCCGAAAGTGCCGAGGCTTTCGCTAAGCATGAACCCGTGGCTTGTCGTTGTGGCGACGCGGGCCAGCGGATAGCCGACGAGATCAGCCCAGTTCAGTTCCGCGCGCTCCGCGAGCGGGTGCCCGATCGGCACAGCGGCGACGAAGTCCTCCTCGAACAGCGCGCGGGATTTCTGAGTCCAGAGCTGCGCGCCTAGAATGGTCAAGGCGAACTGTGCCTCGCCAGAGGAGACTCGCTCGCGCAAAGCCGCCGCGGGCTCGTCAAAAACGGTGATCGAGACCTGCGGATAGCGCTGCCGGAATTCTCTCAAAACCCCGGGCAGGAAATGCTCGCCGAGCGAGCCGAGACAACCAACCGAAACCTTTTGCTGCGCCTGTCGGCCCTGGCGTTTCAGGTTCTCGTATAGAGTGCTCAGTCGAAACAGCGTGTCTCGTGCCTCGGGGAAGAACTCTTGTCCCGCTCTCGTCAGAGAGAGAGAGCGTGTAGTGCGCTGAAACAGCGTGACGCCGACATCCTCCTCAAGCTTGCGAATGCGGTGGCTCAAGGCGGTTTGCGACAGCCGCATTGCTTCGGCTGCACGACGAAAGCTTCCAAATTCGGCGATCTGGATGAAGGCTTCGAGCCCGGAAACATCCATCGCATCAGCCTCGATTGAGCAATCTTGCTCATGAATAGGGCTTTTAAATTCATTTGAACAGCAAGGATCGGCGCGCCAATCTGCTCGTAAATCGATGCTCCCGGCCTTTCGTCGCATTCCAAGCGGTGCACCGACTGGCCACGACTCCAGGGGAACACGTCATGGGATCGATGGACGGCGAGGGAGGGCGGCTGTTCTTCCGTTCCGAGACCTTCGAGACCGAAAAGTTCGAGCGCCGTAGGTCGTCGGGCAAGACGATCACCGAGCCAGCGCGGGAGCTTCCGGTCCATACCGAATGCGACGTTCTGGTGGTTGGCGGCGGTCCTGCCGGAACGGCGGCCGCGATCGCCGCCGCCCGGCGCGGCGCCGATGTAGTGCTACTAGAGCGCTACAACCATCTCGGTGGGCTATCGACAGGCGGATTGGTCATCTGGATCGATCGCATGAGCGATTGGCAAGGTCGCCATGTCATCCGAGGCATCGCCGAAGAGCTCCTTTCGCGCTTGACCCGCGACAAGATTGCCGGTCCTGAGCCGCTTGAATGGGGATCACACGATCCCGAGCGCGTTGCCTATTGGGGGCTTCGCAATGCGGCATTCAACAATACCGTCACCCATGCGCCGACCCTCGATCCGGAGTGGCTCAAGGCGGAATCGCTCGCAATGGTTCTGGAGGCCGGCGTTCACCCGATCTTCCACGCCTGGGGAGCCAGTCCGTTGATGGAAGGGCGACGGGTTGCGGGCTGCTCTTTCGAGAGCAAGGAGGGACGGCGCGCCATTCTCGCCCGGGTGACGATCGACGCGACCGGCGACGGCGATCTTTACGCGGGCGCCGGCTCTGATTTCGACACGGAGGTCGATAGCCGCGACATCCACGGCTGCATGAACACATCCTGGCTGTTCGGCGGCGCCGACATGAAGGCGTTCTTGCGCTTCCGGGCTGAGACGCCGGATCAGTACTCACAGTTCATGGCGCGCGGGCGCGAGACGATGCGCTTCTTCGACAAACCTTCCGTATCGTGGCGGGACGACATCGCGGTATTCATGGGGCCTCGACTCGCAGGTTACTCCGCACTGAAAGTCGAGGATCTGTCCGAGGTCGAGATCAGGAGCCACAAGCTCATGCTGGAACATCTCGCCTTCTATCGCGCTCATGCACCTGGTTTTTCAAACGCTTTCATCATGCTGTCGGCGCCCCAGCTCGGCGTCAGACATGGCCGACGCCTGAAGGGGCTTGGCAAACTCACCCGAGAGAATTGGGATGGCAGCATGGCGCCCGACGAGATCGGCGTTTCGCCGTCTCTCGCGCCGAAGTTCGAGAATATCTCCGTTCCTTATGGCTCGATCGTGCCACGCGAGATCGACGGGCTGTTGGCGCCTGGCCGTCATCTGTCCTGCGACGCCACGAGCCATTCCTTCATGCGCGAGATCCCGCAATGCTGGTTGACCGGCCATGCGGCAGGTGTTGCAGGAGCGATAGCCGCCGACCAGGGTGTTGCGCCGGCCGTGGTACCGATCGCGGAGCTAAGGGCAGGCTTATTGGCGCAAGGGGCCTATCTCAATACGGTTCCCGAGTTGGTCGAAGGCTGACCCGCACGGGAAGCGACTTAGCCAAAGTTGACGAGAACGAGCAGGTCGAAGAAGCCTGCCAAGCAACATGAAAGGCGGCAGCAGGCCGCTCCGTAGGGAGGAATAGAATGTTCGAAGCTCTCTGGCGCAGAATGTGCGCTGCCATGATTTTTGGTCTCGCTGGCGCTCCGGCTTTGGCACAGGCGCCAGCGCCGAAGCCGCTCGATCCGCCCCAGGCCGTGCGTGTCGCCTATGTGCCGATCATGAAATTCGCCACGGCCTATGTCGCCGAGGCGCGTGGGCTATTCAAGAAATATGGGCTCGACGTCAAGCTGGATAGCGTCAAGTCCGGCACTGAGGCGATCGCCTTCCTCGACAAGGGATCGGTCGACGTTGGCGGCATCTCGATCGTGGCGTCGCTCTGGTCGGCCTGGAATCGCGGGCTCGACATCCGGGTGATCGCGCCAGGAGCGCTTGATCCGATGACGGACGGCCCGACCAAGCTGATCGTCCGCAAGGACCTGCTGGATTCGGGAGCGGTGAAGTCGGTCGCCGATCTCAAGGGCAAGCGGATCGCGGCGGCCGGTGGGCCGGGTAGCGGCGGCGAGTACTTCGTCAGCAAGGCGCTTGAGAGCGCCAAGCTCAGCCTGCGTGATGCGCAACTGCTGAACGTCGGCAATGCTGACATGCCGGCGGCGATGGAGGCGAAATCGGTCGACGCCGTGCTGACCTCCTCGCCCTACTCCGACCAGATCCTGAAAGCCGGCACCGGCAAACTGTTGATGCAGGACATCACGCCCGGCCTGATGACAGTCGCTTTCGTCGCCTCGGGCAAGTTCATCAAGGAGCGGCCCGAAGCGGCGGAGCGCTTCGTTCTGGCGATGACGGAAGCAGCCCGTCTTATGCAGGGCGCCGATTTCCTCGCTCAGCCCAATATGGACGGCTATCTGAAATACACAGCCTCCACGCCCGAGGCGATCAAGACCGGCGGCTCGGTGATCTTCGATCCCAATATGGCGATCCCGACCACTGGTCTGGCCGACATTGAGCGCGTGCATCGCGAGAACGGCCGCACCGAATACGACAAGCCCCTCGACATGGCGAAGGTCATCGACGGGCGTTTCGTCATGAAGGCCGTCGAGACCCTCGGCAAGGCGGCCGCCTCGAAGTGAGAGGCATGGCGGCCGTCATGCCTTCGCGGGCCTCGACAGATCGATGCAACACACCAACGAGCCCGGAGGTCGGCCGATGAGCGTCTCCATGCAGGCTGCAACTGCGCCGAAGATTGGAGCGCGCCACGTCAGCAAGCATTATCCGACCGCGGACGGCACCATGGTCGCGCTTGAGGATTTCTCCCTCGAAGTGGCCGATGGCGAGTTCGTCTGCATCGTCGGCCCTTCGGGCTGCGGCAAGTCGACCTTCCTGCGTATGGTTGCGGGACTGGAATCGATCTCGCTGGGTTCGATCGACATCCAGCCCGGACGCGAGCCGGGCCGGCCATTGAACAGTGTCGTCTTCCAGGAATATGCGATCTTTCCCTGGAAGACGCTGATCGAGAATGTCGCCTTCGGTCTGCAAATGCGCGGCGTCGGTCGCAAAGAACGGCTCGACCGGGCGCGCTACTGGCTCGACCGGGTCGGCCTCGGCAAATTCGCCGACTATTACCCGCACCAGATCTCGGGCGGCATGAAGCAGCGTGTCAGCATCATCCGGGCACTCGCCAACGACCCGGAGGTTCTGCTGATGGACGAACCGCTCGGTGCGCTGGACGCCCAGACGCGCGTCGTCATCCAGGAGGAATTGCTGCGGATCTGGGAGGAGACGCGCAAGACCGTGCTCTACATCACACACAGCCTCGACGAGGCGGTGCTGCTCGGTGACCGCGTTATCCTGATGAGCGCCCAGCCCGGCCGGCATCTCGCCACCTTCAAGATAGAGCTGCCGCGCCCGCGCACGATCGCGATGACCAACTCACCCCGTTTTGCCGAATACCGGGCGCAGATTTGGGAGAAGCTCAGTGCCGAGGTGACGCGCGCCATGGAGGCGCAGCCATGACAGTTGTATCCGCCGACAACGCGGCCGCCGCCGGCAGTGCCGTGGCTATGCCACGTTCTCCGATAGCCCGCGGCGAAAGACGCGCCATCCTCTTGCTTGCCGGAGCGATGGTCGCATTGAACCTGGCGCTGGCGGCCGCCGGGCTCTGGGGCGACTTCGCCTGGCCTGCGATCGGGTCAAGCTTTGTCCTGCTCGTCCTGCTGTGCGAGCGCATAGGTCGGTTGGTCCCGGTCAAGCACAAAGGCGCATACGAGCGTACTCTGGCGTTGGGTTTCCCGCTCGTCGTCCTCATGCTCTGGGAGCTTGCGGCCGATAGCGGTTTCATAAACCCGAACTGGTTTCCGCCGCCGAGCAAGATCGGCGTCGCGCTTTGGGATCTTAGCACTCGCTACGACCGCTTTTCGGGAACGACACTTCTCGGACGGCCCTGGCTGATGCCGGAGGCCTTTAGCCAGGACGGCTGGGCTGGCGTTTGGAAGCTCGCCGCAGAAAGCCACGTCCTCGCGACGGTGGGGCGCGTCCTGCTCGGCTTCGTGCTTGGAGCCATCCCGGGCGTGCTGGTCGGTGTGGTCATGGGTCTGAACCAGACCGTACGCCTGATGCTCGACACGACACTTTCGGCCATCTACGTGCTGCCGAAGATCGCGATCTTTCCGATTGTGATGCTGATGTTCGCCGACCCCTTCGGCGAGGCGCCGAAGATTCTTGTAGTCGGGCTTTCGGTCTTTATCCTGATGGCGATCAACACGATGGCAGCGGTGCGCGGCATAGACAGCGTCTATTTGATGGCCGGCAAGAACTACGGCGCCAAGGGCTGGTCGATGCTGCGCCACGTCATTCTGCCCGGCGCAATGCCTGTGATCTTTTCAGGACTTCGTATAGCGCTCGGCACTGCGATGATTGTGATCATCTCGGTCGAGTTCGTGCGTGCCAAACAGGGCGTGGGATACATGACCTTCTACTACTGGGAGGTGCTCAATCCCGAGAAAATGTATGCCGGGCTCGTTGTCGTCATGGTTCTAGGGGTGCTGCTGACCTATGCGCTGCAATGGCTGCAGCGCCGGCTGATGCCCTGGCAAAAGTAAGGATCAGGCGATGCAAGTTGCGCTTGTAACCGGCGGCGCTGGCGCCGTCGGGGCCGCGGCGGCGCGGATGCTGGCCGCCGATGGTTTTCACGTCGTTCTGGCCGATCGGGCCATCGATCGGGTGCAGGGCATCTGCAGCGAGATCGTCGACGCGGGCGGCGAAGCTGCCGCTGAGCCGGTCGACCTGCTGGAGAACGGCGCCGTCAATCGCCTGATCGACCGCTTGGCGGAACGGTTCGGTCGGCTTGATTGCGTCGTCAACAACGCCGGCATGACCGGAGCTCCACGCATCGGCGAAGTAGACCTTTCAGTGTGGAATGCCGTGCTCGCGCTCAACCTGACGGTGCCGATGCTTCTCGCCCAGGCCGCTCATCCGTTGATGAAGCGCAGTGGCGGCGGAAGCATCGTCAATGTTGCTTCGCGCGTTTACCTCGCCGGTACGGGTGTCGCGTATACCTCCAGTAAATCGGGGCTAATCGGGCTGACGCGCGTGCTCGCCGTGCAACTCGGCCCGGACAACATCCGGGTCAACGCTGTCGCCCCGAGCTTCCTCAATACGCCCTTCAACGAGAAGATCGTCGCGGAAAACGCGGGGCTCGCTAGATCCTTTCGCAAGATGTCACCGCTGGGCCGGCTCGGTACGGCGGAGGATGTCGCCGGCGCGATCGCCTTCCTGGCGTCGCCGCGGGCAAGCTTCGTCACGGGCGACATCATCCATGTCTGTGGCGGGACGCAGTTGGCGCCACAGCCGACCGCGTTTGACGAAGCCGTGTGACGAGCGGCCGTTCAAGTTCGGGCCGGGGGCATCGCCTTGGTAAACGAGCCTTACGGCCCTCCCCGATTCCTGGCGGGCCTCGGAGAGTTGTCGCCCTTGCTCTGCCGGACCCGATAGGCGTCGACGGAATGCGCAGAGGCTGCCCTGGCCCGCTCCGCGACGACGTCCCGCACCGCTGCCATGACCGGCTGGGCCGGAAAGGACAGGTCTGTATCGGTGCGGGTCGTCAGGCCGACCGGGCCGTTCGTGTCATTGGTGTCGACCGGCAGTAGCGCCAGCGCACCGCTCGCTACATCCTCCGCCACAACGCCTTCGGAAATGACCCAGATAGCATCCGTTCTAAGCAGATAGTTGCGTGCAAATGCGTCGGAGACCGTCTCGATCTCGCCCTGCGAAGGGTGGATCGAACGGGCGATGAAATAGCGCTCGACGATCGGGTGTATGACGGAGCCCGGTGGGGGGACGAGCAACTGGTAACGCCCAACATCCGCTATGTCCTGCTGCCCATGTGCCAGCAAGGGATGCGCAGGTCGCACTGCCAGCGCGATGCGTTCCGAATAGAGGTATTCGAACGCGAGTCCGTGCATCGCCTCAGGTGAAGCCATTCGCCCGACCACGAGATCGATGTCGCCGAGACGCAGTTGCGAGAGCAGAACATCGTTCGACCCGGTGACGACGCGAAGCCTGATATTCGGGAGATGTCGCGACAGCTTAGCCAATGCCGCCGGCAAAATCCGTGCTGATGCCGTCGGTAGTGCGCCGACCGTAAAGGTGGCATGCTCGCCACCGGCATCTTGAGCGACGGTTCGGATGCCCTGCTTCAGCGCGACGAGGCTCGACGTCGCGTAACGCAAGAACATCTCGCCGATCGGCGTGAGCACCATCGACCGCCGTTTCGGCTCGAACAGGACGGTGCCCAGGAAATCCTCCAGCTCGTGAATCGTTTTCGAAACGGCTGGCTGGCTCAAGCCGATCGCGGACGCTGCCTTCACGGCGCTTCTCTGCCGGGCAACCTCGATGAAGCAGGACAGGTGGCGTAACTTAATGCGTCCGTCGAGCTGAAGCGATCTGCTCAGGCTCATTAGGATAACCTCTGAGTTATTTAAGGACTAGAAAAAGCCATTTAACATAAGAAAAAAAGCGGAGCATATAAGGTCATCGTCGACATGGGCGTTCCGATATGGCTTTCGCACGCATCAAGGGCCGGCTAGTACACTGGCGCGACTATGGTCCTCGCGGCGCGCCGTGCGTGGTGTTGGTCAATTCGCTCGGGACAGATCTGAGGATCTGGGATGAAGTCTCCGCCACGCTTTCAGCTCACTGGCGTGTGATTGCCTACGACAAGCGTGGGCATGGGCTTTCGGAAACTGACGCCGGCCCCTATTCGATCAGTGATTTGGCGGACGATCTCCTTGTCCTGATCGACCATCTTGATGTCGAGCGGTTCGCACTGGTCGGGCTTTCGATCGGCGGTATGATCGGACAGGTCCTGGGTTCTCGCTCACCGCAGCGCCTGTCGGCGCTCGTCTTGGCGGACACCGCTCCAAAAGTGGGAACGCCCGAGAGTTGGGGCGAACGCATCCACGCAATCGAGCGCGGTGGCCTCGAGGCGATTGCCGACCCCGTCATGGAGAGGTGGTTCACACCAGGCTTTCGCGCCGCGCAGCCCGATCAGGTTTCGGGGTGGCGAAACGCCTTCGTCCTGCAATCGGCGGCCGGATATATCTCTACTTGCAACGCCCTGCGGATTGCCGATCTGACCAACCACGTTGCCGGAATATCCGTCCCGACGCTGGTCGTGGCTGGAGACAGCGACCTCGCCACGCCACCGGGACTCGTTGAGGCGATGGCACTGAAAATTCCACGAGCGCGCTTCGAACTCATCGACGAGTGCGGTCATATTCCGCCGATTGAGCAGCCGGAACGGCTGTCGAAGCTCGTATCTGGGCACCTCAAGGAACACGGCCATGGCTGATGCGCAAACCAAATTCGCCGCAGGCATGAGGACCCGGCGATCGGTTCTGGGTGAGGCGTATGTCGATGCTGCAGTGGCGGCCACTGATGCGTTTACGGCGGACTTTCAGACACTGATCACCGAAAGCGCCTGGGGAAGCGTTTGGTCACGTGAGACGATCAGCAAACGCGAGCGCTCGATGTTGACCATCGCGCTGCTGGCCGCGCTTGGACATCACGACGAGGTCGCGATGCACGTGAGGGCTACGCGTAATACCGGCGCTAGCGCCGAAGATATCAAAGAGGCGCTACTGCATGTGGCCATTTATGCAGGCGTGCCGGCAGCCAATCATGCCTTCAAAATCGCCCGTGCGGCGCTCGCCGAGATCCATGACGAATCTGCATGATGATGTGTCGTGTCCTTGCCCGCCGTTGAACCCTATCGCGGCGCGAATTGAGCAGGATCAAGGCGAGCGGATCGAATTCGCCGCCAGAAATTGAATACCGCAACAGCAGCTTCGAGGGAGGAAGCGCCGAGATGCGCAACGAAAATTCGACACATCAGGGCGGCTCCTTTTATCAGAGGGACCGCAGCTGGCATCCGCCGGCCTTTACGCCGACCTATAAGACCTCGGTGCTGCGATCGCCGCAGAAGGCCTTGCTGTCTCTCGGCAATACGATCTCGGAAATGACGGGCCCGGTCTTCGGCCACAACATGTTGGGGCAACTCGATAACGATCTGATCCTGAACTATGCTAAGACGGGCGAACCGATCGGCCCGCGCATCATCGTACACGGCCAGGTGCTGGACAAGGATGCGCGCCCCGTACGCGGTGCGCTGGTCGAGTTCTGGCAGGCCAATGCCGGCGGCCGTTATCGCCATAAGAAGGAAAGCTACCTCGCCGCCATCGATCCGAATTTCGGCGGCTGCGGGCGCACCATCACCGATGACGAGGGCCGCTACTGGTTCCGCACAATCAAGCCCGGCCCCTATCCCTGGCCGAACGGCGTCAATGACTGGCGCCCGGCGCATATCCATTTCTCGATCTTCGGCCACGCCTTCGCGCAGCGCCTGATCACCCAGATGTATTTCGAGGGCGACCCGATGATCTGGCAATGCCCGATCGTCTTGGGCATCCCGAGCCGCGAGGCGGTGGAGCAGCTGGTCGCGGCGCTCGACCGCGAGGCGACGCTGCCGATGGACACGATGGCCTACAAATTCGACATCGTCCTGCGCGGCCGTCGCTCGACCCTGTTCGAGAACCGGATGGAGGGCAACTGATGGTCCAATCGCTCCGCCGCCTCAGGGAAAGCCCGTCGCAGACGGCCGGCCCCTATATTCATATCGGCGCCACGCCGAACTTCTCCGGCATCGAGGGCGTCTATCCGCACGATCTCGGCTCGCAGCCGCTCTCGCCGGAGGTGAAGGGCGAGCGCGTCCTCGTCACCGGCCGCATCTTCGACGGCTCGGGCATGCCCATCAAGGACGCGCTGATCGAGATCTGGCAGGCCGATGCGCAGGGGCTCTATCCCGGCCAGGGCGAGCACCGTGGCGAAGCCGATCCGCACTTCCCCGGCTGGTTCCGCCAACCCGTCGACGGCACGACCGGTGTCTACCGCTTTGAGACGATCAAGCCCGGCATCGTGCCCTATTTCGACGGCCGGCCGATGGCACCGCACATCACCTTCTGGATCGTGGCGCGCGGCATCAATCTCGGCCTGCATACGCGGCTCTATTTCGGCGACGAGGACAAGGCCAACGCGACTGATCCGCTTCTCGCCCGCATCGAGCATCGCGTGCGCGTGCAGACACTGATCGCAACGCGCGGCGACGAGGACGGCATGCCGGTCTACACATTCGACATCCGTCTGCAGGGCGAGAACGAGACCGTCTTCTTCGACATCTGAGAGCGGCCTCGGCCGCCTTCCCGACCCGAGCAGACAGCAAGCAGAGCAACGACGACATGACCGAAGCCTTCATCTGCGCCTACGTCCGCACCCCGATCGGCCGGTTCGGCGGCTCGCTTGCCGCCGTGCGGGCGGACGATCTCGGCGCGGTGCCGCTGAAGGCCCTGGTCGAGCGTCATCCGCAAGTCGATTTCGGCGCCGTGGACGATGTGATCTTCGGCTGCGCCAACCAGGCGGGCGAGGACAACCGCAATGTCGCGCGCATGTCTCTGCTGCTGGCCGGCCTGCCCAAGGAAGTGCCGGGCACGACGATCAACCGGCTCTGCGGCTCCGGCATGGATGCCGTCATCGCAGCCGCGCGGGCGATCAAGGCGGGCGAGGCCGAGCTGATGATCGCCGGCGGCGTCGAGAGCATGTCGCGCGCGCCCTTCGTCATGCCCAAGGCCGACAGCGCCTTCTCGCGCCATGCCGAGATCCACGACACCACCATCGGCTGGCGCTTCGTCAACCCGCTGATGAAGGCGCAGTACGGCATCGATTCCATGCCGGAGNGCCTTCTCGCGCCATGCCGAGATCCACGACACCACCATCGGCTGGCGCTTCGTCAACCCGCTGATGAAGGCGCAGTACGGCATCGATTCCATGCCGGAAACCGGCGAGAACGTCGCCGCCGACTGCCATGTCAGCCGCGCCGACCAGGACGCCTTCGCGCTGCGCTCGCAACTGAAGGCCGTCGCCGCCCAGCAGAACGGCCGTCTCGACAAGGAGATCGTCCCGGTGCTGATCCCGCAGCGCAAGGGCGATGCCATCAGGGTGGAGATCGACGAGCACCCGCGCGGCGACACCACGCTGGAGAAGCTCGCCAAGCTCGGCACGCCGTTCCGCAAGGAGGGCGGCACTGTCACTGCCGGCAATGCGTCGGGCGTCAATGACGGCGCCGCGGCGCTGATCATCGCCTCGGAGAAGGCCGCCGCGAAATACGGGCTGACGCCGATCGCGCGCATGGGCGTCAATGACGGCGCCGCGGCGCTGATCATCGCCTCGGAGAAGGCCGCCGCGAAATACGGGCTGACGCCGATCGCGCGCATCCTCGGCGGAGCGACCGGCGGCATCGCGCCGCGCGTCATGGGCCTCGGCCCGATCCCCGCCACGCGCAAGCTCTGCGAGCGACTTGGCCTGAAGCCGACCGATTTTGACATCGTCGAGCTGAACGAGGCCTTCGCCTCGCAGGGCATCGCGGTGCTGCGCGAGCTCGGCATCGCCGAGGACGGCGCGCATGTGAACCCGAATGGCGGTGCGATCGCGCTCGGCCACCCGCTCGGCATGTCCGGTGCCCGCATCACCGGCACGGCCGCGCTCGAACTGTCCCTGACCGGCAAGAGGCGCGCGCTCGCCACCATGTGCATCGGCGTCGGCCAGGGTATCGCAGTGGCGCTGGAACGCGCCTGAGTAATCGTTTCGAGTCCGAATCTGACCTAGGTTCCGCTACAATGACGCATAAGATCTATGACGGCCCGGGCGCGGCGCTCGAAGGGCTGCTTTTTGATGGCATGACGATCATGTCCGGGGGCTTCGGCCTGTCGGGCAAYCCCGAGAGCCTGATCCCGCAGATCCGCGATTCCGGCGTGAAGAACATCACCGTGATCTCGAACAATGCCGGCGCCGACGGCTTCGGCCTGTGGATGCTGCTGCAGNAGCCTGATCCCGCAGATCCGCGATTCCGGCGTGAAGAACATCACCGTGATCTCGAACAATGCCGGCGCCGACGGCTTCGGCCTGTGGATGCTGCTGCAGACCCGCCAGATCCGGAAGATGATCGCGTCCTATGTCGGCGAGAACAAGCTATTCGAGCAGCAATACCTAGCTGGCGAACTGGAGCTGGAGCTGAACCCGCAAGGTACGCTGGCCGAGCGCATCCGCGCCGGCGGCGCTGGCATCCCGGCCTTCTACACCAAGACCGGCGTCGGCACCGTCGTCGCCGAAGGCAAGCCGGTCGAGGAATTCGAAGGGCAGCTCTATGTCCGCGAAACCTGGCTGCGCGCCGACCTCGCCATCGTCAAGGCCTGGAAGGCCGATACCGCCCTCGAACAATGCCGGCGCCGACGGCTTCGGCCTGTGGATGCTGCTGCAGACCCGCCAGATCCGGAAGATGATCGCGTCCTATGTCGGCGAGAACAAGCTGTTCGAGCAGCAGTACCTTGCCGGCGAGCTGGAGCTGGAGCTGAACCCGCAGGGCACGCTGGCCGAGCGCATCCGCGCCGGCGGCGCCGGCATCCCGGCTTTCTATACCCGGACCGGCGTCGGCACGGTCGTCGCCGAGGGCAAGCCGGTCGAGGAATTCGAAGGGCAGCTCTATGTCCGCGAAACCTGGCTGCGCGCCGACCTCGCCATCGTCAAGGCCTGGAAGGCCGATACCGCNGGCAAGCCGGTCGAGGAATTCGAAGGGCAGCTCTATGTCCGCGAAACCTGGCTGCGCGCCGACCTCGCCATCGTCAAGGCCTGGAAGGCCGATACCGCCGGCAATCTCGTCTATCGGAAGACCGCGCGGAACTTCAATCCGAACATGGCGACCGCCGGCAAGGTGACGGTGGCCGAGGTCGAGGAGATCGTGCCGGTCGGCTCGCTCGATCCSGAGGCGATCCACACGCCCGGCATCTATRTCGACCGCGTCATCAAGAGCACGATCAACGAGAAGAAGATCGAGAAGCTGACCGAGCGCAAGAGGGAGGCCGCCTGATGTCCTGGACCCGCGAAGAGATCGCAGCCCGCGCCGCCAAGGAATTGAAGGACGGCTTCTACGTCAATCTCGGCATCGGCATCCCGACGCTGGTKGCGAAYTACATTCCCGACGGYGTCAACGTCACCYTGCAGTCCGAGAACGGCCTGCTCGGCATCGGCCCCTTCCCCTATGAGGGCGAGGCCGATCCCGACCTGATCAATGCCGGCAAGCAGACCATCACGATCCTGCCGAGCTCGAGCTTCTTCTCCTCGGCCGACTCGTTCGCGATGATCCGCGGCGGTCATATCGACCTGACCATCCTCGGCGCCATGGAAGTGGCTGCGAATGGCGACATCGCCAACTGGACCATCCCCGGCAAGATGGTGAAGGGCATGGGCGGCGCGATGGATCTCGTCGCCGGCGTCAAGAAGGTCATCGTCGTGATGGAGCACGCCAACAAGGCGGGCGAATCCAAGGTGCTGGAGCGCTGCAC
>NZ_LMJU01000017.1:0-648954 GCF_001429415.1 Allobosea sp. Root670 | reverse complement strand
GCCGATACCGTTGAAAAAGTCGGCCTGCGAGCGAGGCGATCACGAGCTGTGATTTACCTGCGGGGGCGTTTGCCCTTCACGCGGCCCTCATCTGCGGTCCGTTGGGCAGGAGCTTGGCGAGCTTCCTGAGGTTCTGGGCTGCTGCGGCGAGGTGGAACTCGTCTCTGGCGCCGTTGGGTCCGCGTAGGCGCAGCCGGTCGAGCCTCAGGATGCCCTTGAGATGGGCGAAGAGCATCTCGACCTTCTTCCGCTCGCGTCGCGAGACGACGTAGGCGTCGGTCTGCGCGATGTCCCTGGCCATGTCGCGGGCGCCCTCGTGGATCGAGCGCAGGATTTTGCGGGCCGGTGTGTTGGGGCAGCACTGCGGCTTCAGCGAGCAGGCGTCGCAGGCAAATTTGCTGGCGTGGTAGCGCATCAGGCCGTTCTCATCGACGAGCGGGCGCTCGGTTCGATAGACCTTCTGGCGCTGCCTCAACTCCTTCCCGCCCGGGCAGATGTAGAGATCGCGGTCGTGGTCGTAGGCAAAGTCGGAGCGGCTGAAGGTGCCGTCGCTGCGCTGGGATTTGTCGAAGACCGGGATATGCGGCTCGATCCCGCGCTCGTGCACCAGCCAGGCGAGGTTCTCGGCCGAGCCGTAGGCGCTGTCGGCGGCGAGCCGGGCCGGCCAGAGGCCGAAGCGCTTCTGCGTCCGGTCAAGCATGGTGCGGGCCGATCCGACCTCGGCCTGCCGGATCGCTCGGCTGGCCTCGACATCGACGATGACGGCGTGGTCGAGGTCGATCAGGTAGTTGGTCGCATAGGCGAAGAAGGCGTGACCCTTCAGGGCTCCCGTCCATTGCGCTGCCGGATCAGAGCGCGACACGAACTTCGGCTTGGCCTCGCTGGCTGCGCCCCAGGCGGCCTCGTCGAGCGTATCGAGATACTCGCGGACCGAGCGCCGTGTTCGGGCGAGATCGTCCCAATCGACCGGCTCGGAGGCTTCGGCCGAGCGTTGCTTGTTGGCATCGGCCTTGATCAGGCTGGCATCGACCGCGAAGCCCTCGCCGCCGACGAGCCCCTCCGCGATGCAGCGCCGGACGGTCGTCTCGAATAGCTCGCGCAGGAGATCGCTCTCGCGGAAACGGCCATGCCGGTTCTTCGAAAAGGTTGAGTGATCGGGAACGGCGCCCTCCAGCCCGAGCCGGCAAAACCAGCGATAGGCGAGGTTTAGATGCACTTCCTCGCACAGGCGCCGTTCGGAACGGATGCCGAAGCAGTAGCCGATGAGCAGCATCCGGATCATGAGCTCCGGATCGATCGAGGGCCGACCCATCTCGCTGTAGAACGGTCGCAGATGCGCTCGGATATCTGAGAGATCAACGAACCGATCGATGGCTCGCACCCAATGATCGGCCGGCACGTGGCGCTCCAGGCTGAACTCGTAGAACAACGCCTCCTGCGCCACCTGCCGTTCGCCCATCATCGCGCCGCCCTCCGACCAAGGACAACTGAATCAGGACTTCAAACCCGTGGCAACGACGACTTTTTCAACGACATCCGCCNCCTGCCGTTCGCCCATCATCGCGCCGCCCTCCGACCAAGGACAACTGAATCAGGACTTCAAACCCGTGGCAACGACGACTTTTTCAACGACATCCGCCACAAGCAGACGTTGCGCGCCCCCCCAGATAATGGGCCTTGTCGAGCCCTCACCTCAAGCTGGAAACAGAGCCTCTTTCGGCAATACGGAAACGCTCGAGCCGAACATTTTCCATCTCGGATCCATTCTCAATGGCATCAATGAGTTCGTTCGCAGCCAGGCGCCCCAGCTCCTCGAACGGGAACTGCACGGCTGAAATGGCTGGCACGTGCATCAGCGCGAGCGGGCTGTCGAGAAGCGAGATGACGGAAAGCTCGTCCGGCACCTCCAGCCCGATCGATCGCGCTCCCGCTATCATCCCTGAGGCAATCGTCGTGTTCGCGGCGCAGACCGCGGATGGCGGGGCCGCGCTGGCCACGTAGATCCGCTTGAAGACCTCTGCCGCCTCGGCCCAGCCATAATTGCACTCGCCGATGAGCTGTTCATCAGGCACGAGCCCGCAGCGACGAAGCCCCTTCGTGAAACCCTCCAGGCGCTTCTGTCCGGCATATTGGTGCAAGGGTCCCGATATGAAGGCCAGGCGCCGATGCCCGAGCATGACAAGGTGCTCGACCACCTGTGCGGTCGCCTCGACATAGTCGACGATGATCGAACCCTGATGACCTTCGAGTTCGCGATTCACCAGGAGATGCTTGATCGAACGGCGGCGCAACTCGTCGACCAGGCCGGGATCGCTGATGGTCGTGACGAGAACGCCGTCGACGCCCTTGCCCTCCACGAGCCGGCGATAAAGCGCCGTGTCGGGCTGGTCCTTGTCGGCGAGCGAGATGAAGAGCGAATACCCTCGCTCGATCGCGGCCTTCTGCGCACTGCGTATGATCGTGCCGAAAGCCGGATTGTCGATTTCGGGCACGACGATACCAAGCGCGTAGGTTCGCTTGAGACGCAACGCGCGCGCCCGGGTGTCGGGCCGATAGCCGAGTTTCGCCGCGGCATCGAGCACGCGCTGCCGTGTTTCCTCGCGGATCGTCAGCGTGGCTTCGCCGCTCATGACTCGGGAAGCCGTCGACCTAGCCACGCCCGCCGCAGCCGCAACATCATCAAGGCGCGGGACGAGAACACCCTTCCGAAACTGCTCCGGCACGCGTTTTCCTCGCCCGTTGCCCCTGGTCCGCTCTATCGCAGATGCGAGACGTCAACTCAGGGTGAGCAAGCATGGAAGCCATGCGCTTGACAATCGGCAGGTCGGCTTCATAGGGTTAGGAAATCGATTTCCTTTTCACTTACCGCCGAGTTATCCCATGCTTCTCGTACCTGGCGTTATGCTCCGGACCGACCCGGCCGGCGTCGCTTCACCCGTGGTTTTCGACGTGCCGAGAAGCGGAACCTGGTATCCTTGCGATTTCCGCCCGGACGCAAGCTTCCAGGATGTGCATCGCTCGGTGTCGATGTACCTGCACGAGCTCTACAGCGTCGTTCCGACGGCCGGGGCGACGTTGCTCTATGCGCTATTTCCCAACGCCTATATCGACGCGAACCGCCACGAGACCGATGTCGATCCGGAGCTCCTCAGCGACGAATGGGCAGGCCCCGGGATCCTGAATCCGACGGTCAAATCCAAGCTCGGCATCGGCCTGATCCACAGCGCCGCCGGCAACAATTCTCTCTATGACGGCAAGCTCACGGCGGCGGACGTCCGCAACCGCATCGAGAACTACTTCCTGCCCTATCATGACGAGCTCGCCCGGATCATCTCCGAGCAGCGGAAGGCTTCGCCGGCCAGCTACCACATCAGTTGCCACAGCATGGCTTCCATCGGCGGCCGGTCCACGCTCGATGCAGGCTCGCCGCGATCGGACATCGATATCGGCGACCTGAACGGCAAGAGCTGCTCCCCGGAGCTTTCCAAGCTCGTCGAGGAAACCTTCAAGCGGCACGGCTATCGCGTGACCTCCAATTTCCACTACGCCGGCGCCGAATGCGTGACGCGTCATGGCGATCCGGAGAGCGGCCGCCACAGCCTGCAGATCGAGGTCAACCGCAAGCTGTACATGGACGAGGAAAGCCTCACCAGGAATCCGGGTTTTTCAGAGCTTCAGAAGGCTATCGCCGACCTCGCCGGCGCATTGAAGGAATTCGCCGCTCATCGCGGCTGAGACATTCCAAAAAAAGAAATGGGGACGAACATGAACAAGCTACTTGCTGCAACTCTGGCGATTCCTTGCCTGGTGTTGTCCCCATCGGCCGATGCGCAGGTCAAGGACAGCCTCGTCGCGACGCTGAACAGCAACGTCAACAGCCTCTACCCGGGCCGCGGCACGACGGCAGAGGAGTACAATGTCGGCGTCCTCCTCTTCAACGGCCTGGTCCGCATCTCCGAGGACCTCAAGCTCGAACCGGAGCTGGCGACCTCCTGGACCGCCAATGCCGACGCGACGGAATGGACCTTCAAGCTCCGGGGCGGCGTGAAATTCCACAATGGCAAGCCCTTCTCTGCCGAGGATGTGGTCCACACCTTCGCGCTGCTCGCGGATCCGCAACTGGCCTCCCGCGCACGCTCGACCGCCGAGATGGTCAAGACGATCGAGACGCCCGATCCACTCACGGTGAAATTCGTGCTGCATCAGCCTTACGGCTCCTGGCCGGAAATGCTGATCGAGCGCCATCTCAAGATCGTGCCCAAGGGCGTTTCGATGGACGACATGCTCGTCAAGCCGATCGGCACCGGCCCGTTCAAATTCGAGTCCTATACGCCCGGCGACAAGCTCGTCGCGGTCAAGAACGCCGACTATTGGGAGGATGGCCTGCCCAAGTTGAAGCAGGTCACGCTCCGCATCATGCCGGAGGACGCCGCCAAGATCGCGGCGCTGAACGCCGGCGACATCGACATTCTCTGGAACGTGCCGCTCGAGGCCATCAAGGAGTTGTCGGCGTCGCAGGCGATCAAGGTCGATCCCGTGCCGACCGGCACCTGGGACGGCATCGTCATGAAGAACGACCTGAAGCCGTTCACGGATGTGCGCGTCCGGCAGGCGGTGCTGAAGTCGCTGGACAAGGCGCAACTGGTCCAGTTCGCGCTGTTCGGCCAGGGCGCGCCCACGCACACGCCGATTCCACCCAACCACCCCTTCTTCGACGCATCGCTGCCGCTGAAGCCCGACGTCGCCGGCGCCCGGAAGCTTCTTGCGGAGGCCGGATATCCCCGCGGCTTCGAGATCACGCTCAACGTGCCTGTCGGGCGGCCGACCCGCGAGCGCGCAGCCGTCGCGATCCAGCAGATGCTGAAGCCGGCGGGCATCAATGTGAAGCTCGAGCGGGTGCCGTACAGCCGCTGGGGCGCGACCGTCGCGGGCAAGGCCCCCTTCTACATGGACGGCTATCTGTCGCGGCCGACGATCGATACCGCCACCTATCCCTGGTACCACTCCAGTGGCTCCTGGAATAAGCAGATGTGGAACTTCAAGAGCGAACGGATCGATGCCGTGCTCGACAAGGGCCGGCTGGCAACGTCGGAAGACGAGCGCAAGGAACAATACAAGCTGTTCCAGAAATACGCTGTCGAGGACGTGCCGGGTGCCGTGATGTACGTCATCAACTTCGCCACCGCCTACCGCAACAACCTCCAGGGCTACAGGACTCATCCGTATTCCTGGATGGATTTGCGCCGCGCTCATTTCTAAGACGCATCTCGGCGAGGTAGGTCTGCATGGCCGGCTACGTTCTCAAGCGACTGCTGTCCATCGCCCTGACGATGGCGGTCATGTCCGTCCTCATCTTCTGGATCACGCAGGTCATGCCGGGCAACGTCGCCTACATGATCCTGGGTGATTTTGCCTCGCCCCAGGACGTGGCGACGCTGGAGGCCAAGCTCGGCCTGAACGACCCGGCTTACGTCCAGTATCTGCGCTGGGCGACGGGATTGCTTCAGGGCGACCTCGGCCGGTCGCTGGTGATGGATCGTCCGATCGCACCCGTCTTATGGGATGCGGTCGGCAAGTCGGCGATCCTCGCAGGCATCTCGATTGGCCTGGTCGCGCTTCTCGGCATCTCGCTGGGCGTCTATGCCGGCGTCCGGCACGGCCGGATCTCGGATCACATCGTCTCCGTCGCGACCTATATCAACATCGCCATCCCGGAGTTTCTCTGGGCGATCGTCATCGTCATGCTGTTCGCCGGCTATCTCAACTGGTTCCCGGCCACGGGGTACAGCGACCTGTCGAGCGGCTTCGCTTCCTGGGCCCGCCATCTGATCCTGCCGGTGTTCACGCTGGTCACCGGCCTGATCGCGCACATCTCGCGGCTCACGCGCTCGAGCATGATCGACACGATGCAGACCCAGTATGTCCGCGCGGCCCGCGCCCGCGGACTGCCGGAGAAGCTGGTCATCCGGCGCCACGCCCTGCCTAACGCCCTTCTCCCGACGATCACCATCCTGGCGATCGACGTCGGCATCATGATGGGCGGCATCGTCGTGGTCGAGACGATCTTCTCCTATCCCGGTCTCGGGCGGCTTCTCATGTTCGCGATCCAGAACATGGACGTGCCGCTCCTGCAGGCCTGCATGATGGTGATCACCTTCGTCTACGCGGCGGCGAACCTGATCGCCGACCTGCTCTACGCATTCCTGAACCCCAAGGTCCGATATGGCCGAAGCAGCAGCGAATAGTCGGCCCCGGCACCGGCGCGCGCCCCTTCCAGCATCGCTGATCTGGGGCGGCGTTCTCCTGACCGCGATCCTCGCTCTCGCGATCGCAGGCCCCTCCCTCTCGCCCTACGACCTCGACGCGCTCCAGCTCGACATGCGGCTGATGCCGCCGAGCGCCGTCCATTGGCTCGGAACCGATGAATTTGGCCGGGACGTGCTCAGCCGCGTGCTCAACGGTGCCCAAAGTTCCCTGCTGATGGGCTTCGGCGCGACCGCGGTCAGTCTCCTCTTCGGTGTCCCGCTCGGGCTGGTCGCCGGCTATTATCGCGGCTGGGCCGACGAGGCCATCATGCGCGCCGTCGACGTCATGATCTCCCTGCCGCCGATCATTCTCGGACTTCTCATCCTGTCGGTCACGTCGCCGAGCCTCTGGAAGACCGTGCTGGCCGTCGGCTTCGTCTACATCCCGATCATCACGCGGCTCACCCGGGGTATCACCCTCGAGGTCGCGAGCGAGGAGTATATCCAGGCTGCCCGCGCGCGGGTCGAGGGCGGCTGGTACATCCTCTTCCACGAAATCCTGCCGAATGCCTGGCCCCCGATCATCGTCGAGTCCGCGCTCAGGGTCACCTTCGCGATGCTGCTGGCGGCGGCCCTGAGCTTCCTCGGCCTCGGGGTGCAGCCGCCGGCCTCCGATTGGGGCCTGATGATCGCCGAGGCCCGGCCGTTCATCAATTCTGCCCCCTGGATCGCATGTTCGGCTGGCGCGGCCCTCTGTGTGACCGTGATCGCGATCAACCTCGTCGGCGACGGCCTTCGCGAAGCGCTCGATCCCCGGCTGGCGAGGAGGCGGTGATGACTGACCATGTCCTGAAGGTCGAAGACCTTTCCGTCAGCTTTCCTCAGTCCGGCGGCCGGGCGCGCATTCTGCACAATGTCGACTTCGCCCTGGAGCGGGGAACGGTGCTCGGCATCGTCGGGGAGTCCGGTTCCGGCAAGAGCACGGCCGCGCTGGCTGTTCTCGGCCTGCTGGACAACGGCGGCAGCATCGATAGCGGCCGCGTCGTCATCGATGGCGAGGATCTCTACGCCAAAAGCGCCGAGGAGCGTCGCCAGTTGCGCGGCGGCAAGATCAGCATCGTCTTCCAGGATCCCTTCACCACGCTCAACCCGGCCATCAGGGTTGGCCGGCAGATCGCCGAGCCCCTGGTGATGCATCGTGGAATGACCGAGGCGGCAGCCCGGGCTGAGACGCTTCGGTTGCTGAAGGAAGTGGGGATTCCTGACCCCGAACGGATGGCTGCGAGCTATCCGCACCAGTTATCGGGCGGAATGAAGCAGCGTGCATTGATCGCGAGCGCGCTCGCCTGCGATCCCGATGTGCTCATCCTCGACGAGCCCACAACCGCCCTGGACGTGACCATCGAGGCGCAGATCCTCGATCTCCTCGACAGCCTGCGCATCACGCGCTCGTTGTCGATGCTGTTCATCAGCCACAATCTGGGGGTCGTATCCCGGATCTGCGACGAGATCTGCGTGCTCTATGCCGGCCGCGTCGTCGAATATGGCAAGAGCGCTTCCATCCTGACGGAGCCGCGGCACCCCTACACGAAGGGGCTTCTCGCATCGCTTCCCAAGATGTCGCGCGAGCGCCACCGGCTCCAGCCGATCCCCGGCCGCCTGCCGGACGTCAGGAAACCATTGAGCGGCTGTGTCTTCGCGCCCCGGTGTCACTTCGCCGAACCGCGCTGCCAGACCACGCCCCCTGCGATCACACCTATCGGCGAGGATGTGGCGGCAGCCTGCTGGCGCGCGAGCGAACTCGCAAGAACGCCATGGCGCATCGAGAGTAGTGAGACGATCCCGCGTCGCGTCGACGCCGGCGACGGGAAGCCGATCGTCGTGGCACGCGATGTCGAGCGCACGTTCGAGGCCGGCGGCGCCATGGACGGGATATCGTTTTCGCTCGACGGCTGGGTACCGAGGGTCAGCTTTGGCAGGAAGGTGGTCCGGGCGGTCGACAAGGTCTCGCTCACCATCCATGAAGGCGAGATCGTCGGGCTCGTCGGCGAAAGCGGCTCCGGCAAGACGACGCTCGGGCGCTGCCTGATCGACCTGATTTCGCCCACCTCGGGCGAAGTCGCGATCGATGGGGCCCAGCTGTTGAATGCCAGCCGCTCCGAGAAGCGCGACCTGCTCAAGCGGGCGCAGATCATCTTCCAGAATCCGGATTCCTCGCTGAACCCACGCAAGTCGATCGGAGAAACGCTCGAACGACCTCTGGAGCTTGTCGGGCTCGGCCGCGAGGAACGCCAAAGGCGCGTCGCGGAGCTGCTCGACCTCGTTCGCCTGGATGCCAGCTACGCCGAACGCTACCCGCACCAGATGAGCGGCGGCGAGAAGCAGCGTGTCGGCATTGCCAGGGCCCTGTCCACGAATCCTCGCTTCATCGTCTGCGACGAAGCGGTTTCGGCGCTCGACGTCTCCGTGCAGGCCTCGATCCTCAATCTGCTTCTCGACCTGCGCGAGCAGTTCAAGTTGGCCTATCTCTTCATCACGCACGATCTCTCGGTCGTTTCCTACATCGCGGATCGGATCTGCGTGATGCGCCACGGAGCGATCGTCGAGGTCGGCAGCACCGAGGCCATCATCGACAGGCCGCAGCACCCTTACACCAAGGCGCTGCTGGCGGCCGTGCCCAAGGTTCCCGAGCTGCGCGCGAACCTGGATCGTTAGGGATCGGATTGCCATGACCAACAGCGCGATCAGCTATCGCTACCTGCCGCGGGCCGCCTGCACGGTCGAGCCCTGGAAGAACGGGCTGGGCTCGACGGACATCATCGCCGAGGAGCGGATCGGCAACGTAGCGAGAGAGGGCTGGGACGGGCTGGTCTGGCGTCTCGCCGCAACCGAGATACCGACTGCTCTGCCGTTCTCCGACCATAGCGGCTTCGAACGCCACCAGGTCGTCATCGAAGGCGAAGGCCTTTATCTCGATACGCCTTCCGGCACCATCGACCTATCGACGCCGCTGAAACCCGTTCGATACGGTGGCGAACTCAAGATCATCAGCCGACCGGAAAAGGGGGCTGTCAAAGTCTTGAATCTGATGCTCGATCGAAGCTTGGCGACAGGAGAAATGGCAGTCCTCACTGCTGAGGCGGATAGCGAGTTTCCGGCAGGAGCGCATCTCGTATCGGCCGTCGCGGGTAATGTTCGTGCGCTGGTTCAAGGCGTCGAAATCGACATTGTGGAAGGCGATACCGTCGCCCTTGAGATTGAATCAACTGTATCGATAGTCATCAGATCGGGTTCTGCTGTGGTCTCCTCAATTTATCGGACATGAAGATCGGCGCCTGCGTTTCACGTTCATGAGGGCGGGTGTCGCCTGCTGATGCTGCACTTCGGGATGGCTGAAATTGAACTTCTAAAGATAGACAGCCCGAAACCGGACATCGCTACTCTGGCAGTCCGGCCAGGAGCAATGCCTCACCGAGAGCCTCTGCAAGCGCGGGAGCGCAGTTCACCCCCGCGAACTGGCGGCTGAAGCGAAACGTCGGATGGAGTTCGAGCACCCGTGCCGCTGCGCATTTGGCGTCTTCCAGCCGGCCGAGCTTGGCCAGCGCCGCCGCCAGTTGCACATAGGTGATGCTGTGGCCCGGATTGGCATGTACGGATTTGTAGGCAGCGCTGCAGGCTTCCTTGTAGCGACCGCGCAGCAAATGGCTCATCGCCTGCGCATCAAAGGCGGCGAAGGCCCATGGATCGAACGGGCTGAGCCGCATGCCTCGCTCGCTCCACACGATGGCCTGTTCCGCTTCCCCGCCCCATCCGAGCATCACGCTGCCCAGGATATAGGTGAGCGCTGATGACGAGCTGATCGCCAGCGCGGCTTCGAACGCGGTGAACGCGGCGCCGCGATCATGACCGTCCATGCCGATCGAAAACCCGGCGAGGGTCAGCGCGGTCGCATCATCCTGGCCATGGATGAGCGCGAGACGGGCATGGTGGATCGAGGCTGCGCGGCTGGCTTCCTGCCAGCCGGCGCGCAGGAAGAGGCAATGATGGCACATCGCGGCGTTGCCGTACGCCAATGCATAACCAGGATCGAGCTGGATTGCTCGTTCGAGCAGGCCAAGAGCGCGGGTCACCCGCTCGGGCATGCCTGAATCGACATCGGGCTGAGCTCGCAGCACAAGATCATAGGCGTCGAGGCTGTCGGGACGTTTGCGCTTGACCCGATCCATTTCGGCGCGCCGGATGCTCGGCGCAATCGCCCCCACGGCCGACAGCGCAATCTCATCCTGAAGCTCAAAGATATCGTCGGAGGCACGGTCGTAGCGCTCGGCCCAGACATGGGCACCGGTCGAGGCGTCAATCATCTGAACGTTGACGCGGATGTTGCTGTCGCTCTTGCGCACGCTGCCTTCGAGCACATAGCGCACGCCAAGCTCCCGGCCAATTTGCTTCACGTCGAGCACACGCTCTCTGTAGGTGGCCGTCGAGTGGCGCGCGATGACGAACAGTCCCTTGATGCGCGCCAGGCCGGTGACGATGTCGTCGACCATCCCCTCGGTAACGTAGTCCTGCGCCCGGTCGCCGTTCAAACTGGAGAAAGGCAACACCGCGATCGAGGGCCTGTCCGGCAACGCCAGCTGAGTCGATGCGGCAGCCGTGGTCGCTGCGTCTGGATCATCGATAGCGACTTCGGGTCCGATATAGCGATAGCCGCGTCGGGGAAGGGTCTCGATCCAAGAGGCGCTGCCACCCCGCTCGTCGAGCATACGCCGTATCGCGGCGATCTGAACCGTAAGGTTGCTGTCCTCGATCGCCTGCGCAGGCCAAGCCTTCTCGAACAGGGCCTCCTTGGCCACCGGCTTGCCCTCGCGTTCCACCAGCAGCGCGAGCAGTGCTATCGCGCGCCGGCCGAGCGCAACCGGCTCAGCGCCGCGGAACAGGATTCCAGCACCGGCGTCGAGGCGGTATGGGCCGAATGCGAAGATTCTCGCCATGAGCGAAGATGGGACCGGTTGCGAATTTTTCGCAATGATTTCGGAACGGTTTCACGACTCGCCGATATGACGAGGAGATATTGCCCGGTGCCTGCACATCAGAACCCCAGCCGATGGAGGATCATATGAGCGCTGCACCGGTCATTCGTAGGCCCGAGCAGAACAACGGCGTCATGCTGCGAGGCTATCCGATGACATTCCTCGTCACCGGTGAGGATACGAGGCACACGAGCATGTTCGATTGGACGATTCCGCCGGGGTTCGCTACCGGCCTGCATGTCCACCGCGTCCAGGAAGAAACATTCTACCTCCTCGACGGCGAATGCGCCTGGTATGTCGGCGATGAAGTCATCCATGCGCGGCCCGGCACCTTCCTCTTCATCCCGCCAGGCGTGCCGCACAACATCACCAATGTCAGCGAGAGCCCGGCGCGCGTGCTGATGACCGTTTCGCCGCCAGGCCATGAACGCTATTTCGAAGAACTCGCGCAACTTGCAGCACACGGGGCTCCCGATCCAAACGTTCTCGCCGATCTGCGGGGCCGCTATGACACGGATCAGCTCTCGACTTTAACCACGCGGTCCTAGATCGCGGCTCGGTTGCACAGCGCCGAAAGCTGACGCTGGCAATCTGCCACGGAGCGGATATTCAGCTGGACGTGAAGGTGGGAGAACCTTCGCATCGTGCCCGCTTTCAGCTGGAGATTGCCTCGTGCATTCGGCCCAGGTCGCGGAGAGTGGATGGGCGGCAGATCAGATCTGATCGAGCCCGCGGTAGCGCGCGAAGATGTTCTGCCGGCCGGCTGAGAAGATGACGACCTCGTAACTGTCGGGCGCCTGCCCGCGCACCTCCATGCCGGGCGAACCGACGGGCATGCCCGCGACGGCAAGGCCGGTCGCCTTCGGGCGTTCGGCCAGCAGGCGTTTGATCGCCTCGGCCGGGACATGACCCTCGACGACATAGCCGCCGATCTCCGCGGTATGGCAGGAGGCGAGAGCATCGGGCACGCCGAGTCGGGTCTTGAGCGGCGCAACATCCGCGACCTCGATCACCTCGACCGGAAAGCCGGCGGTCCTCACATGCGCGACCCAGTTGCCGCAGCAACCGCAATTCGGGTCGCGCGTCACGGTCATCTTCGGTAATGCCTCGGCAGCGACCGCGGGGAGCCACAGCATGAGGCCGGCAGTTGTCGGCGCGAGGCCGAGCATCAGCGCCCGGCGGGATGGCAGAAATGCGTTGGTCATGACGATCTCTCTTCTTCGGCGTCCAATTCTACCATTGCCGCCTCATTGGTGACGCCTGCGCTCTCGATCGCGGCACCCGTGTCATCGAGCACCGTTTCGCGTCGCCCCGTTCGCAGCCGCAGGCGAGGAGGACCGGCCGCGAAGGCCGGCCCTCCTTGACGTCAGCTGACCGGCTCCGGGCTCGGCGTGTAGCCGGCTGCGATGACGGCGGCCTTGATCGCGGCATAGTCGTCCGAGCCCAGCACGCTCACGCGCTTGGAGCCGGGGTCGGCAGTCGCGGCGGTTCCCGGCAATCTGGCCTCGATCGCAGCCTTGATCGTACCGGCGCAGTGGCCGCAGGTCATATCCTCGACCTGAAAGGTTACGGCGTCGCCGGTCGGCGCGGCCGCCTCGGTTGCGGGCTTCGCGTGCTGTTGGCAGGAGCACATGTCTGCATCATCCTTTCGATGTGGCGATGGCCGGAGCGTGCTCTTTCCCATCGTGGGAAGGTCAAGCGGCTTTTGCTAGCCACCGCGATCTTTGGCCGAGGGGCTTGGGCTGCACCGGCCCCTGCTGCAGACGATGACGAGAATCTTGTGCGAAGTGCCAAGGCAATTCGCCCGGTAGGCGATGAGATCGCGCTGCTGCAGAACAGTCTCGATCTGCGGCTCGATGCAGCCGTTGTCGAGCAGGGTTCGTTGCAGATCGGCATCGGAGGCGAGGGCTGCGGAGCTTGTCATGGCGACCCCCGCGGCGATCGAAACGACCCTGCGAAGGCGGGCGCGTCGAGACCGCCCGCCGCGCTTGGGTGTCGTCACTTCGCTTTCTGGAGCTTGGTCACCGTAAGCTGGCCGTTGACGCGGTCGGCGTCGAACTTGACCCTGGTGCCGGCCTTCAGCCCCTTGAGCATGGCCGGGTCGCCCGCCCGGAACACCATGGTCATGCTGTCCATGTCGAGATTCTTGATCGGGCCGTGGTTGATGGTGAGCTTGCCCTGGGCCTCGTCGATCTTGGTGACGGTGCCGCTGACCGACTGGGCGGCGGCCGGCAGCGCGGCGACGAGGAAGGCGAGGGCGGCGGCGGTTTTCAGCATGGGATGCTCCTTTCGGCAGAGGCCGTTCACTTGACGATGATCTTACCGGTCATGCCGGCTTCGCGGTGGCCGGGGATCAGGCAGGAGAAATCGAACTCGCCGGCCTTGGTGAAGGCCCAGACGATCTCGCCGGTCTTCTTCGGCGCGAGCCGCTTGGCGTTCGGATCGTCATGTTCCATGTCGGGGTTCTTCTGCATCTCGACGGCGTGCTTGAGGTTCTCCGCCAGCGTCGCCAGCACGAGCTCGTGGTCGAGCTCGCCATTGTTGCGGAGCTGGAAGCGGATCTGCTCGCCGCGGCGAACCTCGACCCGGTCCGGGATGAAGGACATCTTGCCGTCCCGCTCGGCCATCACGACCTGGACGATGCGGGCAGGCTTCTTCGGGTCTCCGGCCTTGCCATAGGCGGTTTCGTCACCATGGCCGTGCCCGGCGCCGCCGGGACCGGCCAGCGCGGCGCCGGCTGAGAGGAAGACCGCGATCGCGGCGAGCTTGAATGCTGCTATGCCCATGAGGCTCTCCTGGTCGGGGATTTGCGTGTCAGTGGTTGGAATGCGGTTTCTTGGTCGCGGGGCGGGGCTTTCCGTCCGGCGCCAGGCTCGGCTGGCGCGGGTCCTTGGCGCGCCATTCCGCTGCCTTGACGCCGCTGTCGGGCGAGGTCGCGCGCGGCGCCTCGCCGAGCTTCGCGCCCTTGAGCTCGTAGGCGACGGTTCCCTCGGGATGCTTGAACCAGCCGGGGTCCTTGTAATCGCCCTTCGCCAGGCCATCGCGGACCTTCACCACGGAGAACATGCCGCCCATCTCGACCGGGCCGAACTGGGCGAAGCCGGTCATCATCGGCAAGGTATTGTCGGGGAGCGGCATCTCCATCGCGCCCATCTCGCCCATGCCGTTCGAGCCCATCGGCATGTAGCCGGGCGCGATCCTGGCGATGCGCTTGGCGAGGTCCTTCTTGTCCACGCCGATATAGTTCTTAACCGAATGCCCCATGGCATTCATGGTATGGTGCGACTTGTGGCAGTGGATCGCCCAGTCGCCTGGCTCATCGGCGACGAAATCGAAGGCGCGCATCTGGCCGACGGCGACGTCGATCGAGACCTCGTCCCAGGCCGCCGCCGGATCGACCCAGCCGCCATCGGTGCAGGAGACCTTGAACTCGTAGCCGTGCATGTGGACCGGGTGATTGGTCATGGTCAGGTTGCCGAAGCGGATACGGACCTTGTCGTTCTTGCCCACGACGAAGGGGTCGATGCCCGGAAACACGCGGCTGTTCCAGCACCACATGTTGAACTCGGTCATCTCCGCGACGCGCGGGACATAGGAGCCGGGCTCGATGTCGAAGGCGTTGAGCAGGAAGACGAAATCGCGGTCGACGCGGCGGAAGGCCGGGTCCTTGGGGTGGACGACGAAGAAGCCCATCATGCCCATCGCCATCTGGACCATCTCGTCCGAATGGGGGTGGTACATGAAAGTGCCGGAGCGCCGGAGCAGGAACTCGTAGACGAAGGTCTTGCCCGAGGGGATATGCGGCTGCGTCAAACCGCCGACGCCGTCCATGCCGTTGGGCAGGCGCTGGCCGTGCCAGTGCACGGCCGTGCTCTCCGGCAGCTTGTTGGTGACGTAGATGCGGACCTTGTCACCCTCGACCGCCTCGATCGTCGGCCCCGGCGACTGGCCGTTATAGCCCCAGAGATAGGCCTTCATGCCGGGCGCCAGCTCGCGCACCACCGGCTCGGCGACGAGATGGAACTCCTTCCAGTCGCCGTTCATCCGCCAGGGCAGGGACCAGCCGTTGAGCGTCGCGACCGGCTGGTAATCCGGTCCCGTGGTCGGCACGAGCGGCGCCTGCGTCGTCGCCTCCGTCATGGTCGGCGCTTCCGGCACGGCGGCGAAGGCGCTGCGGCCCGAGACGGCGGCGGCACCGGCCAGCACCAGCCCGGACGAGCCGATGAAGCCTCTGCGGGAAAGGGATGTCATGTCCGTCAACTCCTTCAGTGGCCTGCGCCGCCGGCATCGCCGCCGCCGGCAGCCGCCACGGTGGCCGAGCCGCCACCCCCGCTGCCGCCGCCGATCAGCGCGTGCTTGAAATCGGTATGGGCGATCCAGAAATCGCGGCGGGCATTGATCGCGGCGACGTTCGAGAGGATGCGGCTGCGGGCATCCGCGATCAGGTCCGTGACGTCGTTGAGCATGCCGCTATACTGCAGCAGCGACTGCTCCTGGATGATCTTGCGCAGCGGCAGGACGTTGGTCTGGTACTGGCGCGTGATGTCGTAATTGGCGCGGTAGGCGGTGTAGGCCTCGCGGGCCTCGGAGCGGATATTGACCGCCTTCTCCGCAAGCTTGTTGGCGGCCTGCATATAGGTCTGCTCGGCGAGCGCGACCTTGGACTGGCCGAAATCGTAGATCGGGATGTCGATCTCGAGCTCCAGCGTCCGGCTGCGGCTTGCCTCGCGCTCGACATGGCCGTGGTCGTTGACGCTGCGGCTGCGGTCATAGGTGCGCCGCCCGAGCAGGTCGATGTCGTTGACGAAGCGCGTCGCCTGGGTGAGTCCCAGCGACTTGGCGAGCGTGTCGAGCTCGGCCCGTGCGATCCGGAGGTCGACGCGCTTGCGCAAGGCCTCGGCCTCGATCGCCTTGACCGATTGCAGGCGCGGCAAGGGCGGCAGGCTGCCGACCCGGAACTTGAGGTCGTCGCCCCAGAGGCCGAGTTGGCGGACGAGGCGCTCGCGCTCCTGGGTCTGCTGCTGGCGGGCCTGGGCGAGCTGCACGGTGAGCTCGGCCTCGAAGGCGAATTCGCGGGCCTGGTCGATCTTGTTGACGCCGCCGGATTCGCCGAGCCGCTTGAGCAGTTCGGATGCCGCATCGGCGGAGCTTTTCGCCTCCTGATAGAACGCGACCTGCGCATTGGCGGCGGCTGCGCGATAGTACTGGCGGCGGGTGTCGGCTGCGAGTTTCAGCACGGCTTCTGCCGTCCGCATCTGTGCGGTCTGGAAGCGGTCGCGGGCGATCTCGGCCCGGGCCGGCAGGGTCGCCAGCGCCAGCAGGCTGCCGACGATCTGGCGCTCGATCTCGACCTCGAAGCGGCCGGAGAGCTTGGAGATGCCGAAGCGCGGATTAGGCGGCAGGCTCGCCGCGACCATCTGCGCCTCGGCCATGCCAAGCTCGTTGAGGGCGGCCTGCAAGCCGCGATTGTTGAGTAGCGCGACCTGCACGGCCGCATCCGCCGTCAAGGGCTTGCGCAGGAGCTGGTCGACACGCCCCTTGGCGGTGAGTGCGGCCTCGTCGTCACTGATCTTGGCCACGTCCTTGCCGATATCGGCATAGGTCGCGCTCTGGATCGCGCTCATGCCGCCGTCAGCGGAAAACCCGGCGCAGCCGCCCAGCAGCGCCGTGGCGCCGGCAAGCAGGGTCCAGCGCAGCAGGCGGCGGGCTTTCGAAACGGGAGAAGCGGTCAAGGCCGGTCCTTGGGTATGGATGCGCGAGGGCGTGGCGGCAGGGCTGCTCGGCTTCGTCATGATTTCGGCCCGACCCGGCGGTTGAGCTCGCGCCAGTCCCTGGGCTCGGCAGGGCGATAGGTGGCGGCGCCTGCGGTCACGCTGCCATAGGTGACGGCGGGAACGCGGGCATTCGGATCGGCCGGCCGGGCCAGATGGTCTGGAACGGCGGCGACCGAGCAGGCACCGAGTGCCAGACCGATCGCCCCCAGGAACGGCAGCTTCACCAATCTCACGACTCACGGCTCCCCTGTTGCGGTGGAGCAGGGGTAGCAACGCCGATCCGCGGGCGTCCGTTACAAATTGTTTCAAAGCGATGCGGGCAGCCGGATCGCGGGCGCGCTATGGTCGGTTCGCACAGAGAAGGAGAGCCGGCGCTCGCGCGGCATGGTGATGTCAGGGAACGCGGAACACGAGACGGATCAGGCGCCGGTTGCGCCGACCAACGACGATCACGGTCATATCCTGGTGGTGGATGACGATCCGCAGATCAGGCTTCTCGTCGCGCGCTTCCTGCAGCGGCACGGCTATCAGGTGACCGGTGCGCCGGACGGCCGGGCCATGATGGAGGCACTGGCGCACAGCGCTATCGACCTCATCGTGCTCGACCTGATGCTGCCCGGCCGCTCGGGCGTCGAGCTCTGCCGCGACGTGCGCGCGACCTCGCATGTCCCGATCGTGATGCTGACTGCGCGCAGCGAGGAGAGCGATCGCATCACCGGCCTCGAAGGCGGGGCGGACGACTATGTCACCAAGCCGTTCAGCCCGCGCGAATTGCTGGCGCGCATCCGGGCCTTGCTGCGCCGGGCGCGGGCGGGGCAGGGCGCGGCCGTCTCGCAGGCGAGCGCGCTCGTGACCTTCGACGGCTGGCGCATGGATCTCAGGCGCCGGGAATTGCAATCGCCGGCCGGGACCTTGATCGACCTCTCGACCGGCGAGTTCGACCTGCTCCTCGCCTTCGTCGAGCATGCCAATCGCGTGCTCTCGCGTGAGGCGCTGATGCAGTTCGCCAAGGCGCGGATGAGCGACGACCCGTTCGACCGGACGATCGACGTCCAGATCAGCCGCCTGCGCCGCAAGCTCGAAGCCGATGCCAGTGGCGGCCAATTGATCAAGACGGTGCGGGGCGCTGGCTACCTGTTCGCCTCGACGATCGGGTATCACGAAGGACAGAGCGCTTGACGAGGCTGCTTGGACGATTCTGGCCCGACACGGTGGCAAGCCGCGCGATCCTGATCCTGTTCGCGGCGCTGCTCGCCTTCCATCTGTTGGGCTACTGGGCCTTCCGCGTCGGTGTGGAAAGTTTCGCCTCGGCCGGGCGGGACGGCAGCCTCGCCGAGCGCATCGTCTCGATCAAGCGCGCCATCGCCAGCATCCCCGACGGGGCGGAGCGCGACCGCGTCGCGCATGATTTGTCGAGCGCGAGCCTCGAAGTGCATTGGAGCAAAGTCAGCCTCGTCCTCGGGAACGTGCCGGCGACCGAGCGGACGCGCCTGATGGAAGCGCACTTGCAGCAGTTCGCGCCCGATCTCGCGACAGAGTCCTTCCGCGTCGGTGTGGCGGATGATGGCGGAGCCGCAACCGACCGGCACCTGATGCTGGTCTCGATCCGGCTCGACGACGGCAGCTGGGTCAATTTCTCGTCGTCGGCGCTCGGTGCCGCGCAGCATCTCGACTGGAACCTGACCGCGATCATGATCTGCTTCGCCGTCGGGATCGTCGTGGTCGCGCTGCTGCTGCTGCGCTGGGCGACACGGCCGCTGCGCGACCTCGCGCTGGCGGCGGAGCGCTTCAGCCTCGACCAGGTGCCGCAGCCCTTGCCGGAGGGCGGCCCAGCCGAGGTCCGCCGTGCCGCGCGCGCCTTCAACACCATGCGCGAGCGCATCCAGCGTCTCGTCACTGAGCGCATGCAGGCGATGGCCGCGGTGTCGCACGATCTGCGCACGCCGATCACCCGCCTCCGTTTGCGCTCCGAATTGCTCGACGACGACGCGACGCGGCGCCTGATCGATGCCGATCTCGGCGAGATGGAGGAGATGATCGATTCGACGCTGGACTATCTGCGCGGCGGCGTGTCGAGCGAGGCGCTCCGGCCGATCGATCTCGCCTCGGTCGTCGAGACCATCGTCGACGAGCATCTCGACCAGGGGCATAGCGTCAGCCTGTCGGGGCTGAACGCGGCGCCGATTCTCGGGCGCCTCCTGCCGCTGAAGCGGGCGTTCTCGAACGTCATCGGCAATGCGGTCAAATACGGGACATCGGCCACGATCAGCATCGCCGAAGCGGGGAGTCTTGTCGTGATCACGGTCGAAGACGAGGGGCCGGGGATCCCGGCGGCCGACAGGGAGCGCGTCTTCCTTCCCTTTGTGCGGCTGGAAGAATCGCGCGGCCGCGAGACCGGGGGCTCCGGGCTCGGCCTCACCATCGCCCAGGCCGTCGTCAGGTCGCATGAGGGGAGCGTGGTGCTGGAGAACCGGGTGGAAGGCGGCCTTCGCGTCACGGTCTCGTTGCCCAGGCTCGATCATCCGACCCGGGACCGTTCCCGTTGGCCCGATGCGCTCATCAAAAATGGGCAAATCGTCCGTGGCTGAGGCAATTATTCTGGAATGGCCCACCGCCGACGCACGCTCGGGACAACGACGCCGGATTGCCTGAAAGCAGACCTTTGGTGCCCCTGGCCGGGATCGAACCAGCACTCCTTGCGGAACTCGATTTTGAGTCGAGCGCGTCTACCAATTCCGCCACAGGGGCCCTTGCAGGCGGGCGGACTATAGCGATCGACCGATGCCGGTCAATCGGCGGAAGCGTCATTCCCGCAGGTTTCGTCGGATGATCTTCGGGGCGTTTCATCGTCGAGGCGGCATTGCCGAGGCGATGGCTCGACAAGCGATCGCCTCGGCTTATGGAAGCCGTTGCGTCACCGGCTGCCTCATGCTCTAGAGCGCGCCATGCTCAAGCGCCTCTATGAATGGACGATGTCGCTCGCCGCCCGGCCGCGGGCAGAGCTCTGGCTGGCGGCCGTCGCCTTCGTCGAAAGCTCCTTCTTCCTGATCCCCGCGGATGTCCTGTTCGTGCCGATGGCGCTCGCCCGGCCGCAGCGGGCCTATCGGCTGGCCTTCATCGCGACGCTGTTCTCGGTGCTCGGCGGCATCGCCGGCTATGCGATCGGCTATTATGCCTTCGAGGCGCTGGCGAAGCCGGTCCTGGCCTTCTACGGCAAGCTCGGCGCCTTCGAGACGCTCAAGGCCTGTGCCGGGCCGGATACGACCCTGATCCTGCTGACGACCTCGGGCCTCGCCCATCTGCCGCCGATCAAGGTGGTGACGATCCTGGCCGGTGCCGTCCATATCGGGCTGACCTTCTTCGTGATCTCCTGCGTGCTGGCGCGCGGCGCGCGCTTCTTCGCACTCGCCTTCCTGCTGCGGCGCTACGGCGATACCATCCGCCACTTCATCGAACGTCGCCTGAAAGTGATCGCCGTTGCCGGCGCTGCCGTGCTGATCCTGCTTTATTTCGGCCTCAAGCTCGTCGCAGGGTCCGGCCAGCTTCTCTCCTGCTGAGCCCCCGCCATGACCGCCTCCCCAGCCGCCGCTGCTTCGAGCCGCCTGCCGAACTCGCGACAACTGATCGCCCTCATCGGCGTCGTGAGCCTGGCGCTGATCGCAGGAGCCTGGTTCTTCGAGCTCGCCCTGCACTTGAGGCCCTGCAAGCTCTGCCTCGAGCAGCGCATGCCGCATTACGCCGCCATCGGGCTGGCGCTCGCCGGGCTGGTGCTGGCGCGCTCGCCGCGCCTGCAATGGCTCGTCCTGCTCGGGCTGGCCGGGCTGATGGCGTGGAGCACGGGGCTCGGCATCTATCATGCCGGCGTCGAATGGGGCTGGTTCATGGGGCCGAACGACTGCGGCGGCGCGGCCGCGGCTGCGACCGGCATGCAGGATTTCATGAAGCAGCTCCAGACGACGCGCATCGTCGCCTGCTCGGAGGCAGCCTGGCGCTTCCTTGGGCTGTCGCTCGCCGGCTGGAATGCGTTGGCATCGGCCGGGCTCTTCCTGCTCGCGGTGCTCGGGCTGCTGCGCGGGCGGACGGCTGTCACGCATCCGGGAACCGGGCTCGTTTAGCCACTCTAGCGGTCGCCTCCTGGTTCGATCGGCGCCAGGCTCCTCATCGCCCCGGCTTCTCGGGGGCTGGCGTCCCGGACAGAGCCCGTGCGGTTCAATCGCGAAGACGACGACCAGGGTGAGATTGCACGCGGCTGTTGGCAGCCATAGATTTTCGCGAGAAGGCGGATCTGACCCCTTAAGAACCCGCAACCGGATTGGTCCGTTCGATGAACAAGCACATCCTGACTGTTACCTGCGTATCGAGAAGAGGGGTCGTTGCCGCAATCGCGGGCTATCTGGCCGGCATGGGTTGCAATATCTCGGACAGCGCGCAGTTCGACGATAGCGACACGGGCCGCTTCTTCATGAGGGTCGGCTTCGTCAGCGAGGAAGCGAAGCCGCTATCGGCGATCGCGGAAGGCTTCGCAGATGTCGCCAGGCCCTTCGATATGACGTTCGACTTCCGCGACGAGAGCGAAAAGGCGAAGGTCGTCCTGATGGTCTCGCGCTTCGGGCACTGCCTGAACGACCTGCTCTACAGGTGGCGGATCGGTGCGCTGCCGATCGATATCGTCGCGGTGATCTCAAACCACATGGACTATCAAAAGGTCGTCGTGAACCACGACATTCCGTTCCATTGCATCAGGGTGACCAAGGAGAACAAGACGGCTGCGGAGGCGCGCCAGATGGAGATCATCAAGGAGAGCGGCGCCGAGCTCGTCGTGCTCGCGCGATACATGCAGGTCCTGTCCGATGAAATGTGCAGGCAGATGTCCGGGCGGATCATCAATATCCACCACTCGTTCCTTCCAAGCTTCAAGGGAGCGAACCCCTACAAGCAGGCCTTCGAGCGTGGTGTGAAACTGATCGGCGCCACGTCCCACTATGTTACGGCCGATCTCGACGAAGGGCCGATCATCGAGCAGGACATCGTGCGCGTGACGCATGCGCAGAGTCCGGAGGATTATGTGAGCCTGGGAAGGGATGTCGAGAGCCAGGTGCTGGCCCGGGCGATCCACGCCCATATTCACCGCCGCGTCTTCCTGAATGACGGGAAGACTGTGGTGTTTCCTGCCTCGCCGGGGTCGTACGCCTCCGAGCGGATGGGGTGACCCCAACCATTCGGCCGAAGCCGCTGCGGAACGGCAGCTCGCCGCTCGCAGCCGTTCTTCGTGTGGGCGCGCTGGCTCTACGTAAAAACACGCTGTCATTCCGGGTGAAGCCCGAATGGCGGTGCGTTTCGTGGGAATGAAGCGAGCGCTTGAAGCAATTCCGCAACTCTTCGAATCGCGGAATTGCTCCAGGTCCTTGTCTTATCGGATGTTCTTCACGCGAACCGGTGCCCGCTTCGCTCGAAAACGCTCTCAGGGCTCCAGTTCCGAATCCCAGTAGAGGTAATCGAGCCAGCTTTCGTGCAGGTAATTCGGCGGGAAGAGCTTGCCGTTGCGGTGGAGGTCATTGACCGTCGGCGCAAAGGGCTTCTGGGCCGGGAACATCTCGACTGCGGCCGGCATCTTGTCGCCCTTGCGCAGGTTGCAGGGCGAGCAGGCGGCGACGACGTTTTCCCAGGTGGTCAGGCCGCCCTTCGAGCGCGGGACGACATGGTCGAAGGTCAATTCGTCGCGCGTATTGCAATACTGGCAGGCGAAGCGGTCGCGCAGGAAGACGTTGAAGCGGGTGAAGGCCGGGGTCCGAGAGGGCTTGATATAGCTCTTGAGCGAGACCACCGAGGGCAGCCGCATGTCGAAGCTCGGGCTGCGGACGACGGTGTCGTATTCGGAGACGATGTTGACGCGGTCCATGAAGACCGCCTTGATCGCGTCCTGCCAGCTCCACAGCGACAGGGGATAGTAGCTGAGCGGCCGGAAATCGGCGTTCAGCACCAAAGCCGGACAGCCGTCCGGCGATGCCATCGGATGCATCACATGCGCCGTCAAACCCGTCGCACCTCCGCTTCATCGAGCGGGACGAATCCCGCCTGAGGATCAATGTAAGCGCGAGACGACAGGAATGTGAAGGAACTTATTGCGCCTGCGTTGCGGCGCCCGGCATGAGGTGCGGCACATAACCGCCCGACTTCGCCGGTAGTCGCCGGACAGGCCCTGTGGGGCCGATTCGTGGACGAAACACCGGAGGGTCCGCCCGTGAAGGCCAAGCTTGCCGCGTTCCTTGCCCTGATGATCCTGATTGCGCCGGCTTCCGCCGCGGAGATCCGGGTCGAAGGCGCGCAGATGTCGCGCGATTTCGCCTGCGAGGACGGGCAGGATGTCTCGATCTCCGGCGCCGGACACAAGGTCGTGCTCACCGGCCGCTGCGGTGCGGTGAACGTGCACGGCGCGGATCACATCGTGTCGTTCGAGACGGCCCGGGAGATCGCCGTCAGCGGCATCGCCAATACGGTCGAGGGCGGCACGACCGCGGGGCTCGTCGTCGAAACGGCCAAGAATAAGGTCAAGGCGACCGTGAAGGCGGCGGAGACGGCGAAGATCGACGTCTCGGGCGCCGATCAGAAGCTCGAGTTGACGCTTGCGGGCCCCACGCAGATCGAGGTGCAGGGCGCCAAGAACGCTGTCGAATGGCGCGCCGAGGCCGGGATCAAGGCGCCATCGGTTTCGGCCGGGGGCGTCGAGAATCGGATCAGCCGCCGCTGAGGCGGCAGCTGCGAAGCAGAATCGATCCGCTCAGCGGGTCGGGACGGGCTTCTCGCCGCGATAGTCGTAGAAGCCGCGCTTGGTCTTGCGGCCGAGCCAGCCGGCCTCGACATATTTCACCAGCAGCGGGCAGGGGCGGTATTTCGAGTCGGCCAGCCCGTCATGGAGCACCTGCATCACCGAAAGGCAGGTATCGAGGCCGATGAAATCGGCGAGCTGGAGCGGGCCCATCGGGTGGTTGGCGCCGAGCCGCATGGCGGTGTCGATCGCGTCGACCGAGCCGACGCCCTCATAGAGCGTGTAGACGGCCTCGTTGATCATCGGCAGCAGGATGCGGTTGACGATGAAGGCCGGGAAATCCTCGGAGACCGAGACGGTCTTGTGCAGGCTGCCGACGAGGTTCTTGGCGCGCTCGAAAGTGCCGTCATCGGTAGCGATGCCGCGGATCAGCTCGACGAGCTGCATCAACGGCACCGGATTCATGAAATGGATGCCGATGAAGTGCTCCGGGCGATCGGTCGCGGCCGCAAGGCGGGTGATCGAGATCGAGGAGGTGTTGGAGGCCAGGATCGCGTCCGGGCGCAGATGCGGGCAGACCGCGGTGAAGATCTTGCGCTTGACCTCCTCGTTCTCGGTCGCGGCCTCGATCACGAGGTCGCAATCGCCGAGGTCGGCGAGGCCGACGGCGGGCTGGATGCGGGCGATGGCCGCACGGCGCTCATCCTCCGCCAGCGCACCCTTCGAGACCTGCCGGGCCATGTTGCCGTCGATCGTGGCGAGCGCGGCGTTGATGCGCTCCTCGGCGATGTCGTGCAGCTTGATGTCGAAGCCGGCGGCCGCCGCGACATGGGCGATGCCGTTGCCCATCTGGCCTGCCCCGATAATGCCGATCGTCTTGATCGCGTGGTCCGACATGGTTTGATCCCGGATGAAACGTTCAGGCTCCCGCAGGAGCGGAACGGGCCGCCCTGAGGCGGCCCGGAAGGGTGGTGCCGGCCTTACTTGCCGGCTTTGGCGAGCTCGGCGTCGAGCTCTGGCAAAATGGTGAAGAGGTCGCCGACGAGGCCGTAATCGGCGATCTGGAAGATCGGGGCTTCCTCGTCCTTGTTGATGGCGACGATGACCTTCGAGTCCTTCATGCCGGCGAGATGCTGGATCGCGCCGGAAATGCCGACCGCGATATAGAGCTCGGGCGCGACCACCTTGCCGGTCTGACCGACCTGCCAGTCGTTCGGGGCGTAGCCGGCGTCGACCGCGGCGCGCGAGGCGCCCATCGCAGCACCGAGCTTGTCGGCGACGGGCTCGATCACCTTGCCGAAATTCTCGGCCGAGGCCAGCGCACGGCCGCCGGAGATGATGATCTTGGCCGAGGCCAGCTCCGGACGGTCGGACTTGGCGACCTCCTCGCCCTTGAAGGACGAATTGCCGGGGTTCTCGGCCGCCGCGACGCTCTCGACCGCGGCCGAGCCGCCTTCGCCCGCCGCCGCGAAGGAAGCGGTGCGGATGGTCAGCAGCTTCTTGGCGTCGGTCGACTGCACGGTCTGGATCGCGTTGCCGGCATAGACCGGACGCTCGAAGGTGTCGGGCGAGACGATGCCGCTGACATCCGAGACCTGCATCACGTCGAGCAGGGCGGCGACGCGCGGCAGCACGTTCTTGCCGGTGGTGGTCGAGGGCGCGACGATGGCGTCGTAGCCGTCCGCGAGCTTGACGATCAGCGCGGCGAGCGGCTCGGCCAGCGCATGGCCGTAAGCCGCGTCATCGGCGAGCAGCACCTTCTCGACGCCGGCGAGCTTGGCAGCGGCATCGGCCGCGCCCTTCGAACCCTGACCCGCGACGAGGATATGGACGGGGCCGCCGAGCTTGGCAGCGGCCGTCAGTGCCTTGGCGGTGGCGTCCTTGACGGAGGCGTTGTCGTGTTCGGCGATCAGCAGCGTGGTCATCAGATCACCCCGGCGGTCTTGAGCTTGGAGACGAGTTCGGCGGCGTTGGCCACCTTGACGCCGGCGGAACGGCCAGCGGGCTCGACCGTCTTCAGAATTTTCAGGCGCGGCGCGACGTCGACGCCGAGCGCTTCGGCCGAGGTCTCGTCGAGCGGCTTCTTCTTCGCCTTCATGATGTTGGGTAGCGAGGCATAGCGCGGCTCGTTGAGGCGCAGATCCGTGGTGACGATCGCCGGGAGCTTGAGCGTCACCGTCTGCAGGCCGCCGTCGACCTCGCGGGTGACGTCGACCGAATCCGCGGAAAGCTCGACCTTGGACGCAAACGTGCCCTGGCCCCAGCCGAGGAGGGCTGCGAGCATCTGGCCGGTCTGGTTGCAATCGTCGTCGATCGCCTGCTTGCCGAGGATGACGAGACCGGGGCCTTCCTGCTCGACCACCTTCTTCAGGAGCTTGGCGACGGCGAGCGGCTCGACGATGCCGTCGACCTTCACGAGGACGCCGCGGTCGGCGCCCATGGCGAGGCCGGTGCGGATCGTCTCGGCCGCCTGCGCGGGGCCGATCGAGACCACGATCACCTCGGTCGCCTTGCCGGCTTCCTTCAGGCGCAGCGCCTCCTCGACGGCGATCTCGTCGAACGGGTTCATCGACATCTTCACGTTCGCCAGTTCGACGCCCGAACCGTCCGCTTTCACGCGGATCTTCACGTTGTAGTCAACCACCCGCTTGACGGGCACCAAGATCTTCATCGCCAGATCACCGTTCAGAAGAGATGAGCCTCGCACCGCACTGCACCTGACGGCAGGACAGCGGCATCGCGGCCCTCGGCTGGAATGCGCTGGGACCGTAGCGACGCCCGTTTGCGCTTGTCAACGCCCGTCCAGGCACGGCTCGGGGGCAAAACAGCGTGGCTTCAGCCACGGGCAGGCTTGCGCCCGAACAGCGCGATGCTGCGGTGCACGAAGAGCGGGGTCAGGGCGGCGCCCGTCGCCAGCCCGCCAAGGTGCGCCCACCAGCCGACATTGCCGTCGGCACCGAGCAGGGCGGCGGCGGCCTGCAGCAGGACCCAGCCGCCGAGCGCGTAGAGCGCGGGGATGTGGATCGGAATCCAGTTGAAGGCGAGCCCCCAGATCCGGACCTGCGGATAGATCATCAGATAGGAGGCGATGACGCCGGAGATGGCACCGGAGGCGCCGATCAGGGGCTGCTCCGATCCGGGATACATGCCGGCATGGAAGAGGGAACCGCCGAGCCCGCAGAGGAAGAAGAAGGCGAGGAAGCGCAGATGCCCCATCGCATCCTCGACATTGTCGCCGAAGACCCAGAGGAACAGCATGTTGCCGACGAGATGGGCGACATTGGCGTGCAGCAGCACATTGGTGAACAGGGTCGCCCAGGCCGGGACATGGGCAAGGCCTTCCGGCAATTGCGCCGTGCCGAACAGCACCGAGGGAATCATGCCGAAACCGGCCATGATCGCGAGCTCCGCTTCCTGGCTCGGCCAGAGCTGCAAGGCGATCTGCAGGGCGATGCAGGCGCCGATCAGCCCGTAGGTGATATAGGGCGTGCGCATGAAGCGCAGCGGTACACCGTCATGCAGGGGGACGAACATGGTGGCTCAGCGGTTCTGGCCGGGCACCCAGAGCACGTCGCCGGCTGCCTTGGCATTGAGGTAGCGGGAGGCGACGAACAGGAAGTCCGAGAGGCGGTTGATGTATTTGAGCGCGGGCGCGGCAACCGTCTCGCCTTCGGTCGCGGCAAGCTCGGTCATCAGGCGCTCGGCCCTTCGGCTGACGGTGCGGGCGAGATGGAGATGGGTTGCGGCCGGGGTTCCGCCGGGCAGGACGAAGGAGCGCAAGGGAGCGAGATCGGCGTTCAGCTCGTCGATCTCGGCCTCGATCCGGTCGACCTGGGCCTGGACGATGCGCAGCGGCTCGAAGGCCAGGGGCTTGTCGGTCTGGGGGGTCGAGAGGTCGGCACCGAGATCGAAGAGATCGTTGCTGATGCGGCCGAGCATGGCGTCGACCAGGGCGTCTTCCGTCGCTGCATGGAGGCGGGCGAGGCCCACACAGGCATTGGTCTCGTCGACGGTGCCATAGGCGGCGACGCGCAGGTCGGATTTCGGCCGGCGCGGGCCGCTCGTCAGTCCGGTCGTGCCGTTGTCGCCGGTGCGCGTGTAGATGCGGTTGAGCTTGACCATGCGATGCTTATAGCGTGGCTGCGGCGGGACGGAAGCGCGTTTGCGGCGTAGCCGGGCTTCAGAAGGTGTAGCCCAGCCTTGCGCCGATATTGGCGGGGCCACGGCTGGTCGTGCCAGGCTTGTCGGAGCAGCCGACCGTGCTGAAATGCTCGAGCGTGGTGACGAGGCTCCAGCGATCCGACAAGCGGAAGCCGAGGGCGGCAGCCTCGCGCGTGCCGGTATTGCAGCCAAGCGCGAGGCGATTCTCGGGGACGACCAGGCCGGTCTTGCCGTCGTTCAAGGCGGCACCGAGGCTCGCCTCGACGAAGATGTCGCGGGTCACGTCGAAGGTCCAGGTCGCCCCGGCATAGGCATAGCGCGTACCGTTGAGGTTGACGCTCGCGCCGATGTTGAAGCGGGGGATGAAGGTCGCCGCGATGCGATCGCTCAGGGGGAGGAGGCGTGGCGACAGGAGGTCGGCGCCCAGGTTCGGCAGGCCGCTCTCCCGGCCACCGGGATTGGCAAGGCCGGCGCCGATGCGGGCTTCCCAGGCAGGGGTGGGCGCTTCGGTGGCTGGGGCGTAGCTGGAGACAGAGCCGGAGAGGGACCGGGTCTGCGCGGAAGCAGCAGAGGCGGCCAGGCAAACGGCAAGTGACAGCAACGCGACGCGGACCATGGGCCTTCGGCAATTGAACGTGTGAGCAGGCGTTAGTGAAGCACACATACTCGTGTTCGGAATGTGGCGAGGCCCGGATATTCAGGCTCTCGTCCACAGCGGGTGAAGAAATTCAATTCAATTATTTCAAAGGCTTGCGCGCAGTGACGCAGGCGTTCAGCCGTTGCGCCACCACAAGACGATGACGATCAGCACGATGGCGACGAACTGCAGGACGACCCGCAGCCGCATCAACCGCTGCGAGGTGTTGGCGCTGCCGCCGCGCAGCATGTTGATGAGCCCGAGCAGGAGCACGATGGCGACGGCGCCGACCGCGACGGACACGAGAGTGTTCGAAAACGTCATGGGGATTGGCTTAGGACCATGCGAGGAACTTGACCAGCGCCATCATGCGGCTGACGTGGCCTGAGCCGTGGGTCAGCTCGTCGCAGCCGTCTGCGCCAGGGCGCGGCTGCGGACGGGCAGGGAAAGATCGCCGGCAAGCGCGCGGCTGATCGCGGGCAGGCCGTCGAGAAGATCGGGCATGAAGGCCTGTGACGGGGGCGGGCGTTGCGGCAGCGCATGGAGCGCGGCTGCCATCACGCGCGGATCGCGCTCGCCCTCGCCGGTCTGGGAGGGGTCGTAGAGGACGTCGACCAGCTTGAGCTCGTCGGCGCGGCCGGCGCGGATCGCCTGTTCGAGGCGCGGACGGACGCGGGGCACGATCAGGGCCGGCTTGTCGAAGGAGAGGATCTCGCAGAAGGTGTTGTAGCCGCCCATGGCGACGACACAGTGGGCCCGGTTCATCAGCAGTTCCAGGCGCGGCTCGAAGCCGAGGCCTTCGAGCTTGGGATTGCGGGCGATGCGCTCCGCGAATTCCTTGCGCTTCTCCCGCGACATGAACGGTCCGAAGACGATGAGCGCGGGGAGCGCGATCGTCGGATCGGCCTCATAGGCCGAGATCACCCAGTCGATGACGCCGGCGCCGTCGCCTCCGCCGCCCGGCGTGACCAGGATGAAGGGCTGCTTGGTGATGCGCGGGTAGCGGTTCGGCGGCATCGGGCTCGGCACCGCGCGCTTGAGATAGCCCAAGTAACGGAGCTTGTCGGCGAAGCGGTGCTGGCCCGGCAGGCCGGTCAGGGGCTGGTAGACGTTCTCCAGCCCGTAGACGAAGATGTCGTCATAGACGGTGTCGAGCGCTTCAAGCGCGCCGTTGCGGCTCCATTCCTCCAGGACGGCGGCGGGCTCGTCGAGCACGTCGCGCAGGCCGAGCACGATGCGTGCGCCGCGCCGGCGCAGGATGTCGAGCGAGGGCTTCAGCTCGCCGCGCAGGCCGACCGGCTCCTTGTCGACGATGACGACGTCGGGATCGAAGGACAGGACCGTCTGCTTGATGATGTCGGCCCGCAAACGGATCGTATCGCCGAGGTCGAGATTGAGATGGTGCGGCTCGTAGCTGCCGTCGCTCTGCTTCTCGACGCCGGGAATGCGGACATAATCGACGCCGTCGCCGAACTGGAAGCTCGAGATGACGGACGAGCCGGAGACGATGATCACCGAGATATGCGGAAAGCTGGCGATCAGCGCATTGGCGATGGCGCGGCAGCGGCGGATATGGCCGAGCCCGAAGGTGTCGTGGCTGTAGATCAGGACGCGCGGCGCATGGGGGCTGCGCGGCGCACGTTCGGCACCGGCGAGATCGACGACGTTTGAAGGCATCGGAACGTCGCCCCCCGGAAAGGCCAGACGACCTCTTGGCGAGGACGAACGCAGTTGGAACTATGGAGCGATTATAACCGGTCGTTGGGGACGATCCAAGCCCGTCCAGCACCTGTTCCGTTGGGATATCCAACGGCAGCAGATCACGTCATCGTAAGCCGGCGACGCCGCTCGCAGCGTCTTCGGGCGGTGTGACGAACTGGCCGGGATCGATCGTGCGGACCGCCGGGTGAACGGCGGTCGCGGCCAGAATGTCGGATAAGACTGACCAGGCGGTCTCGTCGTGGTCGCGATGGTGCAGCAGCAGGCCCAGCTCGATGTCGCCGGCCTCGTTCCGCCGCCGCTGTGCCAGTAGAGCGACGAGTTCGCCCAGGATGTCCGCGGCCGGGCGCCCGACGCGGCCGCCATGCCAGTCCATGACGTCGACATGGGTGTTGAGCAGGCGCGGCCCACCGTCCGACCCCAGGCGATACCCGCGAAAGCAGGAGAGACCGGCAAAGCCGAGCGCGCCGAGGCGCGCGGCATGGCCCTGGGCGATGCGGTTCCAGGGTGGCACGAAGACCGGCAGGACGGCGTCGCCGAGGAGATCGCGCAGGCGCTGCTGGCCCCGCGCGATATCGGCATCGACATCGGCGGCCTCGCGATCGGTGCCGAACTCCGATTTCTTGCTGCCGGCAGGTGCGTGGTTCAGGTGGGAAGCGCCGTGCTGGCAAGGCCGCAGCAACGGCCTGCCGCGCAGCGCCGGCGCCAGCGCAGGCTCGGCCAGCAGGGGGATGACCGCGAGCAGGATCGGTGCCGCGAAGCGCTCGGCCAGATCCGAAAGACGGTCGAGTGCCGGGCTTGGCGCCACGGTGTCGTCGTCGCGCAACCAGAGGCCGATCTTTCGGCCGGATGCACTCCAGTGGTCGAGTTCGAGGGCGAGCGCCTGCCAGGGGGAGACATTCACGGCGCAGTTCTCTCCGTTGGGGATGATAGCTTGGCGCGGCGATTCCGCATGGCGAGCGCCAGGCCTTCCGCCAGCCTTTCGGCGGCGCGTTTCGTCGTGCGTTCGGCCGATATGAAACGGCGCGCGGCAGCCCCCATGGCTTCGCGCTGCGCTCCGTCGCGCAGCAAGCTGATCAGCGCAACGGCCAGGGCTTCCTCGTCAAATTCGGGGGCGAGCAGGGCAGTCTCGCCGACCAAGACCGTCTCGCCGACGCCGCCGCTGTCGAAGGCGACGACTGGCAACCCTGCCGCCTGGGCCTCGAGATAGACCAGCCCATAAGCCTCGCCGATGCCGGGCCAGACGAAGATATCGTGCCGGGCGAGCTCGGCCTGGGTGGCGTCGCGGTCGAGCTGGCCGTGCCAGGTGATGCGGCCAGCGGGGAGACCGGCAAAGGCGGATTCGACTTCGGCACGGTGGGGACCGTCGCCGATGATGCTCAGCGTCCAGTCTTCGCCCCGGCAGCGGTCGAGGACGCGGGCGAGGGTGAGGTAGCTCTGCAGCTTGGCACCCTCTCGCATCATCGCAATGGTGACGAGGCGTGGCGGGCCCGATGAAATGGCGGGCCGGGGCTGCTCGAGAGGGGTCGCGACGAAGGGGGGCAGTGCGAGCAGGGACGTACCCGCGTTCCGCCAGGGTTCGAGCCCCTGCCGGTCGCGGTCGGTGAAGTAGAAATGGACGTCGCCGGCGGCCAGCCCCTGCCGGACAGCCGCCGTATGCGCGGCCCATTCGCCGGTGGCGCGCCGGGCGGAATCGCTCGATTCGGCGGTGACATAAGGGATGTCGAGCGCTGTCGCGATATCCGGCCCGAGGAGGTCCGGCGAGCGATAGTAGTTGTGATAGGTGAACCAGAGATCGGGGCGTGGCCGGCCGGCTTGGTATCCGGCGAGCAGGGCATCGCGCAGGCGGGCCGCGTCGGTGACGACGCTGATAAAGCGCGCCGGGTCCGGTTCGCGAAAATAGGTCTTCGGCGCTGCGACAGGCTCGACGAGATGGCCGAGGCTTTCGAGCGCGGCGACGAGCTGGCGGGCCATGCGGCGGTCGCCGGAGACGCCGCCGTCACCGACCGGATTGAGCGGGGTGTGGAACGCGATGCGCAAGATCGTCTTCGAGGTCGGTGATGCTGTCAGCGATAGGGGTCGGCCGCGTCGCGCAGGCCGTCGCCGAGGAAGTTGAAGGCGAGGATGATCACGATCACGGGCACGACCGGATAGAGCAGCCAGGGATAGAGCGCCACCACATTGATGTTCTGGGCCTCGTTGAGCATCACGCCCCAGCTCGTGATCGGCGGCCTGAGGCCGAGGCCGAGGAAGGAGAGGGCGGTTTCGCCGAGGATGGTCTTCGGGATCGTGATCGTCGCCGAGGCGATGAGATGGCTCATGAAGCCGGGCACCAGATGGAGCGCGATGATGCGGCGCGGCTTCGCGCCCATGAGCTGGGCGGCGACGACATAATCCTCCTCGCGCAGCGAGAGCAGCTTCGAGCGCACGGAGCGGGCAAGCCCGGTCCAGTCCATCAGGCCGAGGATCACCGTGATGCCGAAATAAACCAGCAGCGGGCTCCAGGTCGGCGGCAGGATCGAGGCCAGCGCCAGCCAGAGCGGGATATGCGGCAACGACTGCACGATCTCGATGATGCGCTGGACGACCAGATCGATCCGGCCGCCATAATAGCCGGCGATGCCGCCGATGATGACGCCGAGCACGAAGGAGACGGAGACGCCGAGCAGGCCGATCGAGAGCGAGATGCGCCCGCCATAGAGGATGCGCGAGAGCATGTCGCGGCCGAGCCGGTCGGAGCCGAGCAGGAAGAAGGTGCCGCCCTCGGGCGGGCAGACGAGGTGCCGGTTGCCGGGGATCAGTCCCCAGAAGTCGTAGTCGTCGCCTTTGCAGAAGAAGCGCAGCTTCTGCGGGCGCGTCCTGTCGACCTCGTATTCGCGCTTCAGGTTCTCCATGTTGAGGCGCATCGCATAGGGGTAGACGAAGGGGCCGATGAAGCTGCCTTCGTGGAAGAGGTGGATGCTCTGGCTGGGCGCCCGGATGAAGTCCGTGTTGCGCGTCGTGTAGTGATAGGGCGCGAGGAACTCGGCGAAGGCCGCCATGGCGTAGATCACGAAGATCACCACGGCGGAGATGACCGCGAGCTTGTGCTTGCGGAACTTCCACCACATCAATTGCCATTGCGAGGCGAGGTAGACCCGCTCCTGCTCCGGCGTCATCGCCTCGGTGGCATAGGGTTCGAACGGTGCCGTCGAGACCTCGTGCGGCAGGGCCGCGCCGTCCGGCGGAAGATGGTTGAGCGTCGTCGCCTTCACTTGGTCGCGGCTCCCTGGAGGCGGATGCGCGGATCCAGGATGGCGAGCGCGATATCCGAGATCAGCACGCCGATCACGGTCAGGAAGGAGAGGAACATCAGGAAGGAGCCGGCGAGATACATGTCCTGGCTCTGCAGGGCGCGGATCAGGAGGGGGCCGGTGGTCTGCAGCGAGAGCACGATCGCGACGACCTCGGCGCCCGAGACGATCGAGGGCAGGATGTCGCCGATATCCGAGATGAAGAAGTTGAGCGACATCCGTAAGGGGTATTTCCGCAGCGCCTTGCCGGGCGGCAGTCCCTTGGCGCGGGCCGTGACGTAATATTGCTTCTGCAACTCGTCGAGCAGGTTGGCGCGCAGCGCCCGGATCATGCCGGCGGTGCCGCCCGCACCGATGATGATGACGGGAATCCAGAGATGCTCCAGCACCGATTTGAGCTTGGCCCAGCTCATCGGCTGGTTGAGATAGGCGGGATCGACGAGGCCGCCGATCGAGGTGCCGAACCAGATATTGGCGAAATACATGAAGACCAGCGCCAGCAGGAAATGCGGCACGGCAAGCCCGACGAGGCCGAGGAAGGTAAGGCCGTAATCGCCCCAGCTGTACTGGTGCGTCGCCGAGTAGATGCCGATCGGGAAGGCGACGATCCAGGTGAAGATGATGGTGGCGAAGGACACGATCATGGTCAGCAGCAGGCGGTCGCCGACGATCTCGCGCACCGGGCGCTGGTATTCGAAGGAATAGCCCATGTCGCCCTGGATGAGGCCAGCGACCCAGCGGACGTAACGTTCCAGCGGGGGCTTGTCGAAGCCATATTCCTTCTTCAGGAACTCGATGCGGCTCATGTCCGCCTTCTCGCCCTGGGCCTGCATCTCGGCGGCGAGCGTCTCGAAATAATCGCCTTCAGGCAGGTTGATGACGGTGAAGATCAGCGCGCTGGTGACGATCAGCGTCGGGATCATGAGCAGGATGCGCTTGAGGATGTAGCGGATCAGCACGCGTCAGGCCTTGGTCTCGGCTCGGTCGAACCAGAAAGTGTCGGGCATGTAGCGGCCGATGAAGGCGCCGGGCTCGAAGCTGTAGAGACCTTTCTCGGGCACGTTGCGCAGGTCCCTGGAGACGACGATCGGCTGCAGCGTGCTGTTGATCACGCCGATGCTGAAGAGCTGCTCGGCATTGATCGCCAGCATCTTGTGCCAGATGGCGCGGCGCTGGTCGCGGGTCGAGCTGACGCGCCATTCCTCGTAGAGCCGCACGAGCTCGTTGACCTCCGCCAGGGCCGGCCGTTCGCCTTCGCGGCCGCTGTTCTCGACGAACTGGCCCCAGCGCGGCCACTGGAACTGGGCGGAAGAGGTCGGCGCCAAGGCATCCGGCTCCATGTCCGAGGTGACCAGAGCATTGTCCATGCCGGCCCAGGCCGACATCACCGTCTGGCCGGCGAGGATGCGGCGGCGGAAGACGTCGCGCTGGGTCGAGCGGGGATAGATCTTCATGCCGACATCGAAGAAATCCTGCTTGAGCAGGTCGAGTATGTCGGTTTCCTCGGTGTTCTCGCCGGCGGTCTCGATGGTGAACTCCAGCCGGCGCCCGTCCGGGAGCAGGCGGATGCCGTCGTCGTCGCGTTTGGTCAGGCCGATCTCGTCGAGCAGGCGGTTGGCGAGCGCGGGGTCGTGCTGCGTCCAGAGCGCGGCGAGCTTGGCGTCGTAGAGCGGGCTTTCGGGCAGGGCGGTGTTGCCGCTCTCGCGCGCCAGCCCGAAGAAGATGACCTTGTTGACGTCCTTGCGGTTGATCGCGACCGAGATCGCCCGGCGATAGCGGACATCGCGGTTGAGGTCGCGCCAGACTGGATCGATGGCGTTCAGGTTGGGGAGCAGGGCGAAATAGGCGCCTTCCGCCCGCTTCCAGAGCCTGACGTCGAAATTCATCCGCTTCGAGGCTTCCTTCAGGAAGGTGTAGTTGTCGAAGCGGATATAGCGGGCCTGGAGGTCGGACTCGCCGGCCGCGGCCTTGGCCGGGATGAGCGAGCTTGTGCCGATCGTCAGCGTCACCTGGTCGGTATAGGGGAGCTGGCGACCGTTCCTGTCGATGCGGTGGAAATAGGGGTTGCGCTCGAAGACGAACTGCTCGGCCGGCAGGGGCGTGGTATTGCGCCAGGGCTCCAGCGTCGGCAGCTTCGGGTTCTCCGGCCGGTACATGCGCGAGAGCCGCTCGTGCAGCGCGCCCCAGTCGCGGACATGGTGCTCCTTCACCCGCTTGGCCAGTTCGTGCTTCGGGGCGTGGCGCTCGTGGAACTGCTTGAGATAGCCGGAGGCCATGAAGATGTAGGTCGGCTGCGCGCCCGCCAGCGCCGGCAGGAAGATCGGGTTCGGCGTCTTCCAGCTGTAGCGGACTTCCGTCTCGCTCAGGATCTCGAAGCGCGGCGGTTCATTGGCCGAGAACAGGGCCTGGGGCGGGCCGCCCGGCGAAAGCCGCTTGTTGTTGGCGATATCCTCCCACCAGTAGCGGAAATCCTCGGTGGTGAAGGGCGAGCCATCCGACCAGCGATGGCCCTGGCGCAGCTTGAGCGTGAAGATGCGGCCATCCTCGACCTCGCAGCTCTCGAGCAGGTCCGGCACAAGCTCCAGATCGTCGTCATAGACCATCAGGCGGGTGTAGCCGTAGAGCGTCATCATGCGGATGTCGCGCTGGTCGCCCATCAGCATGCGGATATTGCCGCCATGGCGGCCGGGCTGCCGGCCGAGTGTCGCCAGATCGATGATGCGTGGATTGGCCGGCAGGCGCGCAGCGACCGGTGGCAGGGTGCCGGCGGCGACCTGGTCCGCGAAGAACGGGCTGTCGATCGCAGTGCCCGAGAACGGCGCGGCCTGCGCGCGGCGCGGCAGGGCGGCTCCCGCGAGAGCGGCGGAGCCGAGTAGCAATGCAGTGCGGCGGGTCGGGTGCGGGGCACGGCGCGTCATGGCACCAGCTCCCGCATATCGGCATTGGGCCGCGCGAGTACGAAATGGCCGTCGCCGAGCGGCAGATGCGTCAGGGTGCCCTCGTCGGGCCCTGCCTTGAAGGCCTTGTCCCAATGGCTGTCGTCGGAGGCGCCGCCGGGCGCGGCCAGCTTGAAGTCGAGCCTGCGGTCGAGATCGGCGAAGGGCACGGAGCGCAGCAGCGCCCTCGTGTAAGGATGGGCGGGGCGGTCGAAGAGCGCGTGGCGCGGCGCCAGCTCGACGATCCGGCCATTGGCCATCACCGCGATCCGGTCCGCCATGTAGTTCACCACGGCGAGATTATGCGAGATGAACAGGAAGGTCAGGCCGCGCTCGGCCTGCAGGTCCTTGAGTAGGTTGAGGATTTGCGCCTGCACGGAGACGTCGAGCGCTGAGACCGGTTCGTCGCAGATGATCAGGTCCGGGTCGAGCGCGAGGGCGCGGGCAATGCCGATGCGCTGGCGCTGACCGCCGGAGAAGGAATGCGGATAGCGGTTGAGGAACCGCATATCGAGCCCGACATCCTGCATCAGGGTCCGCACCCGTTCGTCCTGCCCGGCCTGATCGCCGCGGCCATGGATGACCAGCGGCTCGCGCAGGATGTTCATCACGGTCATGCGCGGTGACAGCGACGAGACCGGGTCCTGGAAGATCATCTGGACGCGCGGGCGGAACTTGCGGAGGTCCTCGCCCTCTAGGCCGAGCACGTCGACCCGCTCGCGCCCATCGTCGAAGATCACTTCGCCGGAATCGGGCGTGACGGCGCGCATGATGATCTTGCTGACCGTGGTCTTGCCGCAGCCGCTCTCGCCGACGAGGCCGAGGCATTCGCCACGCCTGATGTCGAAGCCGACATCGTTGACGGCCTTGACGCTGGTCTGGTTGCCCTTGCCGAAGAAGCTGCGCGAGCCCGTGACATAGGTCTTGTGCAGGCCGCGGACGCTGAGGAGGGGGGCGGCGTCTGCCGCGGGTTTCGGTGGCGGCGCGGCGACGGCCGGGCGCGGGCGGGCTTCCCTGAGGGCGACCAGCCGCTCGCCGTCCTGCATGTCGAAATGCGGGGAGGCGTCGAGCAGGGCCCTGAGATAGGGGTGGCGGGGGCGGCGGAAGATATCCTCGACCGTGCCGCGCTCCATGATCTCGCCGTGGAAGATCACCACCACCTCGTCGGCCATGTTGGCGACGACGCCGAGATCATGGGTGATGAGCAGGATCGCCATGCCCATCTCGGCCTGGAGATCGCGCATCAGGTCGAGCACCTGGGCCTGGATGGTGACGTCGAGCGCGGTCGTCGGCTCGTCGGCGATCAGCAGGGCTGGCTGGCAGATCAGCGCCATGGCGAGCATGGCGCGCTGGCGCAGCCCGCCCGAGAGCTCGAAGGAATAGAGGCCGAAGGCGCGCTTCGGGTTCTTGAAGCCGACACGCTTCAGCATCGCTTCGATCAGTTCGCGCGCCTCAGGCTTCGGCATCGGTCGGTGCAGGAGCAGCGCCTCCTCGATCTGGTTGCCGATGGTATGGACCGGCGAGAGCGAGGACATCGGCTCCTGGAAGATCATGCCGATCCGCCCGCCGCGCAGCGCCCGGATGCCCTTGCCTTCGGCGGGCAGCGTCGCGATGTCGACGACGGTCTCGGGGGCCTGCGGGTCGCGGAACAGGATCTCGCCGCCGGTGATCCCGCCGGCGCGTGGCAGGAGACCCATGATGGCCTGGGAGATCACCGATTTGCCGGAGCCGGATTCGCCGACGAGCGCGACGGTCTTGCCCGCGGGGACGCGCAGGCTGACGCCCTTCACGACGTCACGGGCCAGGCCGTGGATCGTGAAGCCGATACGCAGGTCGCTGATGCGCAGGATGTCCATAGTCCGAAACGATGTGCCCCTGGGGCCTAGGGCCCTTCACCTTTCCTGACGTCACTAGACGTCGAAAGCGGCAACTTGCCAATCGCTTTCGACGCTTGCGGTTCCGGCGGGCATTGCCCGATGCGGATGACATCGCTGCAACGGGGACCGCGCCGGAAGTCGTCGTAGCTGATGCTCCAGGGCAGCGGGGCCGGGGCGCGATAGGGGCCCATCTTGAAATACTGGTTGTCGTCGAGCCCCGGGCCGCTATGGCCGATATGGCCTGTGACGGTCGCGATATGGACGCCGTCGGCGATGATCTCGATATGGCCGTCGCCGTCGGGGCCGGGCTTGGAGCGGACGACGAAATCGATCCAACCCTGCTGCGCCGAGGGCAAGTCGGCATGATGCTTGACCCGGATTCCGGGTGCGCAGGCATTGAAATAGCTCGGGTAGTTCTCCGTGGTCGTGCCGCTTTCCATGGCGACCAGCGCACGGGTCTGCTGCGCTTCGGTGCGGCTGATCACGAGGGCCTCGCCCGGCAGGCAACCCTCGGGGCGCTCGCTGCCGCCGATCGGGTAGGAGGGGATCAGGTCGGTCTCGACGGTGATGCCGAGGCGGCCGCGATAAAGGCGCAGCGCCAGGAAGGGTGAATAGTCGCCGACGGCCTCGGGCAGGATCTCGCGCTTCCACTGGGCGATCACATATCTGCGATCGTCCTGGGCGAGCGGATCGTTGAGGCGCAGCGCAAAGCCGTACCAGACCGCGCTGCGGAAGGGGACGAGCACCTCCGGGCGCTCCCAGACCTCGGCCCGCTCGCTGCAGCCGATGGCGCGCGGAAGACAGGACGGCGTCGCGATCAGGGTCAGGCCGCCCGCGCCGCTATAGGGCGCGGCATCTCCGAAAATCGCGCGGCCGGAGCGCTGCTCGGGATTGTCCTTGTAGAATAGCCCGCCTTCGGGGGCGAAACCGCCCTGTTCGAAGCCGTCGTGCAGGATGCGCTGGGCGGGGTCGGCTCGGGCCGAGACGACGAATAGGCCGACGAGACCGATCGCGGCCGCGCAGCACAGCATTCCCGACGCAACTGTCCTTTTCACGCTACCCCCGACGATGGATGCCGCCTTCGCTCTGCAATGCCGGCATGGCCACAGCGTGGCGCGCATTGCACTCGGCCGCAACCTCACCACATATGGTCGCTTCGGGCCCGCCGGACCCGGTCGGGACCGCGCCGCGAGCGCTTCGGTACAGGGTTGCCCTTTGGAGTCCAATCTCTTCCGTTATATCTGGCAGAAGAGCCGGGCCGAGCAGATCGTCGTCCTGCTGATCATCCTTGTCTCGATCCCGTTCAACTGGGCCTCCTTCGACGTGCCCAAGCGCATCGTCAACGATGCGATCCAGGGCGGCGCCTTCAAGGACGGCAAGACCACCGCGACGCTGATGGATTTCACCCTGCACCTGCCGTCCTGGCTGGGTGGGGCGAGCTACAGGCTGTCGGAGGGCATCCAGGTCGGCCAGTATGGCCTGCTCGTCGGCCTCAGCACCTATTTCCTGCTGCTGGTCCTGATCAACGGCGCCTTCAAATACGTCATCAACGTGCGCAAGGGCATCCTCGGCGAGCGCATGCTCAGGCGCATGCGCTACGATCTGTTCAGCCAGCTGATGCGCTTCCGGCCGGAGGAGATCCGCGCGGTCAAGCCGGCCGAGATCGCCAGCATGATCAAGGACGAGGTCGAGCCCGTCGGCGGCTTCGTCGGCGATGCCTTCATCCAGCCTGTCTTCCTGCTCAGCCAGGCGCTGACGGCGCTGATCTTCATCATGGCGCAGAGCTTCTGGCTGGGCTCGATCGCGCTGCTGATCGTGCTGGTGCAGGCGATCATCATCCCGATTCTCAGGCGCGAGCAGCTCAGGCTCGGCCGCGAGCGCCAGATCGCCTCGCGCCAGCTCGCAGGCCGGATCGGCGAGATCGTCGATGCCGGGCCGATGATCCAGGGCCATGGCGCGACGGCCTATGTCCAGTCCGACATCGCCGGGCGGCTCGGGCGGCTCTTCGACATCCGCTATGCGCTCTACAAGCGGAAATTCGCGGTCAAGTTCCTCAACAACCTGCTGGCCCAGATCACGCCCTTCTTCTTCTACTCGATCGGCGGCTTCTTCGCCCTGCAGGGGCGGCTCGATATCGGCCAGCTGGTCGCGGTGATCGCCGCCTATCGCGACCTGCCGCCGCCGATCAAGGAGCTGATCGACTGGGACCAGCAGCGCAACGACGTGACGATCAAGTACGATCAGGTGATCTCGCAGTTCAACAGCGACGAGACGCTCGTCCTCGACGAGGAGGACGGCGTCGCGGCCCTGCCGGAAAAGGGCGAGATCCGGCTCGAATCCGTGCAGATGCTGGACAATCGCGGCCAGCCGCTGCTGACGCCGCTCTCGTTCAGCCTGGCGCGGCCGGGCCTGGTGGCGGTTATCGGCCCGCCGGGCGGCGGCAAGGACGTGCTCGGCCGGATCCTCGGCCGGCAGGCGACGAGCTATACCGGCCGTGTGCTGATCGACGGCGAACCGCTGGCGGGGATGTCGGTCGAGCGGGCGAGCCACATCATCGGCTATTCCGGCGACGAACCCGAGCTCATCGCCGGCTCGATGCGCGACAACATCCTGCTGCCGCTGCGGCGCCGGCGCCCGGACCTCAAGGCCGGCGGCGCGGTCTCCGCACCGGAGCATCACCGCTTCGTCGAGGCGATCCGCTCGGGCAATTCGCCCTTCCCGTTCGAGGCGGACTGGACCGACTATGCCGGGGTCGGCGTCACCGACACCGCCGAACTCGCGGCGCGCATCCACGAATTGCTCGACGTCTTCGGCTGCACGCAGGAGGTCTACGAGCTCGGGCTTGGCGGCAAGGTGATGCGCCCGGTCAGCGAGCAGGCGATCGAGCGCATCATCGCGGCCCGACGCGTGGTCGCGGCCGAGCTGACACGGATCAAGCAGGGCGACCTGATCGAGCCCTTCGTGCTCGACCGCTACAACCGCAACGCCCCGATCGTCGAGAACCTGATCTTCGGCACGCGGACCAGCACGCGCTTCGACAGCACGACCCTGCTGTTCGAGCCCTATGCCCAGTCGATCCTGAAAGCGGAGGCGCTGGTCGAGCCGCTGGCCGAGATGGGCGCGCGCATCGTCGCGACGGTGGTCGAAATCTTCGCTGGCCTGCCGCAAGGTCATGCGCTGTTCGAGCGCTATTCCTTCGGCGCGAATTTCGAGTTCGAGCGCCTGAACGAGCTCGCCGCGCTGCTGGCCAAGCACGACATGCGCAACCCGCTCGACCAGGAGACCGAGCGCGATCTCGTCGCGCTGGCGCTCGGCTATATCGAGCCCAAGCACAGGCTGAACTTGATCGATGCGCGCCTCGAGCGACGCATCCTGCGGGCGCGGGAAAGCTTCCGCAAGCATCTGCCGGCGGATGCGGTCGAGGATGTCGATTTCTACGATCCCGACAAGGTGATGGTCGGCGCCAGCGTGCGCGACAACCTGATGTTCGGGCGCATCGGCTACGGCGTGCCCGATGCCGCCCGCAAGGTCGGCGAGATCGTGCTGCAGGCGCTCGCCCGCTCAGGGCTGGGCGAGGCGCTCTACCGGCTCGGCCTCGATACCGAGAGCGGCATCCGCGGGCGTTTCCTGCCGGTCCGGCTGCGACAGGCCGTGCCGCTGGTCCAGGCGCTGGTCAAGGCGCCGCAGATCGCGGTGCTCGACATATCCTCTCTGCTCGCGATTTCGGACGAGCCGCGGGAGATCGTCGCCCGGCTGCACAGCTATTGCGCGGGCATGACGCTGTTTCTTCTGGTCGGAGATGCTAACCTTGCGGGAGAGGTCCCGCTGCGGGTGCTGTTCCACGGAGCGACGGGCACGGTCGAGGCGCCGGGCAGGCCCGATGCGGCCAATGATCGGGCGTCGCGCCTCGAAAGCACCGGGCGCGAGGACACTGGGCGCGAGAACACTGGGCGAATGGAGGCGCGATCATGAGTCTGGAAACCGATATCGGCTGCCTGCGTTGCCTGCCGCTGTTCCAGGACATGCCGGCATCGCGGCTCAAGCTCGTCGCGCTGATGGGCGAGCGGCTGCAATTCGAGCCCGGTGCTGTCCTGATCAGCCCGCAGGAGAAGCTCGAGGGCGTCTACGTGATCCTGGAAGGCGAGGTCGAAATCCTGCAACCAAGCGAGAGCGGCGAGGAGCGGCGCTTCGTCAAGGACACCGGCAGCATCACCGGCGACGTGTCCCTGCTGAGCGGCCAGCCCTTCATCGCCACCATCAGCGCGAAGTCGCGGGTGCTGGCGCTGCGGATTCCGAAGGACCTGTTCTTCGAGCTGCTCCAGACGGTGCCGGAATTCAGCCTCGCCGTCTGCCGGGATCTGGCCGGCCGGGTCCACAGGCTTGCCTCCGTCCTGCTGCGCGAGCACGAAACCGTTTGACGAGGTCCATCATCGCATGAACCGGCCGCAAGCCGCAGGCACGAACCGCACGGGCGCAACCCGCGGCGGCATGGGTGCGAGCATGGACCAGGTCTCGTCCTGGAGTCGGGACATCCGGTTCGTCTCCGGGCTGATCCTGCTTGTTTTCGCCACGACCCATTTCCTGAACCATGCCGTCGGCATCCTCGGTGTCGGCGCCATGGAGAAGGTCCAGGACTGGCGCTATGGCTTCTGGCATTCCTGGGCCGGGACGGCCGCGCTCTATGGCGCGCTGATCGTCCACCCGGTCTTCGCGCTGCTCAGGGTGGTGCAGCGGCGCACCTTCAAGATGCCTCTGCGCGAAATGCTGCAGATCGCGCTCGGCCTCGCCATTCCGCTGCTGCTGGTCGACCACATCATCAGCACGCGGGTGATGGGCATCTATTTCGGCGTCGACGAGAGCTACCGCTCGGTCCTGCGCCGGCTCTGGCCGGGGCTGGCGCTGACGCAGTCGCTGCTGCTGCTGCTGGTCTGGACGCATGGCATCATCGGCATCCATTTCATGCTGCGCGCCCGCGACAGCTATCGCCACTGGCGCGACCCGTTCCTGCTGGCGGCGATCCTGGTCCCGCTCCTGGCCATCATCGGCTTCTCCGTCGGAGCGCGGGAGGCCGAGCAGATGGCGATGCCGGCCGAGCTGGTCAGCGACGCGCAGGCCGCGATGTTCGCCCGCGACGTGATGTGGGGCAAAGGCGCCTTCTACGGCCTTGTCGCTTCCTTCCTGCTGTTCATCGGCATTCGCGAGATCAGGGTCCGCACGACGCGCCAGATCACGGTGCGCTTCGTCGGCCACGGCACGCGCAGGCTGGCGCCGGGGCCGACCGTGCTCGAGATGTTCCGGCGCTTCGGCATTCCCCATGCCGCGCTCTGCGGCGGGCGGGCGCGCTGCGCCACCTGCCGCGTGCTGGTGATGGACGGCAACGACAAGCTGCCGAAGCCGGGTCCGAACGAGGCCAAGCTGCTGCGGCGGATCTCGGCGCCGGACGGTGTCCGGCTCGCCTGCCAGATCAGGCCGCGCGACGATCTTCAGGTGCAGATCCTGCTGGCGTCGCGATTGAATGCCGGCGCGGCGCGCCCGTTCGAGATCGACGATGCCGCGGGCAAGCGCGGCCTGACCGTGGTGGTGGCCGATCTCAGGGCGTTCTCCGCTCTCTCCGAACGGCAATTGCCGCGCGAGCTGATCGGCCTGCTCAACCGTTTCTTCGACGAGATGGGGCAGGCGATCACGGCGCATGAGGGGCGCATCGACGCCTTCTATGGCGACGGCTTCATGGCGGTGTTCGGTCTCGAAGGCCCGCCGGCACGCGGGGCACAGGCCGCGATCGCGGCTGCCGGCGACATCGTGCGCGCGGTCGATGCGCTCAACCGGGAATACGGTGCGGCGCTGCCTTTGCCGCTGCGGATCGGCATCGGCATCCATACCGGCGACGCCATCACCGGCGCGGTCGAGAACGACAATCTCGGCCGGCGCGAGATTACGGTCGGCGAGACCGTGATGGTCGCGAGCCAGCTCGAATCGGCGACTCGGCGTGTGCTCGCCGATGTCGTGGTCTCCGAGGACACGATCCGGGCGAGCGGGCGCAGCTATGCCGGCACGACGACGCTGAAGATCGCGATCAAGGGGCGCGAGAAGCCTTTGACCGCCTATGGCTTCGCCAGCGCGCCGGAAATCGCCCGCCGCAAGCGCGAGGACGTGGCGGTGCCGGTTCCCGTGGTGGCCGGCGGCGAGGCGACCACATCGGCAGAAGTGGTGCAGGAGCAGGGCGAGACCGGCGAAAAGGGCTGATCCTTGCGCGGGCGGCTGGTTTTTTGCGGGCGCGCATGTCTATGGTCCGCCGCCTTCTCCGGATGACGATCGACCCATGACGCCCGAACCGCCTCAAGAGGCTTTTCACGATCTGCTGCGCGGCATGGCAGCGCTCTCGGGCAACCGCGTCGTCGGCGATATCGCGCGGCTCTATGGCAAGGGCGCGCCGCCCGATCTGTCGATCGCCTGCAACCACAAGCAGATCGCCTCGAAGCAGTGGCTGGTCGAGGCGCTGGCCGAGACTTACCCCAAGCCCGCGGGACCGGTCTGGGTGCTCGGCGCCTGGTACGGCGTGCTCGGCGCGCTGCTGCTCGACGATGAAGGGCTTGCGATTCCCGGGATCGTCAGCCTCGACATCGATCCGACCTGCGCGCCGATCGCGGAGATCCTGAACCATCGCCATGTTCAGGCGGGGCGGTTCCGGGCGATGACTGCGGACATGATGGCAATGGATTTCGCGGCCCAGTCGCCGGCGCCGGGCCTCGTCATCAACACGAGCTGCGAGCATCTCGATGATGTGCCGGGCTGGCTCGCGACCTTGCCCAAGGGCCTGCCGCTCGTGCTCCAGTCCAACGACTACTTCCGCGAGCCGGACCACCGCAGCTGCGTGCCTTCGCTTGATGCCTTCCGCGAGCAGGCGGGGCTGTCCGAGGTCTGGTTTGCCGGCGCCCGGCCGACGAAGAACTATACGCGCTTCATGCTGATCGGGCGGCGATGACAGCGGGCAAGGCGCCGCGCATCGCGGTGGCGATGAAGGGCTATCCGCGCCTGTCGGAAACCTTCATCGCGCAGGAATTGCTCGGCTTGCAGCAGCGCAGCCTCCCCTTCGAAATCTGGTCGCTGCGCCATCCGACCGATGCGGCGAAGCATCTGATGCACCATCAGATCACGGCGCCGGTGCGCTATCTGCCGGAATATCTGCATGACGAGCCGGTTCGCGTGGCGCGCGGCATGCTGGCGGCCCTGCTGAGGCCGGGTTTGCTGCGACTGCTGCCGGTCTTCCTGCGCGACCTCGCGCGCGACCGGACGCGCAATCGCTGGCGCCGCTTCGGGCAGGCCTGCGTGATGGCGCGCGAACTGCCCGATGATATCCGGCACCTGCATGTGCATTACCTGCACACGCCGGCTTCCGTGATCCGCTATGCCGCCTTGCTCGGCGGCCTGACATGGTCGTTCTCGGCCCATGCCAAGGATATCTGGACGACGGAAGACTGGGAAAAGCGCGAGAAGATCGCCTCTGCCGCCTGGGGTGTCACCTGCACCCGCGATGGGCATCGCGAGCTGGAGCGCCTCTCCGACCGGCCGGACAAGGTTGCGCTGGTCTATCACGGGCTCGATCTCGCGCGCTTTCCGGCGCCGGGATCGCGCTCGGCACGGGACGGCTCGGACGCGAACGATCCCGTGCGCTTCGTCACCATCGGGCGCGCGGTGGCGAAGAAGGGCTTTGACGACCTTCTGGACGCGCTGGCCAAGCTGCCCCGCACGCTGCACTGGCGCCTGACGCATATCGGCGGCGGGGAGAGGCTGAAGGCCTTGCAGGCGCAGGCGCAGGCGCTCGGGCTCGACGACCGGATCGTCTGGGCCGGGCCGAAGGCGCAGGATGAGGTCATCGCGGCTTTGCGGGCGGCCGACCTTTTCGTGCTGCCTTCCAAGGAGGCTGGCGATGGCGACCGCGACGGCCTGCCCAATGTGGTGATGGAGGCCGCGAGCCAGGGCCTGCCGATCGTCGCGACGGATTTCGCGGGAATCCCGGAATTCGTGCGTGATAGCGTCGAGGGCCTGCTGGTGCCGCCGGGCGATGTCGCGGCGCTCGCTGCTGCGTTGAATGATCTGGCGAAGGCGCCTGAGAAGCGCGCCACGCTGGGCGAGGCGGCCTATGCGCGGCTGACGGGAGCCTTTTCTGCTCAGGCGGGGCTCGATCGGGTCGCGACGATGCTGAAGCGCTCGGCGGGCGAAGGGGCATGAGCGCTTCCGTCCTGATCGCGGTGACGCATCTGCTCGGCAGCGGCCATCTGGTCCGGGCCGCGAATCTCGCGCGAGCATTGGTGCAGGGCGGGCTTTCCGTCACGCTCGCCAGCGGCGGGATGCCGTTGCGCGCCATGGAGGATGAACCCTTCGCCTTCGTGCAATTGCCGCCGATCAGGACCGAAGGCACGGATTTCCGCACGCTGCTCGATGAGAACGGGCAGCCGATCGACCCGGAGCGAAGGACCACCCGCGTCGCCATGCTTGAAGAGCTGGCGGCGCGGTTGCGGCCGGATGTCGTGATCGTCGAGCATTTCCCCTTCGGGCGACGGCAACTGGCCGCCGAGTTCCTCGCGCTGATCGCCGTAGCGAAGTCGGCACGGCCCGAGACGCTCGTGCTCTCCTCGGTGCGCGACGTTCTGGTGACGCCGAGGCCGGACCGAATCGCCGAGGCGGAGGATCGGATCGCTGGGATGTTCGATGCGGTCCTGGTCCATGGCGATGCCGGTTTCCTGCCGCTCGACCGGTCGTGGCCGGTGGGCGAGGGGCTGGCGGCCAAGCTGCGCTATACCGGTTATCTCGCCGATGATCGGCCTGCCGGCATCGCGCTGGAGAACAGCGAGGTCATCGTCTCCGGCGGCGGCTCGGCCGCGGCCCTGCCGCTTTTCGCTAGCGCAGTCGCTGCGGCGCGCCTCGACCGCTCAGGACGTCGTTGGCGGCTTTTGGCCGGGCGTGGCATGGCGGATACCGATCTCGCGCTGCTTGCGACGGAGGCTCCCGAGAAAGTCGTGATCGAGCGGGCTCGGCCGGACTTTCCCGCTCTCCTTGCCGGCTGCGCGGTCTCGATCAGCCAGGCCGGCTACAACACCGTGCTCGATCTCGTCGCGGCCGGGCGGCCGGCGATCGTCGTGCCCTTCGATGCCGGCAACGAGACCGAGCAGACGGTCAGGGCCGAGGCGATGGAGCGGGCGGGGCTGGCGCGATGCTTCCGTCTGTCCGGGGATTTCGTCGGGGATGCGGTGGCTCTGGCGGATGCCGTCGGTGAGGCCATGGGAGCCCTGCCCCCGGCCCTGCTGATCGACCGGGACGGCGCAGCCCGCTCGGCCGCGATCGTGAAGGAGCTTCTCGCCGGGATTGCCGGCCGCGCTCGACACTGAGCCGGCATGCCCTTTGCGAGGGCCGGGGTGCAGCTTTGCGAATTGCCGCCTCCGGTCTTTCGCTCTAATGAGGGACGATCCGCCTCCCTTCTCGGTCGGCTCTGGGTTAACCGGCGAATTCCGGTCATGGCCCTTTGCCTGGAGACAAGATGATGACGACGACGACTGCGCCCGGCCTGCCCGACATCAAGCTGTCGGTGCGCGAGACCTTCGGGATCGATTCCGATCTCGAGGTGCCGGCCTTCTCCGCAGCCGATCCGCACGTGCCGGACTTCGACCCGGATTACCGATTCGACCGCGACACCACGATCGCGATCCTCGCCGGCTTCGCGCATAACCGCCGCGTCATGATCTCGGGCTATCACGGCACCGGCAAGTCGACCCATATCGAGCAGGTCGCTGCCCGCCTCAACTGGCCCTGCGTCCGCGTCAACCTCGACAGCCACGTCTCGCGCCTCGACCTCGTCGGCAAGGACGCGATCGTGCTGAAGGAAGGCAAGCAGATCACCGAGTTCCAGGACGGCATCCTGCCCTGGGCGCTGCAGAACAACATCGCGCTGGTCTTCGACGAATACGATGCCGGCCGCCCCGACGTGATGTTCGTGATCCAGCGCGTGCTGGAGCAGTCCGGCAAGCTGACGCTGCTCGACCAGAAGCGCGTCATCCGCCCGCACGGCGCCTTCCGCCTGTTCGCCACCGCCAACACGGTCGGCCTCGGCGACACGTCCGGCCTCTATCATGGCACCCAGCAGATCAACCAGGGCCAGATGGACCGCTGGTCGATCGTCACCACGCTGAACTACCTGCCGCATGACAACGAGGTCGCGATCGTCCTGGCGAAGTCGAAGCATTACCAGGGCACGCCGGACGGCAAGGATGTCATCAACAAGATGGTCCGCGTCGCCGATCTCACCCGCAACGCCTTCATGAACGGCGATCTCTCGACCGTGATGAGCCCGCGTACGGTCATCACCTGGGCCGAGAACGCGGCGATCTTCGGCGATATCGGCTTCGCTTTCCGCGTCACCTTCCTGAACAAGTGCGACGAGATGGAGCGGACGCTGGTGGCCGAGTTCTTCCAGCGCTCCTTCGGCAAGGAACTGCCGGAAAGCGCCGCGAACGTGGTGCTCAGCTAACGGGAGGACACGAGCCATGGCGCAGTATCAGGGAAGCTGTCACTGCGGGCGGGTCGCCTATGAGGTCGAAGCCGATCTCGGACAGACCCTTACCTGCAATTGTTCCTACTGCCAGCGCCGCGGCTCGATCCTCGCGTTCTCGCCCGCCAGCGCCTTCACGCTCACCAAGGGCGAGGATGCGCTGACCGAGTACCGCTTCAACACGCAGAAGATCCAGCATCTGTTCTGCGAGACCTGCGGCATCGAATCCTTCGCCAAGGCGAATGGGCCCGACGGCACGCCGATGGTCGCGGTCAATGTGCGTTGCCTCGCTGGCGTCGAGCCGACCGAACTGTCGCCGACCGCCTATGACGGGCGTTCGCGCTAGGAGGGGTTGTGGTCGCGATCACGGTCGAGCCCGAGCAGGACGAGACGCGTGCCGCGGTGCTGCGCGGCCTCAGCGCCCATAACCAGGTCAGGGTCGGCCCGCGCAACGGCACGCCATTGACGATCAGCCTGCGCGATGCGGACGGCACGATCCTCGGCGGGCTCGTCGGCGAGCTGAAATGGGAATGGCTGCATGTCGATCTGTTCTGGATCGACGAGAGCCAGCGCGGCACGGGCCGGGGCGCGGCCATCATGGCCGAGGCCGAGCAGCGGGCGAGGGATTACGGCGCGCGCGGCGTCTATCTCTCGACGATGAGCATCCAGGCGCCGGGGTTTTATCCCCGGCTCGGTTATCGCGAATGCGGCCGGATGGAGGACTATCCGGTGGCCGGTCAAACGCTGCATCATTTCACGAAGGCGCTATGAGTATCTCGAACCGCAAGCCAGGAACGCCGAAGGAAGCCCCGGCCGAGCCGCTGAAGCGGGCGATCTCGGGCGCGATGAAGGCGATCGCACGCAAGCCGGAGATGGAAATCGTCTTCGCGGCCGACAAGCCCTCGCTCGTCGGCGAGCGGGCGCGCCTGCCCGAGCCGCCGCGCAAGCTCAGCCCCGGCGATGTCGCGATCCTGCGCGGCCATGCCGATTCGATGGCGCTGCGCCTCGCCTGCCATGATGCCGCGATCCACCGCCGCACGGCGCCGGAGGGCGATGCGGCCCGTGCCGTGTTCGACGCCGTCGAACAGGCGCGCGTCGAATCGATCGGCGCGCGGCGGATGTCCGGCATGGCCGGCAACATCACCGCGATGCTGGAGGACCGCTACCACCGCGGCGGGCGCTACGAGGAGGTCACCGACCGGGCCGACGCCCCGCTGGAGGATGCGTTGGCGCTGATGGTGCGCGAGCGCCTGACGGGCCTCAAGCCGCCCAAGGCGGCCGAGAAGGTCGTCGAGCTCTGGCGCGAGCAGATCGAGGCCAAGGCCGGCGCGGATCTCGACCGGCTCACCAAGACGATCGAGGACCAGCGCGGCTTCGCCCGCACGGTGCGCGACATGCTGGCGGCGCTCGACATGGCCGAGCAGACCGCGCAGGGCGACGAATCCGACGAGGACGAGGACAACCAGGACCAGTCCTCCGAAGACCAGCAGCAGCAGGAAGGCGAATCCGAGCAGGAGAGCGGCGCCGATCGTTCCGAGGTCGAGGTCTCCGAGGACGCGACCGAGGAACTGCAGGAAGGTGCCTCCGAGGCGACCGACGCGCCGGCCGGTGACTGGGACGAGGAGGACGAAGCTTCCGAATCCGAGGAGGCCGGCGAGGCCCCGCGTCCGCGCGAGAGCCGCGGCAACGAGCGCCCGCAGACCGATTACAAGGCCTATACCCAGAAATTCGACGAGGTCGTCACGGCCGAGGAACTCTGCGACGCCGAGGAACTGACGCGCCTGCGCGCCTATCTCGACAAGCAGCTCGCCCATCTCCAGGGCGTGGTCGCGCGCCTCGCCAACCGCCTGCAGCGGCGCCTGATGGCACAGCAGAACCGCACCTGGCAGTTCGACCTGGAGGAGGGCGCGCTCGACCCGGCGCGCCTGCCGCGGATCATCCTCGATCCGTTCCAGCCGCTCTCCTTCCGGCAGGAATCGGACACGAATTTCCGCGACACGGTCGTCACCCTGCTGATCGACAATTCCGGTTCGATGCGCGGCCGACCGATCACGGTGGCGGCGACCTGCGCCGACATCCTGGCGCGGACGCTGGAGCGCTGCGGCGTCAAGGTCGAATTGCTCGGCTTCACCACGCGCGCCTGGAAGGGCGGGCTGTCGCGCGAGGCCTGGCTGCAATCAGGCAAGCCGGCCAATCCCGGCCGCCTGAACGATCTCCGACACATCATCTACAAGGCGGCGGATGCGCCCTGGCGTCGGGCACGGAAGAATCTCGGGCTGATGATGCGCGAGGGATTGCTCAAGGAGAATATCGACGGCGAGGCGCTGGATTGGGCGCATAAGCGCCTGCTCGGCCGCTCCGAGCAGCGCAAGATCCTGATGGTGATCTCGGACGGCGCGCCGGTCGACGATTCCACCCTCTCGGTCAATGCCGGCAATTATCTCGAGCGGCATCTGCGCCATGTCATCGCCGAGATCGAGACGCGCTCGCCGGTCGAGCTCATCGCCATCGGCATCGGCCATGACGTGACGCGCTATTATCGCCGCGCCGTCACCATCGTCGATGCCGAGGAGCTGGGCGGGGTGATGACCGAGAAGCTCGCCGAGCTGTTCGAAGAGGACGGGCCTGCCGGGTCCGGCTCCAAGCGCCGCGGGCATTGATGCGTCTCACGCGCCGCGCCGCGCTGGCAGGGCTCGGCGCGTTCGCGCTGCCCGCCGCCGCGCAGGCGATCGAGCAGACCCGCTTCCCCGTCGGGGTCTCGGCCCGGCCGATCGCGGCTTTCGAGCCGCGCCGGCCGGAGCAGCGCCGCTTCGGCGCGCTGCAATTCCGCAGCGGGCTCGTGCTCTCGTCCGGCCATCCGCGCTTCGGTGGATTTTCGGGGCTGGCGCGACTGAATGGCGGGCGCGATCTCGTCGGGATCACGGATCGCGGCTACTGGCTGACGGCGAAGGTCGCCTCCAGTGGCGGCAAGCTCGCCGGGCTCGAAGAGGCCGAGATGGCGGCGATTCTCGGCGCCTCCGGCCGGCCGCTGACCCGCTCCGGTCTCTTCGACACCGAGAGCCTCTGCATCCACGAGGGTACGGCTTACGTCGGGATCGAGCGCAAGCACGAGATCGCCCGCTTCGACTGGGCGCGTGATGGCGTCGAGGCGCGTGCACGGCCCGTGCCGGTGCCGCGTGAATTCAAGCGCCTGCCGCGTAATCGCGGGCTGGAGGCGATCGGCGTCATGCCTGTGGGGCCGCTGAAGGGCGCTCTCATCGCCATCGCCGAGCGTTCGGGCAAGGAGGACGAGCCGACGCTCGGTGCCATCCTTGGCGGCCCTCAGCCGGGCCTGTTCAAGCTCGCCCGGCATGACGGCTACGACATCACCGATCTCGCCTTCCTGCCTTCGGGCGACATGCTGGTGCTGGAGCGCTGGTACCAGCCGCTGCGCGGCGTCGGCATGCGGATCAGGCGAATCGCCGGGCGCGACATCCGGCCGGGTGCGTTGCTGGACGGACCGCGCCTGATCGAGGCCGATCTCGGCTTCGAGATCGATAATATGGAGGGCTTGTCCGTCCATCTGGAGGGCGGGCGGGCGATCCTCACCCTGATCTCGGACGACAATTTCTCGTTCCTCCAGCGCACGCTGCTGCTGGAATTCGAGCTGCTTTCGTAGACAGCGTCATGGTCGGGCTTGTCCCGACCATCCACGTCTTCGCTGTTCGAAAGCCGTGTTCAAGACATGGATGCTCGCCACAAGGGCGAGCATGACGGTTGAGCTCAGCTCAAACGAAAAAAGCGGCCTTGCGGCCGCTTCATTCAAACCCGGAAGGGCAAACCGCTCAGTTGGCGGCGAGCTTCTTCTCGAGGTCGCGCTTCAGCGTGGCAGCGCCCGTCGAGAGGTCGCCGGCCGAAGCCTTGATCAGGAAGGCGTCGAGGCCGCCGCGGTGCTCGACCGAACGCAGGGCGTTGGCCGAAATCCGCAGGCGCACCGAACGGCCGAGCGCGTCCGACTGCAGCGTGACGTTCACGAGGTTCGGACGGAAGACGGTCTTCGTCTTGCGGTTCGAGTGGCTCACGAGATGGCCGCTCTGGGTGGCTTTCCCGGTCAGTTCGCAACGGCGGGCCATGATATCGTTCCTTACGTTCCCGGGGGGCGCTCAAACAAAAAAACCGACACGTGACGTGCCGGCGAGCACCGGAAGTCAAATTGAAGTCGCGGTTCCATAGCCAAGGGCGCGGCCTGCGTCAAGGAAAACTCCGTTCGCCGTTCACATGGCCTTCAGCGTTAACGGGGTGTAAAGATCGGGGTCCGATGCTTCAATCGGTCGTTGCTTCGCCACAAGGGGAAGCCGGCCACGATTCGGGCTGATTCAGAGTGCATTCCGCACAGGATCGCGCCGTTCCGGAGACAGTGGATGAAGTCCGCCGCCGCATCGACCCTTGCAGGCCTCGTCCTCGCCGCCTGTCTGGGCGTGAGTGCCGATGCAGCCTCGCTCGACGCGCGCTACGACGTCTCGCTCCTGGGAATCACCCTGGGCACGGCGAGCCTCAGCGGCGGTATCGACAACTCCGGCTACAAGCTCGACATCACTGCCAAGCTCACGGGAATCGCCGGTGGCGTCACCGGCGGGCGCGGCTCGGGCGCGGCGACAGGCGCCCTCGTCGGCGGCAGGCTTGCGCCGAAGACCTTCGCTGTGAGCTCCGCCAATTCCAGCGAGAGCCGGACCGTCCGCATGGCGCTTGCCGAGGGCACCGTCGCCGGCATCGATATCGAGCCGCCGATCGACGAGAAGCCCGATCGCGTGCCGCTCAACGAGAGTCACAAGCGCAATATCGTCGATCCCCTCAGCGCCTTCCTGATGCCGGTCACCGGCAAGGGCAAGGACGCCGCCTGCAACCGCACGCTGCCGATCTTCGACGGCGCGGCGCGCTACGACATCAAGCTGTCGAGCGCCGGCACCCGCAACGTCAAGCTCGAAGGCTATAGCGGCCCGGTCTCGATCTGCCAGGCGCGCTTCGTCCCGATCGCCGGCCACCGCGCGCTCAGGCCCAGCACCAAGTTCATGGCCGAGAACCGGGACATCTCGGCCTGGCTCGCGCCGATTGCTGGCACCGATGTGATGGTGCCGGTGCGCATCTCCGTGAAGACGATGATCGGCACGGCCGTGATCGAGGCTTCCAGATTCAAGGTCGATCCCGGCGTGACCGCCAGCGCTGCGCGGAATTGAGGCCGGGCCTCAGGGTGCGCGCTTGACGCCCTGATCGTCCTCGAAGACCGGCCGGAAGAACGAGCGCTCATAACTGATGATGAAACGCTCCTTCTCGTTCATCGCGAAGGCTGCCTGGCATTCGGGATCGGCGAAGGAGCGCTTGCGGTAGTCCTCATAAGCAGCGAGCGAGGGAAAGCTGAACATCGCCAGCGCGACGTTCGACACGCCTTCCGACGGCATGAAATAGCCGTGGTGCTTGCCGCCGAACTTTTCGACCAGCCGGATCCAGAGCTTGCCATAGGCCTCGAAGGCTTCGAGCTTATGCGGATCGACGACATAGCGCAGATAGCAGGTGACCATGGTCAGGCCGCCTTCGCCGTGCTGAGGAAGGTCTTCATCCGCTCCAGCGCCTTCTCGATGTTCTCCAGCGAGTTGGCATAGGAGAGGCGGATATAGCCCTCGCCATGGACGCCGAAATCGGGGCCGCCGATGGTGGCGACGCCGGTCTCCTCCAGCAGGGCCGAAGCCAGTTTCTTGGCCTTCCAGCCGGTCTGCGAGACGTTCGGGAAGGCGTAGAACGCGCCCCTGGGCTCGATGCAGGAGACGCCGGGCAGGCCGTTCAGGCCCTTGACCACCGCCTTCCGGCGCCGGTCGAACTCCGCCAGCATCATGTGGACCGCGTCCTGCGGGCCGGTCAGCGCGGCGAGGCCGGCCCATTGCGCGGGGGCGTTGACGCAGGAATGCGAGTTCACCGCGAGCTTGCGGGCATTGTCGAGCAGGGGCTTCGGCCAGACCGAATAGCCGAGGCGCCAGCCGGTCATCGCATAGGTCTTGGACCAGCCATTGAGCAGGATCAGCCGGTCGCGGATTTCCGGATAGCTGAGAAGGCAGACATGCTTCTCGCCGTCATAGACCATCTGGTCGTAGATCTCGTCGGACATGATCGCGACATCGGGAAACGCCGCCAAGCCGGCGACGAGCTTGTCGATCTCGGCCTTGGGCGTGACGCCGCCGGTCGGGTTGGCCGGCGAGTTGATGATCAGCAGCCGGGTCTTCGGCGTGATCAGCGCCAGCGTCTCCTCGGCCGAGAAGGCGAAGCCGTTCTCCTCGCGGATCGGCACCGGGATCGGCGTCGCGCCGGTATACTCGATCATCGAGCGATAGATCGGGAAACCGGGGTCCGGATAGAGGATCTCGGCGCCGGGCTCGCCGAACATCAGGATCGCCATGAACATGGTGACCTTGCCGCCGGGCACGATCATCACGCTCTCGGGCGAGACCTCGACCGCGAAGCGCTTGTGCAGGTCGGCGGCGACCGCCTCGCGCAGGGGCAGGATGCCGTTGGCGGGGGTGTAGCCGTGATGACCGTCGCGCAGCGCCTTCACCGCGGCTTCGACAATATGGTCGGGCGTCGAAAAATCCGGCTGGCCGATGCCGAGATTGATGATGTCCTTGCCCTGGCGCTGCAACTCGGTGGCGCGGGCCAGCACGGCGAAGGCGTTCTCCTCGCCGATGCGGGAGAAGGAGGGGACGACGTGGAGGGTCATGGCGCGTTTCCTCGGGCAGCGTTGGCGTGAAGGCCGGCTTCGGCATTTCTTGGCGCCAAACCGGCGCGGCTGGCAAGCGTGGGCGACGCATCGCAGGATTGTTGCATGCTGCATACAGCATGATTAAATAGTATGACTATCAGCCAGATTGGGCCTTGCCGAGCCGCAGGCGATGGGCATGATGGCTAGTCTCAAATCGTTTGAATGTGAGATCGGCAAGCGGCCGCCAGCGCCGCGCCGAACGAGAGGAAACGAGGATGGCCAAGGCACCCGGCAAGAAATCCGTTCGGCGCATCAAGCCCGAGCAGTTGCGCTCGAAGGCATGGTTCGACAATCCCGACAACGCCGACATGACCGCGCTCTATATCGAGCGCACGATGAATTTCGGCTTGTCGCGGGAAGAACTGCAATCGGGTCGGCCGATCATCGGCATCGCCCAGACCGGCTCGGACATCGCGCCCTGCAACCGGCATCATATCGAACTCGCCTCGCGCGTCCGCGACGGCATCCGCGAGATGGGCGGCGTGCCCTTCGAGTTCCCGATCCATCCGATCCAGGAAACCTGCAAGCGGCCGACCGCGGCGCTCGACCGCAACCTGCAATATCTCTCGCTGGTGGAGATCCTCTACGGCTATCCGCTCGACGGCGTCGTGCTGACGACGGGCTGCGACAAGACCACCCCGGCCCAGATCATGGCGGCCGCGACGGTCGATATCCCGGCGATCGCGCTGCCGGGTGGGCCGATGCTGAACGGCTCCTTCCGCGGCGAGCGCACCGGCTCCGGCACGATCGTCTGGAAGGCGCGCCAGATGATGGCGGCCGGCGAGATCGACTATAAGGGCTTCGTCGACCTCGTTGCCTCGTCGGCACCTTCCGCCGGCCATTGCAACACGATGGGCACGGCCTCGACGATGAACTCGCTGGCCGAGGCCATGGGCATGACGCTGCCCGGCGCCGCCGCGATCCCCGCGCCTTATCGCGACCGCTACGAGATGGCCTATCTCACCGGCAAGCGCATCGTCGAAATGGTCTGGGAGAACCTGATCCCCTCGAAGATCCTGACGCGCGAGGCGTTCGAGAACACCATCGTCATCAATTCGGCGATCGGCGGTTCGACCAACGCGCCGGTCCATGTCAACGCCATCGCCAAGCATATCGGCGTCAAGCTCGACAACGAGGACTGGACCAAGATCGGCTACGATATCCCGCTGCTGGTCAACCTGCAGCCGGCCGGCGAATATCTCGGCGAGGATTACTACCGCGCCGGCGGCCTGCCTGCCGTGATCGCGGAGCTGATCGAGAAGGGCAAGCTCAAGCCCGCGATCACCGCCAACGGCAAGACGCTGGAAGAGAACTGCAAGGGCGCCTTCTCGATCGCCCGCGAGGTGATCAAGAGCTACGACCAGCCGATGAAGGCCCAGTCGGGCTTCCTCAACCTCTCCGGCAATCTGTTCGATTCCGCGATCATGAAGACCAGCGTGATCACGCCGGAATTCCGCAAGCGCTATCTGGAGAACCCTGGGGATCCGATGGCCTTCGAAGGCCGCGCCATCGTCTTCGACGGGCCGGAGGACTATCACCACCGCATCGATGATCCGGCGCTCGCCATCGACGAGCACTGCATCCTGTTCATCCGCGGCGTCGGGCCGATCGGGTATCCGGGCGCGGCCGAGGTCGTGAACATGCGGCCGCCGGATTACCTGATCAAGAAGGGCATCACGGCGCTCGCCTGCGTCGGTGACGGGCGCCAGTCCGGAACTTCGGGTTCGCCCTCGATCCTCAACGCCTCGCCGGAAGCGGCGACCGGCGGCGGGCTCGCGCTGCTCAAGATGGGCGACAAGGTCCGCATCGACCTCAAGAAGCGCACCGCCAACATCCTGATCTCGGATGACGAGCTGGCGCAGCGCAAGGCGGCGTTCAAGGCTTCGGGCGGCTACAAGTATCCGAAGAGCCAGACGCCCTGGCAGGAGATCCAGCGCAAGATCGTCGACGAGCTCTCCGAGGGCATGGTCCTCAAGCCGGCGGTCAAGTACCAGAAGATTCACAAGAAGTTCGGCATTCCGCGCGACAACCACTGAGGGGATGTCGCGTTTGAAAGGGTGTCATCCCGTGCGCGCTGCGGCATGTAATGCCGCGGCGCAGACACGGGATCGTCGCCCGATAAAGGCGCCTTTGCTTCGTACGATCCCGCATCTGCGCAGCGGCACTTCGCGCCGCGGCGCGTGCGGGATGACACGCGGCACTGGCGCTTTCCCGTTGCCGTCGCCACCCACGCCATTCCGCTCGCGCATCGGCGTTCGCTGCGCGACGCGCAGCCTTCGGGGCTGACAAACGATACGACCCTCGACACTATGGCAGTCGTTCGTTCCGCCTCCATTTGAAACGATTTAAACCATGGCACAGAGCCCGCAGGTCGAAGCCTTCCGCAAGCTCCACGAGGCCGGCTGCTTCGTGATGCCCAATCCCTGGGATCTCGGCTCGGCCCGCTGGCTGCGCGGGCAGGGCTTCAAGGCGCTGGCGACGACGAGCGCCGGCTATGCCTTCACGCAGGGGCGCGCCGACCAGGACGTGCCGCGCGACATGATGCTGGCCCACATCGCCGAGATCGTGAAGGCGGTGCCCGACCTGCCGGTCAATGCCGATTTCGAGAACGGCTATGCCGATACGCCGGACGGCGTCGCCGCCAACGTCAAGCTCTGCGTCGCGACCGGCGTCGCGGGCTTGTCGATCGAGGATGCGACCGGGCGCCAGGACGAGCCGCTCTACCCGTTCGAACTCGCGGTCGAGCGGATCAAGGCGGCGCGCAAGGCGATCGACGAGACCGGCTCCGGCGTCGTGCTGACGGCGCGCGCCGAATGCTTCCTGACCGGCCATGCCGAGCCGCTGAAGGAATCGGTGCGGCGGATCGAAGCCTATGCCGCGGCGGGTGCCGATGTGCTCTATGCGCCCGGCCCGAAGACCACGGCCGATATCGGAGCCATCGTCGCTGCGGCCGGCGGCAAGCCCGTGAACACGCTGATCTACGGCGATTTCGGGCTTTCCGTGCCTGAAATCGCGGCGACCGGCACGCGGCGCATCTCGATCGGCGGGGCGCTGGCGCGGGCGGCCTGGGCCGCCTTCATCGAGGCGACGCGGCTGATCGCGGAGGAGGGCAGCTTCAAGGGCTTCGCCGGCAACGGCGCCTCGGCGCCCCTGAATCCGTTCTTCACCAAAGACCTCGCGGAGCGCTCATGAGCGGCACGCTGCTGATCGCGCCGGAATGGCTTGGCCTCAGCGGCCTCTGGCAGATCGACGCCAAGGGCAAGCGTCGAGCGGTCGACGCCGAGGATGTCGGGCTCTCCGAGGCGGTTGCGGACCGGCTCGAAGCCTGGATGGATGCCTTCGACGCGATCTATGACGAGGATCAACCGGCGGCTTCCGATTTCAGCGACGCGGTCGAGCGGCTGGCCTGGGAAGCGGAGGGCGCAGCGCTCGCCCATGCCATTGCGGGAGAACTCGGAGCGGGCTGGGAGATCCGGCTCGACCTCGCCGGCTGGAAGGGGAAGGAAGCATCATGACGACGCTTCATTGGACGCCCCCCCCGTTCCCGCCGGCCAAGGTTCTGGAAGGCCAGTATTGCCGGCTCGAACCGCTCGATGTCAGCAGGCATATCGACGACATCTGGGCCGCCGATGTCGGGCGCGACAGCGTCTGGGACTGGCTCTCGGCCCCGCCGCCGAAGGACAAGGACGCATACCGCGCGCTGCTCGACTCGATGGTGGCCAAGGCCGGCATCGTACCACTCGCCGTGATCGACAAGGCCGACGGCAAGGCCAAGGGCCATCTCTGGATCATGGAGATCCGGCCCGAGCATGGCGTGTTCGAGGTCGGCTCGATCACCTATTCCCCGGCGCTGCAGCGGACGCGGGCGGCGACCGAGGCGATCTATCTCGTCGGCGATTACGGCTTCTCGCTCGGCTACCGCCGCTACGAGTGGAAGTGCAACAACCTGAACGAACCCTCCAAGCGGGCCGCTTTGCGCTTCGGCTTCCAGTATGAGGGGTTGTTCCGCCAGCACATGGTGGTGAAGGGCGCCAATCGCGACACCGCCTGGTTCTCGATGCTCGACGGGGAATGGCCGGTGCGGGCCCAGGCGTTCCGTCGCTGGCTGGCGCCGTCGAATTTCGACGCGCAGGGCCAGCAGAAGCTCGCGCTCGGTGCCTTCAACCAGATCGGAGGCCATGCGGGAACTGTCACGCTGCGCCGGGCCGGGCTGGCCGATATCCCGGCGATCCTCGCGCTCAAGAACGCTGCCTATACGCCGAACGAGAGCATCATCGGCGTGCCCTCGCTGCCCCGCATCGCCGATTATGCGCAGGTCGTCGCCGAGCACGAGGTCTGGCTCGCGGAGGATGCCGGCAAGCTCGAAGCCGCGCTGGTGCTCGACATCGAGCCGGAGGATTTCACGATCTGGAGCGTGGCCGTCGCGCCGGAAGCGGCGGGCCGCAAGCTGGGCGCCGCGCTGATGGGCTTCGCCGACGAGCGGGCGCAGGCGCTCGGCTATGCTTCGGTCCATCTCTACACCCATGCCAAGCTGACCCAGCGCATCGGCTGGTACGAGCGGCTGGGCTTTTCCATCACGCATCATGAGGACATGGCCGACCGGCGGCTGACCCATATGCGCAAGACCTTTGCAAAAGCCGGTTGAAAGAGGACACGGGTATGGCAGGACGTTTGAAGGGCAAGGTCGCGGTCGTCACCGCCGCGGGGCAGGGGATCGGCCGGGCCATCGCCGAGGCTTTCGTCGCCGAGGGCGCCACCGTCTGGGCGACCGACAAGGATGTCGCCCTGCTGGAGGGCATTCCGAAGGCGAAGAAGCGCAAGCTCGACGTGCTTTCGTCCAAGGCGGTCAATGCCTTTGCCGAGAAGGTTGGCCCCGTCGACATCCTCGTCAACGCCGCCGGCTTCGTCCATCACGGCACGGTTCTCGACACCGACGACAAGGCTTGGGACTTCTCCTTCGACCTCAACGTCAAGTCGATGCACCGCACGATCCAGGCCTTCCTGCCGGGCATGCTGGCCAAGGGCTCCGGCTCCATCGTCAATATCGCGTCCGGCGCCGGCTCGGTGCGCGGCATCCCGAACCGCTACGCCTATGGCGCGACCAAGGCGGCGGTGATCGGCCTGACCAAGGCGGTCGCGGCCGACTACATCAAGAAGGGCGTGCGCGCGAACGCGATCTGCCCGGGCACGATCCAGTCGCCCTCGCTCGACCAGCGCATCAAGGATCTCGCCCAGGCGACGAAGACGACCGAGGCCGCCGCCCGGCAGGCCTTCATCGATCGCCAGCCGATGGGCCGGCTCGGCACGGCCGAGGAGATCGCTGCGCTCGCCGTCTACCTCGCAGCGGACGAGTCGAGCTACACCACCGGCCAGATCCATCTGGCGGATGGCGGCTTCGCCCTCTGAAGCGCTTTCGGACGGAGGGCGGCCGTCGCCCTCCGTTCCCCTGACGGGTTGCCGCGAAGAGCAGCCCGCGATGCGAACCGGATAGGGAGACGTCATGCATGTCCTGATCACGGGTGCGGCCGGCATGGTCGGCCGCAGGCTGGCGGAGCGTCTGGCGCGCGAGGGCCAGTGCGCCGGCCAGGCGATCGACAGGCTGACGCTGACCGATGTGGTGGCGCCCGCGCTGCCGGCCGAGCTTGCCGATCGCGCGACGATCCGCGTCGAGGATGCCGGCGATGCCGCTGTCGCCAGGGAATTGGCGGCGCTGCGGCCGGACCTGATCTTCCATCTGGCCGCGATCATCTCCGGCGAGGCCGAGCGCGATTTCGACAAGGGCTACCGCGTCAATCTCGACGGCATGCACAACCTGCTGGAGGCGATCCGGCATGAGGGCGGCGCTGCCTATGCCCCCAAGCTCGTCTTCACCAGTTCGAGCGGCATTTTCGGCGCGCCGTTCCCCGCGTCGATCTCCGACGAGTTCCACGTCACGCCATTGACCAGCTACGGCACGCAGAAGGCGATCGGCGAATTGCTGCTGGCCGACTATTCGCGACGCGGCTTCGTCGAGGGCATCGGCATCCGCTTCCCCTCGATCGTGGTCAGGCCGGGCAAGCCCAATGCCTCGGCCGGCGGCTTCTTCTCCGGCATCATCCGCGAGCCGCTGCAGGGGCAGGAGGCGTTGCTGCCGGTCAGCGACGAGGTGCTCTTCACCCATGCGAGTCCGCGTTCCGCCGTCGGTTTCCTGATCCATGCCGCCGGCCTCTCGCGCGATGAGCTTGGCCCGCGGGTCAACCTGACCATGCCCGGCGTCTGTGTCACGGTCGGCGAGCAGATCGAGGCGCTCCGCCGCATTGCCGGCGACAAGGCAGTGAAGTTGATCAAGCGCGCGCCCGATCCGGCCTCGGCGGCGATTGTCGCGGGCTGGCCGACGCGCTTCGACGCGAAGCGCGCGCTGGCTTTGGGCTTCACCGCCGAGCGTGATTTCGACGAGATCATTCGCGTCCATATCGCCGACGATCTCGGCGGCCATCTCCCGAACTGACGAAACCTCAGAGCAAACCTTCAGGACAGATCCGATGCATATTCTCGTTCTCGGCGGCGCCGGCATGGTCGGGCGCAAGTTCATCGAGCGGCTGGCGCGTGACGGCCAGCTCGGCGGCAAGCCGGTGACCCGCGTGACGGCGCAGGACGTCGTCGTCGCCTCGCCGCCGCCGGCCGCGCCCTTCGATTTCGAGGCGGTGGTCTCCGATCTCTCGATCCACGGCGAATCCGAGAAGCTGATCGCGACGCGGCCCGAGGTGATCATCCATCTCGCGGCGGTGGTCTCGGGCGAGGCCGAGGCCGATTTCGACAAGGGCTACCGGATCAATCTCGATGGCACGCGCTATCTCTTCGAGGCGATCCGCCATGCCGAGGGCTATACCCCGCGCCTGGTCTTCACCTCCTCGGTCGCCGTGTTCGGTGCACCCTTCCACGACAAGATCGAGGACGAGTTCTTCACCACGCCATTGACCAGCTACGGCACGCAGAAGGCGATCGGCGAGCTCCTGCTCTGCGACTATTCGCGGCGCGGCTTCTTCGACGGCGTGGGCATCCGCCTGCCGACGATCTGCGTGCGGCCGGGCAAGCCGAACAAGGCGGCCTCGGGCTTCTTCTCCAACATCATCCGCGAGCCGCTGAACGGCGAGGAGGCGGTGCTGCCGGTCTCCGATCAGGTCCGCCACTGGCATGCCTCGCCACGCTCGGCGGTCGGCTTCCTGATCCACGCGGCGACGATGGATACGGCCGCGATCGGCCCGCGCCGCGCCCTGACGATGCCGGGTTATTCCTGCACGGTCGCCGAGCAGATCGAGACGCTGCGCAAGGTCGCCGGCGAGAACGTGGTCAAGCGCATCAAGCGCGTGACGGACCCGGTGATCGACGGGATCGTCGCCGGCTGGCCGCGCAATTTCGATCCGCAGCGCGCTCTGGCGCTCGGCTTCAGGTCGGAGGCGAATTTCGAGGAGATCATCCGCGTGCATATCGACGACGAGCTGCACGGGACCTTCGTGAAGTAAGACGAAACTGCACTTCCGTCATGGTCGGGCTTGTCCCGACCATCCACGTCTTCCTCGGTCAAGTCCGCGTTCAAGACGTGGATGCTCGCCACAAGGGCGAGCATGACGGTTGCAGATCTTCAGGCCGGGCAGGGCTCGGCCTGTTCCTGCTGGCGGCGAGGAGGCATGCCGAGCGCGGGCGCACCGCGCGCCGGCTCCGGTTCCAGTTCAGGCGCATGAGCCCAGCCGCTGGCGCTCCAGCTCTTGAGCGCCGCCCAGGTCGAGCGGTCGAGCCGGAACTGCTCGCAGGGGAACAGCCCGCCGCGCGCCGGCAGCGACTTCAGGAACGAGCCCTCCGACCGGAAGCCGGACTTCTCCAGCACCCGCCGCGAGGCCGGGTTGATGACGCGGGTATCGGCCTCGATCGCGGGCAGGTCGATCAGCGAGAACAGGCTGTCGATCAGGCCCTGCACGGCCTCGGTCGCGCAGCCCTTGCCCCAGTGCGGGGTGCCGAGCCAGTAGCCGATGAAGGGCACGCCCGTCGCCTGCCTGTGCGCGCTGATCATGCCGATCAACTCGTTGGGCTTCGACCGCGGGGTAATGGCCAGCGCGAGATGCTCGCCCAGCGCGTTGCCCTTGCGCATCGCGAAGATGAAGGGCTCCACCGCCTGGGGCGGGTAGGGATGGGGGATCGATGCCGTCATCTCGGCCACCGCCTTTTCACCGGCAAGGCGCAGGATGGCATTGGCATCGGCCATGCGGGGCCAACGCAGCCAGAGACGCCGGGTCTCGAGCCGGAAGACATCGTCGCGGGTCAGTTCGGGGAACATATCGTCTCTCCGTCGGCGCAAACGAAAAAGGGAGCTGGGACTTTGGTCCCATCTCCCCTTCGCTGACCTTCGGGAGACCCGTATTGGGTCTTTTAACCCTTGATCCGTTCGGTTCGATGGAACCGGCGGATCGAGAGAATTCCCTATCCGCCTTTTACTCTGCGGCCTCTTGGGCCGGAACTACGTTCACGAAAGCTCGGCCGAGTTTCGTCGTGAATCGGACTCGGCCATTCGCCGTCGCAAAGAGGGTATGGTCTTTGCCCATGCCGACATTGGCGCCGGCATGCCACTTGGTGCCGCGCTGACGGATAATGATGTTGCCCGGAATCACGGCCTGGTCGCCGAACTTCTTGACGCCGAGGCGCCTGCCTTCGGAGTCGCGACCGTTGCGGGACGAACCGCCTGCCTTTTTATGAGCCATAACGCCCTACCTCAAAACTTGTGCTGTCTCTGTAACCCGAATCGGCGGCGAAAGCCAGCCGGTTCGGGTCCGACGATCAATCTGCGCTGACGGATGCCGTCAGTAGTCCTCGCCCGAAGCCAGTTCGGCCTGGTCGGCCTTGGCGCGCGGCGGCTTGCCGGCGAGCAGCTCCTTGGCCTGCTCGACCCACTCCTCGCGGGTGGCGCGGCCACGCAGCTTGAGCTCCTCGTCCCACTTGGCGATGTCGGCCTCGGTCCAGGCGGCGATGTCGTTCCACGAGGTGATGCCGGCGGCGCGCAGCTTCTTCTCGATGGTCGGGCCGACGCCCGAGATCAGCGAGAGGTTCGAGGCGTCGAGGCCCTCGGCCGCCGCAGCAGCCTTGGCGGCCTTCGGAGCGGCCTTGCCCTTGGTCGCGGTCGAAGCGGCCTTCAGCGCCACAGCGGAGGCATCGCCCTTCTTCATCTCCGGCTTCTTGCCGCCGGTGAGGATGTCGGTGATGCGGATGACGGTCAGCTCGGCGCGGAAGCCGCGCTTGCGCTTCGAATTCTGGCGGCGGCGCTTCTTGAAGGCGATGACCTTCTCGCCACGAGCCTGCTCGACGATTTCACCGACGACGGTGATGTCGGAGAGGGCCTTGGCGTCGAGCGTGGTCTTCTCACCCTCGGTGAGCATCAGCACGGAGCCGAAAGCGACGGTGTCGCCCGGGTTGCCTTCGATCTTGGCGGCGGTGATCTTGTCGTTGGCGGCGACGCGGAACTGCTTCCCGCCGGTCTTGATGACTGCGAACATTTTGTCCTCCATGTTCGGCCCCGTCCTGTCACGGCGCTTCCGGTGGGAGCGCCTGCGGGACGGCTTTTTGGCAGTCGATTGCGTGGTCTGGCTTGCTCTTGCGACATGCGACGCAGCGCACATGCCAAAAGAGATCGGGCGCGAGTTTCCCCGCGCCGGACGGTGCTCGATAGTCGCAAGGCCGGAGCAGGTCAAGCGAAAGCGGCGGGGAAGAGTGGATTTCTCCTGCGCAGGAGGCTTGCTCCCCGGACGCGGCTTGTGTAGTAACCGCCTCGCTTCGACCGAAGGCGACCGCGGACAGGTGGCAGAGTGGTTGAATGCACCGCACTCGAAATGCGGCATACCTGCAAGGGTATCGGGGGTTCAAATCCCTCCCTGTCCGCCATTCTCTCAATTCATTGCGCTGATCTGGAACGAGAAGCGCCACCCGGCGACGTCAAGCTCGCGCTCTTCATTCCCACGCGGTCCGCAGAGTCGGTGTGCGAGGCGGGCTTGCGGCTCGCTGGATACAGCTACCGGCACGGAACGGGGTTGAACTGACCGGCCAGGTTGCGCCTTAATCGCGGCTCCCACAGCAAGGAGGCCCCCGATGCGATTGGCGCTTGCCATTATCACCCTGGCTCTCACCGGCTGCAACAGCACGCCTCAATCCCAGCATCCGACGCGGGATTACACCGTGGGCACGGCGGAGTGCTCGAAATTCGGCTGGGGTACCGCCCAGATGGCGGAATGCCTCGATCGTACCGCCGAACGCCAGTCGGCAACGGTTTCGCAAGAGCGCACAGGCGAAGCCGGCTAGATCGCGGGCGGCCTTTCGGATGTGAAGTGTCGATCCGTTGCTGTAGCCGGCAACGAATCGGCAGACGTCTTCGGCCTCCCTTTGAACCGCTGCCGATCCCGCGTGCAGCCTGAACTGTTGGTTCGTCGCAAATTCGTAAGCAGGGTTGCACGCTGCCCTCAGGCGCGGCAAAGATGGACACATGATCAGGATCTCGATTGCCGCCAGCCTGGTTGCCGTTCTGGCCGCCGGCTGTGTCTCCTCCCGGCCCCAGCCTGTCCAGCAGACTGCGGCTCCTTCCGCCAAGCGCATCGTCCGCGACGGCGGGCAGCTGGTTCTGCCGGACGGCACACGCGTCTCGCCGGATCATACCGGCGGCTTCACTCTGCCGAACGGCGATTACGTGAAGCGCGAGCGAGGGGCGCTGGTGTTGCCGACGGGCGCACGCTGCCAGCCCGACGCAAGCGGGTATATCTGCCCCTGAGGCCGAGGCGCCGGATGACGGCGCCTGCCTCGCTGCTCATTCTCTTTTCAGCCCGTTCATGACGAGCGGGCCTGCTGCTCAGGCCGCGTCGGATGTCTGCCGACGCTTCTTCGCCGTGCCCGCGCCGGAATCGTCGGTGTCGTCGAGGACGTGGTTATGGCTGCGGAAGGCCCAGATCTCCTTGGCGGCTTCCCAATGCTCGCGGTCGCGGCCCTCGGGCTGTCCGTCCTTGATCCAGAGCCCGTAGGCGATCTTCCGAATCTCGTGCTGGGTCTTGTCGTCCTGCTTCATGTCTCGCCTCCATGATCGCTCCCCGATGCGCATCGGGGAACTCTGGTTTCGGAGAGGATGACGGCCTTGCCGTGCAGGGGAACAACCGCGGGTCGGCCGGGTTGTTCCCGCGCGCGATGAAAGATCCAGCCCGGCGCGGGCGGCATGTTCAGGTCTTTGCGGTCGCCAGATCCGCTTCGCCGGGCGTTTCGGTTTTTGCTTGAACGGGACGGCGGGCATAACGCTGGGCCAGAACGGCGCAGGCGAAGAGCTGTGCCTGGTGGAACAGCATCAGCGGCAGCACGATCAGGCCGAGCGCCTCGCCGGGGAACAGAATGTTCGCCATCGGGATGCCGCTCGCCATGCTCTTCTTCGAGCCGCAGAAGACGATGGCGATCTCGTCCTCCTTGGAGAAGCCGAGGCGGCGGCTGACGAAGGTCGTGATCGCCAGCACTGCGGCGAGCAGAGCGACGTCGATGATGATGACGAGTCCGAGATCGGCGAGCGTGACCTGCGACCAGATGCCGGCGACCATGCCCTCGCTGAAGGCGGCGTAGACGACGAGCAGGATCGAGCCGCGATCGACCAGCGAGATCGGCGCCTTGTGGCGCTGCAGGAAGGGGCCGATCCAGCGGCGCAGCAACTGCCCGACCAGGAAGGGCAGCAGGAGTTGCAGGGCGATGCTCTCGACGGCACGCGTGCTGAAGCCGCCGCCTTTCGAATTGAGCAGGAGGACGACGAGCAGCGGCGTCAGCACCATCCCGAAGAGGTTGGAGACCGAGGCACTGCACAGCGCCGCCGCGACATTGCCGCGCGCGATCGAGGTGAAGGCGATCGAGGACTGCACGGTCGAGGGCAGGATGCAGACGAAGATCAGGCCGGCGATCAGTTCGGACGGCAGGAAGCCGCCGAAGATGCGCGTGAGCAGCAGGCCGAGCAGCGGGAAGAGCAGATAGGTGCTCGCGAAGACCAGCGATTGCAGGCGCCAGTGCAGCAGGCCTTCCCAGACCGCCAGCGGCGACAGCCTTGCGCCATAGAGGAAGAAGAGGAGGGCGACCGCGACGGACACGGCGTCACTGGCGATCTCGGCCCCAGTGCCATGGGCGGGGAACACGGCCGCGACCGCGACAGTGGCCATCAAGGCGATCAGATAAGGATCGATGCCGAAGCGGGCGAGGGTGCGGCGGAGCATCTGCGGTCCTTGTGATGAGATGGCGCCTTCTAAACTCTTTCACGTTCATTTTGATCTGGACTGGCGGCGATATCGGATATCATGAATCATGATGAACATCCGCCCCGATCCGAAGCCGCTCGATCCGGTCCTGCTGCAGAGCTTCCTAAAGGTCTGCGAGACGTTGAGCTTCACCGAAGCGGCGCGCCAGCTCGGCCTGCGCCAGTCCTCCGTCAGCCAGCATGTCGCGCGGCTGGAAAAGCGGCTCGGGCGGCGCCTGCTCGCGCGCGACACCCACGAGGTGCGGCCGACGCCGGACGGGGATGCGATCCTGCCCTTCGCGCGGCAGGCGCTCGAGGCGGGACAGCGGATCGAGCGTCATCTCGCTGGCTCCACCCTGCGGGGGCGTCTCAGGCTCGGGGTCTCCGAGGATTTCGCCTATACGGCATTGCCGGAGATTCTCGCCGCCTTCGCCATGCAGCATCACGCGGTCGATCTGGAGCTGACGGTGGGCCTCAGCGGGTTGCTCTACGAGCAATATGACGCGGGCGATCTCGACCTGATCTTCGCCAAGCGCCGCAAGGGCGACGCGCGCGGCGAGGTCGCCTGGCAGGAACGGCTGGTCTGGGCCGGCCGGCCGGGCACGGGACTGGCCGAGCAGCCGGTGGTGCCGCTCGTGCTCTATCCGCCGCCGAGCATCACGCGCGTTCATGCCATCGAGACGCTGGAACGAGCGGGCCGCGCCTGGCGCGTCGCCTGTACCAGCGGCAGCCTCGCGGGTCTGCGCGCGGCGACGGTGGCGGGGCTCGGCATCACCGCCCATTCGGCCCGCCTGATTCCGCAGGGGCTCGCCGAGGTCGAGCCGCGTGACGCGCTGCCGCCGCTGGGGACGATCGAATTCGTCGTGATCGGCGGGCAGTCGCATCAGGCGGCGGCGCGGGCGCTTGCCGACAGCATCCTGGCGAGCGCGGAGCGCCTCCTGCCGGAAGCGTCGCGGCGTGTCAGGCGCGGTTAGGCTTCAGATCGCCATCCTGTGGGGGAGCGTCTTCACGGTCATGTAGTGGGCGAGACCCTCGGCGCCACCTTCGCGCGCCTATCCGCTGTCCTCGACGCCGCGCGGAATGACGCTGGAGGTTCAGCGCACCAAGGTGCGCACGCGGTTCTCGATCAGCCGGACCAGCCCCAGCGCCGTCATCTCCGAGGATTTCGGGTTCGTGGCGAGCGGGCGGTTCTCGATGGTGATGTCGAGCTTGCCGAAGGCGCCGCGCGCGCTGAGCTGGTGGCCGTTGCCGCCTGCTGCAGGGTCGGCGACAAGCTCGACGCGGGTGCGGTCGAGCCCGATGCCGGCGAGCGCCGAGATCACCGCGACATTGGCGTTCTGCGGAAAGCGCGAGGCGGCCTCGCGGGCGGTGCCGGAGAAGAAGGCGGTCGCCTCGGTGATCCCGTCGAGCCCGAGCAGGCTTTCGGCCGAGGTCCCGCGCCAGGCGACCGGCGGCTTGACGATGCGGTGGATGACCTCGTCGAGCGGCAGCAGGGAGGCAGCGGCGATGCCGTCGATGCCGGCGAGGGCGCCCGGCGGGATCAGGAGCTGGCTGCCGCGGCTTTCGGCGGCGGCGATCAGGCGAGCGAGCAGGGCGTCGTCGCAGAAGGCGCTGGTCGAGGCGACGGCGAAAGCCGGAGCGTGCACGAGCGCCGCCTTACCCCAGATGCCGACAGCCTCACGCCCGGCGGCTTCGACGACGAGATCGAGATCCAGGCCGGCGAGTTCATCCGGCTCCGTGATAAGCTTCGCTCTGGCTGGGATGTCGCCGGCTGCGGCGGGGTTGCGGACGGCGACAGCGGCGATGGTGATGTCGCCGCTGCTTCGCTCCGCCAGCAACTCCGCGACACGGCGGTTGATGGCGCCCCAGCCGATCAGGGCGAGACGGAGCGGTTTGCGAGGTTGCATCGTCATGAGCCTTCCGCCGTTTGCAAGGCGAGATCGGGCAGGGGGCCGCCGTTCAGGCCTTCCAGCATGCTGAAATGGCGGCCCGCACAGATCAAGGGCGCTGGCGCCTGCGTGCGCGGCCTCGCCGGCGCTCTCGGTTTTCGAGGGGCTGCTGCGCCGCTTCGTACGCCAGCTCGCGCCGAGCGAGGCCGGGTGAGGGGCGCATGCCGGCTTCGTCTGCCGTCGTCAGCGCGAGAGAAAGCGCGCGACCGTATGACCGGCCGCTCGCCGTTGGCGGATCACGATCGATGGCCTAAGAACGGACGACGCCTCGCAGCCAAAGGAGAACGATGCCTTCCCCGCTACTGCTGATCCTCGTTCTACCCTTCGTCGGCAGCCTGGCCGTGGTCCTATTCCCGGGGGTTTCCCGCGAGCCGGCGACCTGGATTACCGGGGTTACCATGCTGGCCTGCCTCGTCGTGACCGGGGCGCTTTATCCTGATGTCAGCGGCGGAGATGCCGTCCGGGTTCAGATCGACTGGATACCGTCCCTCGGGCTTGACTTCACCCTGAGGATGGACGGTTTCGCCTGGATTTTCGCGATGCTCGTCAGCGGCATCGGGCTTCTGGTCGTTATCTATGCCCGATATTACATGTCGGCCGAGGATCCGGTCCGTCGCTTCTATATGTTCTTCCTGGCCTTCACGGGATCGATGCTGGGGGTCATCCTCTCGGGAAACCTGATCCTTCTGGTCGTGTTCTGGGAACTGACCAGCATCTTCTCATTCCTGCTGATCGGCTACTGGCACCATACCCAGCCAGCGCGCGACGGCGCCCGCATGGCCATGACCATAACCGGCATGGGCGGCCTCGCTTTGCTGGGCGGCGTGCTGATCGTCGGCCATATCGTCGGCAGCTACGACCTCGACGACGTCCTGCGGTCAGGCGACCTGATCCGTTCGCATCAGCTCTACGTCCCGGCGCTTGTGCTGATCCTCCTCGGCGCGCTCACGAAAAGCGCGCAGTTTCCCTTCCATTTCTGGCTACCCAACGCCATGGCGGCGCCGACGCCCGTCTCGGCGTTCCTGCATTCGGCCACCATGGTGAAGGCTGGCGTGTTCCTGATGGCGCGGCTGTGGCCGGTGCTCTCCGGCACGCCCGAATGGTTCATGATCCTGGGCATCGCGGGCATGGCGTCGTTCGTGCTCGGCGCCTACCTCGCCATGTTCCAGCATGACCTGAAGGGACTCCTGGCCTATTCGACGATCAGCCATCTGGGCCTGATCACGCTGCTGCTCAGCCTCGGGAGCCCGCTCGCGGCCGTGGCGGCGATTTTCCACATGCTCAACCATGCGACCTTCAAGGCGTCGCTGTTCATGGCGGCCGGGATCATCGACCACGAGACGGGCACGCGCGACCTGCGGCGGCTCTCGGGCCTGTTCCGCTACATGCCGATCACGGGCACGCTCGCCATGGTGGCAAGTGCCGCGATGGCGGGCGTTCCACTGCTGAACGGCTTCATCTCGAAGGAGATGTTCTTCGCGGAAGCCGTGGAGACCCACGCCGATTCATGGCTGGACACCGCCGCTCCCTACGCGGCCGTGCTCGGCAGCGCGCTCGCCGTCGCCTATTCCCTGCGGCTGATCCATTCGATCTTCCTGGGAGCGCCCCCCGAAAGCTTTCCCCGCGAGCCCCACGAGCCGCCGTTCTGGATGCGGTTCCCGGTGATGTTCCTGGTCATCGCCTGCCTCGTCGTCGGCATGATCCCGGCCCTGACCATCGGCTCGTTCCTCCACGTCGCCGTTTCGTCCGTGCTGGGTGCCGCCACGCCGCAATACAGCCTGGCGGTCTGGCACGGCTTCAACCTTCCGATGGCGATGAGCGTGCTCGCGCTGGCGGCCGGCGCGCTCCTGTATCTCGGCGTCGGCAATTACCTCGAGCGTTCCGAACGTCCGCCGCTTCTTGGCCGGATCCAGGGGCAACGCATCTTCGAGCGGGTGATGGTCGCGATTTCGTGGCGCGCAGCGCCGCTGGTCGAGGACATCTTCGGCACCAGGCGCCTTCAGCCGCAGATGCGCCTGCTGGTGGCGGCCGCAGTGGCCGCCGGCACCGTCCCGCTGCTCGCTTCGGGCCTCTCCTTCGGGGCCTTCGGCAACGGCACGACGGATCTCGCCTTCACGGGCCTTTGGTGCGTCGGGATGATCTGCGCCGTCGCCGCCGCCTATCAGGCCAAGTTCCACCGCCTCGCGGCACTCGCCCTGCTTGGCGGCACGGGGCTCGTGACCTGCGTGACCTTCGTCTGGCTTTCCGCGCCGGACCTTGCCGCGACCCAGCTCGTCGTCGAGATCGTGACGACCGTGCTCATCCTGCTCGGCCTGCGGTGGCTGCCCAAGCGGCTGCAGGACGTGCCGGAACCGAGCGGCTGGCTGCCGCGGCTGCGCCGCTTCCGGGACCTCACGATCGCCGTCGTTGCGGGCCTGGGAATGACGGCGGTCTCCTATGCGGTGATGACGCGCACGCCACCCGACACGATCTCGAAATTCTTCGTCGAGAAGGCCTATAGCGAAGGCGGCGGCCGCAACGTCGTCAACGTCATTCTCGTCGATTTCCGCGGTTTCGACACGCTGGGCGAGATCACGGTCCTGGGCATCGTCGCGCTGACCGTCTTCGCGCTGCTGCGGCGTTTCCGCCCCGCGCCGGACAATATCGAGCGGCCCGAACAGCAGCGCATCCAGTGGTCCTTTGACGAGGCCGAGCCGGAGGTGGAGGCCGGAGCGACCAAGGCCGAATACCTCTACCTGCCATCCGTGATCATGCAGTGGATGTTCCCGGTCGTCATCGTCCTGGCCGCCAATCTCTTCCTGCGGGGGCATGACGCCCCGGGAGGGGGCTTCGTGGCCGGCGTCGCCATGGCGGCAGGCTTCATCCTGCAATACATGGCTGCGGGCACGGTCTGGGTCGAGGACAGGCTGCGCATCCTTCCGGTCGTCTGGATCGGCGGCGGCCTGCTTCTGGCCGCGTTCACCGGGGCGGCCTCGATGCTGCTGGGAGATGCCTTCCTCACCTCGTATTTCCGGTATGTCGAGCTGCCGCTCGTCGGGAAGGTTCCCATGGCGAGTGCGACCCTGTTCGATCTCGGCGTCTTCAGCCTCGTGGTCGGGGCTACGGTGCTGATGCTGATCGCCATCGCCCACCAATCCGTCCGCCGCCTGCGCGCGGCCGCCCGTCTCGAGGAGGAGCGCCGGCGATGGAACTGACGCTTGCAATCGCCATCGGCGTTCTCACCGGATCGGGTGTCTGGCTGGTCCTGCGTCCGCGCACCTATCAGCTCGTCATCGGCCTGTCGCTGCTCTCCTATGCGGTGAACCTCTTCATCTTCAGCATGGGCCGGCTGCGCGTCGGAGCCGCTCCCGTGCTGGAATCCGGCGGCGCGGGGAATCCGGCGGATTATGCCGACCCGATTCCGCAGGCGCTCGTGCTCACGGCGATCGTGATCGGCTTCGCCACGACCGCTCTCCTTCTGGTCGTGCTGCTCGTCGCCCGCGGGCTGACGCGCAACGACCATGTCGATGGGAGGGAGCCGAGCTGATGGAGTGGACGAGGCACCTTCTCATCGTCCCGATCCTGCTTCCGCTGATCACGGGGGCCGCCCTGCTGTTGATCGACGAGCTGCGCCACACGCTGAAGGCGCTGCTCAGCCTGGCATCGACCTTGCTGCTACTCGTGACGGCGATCGCCCTGATGCGCCTGGCAGACGGAGTTCCCGGCGGAAGCGCTGCCCTGTCCTCGTCCTACGCCGTCGCCAACTGGCCCGCGCCCTTCGCCATCGTGCTGGTGCTCGACCGGCTGTCGGCGTTGATGCTCACCCTCACGGCCGTGCTGGCGGTGGCCGCCCTCGTGTTCTCGACGGCGCGCTGGGACCGGGCGGGGCCGCATTTCCACACGCTCCTGCAGTTCCTGCTCATGGGGCTCGGCGGCGCGTTCCTGACCGGGGACCTGTTCAACCTCTTCGTCTTCTTCGAGGTCACGCTGGCAGCGTCCTACGGGCTGCTGCTGCATGGTTCCGGCGCCTTCCGGGTTCGCGCCGGGCTCCACTACATCGCGATCAACCTGGCCGCATCGTTGCTCTTCCTCATCGGCGTCAGCCTGATCTACGGGACCGCCGGAACGCTGAACATGGCCGATCTCGCCGTCCGCCTGCCGAACGTGCCGGCCGAGGACCAGGCGCTGCTGCGCGCCGGCGTCGCGATCCTCGGCACCGCCTTCCTGGTCAAGGCCGGGCTGTGGCCGCTCTGCTTCTGGCTTCCTTCCGCCTATATGGCGGCAGCCGCCCCCGTTGCCGCGATCTTCGTCGTGCTGACCAAGGTCGGCACCTATGTGCTGCTGCGCCTCACGCTCCTGCTCTTCGGCCCCGAGACCGGTGATATTGCGGGCTTCGGCGGCATGGTCCTGCTGTGGGGCGGCATGGGCACGATCGCCTTTGCGACATTCGGGCTGCTCGCGTCCCAGGCGATGGGCAGGCTCGCCGGCTACAGCGTGCTGATCTCCTCGGGGACCTTGCTCGCGGCCGTCGGCATCGGCGATGCCAGGGTCGTGTCCGGAGCCCTGTTCTACCTGGTCAGCTCGACCCTCAGCGTGGCTGCCCTCTTCATGCTGATCGAACTGGTGGAGCGGGCACGCGAGCCGGCGGCGGACCTGCTGGCCGTCACCATGGAGGCGTATGGCGACGAGAGCGACAAGGGCGAGGAACACGAGGATGAGGAGGTCGGCGTGGCCATGCCGGGAGCGCTCGCCATCCTGGGCATCTCGTTCGGATGTGCCGCGCTTCTGCTCGCGGGCCTGCCGCCGCTATCGGGGTTCATCGCCAAGTTCGCGATGCTGACGGGGATGCTGAACCCGGACGGGTTGGGAGCTCCGGCCGCGATTCCAGGGCGCATCTGGCTCTTGGTCGCGCTGGTCATCCTGTCCGGCCTGGCGGCGCTTGTTGCCATGATGCGCAGCGGCATCCGGATATTCTGGGCGCCGCTCGAGGTCATCATTCCGCGCGTGCTCGTGGTGGAGGTCGCGCCGATCGTCGCGCTGCTGGCGCTCTGCATGGTCCTTGCGGTCCAGGGCGGCGCGGTGCTCAGCTATACCGACGCCGCGGCGCAGGCGCTGCATGCCCCGTCGAGCTATATTCAGAGCGTATTGGGGGCGGGGCACCCGCCGGGCGTGTCCCGATGAGCCGCGCGCTGCCCTATCCACTCCTGACCGCGGCGCTGCTGCTGATGTGGCTGCTGCTCACCTCCTTCTCGACCGGGCAGCTCCTCGTCGGTGCCGCGGTCGCGATCGGAGCCTCCCACGCGATGGCGGCGCTGCAGCCATCCAAGCCCAGACTGAGGCGCTGGCAGCTCCTTCCCAAGCTTCTGGGCATCGTGGTGCTGGACATCCTCCAGTCGAACATCGACGTTGCCAGGATCATCATCGGTGGGGACCGTCGCGGCCGGGTCGCGGGCTTCGTCGCCATACCGCTCGACCTGCGCGACAAGACCGGCCTGGCTCTGCTGTCATGCATCGTCACCAGCACGCCGGGGACGGCCTGGGTCGAGTACGCCCCGGATACCGGCGTGCTTCTGATCCATGTGCTCGACCTCGTCGACGGGGCCGACTGGGTCTCCCTGATCAAGAATCGCTATGAGGCGCTGCTCATGGAGATATTCGAATGACCGCCGCAATTCTCCTGTGGTCGGTCATGGCCGCGCAGGCGATGCTCGTCGCCGCCATGGCGTGCTACGCCTACAGGGTCATCCGGGGGCCGCGCGCGCAGGACCGGGTGCTTTGCCTCGACGCCATGTATGTCTGCGCCATGCTGCTGATCCTGACGATCGGCATCCGCACCGGCAGCGCGATCTATTTCGAGGCGGCCCTGATCATCAGCGTGCTCGGCTTCGTCTCGAGCATCGCGCTCGCCAAATTCCTCATGCGCGGCGAGGTGATCGAATGACCCCGGCCGAGAACCTGCCCGCCTGGGCAGCCCTGTTGACGGCCGTCCTGGTCCTCCTGGGCGCCGCACTGACCCTGGTCGGCGCGATCGGAACCTTGCGCTTCGGCAGCTTCTTCGAGCGGGTTCATGCGCCGACGCTCGGCACGAGCTGGGGGACCGGGGCGATCCTGCTTGCGTCGGTCGTCTGCTTCTCGGCACTGGGATCGCGGCCGATCGTGCACGAGATCATGATCGGCGTCTTCGTCACCATCACGACGCCGGTCACGCTCATGCTGCTCGCTCGCGCGGCGCTTTACCGGGATCGGGTCGAGGACGATGCAAATGTCCCCCCGCGAACCATGTTGCGGCGCCGCAGCGTGAACGCCGCAGCGCCGGAATCGGGAGACGAGCAGCCGCGCGGATGAACGCGCTCTACGCGGGCAACAGGCGACAAGCTCTCATATGACTTACTTGCCCGGGAGACCGCGTGCCGGGGCCTTGTGCGCTGTCACGGCCCCATTCGCGGCCCCAAACGAAAACGGCCTCCCGGGAGGGAGGCCGTAATCCCCAGCAGACACTGAGGGAAAATGGTGGGCGCGACAGGGATCGAACCTGTGACCCCTACGATGTCAACGTAGTGCTCTCCCGCTGAGCTACGCGCCCGTCGCCGCTGAAAGCAGCTTCCGGAAGCGTGTCCGGGCCGTGTTGACCGCGATCACGCTGCGAGTGAGGGGGGCTATAGCGGCTCGCTTCGCGGGTGGCAAGGCGTTTGCCGCATAAATTCTACAGGGGCTGTCGGCATCCACATTCGTGCGATGCCGAACGGCCTTTCAGGCGGCCAGCAGCTTCTCGACCTCGTTGACGAGCTCGCGCAGGTGGAAGGGCTTGGAGAGCACCTTCGCATCCTTCGGCGTCTGCGAATCGGGGTTGAGCGCCACGGCGGCGAAGCCGGTGATGAACATCACCTTGATGTCGGGATCGAGCTCGGTGGCGCGGCGCGCCAGCTCGATTCCATCCATCTCCGGCATGACGATATCCGTCAGCAGGAGCTCGAACGGCTCCTCGCGCAGGCGGTTATAAGCCGACAGGCCGTTATCGAAGGAGGCGACGTCGTAGCCTGCGTTCTGCAGGGCCTTGACCAGGAAGCGACGCATATCGTTATCGTCTTCCGCGAGCAGTATCTTCGTCATGGGCCTGATCTGTTCGTCCCTGAGGCCTGAGTTCGTCTAGCGTCTGGCGCCCGGCCGAGGCCGGGCCTGGAACGGTTGGGTAATCACCCGGCCGCACAGTTGGAACCATGTCCTTTCATAAGGCAACATCATGGTAAACAACGCGTGAATCCAGCACGGATTTTCCAGGGTTTCGCGACATCGCTTCAACCGTTCAGGTTTGTGTGCTTCAGTCATTTGCGATGAGCCTGTCCTCAGCCCCTTTCCCGCCCGCGCCGGACGATGTCGTCGCCGAGATCGAGCGGCCGTTCAGCCTGTACCAGCCGGCTCTCCAGGTCGTGCCGGTGGTCGTCGACGTGCCGCATGCCGGGCGCTGCTATCCCCGCCGCTTCGTCGAGGCGGCGCGCCTGCCCTTGCGCAGCCTGCGTCGCTCCGAGGACGCCTATGTCGACCGGCTGTTCGCGCAGAGCGTCTCGCTCGGCGCGCCGTTGCTGGTGGCCGAGTTCCCGCGCGCCTATCTCGATGTGAACCGCGAGCCCTACGAGCTCGATCCGCGCATGTTCGAGGGCCGGGTGCCGCCCTTCGCCAATACGCGTTCGATGCGCGTGGCGGGAGGCCTTGGCACCGTCCCCCGGATCGTCGGCGACGGGCAGGAGATCTATTTCGGGCGGATTCCGGTCCAGGAGGGGCTCGCCCGGATCGAAGAGCTCTACCGGCCCTATCATGCGGGCCTGCGCAGCCTCGTCCAGCGTACCCAAGGCGTGTTCGGCACCTGCATCCTGGTCGATGCGCATTCGATGCCCTCGGCCGGGCTCGACCGTGACGGGCTGGCGAAATCGGACATCATCCTCGGCGACCGCTTCGGCACCAGCGCGGCCGGCTACATCATCGACATCGCCGAGCAGGCCTTCACGCGGCTGGGCTTCAGCGTCACCCGCAACCGGCCCTATGCCGGCGGTTTCATCACCGAGCATTACGGGGCGCCCGCTGCGGGCGTGCATGCTTTGCAGATCGAGGTGAACCGGGCGCTCTACATGAACGAGGCGACGCTGGAGCCGCATGCCGGCTTCGGCGCGGTCGAGCAGGCAATGGCGGCGGTGATGGCCGATTGCTTCGCGCGCTGGAGCGGCTGGCTCGACGAATGGCGCGAGGCAGCCGAATAGCGGCAGCTGGTGAAGCGGGGGGCTTTCCAAGAAAAAAGGGCCGCACACTTGCGTGGCGGCCCAAGTCTAGGGAGGAAACGCCCAAGGAGGGCAATGAAGGTTTGAGGTCATCTCCCCTTCGCAGTGCACAATATGAGGGTGCGCTGCAAAACGCAAGTAAAATCAGCGGAATCACAGGTGTCATGCGATGAGCGCATGATACCGAGACGAAAAGGCGAGGTTTCCTGGATATTTCCGCATCCGGCCTCGTCTGAGATGGTCAATTTGCGGAGTCGATGCTGCAAAGCAGCAAACTGGAGTGCCTGTTCATGAGCGCAGTCGATTTCGGCGCTTTCGTCGCGGATCTGGCGACGCAGTCCGGCCGGGCGATCCTGCCCTTCTTTCGGGCGCTGCATGCGACGGAGGACAAGTCGCGGGGCGGGGTGTTCGATCCCGTGACCGAGGGCGACCGCGCCGGCGAATCGGTGATGCGCCACATGATCAAGCGGCAGTTCCCGGCGCATGGCGTGCTCGGCGAGGAATTCGGCAGCGAGAACACCGATGCCGAATATGTCTGGGTGCTCGATCCGATCGACGGCACGCGCGCCTTCATCTCCGGCATCCCGGTCTGGGGCACGCTGATCGGGCTGACGCGCAACGGCGTGCCGGTCTACGGCATGATGCACCAGCCCTTCTCGGGCGAGCGCTATTCCGGCGACGGGCGCGAGGCGCGCTATGAGGGGCCGGGCGGGCCGAAGAAGCTCAGGACCCGCCAGACCACCGATTTCGCCACGGCGACGCTGATGACGACCTCGCCCGCCCTGTTCAAGGGCGCGGAGGCGAAGGCCTTCGCCCGCGTGGAGAAGGAGGTCAGGCTCTCGCGCTATGGCTGCGATTGCTACGCCTATTGCATGCTCGCTGCCGGTCATGTCGATCTCGTGATCGAGAGCGGCCTCAAGCCCTATGACATCGTCGCGCTGATCCCGATCATCGAGGGCGCCGGCGGCGTCGTCACCTCATGGGACGGCGGCAGCGCTGCCGGGGGCGGGCGCATTCTCGCGGCCGGCAGCAAGGCGCTGCATGAGGCCGCCATGGCTCTGCTCGCCGGCTGAGCCCGGCAGGGCCTGGTCCTCGCCGGGGATGAAGGCGTCGAAGGCGGCCCAGAACTGGGCGCGGATTTCGTCGTTTTCCATCAGGATCTCGTGGCGTGCGGTCGGCAGGACCAGTGCCGAGCCGGTCTTGAGCCGCGCCGCGAAGCGCTCGATCGCCGGGGTCGAGACGACCGGGTCGCGGCCGGCGGCGATGATCAGCGTCGGCACCTTCACCTCCAGCGCGGCGGAGGGCGCGGCGAGACGAGCGATCAGGCGGAAGGCCGTCCGGATCCAGGCGACGGTGGGGTCGCCGATGCTGAGATCGCGCGCCGCGGCCGAGAGCGCGGCGTTGCGGGCGTAGCGGACAGGGTCGCTGGTCAGGCGATTGCCCTCGAAGGGCTTGGTCGCGATCGCGGTGTCGCCGCCGCCCGGCACGAAAGCCCGGCCGAAGCCGAGCCAGTAGAGCAGGCTTGCCAGGAGTTTGGCCCGGCCGGGATGCGCGATCATCGCGATGCCGAGCATCGGCGCGAGCGCGACCATGCGCGAGACCGGCAAGGCATCGGAGCGGGCGGCGTCGAGGCAGAGCGCAGCACCCATCGAATGGGAGAGGACGAAATAGGGCGGGGGCAGCTTCGCCTGCATCTCGGCCATCGCCAGCGCCAGATCGGCCTCGTAATGCCTGAGACGCCCGACATGGCCCTTGCGCGTGCGGCGGACGAAGCGTTGCGAGCCGCCCTGGCCGCGCCAGTCGAAAGAGAGGACGTGGAAGCCGCGGCGACGCAGCTCCGCGACGGTCTCGCTGTAGCGCTCGATGAACTCGGCCCGGCCCTGCACGACGACGATGGTGCCGCGCACCGGCTTCACCGTCGGGCGCCAGCTGGCGAAACGCAAGGAGGCGCCGTCGCGCGTCGTCGCAAGCCAGGTCTTGCCATGCCCGGGAACGGGATAATCCGGATCGGCGAAAAAGGCGGCCTCGGCCATCAAGTGCTCCGCATCGCGGCTGCAGTATCGAACGCGGCCGCCGCATGCCCGATATCCTGCACCGGATATCCTGCGAAAACATGTCGGTGCGCTTAAAAAGAAATGCGAGGGCTGATTTCGCGGCCCGAAAGAACGGCTCTTGAAAAGCTCGGGCGCCTCCCCAGATCAGGTCTGCGCAGGCCGGAACCGGCTGCGCGAAAGCAACCTAGGTCCGCGCTCAGGCGAGGCGGACCGACTCCATTGTCGCTTCTTCGGAGGACATATCATGCGTCATTTCGACCTTTCCCCGCTCTATCGCTCGACCGTCGGCTTCGACCGTCTGTTCAATCTCCTCGACCAGGCGACGAGCAACGAAGCCGCCCCGAGCTACCCGCCCTATAATATCGAGCGGACCGCCGAGAACGCCTACCGCATCACCATCGCGGTCGCAGGTTTCGGCGAGGGCGACCTCTCCATCGAATCCAAGGAAAACGCGCTGACCGTCAAGGGCGAGAAGCAGCTCGTCGAGGGCGCCGAGAAGCGCGAGGTCCTGCATCAGGGCATCGCCGCGCGCGCCTTCGAGCGTCGCTTCCAGCTTGCCGATTATGTGCAGGTGACCGGCGCCAGCCTGGAGAACGGCCTGCTGCATATCGACCTCGTGCGCGAGATCCCCGAGGCCAAGAAGCCGCGCCAGATCGCGATCGGCACCGGCGGTTCGGCCAAGGTCCTCGAGGCCAAGGTCGCTAAGGCTGCGTAACCAGCGTCCAGCTTTCGATGCAAGCGAAAGGCTCCCGGAAACGGGAGCCTTTTTTGTTGGCCGGTCAGTTCATCGGCGCGACGGGGGCGATCGACGTCTCAGGTTTGGGCGTCGATGGCGTCGGGTCGTTCTGCTGCACCGGCGGGATAGCCGGAGCCTCGGGCGCGGGCGCAGCTGTCGAGAGCGGCGGCTTGCGGTCGGTGCCTTCGGTATTCCGCACATCGCTGGGATTGACGAGCTTCGGCTTGTCGGCGCCGGTCTCCGGATCGGTCGTGCCGGGGGATGGCTCCGCCGGCTTGGCGGGCTGCGGCGGCACGGCGGTTGCCGGAGCGCTGGCTTCGGCCGGTGCGGTTTCCGCAGGCTTCGCCGGTTCGGGTGCCGGCGGCGCGGCAGGGGAGGGCGGTGAGGTGGTTGCGGGCGCGCTCGCTTCTGCCGGCGGCGTTTCCGCTGGCTGGACAGCTTCGGGTGCTGGCGGTGCGGCCGGCGAGGGCATCACGGTTGTCGCCGGAGCGCTGGCTTCCGCCGGGCCCTTCAGTTCGGCCGGGCGTTCGGGCGGCTGGGGCACGAGGCGCTGGCGCGGCGGAGCGTGCTCCTCGCGCGGATCGGCGCGGGCGACGCTGGGAGCAGCCGGCTGCCCGCGCAGGGGAATGCGGCGGATCAAGTCGCCGGCATAGGCGTCGAGGATCAGGCGTTGGCGCTGGCCACCGGCGGTGACGCCGTCGACGATATAAGTGTCGTTGCGCCGGATCGAACGCTCGATCCGGACGAGCCCGTAACGGCGGGCGGCGATGCCATTGACCGAATAGGCGGAGACGGCAGCCGGAGCACGCGGCACTGCAACCGGTGGGCGCGGGGCGTATCCGTAATCATAACGATAGCCGTAGCCATAGGCCGGGTAGGGATCGTACCCGTCGTCATAATAGTAGTACTGCGCGCTGGCGGCGCCCGCCATGCCGGCCATTGCGCCGGCCACGACCAGGCCCATCAGCGCGATGCGCCCCGGTGCGGTCGAACGATCTGCCATGCCAAATTCCCTTAACGAATGACTATTCGACACTTAGTCTTGTTAGGGATTGCGGCGGGCGTGGGGCTGGAAACGCGGCGCAAATACGCCCGATCAGCCAGCGATCGCGGCGATCAGAGCCTCGACATGCTCCGCTTCCGTCGCAAAGGACATGACGAAGCGGCCGACGACCTCGCCCTCCTTGAGCGGCGCTTCCGGCGGCAGCGAGCGCGCGGACCAGTCGTAATAGCCGATGCCGGCGGCCTTCAGGCGCTCCTGCACGGCGGGCGACAGAACCAGGAAGACCTCGTTCGCCTGACAGGGCCAGGCGAGGCGCGCCTCGCCCCCTTGCGCGACCGAATCCGCCAGGCGTTTGGCCCGGGCATTGGCGTGGCGGGCGAGGTCGAGCCAGTGATCGTCGGCAAGCAGGCCTTCGAACTGGGCGCCGAGCACGCGGCCCTTCGAGAGCGTCTGGCCGGCGCGCTTGCGTCGCCATTTCATTTCCTCGGCCTCTGCCGGGTCGAAGAAGATCACGGCTTCGGCCGCCAGCGCGCCGTTCTTGGTGCCGCCGAAGGAGAGCACGTCGACGCCGGCCTTCCAGGTGATCTCGGCCGGCGTGCAGTCGAGCGTGACCAGCGCATTGGCGAAGCGGGCGCCGTCCATGTGGAGCTTCAGGCCGCGCGGCGTCACCGCCTCCTTCAGGGCGCGCACCTCGGCCGGCGTGTAGATGGTGCCGCATTCGGTCGCCTGCGTGATCGTCAGCGCCTGGGCCTGGACCTGGTGGAAATCGCCGGCGCGCAGATGCGAGAGCGCCTTCGTCACCGCTTCCGGCGTCAGCTTGGCGCCGGTGCCGGGCAGGTCGACCAGCTTGGCGCCGTTGGTGAAGAACTCCGGCGCGCCGCATTCGTCCTCGACGACATGCGCCTCCTCGTGGGTGAGGATCGCGCCCCAGGGCTTGACGATGCTGGCGAGCGCGAGCGCATTCGCCGCCGTGCCGGTCAGGACGAGGAAGACCGCGACCTCGCGCTCGAAGATCGCGGCGAAGCGCTCCTCGACGCGCTGCGTCCAGTCATCCTTGCCATAGGGGGAGGCGGCGCCGGCATTGGCAGCGGCGAGAGCGGCCATGACGCGGGGGCTGGCGGCGGCGGTGTTGTCGCTGAAGAAATCCATGGTTTGAGGGTTAGGCGGATGGCGCTTTCCTGCCAAGCGGCACCGGCGGAGAGGGGGCTTGCGCGCTGCGCCGGACGGATTTGCGCGAACGCTTCAAAAACAAGAACCGGGTTGCCTGACTCAGGCTTTCGTTCCGGAAATGTCTAGTACGGATTCGATTTTGCAATAAAATTTCGCTGCAGCGCGAAATCGGCGCTTGTGCGTAGATTGGAATTCTGGCAAGTTCATCGCAATAGGACAGTGTTGCTGTCCCATTTTTCACCGCGCCGACCAAAAGCTGATCTAGCTGGAGGTCGCGCCGTCGCAGCGGAGCGGAGCATGACGAAGGGCCGGGCTACCAACGCCAAAGCCAATCGCACGCGCGCCGTCCGTAAAACGACGGCCTGAAGACAGGCGCGAACGGGCGAGGCACGCCCGAGGCGCCTGCGGAGGACGCGGGCGCGGTGGAAACAAAGCGCAAGCAGAGCCTCCAAAAAGACGACGGCCGGACCGCCTTGGCCCCACCTTGCTGCCGACTTCAAGTCGGCACTGAGGGCCGCAGCGGTCGGGATCATGGACTGACGGGTCTCCCTGCCGGCGCAAGCTCGCGGGGTTCTGGGAAGCGGGGTTTGACGATGAGCGTGACCAGCAAGTCGAGCGGCGCAGCGGCTTTCGAGCGTTTTCCGGCCGTGCGCGATCCGGCGATGCCGGTGCGTCAGGGCCTGTACGATCCCAATAACGAGAAAGACTCCTGTGGCGTCGGCTTCATCGCCGACATGAAGAACCGCAAGAGCCACGCGATCGTGCAGCAGGGCCTGCAGATCCTGCACAATATCGACCATCGCGGCGCGGTCGGTGCCGATCCGAAGCTCGGCGACGGCTGCGGCATCCTCGTCCAGATCCCCGACCAGTTCTTCCGCGAGGAGACCGCGCGGCTCGGCATCGCCCTGCCGGAGCAAGGCTATTACGCGATCGGCCAGTTCTTCATGCCGCGCGATCCGACCGCCCGGGCGATGTGCGAGGATGTCATCTCGCAGACCGTGGCGGAGGAGGGACTCGTCTTCCTCGGTTGGCGCGACGTGCCGGTTGACAACAGCGATCTCGGCCATGCCGTGCTGGCGACCGAGCCGGTGCATCGCCAGCTCTTCGTCGGCCGCCCCGACGACATTACCGACGAGGACGAGTTCGAGCGGCAGGTCTATGTCCTCCGCAAGTCGGTCTCGAACAAGGTCTACAAGCATCAGGAGCGCAAGACGGCGGAATATTACCCCGTCTCGATGTCCTGTCGCACCATCGTCTACAAGGGCATGGTGCTGGTGAACCAGCTCGGCTCCTACTTCAAGGACCTGCAGGACGAGCGCTTCGTCAGCGCGCTGGCCCTCGTCCACCAGCGTTTCGCCACCAACACCTTCCCGTCCTGGCGCCTCGCCCATCCCTACCGGATGGTCGCCCATAACGGCGAGATCAATACGCTGCGCGGCAACGTCAACTGGATGGCGGCGCGGCAGGCGAGCGTCGATTCCGACCTGTTCGGCTCGGATATCTCGAAGCTCTGGCCGATCTCCTATGAGGGCCAATCGGATACCGCCTGTTTCGACAACGCGCTCGAATTCCTGGTGCAGGGCGGCTATTCGCTGGCCCATGCCATGATGATGCTCGTGCCGGAGGCGTGGAACGGCAACCCGCTGATGAACGAGGAGCGGCGCGCTTTCTACGAGTACCATGCCGCGCTGATGGAGCCCTGGGACGGGCCGGCCGCGATCGCCTTCACCGATGGGCGTCAGATCGGCGCGACGCTGGACCGCAACGGCCTGCGCCCCGCGCGCTATCTCGTCACGGACGACGGGCTCGTCGTGCTCGCTTCGGAATTCGGCGTGCTGCCGATCCCGGAGGAGAAGATCGTCGAGAAGTGGCGCCTTCAGCCCGGCAAGATGCTGCTGATCGATCTCGAACAAGGCCGCATCATCGGCGATGACGAGATCAAGACCTCGCTCTGCCTCGCCAATCCCTACAAGGACTGGCTGAAGCGCACCCAGATCGTGCTGGAGGACCTGCCGCCGGTCGAGGCGCGGGCCTCGCGCACCGACGTGCCACTGCTCGATCGCCAGCAGGCCTTCGGCTACACCACCGAGGACGTTCGCCTGCTGATGGCACCGATGGCGGTGACCGGGCAGGAAGCCGTGGGCTCGATGGGTACGGACACCCCGATCTCGGCGCTCTCGCTCAAGTCGAAGCTGCTCTACACCTATTTCAAGCAGAACTTCGCGCAGGTGACGAACCCGCCGATCGACCCGATCCGCGAGGAGCTGGTGATGAGCCTGCTCTCCTTCATCGGGCCGCGTCCGAACATCCTCGATCTGGAGGGCACCTCGCGCCGCAAGCGTCTGGAGGTCCGCACCCCGATCCTGACCAATGACGATCTCGAGAAGATCCGCTGCATCGGCCATTACGAGGATCGCTTCGACACCAAGACGATCGACTTCACCTATCCGGCGCGCGAGGGCGCGGCCGGCATGGACGGCGCGGTGGCGCGGCTCTGCGAGCGCGCCGAGGCTGCGGTCCATGGCGGCTACAACATCATCATCCTGTCCGACCGGCAGGTGGGCTCCGACCGCATCCCGATCCCGGCGCTGCTCGCGACGGCGGCGGTGCACCATCACCTGATCCGCAAGGGCCTGCGCACCTCGGTCGGCCTCGTCGTCGAATCCGGCGAGCCGCGCGAGATCCATCATTTCTGCTGCCTCGCCGGCTACGGCGCCGAGGCGATCAACCCCTATCTCGCCTTCGACACCCTGCTCGACCAGCATGAGCAGGGCGCCTTCCCCGAGGAGGTCGATGCCGACGAGGTGGTGAAGCGCTACATCAAGTCGGTCGGCAAGGGCGTGCTCAAGGTCATGTCCAAGATGGGCATCTCGACCTACCAGTCCTATTGCGGCGCGCAGATCTTCGATGCCGTCGGCCTGAAGAGCGCCTTCGTGGACAAGTTCTTCTTCGGCACGGGCACGGCGATCGAGGGCGTCGGCCTCGAAGAGATCGCCGAGGAGAGCCTGCGCCGTCACCGCGACGCCTTCGGCGACTCCCCACTTTACCGCAACAGCCTCGATATCGGCGGCGAGTACATGTACCGCGTCCGCGGCGAGGACCATGTCTGGAAGCCGGACGTGGTCGCCTCGCTGCAGCATGCGGTGCGCCTCAACGCGCAGGATCGCTACGAGGAGTTCGCGCAGCAGGTCAACGACGACGCGCAGCGGCTCAGCACGATCCGCGGCCTGTTCAAGGTCAAGATGGCCACCGATAACGGCCGCGCGCCCGTGCCGCTGGAGAGCGTCGAGCCTGCCGCCGAGATCGTGAAGCGCTTCGCCACGGGCGCGATGTCCTTCGGCTCGATTTCGCGCGAGGCGCATGAGACGATCGCGCTCGCGATGAACCAGATCGGCGGCAAGTCGAACACCGGCGAGGGCGGCGAGGAGCCGATCCGTTTCCGGCCGATGCCGGATGGCCGTTCCAAGCGCTCGGCGATCAAGCAGATCGCGTCCGGCCGCTTCGGTGTCACCACCGAATACCTCGTCAATGCCGACGTGATGCAGATCAAGGTGGCGCAGGGTGCCAAGCCCGGCGAGGGCGGCCAGCTCCCCGGTCACAAGGTCGACGCCAAGATCGCGCGGACCCGGCATTCGACGCCGGGCGTCGGCCTGATCTCGCCGCCGCCGCATCACGACATCTATTCGATCGAGGATCTGGCGCAGCTGATCTTCGACCTGAAGAACGTCAACCCGTCGGCCGATGTCTCGGTGAAGCTCGTCTCGGAGATCGGCGTCGGCACGGTTGCGGCCGGTGTCGCCAAGTCGCGCGCCGACCACATCACCATCTCGGGCTTCGAGGGCGGCACGGGCGCAAGCCCGCTGACCTCGCTGAAGCATGCGGGCTCGCCCTGGGAGATCGGGCTTGCCGAAACGCAGCAGACGCTGGTGCTGAACCAGCTGCGCGGCCGCGTCGCGCTACAGGTCGATGGCGGCCTGCGCACCGGTCGCGACGTCATCATCGGCGCGCTGCTCGGTGCCGACGAGTTCGGCTTCTCGACCGCGCCGCTGATCGCGGCGGGCTGCATCATGATGCGCAAGTGTCATCTCAACACCTGCCCGGTCGGCGTCGCGACGCAGGATCCGGTGCTGCGCAAGCGCTTCAAGGGCCTGCCCGAGCATGTCGTGAACTACTTCTTCTTCGTGGCCGAGGATGTCCGCCGGATCATGGCGGAGATGGGCTTCACCAAGATCGAGGAGATCGTCGGCCGTTCGGACCTGCTCGACAAGCGCGACGCGATCGAACACTGGAAGGCGAACGGGCTCGACTTCACCAAGCTCTTCCACAAGGTCGACCTGCCGGGCGTGGCGATCCGCCATGTCGAATTGCAGAAGCACCCGATCGACACCGTGCTCGACCGCCAGCTCCTGGTCGAGGCCACGGACGCGATCGAGACCGGCACGCCGGTCGTGATCGAGAAGCCGGTCGGCAATGTCGACCGCAGCACGGGCGCGATGCTGTCCGGCGCCGTCGCCAAGAAGTACGGCCATGCCGGCCTGCCGGAAGACACGATCACGGTGAAGCTCAAGGGTACTTCCGGCCAGAGCTTCGCGGCCTTCCTTGCGGCGGGCGTCACGGTCGAACTTACCGGCCAGGCCAACGACTACGTCGCCAAGGGTCTGTCCGGCGGCAAGGTCATCGTGAAGCCCGATCCTGCGACCAAGGCGGTGGCCGAACGCTCGATCATCGTCGGCAATACCGTGCTCTACGGCGCGATCGCGGGCGAGGCCTATTTCAGGGGCGTCGCGGGCGAGCGCTTCGCGGTGCGCAATTCCGGCGCCATCGCGGTGGTTGAGGGCACCGGCGACCATGGCTGCGAATACATGACCGGCGGCGTCGTCGCGGTGATCGGCCAGACCGGGCGCAATTTCGCGGCCGGCATGTCGGGCGGCATCGCCTATGTGCTGGACGAGGACGGCACCTTCAAGTCGCGCTGCAACCTCTCGATGGTCGATCTCGAACCGGTCGAGGAGGAAGAGGACCTGATGGAGCGTTTGCACCATCACGGCGGCGATCTCGAGCATAAGGGCCGGATCGACATGACCAACATGTCGGGCCACGATGAAGAGCGCCTGATGCAGATGCTGACGAACCATGTCGACTACACCGGCTCGGAGCGCGCCCGCACCATCCTCGACAACTGGGCGGATTACCGCACCAAGTTCGTCAAGGTGATGCCGGTCGAGTACCGCCGCGCGCTGCGCGAGATGGAACAGGCCCGCACCTTGCAGGCTGCGGAATAAGCGAACGCCACCCCGCCGGGGCCGTCACGGTCCCGGCATCTCGATCAAGTCAAGGCACGCGCACGGGGACGCCCCGCGCACACGGCGAGAGAAACGGCATGGGCAAGGTCACGGGCTTTCTCGAATTCGACCGGCAGGAGCAGAAGTATCAGCTCGCCGGCGACCGCATCCGGCATTTCCGCGAGTTCACGCTTCCGCTTGAGGAGCGCGACATCAAGAAGCAGGCGGCGCGCTGCATGGATTGCGGCATCCCGTTCTGCCACGGGCCGACGGGTTGCCCGGTGCATAACCAGATCCCGGACTGGAACGAGCTGGTCTATTCCGGCGGCTGGGAGGATGCGCTGCGCAACCTCCATTCGACCAACAACTTCCCGGAATTTACCGGCCGCATCTGCCCGGCGCCCTGCGAGGAAGCCTGCACGCTCAACCTCGAGAACATGCCGGTGACGATCAAGACGATCGAGCAGGCGATCGCCGACAAGGGTTGGGAAGAGGGCTGGATCGCGCCGGAAATCCCGGCCAAGCGCACCGGCAAGCGCATCGCCATCGTCGGCTCGGGGCCGGCCGGGATGGCTGCGGCGCAGCAACTCGCCCGCGTCGGGCACGATGTCCATCTCTATGAGCGCGAAGCCAAGGCCGGCGGCCTGCTGCGCTATGGCATCCCCGACTTCAAGATGGAGAAGAAGCATATCGACCGCCGGGTGAAGCAGATGGAGGCGGAAGGCGTGACCTTCCACTACAACGCCAATATCGGCGTGACCCTGCCCTTCGCCACGCTGATGGCCGAGCATGACGCGGTGCTGATGACAGGCGGGGCGGAAGCGCCGCGCGATCCTGGCCTGCCGGACACCAACCTTGCCGGCGTGCATTACGCGATGCCGTACCTGACCCAGCAGAACAAGCGCGTTGGCGGCGAGGATGTCTCGAACGAGGCGCCGATCAGCGCGGCCGGCAAGCATGTCGTCGTGGTCGGCGGCGGCGACACGGCCTCGGACTGCGTCGGCACTGCCTTCCGGCAGGGCGCGCTCTCGGTAACGCAGCTCGACATCCGGCCAATGGCGCCGGAGCTGGAGGACAAGCTCACGGTCTGGCCGTACTGGCCGACCAAGTTCCGCACCTCGTCCTCGCAGGCGGAAGGCGCCGAGCGCGAGTTCCAGGCGGCGACGCTCGGCCTCGAAGGCCGCAACGGCCGGCTGACCGGCGTGAAATGCGCCCGGGTCGACGAGAAGCGCAAGCCCATCGCCGGCAGCGAATTCGTCCTCCAGGCCGACCTCTGCTTCCTCGCCATCGGCTTCGCCGGCTCGGTGATCGAGGGCATGATCGCGCAGTCCGGCGCTGCGACCGACAAGCGCGCCAACGTCGTCGCCAATGACCGCGACTACAAGACCAGCGTCGGCAAGGTCTTCGTCGCCGGCGACATGCGGCGCGGCCAGTCGCTGGTGGTCTGGGCGATCCGCGAGGGCCGCCAGGCGGCCCATGCGATCGACAAGGAATTGATGGGCGCGACGATCCTGCCGGTGTGAGGCAGGCGCCAGCCCTTATACCGCTGAGCGTTCACTCCTTCGCCGGATCGGCCTTGTAAAGCCGGACCGGCGAGCCGGGTGCGCGCCGGATCGTGCCCTTGGCTTCGAGGTCGAGCTGTATGGCTTTCAGCCACCATCCGGCCGTCTTGCCCTGCGGAAACAGCGCCTCGGGCAGGTGCGGCAGCAAGGCTTCCTTCGCATCGGGGACCTTCAGGCCCGGTGCGGCTCGCGGCAGGACCAGCAGCAGCGCCTCGCGCATCGCGAGATATTTGGCCCGGTCGACCCGCTCGGTCTTGCCGGGCGTGTTGACGTTCTCGATCTCGATCTTGTCGTCAGCCATCGGTCGTCCTTGCCGTTCTGTTTCCGGGTTTCCCGGTTCCGCCAGCCGAAGCCGGTTCGTCGATCTCCCTCTACGCAGGCGGAGCCGCTTGGTGTCATGAGTGCGTTCCGCGCCGCGCTCTTGCCCCTTATGCCAGGGAGGCGCTGGTCCTCGGCTGCTGCATCGCTATGATCGCCGTCATGGAATCGAACCAGAAGGGGAAGCAGGCGCCGCGTCGCCGCTTCCATTGCCGCACCCGCGGACCTGTCTGCGCCCCGCGCTTCACCTCGCGGGGCTGACCGGGAACGCACCGTCGTCTCATCGTCAGCCTTTGTTGGCGCGCTCTGACGCGCATGCCTGACTTCATGAGATTCCGATGTCCCTGATCACCCTGAAAGACCTCTCGCTCGCTCGCAGCGCGCCGCTGTTCGCCGGCCTCGACCTCGCCATCGCCAAGGGCGACCGCCTCGGCCTCGTCGCCGCCAATGGGCGCGGCAAATCCTCGCTCCTGCGCATTCTGGCCGGCACGGAGGAGGCGAGCGGCGGCACGCTGACCCGCTCGCGCGGCCTCGTCACCGCCTTCGCGCCGCAGGACCCGCCCGAGCGCCTGCTGCCGCTGAGCCTCTATGATGCCGTGCTGGACGCGCTTGATCCGGAGGCGGCGGAAACCGAGAGCTGGCGCGTCGATGTGCTGCTCGACGATCTCATGGTCGAGGAGAGCCTGCGCGGCCGCGCCGTGGGCAGCCTCTCCGGCGGCTGGCAGCGCACGATGCTGTTGGCGCGCGCGGCGGTGATCGAGCCCGACCTGCTCTTGCTCGACGAGCCGACCAACCATCTTGATCTCGAACGGATCGGTCTGCTGGAGCGCTTCCTCACAGCCTTGCCGCGCGACTGCGCCGTGGTCGCGGCGAGCCATGACCGCGCCTTTCTCGACGATATCAGCACGCGCACCCTGTTCCTGCGCCCGGCGGAGAGCGCGGATTTCGCCTTGCCCTATTCGCGTGCCCTGCAGGCGCTGGAGGAACGCGATGCGGCGCGGGACCGGCAATTCGAGAACGAGATGCGCAAGGTTCGGGCGCTCCGGCAGCAGGCAGCGAAGCTGAAGAATATCGGCATCAATTCCGGCTCTGACCTGCTGGTGGTCAAGACCAAGCAATTGTCCGAGCGCGCGGACAAGCTGGAGGATCAGGCGCGGCCAGGACACAAGGAACGCTCGGCCGGCACGATCCGGCTCGCCAGCAGCGGCACCCATGCCAAGGCGCTGGTCTCGATCAAGGAAACGGCCATCAACACGCCGGACGGGCGCCTGCTGTTCCGCACCGGGCCGCTCTGGATCGAGAAGGGGGACCGGATCGCGCTGCTCGGCGCCAATGGCAGCGGCAAGACGCGTTTTGTCACGCGGTTGCGGGCGGCGCTGGACGGCTCGGACCCGGAGATCCGCGGCGCTGCGACCCTGAAGGCCGGCTATTCCGACCAGTCCCTGTCGCAGCTCGATGCCTGGCGCACGCCCTGGGATGCGGTGAAGCGGTCGAGCGATCTCGGCGACCAGACCGCGCGCACCGTGCTGGCAGGCGCGGGGATCGCGAGCGAGGCGCAGACCGCGCCGACGGCCCGTCTCTCCGGCGGGCAGCGTGCGAGGCTGGCGATGCTGCTGCTGCGCCTGATCGAGCCGAATTTCTACCTGCTGGACGAACCGACCAACCATCTCGATATCGAGGGGCAGGACATGTTGGAGGGCGAATTGATCAAGCAGGAAACGGCCTGTCTGCTGGTGAGCCATGACCGCGCCTTCGTGCGGTCGGTGGCGACTCGGATCTGGGTCATCACGGCTAAGAAGCTGGTCGAGGTCGACGATCCCGATCCGGTCTTCGACCGACTGATGGCGGGTTGATCAGCGCGGCCAGCGGTAATCGTCGAGCCGGCCCGGGACCGGGTCCGGCGCGATACCCTGGCCGAAGACCCGTTCGAGCTGGAGGGCGGCATCGCCGCGCCCGCGCGCCTCGGTGATCGAGGCGAGCAGCGGCTGCTCGGAGAGCGCGGCCTGGCCGGTGAGGGGCTGGATCGGCCCGGCGAGCGGGCGGGCCTGCAAGGCGGCCGGCAAGCCGATCACCGGCACGCCGGCAACCATCTGGTCGATCAGGCGCTCGACGCCACCGGGCTGGAGTTCCGGCGCGCTGGGGGCGCCGGTCTCGGGCGAGACGGGCAGGGCGATGACGCTGTTCTGCGGAGCCGCCTCGATCATGCGGCGGATGACGAGATCGACGAAATGGGCGGCCTTGCGCGCGCCGGCCGCAGTGAAATGGATGCCGTCGCCCAACCGTAGGCGCACCGGCTGGCCGGAGACGTCCGGACCTATCGCGGCATAGCGGTTCTCGGCATCGACGAAGCCGCCCCAGAGATCGACATATTGCCCGCCCGCCTTCTCGACGCGCTGGCGATAGAGGTCGTTGAAGGTGACCATGTCGGCGGAGAGCCGCCCGTTCTGCATCGGCGGTGCGCCGACCCAGATCAGCGGCACGCGCTTGCCGGCAAAAGCGTTGGCGATGGCGTCGATCCGGTCGCGGTAGAGTTCGAGCCAGCGCGGGCTCAAGGGCTCATGGACGGTCTCGCCCTCGCGGATCGGCTGGCGGTCGTTGAGGCCGAGCAGGATGACGCCGATGCTGATCTTCTGATCGCTGGCGAGAAGCTCGGAGATCGTCTTCGGCCAGTCATAGAAATCGCTGCGGACGAGGCCGGAATCGGGCTTGGCCTTATGGACCACCTCGACATCGGGGCGGTTGTTGAGGGCGTCGTCGAGCCCGTTCGCCAGGAGGTTGGCGAGGGAATCGCCCATCACGACGATATGGCTGCTGACATCGACCTTGGGGATGACCGGATCGTCGCGAACGACGACGGGCGCCTCGCGGCGCCGGACGACCGGCGCGACGCGCTGGCGCGGTTGTGGCGTCGCGGTGCGCGGTTGTGCCGGGATTTGCCAGAACATCTGGAACAGGCTGCGCTGTTGCGGCTGCTGCTGGGCGAGGGAGACCGGCCCGCCGGTCAGCAGGAGCAGGCAGGCGGCAGCCAGAACCATGGCAAGCGAGCGCAGGCGCATAGGCCGATCCGGTGGTTCCCCTTCGCTCCCCAGTATAGGCCGGGGCCGGCCCGAAGTCAGCGCTTGCCGCGCAGCTTCGACAGCAGGGCCGGCGTCGGGTAACCGTCGGCGATTTCGCCGGCGCTGATCTGATAGCGCCTGACAGCCTCGCGTGTGCCGGTGCCGATGCGGCCGTCGGCATCGTGGTTGTAGAGGCCGAGGGCCTTCAGGCGGTGCTGGAGATCGCGGGTCGCGGCCATGTCGAGGCGCGGCGCCTTGGTCGGCCAGCTCGCCCGGATGGCGGAGCGCCCGGCGATCCGGTCGCCGAGATGGCCGACGGCCATCGCATAGGCGTCGGAGGAGTTGTATTTCTTGATGACGTCGAAATTGGCGGTGAGCAGCATCACCGGGCCGGTATGGCCGGCCGGGTAGAACAGGCGGCCTTCGCCGGAGGAGGGCAGGCGATTGCCATCGGCGCGACGCACGCCGGCGGAGGCGAAGGCGGAGAAGCTCGCCTTGTCCAGGCGGTGGTCGAAGCCATCGGGTAGCGTCACCTCCATGCCCCAGGGCAGGCCCGGCACCCAGCCATAGCCCTTGAGGTAGTTGGCGGTGGAGGCGATGGCGTCGCTCGACGAGGTCCAGATGTCGGCATGGCCGTCGCCGGTCCAGTCGACCGCGTATTTCATGTAGCTCGACGGCATGAACTGGGTGTGGCCCATGGCGCCGGCCCAGGAGCCCTTCAATTCGCTGCGCTCGACATGGCCCTTCTGGATCAGCTCCAGTGCGGTCAGCAATTCGTCGCGGAAGAAGTCGCCGCGATAGCGGATCGAGGCGAGCGTCGCGAGCGAGCGGATGACGTCCTTGCCGCCCTTGAACGAGCCGTAATTGGTCTCCATGCCCCAGACGCCGAGGACGATTTCCTTGGGCACGCCATAGCGCGCCTCGACCTGGGAGAGGACGCTCGCGTTCTCGGCCGCGGCCTCGCGCCCGCGCCCGATGCGGGAGCCGCCGACGGCATTCTCCAGATAGCTCCAGATCGGGGCGCTGAATTCCGACTGCTTCCTGGTCAGCGCGACGATGGAAGCATCCGGCGTCACGCCGCGGAAGGCGAGGTCGAAGGTCGCACGCGAGATACCGCGCGCCTGAGCCTGCGGCCAGAGCCGCTGCACGAAGACGTCGAAGGGGGCGCTGGCCGGGGTCGCCTGCGCATTGCGGGCATGGGCGCCGGAGACGTTGATCGAGCCGGTGGTCTGGGCCAGCGCCGGTGCCAGGCTGATCAGGACTGAGGCTGCGATGACGGACAGGCGCATGGACACTCCCGGCGAATGCTGGATGGAAACATCTTCACAGCGCCCGAACAAGATTAACCAGCGGTTAATTCAGGTCATGATCGCTGCGGCATTCGTGATTTGACAAGCTCCGGCGATTGTCAGATTCTGCGGGGATGAATAGCGCGTCCCCCTTCCGCCGCGGTCTCCACCGCTCGGGCAACCTTATCGCGGGCTTCTAGCCCCGGGCCTGTCGCGCTTGGCGCCTCCGGTTCGGGGTGCGCCTGCTCTGCCGCTTTTTCCTGCGAGTTCGACCTTTTTGATGCCGCGCGGATTTCAACCGCCGGCGGGCGCTCGCCTTTTCGATGAAAGACCTGTCCTGATGTCTACCAAGCGTCCCGCCATCACCGTTACGACCGCGGACCATGCTATGCTGAGCCGCATCGCGGCCGGCGCGGCCAACACCATGCCCGATCTCGCCGCCGAGCTGACCCATGAGCTCGACCGCGCCCGAATCCTGCCGGAGGGGCGGGTCTCGCACGACCATGCCCGGATCGGCAGCCAGATCGTCTATCGCGACGAAACCACCAAGCGGGAAAGCACCATCACGCTGGTCTGGCCTGAGCATGCCGATATCGAGAAGAACCGCGTCTCGGTGATGACGCCGATCGGCGTCGCGCTGATCGGCATGGCGGCCGAGCGCTCGATCGACTGGACGACGCGCTCCGGCGACGTCAAGCGCCTGACCGTGCTCGAAGTGCGCGAACCGGTGGAGGAAGAGGCTGCGTCCTGAAATCAGGCGTGGGTAAAGCACATCGTCATTGCGAGGAGCAAAGCGACGAAGCAATCCAGGTAGACGTAGAGCTCTGTCGCCTCCGGATTGCTTCGCTGCGCTCGCAATGACGGGTGTGGATGTTCCGACTTCTCACGCCGTGGCGTTCTTCGTCCTGAGCTTCTCCTCCCAGGCGAGCGCCTGGCCGACGATCTCCTCGAGGTCGTCATGCGCGGGCTGCCAGCCGAGCTCGGCGCGGATGCGGTCGGCGCGGGCGATCAGCGAAGCCGGATCGCCCGGCCGGCGCTCCGCCAGCGTCACGGGAAAATCGACCCCGGAGACCTTCTTCACGACCTCGACGACCTCCTTGACCGAATAGCCACGGCCATAGCCGCAGTTCAATGTCAGGCTCGCCCCGCCGCCGCGCAGATGGTCGAGCGCGGCGAGATGGGCGCGGGCGAGATCGGTGACGTGGATATAGTCGCGCACGCAGGTGCCGTCCGGTGTCGCATAGTCGGTGCCGAAGACGGTCAGGCCGTCGCGCTGGCCGAGCGCCGCCTGGCTCGCGACCTTGATGAGATGGGTGGCGTTCGGCGAGGACTGGCCGGAGCGGCCCTTCGGATCGGCGCCGGCGACATTGAAATAGCGCAGCGCGACATAGCTGAAACCATGCGCCTTGGCGGCGTCCTGCAGCATCCACTCGCTCATCAGCTTGGAGCGGCCATAGGGGTTGATCGGGTTGAGCGCGATCTCTTCCGGCACCGGCGAGACCGGCGGCTCGCCATAGACGGCGGCGGTGGAGGAGAAGATGACGTGTTTCACGCCCTTGCGCGCAGCGCTTTCGATCAGTCCGCGGGTCTTCACCGTATTGTTGAAATAATAGCCCAGTGGATCGGTGACGGATTCGGGGACGACGATCCTGGCGGCGAAATGCGCAATCTCCGTGATCTCATATTCGCCGATCAGGCCCTCGACCAGCTCCTGGTTGCCGATATCGCCCTGAACGAAGATCGCCTCGGGCGGCACCGCCCACCAGAAGCCGGTGGAGAGATTGTCGAGCACCACGACCTTCTCGCCGCGATCCAGCAATTCCAGGACCATATGGCTGCCGATGTAGCCGGCGCCGCCGGAAACCAATACCGCCATCGTGTTTCTCGCCTCATCTTCGTCAGGAACCGCCTTTATCGAAAAACCGTTGACGGCTTCTCAAGGCCTGTTGGCTAATACCGCCTGATGGCCCGCAACCATGACAGTTGTACGGCCGTTCCCATCATTGCCTGGCTTCGGCAAGGCTATCGCGCCCAATGGATTTTGCATGACGAAACGCATCCGCAAGGCCGTTCTTCCTGTCGCTGGTCTCGGCACCCGCTTCCTGCCCGCCACCAAGGCGATCCCGAAGGAGATGCTGACCATCGTCGACCGCCCGGTCGTGCAACATGTCGTGGACGAGGCGCGCGCCGCCGGCATCGAGCATTTCATCTTCGTCACCGGCCGCAACAAGGCAGTGATCGAGGATCATTTCGACCTGGCCTACGAGCTCGACGACACGCTGGCCAAGCGCAACAAGACGAAGGAGCTGGAGGCGCTGAAGCACGATCTGCCGGCTGCGGGTGCGACCAGCTTCACCCGCCAGCAGGCTCCGCTCGGCCTCGGCCACGCCGTCTGGTGCGCGCGTGAGATCGTCGGCGACGAGCCTTTCGCGCTGCTGTTGCCGGACATGCTGCATTACAGCCAGGGCAAGGGCTGCCTCGCCGAGATGATCGAGGCCTATGACCAGCATGGCGGCAACCATATCGCCGTTGCGCCCGTGCCTGAGGATCAGACCCATCAATACGGCATCGTCGCCGTCCAGGACGCCAAGGCCAAGGTCTCGAAGATCACCGGCATGGTCGAGAAGCCGCCGAAGGGCACGGCGCCGTCCAACCTGCATGTCTCCGGGCGCTACATCCTGCAGCCGACGATCTTCAACCTGCTCGCCAATCAGGAGAAGGGCGCCGGCGGCGAGATCCAGCTGACCGATTCGATGGTCGCGCTGTCGCGCCAGGAGCCGTTCTACGCGGTGCGCTTCGACGGCGAGATCTACGATGCCGGCTCGAAGATCGGCTTCCTCGCGGCGAATGTCGCCTATGCGCTCGACCGCGGCGATCTCGGTCCGCAACTGCGCGAAGAGATCGCCAAGCTGCTCGACCGCTGAGCGACAAGACTCGTTCAACTCAGCCCTCGTCCTGAGGCGTCAATCCGAATAGGAATGGCGTCTCCAAGGACGAGGGCTTGTGTCTTGCTGACGGTGCAAAGTTGAGTGACCAGAGTCTCGTCTTCGACCGGGCACTTGGCCGCAAGCGGCTGAGGCGCGCGCTTGCCGGCGACTATCCGGATTTCCTGCTGCAACGTGCGGCAGATGATCTGGGGGATCGGCTCGGCGCGGTGCTGCGGGAATTCGCGGTCGCGGCCGATCTCGGTACGGCCCTGCCGGTGGTTGCGCCGGTGCTTGCCGGCCGGGCCGGGCGGCTGCTGCGCATGGCGGAGGCGGAAGGCGCGCCGGCCGATCTCGTCGGCGATCTCGAACGCCTGCCCTTCGCCGCCGGTTCGCTCGACCTCGCCGTCTCGCTGCTAGCGTTGCATGGGGTCAACGACCTGCCGGGCGCGCTCATCCAGATCAAGCGGGCGCTGCGGCCCGATGGCTTGTTCATGGGCTGCCTGCTCGGCGGGCGGAGCTTGCAGGAACTCAGGCAGGCGCTGCTCGAAGCCGAGAGCGAGACGATGGGCGGGGTCAGCCCGCGCGTGGCCCCCTTCGCCGATCTGCGTGACCTCGGAAGCCTGTTGCAGCGGGCCGGTTTCGCGCTGCCCGTCGTCGACAGCGAGATCGTGACGGTGCGCTATCGCGACGCCTTCGGGCTGTTCCGCGATCTGCGCGCCCTGGGCTGGGCCAATGCGCTCGTCGCCCGGCGCAAGACGCCGTTCAGGCGCGAGACCTTGCTGCGCGCGGCTGCGCTCTATGCCGAGCGCTTCGCCGATCCGGACGGGCGTTTGCCCGCGACCTTCGAATTCGTCTGGGTCTCCGGCTGGGCGCCGCATGAGAGCCAGCAGAAGCCATTGAAGCCCGGCTCGGCCAAGGCGCGGCTGGCCGATGCGCTCGGCGTGCCGGAGATCAAGGCGGGCGAGAAGCCGGGAGGCCAGGGATGAGCGAGCGGCAGCCCCGCCTGACCCGCGCCGATTTCCGCGTCTTCCGCGCCATTCCGACGCGCTGGCACGACAATGACGCCTTCGGCCACGTCAACAATGTCGTCTATTATGGCTGGTTCGATACGGCGGTGAATGCCTGGCTGATCGAGAACGGCTTCCTCGACCTTGCCGGCAGCGAGGTCGTCGGGCTCGTGGTCGAAACCGGCTGCACCTATTTCGAGAGCGTCGCCTTTCCGGAGACGGTGGAGGCGGGGATCGCGGTCGAGCGCCTTGGCAACAGCTCTGTCACCTATCGGATCGGTATCTTCCGGCAGGGCGGCGATCAGGCGGCGGCGCAAGGGCGCTTCACCCATGTCTATGTTGAGCGCGCGAGCCAGAAGCCCGTGCCGATCCCGACGCCGCTCAAGGCTGCCTTGGCGGTCATCCAGAGCTGAAAAGGGCCGGCTGCGCCGGGGAATGTTGTCTCGCGGCCTGAGGCAGGCTATGCCCCTGCCAACCCCTTTCGCCGGACCCGCCAGGAACCCTGAGCCCGTGATTCCGAACGACATCAAGATCACCCCGCAGCTCGTCGCCGAGCACGGCCTGAAGCCGGACGAGTACCAGCGTTTCCTGCATCTGATTGGCCGCGAGCCGACGATCACGGAACTCGGCATCGTCTCGGCGATGTGGAACGAGCACTGCTCCTACAAGTCCTCGAAAATCCATCTGAAGACGCTGCCGACCAAGGCACCCTGGGTGATCCAGGGCCCGGGCGAGAATGCCGGCGTCATCGATATCGGCGAGGGCACCGCCATCGTCTTCAAGATGGAGAGTCACAACCACCCGTCCTTCATCGAGCCCTATCAGGGCGCGACGACGGGCGTCGGCGGCATCCTGCGCGACGTCTTCACGATGGGCGCCCGCCCGATTGCCGTGCTCGACGCTTTGCGCTTCGGCTCGCCGGATCATCCGAAGACCCGGCATCTCGTCTCCGGCGTCGTCGCCGGCATCGGCGGTTATGGCAATTCCTTCGGCGTGCCGAATGTCGGCGGCGCGACCGGATTCCACTCGCGCTATGACGGCAACATCCTCGTCAACGCGATGGCGGTCGGCATCGCCCAGGCCGACGAGATCTTCTACGCCAAGGCTTCCGGCGTCGGTAAGGCGATCGTCTATCTCGGTTCGAAGACCGGTCGCGACGGCATCCACGGCGCGACCATGGCCTCGGCCGAATTCGACGACAAGTCGGAGGAGAAGCGCCCGACCGTGCAGGTCGGCGACCCCTTCGCCGAGAAGCTCCTGCTCGAAGCCTGCCTCGAGATCATGGCCGCGGGCCATGTCGACGCGATCCAGGACATGGGCGCCGCCGGCCTGACCTGCTCGGCCGTCGAGATGGGGGCCAAGGGCGATCTCGGCGTCGAGCTCGATCTCGACAAGGTGCCCTGCCGCGAGGAGGGCATGAGCGCCTATGAGATGATGCTGTCGGAGAGCCAGGAGCGCATGCTCATGGTGATCAAGCCCGGCCATGAGGACGCCGCCGAGGCGATCTTCAGGAAATGGGGCCTCGACTTCGCCGTCATCGGCCACACCACCGACACGCTCCGCTTCGTCGTGAAGCACCAGGGCGAGGTCATGGCCGACCTGCCGATCAAGGAGCTCGGCGACGAGGCTCCGGAATACGACCGGCCCTGGATCGAGACCGTGCCGCAGCAGCGCATCGCGGCCGAGAGCGTCGCCGCGCCTTGCGGCAATGCCGAGGCGTTGAAGACGCTGATCGGCTCGCCGGACCTCTCGTCCAAGCGCTGGATCTGGGAGCAGTACGACACGCTGATCCTCGGCAATTCGGCGGTGACGCCGGGCGGCGATGCCGGCGTGATCCGCATCGAGGACGGGCCGCGGGGCCTTGCCATGACCGCCGACGTGACGCCGCGCTATTGCGAGGCGGATCCGTTCGAGGGCGGCAAGCAGGCGGTGGCGGAAGCCTGGCGCAACCTGACCGCGACGGGTGCTACGCCGCTCGCCGTCACCGACAACCTGAACTTCGGCAACCCCGAGAAGCCGGAAGTCATGGGCCAGCTCGTCGGCTGCGTCCGTGGCATCGGCGAGGCCTGCAAGGCACTCGACTTCCCGGTCGTCTCCGGCAACGTCTCGCTCTACAACGAGACCAACGGCGTCTCGATCCTGCCGACCCCGACCATCGGCGCCGTCGGCGTCATGGCCGATGTGACCAAGCATGCGACGGTCGCCTTCAAGGCCGAGGGCGAGGCGATCATCCTGATCGGCGAGACCGCCGGCTGGCTCGGCCAGAGCGCCTATCTCGCGACAATCTGCGGCCGTGAGGAGGGCGCTCCGCCGCCGGTCGATCTCGCAATCGAGCGCCGCAACGGCGATTTCGTGCGCGGGCTGATCGCGGGCGGCAAGGTTTCGACCTGCCACGACCTGTCGGATGGCGGGCTTGCGGTTGCGCTCGCCGAGATGGCGATGGCCAAGGGCATCGGCGCGGTGATCGAGACGCTGCCGGCCGGCCCCGCCCATGCCGCGCTCTTCGGCGAGGATCAGGCGCGCTATGTCCTGGCCGTCCCGGCGGCCGAGGCCGATGCGGTGATCGCGGCGGCGAAGGCTGCCGGCGTGCCGGCGCTCGCCATCGGCAAGACGGGCGGCGCGGCGCTTGCCCTTCCGGGCGAGCCGGCGCTGGCGATCGCCGATCTCCGCAAGATCCATGAAGACTGGCTGCCGTCCTACATGGCCGGCAAGGCGGCCTGAGGAGTTCGACCCATGGCGATGGACGCGCACGAGATCGAACGCATGATCAAGGCGGCGCTGCCGGATGCGGCGATCGAGATCAAGGATCTGGCCGGCGACGGCGACCACTATGCCGCGACCGTCGTCTCGGCCGCCTTCAAGGGCAAGACCCGGGTGCAGCAGCACCAGATGGTCTATGCCGCGCTCCAGGGGAATATGGGCGGCGTGCTGCACGCCCTTGCGCTGACGACCAGCGTTCCCCAAGATTAGAACAAGACCATCCGGCGGGCCTTGAACCCGCTTCAGGAGACGAGACGATGTCCGACGTCAATGCCCGCATCGAAGCGGAAGTGAAGAACAACGACGTGGTGCTCTTCATGAAGGGCACGCCGCAATTCCCGATGTGCGGCTTCTCCGGCCAGGTCGCGCAGATCCTCGGCTATATCGGCGTGCCCTATAAGGGCGTGAACGTGCTCGAGGACCAGGAAATCCGCGAGGGCATCAAGGCCTTCTCGAACTGGCCGACGATTCCGCAGCTCTACGTCAAGGGCGAGTTCGTCGGCGGCTGCGACATCACCCGCGAGATGTTCCAGGCCGGCGAATTGCAGCAGCTCTTCGAAGAGAAGGGCATCGCGGTGAAGCAGGCGAGCTGAAGACTCGTCTCCACGGCCCATCTGCCCGCGTCGCAAGCGGGCAACTGGTGGCTTTGGCGATCTCTGTGACGAAACCGCCTAGGCGGGAAAGGCGGTGGCCTGCATAGCGGGCCGCTGCACCATGCTCGCCCACCAGGCTTTGATGGCGGGCTGCTCGGCAAGCAGCGCCTCGGCCTCAGACGCCAGCGTGAAATAGGCGAAGATCGGCGCGGCATGAAGATCGGCCAGCGTCAGCGCCTCGCCGGCGAGATAAGGGCCGCCATCCATCAGGTCGCTGATCGCGCGCAGGCATAGCTGCGCCTTGGGCAGGGCGGCCTGAATTCGCGCCTCGTCCGGCGCGCGTCCCTGCTTGGGGGCGGAGACGCGCTCCACATAGATGTCCCAGACCAGCGTGCGATAGGCGTAGGAATCGAGGATGCTCGTCAGCTGATTGACGCGGGCACGCTCGCGCGGCGCAGAAGGCTGCAGGGCAGGCCCCGGGGAACGCCTCATCGACATAGCGTTCGATGGCACTGGCTTCGTAAAGCCGGAAGCCATCATGCTCGAAGGCGGGGATGCGGCCGAACGGCTGTCGCTCCAGCAGGGAAGCCGGCGGCCCGTTCTCGGCGAAGACATCGACCGGATCGAGCCGGTAGGCTACGCCCTTTTCCTCCAGTGCCAGCCGAACCGCGCGGACATAGACGCTGTAGGGCGCACCATAGACGACAGGCATGAGCGTCATCGCGTGTTCCCTGGCTGCTCGATTGATCCCGCTGGATGCGTTCGGGGCAGATTCAAGCCGCCGCGCATTGCGGGTGCGGCTTGCGGACGCGTTCGGTCGAGGCCGGGTATTTCTCCAGCATCCGCTCCGGCCTGATCGGCCGGCGCACGAGGTCGCCGCCGCAATTCGGGCAGGTGCCCGCAAAGCGGGTCTCGACGCAATCGGCGCAGAAGGTGCATTCGAAGGTGCAGATCAGGGCGTCGCGCGATTGCGGCGGCAGGTCGCGGTCGCAGCATTCGCAGTTCGGGCGCAATTGCAGCATGGCGTCGTCTCCTTCCGATGGCCGGAAGAATGACCGCAAACCGGACTGAGGCCAGCGATTTCGCGTGATCCGACCGATCAATGGGGCGGATCGATCGGCTGCCCGCTACTTCACCAGCAGCCGGTCCTCGATCACCAGCGCGTCGAGCCCGCTCGTATAGAACATCAGGATCGCGTCCTCCGCCGTGTGCAGGATCGGCTTGCCCATGATGTTGAAGGAGGTGTTGAGGACCACCGGCACACCCGTCAGCTCATGGAAGGCCGAGATCAGCGCGTGATAGCGCGGATTGCGCTCAGCCGTGACGCTCTGGAGACGGCCGGTCCCGTCCTCATGGACGACGGCTGGGACGCGCTCGCGCACCGCTTCCTTCCAGACCAGGGTGCGCTCCATATAGGGCGCGTCCTGATAGTTCTCGAACCAGTCGGTGGCATGCTCGGCCAGGATCGAGGGCGCGAAGGGGCGGAAGGCCTCGCGATACTTCACCTTGGCGTTGAGGATGTCCTTGGCGTCGGCCGGGCGCGGATCGGCGATGATCGAGCGATTGCCGAGCGCGCGCGGCCCGAACTCGGCGCGGCCCTGCACCCAGCCGATCAGCTTGCCTTCTGTCAGGAGCTTGGCGGTGACCGGAGCGATCTCGTCGGGAGCGAGCTTGCGCAGGCGCTTCTCCCAAAGCTGCATGCGCTCGAAGGGCTCGGTCGAGACGGTCGAACCGAGATAGGGGGAAAGGGGTCCCTTCGGCGCGCGCCAGTCCGGATTGGCCTCCGCGTGCGCCAGCCAGGCTGCGCCGATCGCGTTGCCGTCATCCGCAGGGGCCGAGGGCACGAAGACGGTCTTGAAGCCGTGGCGGCCGGCGATCTTGCCGTTGAAGGAGGAATTCAGCGCGCAGCCGCCGGCCATGACGAGGTTTTCGCTCGGGACCAGCGCCGCGGCCTCAGCCAGCAGGGCTTCCATCATCTCGGCGAAGACGTCCTGCCCGCAGCGGGCGAGATCGGCCCAACCCTGGTCGAGCGCGTCCGCCGGACGCTTGGCCAGGATCTCGGCGGCGACAGCCTGCACCACATCGGCCTTGGCGAAGGAGAGCTTATGGCCTTCGATGCTGTAGAGCTTGCGTAGCAGCGCCATCAGCTCCGGGTCGGTCTTGCCATAGGGGGCCAGCCCCATGATCTTCCATTCCTCGCCCTTGGCCTGGTCGAAGCCGGCGAGATCGGTGACGAGCCCGAAATAGAAGCCGATCGATTCCCGGCCGCGATGGCGCTTCACCTCGCGGAGCCTGCCGTTCTCCAGCGCGAAGATGGCGGAGGCGCCGGTCTCGCCCATGCCGTCGACGACGAGGCAGGCGGCATTGTCGAAGGGCGAGGACCAGCAGGCATAGGCCGCGTGGCTGAGATGGTGGCCGTAGCGCGTGAGGCCGGTGACATTGGCCTTGCCATAGGCGCGGTCGAGCCCGAGCAGGACGCCCATGCCGGCGCGCTGCTGCGCCGCATGAAGCGAGGCGATCAGCGCGCGCTCGGTGCGCTCCGGCACCAGAGAGCGGTTGAGTTCGGGCGAGAGCTTGAGCAGGGCGTCGAGCGTGAAGGAGCCGGCGCGGGCCATCTGGTCGAGGAAGCCGGTGAAATCCTCGCCCCAGCTCGTGGCGATGCGGACCTCGGCATCTTCAGGGATGTAGCGCTTCAGCAGGCCTTCCATGCGCGGCGCCGAATCGGGCTCGCAGTTCGGCGCGCGCTTGTATTGCAGGTAGCGCTCGGTCGCCTCGGCGAAGAGCACCTCGCCATCGGGGCCGATGATCGCAATGGCGGGATCGTGGAAGGTGGTGGCCAGGCCGATCGTGTAGCTCATGGCCGAAAGCCAATAACCTCCCGGACCCGGGAAGCCAAATCGCTCAGGGCTTGCCGATGGCGGCTTTCATCAGCGCCTTCGAATCGGCGCTCGCCCAATCGGCCGGGCCCTGGATGATGCCGAGCTCGCAGCCCGCCTTGTCGACGATGATGCTGACCGGCATGCCCTCGACCTTGTGCGCGGCGCGCAGCGCCTGGAAGGTTGCGGCCTGCGGATCGCCGTAGAAGGGCAGGGTGGTGACCTTGTTGTCGGCGAGCCAGGCCTTCGGCTTGTCGAGATTGCGGGTGTCGATATTGATCGCGACCACCGCGAAATCCGGCCCGCCCATCTCCTTCTGGAGCGCGTCGAGCGCCGGCATTTCCTTCAGGCAGGGCGCGCACCAGGTCGCCCAGAGATTGACCAGCAGCGTCTTGCCTTTGAACGCTGCCAGCGTCATCGGCTGCCCATCCGGCCCGGTGAAGGCGAGTGCAGGCGCCGGCTGCGGGCGCGCACGCAGCTCGACCGCCGCGACCTCGCCCTTGACCAGCGGCTTCATGCGCTCGGCCGCCGCGCTTGCGGCGCTGCATGATCCGTTGCCGGCATCGCCCCGGACGGAGTAGAAGGCGGCTACGCCAGCGAGGCCGAGCGCCGCGACGACCCCGAGGGCCAGTCCGATCTTTTTTCCAGACGTCATTATGCGTCCTCAAAAGCAGGAAAGACCGTCGTGAGCAATCGCATGTGGGGTGGGCGTTTCGCCACAGGTCCAGGCGTCATCATGGAGGAGATCAATGCCTCCATCGATTTCGACAAGAAACTCTGGCGCCAGGATATCCGCGGTTCGCTGGCGCATGCGGCCATGCTGGCCGAGACCGGCATCCTGACTAAGGAGGATGTCGCGACGATCACTGCCGGCCTGAAAAAGGTCGAGGGCGAGATCGAGAGTGGCGCCTTCACGTTCTCGCGGGCGCTCGAAGACGTCCACATGAACATCGAGTCGAACCTCAAGGACAAGATCGGCCTCGCTGCCGGCCGCCTGCACACGGCTCGCTCGCGCAACGACCAGGTCGCGACCGACATGCGGCTCTGGGTGCGCGACACGCTCGACGAGATCGATGGCCAGATGGCCGATCTCCAGCTTGCGCTGGCTGAGAAGGCCGACACCTATGCCGGCGCGGTGATGCCGGGCTTCACCCATCTGCAGTCGGCGCAGCCGGTCACCTTCGGCCATCATCTGCTCGCCTATGTCGAGATGCTCGGCCGCGACCGCAGCCGCATCCGCGACGCCCGCGCCCGCCTCAACGAATGCCCGCTCGGTGCGGCCGCGCTCGCCGGCACCTCCTTCCCGATCGACCGTCACATGACGGCGAAGGCGCTCGGCTTCGACCGGCCGACGGCGAACTCGCTCGATTCGGTCTCGGATCGCGATTTCGTGCTGGAGACGCTCTCGGCGGCCTCGATCTGCGCGATGCATCTCTCGCGTTTCGCCGAGGAGATCGTGCTGTGGTCGACGCCGCAATTCGGCTTCGTGCGGCTCTCCGACGCCTTCTCGACGGGGTCGTCGATCATGCCGCAGAAGCGCAATCCCGACGCGGCCGAGCTGGTGCGCGGCAAGGCGGGCCGCGTCTTCGGCGCGCTCCAGGGCTTGCTGACGATGATGAAGGGCCTGCCGCTGACCTATTCGAAGGACATGCAGGAGGACAAGGAAGGCACGTTCGACGCGCTGCAGACGCTGTCGCTGTGCCTTGCCGCCACCGCCGGCATGGTCCGCGACATGCAGCCCGATCTCAAGGTGATGAAGAAGGCCGCCGGCCTCGGCTACGCCACGGCGACCGATCTCGCCGACTGGCTGGTGCGGGTCCTCAAGATGCCGTTCCGCGACGCGCATCACGTCACCGGTCGCCTCGTCGGCATCGCCTCGGAGAAGAAGGTCGGGCTGGAGAAGCTCTCACTGGCCGAGATGCAAGGCGTGGAGCCTGCCATCACCGAGGCCGTCTTCGCCGTGCTCGGCGTCGACCAGTCGGTGAAGAGCCGGGTCAGCTATGGCGGCACGGCCCCGGCCAATGTCCGCAAGCAGGCCCGTCGCTGGCTGAAGCAGCTCTCCAAGTAGGGCGTCATCCTCGGGCTTGACCCGAGCATCTCCTGCGAGAGATTCTCGGGTCGGCGCTGCGCTTGCCCGAGAATGACGCCTAGGCAAGTCTCGCGCTCCGCCGCATCCTCCGCTAAGGTCCCGCCACGTTTTGCCCCGAGGGTTCGTTTTCGTGCTTGATTCCCGCCTGAAACTCGGCCGCACCTTGCTGGTCGTCGGTCTGCTGGCCGTTGCGCTCGGCGCCTGCGGGCGCAAGGGGCCGCTGGAGGCGCCGCCCAATGCGACCGGCGCCATCGACCTGCCGGACGACCAGATCGGCGCCAAGGAGAACGATCCCGCCTCCCTGGGCTCGGCCTCGGTCCTGGCGAAACCGGCCAAGACCAACAAGGCGATCGTCATCCCGAACAAGCCTTTCGTCCTCGATCCGCTGATGTGACGGCCGACGCCGTCGGGATATCCCACATCACGCGTCATGCTCGGGCTTGACCCGGGCATCTCCTGGACGAGATTCTCGGGTCTCCGCTTCGCTTCGCCCGAGAATGACGCCTGCGGACCCGCCTTTCCCTTACTGCGAGCTTATCCCATGCATCATTTCGCCTATCGCGACGGCTCGCTCCATGCCGAGGGGGTCGATCTCCAGCGCATCGCGACTGAGGTCGGCACGCCGGTTTATGTCTATTCGAGCGCGACGATCGAGCGGCATTACAAGCTGTTCGAGGCGGCGATGAAGACGACCGCGCCGGCCGGCAAGACCCATGTCTTCTACGCCATGAAGGCGAACGGCAATCTCGGCGTGCTGAGGACGCTGGGCGCACTCGGCGCCGGCATCGACACCGTCTCGGAAGGCGAGGTTCGCAAGGCGCTGGCCGCCGGCATTCCGCCCGAGAAGATCGTGTTCTCCGGCGTCGGCAAGAGCGAGCAGGAACTGCGCTTCGCGGTCGAGGCCGGGCTCTACCAGGTCAACATCGAGAGCGAGAGCGAGCTCGACCTGCTCTCCAAGGTCGCGGCGTCGCTCGGCAAGCGGCAGGAGGCGGTGTTCCGGGTCAATCCCGATATCGGCGCCGGCGGCCATGCCAAGATCACGACCGGTTCGTCCGAGAACAAGTTCGGCGTCTCCTTCGAGGAGGTCGGTCGGCTCTATGCGCGCGCGGCCAATATGGAAGGCGTCCGGATCATGGGCCTTGCCGTCCATATCGGCAGCCAGATCGGCGAGATCGACGCCTTCGAGGCGGCCTATTCCAAGATGGTTGCGCTGGTCGGCGACCTGAAGGGCGAGGGCCACCGGGTCGATCGGCTCGATCTCGGCGGCGGGCTCGGCATTCCCTACGACATCCCGAGGACGTTCGATTACGGACCGGGACTGATCGAGGCCTATGCCGCGATGGTCGCCAAGGTGACCAAGGGGCTCGATGTCGAGCTCGGCTTCGAGCCCGGCCGCCTGATCGTCGGCAATGCCGGCATCCTGCTGACGCGGGTGCTGCATCTCAATCCGCGCCCGACCAAGCAGTTCCTGGTCGTCGACGCCGCCATGAACGACCTCGTCCGGCCGGCGATGTACGAGGCCTATCACGAGATCTGGCCGGTGACGGAGCCGGTGATCGGCGGGCCCGAGGCTGCCTATGACGTCGTCGGGCCGATTTGTGAATCGGGCGATACCTTCACGACCGGGCGCAACCTGCCGCAGCTGCGCCAGAACGACCTCATCGCCTTCATGACGGCCGGCGCCTACGGCGCTTCGATGTCCTCGACCTATAACCAGCGCCTGCTGGTCGCCGAGGTCATGGTCAAGGACGACCAGTATGCCGTCACGCGGCCGCGCCAGAGCTATGAGGAGCTCATCGGCACGGACAAGCTGCCGGGCTGGTTTGCCTGATCGGTTCCGCTCCGTTCACGAAAGGCGGAGCGCTGTGCGTTGGCGGGTCTTCGCACTGGCAATGCCACATTCCCATGCTAGCCTGATTTGGTCAGGCGAGTTCAGACAGGAATGGGGGCTGCCCGGAGCGATGGCATGAGCGAGGCAGAGCGCCGCAAGGCGCCCGACACGATCGACGGCATCCGCCAGCGGCTCTCCCGTCTCGCGCTGGCCTCGCGCGTCTCGCTCGGCTGGGAGCGGCTATGGCCGCGACTTTGGCTGCCGCTCGGCGTCGTGCTCGCTTTCCTCGCGGTCTCCTGGTTCGGCCTGTGGACGCATCTGCCCTGGTATGGCCGGATCGTCGGCGTTCTCGCCTTCGCAGGGACTTTCGCCGCCAGCCTCTGGCATGTCGCCCGCCTTGTCCTGCCGACGCATCGCGATGCATTGACCCGGCTCGACCGGTCCTTCGTCGATGGCCATCGCCCGGCCTCGTCGCTGGAGGACAGCTTGGCGATCGGCTCGGCCGATCCAGTCTCGCAGGCCCTGTGGAAGCTGCATGTCGAGCGCCAGAGCCGGCAGGTCGCGGCGTTGCGCGTCGAGCCGCCGCAGCCGCGCATGGCAGGCCACGACAGGCGGGCGCTGCGCGCCGTGCCGCTGCTCGCCGCCATCACCGGCTTCTTCGTCGCCGGGCCCGAACTCACGCAGCGCCTTTCCGCCGCTTTCGACTGGAAGGGCCCCTCCGCGATCGCTGCCTCGACCCGGATCGACGCCTGGATCGATCCGCCCGCCTATACGCGCCTGCCGCCGATCCTGATCGATTTCGCCAAGCTGGCGAGCCCGCATCTGAGCGCGCCCGAGAAATCGGTCATCGTCGTGCGCATCGCCGGCAAGACCAATATGGATGTGGCCACCACCGGCCGGCTCGACCTGATCAAGCCGGAGGCGAAGGACGGCGAAGGCAAGGATGCTCAGGCCAAGCCCGCTCAACCGGTCGGGCCGCAGCAGGCCGTGCTGGAGAAGCGCTTCACGCTCGCCGGCAACGGCACGCTGAAGCTCACCGGCAGCGGCGCGCCCGGCACGGTGCTCAATATCACCTCGGTCCCGGACCAGCCGCCGACCGTCGCCTTCACCGACCCGCCGAAGCCTGTCACCGGGGCGCAGTCCGGGGGATTGGGCATCACCTACAAGGCCAGGGACGATTACGGCATCGCCTCGATCGAGGTGAATGTCTCGCGTCCGGACGTGGCCAAGGGCGGGCGCTCGCTGGTCGAGCCGCCGAAGCAGAACCTCGCCGTGCCGTCCTCCGCCTCGGGCGAGGAGGAGAACAAGAGCGCGGTCGATTTCTCTGCCCATCCCTGGGCCGGCGCCAAGGTCAGGATGGTGCTGATCGCCAAGGACGAAGCCGGGCAGGAAGGCCGCAGCGAGCCGCTCGAGGTCGTGCTGCCGCAGCGCACCTTCACCAAGCCGCTGGCCAAGGCGCTGGTCGAGCAGCGCCGCAAGCTCGTCATGGATGTCGAGGACCGCTCCAAGGTGCAGCTCGCGATGGACGCGCTGATGATCGAACCCGGCCTCTTCATGAAGGAGCCCGGAATCTATCTCGGCATGCGCATGCTGACCGAGCGCCTGCGCCGGTCCGGCAGCGACGACGAATTGCGCGAGGTCTCGGAGCTGATGTGGGCGATGGCGCTCCAGCTCGAGGACGGCGACATGTCCGATGCCGAGCGGGCGCTGCGGCAGGCACAGGAGAACCTGCAGCAGGCATTGGAACGCGGTGCCTCCGAGGAGGAGATCAAGAAGCTCACCGACGAGATGCGCCGGGCCATGGACAATTTCATGCGCCAGCTCGCCGAGCAGATGATGCGCCAGCAACAGCAGAACGGCGATCGCGACCAGGCCCGCCTGCCCGAGAATTTCCGCACGGTGACGCCGCGCGACCTGCAGAACATGCTCGACCGCATCGAGGAACTCTCGAAGCGCGGCGACATGGCCGAGGCGCAGCGCCTGATGGAAGAGCTCAACCGGATGCTCAACAATCTCCAGATGGCGCGCCCGGGCCAGCAGGACCCCCGCCAGCGCGAGATGAACCAGGCGCTCGGCGATCTCGACCGGATGACGCGCGATCAGCAGAACCTGCGCGACGAGACCTATCAGAACGAACAGCGCCGGCAGCAGGGACAGGGCCAGACCCAGCGCGGCCAGCGCCCCGGCCAGCAGCAGGCGCGCCCGGGCCAGCGCCAGCAGGGCCAGCAGGGGCAGCGCGGTCAACAGGGGCAACGCGGCCAGCAGCCGGGGCAGCAGCCCGGCGACCAGGGTGAGGACGGCGAAGGCGGCGAGGGCATGCAGGGCCAGAACGGTCAGGGGCAGGGCCTGTCGCAGCGCCAGCAAGCCCTGCGCGAGCGCCTGCAGGACCTCCAGCGCCGGATGCGCGGCATGGGCGCGCCGCAGAATGGCGAGCTCGACGAGGCCGAGGACGCGATGCGCGAGGCGGAAGGGCAGCTCGGCCAGGGCCAGGGCGAAGGTGCCCTCGATGCGCAGGGCCGCGCGCTCGAAGCCCTGCGCAAGGGGGGCCAGAATCTCGCCCAGCAGATGCAGGGCCAGCCCGGCGAGGGCGAAGGCGAGGGGCAAGCCTATGGCGAGCCCGACGGGCGCCAGCAGGGTCGGCCTTCGGCGCAGCAGCGCGGCAGCGAGGACCCGCTCGGCCGGCCGCAGCGCCAGCGCGACTGGGCCGATGGCCGGGTCAAGGTGCCCGGCGCCGACGAGAGCGCGACCCAGCGGGCGCGGCGCATCCTGGAAGAGCTGCGCAAGCGGCTCGGTGATCCCTTGAGGCCGACGGAAGAGCTGGACTATCTGGAGCGGTTGCTCAGGCGGAACTGAGCGAGCGCAAGGCCGTCATGCTCGCTCTCGTGGCGAGCATCTCGGAAATGCGAGCCTTCTCGTTGCGAGATTCTCGGGTCAAGCCCGAGAATGACGCTCTGGTCCTAGGTCTTCCGCCCACCGCCGCTCGCCACCAGTGCCCCCACGACGATCAGCGCGCAGGATGCCGCGAGCAGCCAGCTCGCCGGGGCATAGCCGAACAGCACGAGGATCAGCGTCGAGAGCACCGGCGCGGCATAGGAGGCGACGCCGAGCAGGGCGACGTCTCCCTGCTTCATGCCGATATCCCAGACGACGAAGGCGAGCCCGATCGAGCCGAGGCCGAGGCCGAGCACGCCGCCCCATTCCACGGGTGTCAGCGACCAGAGCGTGCTCTCGAAGGCGAGATGGCAAGCCAGCGCCGGCACGGCGCAGCCGAGCACGGTGATGCACAAGCTCTCCGAGGGGACATTGGCAAAGCGGCGCGAGGCCACCGAATAGCTCGCCCAGACGAAGGCGCCGAGCGCTGCCAGCACATGGCCGAGTGCCAGTCCGCCGCCGGCTCCGAGGCCGCCCGAGACGAGGAGGCCGGTGGCCACCAGCCCGATCAGCGCGCCGACGAGGTGGCGCGGCTTGAGCGCGCCGCCCGGCAGCAGCGCCGCGAAGAGTACGATCAGCAGCGGCCAGAGGTAGTGGATCAGGTTCGCCTCGGCCGGCGGGGCGGTCTTCACTGCGGCATAATAGAGCGCGGTGTCGCCGAACGGGCCGTAGAGCCCGAGCGCGAAGGAGGCCGGCGTCGGGCGGATGCGCGAGAGCTGCCCGCGCAAAGCCGTGATCGCGAGGATCAGCAGGCCGCCGATGATGAAAGTCATGGCGACGAGCTGGAACGGCGGGACACGCCCCGACATCGCCGTGAACAGCGCCAGCGTCGACCAGAGCAGGATGGCGCAGAAGCCGATGAGGGTCGCGGTGCGGGCGGTCATGACGGGGCCGGATGTGAAGATCGCGCGGCGATAGCAGGTTTCACAGGGCTTGCCGATGGGGATCGCTTCGTTCCTGCCAGGAGACATGCTCGGGCTTGACCCGAGAATCTCGGGACAGGGACGCGCCGCAGCCCCCTCCGGCATGAGATGCTGGGGTCAAGCCTGAGCATGACGGGTGCATGTTGCACCGCAACTCAGCCTCGCGGCCATGGGCGTCATGCTTTCTGCCCCGTTGACCGCACGCAAAAGGCGGCTCATTGCCTGTTTTATGACCACGATCCCGCTGCAATCCGTCGCTCGCCGTCCGCTGATGCCGGTTCTGGCGGCGCTCAGCGTCGCGCATCTGCTGAACGATCTCGTCCAGTCGATGATCCCGGCGCTCTATCCGCTGTTCAAGGAGAACTATCAGCTCGATTTCGTGCAGATCGGCCTGATCACGCTCGCCTTCCAGGTCACGTCTTCGCTGCTGCAGCCGATCCTCGGCTTCGTCACCGACCGCAAGCCCTGGCCCTATGCGATGGTCGCCGGCATGTGCTCGACGCTGGCGGGCCTCCTGATGCTCTCCTTCGCCCATAGCTACGCCATGGTTCTGCTCGCGGCGGGCCTGATCGGACTTGGCTCGGCCGTGTTCCATCCGGAGGCGACGCGGATGGCGCGCCATGCCGCGGCCGGCCGTCAGGGCCTGGCGCAGGGCGTGTTCCAGGTCGGCGGCCATATCGGCTATTCCGTCGGCCCGCTGCTGGCGGCGGCGGTGGTGATGCCGCGCGGGCAGGAGAGCCTGTCCTGGTTCTCCGGCGTGGTGCTGGTGGCGATGCTGGTGATGGGCTGGCTCGGCGCGCGCTATTCCGCGATGCGGCGCGAGCAGAAATCGTCCTCGGCCCATGTCGAGGAAAGCGCCAGCCACGGCCTGCCGCATGGGCGCGTCCTGCTGGCGATGGCGGTGCTGGTCATGCTGCTGATCTCGAAGAACGGCTACACGGCGGCCTTCACCTCCTATTACACCTTCTACCTGATCGAGCGCTTCGGCATCGAGATCCAGCTCTCGCAGATCATGCTGTTCCTCTACCTCGTCGTCGGCGCCATCGGCGTGATCGTCGGCGGCATGATCGGCGACCGGATCGGCCGCGACCGGGTGATCTGGCTGTCGATCCTGGGTTCGCTGCCCTTCGCGCTGATGCTGCCCCATGCCGACCTGTTCTGGACCGGCGTGCTCAGCATCGTCGTGTCCTTCATCATGTCGAGCGCCTTCTCGGCGATCCTGATCTACGCGATCGACCTGGTGCCGCACCGGGTCGGCCTCGTCGGCGGGCTGTTCTACGGACTGTCCTTCGGGCTCGGGGGCGTCGCTGCGGCCGGCATCGGCCTGCTCGCCGACAAGATCGGCATCATCGAGGTGTTCAAGATCTGCGCCTGGCTGCCGGCCTTCGGCCTGCTGACCTTCCTGCTGCCGAAGGGCGGCCGGCAGAGCTGAGCGGGACGGCTTTTCGTCGCTTATATCCGGGCCGCCGACGACAGCCGGCGGCCCTGACGCATTGAACCCACATTCACGCGCTAGCGCTGGCCACTCCCCGGCCGGGTGCTGACCGGCCGCTGCAGAGGTTGGCTGATGCTGGTTCAGATTGGAACGCTGATCGCCGCAACGAGTCTGGTGCAGCTCGCGAACGGCTTCTTCAATACGTTCCTGTCGTTGCGGCTGACGCTCGAGGATTTCGGCCCGGCTGCGACCGGCATCGTGCTCAGCGCCTATTTCGTCGGCTTCACCATCGGCGCGGTGTCGAGCGGCGGGGTGATCCAGCGCGTCGGCCATATTCGCGCCTATACGGCCTTCGCCGGGCTGGTCGTGGTCGCGACCGCGCTGATGCCGCTCTGGACCTCGGCACTGGTCTGGGCGGCCTGCCGGATGGTGATCGGCATCGGCTGCGTCGGGCTCTTCGTGACGACGGAGAGCTGGCTCAACGCCAAGGCGATGCCGGACCAACGCGGCCGCATCTTCTCGACCTATATGGTCGGGACCTTCGTGGCGCTGGCGATCGGCCAGCTTGCGGTGGCCGGGCTCACGATCCAGGCGGCGGGGGCGTTCCAGGTCGTCATCGCGCTCTTCGCGCTGGCTCTGGTCATGGTCAGCACGACGCGGGCGGAAGCGCCTGGCCTCAAGCCTGAGGCGAAGCTGCGCTACGGCGAGCTCTCCCGGCAGGCGCCGATCTCGGTCGTCGGCTGCGTGGTCAGCGGCATCGTGACCAGTGCCTTCTACGCGCTGGTGCCGGCCTGGATGCTCAGCAACGGCGCGCCGCAGCAGACGATCGCACTGTTCATGCTGGTCGCGGTGCTGGGCGGGCTCGCCTTCCAGGTGCCGGTCGGGCGCCTGTCTGATCGCAATGACCGCCGCCTCGTGCTGGCGGGGTTGGCGGTCGGCTATGCGGTGGCCGTGATCCTGCTGGTGGCGATGCCGCGCTCGCTCCTCGCGGTGCTGCCGGTGGCGGCGCTGCTCGGCGGCTTCATGTCGACGCTCTATCCGGTCTGCGTCGCCCATGCGCTCGACCGGATGCCGGCCGACCGGGTGGTTGCGGTCAGCGGACGATTGATCCTGGTCAGCGGCTTCGGCTCGGCGCTCGGGCCTCTGGTCGGTGCGGGCATCATGGCGCGCTTCGACATCGACGGGCTGCTCTATTTCATGGCGGCGATCGCGCTCGTGCTCGCGGCCTTCGCTGGCCTGCGGATGCGGATGCGCGAGGCGCCGGACAAGGTCGAGCGGCCCTTCGAAGTCATCGACCCGCTCAATCCCGGGATCACGCAGACGCCCGAGGCGACGGAGCTCGACGGCACGCCCCGTCCCGCCATGGCCTGACCGAAAAGCAGGACCGCCGCCCGTTGCCGGGCGGCGGTCCCAAATGCTCGATAGGGTGTGACTGGCGCGCTCAGGCCATGTACTGGCCGCCATTGGCGGAAAGGGTCGAGCCGGTGATGAAGCCGGCATCGTCACCCGCCAGGAACACCACGGCCCGTGCGATCTCCTCGGGCTCGCCAAGGCGGCCGACCGGGATATGCGGCAGGATCGACTTCTCGATCACCGCCGGGTCGATCGCCTTGACCATCTCGGTCGCGATATAGCCGGGGCAGATCGCATTCACCGTGATGCCGGCGCGCGCGCCTTCCTGGGCCAGAGCCTTGACGAAGCCGATATCGCCGGCCTTGGCGGCGGAGTAGTTGACCTGCCCCATCTGGCCCTTCTGGCCGTTGATCGAGGAGATGCAGATGACGCGGCCGAACTTGCGGGCGCGCATGCCTTCCCAGACCGGGCGGGTCATGTTGAACAGCGAGTTCAGGTTGGTGTTGATCACCGCGTCCCACTGCTCCTTGGTCATCTTGTGGAACATGCCGTCGCGGGTGATGCCAGCATTGTTGACCAGGATATCGACCGGCCCGAGATCGGCCTCGACCTTGGCGATTCCGGCGACGCAGGAATCATAGTCCGAGACGTCCCATTTATAGGTCTTGATACCGGTCTCGGCGGTGAATTTGGCCGCGGCCTCGTCATTGCCGGCATAGCTCGCCGCGACGCTGTAGCCGGCCGCCTTCAGACCCTTCGAGATCGCCGCGCCGATGCCGCGCGAGCCACCCGTAACCAATGCCACCTTCGCCATAGGCCAGTCTCCCTTTCAGATGATCCCTGCGGCGTTTCGCCGTTATTGTTCAGATAGTTTCAGGGTGGGCGCGTAGGCTGCGTCCACGTCCTTGATGATGGCCTGGCCACAGATGACCCGGCCCTTGACCGCGTCGAAGGTCAGGGTGGGCTGGCCGTAGAGCGACCAGCCGAGGCTCAGCGCTTCGGAGACCCGATGACAGAAGGAGGCGTCATCGGGGCCGGTGAGATAGCGGTAGAGCGTCGTGCGCTTCGCCATGGGCTGTGAGGCGCTTGTCTCAGCGCTCCACGGCCATGGCGACGCCCATGCCGCCGCCGATGCAGAGCGTGGCGAGGCCCTTCTTGGCGTCGCGCTTGGCCATCTCGTGCAGCAGCGTCACCAGCACGCGGGCGCCGGACGCGCCGATCGGATGGCCGATCGCGATCGCGCCGCCATTGACGTTGACGATATCAGGGTTCCAGCCGAGGTCCTTGTTGACCGCCAGGGCCTGCGCCGCGAAGGCCTCGTTGGCCTCGACGAGATCAAGATCGCCGACCTTCCAGCCGGCCTTCTCGAGCGCCTTGCGGGTCGAGGGGATCGGGCCGGTGCCCATGATCTGCGGGTCGACGCCGGCCGTCGCCCAGGAGGCGATGCGGGCGAGCGGAGTGAGGCCGCGGCGGGCCGCTTCCTTGGCGGTCATAATGACCAGCGCGGCGGCGCCGTCATTGAGGCCCGAGGCATTGCCGGCGGTCACCGTGCCGTCCTTCGAGAAGGCGGGCCGGAGCTTGGCCATGGCCTCGACCGTGGCGCCGTGGCGCGGATACTCGTCGCTGTCGACGACGATGTCGCCCTTGCGGGTCGAGATGGTGACCGGCGCGATCTCGTCCTTGAACCGGCCGGCCTTCTGGGCGGCCTCGGCCTTGTTCTGCGAGGCGACGGCGAAGCGGTCCTGCTCCTCGCGGCTGATCTGGTACTTGGTCGCGACGTTCTCGGCGGTGGTGCCCATGTGATAGCCGTGGAAGGCGTCCCAGAGGCCGTCCTTGATCATCGTGTCGGTGAACTTGACGTCGCCCATCTTGGTGCCGGCGCGCATATAGGCGGCGTGCGGGGCAAGCGACATCGACTCCATGCCGCCGGCGACGATGATGTCGGCATCGCCATTGGCGATCTGCTGCAGGCCGATGGCGACGGTGCGCAGGCCCGAGCCGCAGAGCTGGTTGAGGCCCCAGGCGGTCTTCTCCTGCGGGATGCCGGCGGCCATCGCGGCTTGGCGGGCGGGGTTCTGGCCCTGGCCGGCGGCGAGCACCTGGCCGAGCACGACCTCGTCGACCTCGGCCGCTTCGACCTTGGCGCGGCGCAAGGCTTCCTTGATCGCGACGGCGCCGAGATCATGGGCGGGAGTGTTGGCAAAAGCGCCGCTGAAGGCGCCGACCGCAGTGCGGGCCGCACCGACGATCACGATATCCGAATCTGCCATGAGAGGTATCCTCGCTTTGTTGTTGCGGCTGCACCGCTCCCGCCGGCCCAACCGTTCCCCGCCACCTTCGAAGCCTGCCGCGACGCCGTCAAGACAGGCGAGAGGCTAAATCGACCGAGGCATCTTCACCGAGGTGACGCAAGGGAGGGGCTATCGCTGTGGTTGCAGGGCCTTCGGTGGTTTTTTGCAGCGCCCGCTCAAAGAGCTTGCGGTGCAGCACCGACAGGCTATCGTCGCGTCATGGGAGACCGTTTCGCCGAGCACGCCGGAACCACTGGCGGCCGCGGATCAACGTCAAGCAGGACCGATGGCCAGCGACAAAGAACCGACCGTCATCAAGAAATACGCCAACCGGCGTCTCTATCATACGGGCACCAGCTCTTATGTGACCCTGGAGGATCTCGCCGGGCTCGTGCGCTCGGGCGAGGATTTCGTCGTCTATGACGCCAAGTCAGGCGAGGACATCACTCGCTCGGTGCTGGCGCAGATCATCTTCGACGAGGAAGCCAAGGACGGGCAGAACCTGCTGCCGATCGCCTTCCTGCGCCAGCTCATCCGCCTGTACGGCGACAGCATGCAGGCGCTGGTGCCGCGCTACCTGGAATTCTCGATGGAGAACTTCACGCAGGAGCAGAGCAAGTTCCGCGAGCAGATGACCAAGGCCTTCGGCGGAACGGCCTTCAGCGGCAACGCGCTCGACGCCATCCAGGCGCAGACGCGGGCGAACATGCAGATCTTCCAGGAAGCCTTCCGGCTGTTCAACCCGTTCACCGCGGTGGCGCAGGCCAAGCAGGAAGCAGCCGCCGGCGCGAAGCCCGCGGCGGAAGCAGGCAGCGGCGATCTCGGCGATCTCAAGCGCGAGCTCAACGAGATGCGCGAACGCCTGGACAAGCTGTCGCGCTCGCGCTGAGGATAGCTTGACGATTTTGAGCCGCGCTCTCGGGAGACGAGGGCGCGGTTTTTTGTTGGGCTGAGAATCGTTACCGCGAGTGTCTTGATTGGTTCGCTAGCGGACATTCGGTTTAGCGCTAGGATGGGGCATGCGCTTCCCCTCAATGGCGATCGACGGCTGGCAACTACTTGATGGCAAAGAACACCATCGATGGGCCCCGGCAACCTTCTCAATCCCCACGCGGCTAGAGCGGGAAGGATTGCGGGCCGGCGATTTCGCAAAGCTGATGTTTGAAATCGCGGTTGGGGACCGCGTCGTTGTAGAGCGGATGTGGGTACTCGTAACCGCTCGAAATGAGAGCGGCTATGTCGGCATTCTCGACAATGACCCGACCGAGATCGCTGAAAATGATGAGCTTTGGTCGGGGACCGAACTTCCCTTTGGAGCGGCGAACGTCATCGCAGTCACGGAACGGAATGAGAACAGTTTAGCTATGGCGGAGCTGCCGCCTAGAAGGAGCTGGCTCTAACGGCATTCGCGCATCACTTGCTCAAGTCCGCTATGGGTCGGAAGCGGTCATCTAGCTCAGCGCCGGAATCGCGCTCAAAACGCCGCCTGCCTCAGCCGGCCGCCAGCCGGCGAGGTGCAACCTGCAACGGCTCGGCCACTTCGGCACGGCCGACGAGATGGCCCTGCAGATAGGTGACGCCCCAGTCGCGCAGCATGCTCGCCTGCATCTCGTCGTCGACCCATTCGGCCACCGTCTCGACGCCGAGATGGCCGGCGAGCTCGACCAGCGTGCGAACATAGAAGCGGTCGTCGGTCGAACGGCGCAGGTTCTGGGTGAAGGCGCCGTCGATCTTGAGGATGTCGATCGGGAAGGCGCGCAGATGCCGCAGCGAGGTGTGGCCGGCGCCGAAATCATCGATGGCGATGCGCGCGCCCTGCTCCTTGATCCGTCGCAGCAGTTTGGCGATGCGGGCGGGATTGTCGATCGTCGAGGTTTCCGTGACCTCGACGATCAGGCGCGAAGCCTTGTCCCGGGCGGCGCCGGTGCAGGCGATGAAGGCGTCGAACCATTCGGGGTCGTTGAGGGAACGCGGCGAGACGTTCACCGAGAGGGTGAGCTTCGGATCGGCGCCGAGCATCTCGATCGCGAGTTCCAGCACGCGCTGGTCGAACAGTCGCACGAGCCCGCGCCGCTCCAGCATCGGGATGAGCTCGGCCGAGGCGAAGTAGAGGCCGGTATCGCCCTGGCCGACGCGCAGCAGCGCTTCGTGGAAGGCGATTTCGCGCGAGGCCGTCCTGACGATCGGCTGCAGCGCCAGGCGCACGCGGCGTTCGTTCAGGGCGGCGATGGCCTGCACGTCGAAGCCGGTCTGCTCGGTGCCGGGGCTGCGCCGCTGCTGCGGCCTGGCCATCACGGCGGTGTCGACGGCCCCGGCGCGGGCGCTGGCCAGCGCCCCTTCCGCTGCGGCCAGCAGCGCGCCGCCGTGGCTGCCGAGCTCGGGCGCGCTGGCGGCACCGACGCGCAGCCGCACCAGGGCGATGCCGCGGCTGGTTTCGATCGCCGATTGCGCGACGACCTTGATGAAGCGGCGGGCGGCGGGCTCGACCTGCTCGGGCGGGCAGCCGACCAGCAGAATCGCGAAGCTGTTGCCGGCATAGCGGACGAGATGGTCGCGCCGGCGCGTCACCGAGCGCAGGCGCTCATGCACGGTGACGATGATCTCGTCGGTGGCCTCATGGCCGAAATCGTCGTTCAGGCGGGCGAGTTCGTCGATGGCGGCGACGAGGACGACGACCGGCCGCTCCGCCGGAAGATGCTCCTGCAGGGCCATGCCGATGCGCTCGACCAGAGCGGGCCGGTCGCAGAGCTCGCTGCCGAACTGCTCGAGTTCGTCGGTCCGGGCGGCGCGTTCGAGTCGGAGCACGCCGCGCGCGCTCGCCGGATAGCCGTCGCTGCCGGCGAACCAGCGGCCGGTATCCTCAGCCCACATCTTGCGGCCGGCGAGATCGATCGCATAGCGGGTGCGATAGATGACGCCGTCGCCACCGTCATGCTCGCTGGAGCAAAAGATCGCGTCGTAGCGGCTGGGCCCGCTACCGGGCTCGACGAGGCCAGCGAAGGCAAGGCCGCGCTGCATCGCCTGTTCGGGAAGCGCGCCGAGGACTTCGGCTGCATTCGGCCCCCAGCTCAGGGCGTCGCTCTGGATATCCCAGCCATAGACCACTTCGCCGATCGAGGAGAGGATGCTGCGGGGATCAACCGGGCCGCCGTTCTGGAAGCTGAAGATCGGCGGGGAGGGCATCGTTCGGCCTCGATCGGACGGCTGCGCGGCTCCGTTCCGGTGCTTCGGCGCGCTGTCCATGTGATGGGAAGTGCTTCGAAACGATGCGGTATTTTTGCTTAACGCAGCGTTAAGATTGGCCGCCCCCTTGCAACGAGGCTTCCGTCACAACTCGTCTGTGCCGGAGTGATACATGACTGAGGCCGGAAGCCGGACCGATCGGAATGCCACCGATGCCAACGCATCCGCGCTGGTGCTCCTGCAGGCGGCTGCGGCGCGGGCGGAGATCGGTCCCTTCGCCCGGCGCGGGCGGGCGAGCCCGCAATCGGCGGCGGTCTGCTACCGGGCGGCGGCGCGGCTTGTCGCACCAATCGGAAACGCCCGCCTGCAGGCTGCCCGAGGCTAAGGCAAAGAAAAACCGGCCTCGCGGCCGGTTCTGAAACGTTCAGCAGCAAGCCGGCATCGCTGCCGGTGCCGAAAAACCGGACGCCTCAGGCGTCGGTCTTGACCTTCAGCACCTGACGGCCGCGATACATGCCGCTCTTCAGGTCGACATGGTGCGGACGGCGCAGTTCACCCGAGTTCTTGTCCTCGATATAGGTGGGCTGCTTCAGGGCGTCGGCCGAGCGGCGCATGCCACGCTTCGACGGCGACGTCTTTCTCTTCGGAACGGCCATTGTACTTCTCCATCATGCCACCGCCCGGACGCTGGCCCAAGGCCACGCATCCGTCACAGCGACGGATCAATCTCGTGAGGCGTTGGCCTTACACCGTCGGGGCCATGATGGCTAGTGCCGAATCCGGATTTATTCGCCGGCCGAGCCTGGATCAACCGGGGAGGGCGCAATCGCCCAGCGATCCGAGCTGGCGGAGCTGGCGCAGGCTGCGGCCGGCGGCCGATTGCAGCGCCCGATTCGGCTTGGCGGGATTGCGCAGGAGCGGATTGGGCAGGGCGCCGGCGAGCCGGGCGGCCTCGGCCGGCGTCAGGCGCGCGGCGGATTTGCGGAAATAGCGCTGCGCCGCGGCCTCGGCCCCGAACAGGCCGTCGCCCCATTCGGCGATGTTGAGATAGACCTCGATGACACGCGGCTTCGACCAGGCGAGGTCGATGGCGATCGCGAGCGGGATCTCCATGCCCTTGCGGATATAGGAGCGGCCTGGCCAGAGGAAGACGTTCTTGGCGGTCTGCATGGTCAGGGTCGAGGCGCCGCGGCTCGGCCCGTCCTCGTTCTCCAGCACCTTGTTGAGCTCGACCCAGTCGACGCCGCCATGGCTGCAGAAGCGCTGGTCTTCCGAGGCGATGACGGCTTTGACGAGATGCGGCGAGATCTGGTCGAGCGGCACCCAGTCGCGCTCGACCGGCTTCAGCACCAGCCAGCGGCCGAGCATCAGGGTCGAGGGCACCGGCACGAACCGGTAGAGCAGGATCAACGCCGCAAGGGCGAGGAGCAGCCAGAGGGCGAGCCGGAAGCACAGGCCGAGAATCCTACCCAGCACCTTGCTTCACCCTCCCACGCCACGCGATCGCCCCGGGCATGACGGCCCGAGCCGAGGCGGCGCAGCTTGACGATGTGGCGAACGTCCGGCAAGGCCCCCCTTCCGGCAGCGAACGCGAGATCCGCGCATGAGTTCCGTCCCCCCTTCGGTCCATCCCGGCGATCTCGATGCCCGGCTGGCGCAGAATGCAGCCGCCATCGAGGCGCTGCTGGAGGCGCTTCTGTCCAATGCTCCGGCTGTGGGCGAGATCGCGCGCCCGCCGCGCCTTCTCGCCGCGATGCGGCATGGTGTGCTTGGCGGCGGCAAGCGGCTGCGGCCTTTCCTGACAGCCGAGACGGCAAGGTTCCTGGGCGTTCCGGTGGAGCAGGCCAGGCGGGCGGGGGCCGCAGTCGAATTGCTGCATTGCTATTCGCTGGTCCATGACGACCTGCCGGCGATGGATGACGACGACCTGCGCCGCGGCCGGCCGACCGTGCACAAGGCCTTCGACGAGGCGACGGCGATCCTTGCCGGCGACGCGCTGCTGACGCTCGCCTTCGAGGTGCTGGCCGACGAGGCCACGCATGAATCCGGTGCGGTGCGGGCGGCGCTGGTGACAAGCCTCGCGCGGGCTTCCGGCTGTGGGGGCATGGTCGGTGGCCAGATGTTCGATCTGGCTGCCGAAGGACGCTTCGAGGCCGTGCGCGGCGCGCTTCCGGAGGCGGAGATTCGCCGGCTCCAGGCGATGAAGACCGGGGCACTGCTGGCGGCAAGCGTCGAGATCGGCGCGCGGCTCGGCGGCGCGGACGCGGCGGCGCTGGCCGCGCTCGGCCGCTATGGCCGGGCGCTGGGCGCGACCTTCCAGATCGCCGACGACATCCTCGACGTCGAATCGGACGCCGCGCAGATGGGCAAGGCGACGGCCAAGGACGCGGACAAGGGCAAGGGGACGCTTGTCGGCGCGCTCGGCCTCACCGGGGCCAAGCGCGAGCGCGACCGGTTGAGCGCGGAGGCCGTGGAAGCACTCGCGGGCTTCGGCCCGGATGCGGGTGTGCTCCGGGCTGCGGCGCGGTTTGCGGCCGAGCGGAAGAGCTGAGCCTGAATCGGCAATTCTAAGGAAGCATGCCGTCATGCTCGCCCTTGTGGCGAGCATCCACGTCTTGAACACTGCATGGCATCGATGAAGACGTGGATGGTCGGGACAAGCCCGACCATGAAGGCCGAGTGCTGCTTCTACCGCCAGCGGCCGAAGGCGTCGGCGAGCGTCTGGCTGCCGGAGACGCCCTTCTCAAAGGTGATGATGCCGCGGCGGCCGGAGGCGAAGCGCACAGGCACGTCGATCCAGCTGCGACTCAGGATCAGGTCGGTATTGCGCTCGACCTCGACCGGCACGTTCGACAGCGCCGCCACGAAGAGATTGTCACCCAGCGCCGAGTTGATCGCCGAGAGCGGCGCGCCGCGCTCGCCTTCCTCGCTCTTGAACTGGGGAACGCCGACTTCCTTGACGGTCTGGGTCGCCGGATCGCCGGTGCTGGTGAAGCGCAGGCCGATGATATGCGAGGCCGGGAAAGCCGAATCAGTATTGCGGCGGATGGTGAAGTCGAGACTCAGGCCGACATCGGGAATCTCGACGGTCGCACGGACGATAGTCTCGATCGGCCGGCCCTGGCCGGCGCTCTCGCTGTCGAGGCGCCAGAACACGCGGCCGCTCGTGGTCTGCGGCTGCTGCGGGGTCTCAGGCACTTCGACGAAGAGGACGGCGCGCTGTGCGACCGCGACCTCACCGCCGGGCTGCGGCACGGGGATGCCGGGCGCGTTGTTCGGCTGGCTGCCGGCCGGGCGGTTCTGCGGCGGGGCGCCGGGCTCGCCGACGCGCTCGGCGATCTTGCCGCCATTGTCGGACTGGGGGGCTTGCGCCGGCTGCGATGCCGTTTCGCTGTTCGGGCGCGGCGTGTCCTGAGGCCGGAGCTTGTGGACATAGATGGCCGTGGCGGCGATGGCGGCGACCGCAACCGCCACGACGCCGCCGACGACGGCGGAGCGGATATGGCCGGGCTTCACCCGTCGTTCGCGCGGCGGCAGCACCCGCGGCCGGGCGGCCTGCGGCTCGGCCGGCTCGGGCAGGGGCTCGCCGTCGTCCTCACCCGCGGCGGCGGGGAGCGGCGCGAATTCCGGCGCCTTCTTCGGCGTCGGCGGGCGGATCGGCAGCGTTGGATTCTCGACGGTACGGATCACCGGGCCGCCCGCTGCCGGCGGCGGCGCGGGAGCCTCGTCGTAATCCGCCTCAATCCGGGCGACGGCCTCGTCGAGCGACAGGCGCTCGCGCATGATCTCGGCTTCGCTCAAGGGCGGGTCGAGGCCACGCAGCTGCGAGACCAGGGCGGCCCGCGCCCGGTCGTAGATGGCGCGCCGGGCCTCCGGGGAGGTTTCGGACAGCCCGGCAACCGCACGTGCCAGGATCGGATAGAAGTCGGCCATTGGCCTCACTTGTCGCTGTTGTTGCGCCGCGTCAACCCTCGAAGGGATTATGGACGAGGATCGTATCGTCGCGCTCGGGGCTGGTGGAGAGCACCGCGACGGTGGCGCCGATCAGCTCCTCGATGCGGCGAACGTACTTGATCGCCTGTGCCGGCAGGTCGGCCCAGGAGCGGGCATTGGCGGTGGAGCCTTCCCAGCCCTCGATGGTCTCGTAGATCGGTTCGACGCGGGCCTGGTCGTTCTGGCCGGCCGGCAGATGCTCGAGAACCTGGCCGTCGAGCCTGTAGCCGACGCAGACCTTGATCTCCTTGAAGCCGTCGAGGATGTCCAGCTTGGTCAGCGCGATGCCGTCGATGCCGGAGGTCTTGACCGTCTGGCGCACGAGGCAGGCGTCGAACCAGCCGCAGCGGCGCTTACGGCCGGTGACGACGCCGAATTCCTTGCCCTTGGTGCCGATCAATTCGCCGATCTCGTCGAAGAGCTCGGTCGGGAAGGGGCCTTCGCCGACGCGCGTGGTGTAGGCCTTGGCGATGCCCAGCACATAGCCGACCGCGGAGGGGCCCATGCCGGAGCCGGTCGCGGCCTGGCCGGCGACGATGTTGGATGAGGTGACGAAGGGATAGGTGCCGTGGTCGACATCGAGCAGCGCGCCCTGCGCACCCTCGAACAGGATGCGCTTGCCGGCGCGGCGCTCGGCATCGAGCAGCGCCCAGACCGAGGTCGCATAGGGCAGCACGTCCGGGGCGATCGCCTTGAGCTGGCCGAGCAGTTCCGCCGCATCGACCTCGCCGATGCCGAGACCCCGGCGCAGGGCGTTGTGATGGGCGAGCAGGCGCTCGATCTTGGCTTCGAGCAGCGCCTCGTCCTTGAGGTCGATGACGCGGATGGCGCGGCGGCCGACCTTGTCCTCATAGGCCGGGCCGATGCCGCGCTTGGTCGTGCCGATCTTCATGCCGGCATTCGAGGTCTCGCGGAAATGGTCGAGCTCGCGGTGCAGCGGCAGGATCAGCGTCGCATTGTCGGCGATGCGCAGGTTGTCGGGGGTGATCGCGACGCCTTGCGCGCGCAGCTTGGCGATCTCCTCGACGAGATGCCAGGGATCGACGACGACGCCGTTGCCGATGACCGAGAGCTTGCCGGTGCGGACGATGCCGGAGGGCAGCAGCGAGAGCTTGTAGACGACGCCATCGATGACCAGGGTGTGGCCGGCATTATGGCCGCCCTGGAACCTGACGACGACATCGGCCTGGCTGGAAAGCCAGTCGACGATCTTGCCCTTGCCCTCGTCGCCCCACTGGGCGCCGACCACCACAACATTCGCCATGAGCGAGGTGTCCCTGCTGTTACCGCGTTGCCTTCTGCAAGCGGCCCGCGCAAATGCAAAACCCCGGCGCAAGGCCGGGGTTTCGGGGCAGGTCCTTGCAAGCCCTCATGGGCCAACACGGTCCGCAGGTCAAGTTTTTCGGCAGGCCGGGCCGTGATCCGAGGGGATAAACTGCCTGAGCATGGCGGGTCTGCAGCATCTGCGCAGTGATGCTGCCACAATCGGGCGTAAGGGCTATGGGCCAGCGGGCGGCGATGGAGGGGCCATGCCGCCGCAGGCCGCAAGAAGAGGGGATTTCACCGACCATGACGAAGCTCGATGCCTGGCTCGGCCAGCACCATGCCGCCTTCACCGCGATCCGCCGCGACATCCACGCTCATCCCGAACTCGGCCTCGAAGAGGTCCGCACGGCCAAGCTCGTCGCCGACAAGCTGCGTGAATGGGGCGTCGAGGTCACCGAGAATGTCGGCAAGACCGGCGTCGTCGGCGTGATCCGCGGCAACAAGCCGGGCCGTGCGGTCGGCCTGCGCGCCGACATGGATTGCCTGGCGCTCGATGAGACGACGAACNTAAGACCGGCGTCGTCGGCGTGATCCGCGGCAACAAGCCGGGCCGTGCGGTCGGCCTGCGCGCCGACATGGATTGCCTGGCGCTCGATGAGACGACGAACCTGCCCTATTCCTCGAAGAACCCGGGCCGAATGCATGCCTGCGGCCATGACGGGCACACCACGATGCTGCTCGCGGCCGGGCGCTACCTTGCCGAGAACCGGGATTTCGAGGGCACCGTCAACCTGATCTTCCAGCCGGCCGAGGAAGGCCGCGGCGGCGCCAACGCGATGCTCGCCGACAAGCTGTTCGAGCGCTTCCCCTGCGACGCGATCTACGGCCTGCACAACACGCCTGGCATGGCGCCCGGCACCTTCGGCACCACGGTCGGCCCGTTCCTGGCGGCGGCTGACTCGTGGAAGGTCACCTTCCACGGCGTCGGCGGCCATGGCGGCTCGCAGCCGCATCGCTCGACCGATATCACCTATGCCCAGGCGCATTTCGTGCTCGGCCTGCAAGGCATCATCGGCCGCAACGTCGCCCCGCTCGACACGGCGGTGATCAGCGTCGGCTATATCCATGGCGGCGACGTCAACGCCTCGAACGTCATCCCCTCCGAGCTCGTCATCGGGGGCACGGCGCGGACCTATTCCATGGAAGTGCGCGATCTCGTCGAGCGTCGCATCGGCGAGCTCGCAGCGGCGACGGCGCAGGCCTGGGGTTGCAAGGCCGAAGCCTATTACCATCGCGGCACCAGCCCGCTGGTGAACGAGGCCGAGCAGGTGCGCGTCGGCGTTGCCGCGGCGTCGGCGGCTGTCGGTGCCGAGAAGGTCAACGGCCAGCTGCGGCCGGGCACGGGCGGCGAGGATTTCGCCGAGATGATGCTGGTGCGTCCGGGCGCGTTCATGCGCATCGGCAACGGCGTCAACCCGGACGGCTCCTTCGTCGGCCTGCATACGCCGCTCTACGACTTCAACGACGCGATCATCCCGGACGGCGTGCGCTACTGGGTCGGCGTCGTCGACCAGGAACTCGGACAGGGCCTGCGCGCCGTCGCGGCGGAGTAGCGCCCGGTCTTTCCACGCCTCCGGTCGCTCCGAGCGACCGGAGGCGTGGACGATCCCCGGCCATTCGACACGGGGGCCGATCCAGGCTTCGCTCTATTCGGATGGCCCGCACTGTTTCGGCCGGGGCGGCTGGCCGAGCGTTCGACGTATTTCGAAAAATTCTGCGCTATGCAGCGGGTCGGGACATCCTCTGAGCTCACGTTCCCGATGCTGCAGGAGAGGGAAAGCACCGATCATGACCAAGCTCGACGCCTGGCTCGGCCAGCATCACGCTGCGTTCACCGCGATCCGCCGCGACATCCATGCCCATCCCGAACTCGGCCTCGAAGAAGTCCGCACGGCCAAGCTCGTCGCCGACAAGCTGCGTGAATGGGGCGTCGAGGTTACCGAGAATGTCGGTAAGACCGGCGTCGTCGGCGTGATCCGCGGCAACAAGCCGGGCCGTGCGGTCGGCCTGCGCGCCGACATGGATTGCCTGGCGCTCGATGAGACGACGAANAAGACCGGCGTCGTCGGCGTGATCCGCGGCAACAAGCCGGGCCGTGCGGTCGGCCTGCGCGCCGACATGGATTGCCTGGCGCTCGATGAGACGACGAACCTGCCCTATTCCTCGAAGAACCCGGGCCGGATGCATGCCTGCGGCCATGACGGGCACACCACGATGTTGCTCGCGGCGGCGCGCTACCTCGCCGAGAACCGCGACTTCGCCGGCACCGTCAACCTTATCTTCCAGCCGGCCGAGGAAGGTCGTGGTGGCGCCAACGCGATGCTCGCCGACAAGCTGTTCGAGCGCTTCCCCTGCGACGCGATCTATGGGCTGCACAACGTGCCCGGCATGGCGCCCGGCAACTTCGGCACCGCGGTCGGCCCGTTCTTGGCGGCGGCTGATAGCTGGAAGGTCACCTTCCGTGGCGTCGGCGGCCATGGCGGCTCGCAACCGCATCTTTCCACCGACATCACCTATGCGCAGGCGCATTTCGTGCTCGGCCTGCAAGGCATTGTCGGCCGTAACGTCCCCCCGCTCGACACGGCGGTGATCAGCGTCGGCTACATCCATGGCGGCGACGTCAACGCCTCGAACGTGATTCCGTCCGAGCTTGTCATCGGCGGCACGGCCCGCACCTACTCGCTTGAGGTGCGCGACATCGTCGAGCGCCGCATCGCCGAGCTCGCGGCGGCCACCGCCCAAGCCTGGGGCTGCAAGGCGGAAGCCTTCTACCGTCGTGGCACCAGCCCGCTGATCAACGCGGCCGAGCAGGTCGCGGTCGGCGTCGCTGCGGCGAGCGCGGCGGCTGGCGCCGAGCGTGTCGAGGACAAGCTTCCGCCGAGCACGGGCGGCGAGGACTTCGCCGAGATGATGCTGGAGCGACCCGGCGCCTTCATGTTCATCGGCAACGGCGTCGATCCGGATGGCAGCTCTGCCGGCCTGCATACGCCGCTCTACGACTTCAACGACGAAATCATCCCGGACGGCGTGCGCTACTGGGTCGGCGTCGTCGATCAGGAACTCGGGCAGGCCAAGGCCGCCTGATCACGATCATCGTGGCCGGCCCTCAGGGGCCGGCTGCAATCATGCAGGGCAGCCCGTCATCCCCGGTGGTTGTATAGCCGGCGCAAGAGCGCTACGCGGCGGGCTTCGCAGCGGAGGCGCGCCATGAAGACCCTGTCCATCTCGACCCTGACGATCTGCGGCATCGAGGAACTGCCCGGCAACAGCGCCCGCGAGGTGACGCATGTGCTCTCGGTGATCGATCCCGACCGGGCCGAGATCGATGCCTTCGGAACCTATGGCGAGCATCATCGCGTCACGCTGCGCTTCCACGACATCATCGATCCGCTCCCCGGCCAGATCATGCCGACGCCGGAGCATGTCGGCGAGATCCTGAATTTCGGCGAGGGCCTGCGCGGGACCGCGTCCGGCCGCGTCAAGGGCCATCTGCTGGTGCATTGCCATATGGGCATCTCGCGCTCGACCGCGGCGATGATGACGCTGATGGCGCAGGCCGATGCGGCCGAGGACGAGGATGCGTTGTTCGCCCGCCTGCGCGAGATCCGGCCGCAGGCCTGGCCGAACTCGGTGATGATCGGCTTCGCCGACGAGCAGCTCGGCCGCGGCGGCCGGCTGACGCAGGCGCTGCGGCGGCACTACGCCCACCAGCTCGAGATGCAGCCGAAATACCGGACCTGGATGAACGATCTCGGCCGCAAGCGCGAGATCGAGATGGGGCTCACGCTCTGAGCGAAGGCTGCCGGCTCACTTCCCCGGCAGCGGCTGCTCTTCGTAGGAGAGTTCGCGGTCGCCGGGCCATTTGATGCGGTACGCGAGCTTGATCTCCTTCTCGGCGCCAGGGGCGAGATCGAAGGTCCAGGCGGCGACGCCGCGGCGGTCGCCGACCTGCTTCTCGGTCGGCGGGGTGGTCTGGGCGGCGATGGTTTCGACCGTGATTCCGCTGCTCTCCGAGAAGGGGATGCGCTCCAGCACGGTGACCTTGACCGGCTTCGCATGCAGGCTCTTCACCACCGTGCGGAATTCGCGCAGGTCGGTGCGGGTCTGGCCGAGCCAGCTCGGATCGTTCTCGCGGCGCTTTACCGGCGCGAACGAGACCTTGATGCGGTCGTCGGCGCCGAAGCCGAGCTCGACCTTGTCGCCGGGTGCGACCAGATTGAACTGGCCCATGCCGACATAGGTGCCGTCGCGATGCAGCGCGACGCGGCCGGCGAGAAGCGGCGCCTCCTCGTCATGGACGAAGCCGGCTTCGAGATAGGCCTTCTGCTCGAGCTCCGGCACGGTGCGGGCGGCGAGCGTCGCCTCTGTCTTGCGCTGGGTCAGCGTCACCGTCTTGGAGCTGCCGTCCTGCGGAATCGAGGCGCGGCCGGGCACCTGGAAATTCGCCTGATAGGCACCGGCCTCGATGGTGGCGACCTGGATTTCGGCAGGCTTGGCCGTGACGGCGCGCTGTGATTGCTTGGCCAACGCGTCCGCCATGGCCTCGGCTTCCGCCTTGGCACGGCCGGCCGTCGGAGCAGGCGCGGCGCTGACGCGCGGGCGGCTTTCATAGACCACCGGCGGCTCGAAGAAGGCCACCTGCATCGGCGTCAGTTCCGGCGCGCGGGTGCCCCCCGTCGCGCGCGTGGTCGAGAGCGAAAGCGCGACATCGTCCCAGGCCTCGCCGCTGCGCTGGCGAATCTCGGCGCGGCGCGTCAGGGCGATTTCCGGCTTCTCGCCGGTCGTCGTCAGTCGCGCCTCGTAGGTCGGCGTCCAGTTCGCGCCGGTAACGCGATAAGTGACGGTGAACTCGGCCGCGACCGGCTGCGGCGCCTCGACGGCGATGGCGATGTCGCGCTTCGGCGCACCGGGGCGGCCGGCCGGCGGGCGGGCGCGCTCCAGTGCGGCAATCTCGGCCTCGACATCGGAGAGGCGGTTGCGGGTGCCGCGCAATTCGTCCTGGACCTTGACCAGTGCGGTGCCGATCGCCTCGAACACCGCCGGCCAGTCGCCGACGGGCAGGGCCTTGCCGTCGGGGCCGAGCTTGTCGGGGCCGACCTGCGCGAAGCGCTCGATCGTGGCGCGCTTCGCTTCGATCGCGCCGATCTGGCCGGAGAGCTTCTCCTTCTCGTCGCGCAGCGTCTTGAGCTTCTCTTCCATCACCGTGTCGAGCACGGGCTTGGCATCGCCCGGCGTAATGCGGACATCGACCGCGCCGACCGAGAAGGCCCCGTCACCCAGTCCTTGCGCCAAGCCCTTGCCCTCCACGCGAATGGAGGCGGGGTCGATCGTCGCCGGCAGGCCGCGCAGCACGATCTGCGAGACGCCCTGCAGCAGGTCGGCCTTGCCGAGCCGAGTCACCACCGCCCCGTCCGGAAAGACCGTGACGCGGTCGATCCGGCTCGACAATTCGGTCTCGGCTGCGACGGCGAGGCCGGGTGCGAGAAACAAGGCTGCGGCAATATGGCTTCGCATCGAAATCATCCCCTCCAGGTCGCAATCACGTCGCCGTGATTGGCGCTGCCGAATTCGGCGTGCCCAAGGCGGAATTGGGCCGGAATGCGGATAGGCGGGGGATGCGCCGGAAGCGTCCTGCATTTGCAGGAGCGATCCGGCAACTCAATGGCCCGGATGCAGCGCATCGTTCAGATAGATGCAGGCGAGCACGGTGAAGACATAGGCCTGCAGCACCGCGACCATGAATTCGAACGCCGTGAGCGCGACCGTCATCAGCAGCGGCAGCGGCGCCAGCAACGAGGTGCTGACGCCAGCCGCGAGCAGCGCCGCGACGAAGCTGCCGAAGACCTTAAGTGCGATATGGCCGCCGAGCAGGTTGGCGAAGAGGCGCAGGCTCAGCGAGATCGGCCGCGACAGGAAGGAGACGACCTCGATCAGCGTGATGAAGGGGAGGAGCCATTTCGGCACGTCGGAGGGCACGAAGAGCCTGAGGAAGCCGAAGCCATGGCGCAGCACGCCGTAACCGACGACGGTCGCCATCACCAGCATGGCGAGCGCGAAGGTCACGACGATATGGCTGGTGACGGTGAAGGCGCCTGGGATCATGCCGAACAGGTTGAGCACCAGCACGAACATGAAGAGCGAGAAGATCAGCGGCAGGAAGCGCATGCCCTCGCGCCCGGTCGCGTCGGTCAGCGTCTTCGCGACGAATTCGTAGAGCATCTCCGCCAGCGCCTGGGCGCGGCCGGGGACGATGGCGCGCGAGCGCGTCGCCAGAATCAGCCCGCCGGCGATCGCGGCGGTGGCGAGAACCATCATCAGGGACGCGTTGGTGAAGCCGAGATCGAGCCCGCCGACTCGCAACGGCACGAGGGTCTTGACGATGAACTGGTCACTGGGATTGGCCACGGCGAGGGGCCTCCGCTCACGGGGTTGCGCGACGCCGCGGAGCATTCCGCGTCGTGGGGCCGTCCCCTGTGAGTTCACGAAGGCCGCGGGTCGTCCCGAGGCGCGGCCTGCCTAGAAGGCGCCGGCCGTTTTGGCAAGAGCGGCTGTCAGCTCGCCGAGAGCTTCATCATGACGAGGCCCGAGACGATCAGCAGGGCGGCGGCGATGCGCATCGGCGTCAGCGCCTCGCCGAGCACGGTCACGCCGACGACGAAGGCGCCGACCGCGCCGATGCCGGTCCAGATCGTATAGGCCGTGCCGAGCGGCAGCGAGCGCATCGCCAGCGAGAGCAGGGCGAAGCTGCCGATCATCGTGACGATGGTGATCACGGTGGGCATCGGGCGCGTGAAGCCGTCCGACTGCTTCATGGTGAAAGCCCAGACGATCTCGAGTACGCCTGCAGAAAGAAGATAGAGCCACGCCATAGCGGGTCCCCCATGGTTTGCCGGGTCGTCCCGGCACATGTCCCAGGTTGGGGGAGGTCGTGGCCTCGCGGGTGCTGATCTAGCGATCGCCCAGCGTCATGGCAAGGTCACGGCTCAGGCGCGTCCGCGCGCGCTGGCGTGCGGCTTGACCCGATGTTCCATGAAGTTGCGGAGCTCGGTGACGCGGCGCCCGGCATCGAGCACCTCGCGGTCGAGGCCATGCGCCCAGGCGACATCCTGCCGGTCCGGATCGGCGTCGAGCGTGCGCAGATCGTCGAGCCAGGCCTTTGCCGAAGCTTCGTCGTTGCGGAAGCCTTCCTCGATCAGCAGCGGCACCATGCGGCCGAGGATCGCGGCCATCTGCTTGAGCGAGAATTCGGGATGGTACTGCACGCCCCAGAAGGTGCCGCCATTGTGTTTGATCTCGGCGGCCTGGACCTGGCTGTAGGCGTTGGAGGCGAGGATCGTCGTGCCATGCGCGGGCAGCGCGACGGTGTCGAGATGGATCGCCGGGGCATCGAAGGCGGCCGGGCGGCTGGCGAGCAGCCTGTGGCCGCGGCCTGCCTCGGTCGGCGTGATCCGGCGGGCGAAGCCGGTCTCCCGGCCCTTGGGATTGGCGGTGACGGTGCCGCCGGCTGCGACGGAACCGACCTGCACGCCCCAGCAGGAGCCGAAGCAGGGTGTGCCGCTGGCATAGATCGCCCGCATCAGTTCGACCTGCCGGGTCACGGGCGGGGTGATGTCGTAGATGTGCAGGGCGGAACCGGTCAGGAAGATGCCGTCATAGGATTCGAGCCCGGCACTGTCCGGCAGGTTGGCCCCCTCGTCGGCCGGCAGGCAGATATCGGAGACGATGCCCGGCGCGATTGCCGCGATCTCGGCCGCATAGGCCTCGCCATAGGCCATGCCGTAAGCCTTGCGCAGCCCTTCGCGTGTCTCGTGCATGTTGCCGTCGACGAAGAGCAGGCGGAGCGGGCGGGCGCTAGTTTCGATCATCGGGATATTCCGCAGGGATGCGCAGGGCGACGGGCAGGTGTGCGCCCGATCTCATATGAGCGGGGTACACGCAAGGGTATTGCATGAGCCCTTTCTCGCAACAGGGCCGAAACGTGCACCCCACCCAGACCTGGCTGCAACGCGCCTGGGGCAATGCTTACCTGCTGATGGTGCTGACCACGTTGATGTGGGCCGGCAATGCCGTGGCGAGCCGGCTCGCCGTCGGCAACATCTCGCCGATGATGCTGACCTCGCTGCGCTGGGTGGCGGTCTGCGCGATCATGCCCTGGCTGCTGCGCGACCAGTTACGGACGCATTGGCCGGCGCTGCGGGCGCATTGGCGGCTGATCGCCTTGCTCGGTGCGCTCGGTTTCACCACCTTCAACACGCTGATGTATCTCGCAGCCTATTCGACCAGCGCGATCAATATCGGCATCCTGCAAGGCTCGATCCCGGTCTTCGTGCTGATGGGCGCCTTCCTGGTGTTCCGCACCCGGATCACCCTGATGCAGGGGATCGGCGTCGCGGTCACGCTGCTCGGCGTCGTGGTCACCGCGAGCCGCGGCGACATCCATACCCTGACGGCCTTTCGTTTCGTGCCGGGCGACGTGCTGATGATCATCGCCTGCGTGCTCTATGCCGGCTTCACCGTCGGCGTCCGCAAGCGGCCGCCGGTGCCGGGCCTCGTCTTCTTCATAGCGATGGCGAGCTTCGCCTGCGTCGCGTCGCTGCCGCTGCTCGCGACCGAGATCGCGCTGGGACGTTCCTATATCCCGACGACGCAGGGCTGGCTGATCCTCGCCTTCACGGTGATCTTCCCCTCGATGGTCTCGCAGCTTTCCTTCATGCGGGCGATCGAACTGATCGGGCCCGGCCGGGCCGGCGTCTTCGTCAATCTCGTGCCGGTCTTCGCGCCGATCCTGGCCGTGCTGATCATCGGCGAGCCCTTCGGGCTCTATCACGCGCTGGCGCTGGTGCTGGTGCTCGGCGGCATCTTCATCGCCGAGCGGCTGGGGCGGTAGGGCGGTAGCCAACACGGTCGTCATGGTCGGGCTTGTCCCGACCATCCACGTCTTTGCTGGCCGAAGGATGTGGTCAAGACGTGGATGCCCGCCACGAGGGCGAGCATGACGTGGGTCCCTCGGCGTCCGTCAGCGCAGCGCTGAAACCGCGAGCCGCGCGACATCCGCCAGAGCCGCCTCCCGCTCCTTGGCATCGGCGCGGGAACCCGCGAGATAGGTCACGATGACGAAGCGCCGGCCGTCCGGCAGCGTCGCGATGCCGATATCGTTGGTGGCGTGGTTGATTCCATCCGTCGTCAGCCCGGCGCCGGTGCGGTGGGCGAGCCGTGAGCCCGCTGGCAGTCCCGCCTTGATGCGATCGGCGCCAACCTTGGTCTCGGTGATGATCTGCGTCAGCAAGGCGGCATGCGCGGGGTCGCGCAGCCAATTGCCCTTGGCGAAGGCCTCCAGGAACTGCGCGCTCGCCTCGGGCGTCGAAGCGTCGCGCTTGTCCTTGAGCGCGTTCGACAGGGCGGCGATGCGCAGGCGCGGCCGCATCGCCTTGAGCTCGGCCCGGAACGCCTTCTCGTCGACGACCTGATCCCAGCCGAAGCCCTTGAGCCCGTAGATCTCCGGCTGGAACTGGCGCTCGTAGCGATCGACCGACATGCCCTGGATGCCGCCGTCGCGCAGCATCTTCGTCACCACCTGCGGGCCGCCGATCTCGCGCATCAGCAGGTCGGCGGCGGTGTTGTCGCTCTCGCCGGCCGCGAGCCGGATCAGCTCGCGCAGCGGATAGTCGTTGCGCTCGCCCTTGAAGGCCTTGGCCAGCGGGCTGTGGAACAGCGAGAAATCCTTGCGGGTGACCGTGATCGGCTGGTCGAGCCTGAACTTGCCGGCCTCCACCTGCTGCAGCACGGCGACCGCCAATGGCAGCTTGAAGACGCTCTGCATCGGAAAAGTCTCGGAGCCGCGATGCGACCAGAGCTTGCGGTCGCGCAGGTCCATCAAGGCGACGCCGAGCCGGCCCTCGGCCTGCTGCTCGATGCCCTCGATCGCCTTGTCGAGCTTGTCGCGGTCCCAGTCGGCGAGGGCCGGGACGGCCGTCAGGCAGGCGAGGGCTGTGGCGGCGAGGCGAAGGCGGGCAGACATGAAAATCCCCTGTGGCGCGCACCACAGGGGACGAGAATTGCGGCGGCGCTGGGGCGCGGGACCGGCGGATCAGAACTTGAGGCGCCGGGCCCGCTTGACCATCGGGATCGCGTGGATCTTGTCGAGCAGTTCATCCGAGATCGGCTCGTCGACCGCGACATAGCAGATCGCGTCGCCGCCGGGCTTGTCGCGGCCGAGCGCGAAGGTCGCGACATTGACGCCGGCGCCGCCGAGCAGCGAGCCGAACTGGCCGATGAAGCCCGGCTTGTCGGCGTTGCGGACGTAGAGCATGTGCGGCGCGAATTCGGCATCGATGGCGATGTCGCGGACCTCGACGATGCGCGGCTTGCCGTCATGGAAGACCGTGCCCGAGGCATGGCGCGGCATGTCCTCGGCCTCGACGACGATGCGGATGACGCTTTCGAGATTGCCGGCGACCTCGCGGGTCAGTTCCTCGACGACGATGCCCTTCTCCTTCGCCACCATGGCCGAGTTGACCATGTTGATCTCGGGCAGGAAGGGCCTGAGCACGCCGGTGATCGCGGCAGCCGAGATCGCCTTGAGGTTGAGGCTCGCGACCGCGCCCTCGTACTCGATGCGGATGCCCTTGACCGGCGCTTCCGTCAGCTGGCCGAGGAAGGAGCCGAGCTTTTCGGCGAGATCGACGAAAGGCTTCACGCGCGGCGCTTCTTCCGCCGTGATCGAGGGGAAGTTGACGGCGTTGGTGATCGCGCCCTTGAGCAGGTAGTCACTCATCTGCTCGGCGACCTGCAGCGCGACATTCTCCTGTGCCTCGTTGGTGGAGGCGCCGAGATGCGGCGTGCAGACGACGTTGTCGAGGCCGAAGAGCGGGTTCTGCTCGGCCGGCTCCTGCGAGAACACGTCGAAGGCGGCACCGGCGACATGGCCGGACTTGATGAGGTCGGCCAGCGCCTGCTCGTCGACGAGGCCACCGCGGGCGCAGTTGATGATGCGCACGCCCTTCCTGGTCTTGGCCAGGTTCTCGGCCGAGAGAATGTTCTTCGTCTTCTCGGTCATCGGGACGTGCAGCGTGATGAAGTCGGCGCGCTTCAGCAGGTCTTCGAGCTCGACCTTCTCGACGCCGAGCGCGACCGCGCGTTCCGGCGAGAGATAGGGGTCATAGGCGATGACGCGCATCTTCAGGCCGATGGCGCGCTCGGCGACGATCGAGCCGATATTGCCGGCGCCGATCAGGCCGAGCGTCTTGGCCGTGATCTCGACGCCCATGAAGCGGTTCTTCTCCCACTTCCCGGCCTGGGTCGAGGTATCGGCCGAGGGGATCTGGCGGGCGAGCGCGAACATCATGGCGATGGCGTGCTCGGCAGTGGTGATCGAGTTGCCGAAGGGCGTGTTCATCACGATCACGCCGCGCGCGGTCGCGGCAGGGATCTCGACATTGTCGACGCCGATGCCGGCGCGGCCGATGACCTTGAGGTTCGTCGCCTGCTCCAGCAGCTTGGCGGTCGCCTTGGTGGCCGAGCGGATGGCGAGGCCGTCATAATCGCCGATGACGCTGGCCAGCTTGTCCTTGTCCTTGCCGAGGTTGGGATCGAAGGTCACGTCGATGCCGCGATCCCTAAAGATCTGGACGGCGGCGGGGGAGAGGGCGTCGGAAATCAGGACCTTGGGTGCGGGCATGGGAGGCTCCGGCTGGCGCCGCGCTACACAGGGAGCGGTCTGGCGCGTGACATCAATGAATTGGAAATGCGCGGGTCATCCCGGGCGACCGGAGGGAGACCCGGGATCCATGCCGGAACGGTTCAGGCATGGATCCCGGATCTGCGCCACTTGCGTGGCTTGTCCGGGATGACGGCGCGTGGGTGTAAAGCGCTTACGCCGCCTTCTTGCCGAGCCCCGCCTTCGCCTCGGCGAAGGCATAGGCGATCCAGGGCAGCAGCGCCTTGACATCGCGCGACTGGACGGTCGCGCCGCACCAGATGCGCAGGCCGGGAGGAGCGTCGCGGTAATGGCCGAGGTCGTAGCCGGCGCCGGCCTTCTCGATGATCGAGACGACCTGCTTGGCGAAGGCTGCCTGCGCGTCCGCCGGCAGGGCGGTCACGGCCGGATCGGTAAACTTCAGGCACACGCTCGTGTTGGAGCGCGTCTTCGGCTTCACCGCGAGGAAGTCGATCCAGTCGTTCTCGCGCACGAACTTGGCGATGACGCGGGCATTGCCGTCGGCGCGCTTCACCAGGCCGTCGAGCCCGCCGACCTTCCGGGCCCATTCCAGCGCGTCGATATAGTCCTCGACCGCGAGCATGGAGGGGGTGTTGATGGTCTCGCCGGTGAAGATGCCCTCGATCAGCTTGCCGCCCGAGGTCATGCGGAAGATCTTCGGCAGCGGCCAGGCCGGCTTGTAGGTTTCGAGCCGGGCGACGGCGCGCGGCGAAAGCACGATCATGCCATGCGCGGCCTCGCCGCCGAGCACCTTCTGCCAGGAGAAGGTGACGACATCGAGCTTCGGCCAGTCGAGGCGCTGGGCGAAGGCGGCGGAGGTGGCGTCGCAGATCGTCAGCCCCTCGCGATCATCGGCGATCCAGCTCGCATCGACGACGCGCACGCCGGAGGTGGTGCCGTTCCAGGTGAAGACGACGTCGCGGTTCTTGGTGTCGACCTTCTTGAGGTTCGGCAATTCGCCATAGGGGGCGTCGAAAGTGCGGACATCGGCGAGCTTGAGCTGCTTGACGACATCGGTGACCCAGCCGGCGCCAAAACTTTCCCAGCTGACCATGTCGACGCCGCGGGCGCCGAGCAAGGACCAGAGCGCCATCTCGACGGCACCGGTATCGGAGGCCGGCACGATGCCGATGCGGTAATCGGCGGGGACCTGCAGCACCTCGCGCGTCAGGTCGATCGCAGCTTTCAGCTTGTCCTTGCCGATCTTGGCGCGATGCGAGCGGCCGAGCGGGGCGTCGGAGAGGTTCTTGAGGGCCCAGCCGGGGCGCTTGGCGCAGGGGCCGGACGAGAAATTAGGCACGCGCGGGCGCGTGTTCGGAACGGTATTCGCCATCGATGTCTCCATCCTTACAGATGGGCGCGCCCCGTTGGGGGGGCGTGTCCCGTCGATGGGGGTAGGATGGGAGGGCGGGGGGAGTCAAGCGGGAGAAGCGGTCACGCTACGCGAGCCCCTACTGATGGATTACAAGAGTGCTTCGCCGGACACTGGCCTATCATGCGGTTAATGACAGATCGCTGCAGCAGCGAAATCCTGACCTCGTTCGACATTTACCTGATTTAAGTGCCTTGCCGTATCGTATGGTCAGCGTCGGCATGTGGGGGATCGCATGGCTTTGCCGCCGTTTGATTTACGAGGGTTGTTGCCGCCGTTCAAAGGTGGGGATCCAGTGACCGCGGATCGGTCGCCCTATTTTTGCGACATGTCGGAGCTATGCGCTACGCTAGGAACAAGCGACCATCGGAAGCAGCTACTTCGTAACCTGATCGCTTACAGAGCGCTGCTTGCGACTGACGATTATGCAGACGGGCTCCAGTTCGTCGATGGCAGTTTTGTTGAGAACATCGAGCAGATCGAATCGAGAAACCCGACTGATATCGATGTTTTTAGCATCCTGTCGCCGCCGGCGAAATACGTTGGGAATCTAGCTGCGTGGAATGCTGCCGGCGTTACGTTCTGGCAGACAGAAATTATTGATCAGGCAAAGAACAAGGCTCGTTTCTCACTCGATTGCTATGCGATGATGTTCGACGCTAGTCGACCTGCGGCTCTGCTGAAGCAACTTCTGTATTGGTACAGCTTGTTCTCGCACCGTCGTGCAAACCACGACTGGAAGGGTTTCGTGGCAGTCCCCTTGGACGCTGCTGGAGATCAGGCAGCACTTGCGACGATTGGAGGCCCATGATGGCTACGCTCCATTCGCTGAAAGTTCTCGAAGCCGATAGATATTACGTCGAGCGGCAGCTAGCAGACGCTCAGCAGGACCCTTGGGGAACTGCGCTGATGATGTGGCAGAATCGCCTTGCTGAAATCACACGGCAGATAGACGAGCTAGCAGCATCGAGCTCTAGCTATGCGTCTGTTGCACTGATTTTCGAAGGCAATCCGGTGATCAGCTCGACGGACATCCGCGTCGACTTCACCACAGATGCGCTCACCACTTTCCAGAAATTGGTCGCCGCGCGCCTTGCCGAGCAAGAACGCCAAGCTGCAGGAGATCACGCCGCGCTGCCACGTCGCGGGCGCCTCCCGGGGCGTCGTAGCAGCAGTCTTTACATCCGCGATATCGTGCGCGGGTCCATGGGTTTTGTCCTGGAAGAGCGTGCAGAACAGGCCGAGCTGCTTCCTACCAAACTTAAGGAGGCTGTTGAAAGTACAACTGCTCTCCTTGGGCGCTTGAATAGTGCTGAAGAGGATGAATTTCAGCGTATTGTCTTGGAAGCTGAACCTCGTGTCGTTCAAGCGATCCAAAAATTCACGAAGGTGCTGTTTGAGGCTGGGGCGAGCACGCGGATTGCCGGCGACCAGAACGAATTGACTATGGGTATCGCGGATGTCGATAGGCTCTCCAAACGGCTTAACGAGGTCGAGGTCTCAGAAGACGTTGAAACCGTCGATGGCGTGCTTCAGGGGCTGCTGCCAGAAAAGCTCGAGTTCGAGTTTAAAATTGCTGGCGAAGATGGGCCGACGATCCGCGGGGACGTTGCTGAAGATCTTGCCACCAAATATACGCTTGATCCGGCATTCGTTGAACGACTGCTTCACAAGCCGGGCCGTGCCAGGGTCAAGGTCGTGCGCACCAGCAAGAACGGTGTGCTGACCAAAGAACAGCGCATAATGGAAACGTTGGAGCCCATTTCAAGCACGTTGACTGCTTACTGATTGGCCTGCCTGACGCGTTCACGGAATCCGATGCGCTGCTCCCTGAACAGCTCGCCCGCGAATTCGAGCGCCGTGGCGCTATGGGCGGGCAAAAGGCAGAGAGGCGTTCCGGCACAATAGGCTCGCCAATACCGTGCTGAGGCCTGTGGACGCGCGGGCCGCTGCCGTCGCCAAACTTATCCCCGCCCTCCCACACCGCACCTATCCTCACCCCACCTCGTCCCCGAGGGGCAGCCATCCGGAGGTATGCCGTTGGCGGGGCGGGGGCGGCGCCTGCGGGTGGGGTTACGACCCACTCCCGGGAGGCTTCGGGGCACCGCCCTGGGGGTACTACGGCCCCTGTGCGAGGAGCTCGCTGGAAGGCATGGCGGCACCGCATCTGCGGGGCCAGGACGCGACAAGGCCGGCATCGGACCGAAAACGGCTTGGCCCTTTTCGGGATCATCCGCTGCACGAGACAAAGGAGATCGCGCAAGCGTCTCTGCCGGATAGCGTCGAGGCCCTCAGGTCAGCGAAACGCCCTGCCGTATAAGCGCGGCCCGGAGACTTAAGAACGCCGTCGAGCGGAGCGCCACGGGGCGTGCGGATGGTGGCTCAATCCATCCGCGCCGCATCCTGGCTCAATGGAAGCGGCTTAGATAACCTGCGCCTCGCGGCGCTCCGCTGCCCCTCATCGATCAACGAACGCGGCAACGCGGGCGGCGAAGATGCATGCACGGAAACCGGCCGTCATGCTCGGGCTTGTCCCGAGCATCCACGTCTTGAACACGACCTGCATCGGCGAAGACATGGATGGTCGCCACAAGGGCGACCATGACCGGGAGCGTAACGTTTCCGCTCAATCCCCCGTCATCGTCATTTCGGCGTCGATCGCCTTCATCTTCGGATTGGCGGCGCAGAAGGCCCTGATCTTGTTCGCGACGGGGGCTGAGTATTCGCTCTTGCGGTGGGCGCCGGATTTCAGCCAGTCGGCACAGCTCTGCTCCCGGTCGGTGATCCGAGCGGCGGCGGGCGTGGCGAGGAAAAGGCCGGCGAGAGCGGCGAGTAAGGCGAGGCGGGGCATGGTCTGGTCCTGAACGGGCGGCCGCATCACAGGCTTCGCCTCGGGCGCCGCTCCTGCCTTGCGTCGCGCCTGCTTGCAAATGCGATTGTCGCAGGCCCGATGCGCGGGCAGGGCAGTGCGGTCGAAGAGGGCAGGCAGGGCTGCGCATTTCGTGATAGGCAGCGGCTCGATCCACGAGAGCTTTGCAGGCGAACACCGTTCGCCTGCAAAGCTCTCATTTTCTGATTTGACGCAATTCCGGACGCAAAACCGCTTCGCACTTTTGCTGGAATTGCTTTGAGGTGAAGAGACCATGGCCAAGAAGACCCCCGAACAGCTCGCCCAGGAATTCGAGGGCCGCAAGGCCAAGGGGCTGGCCAAGGGCGGGGCGGCGTACTGGCCCAATATCATCGCCAATGCCGTGCTGAAGCTGACCCAGCAGCGGGCCGAGATCACGCCGGAGACGCTGATCGAGATGATCGAGCGCGAGGCGCCGACGCTGGAGGTCACGGTCCGGTCTGGCGCGGCAGAGGCTGTCGCGCGGCTGAAGCAGGCCGTCGCCAAGGGTTCGTGAGCTAGCCCGGCTCGCCGGCGATGACGCCCTTGCGCAGCAGGAAGCAGCCATAGGGACGGGGATCGCCGACCTGCACCACGGCGAAAGCCCGCCGCGCCTGATCGTAGAAGGCGAAGCGCTCGAGGCGAGCGAGCGGCGTGGGGCGGCCGAGCGCCTTGTCGATTTCGGACTGGACCGCGCGCTGGACATCGGGGATCGCGGCGGCATCGCCGACCACTTCCATGCGCCGGAGCGGTGCGGGCTCGAAATCGTCGATCGGCAGCACCGAGAGGATGGCGCGGGCGGCGCGCTGCATCGTCAGGCCGGGCAGGCGGATCAGGCGCCCGCTGGTGGTGGCGCTGGCGATGGTCTGCGCCGGGTGGTTGGCATCGACCAGCGCGAGGTCGTCGCCATGGCCCATCGCGGCGAGCACCCAGAGCAGGTCGGCGGAGAGGACGGGGTCGAGATTTTTCAGCATGACGGGCGACGGCCCCTCTTCGTCAGGTAGATGCGGGCTGCGTTGCCGCCGAAGATCGCGGCGCGTTCGGGCTCAGTGAGCGTCGCGGTGAGGCGCTCAGTGGCGGCAAGCCATTGGTCGTAGCTGGCGGCAAGCGTAGCGACCGGCCAGTCGCTGCCCCAGAGCAGACGCTGCGGCCCGAAACAGGCCAGCAGCTGCGCGACGGCCGGCGCCAGCGTCGCCTCGCGCCAGCCGGGCGCAGCCTCGGTGACGAGGCCGGAGAGTTTGCAGGTGGTGTTCGGCCTCGCCGCCAGCGCCGCGATGCCGCCGCGCCAAGCGGAGAGGTCGGCGCCGGTGAGATCCGGCTTGGCGCCGTGGTCGATGATGACGGGCAGTTCCGTCTCGCGCTCCAGCAGCGCGAGGAGTGCGGGGATCTGCGGCGGCTTCACCAGCGCGTCGAAGACGAGGCCATGCTCTTTCAGCGCCGCGAAGGCGGGGGCGAGGGCGGGCTTCGCGAGCCAGTCGGGATCGGGGATGTCCTGCGCCATGGGGCGCAATCCCACGAGCAGCGGATCGGCGGATAGGGCTGCGATGCGGGCGGGGGCGTCGGGAGCCTCGAAATCCGTCCAGCCGACGACGCCAGCGACGAAGGGCGTGGCGGCGGCGATAGCGAGCAGGTGATGCGTCTCGGCCTCGGTCGGTGCGGCCTGGACGAGGATGGTCGATGCGATGTCGTGCTGCGCCAGCAGCGGGGCGAGGTCGGCAGGTTCGAAATCACGATGGATGGGGCCGAGCGCCGGCGTCAGCCAGCCATAGTCGCCGCGGGCGAGGCGCCAGAAATGCTGGTGGGAATCGATGCGGGGCGGGCTCGTCACGGGCGGCTCTCGCGGCGGTTCGGCGGCGGCAGGGGAGATGTGACACTACTATGTGCACGCCAACATGTTAGCTTGCAACCGGCCCGAAAGGAGATTAGCGTCCAGCCCGATCGCGGAAGCGGGAGGTGGCGTTCCGCCTCGTGATCCGCGCGCCATCAAAGGCCCGAAACGGGCCGTGTTCAAGTCCTGGGGAGGACGCCGATGACCGACCATCTTCTCAAGCCGACCCGTCGTGTCCTGCTGGCCGGCGGCGCCGCCGCGATCGCCTCGCCCTTCGTGCTGCGCAAGGCGCAGGCGCAAGGGGCGTTCGACTGGAAGAAGTTCTCCGGCCAGACGATCGACGTGCTGCTGGTCAAGAACCCGCGCTCTGACCTGATGCAGGCGGCGGAGAAGGAGTTCACCGAGCTCACCGGCATCAAGGTCTCGGCCGAGCAGGTGCCGGAGCAGCAGCAGCGCCAGAAAGCGGTGATCGAATTCGCCTCGGGCAAGCCGAGCTTCGACGTCAGCGGCATCTCGCTGCACGTCCAGAAGCGCATGGCGGCCAAGGGCAAGTGGTTCGAGAACCTCGATCCCTACATCAAGAACGCGTCGCTGACCGCGCCGGATTTCGATTTCGCCGATTTCGGCGCCGGCCCGGTCGCCTATGCGCGCCAGGCCGACGGGGCGCTCGATACGATTCCGTTCTTCGTCGATTACTGGATGATCTACTACAACAAGGAGCTCTTCGACGCGAAGGGCGTCGCCTATCCCAAGACGATGGACGAGATGTTCACCGCCGCGCAGAAGCTGCATGACCCCGCGAAGGGCGTCGCCGGCTTCGTCTCGCGCGGCCTGAAGAACGCCAACGTCCCCGTCTGGACCTCGCTGATGCTCGGCCAGGGCATGGAGACGGTTTCGCCCGAGGGCAAGCTGCTCACCGATACGCCGGAAGCGATCTGGGCGGCGGAACTCTATCGCAAGCTCAACAAGGAGACCGGCCCTGTCGGTCAGGTCGGCTTCAACTGGAACGAGTGCCAGACCAGCTTCATGCAGGGCCGCGCCGCGATGTGGCTCGACGGCATCGGCTTCGCCACACCGCTGGAGGACCCGTCCAAGTCACGCATTGTCGGCAAGGTCGGCTACGGCGTGACGCCGCCGGGGCCGAAGGCGCATCACGCCGGCATGTTCGCCGACGGCATGGGCATTTCGCGCGGCTCCTCGAAGAAGGAGGCGGCCTGGCTCTATCTCCAGTTCATGACCAACAAGAAGAACCAGATCGCCATGCTCAAGGCCGGCGCCGGCGCGCCTGGCCGTTCCTCGGCCTATCTGGACACCGAGACGATCGCGAGCTCCAAGTTCGGCAAGCAGTATTTCGAGTGCCTGCTGGCCTCGGCCAAGATCGCGCGGGCCGGCCTGCCGCAGATCGTGCCGGTGACCGAGTTCCGCGACGTGTTCGGCGTGGGGCTCACCAACATGATCGGCGGAGCGGATGTCGCGGCCGAGCTCAAGAAAGCGACCGAAACCTTCGCGCCGGTGCTCGCCAAGAGCGAGCAGGGCTGAGGGCGCGAAGCGGGAGCGTCATGGTCGGGCCTGTCCCGGCCAGCCACGTCTTCCCGCATCGCAGGCTGTGTTCAAGACGTGGATGCTCGCCACAAGGGCGAGCATGACGATTGGTTTCCAGTGAAGCAGACCGCATGACCAGCACGTCCCTGCCAGCCAGCATGCCGAGTACGACACAAGCGAGCGTGGCCGCGGCATCGGCGGATTTCACGCCGCGCTACTGGCTGTTCTCTCTGCCGGCGGTGCTGGTGATCGCGGCGGTGATCGTCTTCCCCTGGCTGTTCACGCTCTACATGTCCGGGCAGGACTGGAAGATCGGCGGCGGGGTGGAGTTTGTCGGCCTCGGCAACTTCGCCGAGCTGATGAAGGACCAGCGCTTCATCGAGTCGATGGGGCATACGCTCTACTTCACGGTGCTGGCGGTGGTGCTGCCGATCGTCTTCGGCACGGCGGCGGCGCTGGTCTTCCATCGCGAATTTCCGATGCGGGGCGTGCTGCGCACGATCTTCGTCATGCCGATGATGGCGACGCCGGTCGCGGTCGCGCTGGTCTGGACGATGATGTTCCACCCGCAGCTCGGCGTGCTCAACTACCTGCTCTCGCTCGTCGGCATCGGGCCTTCCGGCTGGGTCTACGAGTCGTCGACGGTGATCCCGACGCTGGTCCTGGTCGAGGTCTGGCACTGGACGCCGCTGGTCATGCTGATCGTGCTCGGCGGGTTGGCCGGGCTGCCGCGAGAACCTTACGAGTCTGCGCTGATCGACGGCGCCAATGATTGGCACATGTTCCGGCACATCACGCTGCCGCTGGTCTGGCCCTTCATCATGGTCGCGATCGTGATCCGCACCATCGATGCGCTGAAGGCCTTCGATACGATCTTCGTGATCACGCAGGGCGGGCCGGGCACGGCGTCGGAGACGCTGAACATCTTCCTCTATCTGCAGGCCTTCCAGTTCTACAAGATCGGCTACGCCTCGGCCGTCGTGGTGATCTTCTTCGTCATCATCATCATGCTCTCGCTGCTGCTGCTCTATGCGCGGCAGAAGTCGAAGTGGAACGCGTGATGAACCGCGCGCTCAAGAAATTCGGCTTCTGGGCCTCGGTGTTCGTGCTGGTCTCGCCAGCGGTGCTGGTCTTCCTCTGGATGATCTCGCTGTCGCTGAAGAACGAGCTCGACAACACCGCCTTCCCGCCGGTCTTCATTCCCGATCCGCCGACGCTGAAGAACTATGTCGACGTCTTCGCGCAGAACAATTTCGGGCTTTATCTCTGGAATTCGATCCTGGTCACCGGCGGGGCGGTTCTGCTCGGCTTGCTGGTCGGCGTGCCCGCCGGCTACGGCATCGCGCGCGGCAAGGCGCATAAATTCGCGGTGCTGATCCTGGTCGCACGGATGACGCCAGCGCTTTCCTACCTGATCCCGCTCTTCCTGCTCTTTCAGATCACGGGATTGGTGGGTTCCATTACGGCGCTGGTCATCACCCATCTCGTCATCACCATCCCGATCATCGTCTGGATCATGATCGGGTATTTCGAGAACGTGCCGATGGAGCTGGAGGATGCCTCGCGCATCGACGGTGCCACGACCTGGCAGGCCTTCCGCCATGTCGCACTGCCGCTGGCGAAACCGGGCATCGTCGTCGGCGGCATCCTCGCCTTCATCTTCTCCTGGAACAACTTCATCTTCTCGGTGGTGCTCGGCGGCAAGGCGAGCCGGACGCTGCCCTCGGCCGTCTACAATTCGCTGACCTTCGAACAGATCTCCTGGGGGCCGCTTGCTGCCGCGGCGCTGCTGGTGACGCTTCCCGTGCTGCTGGTCACCGTCATCGCCCAGCGCCAGATCGTTGCCGGGCTCTCTGCCGGAGGCCTCAAGGACGGCTAGAGACAAGTCCGCCGGACCGCTTGCGGGCGGCTCTGTCTTCATTCTAACATGTCAGTCAACATTCAGCCCTGAAAGCCCTCTCAAATGGCCACCCAAAAGACCCGCTTCGGCCTCTCCTGCGCAATCACCACCCCGATGCGGGAGGGCGGAGGCATCGACCTGCCGCGTCTCGTCCATCACGCCCGCCATGTGCTGGCCGAGGGCTGCGATTCCGTCACGCTGTTCGGCACGACGGGCGAGGGCGCGGCGCTGGGCCTGCCGGCACGCACCGCGATGATGGGTGCGCTGATCGGGGCGGGGATCGACCCGGCCAGGCAAATCTATGCGGGCATCGCGGCGGCCTCAATGAACGAGGCGGTGGAGCAGGCCCGCATCGCGCTCGATGCCGGGGCGAAGGGGTTGCTGGTCGCGCCGCCCTTCTACTTCAAGGGCGTCAGCGACGAGGGGCTCTATGTCTGGTTCTCGCAGTTCTTCGAGAAGCTCGGCGCCTCCGCCCGCAATGTCGTGGTCTATCACATCCCCTCGGTGACGGCGGTCGATATCAGCGTCGGGCTGGTGCAGCGGCTCAAGACCGCGTTCCCCGGCCTCGTCATCGGCGTCAAGGATTCCTCGGGCAGCTACGCCAATACCGAGGCGCTGCTGAAGGCGCATGGCGAACTCGCGATCCTCGTCGGCGACGAACGCCAGCTCGCCAAGGCGGTGCGCAATGGGGCCGAGGGCTCGATCTGCGGCCTCGCCAATCTGGTTCCCAGCCTGCTGCGCCCGATGGTCTACGAGGGCAAGGACAGCCCGGTGGTGAATGCGCTGGTCGACGAGATCTGCTCGCATCCAGTGCTGGCGGCGGTGAAGGCGCTGGTCGGCCATATCCATGGCGATGAGGGCTATGGCGCGATGCGCCCGCCCCTGGAGGCACTGGACGCGGCGACGCGCAAGCGGCTCTTCGCCGCCTTCGATTCGATCAGGCAGGCCAAGGCTGCCTGACAGTAATGCCGGAAGGAGGGATCGTGAGCGAGCCGGAGCAGGAACCGCGCGAGGGCGAACCGCTGAAGCTGAGGGAGCGCGCCTATGCCTCCTTCACCGAGCGATTGCTGGCGCGCGAGATCAAGCCCGGCCAGTTCGTGACCCAGCGCGAGCTCGTGGCGATGACGGGATTTCCGCTCGGCGCCATTCGCGAGCTGGTGCCGCGACTGGAGGCTGAGGGGCTGATCAAGACCGTGCCGCAGCGCGGCATGCAGGTCGCCCATGTCGATCTCAACCTGATCCGCAACGCCTTCCAGTTCCGGCTCTTCCTGGAGAGGGAGGCGACGGCGCTCTACACGCAGAACGCGACGGATGAGGAGATCGCCGAGCAGCGCGCCCGCCACGAGGCGATCATCGCGCGGGCGGAAGCCGGCGGCGACGAGCGGCTGATCGAGGATGCCGAGGATGTCGACCGGCTGATGCACGAGGCGATCATCGACCATCTCGACAACGACATCGTCAGCCAGGCCTTCCGCGTGACCTGGCTCAAGATCAGGCTGATCCGCCAATACGAGACGCGCATCCAGAACCACATCCTGGTGCCGGTGATGCAGGACCATCTCAAGATCATCGCCGCGATCGAGAGTCGCGACCCGGAACGGGCATCGGACGAAATGAGCATCCATATCGGCAACGCTCGCGCCAGGGCGATGCAGTACTGACGACTTAAGGACGACCACGCAGCACAGCATGACGACGAGCCGGAAAACCGGCCGCATGGGAGGGAAGCGACGATGACCAGACTGACGAAACGCAGCTTGCTCCAGGGTTCCGCCGCTGTCGGCGCGACGGTGTTCATGCCGGCGGTCGCAAGGGCGCAGGCGACGGTGCTGCGCTGGGGCGAGATGCTGCCGGCGACGCATCCGCAGGTGCAGATGGTCGAGCGCATCGCCAAGCAGGTGAAGGAGAAGACCTCGGGCCGCGTCGATATCCAGTCCTTCCCGGCCGGCCAGCTCGGCTCCGGCAAGGACATGATGGAATCGGTTTCCTCGGGCGCGCTGACCATGACGACCGATGGCGCGGCGGCGCTGGGCTCCTTCCTGCCGCAGCTCTCGGTGGTGGAAGCGCCCTATCTCTGGCGCGACGCGGCCCATATGTCGAAGGTCGCCAAGGCGCCGGTGTTCACGCAGATGAATGCCGAGCTCGAGAAGAAGCGCGGCATGCGCATGATGGCGGTGACCTATTACGGCAAGCGCCACCTGACGACCGGATCGAAGGCGGTGAAGAGCGCGGCTGATGTCGCGGGACTGAAGCTGCGCGTGCCGCCGGTCGACACCTTCCGCGCCATGGTCGACGCCTGGGGCGCCAAGGCGACGCCGGTCAATTTCAACGAGCTCTATCTCGCGCTCAGCCAGGGCGCCGTCGACGGGCAGGAGAACCCGCTGCCGACGATCCACAGCGCCAAGCTGCAGGAGGTTCAGAAGCACCTGATCCTGACCGGGCACATCATCACGCCGCGGCTCGTCATCGTGAACAGCGATTTCTGGAAGGGGCTGAAGGACGCCGACCGGACCGTGGTGGAAGCCGCGATCGCCGATGGCGTCGCCTGGCAGGACGCGGAGCTGACCAGCCAGGAAAACAGCCTCGTCGCGACGCTGAAGGCGGGCGGCATGACTGTGACCGAGCCCGATCTGGAAAGCTTCTCCAAGCCTGTGCTGGCGAGCCTGCCCAAGCAGTTCGAGAGCAAATGGGGCAAGGGCACCTGGGACGCGCTGGCTGCGCTGTAAGGCGCTGCCCGTGGCGGAACCGCTTCGTCATGGTCGGGCTCGTCCCGACCATCCACGTCTTCATTCCCGACGGGTTGCGCTCGAGACGCGGATGCTCGCCACAAGGGCGAGCATGACGGCGCGAGCCGCACATATGTGCCCTCCCGTTCATCCGAGCATCAGGACATGGCTGGTCATCAGATGAAATCCCTCGCCGCATTGGCGGACCGGCTGGTCTACTGGGCCGCGGTCGTGCTCCTGCTGACGCTGCTCGCCGTCGTGGTGCTCGGCGTGTTCTTCCGCCAGATCAACCAGCCGCTGGCCTGGTCGGACGAGCTGGCGCAGTACCTGCTGGTCTGGACTGGCTTCGTCGGCTGGATCATCGCGGCGCGGCGGCGCTCCCATATCCGCATCATGGTCTTCGCCACACGGTTGCCGCGCGCCGCACAGGCGGTGCTGGAGATTGCGACGCAAGCCTCGGTGATCGTCTTCGCGGCCGTGCTGCTGCGTTACTCCTGGGGCCTGATCGAGCGGACCTGGGACGTGGAATCGATCGCGCTGCCGGTCAGCTCGGCGGCGCTCTACATCGTCATGCCCTTCGCCGCGCTGGCGCTGATCCTGCAGGCGCTGGCCGAGATCGGCGACGTGCTGGCCGGGCGCAAGGTCGAGGTCGCGGAGCCGGGAGCGCAGGCGCTATGACCACGCTGATGCTGCAGATCCTGCCGGTCTGGTTCCTGGCCCTGATGATCGGCGTGCCGCTCTTCGTCTCGATGGGGCTCGCGGCCGTCGCCTTCGTCTTCCTCGGCGGCTTCCCGCTCGGCATCGTGCCGCAGAAGATCGCGCAATCCGCCAATTCCTTCCCGCTGCTGGCGGCGCCGCTGTTCATCCTGATGGGCAACATCATGAACTCGGCGGGGATCACCGACCGGATCTTCGGCTTCGCCACGGCCTGTGTCGGCTTCATGCGCGGCGGGCTCTGCCATGCCAACATCCTCGCCAGCGTGATCTTCGCGGGCATGTCGGGCTCGGCCGTGGCGGATGCCGGCGGCGTCGGCACGCTCGAGATCAAGGCGATGCGGGACGAGGGCTATGATGCCGAGACGGCGGCCGCGATCACGGCCGCTTCCGCCACGATCGGGCCGATCATCCCACCCTCGCTGCCGATGGTGATCTATGGCGTCACCGCCGACGTCTCGATCGGCGGGCTGTTCATCGCCGGCATCATTCCGGGGCTGCTGATGGCCGGCGCGCTGATGGCGATGGTCGTCTACATCGCCCGGAAGCGCGACCTGCCGCGCCATCCGTTCCCCGGGTTCCGCCAGCTGTGGGTCGCCTACAGGGAGGCGCACTGGGCGCTGATGACGCCGGTCATCCTGTTCGGCGGCATGATGGGCGGCATCTTCACGCCGACCGAGGCGGCGGCGGTGGCGACCGCCTATGCGCTGGTGCTCGGCCTCTTCGTCTATCGCAGCTTCTCGCTGAAGACCCTGCCGGAGCTCGTCGTCCAGACGGTGGAAACCACCGGTGTCGTGCTGGCGCTGGTGATGGCGGCGGCGGCGCTCGGCTGGTGCCTGTCGATCTCGCGGATTCCGCAGGTGGTCGGGCCGGCGCTGGTCGAGCTTGCCGGCAGCCCGATCGTCTACCTCTTGATCGTCAACCTGCTGCTGCTCTTCGTCGGCTGCTTCATGGAAGCGCTGGCGGCGATGCTGATCCTGATCCCGATCCTGACGCCGGCGGCGGCACAGTTCGGCATCGATCCGATCCAGTTCGGGTTGATCTTCGTGCTCAACCTGATGATCGGTACGATCACGCCGCCCGTTGGCGTGGTGCTGTTCGTGACCTCGAAGGTGGCGAACATTTCCTTCGAGGCGATGTCGCGAGCGATCGTGCCCTGGCTGGCGCCGCTGATCGCGGTCCTGATCGCGATCACGCTCTGGCCGCCGCTGACGACCTGGCTGCCGCAACTGATCATGGGGCGCTGACGGGGCGGCTTGTTCCTGGCAGGGCGTGTCAGCAATGCGCCCGGGCCGGGTTCGCCATGCGGGAGCGATCGCCTAGACTGGCGCCGATGCGCGAGATCGGCGACCTCACCCGGCAATTCATCCATCTGTGGCGCTTCGGCTGGCCGATGCTCCTTTGCGTCGCTGCCGGCGGGGCGCTCGTCACGGACCTCCTGATGCCGCTGGCGGTGAAGGCGGGCTTTGCTAACGCGCTCGCCGGCTTCGTCGTGCTCTCGGCGATCGTGCTGGTGAGGCTCATCACGGTCGTCGCCATGTTCCTGTCGCTGCGCCCGGCGATGCCAGCGGTGGCCGCGCTGTTTCCGGTGAAGCCGCGTGCAGGAGCTGCCGACATCGCGGCGAAGGATCCGGACTGGCTCGGCGTGGTCGCGATCGCGATCATTCCCTTCTTTGCCTATTACGCGGCCTGGGGCTTTCTCGGCGACACGGTGCGGGATTACTCGCTGCTGGCGCTGGAGATGGCCGATCTCGGCCAGAAAGTGTCGCTGTTCGACGTCCCGGCGACGCTCTGGCTCGGCATCGCGGTCGCGCTCGCCTTCGGGATGCGCAGGCTCGCGAAATTGATGCAGACGCGCAGCTCGCGCCCGGCCTGGCAATTCGTCATCGTGCTCTGCGATGCCAACTGGATCTTCGTCGGCCTCTATGCGCTCGCGGGGTGGAAGAATGCGGCTTGGGCCTGGATCGGCACAGGTGGGCCGCTGCCCTATCTGACCCGGGCGCGCGACCTTCTTCTCGGGCTGATCGGCAAGGCGCAGGCGGCGGCGCCCGTCGCGGTCGATCTCGCGCCGCCTTCTTTGCAGAGCAGCGCGCAGGGGCTTTTTCTCTACGCGCTGCTGCCGCTGGTCTGGCTCCTGATGGCGGCGGTGATCTACGGCTTCGACATGAAGGACGCGGCGGCCCTGAGTGGTCACCGGCGCACCGCGGCGGCCTTGTCGCGCTATGGGCGACTGCCGAAATTCCTGCGCGAGTTCCTCGACCATTTCGTCGCCGGCTACCGCTCCCGCTACCTGCCGATCGCCAACAGCGTGCGGCTCGCCTTCGGGGCGGGGCTCGCGGTGCTGATCGGCTTCGTCCTGCTCTATCGCCTCATCGGCTGGGCGGCGGCCTGGGGCTGGATCGGCCTCGCGCATCTGATCGGGCCGCAGGAGCTGCCGGCCTGGCAGGCGCTGGCCAGCATCATCGCCTTCTTCCTGGGCGGTCCCAGCGACATCCGCGGCGGCATCCTGGTCGAGGCGCTGCGCATCTGCCTCATCGCGGCCGTGGTGGAGCAGGCATCGGCAAAGCGGGTCGAGGCGCTCAGTTCGTCCGCGCAAAGCGAAGGTAGCGCGGCCGCGACGCCGGCAGGCTGATCGTGACATCGGCCGTCGCGAAGGCCGATGTCGGCAGGATGAAGCTCTCGGTGATCGCGACGGTCGAACCGGTAACCGGCTTGCCGAGGAAGGCGGGACCGCAGGTCTTGCCTAGGTCCTTGTCGCGGCTGAGAACGCGCCTCGCCTCGCTCGGCGCCAGGAAGGCGGGCTGCCAGCGCCGGCCGTCCGGGGCGAGCAAGGCGATGCGACAGGGCGGCTGCGCAACGCTCTCCGCATCCAGCACCTTCGCCTCGAGGCGCAGCAGCGCGACGGCAGAGCCGTCCGGCCGTTCGGCGATGCGCTGGAGGCTGACGATGCGCCATTCGGCGCCGGCGAGGGAAGCTGGCCGGTCGAACGGCGAGGTCTGCGCGACGAGATCGCTGGCTCCGGCCCAGGCCGAGACGGTCTTGTGCGCCTGCACGAACAAGGCCAGCGGCAGGACGATCGGCAGTGCCCAGAGGCAGCGCCTGCGCCAGTTCGGCGGCGGCTTCGCCGCGGGTTCGGCTACGGTCGCGTCCGTCATGTCAGCGTTTCCAGGTCGAGGGTTTCGGCCTGCTCGATACGCTCGTTGGGGATCGTGATGCGCAATTGCGTGTCGAGGCGCGGCCAGCGCGACATCGAGACGAGCAGGGCGCCATTGCGCGCCGCGTCGCGGCCGATCTCGAAGATCAGCAGGCCCCGCTGTGGCAGGCCGGGTTCGAGGCGCCTGCCGCGCAGGAAGCCACGGACCGACTCGGCCCGCTCGCTTGCCTCGAAGCGCAGGCCGGACGCCGCCAGCCAGGTTGCGCCGCTGAGTGCCGTGGTGGCGGGGGTGCCCTCGACCTCCACGACGGCCACGGCCCAGAGCCCGCCGGTGTCACGGTCGTAGCTGCGGCCGAAGGCTTGCCAGCGCAGGCGCTCCGCCAGGACGACCTTTTCGACGCGCAGGGTGAAGCCGCGGGCATTTGTGGTTGTGCCGGCGACGCCGTGCTGCGTGATCGGGCCGGTGATCTCGCTATAGCCCGGCGTGGTCTGCTGCAGGGCGAAGAGGAGCAGCGCCGCGACGGCGAGCGCGGTGACGCGGGCGAGGGCGCGGATCATGAGCCGCCGCCTTCCGTTCGCAGCGGCAAGGTGATCGCGGCGACGGGCTTCCGATTGAACCAGCCTGGCGCGGCGAGGAGATTGTCGCGCGGCTTGAAGGTCTCGCCGGTGACGACGACGCGGATGGCTTCAGGCGCCGGCGCAGCATCCGGCAAGTCCCAGACCATGCGGATGCGCTCCGGCAGGCCAGGCTGCAGGGCGCCGAGGATGGCGCCGTCGCGCAGCAGATAAGCAGTCGGCAAAGGCGAAAGGCCAGCGATCGGCGGATCGAAGCTCAGGATGCGGGCAATCGCGTTGCTGCTCTCCGAACTTCGGTTCATCAGGTCGAGATCAACGCTGAGCGCCTTCGTGCCGGGCCGTCCGCGATAGCCGTCGGGGCGCGGGGCGCTGCTCAATCCGGCCTCGCGGATGACGACCTGCCAGCGCCCGGCGGCAATGGGCTGCCCGGCCTGCGCAGCCGGAAGATTGGCGGGTGGCATCGCCTCGCGCAGGGTCTGGGCGGTGGTCAGCCCAAGCGCCAGCAAGCCGCCGATGCCGATCGTCAGCTTCGACGCGAAGGATCGCCGCAGGCTTGCGAAAGCCGTGGTCGCCATGGGCCGGTTGCTCGTCTCCGCTCCGGTCAGAGCCTGAAGATCACCCGATTCTGTGACCGGAATCCGGCAGGAGCGGTTCGGTGGGCCGGAATCAGTGGCTTTCGGGTTCGCCACCGTTGTCGAGATAGCGGCTCACGGGGATGACGATCTCCTCGTCGAGCGTGCCGATCGCGGCCTCGTCCTTGTCCTTGTAGGGGATTGCGCGCAGGACGTGGCGGATGGCGTTCAGTCGGGCGCGGAGCTTGTCGTTGCTGCGCACGACATGCCAAGGCGCGGCTTTGGTCGAGGTCCGGGAGAGCATCTCGTCGAAGGCGCGGGAATAGTCGTCGAAGCGCGGGACCGACTCGAAATCGATCGGCGAGAGCTTCCAGCGCTTGAGCGGATCATGCCAACGGGCGTGCAGGCGGGTCATCTGCATCTCGCGGCCGATGGTCAGGAACAGCTTGATCAGGCGGATGCCGTCACGGGCGAGCATGCCCTCGAAGGCGGGGGCCTCATCGAGGAAATGCTCGGTCTCCTCCGGCTTGCAGAAACCCATGACGCGCTCGACGCCGGCGCGGTTGTACCAGGAGCGGTCGAAGAACACGATCTCGCCGGCTGTCGGCATCTGCGCGGCATAGCGCTGGAAATACCACTGGCCCTTCTCCGTATCGGAGGGCTTGGACAGGGCGACGATGCGGGCCTGGCGCGGATTGAGATGCTGGGTGAAGCGGGCGATGGTGCCACCCTTGCCGGCGCCGTCGCGGCCCTCGAAGACGATGACGATGCGCTCGCCATGCTTGCTCGCCCAGCGCGTCAGCTTCTGCAATTCGATCTGCAGCGGCTCCATCTCGCGGTTGTAGCGCTTGCGCTTCATCCGCTTGCCATAGGGGTAATTGCCGCTGTGATAGGCGGCGTCGATGATGGCTTCCGGCAGGCTGTCGGCCTCGATGTCGAAGCCCTTCGGCTTTTTGGATCTGGTGCGGGTTTTGGCTGGCTTGCCGTGCTCCTCCGACGGAGCGACGACAGATTCCTTCGCGCCCGGATCCGAGAATTTCTTGGCCATCGTCCTGTTCTCCGCTTTGGATCAGCCTAGCCGGCTAGCTCGCGGAAGGGAATTGACGCCTGCCGCTGTTCCGCTCAGGAAGAGGCCCCGTCGGCATCCGCCGTCTGTCTCCGGGCTTTGCATGGTCAATCTTTCCGCTTCCAATGCCGCGCTGGTGCGGGACGTGGTCGAGGCGCTCGGCGCGCCGGCCGTGCTGCTCGACGGGCAGGGTGTGGCGCAGGCGCTGAGCCCGGCCATGCAGGCGCTGATCCCGGGGCTGGCGGCCGGCAAGCTCCTGGCGCTGGTGCTGCGCGATCCCGACCTCAACGACGCGATCGAGCAGGTCGCGATCGAGGGTGGCGCCAAGACCATCGAGCTCATCGAGCGCGTGCCGGTGGAGCGGACCTTCCGCATCCATATCGCCGCGCTGCGCGACAGCGGTCTGCGCCATGCGACGCTGCTCACCTTCCAGGACCTGAGCGAACAGCGCGTGATCGAGCGCATGCGCGTCGATTTCGTCGCCAATGCCAGCCATGAACTGCGCACGCCGCTGGCTTCGCTGCTCGGCTTCGTCGAGACCTTGCAAGGCCCGGCGCGCAACGACGAGCGGGCGCGCGAGCGCTTTCTCGGGATCATGCGCGAGCAGGGTCTGCGCATGGCCAGGCTGGTCGACGACCTGCTCTCGCTATCGCGGATCGAGCAGCGCGCCCATGTGGCGCCGGATACCCCGGTCGATCTGGCGGGTATCGCCCGCGAGATCGTGGATTCGCTGACGCTGATGGCCCGCGAGCGACAGGTCGCATTGGTGCTGAAGACGCCGCGCGAGGCGTTGCAGGTGCCGGGCGATCGCGACGAATTGCTGCGCCTGATGGAAAACCTCGTCGAGAACGCCATCAAATACGGCAAGCAGGGCGGGGAGGTCGCGGTCACCGTCGACGCCGGCGAGAGCGAGGCGAGCTTCAGCGTGCGCGACGACGGGCCGGGTATCGCGCCGGAGCACCTGCCGCGCCTGACCGAGCGCTTCTATCGGGTCGACACCGCGGCCAGCCGCGAAGCGGGCGGCACCGGGCTGGGGCTTGCGATCGTCAAGCACATCGTGCTGCGCCATCGCGGCCGGCTGACGATCGAGAGCAAGTCGGGTGAGGGGGCGACCTTCCGGGCGATCCTGCCGCGCTTCGAGGCGGGGCGCACCAACGGCTGATCCGTGCATGACAGCCATTCATGACAGCTTTCATGACGAACTGTCATTTGGCTGTCATACAGAGGGTGTTCTGACAGGGTCGCTGCAAACAGCGATCAGATGAGGACTTCTCACATGCGCAAGATTCTTGTTCTCGCGGCCGTTGCCGTCGGGATCGCCGGTTCCGCCCAGGCCGCCGACATCACCGGTGCCGGCGCGACCTTCCCCTTCCCGATCTATGCGAAGTGGGCCGAGGCCTACAAGAAAGAGACGGGTATCGGCCTGAACTACCAGTCGATCGGCTCGGGTGGCGGTATCCGCCAGATCAAGGCCAAGACCGTCGCCTTCGGCGCCACCGACGCCCCGCTGAAGGGCGCAGACCTGACCAAGGACGGCCTGATCCAGTTCCCGACCGTGATGGGCGGCGTCGTGCCGGCCGTGAACATCGCCGGCGTCGAGCCCGGCAAGCTCAAGCTCTCGGGCGAGATCATCGCCCAGATCTATCTGGGCGACATCAAGAAGTGGAACGACCCGAAGATCGTCGCGCTCAATGCCGGCGTCACCCTGCCGGACGCGAACATCAACCCGGTCTATCGTTCGGACGGCTCGGGCACGACCTTCGTGTTCACCGACTACCTCTCCAAGGCCTCGGCCGAGTGGAAGTCGAAGATCGGCGCCAACCAGTCGGTCCAGTGGCCGGTCGGCATCGGCGGCAAGGGCAACGAGGGCGTCTCGGCCTCGGTCAAGCAGGTCGCCAACTCGATCGGCTATGTCGAATATGCCTATGCCAAGCAGAACAAGCTCTCCCATGCCCTGGTGAAGAATGCCGACGGCAACTTCCCGGCGCCGGAAGAGAAGGCCTTCCAGGCCGCCGCCGCCAATGCCAACTGGAACGAGCAGCCGGGCTTCGGCATCTCGCTCAACAACCAGAAGGGCGCGGATGCCTGGCCGATCACCTCGGCGACCTTCATCCTGGTCTATGCCAAGCCGGAGAAGCCGGAAGAGACGCAGGCCGCTCTGAAATTCTTCGACTGGGTCTACAAGAACGGCGACAAGCTCGCGAGCGAGCTCGACTACGTCGCCCTGCCGACGAACGTGAAGGACCAGGTCCGCAACGCCTGGAAGGGCGTGACCGACACGGCCGGCAAGCCGATCTTCTGATCGCTGCCATCGACAAGGCGAGGCGGGGTTCGACCCGCCTCGCCGCACTCTTCAAGCCCTCATCCTGAGGAGCCCTGTTCGGGCGCTCCTCAGGATGAGGGCTGGGATCGGGCGGACCCTCCGACGATCCCGGCCATGCCACCGGAGCCTTCGCGGATGACCGCAGCAACCGACATGACGAGCATTCCCGGCGCGACGCCGATCGTGCGGAAGACGCCGAAGGCGACCTTCGATGCCATCTTCCGCAATGCCAGCTTCGGTGCGGCGCTGCTGGTGCTGGTGCTGCTCGCCGGCATCATGGTCTCGATGGTCATCGGCGGCTGGCCGGCCTTCCGCGAATTCGGTCTCGGTTTCATCACCTCCAGCGTCTGGGATACCCAGAACGAACAATACGGCGCCTGGCCGGCGATCGTCGGCACGCTCTCGACGGCGCTGATCGCGCTGGTGATCGGTGTGCCGCTCTCGCTGGGCATCGCGGTCTACCTGACCCAGCTCGCCCCGGCCTGGTTCAAGAAGCCGGTCGCGACCGCGATCGAGCTGCTCGCGGCCGTGCCCTCGATCATCTACGGCATGTGGGGCCTGTTCGTCTTCGTGCCGCTCTTTGCGGCTTATGTGCAGATCCCGCTCTCGAACATCGTCGAGGGCCTTCCGATCGTCGGCACCGTGCTCTACTCGCGCTCGCCTTCGGGATTGGGCATCTTCACGGCGGGCATCATCCTCGCCTTCATGATCATCCCCTTCATCGCCTCGATCACCCGCGACATGCTGGAGCAGATCCCCTCCGTGCTGCGCGAGAGCGCCTATGGCATCGGGGCGACGACCTGGGAGGTCGTGCGCCATGTGCTGGTGCCGCAGGCCGGCGTCTCGATCATCGGCGCGGTCATGCTCGGCCTCGGCCGCGCGCTCGGCGAGACCATGGCGGTGACCTTCGTCGTCGGTAACGCCAACCGGCTTTCGGCCTCGATGTTCGACCCGGGTTCCACCATCGCCTCGCGCATCGCCAACGAGTTCAACGAGGCGCTGGGGCTGCAGCTCAACGCATTGATCGCGCTGGGCTGCATCCTGTTCTTCGTCACCTTCGTCGTCCTCGTCATCGCGCGGCTGCTGGTCGCCCGCGTCAAGCGCTACTGAGGCCCTCCATGACCATGACGACCACGCCTCGCGAACTGCCGCATCAGCCCTGGGGCCGCGTGCGCCAGTCCCGTCGCACCGCCGACCGGCTGATGAAGATCATCGCCACCGGCTTCACCTTCATCGCCATCTTCGTGCTGTTCTGGATCCTCGGCATGCTCGTGGTGAAGGGCCTCGGCGGGCTTTCGCTCGCCACCTTCACCGCGGTCACGCCCGGCCCCGGTACGGAAGGCGGCGGCCTCGCCAATGCCATCGTGGGATCCTTCGTGCTGACCTTCCTCGGCATCGCCATCGCCACGCCGATCGGCGTGCTCGCCGGGACCTGGCTCGCGGAATACGGCCGCGGCTCGCAGCTCGCCAACCTGATCCGCTTCATCAACGACATCCTGCTCTCGGCGCCGTCGATCCTGATCGGCCTGTTCGTCTACGTCATCCTGGTCGAGCCGTTCCGCGGCTATTCCGGCTGGGCCGGCGGCGTCGCGCTCGGCATCATCGCGATCCCGGTGATCGTGCGCACCACCGAGGACATGCTGAACCTCGTGCCCGGTCCCTTGCGCGAGGCTGGCGCCGCGCTCGGCGCGCCGCCTTCCGTCGTGATCACATCGGTGACCTGGCGCGCGGCCAAGGCCGGCATGGTCACCGGCATCCTCTTGGCGCTCGCCCGCATCGCCGGCGAGACGGCGCCGCTGCTCTTCACCGCGCTCAACAACAATTTCTGGTTCTCGCCGACGCTCACCGGCGGCGTCTCCAACCTGCCGGTAACGATCTACCAGTTCGCCTCCGCCCCTTACGAGAACTGGCAGCAGCTCGCCTGGGCCGGCTCGCTCATCATCACCGTCTCGATCCTCGTGCTCTCGATCGTTGCCCGGCGCATCGTCGCCGGCAGCAAGTGAGCCTGAAACCAACCCGGTCGCGACCGACCTTGAGGACCTAAGTCGATGCTTTCGACCCTTGAACTCTCCCCCCAGTCGCTCGATGCCGAGGCGCCCGTCCGGATCGCGGTGAAGAACCTCGATTTCTACTACGGCGAGCACAAGGCGCTGAAGAACATCAATCTCGACTTCCGTGATCGTCACGTCACGGCGCTGATCGGCCCGTCCGGCTGCGGCAAGTCGACCCTGCTGCGCATCTTCAACCGGATCTACTCGCTCTATCCGCAGCAGCGCGCGGAAGGGCAGATCATGCTCGACGGCCGCAACATCATCTCGAACGACGTCGACGTGAACGAATTGCGCTCGCGCGTCGGGATGGTGTTCCAGAAGCCGACGCCGTTCCCGATGTCGATCTACGACAACGTCGCCTTCGGCATCCGCCTCTACGAGAAGCCGCCGAAATCCGAGCTCGACGACCGTGTCGAGGGCGCGCTGCGCCGCGCCGCGCTCTGGGACGAGGTCAAGGACAAGCTGAAGAGCTCCGGCATGGGCCTCTCCGGCGGCCAGCAGCAGCGCCTCTGCATCGCGCGCACCATCGCGCAGAAGCCGGAAGTGATCCTGTTCGACGAGCCGACCTCGGCGCTCGACCCGATCTCGACCGGCAAGATCGAGGACCTGCTGGAGCAGCTCAAGAGCGATTTCACCATCGCCATCGTCACGCACAACATGCAGCAGGCGGCGCGCATCTCGCAGTACACGGCGTTCATGTATCTCGGCGAGGTCATCGAGTTCGCGCCGACCAACACGATCTTCATGAACCCGGCCAAGAAGCAGACCCAGGACTACGTCACCGGCCGTTTCGGCTAAGCGGCGACGAGGAGGACACCCCTATGACCGACCACATCGTCCGCTCCTACGACACCGATCTCGAAGGCATCCGCCGCAGCCTCGCTGAAATGGGCGGCATGGCCGAGCGCATGCTGGGCGACTCGACCGTCGCGCTCGTTCGTCGCGACACCGCGCTCGCTCAGAAGATCATCTCGGCCGACCAGCGCCTCGACAATCTCCAGCGCGAGGTCGAGGAGAAGGCCGTGCTCACCATCGCCCGGCGCCAGCCGCTGGCGCAGGACCTGCGCGAGCTGATCTCGGCGATCCGCCTCGCCTCCGACATCGAGCGCGTTGGCGATCTCGCCAAGAACATCGCCAAGCGCGCCGTCGCCATCGCCGGGCAGTTCCAGCCGCCGCATCGCGCGGTCGTCGGCCTCGAGCATATCAGCCGCCTCGTGCAGGCCCAGCTCAAGGACGTGCTCGACGCCTATGCCGCGACCAACGAGCAGAAGGCGCTCGAGGTCTGGAAGCGCGACGACGAGATCGACGCGCTCTATACCTCGCTGTTCCGCGAACTCCTGACCTATATGATGGAAGATCCGCGCAACATCACCTTCTGCACGCATCTGCTGTTCTGCGCCAAGAACATCGAGCGCATCGGCGACCACACCACCAATATCGCCGAGACGATCCATTACCTCGTCACCGGCGATTCCCTCGACGTGAACCGGCCGAAGCTCGACACGACCAATATCGAGGTCGAAGCGGTGACGGGAAGCTGAGGTCAAAGCCATCATGGCCGCACGTATCCTGATCGTCGAGGACGAGGAGCCGCTCACCCTGCTGCTGCGCTACAACCTCGAAGCCGAGGGCTTCGAGGTCGACAGCGTCGCGCGCGGGGATGACGCCGAGCTGCATCTGCGCGATTCCACGCCTGATCTGGTCCTGCTCGACTGGATGCTGCCGGGTCTCTCCGGCATCGAGCTCTGCCGGCGCCTGCGCTCGCGCCGAGACACCGAGCGCGTGCCGATCATCATGCTGACGGCGCGCGGCGAGGAGACCGAGCGCGTGCGCGGGCTTGCGACCGGCGCCGACGACTATGTCGTGAAGCCGTTCTCGCTGCCGGAGCTGATCGCCCGCATCCAGGCGCTTCTTCGCAGAGCGAAGCCTGGCCATGTCGCAGGGTTGCTCGCGGCCGGCGATCTCGAACTCGACCGCACGACGCGCCGCGTCCGGCGCGCCGGGAGCGAACTGCATCTCGGCCCGACCGAGTTCCGCCTGCTGGAATTCCTGATGCAGGCGCCGGGCCGGGTCTATTCGCGCGCCCAGCTCCTCGACGCTGTCTGGGGTCGCGACGTCTATATCGACGAGCGCACGGTCGACGTCCATGTCGGGCGGCTGCGCAAGGCGATCACGCCGGGCGACGCCAAAGACCCGCTGCGCACCGTGCGCGGCGCGGGTTACGCCTTCGACGAGACCTTCGCGCGCAGCGGCGCCGCGTAAGCCTCAGGCGTTCGGGCCGCCCTCGATATCGCCGGCCCAGGTCAGGGCCTTGTCATAGTCCTCGGGCTTGAAGGCGCGGACCTTGACGAAGGGGATCGCCGGGTCGAGCAGATCGACGAAGCCGGCGAGCCAGCCCTTGTCGGTGATCACGGCTTCCTTGGGGAAGCGCCTGAGCTCCCAGAGCTTGCCGAGGCTGTAGCGCGCGTCCTTCCAGGCCGCGGCCAGCGTCATGTCGGTGAAATCGGTCATGTCGGCGAGGATGCCGAGCTTCTCGTGACGTTCGAGCCGGGCGTCGATATCGGCCATGATGGCGTCGAGATCCTCAGCCGTGAGCGTCTGCGACAGCCGATAGGCGGCGACATGGTCCGGGGCTGGCAGAATGGTGAGCATGGCTCCTCCTCCTCGGGTGACAACGCGCAGGCGAGGGGGAGGTTTCGCCGGGTCCGGTCAGACGTAAGGGGGCGGCGCGCGCGTCGCTGCGTCGAAGCTCTCGGCCTCGGCCCGCAGCCAGGCGATGAAGGCATCCAGCCCCGGCCGCGGCGGCTGGTCGAGCGGCCGCGTCAGCCAGCAGCCGGTGGCGCTGGTGAAGCCGAGCCCCAGCGGATTGACGAGCGCGCCGGAGGCCAACTCGTCGGCGACGTAGCAGCGTGGCGCCAGCGCGAGGCCGAGGCCGGCGACGGCGGCGCTGGTGATCACGGAATAATAGCCGTAGCGCACGGTATGCTCCGGCACCGCGCCGCGCAGGTCATGGGCTTCGGTGAACTCGGCCCAGAAGGCCGGCATCTGGTAGTGCTGCAGCAGGGTCATCTTCTGGATATCGGCGGCGCGGCGGAAACCGCCCATCCGCTCGATCAGGCTCGGCGCGGCGACGAGCGCGACATCGCGGCCGAAGAGGAAATGCGCCTCCTTTCCAGGCCAGGGCGGGACGCCATGGGCGATCTCGATATCCGGCTCCTCGGTCTCGCTCTCGCTGACATAATTGGTGAACTGCACGTCGACGCCGGGATGGGCCTCGGCGAAGGCCGGAAAGCGCGCCATCAGCCAGCGTTCGCCGGCGATCGCGACCATATGCAGGCGGATCGGCCGGGCGATGGCGCTGCGCTCCGCAAGACGCCTGGCGCCGCGTTCCATCTGCTCCAGCGCGGCTTCCGCATAGGGCAGGTAGATCGCGCCGGCTTCGGTGAGCTTGAGGCCGAGCGGGCTGCGGTCGAACAGCACCGTGCCGAGATGGTGCTCCAGCGAGAGGATCTGCTTGGAGACGGCGCTCTGGGTCAGGTTGACCGCGAGGGCGGCACGGGCCGTCGAGCCCAGCCTTGCGACCGTCGCGAACGCCCTCAGCGCCGCGGCTGACGGGGGTGGCCGGCTGGCCGCCATGGGGTATTCCTTTTTGGACTATCTCGGCGGAGATCGTTTCGTTTGCCGGCCTCTCGGTCAAGAGGCCATTCTTCCTCAACGGGAGGAATGAGATCATGAACCAGACGACCCGACTCTGGGGCGGCCGCTTCCGCAAGCCGCCGGACCCGCGGCTGATGAAGCTGTCGAGCGCCGCCGGCGAACACGCAAGGCTGGTGCCGCAGGATGTCGCGGGCGGCAAGGCGCATGCGGCCGAGCTCGGACGGGCCGGCCTGCTGACTGCCGAGGAACTCCAGGCCATCCTGACCGCGCTCGACGGGATCGCCCGCGATACGGTCGAGGGGCGGATCGCGCCCGGGCCCGATGACGAGGACGTGCATACCTTCATCGAGCGCATCCTGACCGAGCGCGTCGGCTCGACCGGCGCCAAGCTCCGAGCCGGACGCTCGCGCAACGATCAGGCGGCGAACAATCTCAAGCTCTATCTGCGGAGCAAGTCGCGCACGCTCGCCGGCATGCTGGCGGAACTGCTGACCGCGATCGCCGACCAGGCGGACGAGCATGCGGCGTCGGTCTGCCCCGGCTTCACCCATCTCCAGAGCGCGCAGCCCGTCACTTTCGGCCACTGGCTGATGGCGCATGGGCAGGTGTTGATGCGCGATGCCTCGCGCCTGACCGACTGGGAGAAGCGCTCCGGCCAGTCCCCGCTCGGGGCGGCGGCGCTCGCCGGTTCGGCGATCACGCTCAATCCGGAGCTCAGCGCCAAGGCGCTCGGCTATGACGGGCCGTTCGAGAATTCGGTCGATGCGGTCGGCGCGCGCGACCATGTCGCCGAGTTCCTGTTCGTCGCGGCGATGCTGGCGACGAACCTGTCGCGGCTCGCGGAGGAGGTGACGCTGTGGACCTCCCGGCAATTCGCCTGGGTGACGCTGGATGACGCCTTCGCGACCGGCTCGTCGATCATGCCGCAGAAGAAGAACCCGGATATCGCCGAGATCTCGCGCGGCCGGGCGGCGCGATTGACCGGCGATCTCGTCACCATGCTCGGCGCGCTGAAGGGGCTGCCGCTGTCCTATAACCGCGACCTCGCGGAGGACAAGCGCACCGGTTTCGACGCCGTCGACGTGCTGGAGGAGGTGCTGCCGGCCTTCGCCGGGCTGATCGCCAGCATGAGCGCCGATGTCGCGACGATGCGGGCGCAGGCCGGCTCCGGCTTCGCGCTGGCGACCGAGGTGGCCGATCATCTCGCTCGCAATGGCGTGCCCTTCGCCGAAGCGCATGAGATCACCGGTGCGCTGGTGCGCTATTGCGAGGAGATGGGCCGCGAGCTTGAAACGCTCGATGCCGTCGACCTCCGGGCGGTCGATCCGCGCCTCGATGCCGGCGTGCTCGACCAGTTGACGCTCGATGCCGCGGTCGCCGCGCGCAGCGGCCATGGCGGCACGGCGCCAGAGCGGGTGCGCGAGCAGATCGCGCGCTTCCGTGGCAAGCTCGCCGCTCTCGAAACCTGGAGCCGGGAGACGAAGCGATGAGCGACGCCACCTCGCCGATCAGCAGCCGCGATCTCGCTGCGGTCTCGCATCTCAGGATCGTGCCGCGGCGCTTCTACGGGCGCTGGGTCGCGTCAGTGATCATCCTCGCGATCCTCGCCTGGATCGTGATGGCCTTCGTCGAAGGTGACATCGCCTGGCCGGTGGTCCGGCAGTTCTTCACCGCGCCGGCGATCATCGCCGGTCTCGGCAACACGCTGATCATGACGGTCTGCGCGATGACGCTGGGCATCGTGCTCGGGGTGATCTTCGCGATCATGTACATGTCGCCGAACCCGGTGCTGCGCAGCGCGGCGCTGTTCTACATCTGGTTCTTCCGCGGCACGCCGCTGCTGCTGCAGCTGCTGATCTGGTTCAACCTGGCGCTGGTCTTTCCGACCATCGGCATCCCCGGCCTGTTCTCCTGGCGCACGATCGACATCATCGGGCCGTTCATGGCGACGCTGCTCGGGCTCGGCATGAACCAGGGCGCCTATACCGCCGAAGTCGTGCGCGGCGGCATTCTCTCCGTCGATACCGGGCAGACCGAGGCCGCCAAGGCGATCGGCATGACCCGGCTGACGACCTTGCGCCGGATCGTGCTGCCGCAGGCGATGCGCGTCATCATCCCGCCGGTCGGCAACGAGGTGATCAGCATGGTCAAGCTGACCTCGGTGGCGAGCGTGATCCAGTATGCCGAGATCCTGCGCAACGCGCAGACGATCTACTACGCCAATGCCCGGGTCATCGAGTTGCTGATCGTCGCGGCCGGCTGGTACCTGCTCGTGGTGACGATCCTGCAGATCGGACAGTATTTCCTCGAACGCCATTTCTCGAAGGGGCGGGGAGGGCGGCGCACCAAGCGCGCCGCGGTGCAGGAGGAAACGGCATGAGCACGGCGGAGAACTCGGCGAAGGCCGATAGCGCGATCGTCACGATCGCGAATGTCAGCAAGATCTTCGGCGAGCTGAAGGCGCTGAACGACGTCTCGCTCTCGATCCAGCCCGGCACGGTGCAATGCATCATCGGGCCCTCGGGCTCGGGCAAGTCGACGCTGCTGCGCTGCATCAACCAGCTCGAGAAGATCGACAAGGGCGCCATCCGCGTCGATGGCGAATTGATCGGCTATCGCCGCGTCGGCGACGAACTGCACGAATTGACCGATGTCGAGATCGCGCGCCAGCGCCTCGTCACCGGCATGGTGTTCCAGCGCTTCAACCTGTTCAACCACATGACGGCGCTGCAGAACATCATCGAGGGGCCGCTCACCGTGCTGAAGCAGCCGCGCAAGCAGATCGTCGCCGAGGCGACGGCGCTGCTGGAGCGCGTCGGCCTCGCCGACAAGCGCGACGCCTATCCGAGCGAGCTTTCGGGCGGGCAGCAGCAACGCGTCGCCATCGCGCGGGCGCTCGCCATGAAGCCCAAGCTGATGCTGTTCGACGAGCCGACCTCGGCGCTCGACCCCGAGCTCGTCGGCGAGGTGCTCAACGTGATGCGCGATCTCGCGGCGTCCGGCATGACGATGATCGTGGTCACGCACGAGCTCGGCTTCGCCCGCGAAGTGGCAGGCGACGTCGTCTTCATGGACAAGGGCGAGATCGTCGAACAGGGCCCGCCGCAGACCGTGCTCGTCGCGCCCAGCCAGGCGCGCACGCGCGACTTCATCGCCGCCGTCCTGAAGTGACGGCGACGGATCAGTTCACCAGAGGGAGAGACCACATGCTTCGTTTGACCATCGTTGCCGCGCTGCTCGCCGGCACCGCGCTCGCCGCGCAGGCCCAGGCCCTGCCGGACCGCATCAAGACCGCCGGCAAGATCGTGATCGCGACCCAGCCGAACTATCCGCCGATCGCCTTCAAGGATGTCGCGACCAACCAGCTCTCGGGCTTCGACATCGAGCTTGGCGAGGCCATCGCCAAGGAGCTCGGCGTCAAGGTCGAGTGGCAGGAGACCGCCTTCGCCCAGATGCTGCCCTCGCTGCAGACCGGCCGCGTCGACGCGGTGATGGCGGGGATGAGCGACCTGCCGGCGCGGCGCGAGACCGCCGACTTCATCGACTACATGGATTCCGGTGCTCAGTTCTACACGGTCACCGCCTTCAAGGACACGATCAAGACCCCCGAGGACCTCTGCGGCAAGAGCGTCGGCGCCAGCCGCGCGACCAACTGGCCGCGCCAGATCGGCGAGTGGAGCGAGGCGAACTGCGTTGCCAAGGGCAAGCCGGCGATCAATGTGGTCGGCACCGAAGGCTCGGTCGATGCCCGCACCCAGCTCAAGACGCAGCGCCTGCAGGGCGGCGTCCAGGGCAGCGAGACGATGAGCCACTTCCAGAAGCTCGAGCCGAACACCTATATCGCGCTCGGCAAGCCTTTCACCCATTCGCTGGCCGGCATCCCCTTCGCCAAGACGGCGGAAGGCACGCAGCTGCGCGACGCGGTCAAGGGTGCGCTCGACCGGCTGCAGGCGAACGGCACCTATGACAAGCTGATCGAGAAGTACGGCCTCGCCAACAATGCGGTGAAGCCGGTCTCGATCAACCAGGGCAAGTAAGCCCTGCTTCCCGCTCCTCGTCATTGCGAGGAGCGTAGCGACGAAGCAATCCAGGGGCCGCCGGCCTGAACGGGTCGAGCCGGTCCCCTGGATTGCTTTGCTTCGCTCGCAATGACGATGTGTTCCCGGCGCGCGAGGTTCGCTCCGTGGGCTTGCGATGACGGCAGGGCTGCCGTAACCCCGTCAGGTCTTCCTCGGATCGCCAGCGCCCGCCGTCATGTCAGCCTCGATCACCGACCGTTATGCCGCCCTGGTCGAGGCGGGCGCCATCGAGCGCGATCCCGCGCAGGTCGCGGTGGTCAAGAAGCTCGAGGCTTTGTCCGCGACGCTCGCCGCCCGCCGGCTCGCCCGCAAGGGCAGCGCGCTCGGCTGGCTCTTCGGCAAGAAGCCGGACACGGCGTCTGCACCGAAGGGGCTCTATGTCTGGGGCTCGGTCGGCCGCGGCAAGACCATGCTGATGGACATGTTCTTCGAGGCCGCGCCGGTGAAGCGCAAGCGCCGCGTGCATTTCCACGAGTTCCTGGCCGACGTCCATGGCCGCATCAACGCCTATCGCCAGAAGATCAAGAGCGGCGAGGTCAAGGAAGGCGATCCGATCGCGCCGGTCGCGGCGGATCTCGCCGATGAGGCCTATCTGCTCTGCTTCGACGAGTTCACCGTCACGGACATCGCCGATGCGATGATCCTCGGGCGGCTGTTCACCGCGCTGTTCGCCGCCGGCGTGGTGGTGGTCGCGACCTCGAATGTCGAGCCGTCGCGGCTTTACGAGGGCGGGCTCAACCGGGCGCTGTTCCTGCCCTTCATCGAATTGCTGCAGACCAGGGTCGAGGTGCTCAAGCTCGATGCGCGCACCGATTTCCGGCTGGAGAAGCTCGGCGGGGCCCCGGTCTATCATGTGCCTGCCGACGCGAAGGCGAAGGCTGCGCTCGATGCCGCCTTCAAGGCCTTGTCCGGTACGGCGCAGGGGCAGCGCACTGTTTTGAACGTGCAGGGGCACGATCTCGTCCTGCCGCAGGCCGCCGCCAGCGTGGCGCGGGCGGGCTTCGCCGATCTCTGCGCCCAGGCCTACGGCGCCTCGGATTACATCGCCCTGGCGCAGCGCTTCCATACGCTGGTGCTCGACGACATCCCGATCCTTGATTTCGACCGGCGCAACGAGGCTAAGCGCTTCATCATCCTGATCGACACGCTCTACGAGCATCATGTGAAGCTCGTCGCTTCGGCGGCGGCCGAGCCGCATGAGCTTTATCGCGCGAGCAAGGGGCGCGAGGCCTTCGAGTTCGACCGCACGGTCTCCCGCCTGATCGAGATGCGCTCCGAGGAATATCTCGCGATGCCGCATGGCCGGCCGGATTCGACGGCGAGCGGCGATACGACAGGGCTGGTGGAGACCTGAGCCATGCCGCAGCGCGAACCGAGCGAGACCCGCATCCTCACGGTCGCCGGCGAGCATCTGCGCAAGTTCGGGCTGAAGCGCTTCACGGTCGTCGCCGTGGCGGAAGAGGCCGGCATGACCCATGCCAATGTCTACCGCTACTTCCCCTCCAAGGGCGCGCTGATCGACGCCGTCGTCGATGTCTGGCTGAAGGCGACGGAGCGTCGTCTCGCGGATGTTGCCGATGGACCCGACCCGGCCGACGACAAGCTCGAACGCCTGATCCTGGCGCTGGCCAAGGCCAATCGCGACCTGCTGACCGAGGAACCGCATCTCTTCGCAGCCCTGTCGCTGGCGGTCGCCAAACGGCATGCGATCAGCCGGCGCAACCGGACTCGCGTGCGTGCCCTGTTCGAGCGCGTGGTCGACGAGGGCATGGCCACCGGCGTGTTCGAGCCGCGTGATCGCGACCGGGCGATCGCCTTCGTGATCGACGCTACCAACCGCTTCATCCATCCGGCCTCGCTGGCGCTGGAGGCCGACGTGCCGCAGGCTTCCGTCGATACCCGGCTCTCGACCCTGATCCGTGTGATCCTGCGGGTGCTCGGCAGCGGGATCGTGTGAATAATCCGGTTACCAATTACAATATATGTAAATTGTAATTATCGATTTTCGTTCCTGATGGAACCGAGTGAATGCGAAGGCCTCTGCTAAGTCATTGAAAAATCGGGGCCGGCCTTGCGCGACGACGCGCGAGGCGTTTCGTGCCCGAGAAAAGCCGCTTTTGCGGCGAGGGTTGCGGCAAAAGCCCGGTTTGGGCCAAAGGAACGCACGGTTTGGCCGGCTCCCACCGGGAGCTGACCTGTCGCAGCGCCAAGGCATTTTGAATGTCGAAGCCGGCAGCAGCCGGATCGATGGTCGCGCCAGAAACAAAAGGACTAGGCAATGGCCCGTAAGAAGATCGCCCTCATCGGCTCCGGCCAGATCGGTGGCACGCTCGCTCACCTCGCCGGCCTCAAGGAGCTGGGCGACGTCGTCCTGTTCGACATCGCCGAGGGCATTCCGCAGGGCAAGGGCCTGGACATCGCCGAGTCCGCTCCGGTCGACGGCTTCGACGCCGGCTACAAGGGCACGAACTCCTACGAGGACATCAAGGGCGCCGACGTGATCATCGTCACCGCCGGCGTGCCGCGCAAGCCCGGCATGAGCCGCGACGACCTGATCGGCATCAACCTCAAGGTGATGAAGTCGGTCGGCGAGGGCATCAAGCAGTATGCCCCGAAGGCCTTCGTGATCTGCATCACCAACCCGCTCGACGCGATGGTCTGGGCGCTGCAGAAGTTCTCGGGGCTCAAGCCCAACATGATCTGCGGCATGGCCGGCGTGCTCGATAGCGCCCGCTTCCGCCACTTCCTCGCCGAGGAATTCCAGGTCTCGGTCAAGGATGTCTCGGCCTTCGTGCTCGGCGGCCATGGCGACGACATGGTGCCGCTGGTCCGCTACTCGGGCGTCGCCGGCATCCCGCTGCCGGACCTCGTCAAGATGAAGTGGACCACGCAGGAGAAGCTGGACGCCATCGTCGAGCGCACCCGCAAGGGCGGCGGCGAGATCGTCAACCTGCTCAAGACCGGCTCGGCCTTCTACGCCCCGGCGGCTTCCGCGATCGCGATGGCCGAGAGCTATCTCAAGGACCAGAAGCGCGTCCTGCCTGCGGCGGCTGCGCTGCGCGGCCAGTACGGCGTCAAGGACATGTTCGTCGGCGTTCCCGTCGTGATCGGCGCCAAGGGTGTCGAGCGCGTCGTCAAGATCCGCCTCAACGGTGCCGAGAAGGAGATGCTGGCGAAGTCGGTGGCTTCGGTCCAGAACCTGATCGACGCCTGCAAGACCGTCGATCCGTCACTCGCGTAAGTTAAGCGGGGGCGGCGGCGCGACAACGCGCGGCCGCCCTCTCGTCAATTTTCGGTCGCTGTCAGGGAAACCGAGCACATGAACATCCACGAATACCAGGGCAAAGCCATCCTCAAGGAATTCGGCGCGCCCGTTTCGGCCGGTTTCCCGGCTCTCACGGTGGCGGAGGCGGTCGAGGCCGCCAAGAAGCTGCCGGGGCCGCTTTACGTCGTGAAGTCGCAGATCCACGCCGGCGGGCGCGGCAAGGGCAAGTTCAAGGAACTCGGCCCCGACGCCAAGGGCGGCGTTCGCCTTGCCAAGTCGGTCGAAGAGGTCGAGGCCCACGCCAAGGAGATGCTTGGCAACACCCTCGTGACCATTCAGACCGGCGAGACCGGCAAGCAGGTCAACCGCCTCTATATCGAGGACGGCTCGGACATCGAGAAGGAGTTCTACCTCTCGGCACTGGTCGACCGCGAGACCTCGCGCATCGCCTTCGTCATCTCGACCGAGGGCGGCATGGACATCGAGGCCGTCGCCCATGACACGCCCGAGAAGATCGAGACCTTCTCGGTCGATCCGGCGACCGGCATCATGCCGCATCACGGCCGCGCCATGGCGCGCATCCTCGGATTGCAGGGCGATCTCGCCAAACAGGCCGGCACCGTGCTCGGCCAAATCTACACCGCGTTCGTGGCCAAGGACATGGACATGCTGGAGATCAACCCGCTGATCGTGACCACCCAGGGCCAGCTCAAGTGCCTGGACGCCAAGGTCTCGTTCGATTCCAACTCGCTCTATCGTCACCCCGACGTGGTTGCGCTGCGCGACACCACGGAAGAGGACGAGAAGGAGATCGAGGCCTCCAAGTACGACCTCGCCTATATCGCGCTCGACGGCACGATCGGCTGCATGGTCAACGGCGCGGGCCTCGCGATGGCGACGCTCGACATCATCCAGCTCTACGGTGAAAGCCCTGCGAACTTCCTCGACGTCGGCGGCGGCGCCAGCGAAGAGAAGGTGACGGCGGCGTTCAAGATCATCACCGCCGACCCGAAGGTGAAGGGCATCCTCGTCAACATCTTCGGCGGCATCATGAAGTGCGACGTCATCGCGCGCGGCGTCATCGCCGCGGTGAAGGCTGTCGGCCTTCAGGTTCCGCTGGTCGTGCGCCTCGAAGGCACCAATGTCGAGGAAGGCAAGCAGATCATCCGCGAGTCCGGCCTCAACGTCATCCCCGCCGATGACCTCGACGACGCCGCGCAGAAGATCGTCGCCGCGGTCAAGAAGGCCTGAGGAGCAGACATGTCCATCCTGATCGACAAGAACACCAAGGTCATCACCCAGGGCTTCACCGGCAAGAACGGGACCTTCCATTCCGAGCAGGCGATCGCCTATGGCACGCAGATGGTCGGCGGCACCTCGCCGGGGAAGGGCGGCTCGCTCCATCTCGGCCTGCCCGTCTTCGACAGCGTGCATGAGGCCAAGGCCAAGACCGGCGCCACGGCGTCCGTCGTCTACGTGCCGCCTCCGGGCGCGGCCGATGCGATCTGCGAGGCGATCGATGCCGAGATTCCGCTCGTCATCTGCATCACCGAGGGCATCCCGGTGCTCGACATGGTCCGCGTCAAGCGTTCGCTGGTCGGCTCCAAGACCCGCCTGATCGGCCCGAACTGCCCCGGCGTCGTCACCGCCGGCCAGTCGAAGATCGGCATCATGCCGGCGAACATCTTCAAGCCGGGCTCGGTCGGCATCGTTTCGCGCTCGGGCACGCTGACCTATGAAGCGGTGTTCCAGACCACCCGCGAGGGCCTCGGCCAGACCACGGCTGTCGGCATCGGCGGCGACCCGGTCAAGGGCACCGAGTTCATCGACATGCTTGAGATGTTCCTGGCCGACGATAAGACCGAGTCGATCGTCATGATCGGCGAGATTGGCGGCTCGGCCGAAGAGGACGCGGCGCAGTTCATCAAGGACGAAGCCAAGCGTGGCCGCAAGAAGCCGATGGTCGGCTTCATCGCCGGCCGCACGGCTCCTCCCGGCCGCCGCATGGGCCATGCCGGCGCGATCATCTCGGGCGGCAAGGGCGGCGCCGAGGACAAGATCGCGGCGATGGAAGCTGCCGGAATCCGGGTCTCGCCCTCGCCGGCGCGCCTTGGAAAGACCTTGGTCGAAGTGTTGAAGGGCTGACATCGGTTGAGCGGCCTGGCGGGGTTCGTCCCGGTCAGGCCGACAACGGTCTTACCTTACGAAACGATTAGGTCGGGCCTGAGGCCCGGCCGAGCGAACTGAACAGGGATGTCCGGGCAAGGGTTCGGGCGTGGCTTAAGCGGCGAAGGAAGGCAGGAGCATCATGGCTCGCCAGGATATCAACGAGGCTCTCGCGCAGACCGGCTTCCTCTATGGCGGCAACGCTGCCTATATCGAGGACCTCTATGCCCGCTACGAGGCTGACCCCAAGTCGGTCGACGAGCAGTGGCAGGGCTTCTTCGGCGCGCTGAAGGACGACAAGGAAGCCGTCCTGCAGAATGCCAAGGGCGCCTCCTGGAAGAAGCCGAACTGGCCGGTCGCCGCCTCTGGCGAGCTGGTCTCGGCGCTGGACGGCAACTGGGCCGTCGTCGAGAAGGTGATCTCCGACAAGCTCGGCGCCAAGGCCAAGGCCGCCGGCACCGCGCTCTCCGCGGCGGATGTGCAGCAGGCGACCCGCGACTCGGTGCGCGCGATCATGCTGATCCGCGCCTACCGGATGCGCGGCCATTTCCATGCCAAGCTCGATCCGCTGGGTATCGAGAGCCGCACCGACCATGAGGAATTGTCGCCGGCTGCCTTCGGCTTCACCGACGCCGATCTCGACCGCAAGATCTTCATCGACAACGTGCTCGGTATGGAGTTCGCCACGGTCCGCGAGATGGTCGCGGTGCTGCAGCGGACCTATTGCGGTACGGTCGGCATCGAGTTCATGCACATCTCCGACCCCGAGCAGAAGGCCTGGCTGCAGGAGCGCATCGAGGGGCCGGACAAGGAGATCGCCTTCACCAAGGAAGGCAAGAAGGCGATCCTGAACAAGCTGGTCGAAGCCGAGGGCTTCGAGAAGTTCCTCGATCTCAAGTTCACCGGCACCAAGCGCTTCGGCCTGGACGGCGGCGAGGCGCTGGTTCCGGCGCTGGAGCAGATCATCAAGCGCGGCGGCGCGCTCGGCGTGCGCGACATCGTTTTCGGCATGGCTCATCGCGGCCGCCTCAACGTGCTGACGCAGGTGCTGGGCAAGCCGCATCGCGCGCTGTTCCACGAGTTCAAGGGCGGGTCCTTCGCGCCTGACGACGTCGAGGGCTCGGGCGACGTGAAGTACCATCTCGGTGCGTCCGCCGATCGCGAGTTCGACGGCAATAACGTCCACGTCTCGCTGACCGCCAACCCGTCGCATCTTGAGATCGTCGACCCTGTCGTGCTCGGCAAGGTGCGCGCCAAGCAGGACCAGTTCGGCGACATCGTCGAGCGCTCGAAGGTGCTGCCGCTGCTGATCCATGGCGATGCGGCCTTCGCCGGCCAGGGCGTCGTGGCGGAATGCCTCGGCCTGTCCGGGCTGAAGGGCCACCGCACCGGCGGCTCGCTGCATTTCATCATCAACAACCAGATCGGCTTCACCACCTATCCGCGCTATTCGCGCTCCTCGCCCTATCCGTCCGACGTGGCGAAGATGGTCGAGGCCCCGGTCTTCCATGTGAACGGCGACGATCCGGAAGCGGTGGTCTTCGCTGCCAAGGTCGCGATCGAGTTCCGGCAGAAGTTCCACAAGCCGGTCGTGATCGACATGTTCTGCTATCGCCGCTTCGGCCATAACGAGGGCGACGAGCCGGGCTTCACCCAGCCGCTGATGTACCGCAAGATCCGCGGCCACAAGTCGACGCTGGAGCTCTACGGCGAGAAGCTCGCGGCCGAAGGTGTGATCGAAGCCGGCGAGCTCGACGCGATGCGCGCCGCCTGGAAGGCGAAGCTCGAGGTCGAGTTCGACGCCGGCCAGGCCTTCAAGCCGAACAAGGCCGACTGGCTCGACGGCCGCTGGGCCGGGATGAAGGCGATCCGCGCCGACGAGGACGATCCGCGCCGCGGCGCCACCGGCGTGCCGGCGGCGGTGCTGAAGGAGATCACCGAGAAGATCACGGCCGTCCCGGCCGGCTTCAACGTCCACAAGACGATCCAGCGCTTCCTCGACAACCGCAAGAAGGCGGTCGAGGCCGGCGAGGGCATCGACTGGGCGACGGCCGAATCGCTGGCCTTCGGCTCGCTGCTGCTCGACGGCAATCCGGTCCGCCTCTCCGGCCAGGATTGCGAGCGCGGCACCTTCTCGCAGCGCCATTCGGTGCTGATCGACCAGGAGACCGAGGCCCGCCACACCTCGCTGAACGACATCCGCGAGGGGCAGGCGCGCTACGAGGTCATCAACTCGATGCTCTCGGAAGAGGCCGTGCTCGGCTTCGAATACGGCTACACCCTGTCGGAGCCGAACGCCCTGACCTGCTGGGAAGCGCAGTTCGGCGATTTCGCCAACGGCGCGCAGGTCGTGTTCGACCAGTTCATCTCGTCGGGTGAGCGCAAGTGGCTGCGCATGTCGGGCCTCGTCTGCCTGCTGCCGCACGGCTATGAGGGCCAGGGGCCGGAGCACTCCTCTGCCCGCCTGGAGCGCTTCCTGCAGATGTGCGCCGAGGACAACATGCAGGTGGCGAACTGCTCGACCCCGGCGAGCTATTTCCACATCCTGCGTCGGCAGCTGAAGCGCGACTTCCGCAAGCCGCTGATCCTGATGACGCCGAAGTCGCTGCTGCGCCACAAGCGCTGCGTCTCCGACCTCAGCGAGCTGGCCGAGGGCTCGACCTTCCACCGCGTGCTGGCTGACGATGCCGAGCGCGGCAAGTCGACCACCAAGCTGGTCAAGGATTCGAAGATCCGCCGCGTCGTGCTCTGCTCGGGCAAGGTCTATTTCGACCTGCTGGAGGAGCGCGAGAAGCGCGGTGTCGACGATGTCTACCTGATGCGCGTCGAGCAGCTCTATCCGTTCCCGCTGAAGACGCTGGCGCAGGAGCTGGCGCGCTTCAAGGGCGCCGACGTCGTCTGGTGCCAGGAAGAGCCGAAGAACATGGGCTCCTGGACCTTCGTCGAGCCCTACTTGGAATGGGTTCTCGGCCATGCCGGCTCGAAGTCGAAGCGTCCGCGCTATGTCGGCCGCCCGGCCTCTGCCGCGACCGCGACCGGCCTGATGTCCAAGCATCTCGCCCAGCTCAACGCCTTCCTCGACGAGGCCTTCGCGGCCTGACATCCTTCCCGGCGGCGCCTAAAGGCGCTGCCGGATTTCATTGCCGCATCGGCGCCTCAGCCGGTGCCGAACCTGCCGCCAGAGAACGAGACAACAGAGGCCTGACATGGCGACCGAAATCCGCGTACCCACCCTCGGCGAATCCGTTTCCGAGGCCACCATCGGCAAGTGGTTCAAGAAGCCGGGCGAGGCGGTGAAGGCCGACGAGCCCCTGGTCGAGCTCGAGACCGACAAGGTGACGCTGGAAGTCAACGCGCCGGCCGCCGGCGTGCTCGGTGAGATCGTCGCCAAGGAAGGCGATACGGTCGGTGTCAGCGCGCTGCTCGGCACGATCGCCGAAGGCGGTGCTGCTGCCGCAGCGGCTCCTGCTGCGAAGGCCGAGGCCAAGCCTGCCGCCGCTCCGGCTCCCGCTGCCGAGGCTCCGAAGGCTGCCGCGACCAAGGCCGCCGATTCCGGCCCGGCCGTCTCGCGTCTGGCTGCCGAGAGCGGCGTCGACCCGTCCAAGGTCGCTGCCTCGGGCAAGGATGGCCGCGTCACCAAGGGCGACATGCTCGCCGCGATCGCGACCGGCGGCGCTGCCGCCCCGGCCGCCGCGCCTGCTCCCGTTGCCGTCCGTGCCCCGTCGGCGCCGAATGACGGCGCCCGCGAAGAGCGCGTCAAGATGACCAAGCTGCGCCAGACCATCGCGCGCCGCCTGAAGGAGGCCCAGTCCAACGCGGCGATGCTGACGACCTTCAACGAGGTCGACATGTCCGGCGTGATGGCGCTGCGCAACCAGTACAAGGATGTGTTCGAGAAGAAGCACGGCGTGAAGCTCGGCTTCATGGGCTTCTTCGTGAAGGCCTGCGTGCAGGCGCTGAAGGAGATCCCGGCAGTCAATGCCGAGATCGACGGCACCGACATCATCTACAAGAACTACTACCATATCGGCGTCGCCGTCGGCACCGAGAAAGGCCTGGTGGTTCCGGTGGTGCGCGATGCGGACGAGCTCTCCATCGCCGGCGTCGAGAAGAAGATCGGCGAGTTCGGTCGCAAGGCCCGCGACGGCAAGCTCTCGATCGAGGAGATGCAGGGCGGCACCTTCACCATCTCGAATGGCGGCGTCTACGGCTCGCTGATGTCGACCCCGATCCTGAACGCGCCGCAATCGGCAATCCTGGGCATGCACAAGATCCAGGAGCGCCCGGTCGTCGTCGGCGGCAAGATCGAGATCCGCCCGATGATGTATCTCGCGGTCAGCTACGATCACCGCATCATCGACGGCAAGGAAGCCGTGACCTTCCTCGTTCGCATCAAGGAAGGCCTGGAGGACCCGGCGCGCCTCGTCCTCGATCTCTGATCGCGCGGGACGGGATATGTCGGGCGTTGCGATCGTCACCGGCGGCAGCCGGGGAATCGGCCGGGCGACCGCGATCCTGCTCGCGGAGCGCGGCTACGATCTCGTCGTCAACTACCAGTCCAATGCCGAAGCCGCGACTGATACGGTCGCGGCCGTCAACGGCCAAGGCCGGCAGGCTGTGGCGGTCAAGGGTGATGTCGGCAATGAGGCCGATGTCGCCGCGATCTTCGCGGCGGCTGACCAGCTCGGTCGGTTGACCGCGCTGGTCAACAATGCCGGCGTCATCGATGCCCCGCAGCGTCTCGACGAGATGGATTTCGCCCGGCTGGAGCGGATGTTCCGGATCAACCTGACCGGCAGCTTCCTCTGCGCCCGCGAGGCGGTGAAGCGGATGTCGACCCGCCATGGCGGGCAGGGCGGTGGCATCGTCAACCTGTCCTCCGCCGCGGCGGTGCTGGCCGGCGCCGGGCAATATCTCGACTATGCTGCCGCGAAGGCTGGCATCGACATCTTCACGCTCGGCCTCGCTCGCGAGGTCGCGGCCGAGGGCATCCGGGTCAATGCCGTCAGGCCCGGCATCATCGATACGGAGATCCATGCCAGCGGCGGCATGCCCGATCGCGTCGCTGCCTTGCGCGACCAGCTTCCGATGAAGCGCGAGGGCACGGCGCGCGAGGTGGCGCAGGCGATCGCCTGGCTGCTCTCGGACGAGGCCTCCTACACCAACGGAACCGTCTTGAACGTGACCGGCGGGCGCTGAAGCGCCGCCGCATTCGAACACAGGAAAGGAAGTCACCATGGCTGCGGCCTACGATCTCGTCGTCATCGGAACCGGCCCCGGCGGCTATGTCTGCGCCATCCGCGCCGCCCAGCTCGGCCTCAAGGTCGCGGTGGTCGAGAAGCGCAAGACCCATGGCGGCACCTGCCTCAATGTCGGCTGCATCCCGTCCAAGGCGTTGCTGCATGCTTCCGAGATGTTCGAGGAAGCCGGCCACACCTTCGAGAAGCTCGGCATCGTCGTCGGCAAGCCGAAGCTCGATCTCAAGGCGATGATGGCCCACAAGCAGGAAACGATCGACGCCAACGTCACCGGGGTCGGCTTCCTGCTGAAGAAGAACAAGATCGACGCCTTCCACGGCACGGCCTCGATCCCCGCCGCCGGCAAGGTCGTCGTGACCGCCGAGGATGGCAAGGCGCAGGAGATCGAGACCAAGAACATCGTCATCGCGACGGGTTCGGAATCGGCGCCGCTGCCGGGCCTGACCGTCGACGAGAAGACCGTCGTGACCTCGACGGGCGCGCTCGAGATCGGCGCTGTGCCGAAGGAGCTCGTCGTGGTCGGCGCCGGCGTGATCGGCCTCGAGATCGGTTCGGTCTGGGCGCGTCTCGGGGCGAAGGTCACCGTCGTCGAATATCTCGACCGCATCCTGCCGGGCATGGATGGCGAGGTCGCCAAGCAGTTCCAGCGCATCCTGCAGAAGCAGGGCTTCACCTTCCAGCTTGGCTCCAAGGTCACCAAGGTCGAGACGGGCAAGAAGGGCGCGACCGTCACCGTCGAGCCCGCGGCTGGCGGCGCGGCGACCACGCTCAATGCCGATATCGTGCTGGTCGCGATCGGCCGCCGTCCGAACACGGATGGCCTCGGCCTCGACAAGGCCGGCGTCGCGACCGAGAAGGGCCGCGTCGTTATCGACGATCATTTCAAGACCAATGTCGCCGGCATCTACGCCATCGGCGACGTGGTGCGCGGGCCGATGCTGGCGCACAAGGCCGAGGATGAGGGCGTCGCCGTCGCCGAGATCATCGCCGGCAAGCATGGCCATGTGAATTACGACGCCATTCCCGGCATCGTCTATACCGCGCCGGAAGTCGCCGCGATCGGCAAGACCGAGGAAGAGCTGCAGGCAGCGGGTGTCGCCTACAAGGTCGGCAAGTTCCCGTTCACCGCGAATGGCCGCGCCCGCGCCATGCGTCATACCGACGGCTTCGTGAAGGTGCTGGCCGATGCGGCGACCGACCGCGTGCTTGGCTGCCACATCATCGGCCCGCATGCCGGCGACCTGATCGCGGAAGTGACCGTGCTGATGGAGTTCGGCGGCTCGTCGGAAGACCTCGCCCGCACCTGCCACGCGCATCCGACGCTGGCCGAGGCCGTGAAGGAAGCCGCGATGGCGGTAGAGAAGCGCCAGATCCATATGTGATCGGGCTGGCGGGCCGTGCCTCTGGTGCGGCCCTGCTGCAAGAACGAAAAAGGAGCTGCAGGACTGCAGCTCCTTTTTCGTTCGAGGACTACTGGGAAAAGCCTGACCGCTGAGCTCAGCCGCGCCGCGCGTGAAAAGCCGTCAGCGTGTTCTTGAGCAGGCAGGCGATGGTCATCGGGCCGACGCCGCCGGGGACCGGGGTGATCGCGCCCGCGACCTTCACGGCTTCCGCGAAATCGACGTCGCCGGTCAGCTTGCCGTCGGGCAAGCGGTTGATGCCGACATCGATCACGGTCGCACCGGGCTTGATCCAGTCGCCCTTGACCATGCGCGGGCGGCCGACCGCGGCGATGACGATATCGGCGCGCTTCACCACGGCGGCCAGGTCGCGGGTGCGCGAATGAGCGATGGTGACGGTGCAATCGGCCTGGAGCAGAAGCTGGGCGACCGGGCGGCCGACCAGCTCGGAGCGGCCGATCACGACGGCATCAAGTCCCGACAGCGATGGCAGGGCCTGCTTCAGCAAGAGCATGGAGCCGAGCGGCGTGCAGGGCACGAGCCCGTTCTTGCCGCCGGCGAGCAGGCCAGCATTGATCGGGTGCAGGCCGTCGACATCCTTGGCCGGGTCGATGGCGTCGATGATGCGGCCGGTATCGATATGCTTCGGCAATGGGAGCTGGACCAAGATGCCGTCGACGCTGTCGTTGGCGTTGAGCTCGGCGAGCTTGGCGAGAAGCTGCGCTTCGGTCGTCTCGGCCGGCAATCGATGGGCAACCGAGTTCATGCCGATCTCGACCGCAAGCCTTTCCTTCGAGGCGACATAGACCTTGCTCGCCGGGTCCTCACCGACCAGGACAACATGCAGCCCTGGCGTCAGTCCACGCGTAGCCTTGATGGCCGCGACCTCGCGGCCGATCTCGGCCCTGAGCGCGGCCGCGGTGGCCTTGCCGTCGATAATGCGGGCGTCGCCGGTCATGGGTCCGACCTCGTGTTGGCTGATGACGCCGCCCTCATGCGCGATCCAGCCCGCATGAACAAGCCCGAATGCGCGGCTTTCCCGGTTGCGACGTCATCGGCGGGGGAGGAGGGGCCGGCGCGGCTTGCGGGTGCTCCATCGGCCCGGTATCGACGAACCGGAGCTTGAGAGGCAGGAGAGGCGAGGACAACGTGACGACCGGTTTCGCCCGCCTGCCCGATACGCCCACCTTCCTGCTGACCGATCTGCGTGTGCCTGCTTGCCTGATTGAGGGCACCGACCTTCCGGCCGACCGCAACGGGCTGGCGCGTGTCGATCTTGCGATCGTTGATGGCCGCGTGGCCGCGATCGAGCCCGCCGGAACGGCAGCGGCCGGGACCGGAGCCGTTGTGAACCTCGACGGCGGCATCGCACTGCCTCGGCTCGTCGATGCGCATGTCCATCTCGACAAGGGCCATATCTGGCCGCGCAGCCCCAACCCGGATGGCACCTTTCCGGGCGCGCTGAACACTGTAGGTGCTGATCGCGAGGCGAACTGGTCGGCCGAGGACGTGCGCGCGCGCATGAATTTCTCGCTGCGCAGTGCTTTCGCCCATGGCACGGCGGCGATGCGGACGCATCTCGATTCGATCGGCAAGCAGATCGGCATCTCCTGGCCGGTCTATGCGGAATTGCGGGCGGAATGGGCCGGGCGCATCGCGCTTCAGGCCTCGCCCCTCTTCGGCGCCGATGCCGCGCTCGACCCGGCGCATATGGCGGCGGTGGTCGCAGCCGTGAGGGCGCATGGCGATCGCTTGCTCGGCTGCGTCACCTATATGATCCCGGAACTCGACCGGGCGCTCGACATCCTGTTCCGGGCGGCGATCGAGAACGGCTTCGATCTCGATTTCCATGTCGACGAGACCAACGACCCGGCGGCGCGCTCGCTGGAGCACATTGCGGATGCGGCTTTGCGTCATCGCTTCGCGGGCAAAATCCTGTGCGGGCATTGCTGCTCGCTCGCCCTTCAGGCACCGGAGGACGAGGCGCGCATCATCGCCAAGGTCCGCGAAGCGGGCATTGCCGTGGTCTCGCTGCCGCTGTGCAACATGTATCTGCAGGACCGCCAGCCCGGCCGCACGCCGCGCTGGCGTGGCGTCACGGCGCTGCATGAATTGAAGGCTGCCGGTGTGCCGGTGGTGATCGCCTCCGACAACACCCGCGACCCGTTCTACGCCTATGGCGATCTCGATCTCGTCGAGGTGCTGCGCGAGGGCACGCGCATCCTGCAGCTCGATCATTCCGGACTGGACTGGGCCAAGGCGGTGGCGCGCACGCCGGCGCGGGTGATGGATATCGAAGGCGGCGTCATCGCCGTCGGCGCGCCGGCCGATCTCATCCTGACGCGGGCGCGCGACTGGACCGAACTCTTCTCCCGGCCGCAGGCCGATCGCACCCTGCTGGTTTCCGGCCGGGCGATCGACCGGACGCTGCCGGATTACCGCGAACTCGACCATCTGATGGGCAGAGCATCATGACTGCACGCTATGACATCGCCACGCTGAAGAGCCGCATCAGTGGCATCCGTACCGAGGAGAACCCGGCGCTGGTGAAGCAGAAGAGCCGCGACTTCTTCTGGTACTCGCCGATCCTGAAGCGTCAGCTCGATCATGTCGTGGCCGATATCGTGGTCTCGCCGACGAGCGAGGCCGAGGTCGTGCAGGTGCTCGCCGCCTGCCACGAACTCGGCATTCCCGTAACGCCGCGTGGCACCGGCACTGGCAATTACGGGCAGGCGATGCCCCTCTCGGGTGGCGTGCTGCTCGACCTTTCGGGCTTCAACAAGGTCAAGGAAATCGCCGCCGGCCGCTATGTCGCCGAGCCCGGTGCGATCATGGCCCGGATCGATGACGAGACGCGGGCGCATTCGCGGCAGGAGCTGCGGCTGCATCCGTCGACCTACCAGACGGCCTCGATCGGCGGCTTCATCGCCGGTGGCTCGGGCGGCGTCGGCTCGATCAAATGGGGGGGCCTGCGTGACTGGGGCAACATCATCCGGCTCAAGGTCGCGACGATGGAGGCAAGCCCGCGCATCCTCGAATTTTCCGGCGAGGACCTGCACAAGGTCGCCCATGCCTATGGCACCAACGGCATCATCACCGAGGTCGAGATGCCGCTCGGCCCGGCCTACAACTGGGTCGATGTCATCGTCGGCTTCGAGGACCTGCGCGCCGCGACCGAATTCGCCAATGCGGTCGGCGAGCAGGACGGGCTTGCGCTGAAGAACCTCTGCGTCGTCGCGGCGCCGGCGCCGCACGATTATTTCCTGCGCCATCGCAAGTTCCTGCCGCGCGACAGCCATCTCGTCATCGTCATGGCCGCCGATTTCGCGGTCGACGCGCTCTGCGCCTATGCGCGCCGCTTCAAGGGCGCGGAACTGCTGCTGCGCACCGACAAGCTCGCGCCCGAGGATGCCAAGGGCCTGCCGCCGGCCTATGAACTCGGCTGGAACCACACGACGCTCAGGGCGCTGCGCGTCGACCCGGCGATCACCTATCTGCAGGTGCTCTATCCCTATCCCAACCAGGTCGATCTGGTGGACAAGATCCATGCCCGCTTCGGCGACGAGGTGACCTGCCATCTCGAATTCGTGCGCTTCGACGGCAAGATCACCTGCTTCGGCCTGCCGCTGGTGCGCTTCACCACCGAGGAGCGGCTGGAGGAGATCATGGCTGTTCATGAGGAGATGGGCGCGCCGATCTTCAATCCGCACCGCTACACGCTGGAGGAGGGCGGCATGAAGCAGACCGACGAGACGCAGCTCGCCTTCAAGCGCGAGGCCGATCCGCAGGGCCTGCTCAATCCCGGCAAGATGATCGCCTGGGAGGACCCGGCCTACGATTATCGCTCCGGCAAGACCTTTCTGTTCCGCAGCTTGTCTGAGGCCGGAGTCGGCTAAGCACCATGCGCGTCCTCGTCCTCTACGCCCATCCCGTTCCGGAAAGCTTCGGCGCAGCCATCCACGAGACGGTGGTCGCCAGCCTGAAGGCGGCGGGGCACGAGGTCGATGATTGCGACCTCTATGCCGAGGGCTTCGACCCGGTGCTGAGCCGGGAGGAGCGGCGCGGCTATCACGACACGAACAGCAACACATTGCCGGTTGCCGGTTATGTCGAGCGGGTGAAGCGGGCCGAGGCGCTGGTGCTGTGCTTCCCGGTCTGGAATTTCGGCTATCCGGCTATCCTGAAGGGCTTCCTCGATCGCGTCTTCCTGCCCGGCGTCTCTTTCGAGATGGTCGAGGGCAAGGCGCAGCCGGCTTTGCACAATATTCGCCGGCTGGTCGCGGTCACCAGCTATGGCGGCTCGCGCTGGCGGGCCTTCCTGATGGGCGATCCGCCGCGCAAGGCGGTCTGCCGGGCCCTGCGGGCCGTCTGTCATCCGCTGGCGCGCACGACTTATCTCGCTCATTATGAGATGAACCTCTCGACACCGGCCAGCCGGGCGGCCTTCCTGAAAAAAGTCGCCGCGAAACTCGCGTCCTCTTCGCTCTGACATCCGGTTGTCATCCGTCTGTCATGTTCGCGCGCGAATACGCAGCCGGCGAAGCGTCTCGCTTATCCGTCCAAGGATCGGCCCGAAGGATCGACCCCATGACCAAGGCAATCGAGAAGAGCGTCGGCCGTGCCCTGCTCGTTACCGCGCGGCTGCATCGCTCGCGGATGGGTGAGAGGCTGAACGGCCTGGGGTTGTTCCCGGGGCAGGAGCAGGCGCTGAAGGCGCTGCAGCCGGCCCCGATGACGATGGGCGAGCTTGCCGCATTGCTGCGCGTCAAGCCGCCGACCGTGTCGAAGACGATCGGGCGGCTTTCGCTGCAGGGTCTCGTGACGCGCGAGGGTGGTAACCGCGATGGCCGCCTCGTGCAGGTCGCGCTGACCGAGGCTGGCCAGAAGACTGCGGCCGAGCTCGACGCGGTCTGGAACGACGTCGAGGACGAGCTTCTCGACAAACTCGACGGCAGGGAGCGCAAGCAGCTGCGTAAGCTCCTCCGCAAGGCGGCCAAGGGCCTCTCCAAGGCCGGCGCCGAGCAGGACGATGTCGAGGCTGATCTCGACGAAGCCGATAGCGACGCCTGATTTCTGCATGGAGCGCATGCTCCAGCGTACTGGCGACGCCGCCTAAATCGGTTCAATCTATTTCGTCATTCCTCCAGAGCATGGCGAGACCCGTGTCCTCTCCTTCAGCGGCGCCTTCCGAGACGGGTCGCGCGCGCATGGCCGCGATCGGCCTGATGTGTGCGGCCGTCGTGCTGTTCTCGCTGCTCGATACCAGCGCGAAATGGCTGGGCCAGTCGATGAACCCGCTGCAGGTGGTGTTCGCGCGCTATGCCGGCAGCATGATCCTGGTCCTGGCGATCATCAATCCATGGACGCGCCCCGGCGTGCTGCGGACCAGCCGCCCCTGGCTGCAATGGGGCCGCTCGCTGCTGCTGCTCGGCTCGACGGCGCTCAACTTCATCGCGCTGCGCTATCTCCAGCTCGCCGAGACGATCTCGATCATGTTCGCGACGCCGCTCCTGGTGGCGCTGGCGTCCGGGCCGCTGCTCGGGGAATGGCCGGGACCGCGCCGGCTTGCGGCGATCGGCGTCGGCTTCCTCGGCGTGCTGGTGGTGACGCGGCCGGGTGTCGGCGGCATGCATCCGGCGGCATTGCTGAGCGTGCTGGGCTGCCTGTGCTACGCCTTCTATTCGCTGGCGACGCGAGTGCTGTCCGGCCACGATTCATCGGAAACGACGATGATCTATTCGGGCGCGGCGGGGACGCTGGCGACTATTCCGCTCCTGCCCTGGATCTGGGAGACGCCGCAGACGCTGTTGCCCTGGCTGCTGATGTTCGCTGTGGGTGCGCTCGGCGGCTTCGGCCATTGGCTGCTGATCCTGGCGCATCGGCTGGCGCCGGCCACGGTGCTGGCGCCCTTCATCTACTCGCAGATCGTCTGGATGCTGCTGCTCGGCTGGCTGGTCTTCGACCAGTTGCCGGATCGCTGGACCTTCGTCGGCGCCGGCATCGTGATCTCGTCGGGGCTCTACCTGCTCTATCGCGAGCGGGTGCGGCATGTGCCGGAGGAAGCGGCTTCGGCAAGGCTCGACTGAGGTCGTTCAAGGCGCGCCATGCTCGGGCTTGACCCGAGCATCTCTTGCGGGAAGAGGCGCCCTATCCTGCCAGAGATTCTCGGGTCTGCGCTTCGCTTCGCCCGAGAATGACGATGCGAGGCGTTCTTAGACCGTGACCTGCGTGCCGACCTCGACGACGCGACCGGTCGGGATCTGGAAGAAGTCCGTGGCGTCGGTGGCGCTCTTGGTCAGGCCGATGAAGAGATTGTCCTGCCACATCGGCATGCCCGATTGCGGGGAAGCCTTGATCGAGCGGCGCGACAGGAAGAACGAGGTCGACATGATGTCGAACTTGAAGCCCTGCTTGCGCAGCATGGCCAGGCCCTTCGGCACGTTAGGGCTCTCCATATAGCCGTAGACCATGTCGACGCGCCAGAAATCGTCGGTGATGCGGGCAAGGCGCACCCGCTCCTCCTCGACGACGCGAGGCGTATCGGCCGAGCGCACGGTCAGCACGACGTTGCGCTCGTGAAGCACCTTGTTGTGCTTGAGGTTGTGCAGCAGCGAGGCCGGCGCGGTCTCGGGGTCGCTGGTCAGGAAGACGGCCATGCCCTTGACGCGAGCGGGCGGGCTCTTCGACAGCATGGTGACGAGCTCGAGCAGCGGCACATCGGTCTTGCGGGTCTTGTCGAACAGGATCTTGGTGCCGCGCATCCAGGTCCACATCACCAGAGTCAGGCCCATGGCGAGCAGCACCGGCACATAGCCGCCGTGGAACAGTTTCAGCATGTTGGCCGAGAAGAAGGAGACGTCGACCAGGAAGAAGGGGAGGATGAGGGCAGCGGTCGCCAGCGGGCTCCAGCCCCAGTGGCGGCGGATGACGATCGAGGCCAGCATCGACGAGACCACCATCGTCCCGAAGACCGAGATGCCATAGGCATGCGACAGGCTCGACGACGTCCGGAACGACCAGACCAGGATCAGCACCACGACCAGCAGCAGCAGGTTGACGCGCGGCACGTAGATCTGGCCGGAAGTCTGCTCGGAGGTGTGACGGATCTCCATGCGCGGGAGGAGGCCGAGCTGGATCGCCTGCCGGGTCAGGGAGAAGGCGCCGGTGATCACCGATTGGCTGGCGATGATGGTCGCGACCGTCGCCATGATGACGAAGGGCAGCAGCAGGCCCTGCGGCGCGAGCCGGTAGAACGGATTGTCGATGGCGCTGGGATCAGAGAGGATCAGCGCGCCCTGGCCGAGATAGTTGAGCCAGAGAGCGGGGAAGACGACATAGAGCCAGGCGCTCCGGATCGGGCCGCGGCCGAAATGGCCCATATCGGCATAGAGTGCCTCGGCACCCGTCACCGCCAGACAGACCGAGCCGAGCACGGCCAGCGCCACGCCGGCATGGTCGTGGAAGAACAGCAGCGCGTAATACGGGTTGATCGAGCGGAAGACGCTGAGATCATCGGCAATGTGATAGATGCCGAGCCCGGCCAGCGTCAGGAACCAGACCAGCATGATCGGACCGAAGAAGGTCGCGACACGATGGGTCCCGTGGCTCTGCATGACGAACAGGCCGATCAGGATCGCCGAGGCGATCCAGAGGATATAATCGTTGAGTGCGGGCGTGATCAGCTTGACGCCCTCGATCGCGGAGAGAACCGAGATCGCCGGAGTGATGACGGTATCGCCGTAGAACAGGCCCGCGCCGATCATGCCGAGCAGCAGCGCGACATGGCTGCGCGCCCGCCCGAGGCTGCGCTGGGCCAGCGCGACGAGAGTGAGGATGCCGCCTTCGCCGTTATTGTCGGCGCGCATCAGCAGCACGACATATTTCAGCGTCACCACGATGACGAGCGACCAGAGAATCAGCGAGAGCACGCCGATGACGACGGTCGGAGGAATGACCGCGCCCTCTTCGCCGCCGGTCGCGGCCAGCAGCGTCTCGCGCAGCGCGTAGAGCGGGCTGGTGCCGATATCGCCGTAGACGACGCCGAGCGCGCCCAGAGCCAGCGCCCCGACGCCCATCTTGCCGTGACCGTGGCCCCCATTCTGGCCGTGGGCGGCGTCGAGCCCGAAGCGTGAATCCTCCGGCCGAACGGTCGCAGGATTCGGGTTCTCATGCCCCATCAGGGATCTCCGCTCATGCTGCGGTGCAGCGAAAGGCCGGGGCCTCTAGCACGTTGCGGGCGGCGCGCAAAGGCGTGATCAGCCAGTGGCGCCGAGGCCGACGCCGAAGCGCCGTTCGATATAGCTGGCGACCATGGCCTTGAATTCGGCGGCGATGCCGGCGCCGCGGAGCGTGGCGACCTTCTTGCCATCGACGAAAACGGGCGCCGTCGGCGCCTCGCCGGTGCCGGGCAGCGAGATGCCGATATCGGCATGCTTGGATTCGCCGGGGCCGTTGACGATGCAGCCCATCACCGCGACGTTGAGGTTCTCGACGCCGGGATACTGCGTCTTCCATTCCGGCATGGAATTCGAAATCCAGCTTTGGATATCCTGCGCCAGCTCCTGGAACACGGTCGAGGTCGTGCGGCCGCAGCCGGGGCAGGCGGCAACCAGCGGCACGAAGGCGCGGAAGCCCATGGTCTGGAGCAGTTCCTGCGCCGTCCTGACCTCGAGCGTGCGGTCGCCGCCGGGCTCGGGGGTCAGCGAATAGCGGATGGTGTCGCCGATGCCTTCCTGCAGCAGGATGCCGAGCGCGGCCGAGGAGGCGACGATGCCCTTCGAGCCCATGCCGGCCTCGGTCAGGCCGAGATGGATGGCGTAGTTCGCCCGGCTCGCCAGCATGCGGTAGACCGTGATCAGGTCCTGCACGCCGGAGACCTTGGCGGAAAGGATGATGTATTCGCGTGCGAGCCCGATCTCCTCGGCGCGCTCGGCCGAAAGCAGGGCCGATTGCACCATCGCCTCGCGCATGATGGCGCGGGCATCGAGCGGGCGCACGGCACGCGCGTTCTCGTCCATCAGCGCGGTCAGCAGTTCCTGATCGAGCGAGCCCCAGTTGGCGCCGATCCGCACCGGCTTGCGATGCTTGATCGCGAGCTCGATGATCTGGCTGAACTGCTTGTCCTTCTTGTCCTTGAACCCGACATTACCGGGGTTGATCCGGTATTTCGCCAGCGCCTCGGCGCAGGCTGGATGATCGGCGAGCAGCTTGTGGCCGATATAATGGAAGTCCCCGACCAGTGGCACGTCGACGCCGATGCGGTCGAGCCGCTCGCGGATCTTCGGCACGGCAGCCGCCGCCTCGTCGCGATCGACGGTGATGCGGACGAGTTCCGAGCCCTGGCGGGCGAGTGCGGCGACCTGCGCGACCGTGCCGGCGATATCGGCGGTGTCGGTATTGGTCATCGACTGCACGACGATGGGTGCGCCGCCGCCGACCGTGACATGGCCGACCTTGACCGGGACGGTGAGCTGCCGGCCCAGCGGGCCTGCGCGTTCCGGCGTCAGATAGGAAAAGGCGCGCTCGTTCATGCGGGCTGCTCTATCACGATCCGGAATTGCGGCAATGCTCGCATCGCCCGACGATCTCGACCATCTGGTGCGAGGGTGAGAATTGCCGGTTTTCGGCGATCGCCGCCACCGCTTTCTTCATGGCGGGCGAGGAATCCTCGTCGACCCCGCCGCAGGATTCGCAGATCAGGAAGGCGACGACCTCGTTCGCGCCATGGCCGTGCAGGCAGGCGACATAGGCATTCTTCGACGAGAGCCGGTGGACGAAGCCCTGCTCGACCAGGAAATCGAGCGCCCGGTAGATCGAGATCGGCGCGAGGCGGCGCCCGCCGGCCGGCGAGATGCGGTCGGCGAGATCATAGGCCCCGACCGGGCGGTGGTCGGCATGGAGCGCCTCCAGCGCCTGCCGCCGGATCGGGGTCAGGCGCAGGCCCCGCTCGCGACAGATGCGTTCGGCCCGGGCGAGGGCCTCCGCGGCGTGGCGGCGATGGTCCTCGGCATGGCGGCAAGGCCCCTCGGCATGGGCATGCGATGCATGGTCATGATCGCCGTGATGGCGCGCGTCAGGCTGCATTTTCGTCATGTTGCGTTGCGAAGACTCATCGGGCACCCTGCGACGATATCCTGTCGGCGCATCGTCCGTTCGACCCCGAACCTAAGCATTTTCTCCCCGATTGTCAGGAGCCTTGACGCTCATGTTCCTCAAAGACCGTACCGCCGCCATTACCGGCTCGACCTCCGGCATCGGGTTGGCCTATGCCCGCGCGCTCGCAGCCGAGGGTGCCAACCTCGTCATCAACGGCATCATGGCCCCGGCCGATGCCGAGAAGCTGCGCACCGATCTGGAACAGGAATTCGGCATCAAGGTGGTGTTTTCGGGCGCCGACATGACCAAGCCCGCCGAAATCGCCGGCTTTATCGCCGAGGGCGAGAAGGTCTTCGGCGCGATCGACATCCTGATCAACAATGCCGGCATCCAGTTCGTCTCGCCGATCGACGAGTTCCCGATCGAGAAATGGGACCAGATCATCGCGATCAACCTGTCCTCGGCCTTCCACACCACCCGCGCCGCGCTGCCGAAGATGAAGGAGAAGGGCTGGGGCCGCATCATCAACACCGCCTCGGCGCATGCCTTCGTCGCCTCGCCCTTCAAATCGGCCTATGTCGCGGCCAAGCACGGCATCGCCGGCCTGACCAAGACGGTGGCGCTCGAAGTCGCGACCAAGGGCATCACCGTCAATGCGATCGCGCCGGGCTATGTCTGGACGCCGCTGGTCGAGAAGCAGATCCCGGACACGATGAAGGCGCGCGGCCTCACCAAGGAGCAGGTCATCAACGACGTGTTGCTCGACGCCCAGCCGACAAAGGAATTCGTCACGGTCGAGCAGGTCGCGGCGCTCGCGGTGTTCCTGTGCACGGATTCCGCGAAGTCGATCACCGGGACGACGCTGCCGATGGATGGCGGCTGGACCGCCGCGTGAGCGGGCGCCCCTCCCGCAAGGCCGAACCGGTCAAGGGACTGGTCGGGCCGAAGGCGGAGAAGACGGTTTCGCTCGCGCTGCAGGGCGGAGGCGCGCATGGCGCCTTCACCTGGGGCGTGCTCGACGCCATCCTGGAAGACGGGCGCCTCGGCATCGAGGCGCTGACCGGCACCAGCGCGGGTGCGATGAACGCGGTCGTGCTGGCCGAGGGCTGGATCGATGGCGGGGCCGATGGCGCGCGCACCAAGCTCGAGGCCTTCTGGCGGGCGATCAGCGTCGACGGCAAATATGGCGGCTCGGAACGCTCGCTGCTCGACACGATGCTCGGCGCCTGGGGCAACAATAACGGCACGCCGCCGGGCATGCTGTTCTTCGAGATGTTCGCGAAGGTGGCGAGCCCCTATGACGTCAATCCGCTGAACATCAACCCGCTGCGCGGCGTCGTCGCCGACCTCATCGATTTCGACAAGGTCAGGGCCTGCGATGCGGTGAAGCTGTTCATCGCGGCGACCAATGTCCGCACCGGCAAGATCGCGGTGTTCGACGGCAAGGACCTGACGCCGGACCATGTGATGGCCTCGGCCTGCCTGCCGATGGTGTTCCAGGCGGTCGAGATCGACGGCGAGGCCTATTGGGACGGCGGCTATATGGGCAATCCCGCCCTGTTCCCGCTGTTCTACAAGGCGCATTGCGACGACATCCTGCTCGTGCAGATCAACCCGATCCAGCGGCGGGAATTGCCGACCAAGGCGCGCGAGATCCAGGACCGGCTGAACGAGATCACCTTTAATGCCTCGCTGCTGCGCGAATTGCGGGCGATCGACTTCGTCAACCGCCTGATCGACGACGGCAAGCTGCCGCGCGAGGAATATAAGCGCGTGCTGATGCATCGGATCGACGGCGGCCCGCCGCTGGCGGAATTGACCTCGTCCTCGCGGATGAATGCGGAATGGTCCTTCCTGCTCAAGCTGCGCGACATGGGCCGCACCGCCGGCCGGCGGTGGCTGAAGCGCAATTACGAGGCGATCGGCAAGAGCGGGACGCTCGACCTCAGGGAAGCGATTTTCTGAGCGGTGTGTTGACCTTGCGCTGAACCAAGCGGGTCATCCCGGACGGAGCGTAGCGGAGATCCGGGATCCATTCCGGAGCCTCACCGAGGCATGTTCTGGAATGGATCCCGGGTCTCCCTTTGGTCGCCCGGGATGACCCGCGTTCTTGATAACGCGCGGTGCGAACCAATCACGCGCCACCGGCATCCTTCACGTTCCGGCGCCGCAGTTGTTCCGGCAGCGCTCTTGCGCGGGCGTCGGGCGCAGTGTCATTCAGCGGGGCCGAAGCTTTTTCCAGGACAACGGGGATTTCATGAGCAAGCTGATCGTTACCGCCGGGCCGTTCAAGTTCGACGCCAGGTTCGAGCTGGAAGCCGCCCCCAAGACCTGCGCCGCCTTCAGGAAGCAGATGCCGTTCATCAGCAAGATGGTGCATGTGCGCTGGAGCGGCGAGGGCGTCTGGATGCCGCTCGGCGATCTCGATTTCGGCGTCGGCTACGAGAACAACACCGCCTATCCCGCGCCCGGCCACATCATCCTGTATCCGGGCGGCGTCAGCGAGACCGAGATCCTGCTCGCCTATGGCGGCGTGCAGTTCGCCAGCAAGGCCGGCGTGCTCTCCGGCAACCACTTCATCACCCTGACCTCGGGGCTGGAGAACCTCTACACGCTCGGCCGCAAGACGCTCTACGAAGGCGTGCAGGACGTGCGCTTCGATCTCGTCGACTGAACGCTATCGGCGACCGAATGCGAAAAGGGCGGGGCGCGGCGCGTCCCGCCCTTTTTCACGCCGCCGCCGGGGGATCGGCCGGTGGGTCTTCCGCCGACCCGGTAGCGGATGGTCTCGGAGTCGGCAACAAGGCGATCACCCCGGGCGTTGCTGCGTCGGGGGGAGCATCCGGCTCGGCCGGCGCCGGCTTGGCGCCGTCGGCAAGATTCTGGCAGAGCGAGAGCATCGCACGAGCGATCTCGGCCTCGCCCATGATCGTCAGCGTCGCCCCGCATTTGGTGAGATGCGCGACCTCGGCATCGGAATGGGCGCGGGCGACGATCGGCAAGGCCGGGTTCTCGGCACGGGCCTGCTCGCAGACCTGCCCGGCCTCGAAGCTGCCGGGGATGGCGACGAAGAGGCGCACGGCCCGGCCGACCGCGGCGGCGGCCAGCACCTCGGGGTCGGCGGCGTTGCCGACGAGGAGCTCGGCACCGTCGCGCTTGGCGGTCGCGACCGCATCGGGATTGTCCTCGATGACCAGAAGCTTCGCGCCTTGCGAGAGCAGGCCGGCGCCGAGCAGGCTGCCGACGCGGCCATAGCCGACGACGACAATGTGGCTGTCCAGGCTGGTCGGGGCGATGTCGCGTTCCGGCGGGGGCTCGACCTCAGGCTCTGGCGCGGCGGCCTTCTCGGGCTCGCCCGCCTCGGCGGGAGCTGCCGGCTTCGGCTTCGCGGCGGGGGGCTCCGGCGCCAGGCGCTCCGCCAGGGCGAACATCACCGGGTTGAGCAGGATCGACAGGATCGCGCCGGCGAGGATCAGGTCGCGCCCCTGCGCCGGCAGGATGCCCAGCGCCGTGCCGAGGCCGGCGAGGATGAAGGAGAACTCGCCGATCTGGGCGAGCGAGGCCGAGATGGTCAGGGCGGAGGTCTGGGAGCGGCCGAAGGCGCGCATGATCAGCCAGGCCGCGACGGACTTGCCGATCAGGATGATGGCGAGGGTGCCGATCAGGGGGCCTGGTGCGCGCAGGAGGATGCCGGGGTCGAAGAGCATGCCGACCGAGACGAAGAACAGCACCGCGAAGGCGTCGCGCAGCGGCAGCGTCTCTTCGGCCGCGCGCTGGGAAAGCGGTGATTCCGACAGGATCATGCCGGCGAAGAAGGCGCCGAGCGCGAAGGAGACCCCGAACAGGGTCGCAGCCGCATAGGCAACGCCGAGCGCGACCGCGAGAACCGCAAGCCGGAACAGCTCGCGCGAGCCGGTATGCGCGACCCAGTGCAGCACCCAGGGAATGACGCGCCGGCCGATGACGAGCATGAAGGCGAGGAAGCCGACCAGCTTGGCGAAGGTCAGGCCGAGCACGCCCCAGACGCCGAGATCGAAGCGGGTCGCGAGCGGGGCGCTGCCGCTGGACGACGAGCCGTTGATGATCTCCGCTACCACCGGCAGCAGCACCAGCGCCAGAACCATGGCGATGTCCTCGACGATCAGCCAGCCGACGGCGATGCGGCCACGCTCGGTCTGGACCAGTCGCCGCTCCTGCAACGAGCGCAGCAGGACGACCGTCGAGGCGGTCGACAGTGCGAGGCCGAAGACAATGCCCGAAAACCAGCTCCAGCCGAGCAGCGTGCCGAGCCCGAGTCCGAGCAGCGTCGCGATGCCGATCTGGACGACGGCGCCGGGCACGGCGATCGCCTTCACCGAGAGCAGGTCCTTCAGGGAGAAATGCAGGCCGACGCCGAACATCAGCAGGATGACGCCGATCTCGGCCAGCTCGTTGGCGAGGTTCTGATCACCGACGAAGCCCGGCGTGAACGGGCCGGCGGCGACACCGGCCAGTAGATAGCCGACGAGAGGGGAAATCCGCAGTCTGTGGGCGATTGATCCGAAGACGAAAGCAAGGCCGAGGCCGGCGACAACGATGGCGATCAGCGGGCCGTGATGCATGGCTCTCCCGAATCCGAAAGGTCAAGAAATCAAGATTGTTTGAACATTCGGAGCATGGGGTTTCGGGGCAGGGATTTCAACCGAAAGGCGTACGACTTTTCGGGCTTCGCTGCCGAAATTCCGGGCTGTTCGGATGGGGTGCGGCAGCGGGAGGGCTCGAAGGCGCAGATGCCTCAGGCCTTCGGCTTCTCCAGCAGGATCTGGCCCTGCTTCTCGACGCCGATCTTGAGCTTCTCGGCGAACATCGCGAGCATCCAGGGCAGGCTCACCTCGACGCGGATCAGGCGGTCCTCGACCTCGACGCGGCCATGGACGGTCTGGCCGAGCGCGCCGACACCGAAATGCAGGGCATCGCCCTCCCAGCGTTCCTCGACCAGCTGCATCCTGACCACGCCGAGCCGGTCGCGGATCTTGTCGACGCCGCCGCGCAGGCGCGCCAGCGCGGCGTCCCGGCCGAGATCATGCGAGATGGTGATGGAAACGGGTTTGCCCATGACTGCTCATCGGAAAGGAAGGAGGGCTCTACATGGCAATGATATGGGCGCATTTCCAGCGCAGCGAACAATGAGACCCGGCAGCGGACATCTGCTAACGGGACGGCGCAAGATCGAAACCGGCAAGGCCTGTCATGCTCGAACGAGCGAAGCAATGGGCGCGCCTGCTCAAGCGGGATGTACTCGCCCTGTGGATCGCGGCCCGTGACAGCCGGACGCCGTGGTATGCGAAGCTCGCGGCGGGGGCAGTCGCCGCCTATGCCCTCAGCCCCATCGACCTCATCCCGGATTTCATCCCGATCCTGGGCTATCTCGACGACCTGATCATCGTGCCGCTCGGCATCCTGCTGGTCGTGAAGCTCATTCCCCCCGGTCTGATGGCCGAATACCGGGCGATGGCGGCCGGGCAGGCGAAGCAGGCGAGCTATGGCGGCATGGCCGCGATCCTGGCGATCTGGATTGGAGCCGGGGCTGCGCTGCTCTGGTGGCTCTGGCCGGCTGGATCATTCTGAGTATCGGCGGCCATGCATGGAAAAGCCCGCCGAAGGGGCGGGCCTGGTTGTCCATCGCTTGTGCCGGATCATCCGGCCGTCATCCGCCTCAATCGCGTTCGCTCAGGCGCTTCTGGCCGGTCTGAGTGACCCGCCAGATGGCGCCGTCGGCTTCGACGAGGCCACGATCCTGCAGGGAATGCAGCATCGTCTCGTCGAAGATGAAGTGGCGGGTCTCCTCCTCGATGCTCTCCAGTGCGATCCATTCGGGATCGGAGAGAACGAACGGGTGAGCGATCTGGAGGTGCTGAACATGCATGCGCGTCTCCTTCTCGTTGAATGCCCCTGTTCTCGGGTGAATCGCATTCAATCGTGACGCGGTCGTGGCCGAAGCGGCGGCGAATCGTGGTTCGGTTGTTTTGTCGCGGTCTGGAACCCGGCCGCTCCCGCTTCGTTCTCTGGCCATGACCCCTTCCAAGAACGGAGAGACCGCCATGGCGATCAGCAACAGTTTCCCGCCCGATGTTCCGAAGGCCGCCGACGAGGCCGGCGAGGCCGTGGGAGCCAGCGTGAGCAGTCTGCGCGGCAAGGCGGCCGATCTCGCGGGCAAGGCCGGGGAGACCGTCAAGGATCATTACGAGCGAGCCAAGGATGCGTGGGACGAGGCCGAGCCGCTCGAGGCGGTCCGCGGCGGCGGGCAGGCCGTGGTGCACAGCGTCGAGCGTCACCCGCTCGCGGCGCTTGGTCTGGGTGTGGCCGGCATCGGCCTCGTCGCCTGGGCGATGTTGCGCAGTCAGCCTTCGTCGGGTTGGGAGCGCTATCAGCCTGACTATGGGCGCTGGCGCGGCTGGCTCCAGGATTACGGCTCCGATGCGGCCGATGCCGGCAATCGGGCCTTGAAATCGGGCGGCAGCTGGCTGCGCTCGCATCGCGACGTCGCTGATGATTATGCCGGCCGCGCCGGCGACTATGCGGCGATGGCCCGCGACTATGCAGACAGGGGCGGGCGCATGCTGGCAAAGCGGGCCGAACGCGAGCCGATGGCGGTCGTCGTCGGACTCGGGCTCGCGGCCTATGTGATCGGTTCGCTCCTGAGCTCGGGTTCGTCCAGCGAGCCGGCAGCCGCACCCGCCCGCAAGCGGGCCGCCCGGCGCTGACGGGCAACAAAAAAGCCCTGCGGCGCGAAACGCCGCAGGGCTCGAAGAGCTGACGGGGTGCCTTCCGAAGAGGGCGCCCGCTATCTTACCACCAGTAGCCGCGGCGGCCGTAGTAGCCACGGCCGTAATAGGAGCGGTTGTCGGCGGCGATCAGCGCACCACCGACGACGCCGGCGGCGACGCCAGCCGCGACAGCCGAGCCGGCTTCGTTCGAGGCGCGGCGGTTCTCGACATAGTTCGCCGAGCGGCACTTCTGGTAGGCGCGGGTGCCGGGGCGGAAGCCCTGGGCCTCACAGGTCACTTCGGCGTCGGCCATGGACTCCTGCGCGGTCTGACAACCAGCGAGAAGAGCGGCCATGGCGCCAACGATCAGAATGCTACGCATATTTTATCCCTTTTCAGCCTCCCATTGGCCTGAGGTGGACTTAAGAGCAGCTCGGTCTGCAGGTCAAGAATGACGCGGGCTTTGCGTTAAAGTTCGCAGCGTCAAATCGCGACAATTCCGCTGGAATTGCGACAGTTCGGCGGAGTCGCCGGCGATGCAGGGCGCGCCGGAGCGGTTTCACGCGGGCTCAGGCTTGCATTTGTGCCGAAGCGGGCGAACATGGGCGCAGACCCGATCAGCCCAGTCCGGACGTGACGATGCCCCGCTTTTTCATCCTTCTGCCGGCCCTGCTGCTTGGCGCCTGCGCCTATCACACCTCGCGCAGCAGCATCGTGGTCGTGACCGATGCGAAGAGTGTTGTGGAGAATTGCGCGAAGCTTGGTGAAGTCGACGGGCAGGACAGCTCCCAGGTCATCATGCCGCTCGACAAGACGCGCGATTCGGTGATCACGCGCCTGAAGATCGCTGCGGCGGAGCTGGGGGGGACTCATGTCCTCGCCAACGCTGCCGACATCAAATGGAAGGGCCCGGACACCAAGGGCGCCGTCTACAAGTGCAACCCCTGAGAGGCGAGCGAGCCACGCCGCCGTCAGCTGATCCGGCCGGCGTCGGTCAGCCCTTCAGCAGCCATTCGTGCTCGGCGGCGTTGTGGAATTTCCAGGTCCGCTGCGGGCCGGCCATGACGTTGAGATAATAGAGATCGTAGCCGTGGCAGGTGGCGCAGGGATGATAGCCCTTCGGCACCAGCACGACGTCGCCATCCTCGATCGCCATCGCCTCGTCCAGGCTGCGGTCATCTGTATAGACGCGCTGGAAGCCGAAGCCCTGCGGCGGGTTGAGGCGGTGGTAATAGGTCTCCTCCAGATGGGATTCGTGCGGCAGGTCGTCCCGGTCGTGCTTGTGCGGGGGATAGCTGGAGGTGTTGCCGGCCGGCGTGATGACCTCGACCACCAGCAGCGAATCCGCCGGCTCGTTCTCGGGCAGGATGTTGGTGACGTGGCGGGTGTTGGAACCCTTGCCGCGGATCTCCTGGCCGAGATCGTCCGGCCCGATGACGCGGACGGGCAGGCCGCCCTTGAGGCCAGGCGCCGTGCAGACAGCGAGTTCGAGATCGGTCGTCGCGGTGACGGACCAATCGGAACCTTCCGGCAGATAGACCGACCAGGGCTTGCCCTCGAACGGGCTCATGCGGCTGCCGAGTTCGCCCAGGTTTTCGCCGCCGGCCGCGACCTTGCCCTTGCCGGTGACGAAGACGAGGCAGGTCTCGCGATCGCCGGTCGCGGCCGAGACGGTCTCGCCCGGCTTCAGGCGGTGCAGATCGAAGCCGACATAGGTCCAGCCGGCGCTTTCCGGCGTGACATGGGTAACGCGGCCGCTGGTGCCGGCAGGGCGGACCTTGAGATGGGACATCGGCGGTTTCCTATCTGTTACGCTCGTCATGCTCGGGCTCGACCCGAGCATCTCCTGCCAGAGATTCTCGGGTCTGCGCTACGCTACGCCCGAGAATGACGGCCTTATTCAAGCCAGCCCGGCTTCCCTGATGAAGCGGGTGAGATTGGCGTGGCCGAGCTTCGCATAGGTCGCGGGCTCCGCCTTCTTCGGGTCCTGCTCGGCCTCGACCACGATCCAGCCGGAATAGCCCTGAAGCTCCCGGAGCACGCGGACATAGTCGATCAGGCCGTCGCCCGGCACGGTGTAGACGCCGGCGAGCACGGATTCGAGGAAGGACCAGTCCTCGCGATTGGAGCGCCACATCACAGCCTCGCGGATGTCCTTGCAGTGGACATGGTGGATGCGCGCCTTCCAGTGTCTGACGATGCGGGCGGGATCGCCGCCGCCCCAGGTGGCGTGGCCGGTGTCGAGCAGCAGGCCCACGGTCGGGCTGGTGACGCCCATGAACCGGTCGATCTCGGCCTCGGTCTGCACCACCGTGCCCATATGGTGGTGATAGACGAGTTGCAAACCGTATTCGGCCTTCAGGGCCTCGGCGAAATTGGTATAGCGCGCGCCGAAATCGTCCCAGCGGTTCTTCGGCAGGACGGGCCGGGTCGAGAGCGGCCTGGTGATGTCCGAATGGATCGCGTTCGAGGTCTCTGCGGCGATGAGGACCGAGCAGCCCATGTCGCGCAGCAGCGTCGCATGAGCCTTCACGGCGACCATCTCGGCGGCGACGTCGCGGTCGAGCAGCTCGGTCGAGTACCAGCCGGAAACCAGAGCGTGGCCGTGGGCGTCGAGGATCGGCTTCAGCTTCGCCGCCTCACGCGGGAACTTGTTGCCGAGCTCCATGCCGGTGAAGCCGGCTTCGCGGGCTTCCGTCAGGCAGGTCTCGAGCGGGATGTCGCCGCCGATCTCCAGCATGTCGTCATTCGACCAGCCGATGGGGTTCGCGCCGATGCGGATCATGTGTCGGGTCTTTCTCGCCTATGGGAACGGCTTAGTTGCCGATGGTCTGACGCTTGCGTCGTTCGTCGTAATTCGTCCGCGCCGTGCGGACCTCGGCGCGCTCGCTGACCTCGGGCACCGCGACGTCCCACCAGGCGCCGCCGGAGCCGGTCGAGATCAGCGGGTCGGTGTCGATCACGACGACGGTCGTGCGGGTGTTGGTCTTGGCCTGCGCCAGCGCGGCTTCCAGCTCGGCGATCGAGGCGGCCTTCACCGCGATCGCGCCCATGCTGGCGGCGTGCTGGACGAAATCGATCTCCGGCAGCGTCTCGTGCCTGCTGTCCTTGAGCAGGTTGTTGAAGCTCTGGCCGCCGGTGGCCATCTGCAGGCGGTTGATGCAGCCGAAGCCGCGATTGTCGAGCAGGACGATGGTGAGCTTCAGGCCCAGCATCACCGAGGTCGCGATCTCGGAATTGAGCATCAGGTAGGAGCCGTCGCCGACCATGACGACGACCTCCTTGTCGGGCCTCGCCATCTTGGCGCCGAGCCCACCGGCGATCTCGTAGCCCATGCAGGAGAAGCCGTATTCGGCATGGTAGGAGCCGGGCGCTCCCGCCTGCCAGAGCTTGTGCAGTTCACCCGGCAGGCCGCCCGCGGCATGAAGCAGGATGACGTCCGAACCCAGCGTGCGCTGGACCGCGCCGATGACCTGCGCGTCCGAGGGCAGGGCGGCATTGCTGGCGGCGGTGGCCTGGCCGGCTTCCTTCTGCCAGTCGGTCTTGCCGGCCTTGGCATTGTTGGTCCAGCTCTCCGGCGTCTTCCAGCCACCGATGGCCTCCGCCAGCTCGGCGAGACCCTCGCGGGCGTCGGCGACGAGGGGCAAGGCGCGATGCTTGCCGGCGTCGAAAGATTGGACGTTGAGGCCGATGATCGTTTTCCCGGCAGTGCCAAACAGGGCCCAGGAGCCGGTGGTGAAATCCTGCAGGCGCGTGCCGATGGCCAGGACGAGATCGGCCTCGGCGGCAAGGCGATTGGCTGCGCCCGTGCCGGTGACGCCGACGGCGGCCATGTTGAGCGCGTCGTCGTCGGGCAGGGCGGATTTGCCGCCTTGCGTCTCGCAGACAGGAATGCCGGTCGCGGCCGAGAAGCGGGCGAGCTCGTCGCTGGCGCCGGAATAGAGCACGCCGCCGCCAGCGACGATCAGCGGCTTCTTCGCGGCCTTCAATGCCTCCGCAGCAGCCTTCAGTTCGCCGCGGTCGGCGCGGGGGCGGCGCGGCGTCCAGAGGCGCTCGGTGAAGAAGCTCTCGGGGTAGTCATAGGCCTCGGCCTGCACATCCTGGCAGAGCGCGAGCGTGACGGGGCCGCATTCGGCAGGGTCAGTCAGGACCTGCATGGCGCGGGTCAGCGCTGGGATGATCTGCTCGGGCCGGGTGATGCGATCGAAATAGCGCGAGACCGGCCGAAAGCAGTCATTGGCCGAGACCGTGCCGTCACTGAGCCCCTCGACCTGCTGAAGCACCGGATCGGGAATGCGGTTGGCGAAGACGTCGCCCGGCAGCAGCAGCACCGGCAACCGGTTGACATGGGCGAGCGCGGCGGCGGTGACGAGATTGGTGGCGCCGGGGCCGATCGAGGTCGTTGCGGCCATGAAGCGGCGGCGCATGTTGGCCTTGGCATAGGCGATGGCGGCATGGGCCATGGCCTGCTCGTTATGGGCGCGGAAGGTCGGCAGGCGTTCGCGCTCATGCCAGAGCGCCTCGCCGAGGCCCGCGACATTGCCATGGCCGAAGATCGCCCAGACGCCACCGAAGATCGGCAGGCGCTGCCCATCGATCTCGGTCATCTGGCGGCTAAGGAAGCGCGTCAGCGCCTGCGCCATGGTGAGGCGGACGGTGCTCATGATCCTGTCTCCGGTCGGGAGTCTTCTTAGCATCGGCTTGGTCCGAAAACCGGTTCCCACTTTTCGGGCCGATGCGCTAGGCCGCCTTCCGGCCGCGCGTGGCAAGCCAGAGGCCGGTCAGCGCCTCGAAGCGGCCAGCCATGTCGGCGATGGCTGCCTCGTCGTCGAGCTTGCCGGAAAGCCAGCCCTCCGCCGCGCTCATGAAGATGGTGCGGCCGACGGCAAAGCCCTTGACGATGGAGGCGGATGCGGTGGCTGCGAAGCCGGCCTCCAGCTCCTCGGCCGGCGCGTCGAGCCCGAGCAGCAGCACGCCGCGGCACCAGGGATCATGCTTCGCGATGGACTTCTCGATCGCGGCCCAGGCGGCAGGGGAGGATTGTGGCTCCAGCTTCCACCAGTCCGGCTTGATGCCGAGCGCATAGAGCTCGCCGAGCGCGCGGGCGATCGTGTCGGGGCCGAGCGGGCCGTTCTTGCTGGCAATGATCTCGATCAGCAATTCGCGGCCGACCTTGCGCGCCGCCTCGAACAGACCGCGCAGCTTCTCCTGCTGCTCGCGCTTCAAATCTTCCGGGTCGTCAGGGTGATAGAAGCAGAGCGCCTTGATACAGTGATCGACCGGCCATTCCGGCAGGAGCGAACCGATATCCTGGCTCGTCTCGAAGCGCAGCGGGCGCGAGCCCGGCAGTTCGACCGGGCGGCCGAGCCAGGCGAAGGGATGGCGGGCGAATTCGAACATCGCCTCGCGGCCATGCTTCTCGTCGAGCAGCATGCCGTAGCCGGGGCGGCCATCGGCGACGCGGGCGGCGGCCTTGACCGCGAGCACCTTGAAATCGCGGATGCGGGCGGGATCGGCACCGGCCTTTGCCGCGAGCTCTTCGAGCTGCGAGCGGTGGTCGCAGGCGAGCGCCATCAGCGAGGGCACGTCGCGGCGGCGCGTCGTCGCCCAGTGGATGTGGTTGATGTCTTCGTCCTTGCGCAGCGCCCGGTGCGGGCTGCCGTTTTTGAGGAAATATTGCAGCTCCTCGAAGGTCGGGCTTTCCGGCGAGCAGAGCAGGCGCGAGACGGCGAAAGCACCGCAGGCATTGGCCCAGGTCGCGGCGGTCTGGAGGCTCTCGCCACCGAGCCAGCCGCGCAGGAAGCCGGACATGAAGGCATCACCCGCGCCCAAGACGTTGTAGACCTCGATCGGGAAGCCCTTGCCGACGATGCCCTCTTCGAGATCGTCGGGGATCGCGCCCTCATAGACGATGCAACCCATCGGGCCGCGCTTGAGCACGATGGTCGCAGGCGTCAGCGAGCGGATGGTCTTCAGCGCCGGCAGGAGCTCGCTCTCGCCCGAGGCGATCAGTACTTCTTCCTCGGTGCCGATGATGAGGTCGCAGCCGGGCAGGACGGTCTTCATCCGTTCGGAGACGGCCTGCGAGGCGATGTAGCGGTTGTCGCCGGCATCATGGCCGGCGAGGCCCCAGAGATTCGGGCGGTAGTCGATATCGAGCACGACCTTGCCACCGTTTGCGCGCATCAGCTTCATCGCCTTGCGCTGGGCGGCCTCCGGGCCAGGCCGGGCGAAATGCGTGCCGGTGACGACGACGGCGCGGGCCCTGGCAATGAAGGCGGGGTCGATATCGCCTTCCTCCAGCGCCATGTCGGCGCAGTTCTCGCGGTAGAACAGCAGCGGAAAGGCCTTGTCGCTTTCGACCGAGAGGATGGCGAGCGCGGTCAGGCGCTCGGGATCGGTCTTGAGGCCGTCGAGATTCACGCCCTCGCGTGAGAGCTGCTCGCGCAGGAAGCGGCCGAACTGCTCGTTGCCGACGCGGGTCAGCAGGGCCGAGCGCAGGCCGAGCCGGGCGGTGCCGATCGCGATATTGGCCGGACAGCCGCCGACCGACTTGGCGAAGGAGGTGACATCCTCCAGCCGCGAGCCGATCTGCTGGCCGTAGAGATCGACCGAGGCGCGGCCGATGGTGATGACGTCGAGCGCCTGCGCCGATCCGCCGAGCGGTCCCGCCATGTCTTCCTCCCGGCAGCGATGATCATCGAAGCCGAGCGGCTCCGGTTGCGGGAATGAAATAATAATTCCATCAATTCGTCAATGCGGAATGTATGTTCCTAAAGCTTTAGGCGTGTCCGGCACGGCGGCCCCTGCCGCGTCCGGCCCGGCGCGCCTCGCCGACGCCGACGGCGAGCGCCATCGAGAGCGCCATGGTCGAGGCCAGCGTGCGAAACCCGCCGAAATCCGCCTCGGCGACCTCGAACCAGAGCTTGGCGATGCTGGCGAGCGGGGAGAAGGCGCTGTCGGTGATGGCGACGAGCGGCACGCCACGTTCCGCGAGGCCGCGTGCGTCCTCGATCGTCGCGGGCGCATAGGGCGAGAAGCTGATGACGAGGACGGCATCCTTCGGCGTCGCGAAGGCGATCATCTCGGGATCGAGGCCGGCAGCCGACTCGACGAGCTGGTTGCGGACCTGGAGCTTGCCGAGCGCATAGGCGAGATAGCTCGCCACCGGATAGGAGCGGCGCCGGGCGAGGATATAGATGGTCTCGGCGCGGGCGAGCACATCGATCGCGCGATCAAGCGTGGCTTCGTCGATGGTGCGGCTCATCACGTCCAGCGACTTGCGCGAGGCGGTCAGGAAGCCGTCGAGGATGCGGTGGTTGCCGGCCGCGGTGCCATCGCCGACCCGCAGCGTGTTGAGGCGTTCCTCATAGCTGGAATTGCGCTCGCGCAGGCGGGCGCGGAAGACGCCCTGCAGGCTGGTGAAGCCGTCGAAGCCGAGATGCTGGGCGAAGCGGATCAGCGTGGAGGGCTGGACGCCGGCCGAGACCGCGATGCTGGCGGCGGTGCCGAAGGCGATCTCGTCGGGATTGTCGAGAGCATAGGCTGCGATCTGGGCGATGCGCTTGGGCAGGCTTTCGCGCTGACTGAGGATCGATGCGCGCAATTCGTCGAAGTCGCGCGGCAGCTCCGCAACGGCGGTTTCGCTCATCCTGGATTCCCGTTGCCGTCCCTGTTGTCGACAGTTCTGGCAGCGAAGCGGAAATGGAGCAAGCGTTCCAATGGAGGAATGAACGCTCGACTATAGGTTAGCCCAGCGGTGCGGTTGTGCAGCTCTGGCCGCCATCGACCGGCAGGCAGACGCCCGTGATGAATTTCGCCTCGTCGGAGGCGAGGAAGACGGCGGCGTTGGCGATGTCCCAGGCGGTGCCCATCTTGCCCATCGGCACCTGTGCGTCGCGGGCGGCGACCATCTCCTGGACGGAGGCGTATTGCGCGGAGATCTGCTTGTAGATCAGCGGTGTGTCGATCAGTCCGGGCATGATGCAGTTCGCGCGGATGCCCTGCCTGGCATATTGCATCGCGAGCGCGACCGTCGCCTGGTTCACCGCGGCTTTGGTCGCGTAGTAGGCGAAGTACGGGTAGCCGGTCCAACGGATGGCGGCGAGCGAGGAGATGTTGACGATGGCGCCGCCACCGCCCTTCAGCATCTCCGGAACGACGGCCTTGGCGCAGCGATAGACCGAGCCGAGATTGAGCTGGAGCGAGAGGTTGAACTGCTCCTCGGATAATTCGACCGGGCCGCCCATATGGGTGACGCCGACATTGTTGTGGAGGATGTCGATGCGGCCGAAATGCCGCACGGTTTCCGCGACGCAGGCCTCGACCGAGGCAAGATTCGTCACATCGGCTGCGAGTGCGAGAGCCTTTCCGCCCTCTCCGGCGATGATCGCGGCGGTCTCTTCGGCGGCCGCGTGGTTCAGGTCGATGCAGGCGACGCCGGCGCCCTCGCAGGCGAAGGCTACGGCCGCGGCCTTGCCGTTGCCCCAGCCGGGTCCGGAGGAGCCGGCGCCGAAGACGATGGCGATCTTGCCCTTCAGCCGGTCGGCCATGAGGTAACTCCGATATGAAACAAGAAATGCCTCAGCCCTCATCCTGAGGAGCCGCGAAGCGGCGTCTCGAAGGATGTTCCAGTGAGCGCTGGAGCATCCTTCGAGACGCGGGCTTGCGCCCGCTCCTCAGGATGAGGGCTGAGGGAATTATGGCGTTGTCAGCTCAGCGAGCTGCCGACGGCCTTCTCCAGGATGCCCCAGGCCTCGTCGCCGTACTTCTTCTTCCACTCCGCGTAGAAGCCGGCCTTGCGCAGGGCTTCGCGGAAGGCGTCGGCCTTGGTCTCGTTGGCGACCATGCCCTTGGCGACGAGCTCGCCCTGCACGTTGGCATTGAGCTTGGCGACGTCGTCACGCTCGAGCAGCGCGGCGGCGTTGATGTTCTTGGCGACGATGGCGCGCAGGTCCTCCGGCAGCTTCTCCCAGGCGCGGCGGTTGGCCAGGAACCAGAAGCCGTCCCACATGTGGTTGGTCAGGGAGAGGTATTTCTGGACTTCGAAGAGCTTGGCGGTCGAGATGATCGCGAGCGGGTTCTCCTGGCCGTCGACGATCTTGGTCTGCAGCGCGGTGTAGACCTCGGCGAAGTTGATCGAGGCCGGGGCCGACTGGAAGGCGGTGAACATCGAGGTCCAGAGCGGCGAGACCGGCACGCGGATCTTGAAGCCCTTGAGGTCGTCGGGCGTGTTGATCGGGCCCTTGGACGAGGTGATCTGGCGGAAGCCGTTATCCCAGATCTTGTCCATGACGACGAGATTGGCCTTGTTGATCTGGCCGCGGACGTAAGCCCCGAGTTCGCCGTCCATCGCCTTCCAGACCGCATCGTAGTTCGGGAAGGCGAAGCCGATGCCGGAGAGCGAGGCGTTGGCGACCAGCGTCGAGAGGATCAGCGGCGAGAGCGTGAAGAACTCGACGCCGCCCGAGCGGACCTGGCTCAGCATGTCGGTGTCGGAGCCGAGCTGGTTGTTCGGGAAGATCTGGATGTCGACGCGACCCTTGGTCTCTTCCTTGATCTTGGCCACGGCCTCGTTGGCGCGCGTGTTCATCGGATGCGCGACGGGCAGGTTGTTGGCGTATTTATAGGTGAACTCGGCGGCCTGCGCGTTGGCGCGGCCGATATGGAAGGTGCCGATGGCGGAGGCGGCGGCTGTCGCCTGAAGCAGGGTGCGGCGTGAGATGGTCATGGGCGTTTCTCCTTGAGCGTGTCTGGTTTCTTGCTGGTTTCTTGTTGTGAGCTTCACAGCACCCAGGTCGAGAGGCCGGGCACGAGGGCGATGACGACGAGGCCGACGATCAGGGCGAAGATATAGGGCCAGACCGCGCCCATCGCCTCGTCCGGCGAGACGTTGCCGATCTTGCAGGCGATGTAGAAGCCGATGCCGATCGGCGGCGCCATCAGGCCGATATTCATCGCGGTGACCACGACCATCGAATAATGCACGTCGTTGATGCCGAGGTTCTTGGCGATCGGGAACATCAGTGGCGCCATCAGCACGATCGCCGGCAGGCCTTCCAGCACGCAGCCGAGGATCATGAAGACGACGATGGTGACCGCCATGAAGGTGAGCCAGCCGCCGGGCAGGTTCGCCATGAAGACGGCGAGGTCGCGGGCGAAGCCGGTCTGGGTCAGCGCCCAGGCCATGGCGAGCGCCGTGCCGAGAATGACCAGGATCGCGCCGGAGAGTGCCGCCGTCTCGACCAGCATCTGGTAGAACTTGCGCAGGCCGATGCCGCCATAGAGCACGATGCCGATGACGAGCGCATAGAGCACTGCGATGGTCGAGACCTCGGTCGCGGTCGCGACGCCGCCGCCGACCGCGGCGCGGATGATGAAGGGCAGGACGAGGGCCGGCGCGGCGACGAGCGCCACCTTGCCGATCACCGCCAGCGGCGCGCGGCGCACGCCCTTCATGTCCTCAGCCGCCGCCTTCCAGCGGGCGAGACCGGCGAGCGCGACCAGCAGAACGCCGGCGATGACGAAGCCCGCGTTGAACAGCCCGGCAATCGAGACGCCGGCGACCGAGCCCAGCACGATCAGCACGATCGAGGGCGGCACGGTGTCGGCCATGGCGGCGCCGGTCGAAAGCAGCGCGATCAGGTCCTTGGGCTTGTAGCCGCGCCGCTTCATCTCCGGGAACAGCGCGGGGGCGACCGTCGCCATGTCCGAGACCTTCGAGCCCGAGATGCCCGAGACCAGATAGAGCGAGCCGAGCAGGACATAGGACATGCCGGCGCGGACATGGCCGAGCAGGGAGGCGAGGAAATCGACGATCGCCTTACCCATGCCGGTCGCGTCGAGGATGCAGCCGAGCAGCACGAAGATCGGCACGGAGAGCAGGATGAGGCTCGACATGCCCTCGTCCATGCGCCCGATCATGACGATGGTCGGGACGCTGGTCGAGAAGGCGAGGAAGGCGAGCGTGCCCAGCCCGAAGCAGAAGGCGATCGGGACGCCCGCAACGAGGCAGGCGGCGACGACGCCGAGCAGGAAGATCAGGATGTTGTAGTAGCCGAGCCCCTTCAGCGTCGGCCCGAGCAGCCAGAAGGCCAGGCCGAACCCGCCGACGACCAGCACTGCTGCGGCGATGTCGACGAGGCGCGCGGTCTTGAAGATATAGCGCAGGGTGAGCAGCAGCATCAGCACGATGCCGACGGCCAGCGCCGAGACACGCCAGCTGACGGGGATGTTGAGCGCGGCCGAGGTGACGTAGCTCTCTTCCATTGCATATTCGATGGCCGGGTCGACCATCGCGGCCAGGAAGGCGGCAACCGCGACGAGTGCCAGCGTCTCGACGAATTCGCGCAGCCGCGGCGGCATCATGCCGACGAACAGCGACAGTCGCAGGTGCTCGTTGCGGTCGACCGCGATGGCGGCGCCGAGCATGGCAAGCCAGATGAAGGCGATCGAGGCGACCTCGTCGACCCAGACGAAGGGCAGCGAGAAGACATAGCGCGAGACGACGCCGAGCAGCAGCACGCCGATGATGAAGGCGACCAGCACGGCAGCGACGGCCTCGACCGGGCGCATGATGGCCGAGCCGGGACGTGCGTCCTCGTTCTCGCTGAGGTTCTCAGGGATTTTCAGGGTATCGATGACATCGACCATGCGGCGGCCTCAGGTGCCGGTCGCCGGACGCGAAGCGCCCGCTATGCAGGATGCCCTGGGGGCCATCGTTCCGTTCCTCCCTCCGCGCCGATCTTGTTGGGTCGTCGGCGTCGCTTGTGGTCCACACTGTGAATAGCCGGACAGCGGGACGGCAGGCAGATTACACAAGGGAAGCGGCATTGCAATCCGCAAAGCGCCCATCTACGGTTGGAGAACAAGAACAAGGTCCATATCATGGACTGTGTGGAGGAGCGCTTGCCGCCAAATTTCGCGCCCGAAGCCGGGCTGTCCGGCTCGCAGAGCGTCGACCGCGCGCTCGGGCTGCTCTCGCTGATCGGGCGGGAGCCGGCCGAGGGGTTGCCGCTTGGCGAGATCGTCTCCGGCAGCGGCCTCAACAAGCCGACGACGCGGCGCCTTCTGCTGGCGCTGATGCGGGCGGGATTGGTCGAGCAGGAGCCGCAGACGCGGCGTTATTGCCTGGGCGAGGAGGCCTTCGTGCTCGGCGTGCTGGCCGCGCGGCGCCATAGCCTGCTCGAGATCGCGATGGAGGGCCTGCGCCGGCTTTCGGCCGAGACGCAGGATACGAGCTTCCTCACCGTCCGGCGCGAGAACTATGCGATCTGCCTGCATCGGGAGGAGGGGACCTATCCGGTCCGCACGCACGCGCTGCAGGCCGGCGACCAGCACCCGCTCGGCGTCGGTGCGGGCTCGCTCGCCATGCTGGCGGCCCTGCCGGACGACGATGTGGACCGGGTCATCGCGGCTAACGAGGCCGTCTTGCTGGCCCGCTATCCAGGCTTCGCGCCGCAGGCTTTGCGGTCCGACGTCGTCGGGACACGGGCGCGCGGCTTCTCGCTCAATCCCGGCCGGCTCGTCGCCAGCTCATGGGGCATCGGCCGGGCTTTCCGCTACCCGGACGGGCGGGTCGCAGGGGCGCTGTCGATCGCCGCGATCGACAGCCGGATGGTACCGGCCCGGCAGGCAGAGCTTTCGCTCCTGCTGGCGCGCGAAGCCGAGCGGCTGGAAGCGCTGCTCAAGCAGATGTTCGTATCCAAGCGGGCAGCACGGCCAACCGTGGCCGCCGCACCGCGTTCCATCGAGACAGGGAGAGCCGCAAGATGAGCTCTGCAAAACCAGCCCCGACCGGGGGCGTCGTGCCGATGACGCGGCGTGTGATGAACCTCGCCCATATCGCGACGCAGAATGCCCGGCGCCTGCCCGCACACCCCGCCTTCATCTGGGGCGAGAAGACGCTCGACTGGGCCGAGATCGATGCGCAGGTCTCCGCGCTGGCGGCGGGCCTGCGGGCGCGTGGCATCGGCAAGGGCGACCGCCTGCTGGTTCACTCCAAGAACTGCGACGCGATGTTTATCTCGATGTTCGCGACCTTCCGGCTCGGCGCCGTCTGGGTGCCGACGAATTTCCGCCTGCTGCCGGACGAGGTCGCCTATCTCGCGACGGCTTCCGGCGCCAAGGGTTTCCTCTGCCATGGCGATTTCCCGGAACATGCCGCGGCGGTCGCGGCTGCGAGCCCGGCGCCGGAGTTCACCTGGCGGATCGGCGAGGGCGCTTTCGGCGAGGACGAGGTCGGCGCCGTGATCGCGCGCCACCGCGGCGAAAAGGTCGAGAACGCCGGGGTCGAGCACGACGATCCCTGCTGGTTCTTCTTCACCTCCGGCACGACCGGGCGCTCCAAGGCGGCGGTGCTGACCCATGGCCAGATGGGCTTCGTCATCACCAACCATCTCTGCGACCTCGTGCCCGGCTCGACCGAAAAGGACGCCTCTCTGGTGGTGGCGCCGCTCTCGCATGGCGCAGGCGTGCACCAATTGATGATCTCGGCGCGCGGCGCGTCCTCGATCCTGCTGCCGACCGAGCGTTTCGACATCGACGAAGCCTATCGCCTGATCGCGAAGCATCGCATCAGCAACATCTTCACAGTGCCGACGATCCTGAAGATGCTGGTCGAGCATCCCGCCGCCGACCAGCACGATCATTCCAGCCTGCGCTACATCATCTATGCGGGCGCGCCGATGTATCGCGAGGACCAGAAGGCGGCGCTCAAGAAACTCGGCAAGGTGATCGTGCAGTATTTCGGGCTGGGCGAGGTCACCGGCAACATCACCGTGCTGCCGCCGGCCCTGCACGAGGCCGAGGACGGCCCGAACGCCCGCATCGGCACCTGCGGCTTCGAGCGCACGGGCATGCAGGTGCAGATCCAGGACGAGGACGGCAAGGAGGTCGAGGCGGGCGTCCAAGGCGAGATCTGCGTGATCGGGCCGGCCGTCTTCGCGGGCTATTACGACAACCCGGAAGCCAATGCGAAATCCTTCCGCAACGGCTGGTTCCGCACCGGCGATCTCGGCCATATGGACGAACAGGGCTTCGTCTACATCACCGGCCGCGCCTCGGACATGTATATCTCCGGCGGCTCGAACATCTATCCGCGCGAGATCGAGGAGAAGATCCTGACGCATCCTGCCATCGCGGAGGTCGCGGTGCTCGGCGTGCCTGATCCGGTCTGGGGCGAGATCGGCATCGCGGTCTGCGTCAACCGGCCGGGCCAGAACGCGACCGAAGGCGAGATCGCGGATTTCCTCGGGCCCAAGATCGCCCGGTACAAGATGCCGAAGCGCTTCCTGTTCTGGGAGGCCCTGCCGAAATCGGGCTATGGCAAGGTGCCGAAGCGCCTCGTCAAGGACGAGCTGGAGAGGCGCGGCGAGCTCGATTTCCTGAAGGGGAAGGCATCGTGAGGCGCATCCAGCAGCCCGGTACGGGAACGCCCGAGCGCATCCAGTGGGTGGAGTGCGGCGGGCGCTCCTTCTCGCTGACGCTGCCGGCCGGTGTGCCCCTGCTGGAGGCGGTGAGGAGCGGCTTCGCAGCCGAGGGGTTCGCCTCGGGCGTGGTGAAGCTCGACGGGCTGAAACTCTCGCCCTTCGCCTATGTGATGCCGGCGCTGTCGAAGACGCCTGAGCATGCGGCTTTCTATAGCGACACCTTCCGGCCGGAAGGGGGAGCTGGTGTCGAAGTGGGCGCGATGACCTTCGGCCAGCGCGATGGCGCGCCGTTCTTCCATGCTCATGCGCTGTGGGTGGAGGGCGATGGCAAGCGCAGCGGCGGCCATATCCTGCCGGATGAGACGGTGGTTGCCGAGACGATCACCGTGGAGGCCGTCGGGCTCAATGGCGCGGTCTTTGCGGCCGAGCCGGATAGCGAGACGCATTTCAAGCTGTTCGGGCCGGTGGCGGCGGCATTGGGTGGCGCCGGGGCAGGGCGGTTCTTCGCGCTGCGGGTGAAGCCGAATGTCGATTTCTGCGGGGCATTGGAATCGTTTTGCGCAGAGCGCGGCATCCGCGAGGCTGTCATCCATGGCGGTGTCGGCTCGACCATCGGGGCGCGGTTTGTCGATGGTGGTGTGGTCGAGAATTTCGCGACGGAGGTTGCGATCACGGAGGGGCGGATCGCCCGCGGTGCCGGCGGCTTCGAATCGGCGATCGATGTCGCCTTGGTCGACTATAGCGGCGCTCTGGCGAGCGGCCGCCTGAAGCGTGGCGACAACCCGGTGCTGATGACGTTCGAGCTCGTGCTGGAGGCGCGTTGACGTTTCAGCCCGTCAACCGCCCTGCTGTTTCGCGATCTCCCGGTTGCGCAGATCCTTGCGCATGATCTTGCCGGTCGCAGTCAATGGCAGCTCCGTCACGAACTCGACCTCGCGCGGATACTGGTAGGCTGCCAGCCGGTCGCGCACGAAGGCCTGGATTTCCTTCGCCAGCTCCGCCGTCGGCGTCACGCCCGGCTTCGGCAGCACGAAGGCCTTGACGATCTCGGTGCGAACCGGATCGGGCACGCCGACGACCGCGACCATCAGCACGGCCGGATGGCGGATGATGCAATCCTCGATATCGCCGGGTCCGATGCGGTAGGAGCCCGAGGAGATGATGTCGTCGTCGCGGCCCTGGAACCAGAAATAGCCTTCCTCGTCGCGCGCGCCGCTGTCGCCGGTGACGAGCCAGTCGCCGATGAACTTCGCCGCGGTGGCTTCGGGCTGGTTCCAGTATTCCAGCATCATCACGGGATCGGGCCGTGCGACCGCGATCAGCCCCTGCTCGCCATCAGGCAGTTCGCGGCCCTCGGGCGAGATCACCGCGACGCGGTGGCCGGGCACGGCACGGCCCATCGAGCCGGGCTTCACCCGGTAGAGGCTCGCGCAATTGGAAACGAGCAGATTCGCCTCGGTCTGGCCGTAGAACTCGTTGACCGGGAAGCCGAAGGTCTCGCGGCTCCAGTCGAGCATGTCGGCGCCGAGCGTCTCGCCGCCGGTGCCGATCGAGCGCATCTGGTAGCCGAAGCGTTGGGGATTGTTGACTTGCCGCATCAGCTTGAGCGCGGTCGGCGGCAGGAAGGCGTTGCGCACCTTGTGCCTGTTCATCAGCGCGAAGGCGGCTTCGGGATCGAATTTGCGGGCGCGGGAGGCGAGCACCGGCACGCCGCAATAAAGGCTGGGCAGGAGCACATCGAGCAGGCCGCCGATCCAGGCCCAGTCGGCTGGGGTCCAGAACAGGTCGCCCGGCTGGGGGAAGAACTCCTGCGGCAATTGCACACCCGGCAGATGGCCGAGCAGCACGCGATGGGCATGCAGTGCGCCCTTGGGCTTACCTGTCGTGCCAGAGGTATAGATGATCACGGCGGGGTCGTCGGCGCGGGTGTCTGCCGCGGTGAAGCGGTCGGAGGCCTTCGCCATCTCCGCCTCGAAATCGAGATGACCGGCGCCGTCGACGACGAAGATCTTGTGCAGGTTCGGCAGCGCGTCGCGGATCGCCTCGACCTTGCCGATATTCTCGGCGTCGGTGACGAGCACGCTGGCGCCGCTATGGCCAAGCCGATGCTCCAGAGCCTCGGGTCCGAACAGGATGAAGAGCGGCAGGGCGATGGCGCCGAGCTTATAGGCGCCGAGATGGGCGATCGCGGTCTGCGGCGATTGCGGCAGCAGGATGCCGACGCGCTCGCCCGGGCCGATGCCGTGAGCGCCGAGCAGATTGGCGAAGCGGTTCGAGGCGCGAGCCAGTTCATCGAAGGAGAGTGTCGCGAGTTTTCCGCCGTCTTCCTCGAAGATCAGCGCCGGTTTGCCGGTGCCATCGGCATGGGCGTCCGAGCAGGCCGTGCCGATATTGAACCGCTCCGGGATGCGCCAGGCGAAGGCGTCCAGCGTGTCGCGATAGGTCGCGCGGTGTTCGAGCATGGTGGGCTCCGATCTTCGCATGCGTTTGCGCCGATCCTGCCCAGCCGGCCTATGGGCTGACAAGCCCGAGCGGAGCAGCTTACGGTTTGCGCAAAATTGCGGAGAAGCGAGGACATGCCCGTGACCAAACCGATCTGGGTCGAGGCCGCGATCAACGGCCCCTGGGGCAAGGAGCGCCAGCCGGGCATACCTGTCAGCATTCGCGATATCGTCGCGGATGGCATCGCCGCTGTGGAGGCGGGCGCCGCCATCGTGCATCTACATGTCTACGACATGGCGACCGGCCGGCAGCGCGACGACTGGCAGCTTTATGCGCAGGCGATCGAGGGTATCCGCGCCAGGGTCGACGCGATCGTCTACCCGACCATCCCGATCCTCGGCTCGGGCTATGCCGGCGACATGATCGGCTCCGGCCGCTACACCCATCTCGAGGAGCTGGCGAAGCGCGGCCTCGCCGAATGGGGCGTGCTCGATCCCGGCTCGTGCAACTGGACGACCTTCTCCGGCATCCCGGAAGGCGAGGCCGGTTTCATCTACCAGAACCCCGGCGAGCATATCCGCGAAGGGATGGAGGTGGCTGAGCGCCACAAGGTCCATCCGAGCTATGCGATCTACGAGCCCGGCTTCACCCGGCTCGGCGCCGCGCTGGCCAGGGCCTATCCGGGCATGCCCATGCCGATCTACCGGCTGATGTTCTCGGATGCCTTCGCCTGGGGCTTTCCGCCGCGCGAATGGGCGCTGGAGGCGCATCTCAAGCTGCTCGCCGAGGATGCGCCCGATGCCCCCGTGATGATTGCCGGGCTCGGCGTCGATCTCAGAGACCTGATCGGCCCGGCCGTGGCGCGGGGCGTCCATGTCCGCGGCGGGCTGGAGGATGCGCCCTTCGGCTGCGACAAGACGAATCGCGAATTGATCGCGGACACCGTCCGCCGGGTCGAGGCTGCCGGCGGGAAGCCGGCAAGCGCGGCCGAGGTGCGGGATTGGCTGGCGCAGCAGGGGAAGGGAGAAGCGTAGTGAGTGTGCGCGATAAATTGCTCGACCGGTTCCTGCGCTACGTCGCGATCGAGAGCCAGAGCGACATGAAGGCGACCAGCCTGCCGAGCACGCCGGGCCAGCAGGTGCTGGCGGAACTGCTCGCCGGTGAATTGCGCGCGCTCGGGCTGGAGAATGTCGTGATCGACGATCACGCCACGGTGACGGCGCTGAAGCGTGGCACGAAGCCCGGCGCGCCGCGCATCGGCTTCATCGCCCATGTCGATACGGTCGATGTCGGCCTGTCGCCGGTGATCAAGCCGCAGTTGCTGCGCTTCGAAGGCGAGGATCTCTGCCTCAACGCGGAGAAGGACATCTGGCTGCGCGTCGCCGAGCATCCCGAGATCATCCGCTACAAGGGCAACGAGATCGTCTTCAGCGACGGCACCAGCGTGCTCGGCGCGGACAACAAGGCGGCGGTCGCGATCGTGATGACGCTGCTGGCGGAACTGCGCCCCGAGGACGAGCATGGCGACATCCTCGTCGCCTTCGTGCCGGACGAGGAGATCGGCCTGCGCGGCGCCAAGGCGCTCGATCTCGCCCGCTTCGATTGCGATTTCGCCTATACGATCGACAGCTGCGAGGTCGGCGAGGTCGTCTGGGAGAATTTCAACGCCGCCATGGCCGAGATCGTCTTCACCGGCGTCACCGCCCATCCGATGTCGGCGAAGGGCGTGCTGGTGAACCCGATCCTGATGGCGCAGGATTACATGGCCGCTTTCGACCGGGCGCAAACGCCGGAGAACACGGCCGGCCGCGAGGGCTATACCTGGTTCGTCGAACTCGTCGCCAATGCGGCCGAGGCGGTGCTTCGCGCCAATATCCGCGACTTCGACAAGGCGTCCTTCGAAGCTCGCAAGCGGCGGATCGGTGAGGTCGCGGTGGAGATTGCAAAGCGCTATCCGACCGGACGGGTCACCTCGGAGGTGAGCGATGTCTACGGCAATATCGCCGACAGCCTGGGCGAAGACCGGCGCTCGGTCGATCTCTTGATGGCGGCGCTGTCCGAATTGCAGATCGCGCCGAAGCGGATCCCGATGCGGGGCGGCACGGACGGGGCGGCGCTCTCGGCGCGCGGGCTGCCGACGCCGAATTTCTTCACCGGCGCGCATAATTTCCACTCGCGCTTCGAATTCCTGCCGCTGCCGGCTTTCGAGACCTCCTATGAGGTGGCGCGGCGCATCTGCCTGCTGGCGGGGCAGGGCGCCTAGCGCGGCTTGTCGCATTGGCGTGCGGCTCGCCGGTGCCTACATGAGGTGGGCAGGAACAGCGAAAGCACGATCCGCATGTCCGAACGCGACGCCGAAGCCAACCGATTCTCCGCTCGCGCGGCGCGCTATGCCCGCGTCGGCGCCAATGTCGGCGGGGTGGCCGCCCGGATGGCCGGCGCCCGGCTCTTCGGCGTCGAAGGGCGCGATGCCTCCAATGCCGAGGCGCTGGCCAAGGCACTGGGCGGGCTGAAGGGGCCGATCATGAAGGTGGCGCAGCTCGTCGCCACCATTCCCGATGTCGTGCCGCCGGAATACGCCGCCGAATTGCAGAAGCTGCAATCGCAGGCGCCGCCGATGGGCGCGGCCTTCGTCAAGCGCCGGATGATGGCCGAGCTCGGTGCCAGCTGGCGCGAGCGCTTCGGTGAATTCGATCTGAAGCCGGCGGCTGCGGCCTCGTTGGGGCAGGTGCATCGCGCGACGACGCTGGAGGGCGCGGCGCTCGCCTGCAAGCTGCAGTATCCCGACATGGAATCGGCGGTGGAGGCCGATATCGCGCAACTCGAGGTGCTGTTCTCGCTGCACCGGCGCATGGGCGCGGTGATCGATACCACCGAGATCGCCAAGGAGATCGGCGCCCGTGTCCGCGAGGAGCTCGACTACCGGCGCGAGGCCAAGCATGCCGCGCTCTATCAGGCGATCCTGTCGGATACGCCGGAAATTCGCGTGCCGGCTGTCGAGGCCGGGCTCTCGACCGGGCGGCTTCTCACCATGCACTGGCTCGAGGGCAGCCCGATTCTCTCGCACAAGCAAGACGGGCAGGCGGTGCGGGACCGGATCTCGACGGCGATGTTCAAGGCGTGGTGGCGTCCGTTCAGCCATCACGGCGTCATCCATGGCGATCCGCATCTCGGGAACTACACGGTGTTCTCGGAGAGCGGGGAGCCAAAGGGCATCAACCTGCTCGACTACGGCTGCATCCGCATCTTTCCGCCGAGCTTCGTCGGCGGCGTCGTCGATCTCTACAAAGGCCTGCGCGACGGCGAGGAGGCCCGCGTCGTCCACGCCTATGAGACCTGGGGCTTCAAGGGACTGACGAAAGATCTCGTCGACACCCTGAACATCTGGGCACGCTTCATCTATGGGCCGCTGCTGGAGGACCGGGTCAGGCGCATCGCCGAGGATGTCAGCCCGGCCGAATACGGGCGCAAGCAGGCTTTCCAGATGCATCAGGCCCTGAAGGCGCGCGGACCCGTGACGGTCCCGCGCGAGTTCGTGTTCATGGACCGCGCCGCGATCGGGCTCGGCGGCGTCTTCCTGCATCTCGACGCCGAGCTGAATTTCCACCGCTTGTTCGAAGCGGAGATCGAGGGATTTTCCGTCGAGCGCGTCGCGGCGCAGCAGGGTGCGGCACTGACGGCTGCGGGGTTGAAGCCGGCGGCATAAGGCGCTCAGTCGCCGTCTGCCTCCGTGAAACAGGGGCTGCCGATACCGTCGGTCCGACCCGACGGGCGGCGATGCCATGCTCCCGGCCGCTGCCGAGTGACGTAATCGTTCTCAAAATTGGCCAATAACGAGAATAATCCTCTATTTAAATCGATTGAATTGGTCGGCATCGTCCGCTAGAGAGTGGGCGTGCGAGGTTGCGACGGCATGCTCCACCGTTGCAGCAAGCTGCCGCGTTGCCCGTGCGTCGCGGGTGCGCTACAGGCTTAGAGAGACTGTGTCTTTTTCAGGATCGAGACCATGGCCGACCACGCCCATCACGCCGACGCCCCCGCGATGGACTATCCCGAGCATGAGCGGACTTATACCGGCTTCGTGCATTTCGCCGAGGTTGCGACCGTCGCCTCGCTCGCCATCGTCGCGGCGCTTGCCGTCGGCGGCACCAAGCACGCCTGGGGCACGGCGCTGATCGGCACGCTTCTTGCCGTCATCGGCACGGGCATCGGCATCGCCGCCCCGTCGATCTCCTGGCGCGCGCCTCTCGTCTCGCTGGTGCTGATGCTGCTCGCGCTGCTCCTGCTCTGACCGTCTCCCCATAACGCCGGAAAGGCCTTTTCCCGCCATGCGCATTGCTGTCCCAGCCGAAACGCAAGGGGCGGAAACCCGCGTCGCAGCGACGCCGGAGACCGTCCGCAAGTTCAAGGGCCTCGGTGCCGAGGTCGTGGTCGAGGCCGGGGCGGGCAAAGCCTCCGGCATCCTCGATGCGGATTATGAGGCAGCAGGGGCGACGATCGCGAAAACGGCGGCGGAAGCGCTGGCCGGCGCGGCTATCGTGCTGAAGGTGCGGCGTCCGTCGGAGAGCGAGATCGCCGGCCTGCCGGCTGGTGCGCTCGTCGTCGCGACGATGGACCCCTATGGCAACGAGGCGCAGGTCGCGGCGCTGGCCAAGGCCAATGTCGCCGCCTTCGCCATGGAGTTCATGCCGCGCATCACCCGGGCCCAGGTGATGGACGTGCTGTCCTCGCAGGCCAATCTCGCGGGCTATCGCGCCGTGATCGACGGCGCGGCCGAATACGGCCGGGCGCTGCCGATGATGATGACGGCGGCGGGCACCGTGCCGGCTGCGAAGATCTTCGTGATGGGGGTCGGCGTCGCCGGCCTGCAGGCGATCGCGACCGCGCGGCGCCTCGGCGCCATCGTCACCGCGACCGACGTGCGCCCCGCCACCAAGGAACAGGTCGAATCGCTCGGCGCCAAGTTCCTCGCCGTCGAGGACGAGGAATTCAAGCAGGCGCAGACCGCCGGCGGCTATGCCAAGGAGATGTCCAAGGAATACCAGGCGAAGCAGGCGGAGCTGACCGCGAGCCACATCGCCAAGCAGGACATCGTCATCACCACCGCGCTGATCCCGGGGCGGCCTGCGCCGAAGCTGATCTCGGCGGCGATGGTCGAGAGCATGAAGCCCGGCTCCGTGATCGTCGATCTCGCGGTCGAGCGCGGCGGCAATTGCGAGCTCGCCAAGGCGGGCGAAGTCGTGACCACCGATAACGGCGTCAAGATCGTCGGGCATCTCAACGTGCCCGGCCGCCTGCCCGCAACCTCCTCCTCGCTCTACGCCAAGAACCTCTTCGCCTTCGTCGAGACGCTGATCGACAAGGCCGAGAAGAAGCTCGCGGTGAACTGGGACGACGAGCTGGTCAAGGCGACCGCCCTGACGAAGGACGGTGCCGTCATCCACCCGAATTTCTCAGCCAAGGCCTGAGCGAAGGAATTCCGACCATGGCAACTCCCTCCACCGAACAGGCTCTCGAACAGGCCCGCAACGCGGCCGCTCTCGCCAAACAGGCAGCCGAGCTCGCCGAGCGCTACGCCGATCAGGCTGCGGCCGCGGCCAGCATCGCGACCGGCGGCGTCGACCCGACGGTCTATCGCCTCGCGATCTTCGTGCTCGCCGTCTTCGTCGGCTACTACGTCGTCTGGTCGGTGACGCCGGCGCTGCACACGCCGCTGATGTCGGTCACCAACGCGATCTCCTCGGTCATCGTCGTCGGCGCCTTGCTGGCGGTCGGCGTCGAGACCCTGCCGACGCTCGGTGACGGGCCGATCTGGGCCAAGGTCTTCGGCTTCCTCGCGCTGGTCCTCGCCTCGGTGAATATCTTCGGCGGCTTCCTCGTCACCGAGCGAATGCTCGCGATGTACAAGAAGAAGGGCTGATCGCCATGGCCGCGAACCTCTCAGCCCTGCTCTACGTCGTCTCCGGCGTCCTCTTCATCATGGCCCTGCGCGGCCTGTCGCATCCGACGACCTCGCGACAGGGCAACCGCTACGGCATGATCGGCATGGCGATCGCCATCGTCACGACCGTGGTGTTCTTTCCGCCGTCGGGCTTCTCGGGCTGGCTGCTCGTCATCATCGGCATCGCCATTGGCGGCGGTATCGGCGCGGTCATGGCCAAGCGCGTGCAGATGACGCAGATGCCGCAGCTCGTCGCCTTCTTCCACTCGCTGGTCGGCCTTGCCGCGGTGCTGGTGGCGGCGGCGGCGCTCTATGCCCCTGAAGCCTTCGGCATCGGCCATGCCGGCTCGATCAAGGGCGCGAGCCTGTTCGAGATGGCGCTCGGCGTCGCGATCGGCGCGGTCACCTTCACCGGCTCGATCATCGCCTTCCTCAAGCTCGACGGGCGGATGAGCGGCAAGCCGATCATGCTGCCGCAGCGCCATGGCATCAATATCGGGCTCGGCATCGCGCTCGTGGTGCTGCTGGCGATCTTCATCAAGAGCGAGAGCCACACCGTCTTCTGGCTGATCGTCGCGGTCTCGCTGGTGCTCGGCGTGCTGCTGATCATCCCGATCGGCGGCGCCGACATGCCGGTCGTCGTCTCGATGCTGAACTCCTATTCCGGCTGGGCCGCGGCGGGCATCGGCTTCACGCTCGGCAACATGGCGCTGATCATCACCGGCGCGCTGGTCGGCTCGTCCGGTGCGATCCTGTCCTACATCATGTGCAAGGCGATGAACCGGAGCTTCATCTCGGTCATCCTCGGCGGCTTCGGCGGCGATGACGCCGCGGCCGGCGCGGGTGGCGCGGTCGAGGCACGGCCGGTCAAGCAGGGCTCGCCCGACGATGCCGCCTACATCATGAAGAATGCCGGCAAGGTCATCATCGTGCCCGGCTACGGCATGGCGGTGGCACAGGCGCAGCACACGCTGCGCGAGATGGCCGACCTGCTCAAGAAGGAGGGCGTCGAGGTCAAATACGCCATCCATCCGGTCGCAGGCCGCATGCCCGGCCATATGAACGTGCTGCTGGCCGAGGCCAACGTGCCCTATGACGAGGTCTTCGAGCTCGAGGACATCAACTCGGAATTCGGCCAGGCCGACGTCGCCTTCGTCATCGGCGCCAACGACGTCACCAACCCGGCCGCCAAGACCGACAAGTCCTCGCCGATCTACGGCATGCCGATCCTCGACGTCGAGAAGGCCAAGACCGTGCTCTTCATCAAGCGCGGCATGGCGGCGGGCTATGCCGGCGTCGAGAACGAACTGTTCTTCCGCCCCAACACCATGATGCTGTTCGGCGACGCCAAGAAGGTCACCGACGCGATCGTCAAGGCGATGGCGCACTGACGCGCCGAGCCGTCATCGGATTGCTGCAAAGGGCCGGCTTGATCGCCGGCCCTTTCGTTTCCGGAACCTGCATCGCGCGATGATCCGGCGTCTGCTGAAACTGCTGCTGTTGCTGGGGCTGGCGGGCTACTTCGCCGGGCTGGGCATGCTCTATCTGCGCCAGCGCGAGATGATGTATCCGCGCGATCCGGCGAGGGCGGACATCACTGCGGCCGGGCTCGCCGCCGCCGAGGAGGTCAGCGTGGCCACGGCCGATGGCGAGCGGCTGGTCGCCTGGGTCGTGCCGCCGCGTGCGGGCAAGCCGGTCCTGCTCTATTTCCACGGCAATGCCGGCAATCTCGGCAGGCCCGGGCGCGTGGAGCGCTTTCGGGGGCTCACGGAGGACGGCACGGGCCTGTTCGCCATCAGCTATCGCGGCTATGGCGGCTCCTCCGGCACTCCGAGCGAAGAGGGGCTGCTGCAGGACGCGCGGGCGGCCTATGGCGCTGCTGCGGCGCGGTTCGGCGCCGGCAGGCTGGCCGGATACGGCGAGTCGCTGGGCACCGGCGTGGTGCTGAAGCTCGCGGCAGAGGTGCCGCTCCAGGCGGTGGTGCTGGAGGCGCCCTATCGTTCGACCCTGGCTGTGGAGCAGGGGCTCTATCCCTATCTGCCGCTCAGCCTGGTGATGAAGGACCAGTTCCGCTCGGATGAGATCATCGCCCGGGTCCGGGCGCCGCTGCTCGTGCTGCATGGCGAGCGCGACCAGGTGATTCCCTTCGCGCAGGGACAGCAGCTCTACGCGCTCGCGAACGCGCCCAAGCGCTTCCTGGGCTTTGCCGCGGGGCGGCACGCGGATCTGCCGCGCTACGGATCGATCGGCGAGATCAGGCGTTTCCTGGCCGATGCCGTATCAGGCAGCATCGGCGGGGCGGAACGCCGCATGATCGGGGAGGGAGCCGGCCCGCGCCCCTGAGGCGCGCCTCCGATGCTCCGTCAGCTCCGGAAGAAGCCGCCCCCGCCGCCGAGGCGCGATGAGCCGGCGCGGGCCTGGGCATTGTTGCCGTCGATGGAAAGCGCGCGCTGATAGGCTTCGGAGGCTTCGGCCTTCTTGCCGAGCTTCTCGAAGGCGAAGCCGCGGCCGGCCCAGGCATTGGCATTGCGGTTGTCGACGTTGAGGGCGGCCGTGAAGTCCTCCTGCGCGGAATCGTACTTGCCAAGCGCGTTCAGGCTCTCGCCGCGCGCGATATAGGGCGGGGCGGTGTAGGGATTGCGGTCGATCACCGAGTCGAAATCGGTGACGGCATTCTGATGCTGGCCTTCCTTCTGGTAGACGAGGCCGCGGGCATGGAAGGCTTCCGCCGATTCGGGATTGAGCCGGATCGCGGTGTTGAGATCGGCCAGCGCCTGCTGGCTGTTGCCCTGCGCGCGCAGCAGATTGGCGCGGGCGATATAGGCCGGCGCATAATTCGCATTGGCGGTGGTGGCGCGGTTGAAATCGGCGAGCGCCGAATCGGCGCGGCCGCTCTGGCGCAGCGCGAGGCCGCGATTCGTATAGGCGGAAGCGAGGGTCGGATCGATCTGCACCGCCTTGGTGAAGTCCGAGATCGCATCCGAGAAGCGGCCGACGCGGGCATAGGCCGCGCCGCGGGTGTTATAGGCGCCGGGGTCGTTCGGATTGCGCGAGATGACCTCGCTCAGCGAGCCGATATTGACGCTGGCGTCGGCGGTGTCGCGGGTATCGAGTTCGGCGACGGCGGGCTGTGAGCCGAGATTGGAGACGGTGTCGCAACCCGCCAGGGCCAGCGCCATGCCGGCTGCGGCCAACCAGTAATTGCCTCGGATCATGCTCTGCCTCATCGGTTTTCGTGCTTCGCTTGCCGCGATGCCCTCGTTCCGGAGGATGCCCGGCTTCCGGATCGCCATGCGTCCTGCTGGGCGCAAAGTGACGAACCGGCTTATTGTTCCAGCACCGGATTTGTTCGAAAAGCGGATTTCACTTTTCGGTCCGATGCAAGCCGTCGCGGCGTGGTCGCGCTCCCAGACCGGCAGCGCTCTCTCGGAGAAGACGCCCGAAATCCGCCAAAACTTGGTTAACGTCGCTCAAATGACAACGCGCCCGGAGCGAGCTCCAGGCGCAAATCACTATCGGCCCTGTCATGGCAGCCCCAAACAGGGCAGCCAGAGGGTCTCAGGGGCGCTTGGGCTTCACCGGCGCGGGCAGGAGGCCTTCGCGCTGGAGCTTCTTGCGCTGGAGCTTGCGGGCGCGGCGCACGGCCTCGGCCTCTTCGCGAGCGCGCTTCTCGGAAGGCTTTTCGTAGTGGCCACGAAGCTTCATCTCACGGAAGATGCCCTCGCGCTGCATCTTCTTCTTGAGGGCGCGGAGCGCCTGATCGACATTGTTGTCGCGAACGAGAACCTGCACGTGAAACGTCCGTCCTTAACGGGTTGATCCAAGAATGGAGGCCGGCGATAAGCCAGAGCCCACCGCGCGAAGATGGGTGCCGATAGCAGAATTCATTTCGGCTGTCCACGCCGCAATCCCTTGAAAATGCGGGGTCGGATGCAGTTCGGGGATCGGCCTGGAACCGGGCGCTCAGGCGCGCTCGTCCGTGACCCGGGTGACATGGCCCATCTTGCGGCCCGGACGGGCGTCGCGCTTGCCGTAGAGATGCAGATGCGCGCCGGGTTCGGCCAGCAGTTCGCGCCAACGCAGCGCGCTCGCACCGATCAGATTTTCCATCTCGACGCGGCCGCGCCGGGCGGTCGAGCCGAGCGGGAAACCGCAGACGGCGCGGACATGCTGGTGGAACTGCGAGGTCTCGGCGCCCTCGCTGGTCCAATGTCCGGAATTATGGACGCGCGGGGCGATCTCGTTGACGACGACGCGCTCGGCGAGGTCGCCCTCGGCCTCGAGTACGAACAACTCCACGGCAAAGACGCCGACATAGCCGAGCGCCTCGCCGATGCGGCGGGCGGCGTCTATCGCCTGGAGCGATGCGCCTTCCGAGAGATTCGCGGGGATGCGGGTATAGGCGAGGATATGGTCGCGGTGCTCGTTCTCGCAGACGTCGAAGGCGGCGAAGGAGCCGTCGAGCCCGCGCGCGGCGACGACCGAGACCTCGCGCACGAAGGAGACGAAGCCTTCGAGGATCGCGGGAAAGCGCCCGATCGCCTCATGAGCCTGGGCGAGGTCGCTGCCCGGCGCGATCTTGACCTGGCCCTTGCCGTCATAGCCGAAGCGGCGGGTCTTCAGGACCGAGGGGCGGCCGAGCTCGGCGGCGGCCGTTTCGAGATCGGCGAGCGAATCGACGGCCCGGAACGGCGCGACGGCCAGGCCGAGTTCGGAGACGAAGCGCTTCTCGCTGAGCCGGTCCTGGGTCACCGCAAGCGCCCGCGCGCCGGGATGGAGCGGCACACGCGCAGCGAGGAAGGCGGCGGTCGCGGCCGGGACGTTCTCGAACTCGTAGGTGACGACATCGACGGCGTCAGCGAAGCGGGCGAGCGCCTCCTGGTCCTCATAATCCGCGACGGTATGGCGCGCCGCCACGTCGAAGGCCGGGCTGTCGGTCTCGGGCGCGAAGACATGGCAGCGGATGCCGAGATCGGCGGCGGCGAGCGCCATCATCCGGGCGAGCTGGCCGCCGCCGAGGATGCCGAGCATGGCGCCGGGGGCGAGGCCGGTGGGAACGGGAGGATTCATGCGTCGTCCCGGTTGGGGCGCTCGGCGATGCCGGCGCTCTGGCGGGCGCGGTAGGCGTCGAGGCGTTCGGCGAGCGCCTGATCGGACAGGGCGAGCACGGCTGCGGCAAGGAGGGCGGCGTTGACGGCGCCGGCGCGGCCGATGGCAAGCGTGCCGACCGGGATGCCGGCCGGCATCTGGACGATCGAGAGCAGGCTGTCCTGGCCCGACAGGGCCTTGGATTCGACGGGCACGCCGAAAACCGGCAGCGGCGTCAGCGATGCCGTCATGCCCGGCAGATGCGCGGCGCCGCCGGCACCGGCGATGACCACCTTGAAGCCCTCGGCCTTCGCACCCTTGGCGAAGTCGAAGAGCCGCTCCGGCGTGCGATGAGCCGAGACGATGCGGGCGTCATAAGGGATGGCGAGCGTGTCGAGAGCCTCGGCTGCGTGACGCATCGTCGCCCAGTCGGACTGGCTGCCCATGATGATGGCGACGGGTGGGCTGCTGGCTGCCATGGAATGCGCTCGGGCTCGGCTCCGGAAGCGCGCGATCTAGACCGGTCGACGCGGGGTAAGCAAGGGCGAATCGGCGTAAGGCAGCCGGAAAGGGCGGCTTCAGGCAATGATGTCGGGCGTCAGTGCGTCCTCGATCTGGGAAATGCGGTCCTTGAGGTAGAGCTTGCGCTTCTTCAGGCGCTGGACCTGGACCTGATTGATCGAGCCCACGCGCTCCAGCGCATCGATGGCGCTGTCGAGATCGCGGTGCTCCTCGCGCAGCCGCGCGAGTTCGGAGGTGAAGGTCTCGACCTCTTCCGGGCTGAGCTCGAATCCCATGGGCATCTCATCATCGCCTTGATCGGGGGCGACTATGCGCGTGCCGCCCGGAGTCCTGCAAGTGCGGGCAAGGCGGCTGAAGGCATAGGGAAGCCATCTATTCACGGCTTTCCGGAAACGGACCGGTCACGATCACAGAATCTCATGAATGCCGTGTGACGGCGCGGGGAAGACGTGAAGCCGGCTCTATGCCAGATTGGTTAAGTCAACCGCTCATCAGGAGGATCCAGATGTCGTTGCAGACCCGTCTTGCGGAACTCGAGCGCAAGCACCGTCAACTCGAGGACGCCATCTCCCAGGCTGTGGCGAGCCCGTCTTCGAGTGACCTCAGCCTCGCAGAGCTGAAGCGGAAGAAATTGCAACTGAAGGATGAGATCGAACGCGTACGGATGACCATGCCGGAGCGAACCTTGCACTGAGCCTGCGGGCCGCCAGGCCCTTTGAGTGCTACACAGATGCGGATGGACCGGCCCGAAAGGGCCGGTTTTTCGTAGGCGGCTGCAAGAGCCGTCAACGGAATGACACAATGGACTTTGAAGCTGCTTCGGCATGTTCCGAAAACCGCATCGCCCGTTTCGGGGTGATGCAAGCTGGCGGGAACATCTTGCGCGATGGCCAGTTGAGGCCGGGCGCGCCTCGCGCGGGGGAGACTGTCATGGGCATCATCTGGACCATCATCATCGGTTTCATTGCCGGCGTCGTCGCCAAGTTCGTCATGCCGGGCTCGAACGAGCCTGCCGGCTTCATCCTGACGACGATCCTCGGCATCGTCGGGGCCTTCGTCGCGACCTGGCTCGGCCAGTCGCTCGGCTGGTACGCGCCGGGCGAGGGAGCCGGGCTGATCGGCGCCGTCGTCGGCGCCGTCATCGTCCTGGCCGTCTGGGGGATGATCAGCAGCCGCAATCGCGCTGTCTGAACCCGACCGTTCCCGCATCGGCTTCCGGCTGTCGCGATGCGACTCCAAGCCGATATTTTCTCCCACATGGAGTGATTGCCGTGAGTGACGACAACAGCAGCAGCGGATTTCCGTCCCTGACCGCCCTTCTGGGCCTCCTCGCCGTCGCCGGCTACCAGAACCGCGACAAGATCTCCGAATGGCTTGGCGGGCGCGGCCAGCCTGAACCGGGCGAGGCGCCGGTGCCGCAGCCGGGCCAGGCAGGGGCCGCGCCGCAGGGCGATGGCGGGCTTCTCGGTGGTCTCGGCGGATTGCTCGGGGCCGGCGGTGTCGGCGGCATGCTGAATGGCGGGCTCGGCGAGCTCGCCGACCGCTTCAAGCAGGCGGGACAGAGCGAGAAGGTCGATTCCTGGGTGCAGCACGGACCCAACCAGCAGGTCGCGCCCAATGATCTCGAACAGGCGCTCGGCCCGCAGGTGATCGATGCGATCGCGACCCGCACGGGCCTGTCGCGCGACGAATTGCTCGACCGGCTGTCGCAGGTCCTGCCGGAAGCCGTCGACCGCTTCACGCCGAATGGAAGGCTCGATCGCGCCGGGGCCTGAGAGCGCGGCTCGCTACGCTCCACGTCATGGTCGGGCTTGTCCCGACCATCCACGTCTTCGCTCGCCGAGGGACGTGTTCAAGACGTGGATGCTCGCCACAAGGGCGAGCATGACGACTGCCGGACGCGGTGGCCGGGCCGGCTGGCCTACAGCGCCCGTGCCATCTCGCGCAGTCGGAATTTCTGGATCTTGCCGGTCGAGGTCTTCGGCACTTCGGCGAAGACGATGGTCCGCGGGCATTTGAACGCCGCGAGCTGCTCCCGGCACCAGGCGATGATCTCAGCCTCGGTCGCGCTCTTGCCCGGCTTCAGTTCGATGAAGGCGCAGGGGGTTTCGCCCCATTTCTCGTCGGGGCGTGCGACCACGGCGGCCGCCTGCACGGCCGGGTGCTTGTAGAGCGCGTCCTCGACCTCGATCGAGGAGATGTTCTCGCCGCCGGAGATGATGATGTCCTTCGAGCGGTCCTTGAGCTGGATATAGCCGTCGGGATAACGCACGCCGAGATCGCCGGTATGGAACCAGCCCCCAGTGAAGGCGGCCTCGGTCGATTTCCGGTTGCCGAGATAGCCCTTCATCACGACATTGCCGCGCATCATCACCTCGCCGAGCGTCTGGCCGTCGCGGGGGACGGGCTGCATCGTCTCGGGATCGAGCACGTCGAGCCCTTCGAGCGCCGGATAGCGCACGCCCTGGCGGGCCTTCCTGGCGGCCTGCTCGGCCGGAGAGAGCGCGTTCCAGTCGTCGTTCCAGTCGTTGACGACGGCAGGCCCGTAGCACTCGGTCAGCCCGTAGAGATGGGTCACCTCGAAGCCGGCCTGCTTCATACCGGCGAGCACGGCCTCGGGCGGCGGGGCGGCGGCGGTGAAGAAGGAGACCGTCTGCGGGAAGTCGCGGCGCTCCTCGGGCGTGGCGTTGAGTAGCGCCGACATCACGATCGGCGCACCGCAGAGATGGGTCACGCCATGGTCGGCCAGCGCATCGTACATCGCCCTGGCCCGGACCTGGCGCAGGCAGACATGGGTGCCGGCGACGATCGAGATCGTCCAGGGGAAGCACCAGCCGTTGCAGTGGAACATCGGCAGCGTCCAGAGATAGACCGGATGCCGGCCGAGATTGCCGGTGATGACGTTCGAGGTCGCCAGCAGGTTGGCGCCGCGATGGTGATAGACCACGCCCTTGGGGTCGCCGGTGGTGCCGGAGGTGTAGTTGAGCGCGATGGCGTCCCACTCGTCCGACGGCATCAGCCAGTCGAAATCCGGATCGCCGGAGGCGAGGAAATCCTCGTATTCGATCTGGCCCAGCCGTTCGCCGGGGCCGTCATAGACCGGGTCGTCATAGTCGATGACGAGGGGCTTCGCCTTGCAGAGGGCAAGCGCTTCCTTGATCGTCTTCGAGAATTCCCGATCGGTGATCAGCACCTTCGCGCTGCCATGGTCGAGCGAGAAGGCGATGATCGCCGCGTCGAGCCGGGTGTTCAGCGTGTTCAGGACGGCGCCGGCCATCGGCACTCCGTAATGGCATTCGAGCATGGCCGGCGTGTTCGGCAGCATTGCTGCGACCGTGTCGTTCTTGCCGATGCCGTGCTTCGCCAGCGCCGAGGCGAGGCGGCGCGATCGGGCGTAGAATTCAGCATAGGAGCGGCGCAGCGGGCCGTGGATGATCGCGGTGCGCTCGGGGAAGACCGAGGCGGCGCGCTCGAGGAAGGCGAGCGGTGTCAGCGGCTGGTAGTTCGCCGGATTGCGGTCGAGATCGGTGTCATAGGCCGAACGGGTCATCGGGAGCCTTCCTTGCAAGCGCTGGCAGCCTTAGCGGCTGGCGCGCTCCCGGGTAATCCATCCCTTTTTCCGATGCGGCGCAATCGCGCGGAGGCCGATCAGCCGAGAAGATGCAGGTCGCGCAGGCCGTCGAAGATCAGCTTCCCGCCCACCAGCAGCAGAAGCCAGTAGACGATGCCGTAGAAGCGCTCCGCGGGCACGCGCCGGACCAGCCAGACCCCGGCGAAGGTCGCCGCGACGGCGAAGGGCAGCAGCGCGGCAGAGGCCATGAGGTTCTGGCCATTGAGCTGGCCGAGCGCGAGATAGGGGATGAGCTTCACCAGGTTCATTGCGGCGAAGAACACCGCGCCGGTGCCGACGAAGACGGCCGGCTTCAGCTTCTGCGGCATGACATAGATCTGGAAGGGCGGGCCGCCGGCGTGGGCGACCATGCTGGTGAAGCCGCAGAGGAAGCCCCAGAGGCTGCCGGCGCTCCAGTTCGCCTGCGTGGCGACAGCGGGCTTCCGGCCGTCGCTCAGCATGCGGCGCAGTGCGAAGCCGACCGAGATCAGCCCGACCGCCAGCACCACCGCCGCGTCCGAGACTTTTGCGGCCAGCAGATAGCCGACGAGGATGCCGAGCAGGGCGCCGGGCGCGAGCGTTGCAAGGTTGCGGCGGTCGAAATCGCGGCGGTAGGACCAGACCGAGACCACATCCTGCGCAATCAGCAGCGGCAGCATGATCGCGGCGGCGGTCACCGGCGAGACCACCAGCGCCATCAAGGGCAGGGAGAGCAGGCCGATGCCCGAGAAGCCGCCCTTGGCCAGGCCGGTCAGGATGACGGCCGGCACCATGGCGGCGAAGAAGAGAAGATCGAAGGGCATGGAGGGCTGCGCCGCTGAGCCGGGACGTGCAGAATGGGATGGGCGAAAGTCTTAAAACAGCGAGCTTGCGTTGGCCGGGGGCAGTGCGCAGGATTCCGCGCAAAATCAGCCCCGCCATCGCCGGCTTGCCACGGGGCTTTAGGATGAAACCCGGCGCAGAGGAACGCTTGCGATGAATGGCCCCCATGCGGCGCCCGCCCGCCCGGCGCAAGGCTATGCCGAAACCTATGCAAGCTGGCAGGCCGATCCGGATGCCTATTGGCTCGACATGGCCAAGGCGATCGACTGGATCAAGCCGCCCGAGAAGGCTTTCGACGCCTCCGCCGGCATCTATGGCCGCTGGTTCCCGGATGCGACCTGCAACACCTGCTTCAACGCGCTGGACCGGCATGTGCGCGACGGGCGCGGCGATCAGGCCGCGCTGATCCATGACAGCCCGGTCACCGGCACGAAGGCGAGCTATACCTACGCTGAGATGCTGGACGAGGTCGCGACGCTCGGCGCCGTGCTCGAAGACCTCGGGGTCGCCAAGGGCGACCGCGTCATCATCTACATGCCGATGGTGCCGGAAGCGGCCTTCGCGATGCTGGCCTGCGCCCGGATCGGCGCGGTGCATTCGGTGGTGTTCGGCGGCTTCGCGGCGAAGGAGTTGGCGACGCGCATCGACGATGCCGAGCCCAAGGTGATCCTGACCGCGACCTGCGGCATCGAGCCGACGCGCGTCGTCGAATACAAGCCGCTGCTCGACGGCGCGATCGAGATGGCCAGGCACAAGCCGCAGGCCTGCGTCGTGCTGCAGCGACCCCAAGTCGATGCCTCGATGCATGCGACCCGCGACAAGAACTGGCGCACGCTGGTGGCTGCTGCGAAGGCGGCTGGGCGCAAGGCCGAGTGCGTCGAGGTCGCGGCGACCGACCCGCTCTACATCCTCTACACCTCCGGCACGACCGGCCGGCCCAAGGGCGTGGTTCGCGACAATGGCGGGCACATGGTCGTGCTCAAGGCGACGATGGACCAGCTCTTCGATGTCGGGCCGGGCGAGGTGATGTTCTGCGCCTCCGATGTCGGCTGGGTCGTCGGCCACGGCTATATCGTCTATGCGCCGCTGATCCAGGGCGCCACCAGCGTGCTCTATGAGGGCAAGCCGGTCGGCACGCCCGATCCCGGAGCCTTCTGGCGGGTCATCGCCGAGCATGGCGCCAAGGTGCTGTTCACGGCGCCGACCGCCTTCCGCGCCATCCGCAAGGAGGACCCGGAGGGCAGGCACCTCGCCGGCCACGACCTGTCGCGCTTCAAGGCGCTGTTCCTCGCCGGTGAGCGGGCCGATCCCGAAACGCTGAAATGGGCGGAAGCGCTGCTGCAAGTGCCGGTGATCGACCATTGGTGGCAGACCGAGAGCGGCTCGCCGATCGTCGGCGACCCGCTGGGCCTCGGCCTCCTGCCGGTGAAGCACGGCTCATCGACCGTGCCGCTGCCCGGCTGGGACGTGCAATGCCTCGACGAGGGCGGGCGACAGGTCGAACCCGGCACGATGGGCGCGATCGTGCTGAAGCTGCCCTTGCCGCCCGGCGCGCTGACGACATTGTGGAACGACGATAAGCGCTTCAGGGAGGCCTATCTCACGACCTATCCGGGCTACTACAACACCTCGGATGCGGGCTTCATCGATGCGGACGGCTATGTCTTCATCATGGGCCGCACCGACGACATCATCAATGTCGCCGGCCATCGGCTTTCGACCGGCGGCATGGAGGAGGTGCTGGCGGCGCATCCGGCCGTGGCGGAATGCGCGGTCGTCGGCGTTCGCGACGCGCTCAAGGGCGAGCAGCCCTGTGGCTTCGTCGTGCTGAAGGCCGGCGCGACCGTGACGCCCGAGCAGGTCGAGAAGGAACTCGTCGCGCTGGTGCGCGAGCGGATCGGGCCGGTGGCGGCGTTCAAGCTGGCGCTGACGGTCGCCCGCCTGCCGAAGACGCGCTCCGGCAAGATCCTCAGGGCGACGATGAAGAAGATCGCCGATGGCGAGGATTATGCGGTGCCGGCGACGATCGAGGATACCGCCGTGCTCGGCGAGATCGGCGTAGCCCTGAAGGGCAGGGGGATCGGGTAGGGCCGATCCTATGCTGGCGCGCTAGTAGGCGACCGTCGCGCCGTTCCAGCTCAGCAGGCGCTCCGGCACGTCGAGGCGCATGAGGTCTTCGCCGACCAGCAGGGCGCCGGCATAGCCCGCGGCCCGCACTTCGCGGGCGAGCGCTGTGGTATCGGCGTTCGGCGGCACCAGATGGGTCAGCGCCAATGCCTTGGCACCGGCACGCGTCGCTAGCCCCGCCACGACAGCCGGCGTCATGTGATAGCTCTCGACCGCCGCCACGGTCTCGGCCGAGCGGACGCCGGCGACGACGGGCATCTGGCTGGCAATGAACACCTCGCAGACCAGCAGGTCGCAGCCGGTGGCTTGCATCTCCAGCGAGGGCGTGAGGCGGGTGTCTCCTGAGAAGACGATCCGCGTGCCGCCATGCGACAGGGTCAGGCCGAAAGCAGGCTCGACCGGCCGGTGATCGACCAGGAAAGCCTCGATGGAGAGCTCGCCCAGGCCAGAGACCGGACCTTCGCGCAATTCCTCGAAGATAACCTCAAGCCCCGTTGCGTCGGGGCGCTTTTCGAAGGCGATGCGCAGGATGCGCTCGCGTTCGAAGGCGGCATATTGGGCGCGGAGATTGGCGAGCGCGGGCGCAGGGGCGAGCACGCGCCAGGGCCTTGCGCGGCCCTGATGCCAGGAGGAGACTACGAGCTGATAGAAGTCGACCAGGTGGTCGGAATGCTCGTGGGTGACGATCAGGGCGTCGATATCGGCGCCGCGCGTGCCGGCGGCGACCAGGCGCTGGCTGACGCCGGAGCCACAATCGATCAGCAGCTTGCGGCCAGCCGCCTCGACGAGATGCGAGGGGCCGGCGCGGCGCAGGCTGACGGGTGGTGCGCCGGTGCCGAGGAAGGTGAAGGCGAGACCGTCCATTCCCGACATGCGCAGCGTCCGTGGTTGAGAGCTCTTACTCGTCGTCTTCGTCGTCGGCCGGGCGCTTGAGCTGCTTCAGCTTGGCGAAGACGGAATCGACGTCGATCGCAGCTTCCTCCTCGCGCTTCGGCCGGCTCATGTCGGCGAAGGGCTGGCTCTCGCTGGGCTTCGGCTCCGGAGCAGTGGCCTCTTCCACGGTGAGCAGGGTCGAGCCGGCCTCGACCAGCGCGGCCGGACGGTCCTTGGCGGCGCGGCCGACTTCGAAATCGAGATCGATCTGCGAGCACAGGCCGAGGCTGACCGGGTCGATCGGGGTCAGCGTCTGGGCGTTCCAGTGGGTGCGGTCGCGGATCTGCGCGATGGTCGACTTGGTGGTGCCGATTAGGCGGATGACCTGCGCGTCCTTGAGCTCGGGATGGTTGCGCAGCAGCCAGAGGATGGCGTTCGGCCGGTCCTGGCGCTTGGAAACCGGGGTGTAGCGCGGGCCCTTGGTGCGCTTGATCTCCGGCACCTTCACCTTGCGCTCGGCGAGCTTGAGATGGTGGCTCGGGTTCTTGGCGGCGCGCTCAAGCTCCTCGCGGGTGAGCTGGCCGGAGGTGATCGGGTCGAGGCCCTTGATGCCGGCGGCAACTTCGCCGTCCGCGATGCCGCGCACCTCGAGCGGGTGCAGCTTGCAGAACTCGGCGATCTGCTCGAACGTCAGCGAGGTGTTCTCGACCAGCCAGACCGCGGTGGCCTTGGGCATCAGCGGGGTTTGTGACACGGTACGGTCTCCTCTTCGCCTTCGCGCCGCCGCTCGCAGGGGCTCTTAAGGCAGGGTCGCGGACAATAGCTCTCATGCGCCGACCGGCCTCCCCGGCCGGCCATCCAAATCATCGACGATGAGCAGGATGGCGCGCCTTATAGGCGAGGGCGGGGCAAGTGTCCACGAAAAGCAGCGCTCACACCGTCAGCACGATCTTGCCGATATGGGTGCTGGATTCCATCAGGCGATGGGCCTCGGCCGCCTGCGCCAGCGGGAAGGTGGCGTGGATCAGCGGCTTGCAGCGCCCGGCCTCAAGCAGCGGCCAGACCTTGGCCTGCAATTCGGCGGCGATGGCGGCCTTCTCGACAACGGTGCGCGGCCGCAGCGTCGAGCCGGTATGGGTCAGGCGCTTCAGCATCAAGCGGCTGAAATTGACCGTGGCCTTCGGCCCGTTGAGGAAGGCGATCTGGACGATGCGGCCCTGATCGGCGGCCAGTTCGTAGTTGCGGTCGATATAGTCGCCGCCGACCATGTCGAGGATCAGGTCGGTGCCGCGCCCGCCCGTCGCCGCCTTCGCCGCTGCGACGAAATCCTCCGTCCGGTAGTTGATGGCATGGTCGGCACCGAGTTCGCGGCAGGCGGTGCATTTGTCGTCGGAGCCGGCCGTCGCGATGACGGTCGCACCGAAGGCCTTGGCGAGCTGGATCGCCGTGGTGCCGATGCCGGACGAGCCGCCATGGACGAGGAAGCTCTCGCCGGCCTGCAAGCGGCCGCGCTGGAAGACATTGGTCCAGACCGTGAAGAAGGTCTCGGGGATCGCGCCGGCCTCGGTGAGCGTCAGGCCCTTGGGGGCGGGCAGGGCGTTGCGCTCGTCGACCACGGCATATTCGGCATAACCGCCGCCGGCGACGAGGGCGCAGACCGTCGAACCGATCGCGAAGCGGCCGGCGCCTTCGCCCTGAGCCACGACCGTGCCGGCGAATTCGAGGCCGGGGATGTCGGAGGCACCGGGCGGCGGGTTGTAGCCGCCCTGGCGCTGCAGGACGTCCGGCCGATTGACGCCGGCGGCAGCGATGGCGACGAGGATCTGGCCCGGACCGGGCTTCGGGACCGGGCGCGTTTCCGGCCTGAGGACCTCGGGGCCGCCCGGAGCCGCCATGCCGATCGCCGTCATCGTTTCGGGAAGTGCCGTCATGGCGCAGTGTCCTCGTTTGGTGCGTCGCAGCGTGACTGCGTTGGAAACTTAGCTAGCGTGCCCGGCGCAGTTTGAGCAGATGCGAGGCCGCCATGTCGATATTCCCGGAGGATGACCGCCCCAAGCCGAAGAGCGTGCACGAGATCGGGCAGGATCTGTCGACGCTGTCGCTTGGCGAGATCGACGAGCGGGTCGCCGCGCTCAAGGCCGAGATCGAGCGCCTGATCGAGACCCGGTCCCGCAAGGACGCCTCTCGCTCTGCTGCGGATGCGTTCTTCCGCAAGCCCGCCTGAAAAGGCGTCAAAAAGAAACGCCCGTTAACAGGGCGTTAATGATTCCAAAGTATGAATCGCATCATCCAGTTTGTCTGGATGTCGAGTGGCTCCTGCCCACTCTGTTTGACGCCTCCCTGTTGACCTTCGAGCCGCCTTTGGCGGCTCTTTTTTTGTCTGCGCGTTCCCCGGACCCGGCGGATCTGGGATGCTCCTGTGGAGCCGCCCGCCTTGTTGTCGCCACAGGGGTTTAGCCTCGTTAAGGTTAACGACACCTTACCGGCGCCGGCGACCGTGATCGGCGCTATCCTTGCGACATCGGTGTCCTGATCCGTGACGCGTTCCAGAGGCGCACGGGCTTGTGCCGATGGGAGACACCGCATGAACGACGCCCAGTTGCTCGACCCGCAGACGGAAGAGGGCGCGATTTCCTTTGCTCGGGGCTTCGTGCGCTCCGATGCCTTCATGCTGCTGTTTCGCGAGGGAATGGGACTGGTCGAGCAGACGGCGGGCTATCTCGACGGAGACGGGCGCAAGGATGCCGCCGCCCTGCCGCGCGAGGCCTCGCTGACCTACGCCACCGAGAGCATGCGCCTGACCACGCGATTGATGCAGGTCGCCTCCTGGCTCCTGGTGCAGCGGGCAGTGGCGGAAGGCGAGCTCACCGCGGAGCAGGCCCGGACCGAGCACAACAAGGTCAAGATCGGCGACCCGATGGCGCCGCCGTCGGAGTCTATCGTGGCGCAATTGCCGGAGCGGCTGCGCGAGCTGATGGCGCATTCGTTCAGGCTGCAGGAGCGCATCCGCCATCTGGAGGGCCAGATGTCGGGCCAGGCGCCTGTCCGCGCGGCCGTCAACCCGGTCCTGGACCAGCTCGCCAGCCTGCAGGCCCGGCTCGGGCTCACCCACTGATCATTCGGGAGCGCGGCGCCGTCGAGGCGCTGCGCTTCGGATCATGCCAAAACGGAAAAACCCGGCCGCGAGGCCGGGTTTTCTTGTTCGAGATCAAGGACGGCGGCGCCGCAGCGCCGCAGCATCACTTCTTGCCGATCGCGCCCAGGCCGGCGAAGCGCGTGTTGAAGCGCGAGACGCGGCCGCCGCGGTCCAGCATATGCTGGGTGCCGCCGGTCCAGGCCGGGTGGGTCGTGGGGTCGATGTCAAGGTTGAGGGTGTCCCCTTCCTTGCCGTAGGTCGAGCGGGTGGCATATTCGGTGCCATCGGTCATGACGACCTTGATGGCGTGATAGTCGGGATGGATGCCAGCCTTGGCCATGACGAAATCCTCAGAAAGCTTACAAAAACGGGCGCATCGACAAGCAGGCGAGCCTGCCCGGCCCGTCGAAAGAATTCGGATGAGCCTGTCGTGAATTTGGGTGCACATATCGCAGCCGGCGCTCCAGTGCAAGCGCGACGCACTCCCGGGGAAGGGCCCTGCGGCGTTGCGTCGTTTGCCAAGCCCGCCATGATCGGCTTCACGGAGGCGAGATTGAGATTGGTCGAAAGAGCGCGCGCGACGCGTGCGCGAGATGCAGGAGGCCCGGTGCGTGGCCGAAGCTGAGAAGAACGACAGGAAGGCCCGGCCGGATTTCCGTTCGCTGGCGACCTTCTGGCCCTATGCCCGGGCGCAGAAGCGCCGGATTCTGCTCGCGCTCGTCGCGCTGGTCGTCGCCTCGCTGGCGACGCTGGCGCTGCCGCTGGCGGTGCGCCGCGTCATCGATGTCGGCTTCACCGGGGGCGAGCAGCAGCTCGCCAACAGCTATTTCATCCTGCTGATCGGCGTGGTCGGCGTGCTGGCGCTCGCGAGCTCGGCACGCTTCTACCTGGTGATGACGGTGGGCGAGCGCATCGTCGCGTCGCTCCGCGCCGATGTCTTCCGCCATCTGACGCGGCTGGAACCGGCCTTCTTCGATTCGAGCCGGGCGGGCGATCTCGTCTCGCGGCTCACCGCCGACACCACGCAGATCAAGTCGACCTTCGCCTCGACAGCCTCGATCGCGCTGCGCAACGCCATCATGACGCTCGGCGCGCTGGCGATGATGGTGGCGACGAGCCCGCGGCTTTCCGCGATCGTCATCGGAGTCATTCCGCTGATCGTGATCCCGCTGGTCCTGTCCGGCCGCTCGGTCAGGCGCCGCTCGCGGGCGGCGCAGGACCGGCTCGCCGATGCCTCCGCCTTCGCGGCCGAGGCGGTTGGCGCCATCCGCACGATGCAGTCCTTCGGTGCCGCCGGGCAGAGTTCGGCGCGGTTCGAGGCGGCGTCGGACGGGGCCTATGCAGCCTCGCGGGAGGCGACGGCCTCGCGCGCGCTTTTGTCCGGCGTCGCGATCTTCCTGGTCAGCGCCAGCGTGGTCTGCGTGCTCTGGGTCGGGGCGACCGAGGTGTTCGATGGGCGGATGACCGGCGGGCGGCTGTCGCAGTTCATCCTCTATGCAGTGCTGGCCGCAAGCTCGCTCGGCCAGCTCTCCGAGGTCTATGGCGATATCAGTGCGGCTGCCGGTGCCTCCAGCCGGCTCGGCGAGATCCTGGCGCTGAAGCCGGCCATCGCCGCGCCGCCGCATCCCAAGCCGATGCCGGCTCCCTCGCTCGGCGAGTTCGCCTTCGAGAACGTCTCCTTCAGCTATCCCGGCCGTGTCGGGCCGGCGCTGTCGGACCTGACCTTCTCGGTTCGGCCGGGCGAGCGGATCGCGCTGGTCGGGCCATCCGGTGCCGGCAAGAGCACGGTGCTGCAACTGGCGCTGCGCTTCTACGATCCGCAGGACGGCCGCGTCGTCGTCGACGGCGTGGCGGGCCCCGAGGCCGATCCGGAGGCCTGGCGCGAGCGCTTCGCGCTGGTGCCGCAGGAGCCGACGGTGTTCGGCGTCTCGGTGCGCGACAACATCGCCTATGGCCGGCCCGGAGCCTCGCAGGAGGAGGTCGAGGCTGCGGCGAGGCTCGCGGCGGCGGACGAGTTCATCCGTGCCTTGCCTGAGGGCTACGAGACGGTCGTCGGCGAGCGCGGTGTGACTCTCTCGGGCGGGCAGCGGCAGCGCCTCGCGATCGCGCGGGCGATCCTCAAGGACGCGCCGATCCTGCTGCTCGACGAGGCGACCTCGGCGCTCGATTCCGAAAGCGAAAAGGCGGTGCAGGATGCGCTCGACCGCCTGATGCAGGGCCGCACCACGCTGGTGGTGGCGCATCGCCTCGCGACCATCCTCTCGGCCGACCGCATCCTCGTCATGGAGGACGGACGCATCGTCGAGGAGGGCAGCCATGCCGAGCTCAAGGCGCGCGGCGGTCTCTATGCGCGGCTGGCGGCGCTGCAGTTCGGACTGGAGGCGGCCTGAGCTGGTGGGCTGCTAGGGCCCCACCAGTGCGCGCTGCTGCTCTTCGCTGGGTTGGCCGAAGAAGCGGATGTTGCCGGGCTGGACGAGGACGCCGAGCGCTTCCCTGCCGTCGGACGAGAACAGCGCATAGAACTGGTTGTTGCCGCAGTCGTGCCGCTTGCAGGTGTCGACGCGCTCGAAGGCCTGGCCACCGACGGTGACGATCGTGCTGGGGCCGCCGGGGCCGGTGAGCTTGTCAGCCTTGAGCCAGGATTCGCGCGGGCCGAGCTTGCCGAGCATGCGCGCCCAGGCGTCGCGATAGGTCGGCTGCTTCATCAGGTCGTGGAGATAGCGCCCTCCGTCCTTGGGCGCCTGGGCCGAAGCCGGAACTGACAGCAGCAGGGCGACAGCACTCGCGATTGCGAAAGGCAGACGCCTGACGGACATGTTCAGCGCTCCGTGATCTTGAACTCGATGCGGCGGTTGCGGCGGTGGGCGTCGTCGGTATTGGCGACGTCGAGCGGCTGGTATTCGCCGAAGCCGGTGGCGGCGACGCGGTCGGTCGGCAGGCCGCGCGAGATCAGGTATTCGACGACGGCGATGGCGCGGGCCGAGGAGAGATACCAGTTCGAGGGGAACTGCGCGGACTTGATCGGCCGGTTGTCGGTATGGCCGTCGACGCGCAGGATCCAGGGCAGGTCCGGCGGCATCTCGTTGCCGAGATCGAGCAGGATGGTGGCGAGCTTGTCGAGCTCGACCTTGCCTTCGGGCTTCAGCACGGCCTGGCCACCGTCGAAGAAGACCTCGGACTGGAAGACGAAACGGTCGCCGACGACGCGGATATCGGGCCGTGTGCCGAGCACCTGCCGCAGCCGCCCGAAGAAGTCCGAGCGGTAGCGCGCCAGTTCCTGCACGCGCTGGGCCAGAGCGATGTTGAGGCGCGAGCCGAGCTCGGAGATGCGGGCCTGCGAATCCCTGTCCTTGGCCTCGGAGGCGGAGAGGGCTTCCTCCAGCGCTGCGAGCTGGCGGCGCATGGCCTGAATCTGCTGGTTGACGAGATCGACCGTCGCCTGGGCCCGGGCGGAGAGCTGCTTCTCCGCATCCAGCGCCTTTTGCGATTCGGCGAGCTGGGCGCCGGCGTTGCTGCCGGCTTGCGTGTCGATCAGGCCTTGCAGCCGGCTGCGCTCACCTTGCGTCTGCGCCAGCGTCGATTGCATCAGCTGGAGGCTTTCCTGCGCCTGCCGGTTGGAGGAGCGCTCGAGGGCGAGCAGGTCCGTCAGTTCGGAAATCTGCCTGTTGAGCCGCTCCAGCGCAGTGTCCTTGCCGGTCAATTCCTGCGACAGGAAGAACTGGCCGAGCACGAAGACCGTCAGCAAAAAGACGATGCCGATGAGCATCGTCGAGAGCGCATCGACGAAGCCGGGCCAGAAATTGACGTCCTCGCGGCGATGGGCGCGGGAGAGGGCCATCCGTCAGGTTCCTGCTTTGGCGAGCAGCATCATGGCTCCGTTACCTGGTCGGCGGTGAGGCGGTCGATCAGGCGCTTCAGGTCCTTCTCGCGCGCGGCCTGCGCCTCGACCCAGTCGCGGATCATCTGCTGCTCGGAGCGCATGTGCTGGACGAGTCCTTGGATGCCCTCGGCCAGATTGGAGAGCGCCTGCGTCGCGGCGCGATTGTTGGAGGCGCCGTCGGCCATGGCGGCGCTGAGCTGCTCGAAACGGTCGGCGAGCGGATTGCCGGCCGCAAGCAAGGCGGCAGGCGCATCGGGCGTGCCGGTGCGGCTTCCGAGCCAGCTCTCGACCTCGTTGCGGAAGCGGCGCTGTGCCTGCCCGACCTGAAGGTCGAGGAAGCCAAGGATCAGCGAGCCGGCGATGCCGAACAGCGAGGAGGAGAAGGACAGGCCCATGCCGGCGAGCGGGGCGGAGAGGCCGGCCTTGAGCTCGTCGAAGAGCACGCCGGCCTCGGCGCCGGTGCGCAGTGACTTGATGACGGTTCCGACCGAGCCGACCGTGTCGAGCAGGCCCCAGAAGGTGCCGAGCAGGCCGAGGAAGACGAGCAGGCCGCTGAGATAGCGCAGCACCTCGCGCCCGTCATCGAGCCTGACCGCGATCGATTCGAGCGCCGTGACGGCCTGGGCCGGGGCAAGGGTGCCATGCTCCAGCGCCGGCAGGACGGAGCCCAGCGGGGCGATGACCTGGCCGCGGCGGATATCGGCGGAGGCAGGCACGACGGCGAGGTTGGTCGCGGCGCGCGCCTCGCTGTGGATGCGCCAGAGTTCGCGCAGTGCGATCAGGCAGCCGACGAGCAGGGCCCCGAGGATGAGCCCGTTCAGACCGGGATTGGTCATGAAGGCCTGGACCAGCCCGGCCTGCAGGATGAAGCCGAGGAAGCCGATCAGGACGAGGAACAGGACCGCGCGGACGACGTAGCGGAGCGGCCTGGAGAAGCGGACCTGCGTCCGCACGGTTGCGGCCGTTGCCGGCTCGGCCGCGAAATCCTCAATCGCCATGCGTCGTCTTCCGTTCGCCTCGGAGTGCGGGGAGGACTGTCGCCTCCCACGCCGCCGGGATCAAGCACGAAAGAGCAACAGTTTCGAGGCTGTTGGCCTCAGGCCGCCGCGGTCTTGAGCGCCTGGCTGAGCGCGCGCTCGCCGGCCTCGTTGCCGCAGATGATGTCCTTGGCGCTCGTCACCGGCTTGCCGTCGAGCGTGCCGAAGGTGCCGCCGGCCTCGCGGATCAGCACGGCGCCGGCCGCGAAATCCCAGGTGTTGAGGCCGCGCTCCCAATAGGCGTCCATGCGGCCGGCGGCGACATAGGCGATGTCGAGCGCGGCCGAGCCCATGCGGCGGACATTGGCGAAGCGCGGCATCACGGCGGCAAGCTCGCGCAGGAACTGGCCGTGGCCGCCCTTGCCGATATGCGGGATGCCGGTGCCGATCAGCATGTCGGCCGGCTCGTTGCGGCCGGAGACGCGCAGGCGGCGGTTGTTGACATAGGCGCCCTTGCCCTTCTCGGCCATGAACATCTCGTCCTTGGCGGCGTCGTAGATCACGCCGGCGATGAACTGGTTGTCGCGCTCGAGCGCGACCGAGATGTTCCAGTGCGGGATGCCGCGCAGGAAGTTATGGGTGCCGTCGAGCGGGTCGATATGCCAGCGGTTGCTCTCGTCGGTGCCGTGGACGACGCCGCTCTCCTCCATAACGAAGCCGTAGCCCGGGCGGGCCTTCTCCAACGCGGCGCGGAGGATTTCCTCGGCCTTGGTGTCGGCCTTGGAGACGAAGTCGCCCGGGCCCTTGGCCAGGACCTGCAGGTTCTCGACCTCGCCGAAATCGCGCTTGAGCGAGCGGGACGCCTTCATCACGGCGTCGGTCATCACGGTCATCAGGGGAGAGCGGATCATCGGAAACCTCTTGCGCGCTCGTGGGCGCGGCTGGAAATGAAGGAACGGTCACGCCAGCCCTCATCCTGAGGAGCCGCGAAAGCGGCGTCTCGAAGGATGCTCCAGAGCGCGCTGGAACATCCTTCGAGACGCGGGCTTTGCCCGCTCCTCAGGATGAGGGCTGTGTTTCGACCGTAGTACCCCGTCACTTGCGCGGGTCTTACGGCGCCGTCAAGACGGCGGTGCTGATCCGGCCGGCGGCCATGCGGGCGGCGCGGGCCTGCTGCTCGGGCTTGAGGCGTTCGAACATGTCGTCGAGCGCGGGGTCCTTGAGGCCTTGCGAGCGGGCCGCGAGGTGCCAGGCCGCGGCCTCGATCGTGTCCGGCGCGATGCCGAGACCGAACTGGTAGAGCTTGGCGAGGCGGTTCTGGGCGATGGGGTTGCCCTCCCAGGCGGCGCGCCGGAACAAGCTGGCGGCGGCGGCCTCGTCCTTCTCGACGCCGGTGCCGTTGAACAGCATGATGGCGTATTCGACCTCGCCGGGGACGTTGCCGGCCGCTGCCGCCTGCTTCATCCAGCGGGCGGCGACCTCCTCGCTCTCCGGCATGCCGCGTCCCTGCTTTGCCAGCACGCCGAGCGCATGCATGGCGTCGCCGATCTGGGATTTCGCCGCGATTTCAAGACAGGCGACGGCACGTTTGTCCTCGGCCTCGCGGTTCGCCGCGAGAAGGGCGAGCGCGAGATTGTAGTTGGCGGCGGGGTGGCCGGCGGCAGCCGCCTTCTCGAGCAGCTTGCCGGCGCGGGCGGGGTCGCGCTTGCCGCTCTTCTCGTCGAGAAGCTGCGTCGCCAGCGCGAAAGCCGCGTTGATGTCGCCGCGCGCCTCGGCCCGCTCATACCATTCCGTCGCGACCTTCTGGTCGGGCGCGACCCCGAGGCCCTGGCGATAGAGTTCGCCGACCAGGGTCATCGCGGCGGCATCGCTGCTATCGGCCTCGATGCGCTTGAGCGCTTCCGCCTGGGCGCGACGATAATGTCCGGCCTGGTAGGCGCCATAGGCCAGATCCGGCGTGGCCGCGGCCTCGGCCGGGCCGGCAAGCACGGCACCGGCGAGCAGGGCACTGGCCAGCAAGGCTTGCCCGGCCAGCCGCGTCATCGGGCCGTCTTCCGCGCGGCGCAGGCGCTGATCGCCTGGTTGGCCTGCTCGACCAGGGCGCGGATATCCTGCCCCTCGTCGAAGGCCCAGGCGCCGAGCGCGACGAATTCCGCACCGGTCTCGATCAGCGCGGGGATGGAGTCGGCATCGGGCGCATAGGCGACGCAGGGCGTCTCGAAGATCTCGGCCCACCAGCCGGCGCGCTCTACCACGGCCGCGAGCGGCGGCAGCGACCCGTCGGGACGGGGCTCGCCGAACATCACGTAATCGACGCCGGCCTCGCCGGCATCCATGGCGTCATGGCGGGCACGCAAGGCGCCGATGCCGATGATGCGCTCGCTCTTCAGGCTGGAGCGGGCTTCCGAGACCGCGGCCGGGCCGCCGGTGAGATGGACGCCGTCGGCGCCACCGCGCGCCGCGACGAGCGCATTGTCCTCGACGACGAGGGCGACATTATTGGCCTGGACCGGGCCGGCGAGGCGCTTGACGCGCTCGATCCGGCTGCGGTCGTCGCCGGCGCTGAGGCGCAGCAGCACGGCGGCGACATCGCCGCCGGCCATGGCCTGCATCAGGCGAAAGGCCATGGCCTCCGCGTCTGCGACGGGAGGGGTGACGAGCATCAGGCGAGTGGAGGATGATTGTGTGGTCATGATTTGCTGCGCAAACGGCCCGCAGCGAAGTCCAATGTCAAGACCGCAAGGCCGGCAACGAGGCTCCAGAAGGCCGATCCGATGCCGAAAAGCGAAAGGCTGGAGGCGGCGACGGCGAAGGTGACGACGGCGGCGAAGCGCTCCTTGTCGGAAGACATGGCCTGTCCGAGCGCGCCCGTCAGCGAGCCGACCAGCCCGAGGCCGGCCACGGCGACGATCAGCGCCTTGGGCAGCGCCAGCAACAGGGCGATCAGCAAGCCGGTGCAGGCGGCGACGACGAAATAGAACAGGCCGTAGAGCACGCCGGCCTTCCAGCGCTGGGCAGGGTCGGGATGGGTGTCGCCGCCGGTGCAGATCGAGGCCGATATCGCGGCCATGTTGGTCATATGCGCGCCGAAGGGCGCGGTCAGGAGCGAGGTCAGGCCGGTGACGAACAGCGAGGGTGCGGTCGGCGGATTGTAGCCGGCGGCGCGCAGCACGGCGAAGCCCGGCAGGTTCTGGGCGGCCATGGTGACGAGATAGAGCGGGACGCCGATGCCGAGCATGGCGGCAATATCGAAGCGCGGCGTGACGAATTCGAGGCCGCTCAGCGTCATTGCTCCGGCAGGCCAATGGGCGAGGCCGCCAACGAAGCTGATCGCGATACCGGCGACGAGCGCAGCGATGACGCCGAGGAAGGGGTTTAACAGGCGCGCCAACAGGAAGACGGCGAGCAGCGGCAGGACGAGCCCGGGCGAGAGCCGCATCTCGTCGAAGACCGCGACGACGAAGCGGAAGATGACACCGGCGAGCATCGCGGCTGCCACCGGCATCGGGATGCGCTCGATCAGCCTGCCGAGCGGGCGGAAGGCGGCGGTCAGCATCATCAGCACGGCCGCGACCAGGAAGGCGCCAACGGCTGAGGCCATGTCGAATCCGGTCACGGCGGCGATGAGGGCGGCGCCCGGCGTCGACCAGGCGCAGATCATCGGCATGCGGTAGCGCCAAGACAGGAAGAGGCTGGAGGCGCCGGTCGCAAGACAGAGCGCCGCAATCCACGAGATGGTCTGGCCGGGCGTGGCGCCGAGCGCCTGCGCGGCCTGGAGGATGACGGCGACGGAGGCGGCGAAGCCGACGAAGACCGCGACCACGGCAGAGAAGACGATCGACATGGTGCGGGAAGCCGGCTGGGACAGAAGCAAGCCAGCGTTGAACCAGAAATCGCCTGAGACGGAAAGGGCGGCGGGCGCAGGGCCGGGACCAGTCTGAGGGCGGGACTGGCTGGAAGATGGCCTGCCGGTAACGGGCGATGTCATTCGGCTGTCAATGGCCGGGCCTAGCTGCGCATTATTCCAATCCGCAGCGACCGAGGCCGACCATGCGCGACGACGAGTACGAATCCACCTTCGGCGCCAGCATGCTGGAGCATGAGGATGCCGAGCCGCGGAATCCGACCGACAACCCGACCATGGGTGAATTGATCTCGCAGCGGTTCTCGCGGCGCGGTCTGCTCAAGGGCGCGCTCGCGGTCTCGGCGATCTCGGCGACGGTCGGCACGCTGGCGCTGGAAACCGCTGCCGAGGCGCAGGCGCAGGGCGCCAAGTCGGCCTTCTCCTTCAAGGAGGTCGAGGTCGGCGTCGATGCCGATCACCACGTCGCCGAGGGCTACGAGGCGCAGGTGCTGCTGCGCTGGGGTGACCCGCTGACGGCTGATGCGCCAGCCTTCGACCCGGCAAAGCAGAGCGCGGAGGCCCAGAGCAAGCAGTTCGGCTACAACAACGACTTCGTCGGCTATGTGCCGATGATGGGCGCGGCCGACCCGTCTGCCCACGGGCTGCTCTTCGTCAATCACGAATACACCAACCCGCATCTGATGTTCCCGGGCGTGGTCGAGATGAAGGACGGCAAGCCCGTCCTGAAGAACGCGACGCCGGAGCGCTTCGCGATCGAGGCGATGGCTCATGGCGCGACCGTCGCGGAAATCCGCAAGACCGGCAGCGAATGGGCGCTGGTCAGGGATTCCAAGTACAACCGCCGCATCACCGCCGCCACCGAGATGCAGCTCTCGGGACCGGTCGCCGGCCATGAGCGCGTGCAGACCAAGGCTGACGCCACGGGCCGCAAGGTACTGGGCACGCTCAATAACTGCTCGGGCGCGCTGACGCCCTGGGGCACCTTCGTCTCGGGCGAGGAGAACTTCCACGGCTATTTCTCCGGCAAGCTGCCGGAGGGCCATCGCGAGGAAGCCAATTACAAGCGCCTCGCCGTGCCGTCCTCGCCTTATGCCTGGGGTCGCTTCGAGGAGCGCTTCAACCTCGCCAGGGAGCCGAACGCGGCCAATCGCTTCGGCTGGGTGGTCGAGGTCGATCCGTTCGATCCGAACTCGGTGCCAAAGAAGCGCACCGCGCTCGGCCGCTTCAAGCATGAGGGCGCCGACATGATCGTCGCCAAAGACGGGCGCGTGGTCGCCTATCTCGGCGACGATGAGCGCTTTGATTATGTCTACAAGTTCGTGACGACGGGCCGGTTCGACCCGAACAACCGCGCCAGCAATCTCGACCTGCTCGATGCCGGCACGCTCTATGTCGCCAAGTTCGCGGCGGAGGGCACGCATGAATGGCTGCCGCTGGTCTTTGGGCAGGGGCCGCTCACGGCCGCGAACGGCTTCCAGAGCCAGGCCGACGTGCTGATCGAGGCCCGCCGCGCCGGCGACCTGCTCGGCGCCACCAAGATGGACCGGCCGGAAGACATCACGCCGAACCCGGTGACGGGGCGCGTCTATGTGATGCTGACCAACAATACGAGCCGCAAGGACGAGCAAGTCGACGCCGCCAATCCGCGTGCCAAGAACGCCTTCGGCCATATCATCGAGATCGCCGAGGCCGATGGCGATCACACGGCGACCAGAGGGCGCTGGGAGATCCTGCTGACATGCGGCGATCCATCCGTCGCGGCGGTCGGTGCGAGCTTCTCGACCGATACGACCAAGAACGGCTGGTTCGGCATGCCCGACAATGCCGTGGTCGATTCCGCCGGGCGGCTCTGGGTCGCGACGGATGGGAACGGCATCGACGTGACCGGGCGCACAGACGGGCTCTGGGCGGTCGATACCGAGGGTGGCGCGCGCCGGACCTCGAAGCTGTTCTACCGCGTGCCGCATGGCGCGGAGATGTGCGGCCCCTGCTTCACGCCGGACGACACCACCGCCTTCGTCGCCGTGCAGCATCCGGGTGACGATGGGCCGGACTGGCCCGAATTCGGCCGCCGCTCCTATTACGAGGACCTCTCGACCCGCTGGCCGGATTTCAAGCCGGACATGCCGGTGCGGCCTTCCGTGGTGGCGATCACTCGGAAGGGCGGGGGGAAGATCGGCGTTTGAGGCGCCACCGTTGACGAAAAGGAAGAGCCGCCGGATCGCTCCGGCGGCTCTTTTCTTTCAGGCCGCCTTCTTGGCGCCGAAGGTCGGGTCGAGCTCGCCCTTGGCGTAGCGCTTGGCCATCTCGGCCAGCGTGATGACGCGCTTGATCTTCGAGGCCTGGCCGGCGGTGTTGAACTCCTCGAGGCGCTGCTTGCAGAGCTTGGTCATCGCTTCCATGGCGGGCTTCAGATACTTGCGCGGGTCGAACTCGCCGGGGTTCTCCGAGAGGATCTTGCGGATCTGGCCGGTCATCGCCATGCGGTTGTCGGTGTCGATGTTGATCTTGCGCACGCCGTGCTTGATGCCGCGCTGGATCTCCTCGACCGGCACGCCCCAGGTCTGGGGCATCTTGCCGCCATACTGGTTGATGACGTCCTGAAGGTCCTGCGGAACGCTGGACGAGCCATGCATGACGAGATGCGTGTTCGGCAGCAGCTTGTGGATCTCCTCGATGACATGCATCGCCAGGATCGCCCCATCGGGCTTGCGGGTGAACTTGTAGGCGCCATGCGAGGTGCCCATGGCGATCGCGAGCGCATCGACCTTGGTCTCGGCGACGAACTTCACGGCTTCGTCGGGATTGGTCAGGAGCTGGTCGTGGCTGAGCTTGCCCTCGAAGCCGTGGCCGTCCTCCTTCTCGCCCTCGCCGGATTCCAGCGAGCCGAGCACGCCGAGTTCGCCCTCGACCGAGATGCCGCCGAGATGGGACATGTCGGTTACCGTCTTGGTCACGCCGACATTGTAGTCCCAGTCGCCCGGCGTCTTGCCGTCGGCCTTGAGGGAGCCGTCCATCATCACCGAGGTGAAGCCGGCCTGGATCGCGGTCATGCAGGTCGCCGGCTCGTTGCCGTGGTCGAGATGCACGCAGACCGGAATATGCGGATAGATCTCGGTGACGGCATCCATCATGTGCTTGAGCATGATGTCGTTGGCGTAGCTGCGGGCGCCGCGCGAGGCCTGGATGATGACGGGCGCGTCGGTCGCGTCGGCCGCCGCCATGATCGCCAGCGCCTGCTCCATGTTGTTGATGTTGAAGGCGGGCACGCCGTAGTCGTTCTCGGCGGCATGATCGAGCAACTGGCGAAGCGTGATACGGGCCACGATGGCACTCCCCTTTTGAAAACGGATATGGCGAAAGATGTAGTGCGGACAGGCTCCCGGCGCAAAGCCGGGTGGGTGGAAAGCTTAAAACGCGAGCGGCCGCCCCGTTGTCGGAGCGGCCCGCACGGTCAATGCCCGGATCAGCGCTTCCGCAGGGCCTCGACGCCCGGCAGGGCCTTGCCTTCCATCCATTCGAGGAAGGCGCCACCCGCCGTCGAGACATAGGACAGGTCGTCGATGACGCCGGCATGGTTCATCGCCGCGACGGTGTCGCCGCCACCGGCGACCGCGACGAGATCGCCGGCCTTGACGTGCCTGGCCGCGGCCTTGGCGACGGCGACCGTCGCTGTGTCGAAGGGCGGCAGCTCGAAGGCGCCGAAGGGGCCGTTCCAGACCAGCGTCTTGACCTTCTCCAACCGCAGCACGACTTCGGCGATCGAGAGCGGGCCGGCATCGAGAATCATCTCGTCGGCGCCGACTTCACCGACCGGCACGACGCGATGGCCGGGATGAGCCTTGAACTCGCGCGCCACCAGCGCATCGACCGGCAGCAGGATCTCGCAGCCGGCGGCCTTGGCCTTCTCCTCGATCTCGCGGGCTGTGCCGACGAGATCATGTTCGCAGAGCGACTTGCCGACGTTCACACCGCGCGCGGCAAGGAAGGTGTTGGCCATGCCGCCGCCGATGGCGAGGACATCGACCTTCTTCACCAGATTGCCGAGCAGGTCGAGCTTGGTCGAGACTTTGGCGCCGCCGACGATCGCCATCACGGGGCGGGTGGGGTTGTCGAGGCCGGCGGAAAGGGCTTCGAGCTCCGCCTGCATGGTGCGCCCGGCATAGGCCGGCAGGACATGGGCGAGGCCTTCGGTCGAGGCGTGCGCCCGGTGCGCGGCCGAGAAGGCGTCGTTGACATAGAGGTCGCCATTGGCGGCGAGCGCCCTGACGAAGTCGGGATCGTTCTTCTCGTCGCCGGCGTGGAAGCGGGTGTTCTCCAGCAGCAGGACGTCGCCGTTCCTGGCGGCGGCAAGCGCCTTTGCAACCGGTTCGCCGATGCAATCGTCGACGAAGGTGACGGGGCGGCCGAGCGCCTGTGTCAGTGCCGGCACGACCTGCCGCAGGCTGTTCTTGTCGTCGCGGCCCTTCGGCCGGCCGAAATGCGCGAGCAGCACGACCTTGCCGCCCTTGTCGGCGATCTCGCGGATCGTCGGCAGGATGCGGTCGATGCGGGTGGTGTCGCTGACCTTGTCGCCGTCCATGGGAACGTTGAGGTCGACGCGGACAAGCACCCGCTTGCCCGCAAGATCGGCGTCGTCGAGAGTGCGGAAGGCGCTCATCGCGGCAGCAGGCCGCCAAACAGGCCGGGCACGCCGAATTTCAGGACGAGGATGGTGAGCAGCACGGTGAGCACCGCGGTCACGGCGGCGGTGACGAAGAGCGTGCCGGCCCGCGGCGTCGCATCGACGCGCTGGCGCAGGGCGGCGATCTCGTTGCGGATGCCGCCGATGTCGAGCGTGCCCACCGCATTGTCGACCTTGCCGGCCGAGCGCTCCAGCGAGGCTTCGGCGCGGGTCAGGACGGCCTCGTAGCGGGCGAATTTCTCCTCGATGCGCGCCGCCTTCTCCTCGATGCGGGAGAGCTGGTCGAGCTTGCGCGGCTCGGTCGCGACCGTCGCCGGCTCGGCGCGTATCGGAGCCGGGGCCGGAGCGGGAGCAGGGGCAGGGGCCGCAGCGGAGGGGAAGGCCGGGACCGGCGCCAGGTTGGCCGGTGCGGAGGCAGCCTCGGTCTGGGGGGCGGGCGGGGTCGCTACTGTCGGCTCGATCTTGGCCATGCTCGGTCCGTTTCTGCTGCTGTTCAGGGACAAGGCCACGCCCTGACGGAGGAACGTGGCCTTGGTAAGACGGTTCAGAGCAGGGCGCCCATGGCGACGGCGGTGTCGCTCATGCGGTTCGAGAAGCCCCATTCGTTGTCGTACCAGGACAGCACGCGCACGAACTTGTCGTCCATGACCTTGGTCTGGTCGAGGGCGAAGGTCGAGGACGCCGGATCGTGGTTGAAGTCGATCGAGACGTTCGGCTGGTCGGTGACGGCGAGGATGCCCTTGAGCGGGCCGCGCTTCGAGGCCTTGATGATGGCCTCGTTGACCTTCTCGACCGTGGTCTTGCGCTTCGAGATGAACTTGAAGTCGACGACCGAGACGTTCGGGGTGGGAACGCGGATCGAGGTGCCGTCGAGACGGCCTTTCAGATCGGGGATGACGAGGCCGATCGCCTTGGCGGCACCGGTCGAGGTCGGGATCATCGAGAGCGCGGCGGCGCGGCCGCGATAGAGATCCTTGTGCATCGTATCCAGCGTCGGCTGGTCGCCGGTATAGGCATGGATCGTCGTCATGAAGCCCTTGTCGATGCCCATGCTGTCATGCAGCACGCGCACGACCGGCGCGAGGCAGTTCGTGGTGCAGGAGGCGTTCGAGACGACGACGTGGTCCTTGGTCAGCTCGTGATGGTTGACGCCGAAGACGACGGTCAGGTCGGCGCCGTCGCAGGGGGCGGAGACCAGCACGCGCTTGGCGCCGGCGGCGAGATGCGCGGCGGCCTTGTCGCGGGTGGTGAAGATGCCGGTGCACTCGAAGGCGATGTCGACGCCGAGCGCCTTGTGCGGCAGGTCCTTGGGATCGCGGATCGCGGTGACCTTGATCGGGCCGCGGCCGACATCGATCGTGTCGCCGGAGACGGTCACGGTGCCGGGGAAGCGGCCATGGACGGAGTCGAAGCGGAAGAGATGGGCGTTGGTCTCGACCGGGCCGAGATCGTTGATCGCCACGACCTCGATATCCTTGCGCTTCGACTCGATGATCGCGCGCAGGACGTTGCGCCCGATGCGGCCGAAGCCGTTGATCGCTACCTTCACCGTCATATCTTCCTCTCCTTCGCCGAGCGAAACGGCGATGCCGTCGCTATCCACGCGGGCAATTCGGCCAAAGAATGGCCGAACGCAAGATGTCTTTCGGGAATATCAGCCCTGCCTGCGGCCGGCCCTCAGGCGTTGTGCTGCTTCATCGCGGCGTCGGCGATCGCCTCCGCCGTGATACCGAAATGCTTGTAGACCTCCTTGTAGGGGCCGCTGGCGCCGAAGGAGTGCATGCCGATGAAGGTGCCGTCATGGCCGATCACGGCATCCCAGCCGAAGCGCACGCCGGCCTCGACCGCGATCTTGACCGGGGCCGAGCCGACGATCGCTGCCTGGGTTGCCTCGTCCTGCTCCAGGAAGAGCTCGAGCGAAGGCACGGAGACGACGCGGGCGCGAACGCCCTTCTCGGCGAGCAGCTTGCGCGCGGCGACGGCGAGCTCGACCTCGGAGCCCGAGGCGAAGAGCGAGACCTGGGCCTTGCCGCCTTCAGCCGCCAGAAGCTCATAGGCGCCGGTGGCCGAGCGGTTCTTGGCGGAGGCGTCGGTGCGCAGCTGCGGCAGGTTCTGGCGCGAGAGCGCGAGCACCGTCGGGCCGTTGGTGCGTTCCAGCGCGGCCTGCCAGGCTTCCGCGGTCTCGATCGTGTCGGCCGGGCGGAAAACGCGCATGTTCGGCATGGCGCGCAAGCTGGCGATCTGCTCGACCGGCTGGTGGGTCGGGCCGTCCTCGCCGAGGCCGATCGAGTCATGGGTCATGACATAGACGACCGGGGCGCCCATCAGCGCGGCCAGCCGCATCGAGGGGCGGGCATAGTCGGCGAAGACCAGGAAGGTGCCGCCGGCGGTGCGGAAGCCGCCATGCAGGGTGATGCCGTTCATCGCGGCCGCCATGCCGTGCTCGCGGATGCCGTAGCGGACATAGCGGCCCTTCGGGGTCTTCGGGGTGAAGTCCTCGGCGGCCTTGGTGCGGGTGTTGTTGGAGGGGGTCAGGTCGGCCGAGCCCATCACCAGCTCCGGCATGACCGGGATGATGGCTTCCAGCGCCAGCTCCGACGCCTTGCGGGTCGCGACGGCCTGCGGCGCGGCGATCAGCGCCTTCTTGTGGGCGAGGATCGCCTTGTCGAGCTTGGCCGGGACACCGTGCACGAGGCGGCGGTCGAACTCGCCACGCTTGCGCTCGGAGAGGGTGGCGAAGCGCTCGCTCCAGTCCTTGTGGGCGGCGGCGCCGGCAGCGCCGAAGCCGCGCCAGGCCTTGAGCACGTCGGCGGCGACCTCGAAGGGCCCGCCGGTGATGCCGAGCGCCTTCTTGGCGGCGGCAAGCTCCTCGGCGCCGAGCGGCTCGCCATGGGCCTTGGAGGTGCCGGCCTTCTTCGGCGCGCCGAAGCCGATCACGGTCTTGCAGGCGATCATGGTCGGCTTGTTCGACTTCTGGGCGCGGCGGATCGCGGCCTCGATTGCCTCGGGGTCATGGCCGTCGACGCGCTCGGAGCGCCAGCCGCAGGCCTTGAAGCGCGCGACCTGGTCGACATTGTCGGTGATGGTCAGGGGGCCGTCGATCGAGATGCCGTTATCGTCCCAGAGCACGATCAGCTTGCTGAGCTTCTGGTGGCCGGCGAGCGCGATCGCCTCCTGGCTGATGCCCTCCATCAGGTCGCCGTCGGACGCCAGCACATAGGTGTGGTGATCCACGACCTTCTTGCCGAACTCGGCGGCGAGCATGCGCTCGGCCATCGCCATGCCGACGGCGGTGGCCAGCCCCTGGCCGAGCGGGCCGGTGGTGGTCTCGACGCCGGCGGTCATGAAGTTCTCGGGGTGGCCGGGGGTCTTCGACTCGATCTGGCGGAAGGCCTTGAGGTCGTCGAGCGCCATGCCGGGCGCACCGGTGAGATAGAGCAGGGCGTAGAGCAGCATCGAGCCGTGGCCGGCGGAGAGCACGAAGCGGTCGCGGTCCGGCCAGCGCGGATCGGCGGCGTCATATTTCATCACGCGGGTAAACAGCACGGCGGCAACGTCGGCAGCGCCCATCGGCAGGCCGGGATGGCCGGACTTGGCCTTCTCGACACCGTCCATCGCCAGGCCGCGGATGGCGTTGGCGAGTTTGTCGTGCTGGGCGCGGTCGATGGTGGTCATGATGATCTCACGAGCTTTAAGTCTGGCGGGCTTGAGGCCGATCCGAACCTGCGGGAAAGGCAGGAATGGGGCCGGCGGGCAGGCGATGTCGGCAGGCTTGGAAAAGGACCGGTGGATTAGGCCTTGCGCTCGCCACGAGTCAATTCGCGGAAGCCGGGTTTCAGGGTCGCAGTAGCCGGTTGCCGCAGGTTTTTCGCATGGTTCCGTCCGAACCGGCGCGTTCACGCTCTCGGATGGGGCCGATTCCTGTTTTCCCGCGTTCTCATGTAAATTCGCTGGACGAATCGTGTGAGCCGGCTTCGATCTGAAAGGAGAACGACGGTGGCGAGCCTGATGCTGGACAATGCGCTGGCGCGCCTGGATACGGCGCTGGGGCAGCTGGAAGCGGCGGCGCGGCGGCGGGTCGAGGCTGAGCGTGGACATGGCAACCTCGAAACCGAACTCGCCCTGATGCAGGACGATCGCGCGCGCCTTGCGGCCGATCTCGACGGCGCCATGGCGCGGCTCGGGCAGGTCGAGACGGCCGCCGCCGATGTCGACCAGCGGCTGGAGCGGGCGATGAACGTCGTCGGCGCCGTGATCGCGCGGGTGGAGGCGCAACAGCCGCCGGAGCCCGAGGCAAGCTAGAGCAAGGACTGGAGAGGGAATGCCGCAAGTCAACGTCATGATCGCCGGGAAAGCCTACCGCATGGCCTGCGGAGAAGGCGAGGAGGGCCATCTTGAGGGGCTCGCCCGGTTCTTTGACGAGAAGATCGGCGAAATGCGCGAGGCCTTCGGCGAGATCGGCGACATGCGCCTGCACGTCATGGCCGCGCTGATGGTGGCCGACGAGGTCCATGAGCTGAAGCGGCGACTGGCGAAGCTGGAAGCCGACCTCGCGGCGACGCAGGGCAATGCCGGGGCTGCCGACCAGCGGCTCGGCGAGGTCGAGGACCGGGCGGCGGAAGCGCTCGTCGCGGCAGCCGAACGGATCGAAGGCGTGGCGCGCAGCCTGATCCCGACCGCGGTGGGGTGACGGCTTCCGCCCGGAAACAGAAAAGGCCCCGGACGATGTCGTCCGGGGCCTTTTCTTTTCTAACTGCGCAGCGATCAGACGCCAGGCGCGCCGCCGGCGCCGTCCAGCACCGTGACGGAGCGGCGGTTCTGCGACCAGCAGGAGATGTCGTTGCAGACCGCGACCGGGCGCTCCTTGCCGTAGGAAATGGTGCGCATGCGGTTGGCCGCGATGCCACGCGAGGCGAGGTAGTCACGCACGGTCTGGCCGCGGCGGGCGCCGAGCGAATAGTTGTACTCGCGGGTGCCGCGCTCGTCGGCATGGCCTTCGACGGTGAAGGTGTAGCGCGGATAGCGCTGCAGCCAGCCGGCCTGCTTGTCGAGGGTGGCGGTCGCGGTCGGGGTCAGGTCGGTGGAGTCGGTCTCGAAGAAGACGCGGTCGCCGACATTGACGACGAAGTCCTGCGCGCTGCCCGGGGTCGCGGCGCCGCCGGCGCCGAAGCCCGAGGCGTCGGCATTCTGGTCCTTGGCGCAGGCGCCGAGCGCGAGCGTGGCGGCGATGGCGGCGGCGAAACGGACGGCACGGCCGCCGGGAAGGAGAGTGGTCAACATGGCTGAACTCCGGGGCAATCGAATTTTGTGGCGCGCACTTCGAGGAGGGCTTCGCGAAGCCTCATCAATGAAGCGTCAACCTAAACGAGACCTTGCCAAATCAGGGCGAAGTGGCGGCATTGCGGCTTATGGTTAACCAAATGTGGCGAAAGGCGTTTGCGAGCCGGGCTGTTGCGTCGGGAGCACAGGAATGCTCCGCAGGGCGGCTTGCCTGCCTCATCGACCATGGGTTGGGCCGCAGGGTGACACCACCCGGCAAAAAAAGATCGGAGCTTTCCGGTTGACGAATTCATAGCTGTTTGGTTATGGATAAATCATAGCCATATGGTTATGGAATTCCGATGCCCGGCACGCATGACCTTCTCTTCAGGACGCTTTCCGACCCGACGCGGCGGGGCATTTTCGAGTGCCTGTGCAGCCAGGGCGAACAGACGGTCGCGGCGCTGACCGCACAGGCCGGCGTGTCGCAGCCGGCTGTCTCGAAGCACTTGGCCATGCTGAAGCAGGCCGGGCTGGTGCGGGACCGCCATCAGGGCCGGCAGACGCATTACAGCGCGCAGCTCGCGGCGCTCGCGCCTCTCGCCGACTGGACGAACCGCATGACCGGCTACTGGGAAAGCCGGTTCGACGATCTCGAAGACCTGCTCAAGAGGATGGACCAATGACCGAAACCCGCTCCGTCATCGTCGAGCGCGAGATGCCCCATCCACCGGAGAAGCTCTGGCGTGCGCTGACGCAGCCGCATCTGATCGCCGAATGGCTGATGAAGAACGACTTCGTGCCGACCGTCGGCCATCGCTTCAATCTGAGCGGCGACTGGGGCGGGGTGCTGGACTGCGAGGTGCTGGCCGTGGAGCCCAACCGCTCGCTCTCCTATAGCTGGGATTTCGCGCATGATGACCCGGCCTATGCCCTCAAGAGCGTCGTGACCTTCACGCTGACGCCGTCGCCCAAGGGCACGCATCTGCGCATGGAACAGGTCGGCTTCCGGCCGGAGCAGAAGCAGGCCCTCGGCGGCGCCAAGGCCGGCTGGCAGCAGTTCTTCGCCAAGCTGGAAGAGGTCGTGGCGCGCGCCGGCTGAGGCGGCGCCACTCCTCCTATCCCCTCATAAAAGGAGCTTTCCTTGACCTGGAGCACTGCAATCCGGCAGGGCCATCGCTGGCTGTCGATCATTTTCACGGCCACCGTCCTCGCGAATTTCGCCGCGATGGCGCGCGGCGAGCCGCCGGCCTGGATCGTCTATTCGCCCCTGCTGCTGCTGTTCAGCGGGCTCTACATGTTCATCCTGCCTTACGCCGCGAGATGGCGCGGCCGGCGTCAGGCCTGAGGGCAGGTCAAGTCTCGGGCTGATCGCGAAAAAATTGCGCAAACAGGGTGCAGAATTGCAGCGCATCTTTCGCGCCCTCCGGTCTATCGTGAGGAGATGCGGCCCTGCCTCGGCCCACCTTCCAGTCCCGACCGGAGATCGCGATGGCTCATTCCCTCAATTCCGCTGTTGCGAGCGTGGCGCCGATCCGCGGCCCTAACCAGCCCGACCTCGATTCCGATATCGTCTGGGAGGCGCGCCGCGATCTCGCCGCGACCTTCCGGATGGCGGCGCGCTACGGCTTCGAGGAGGGCATCTGCAACCATTTCTCCGCGCTGGTGCCGGGCTATGACGACCTCTTCATCGTCAATCCCTATGGCTGGGCCTTCCGGGAGCTGACCGCCTCGAAGCTGCTGATCTGCGACTTCCACGGCCAAGTCGTCTCAGGCGAGGGCCAGCCGGAGGCGACCGCCTTCTACATCCACGCCCGGGTCCACAAGAACGTCCCGCGCGCCAAGGTCGCCTTCCACACGCATATGCCTTACGCGACGGCGCTTTCGATGACCGAGGGCGATCCGCTGATCTTCGCCGGCCAGACGGCGCTGAAGTTCTACGGCCGCACCGTTGTCGACCGCGACTATAACGGGTTGGCTTTGGACGAGCGCGAGGGCGACCGCATCGCGGCTGCGGTCGGCGATGCCGATATCGTCTTCATGAAGCATCACGGCGTCATGGTGCTCGGGCCGACCATCGCCGAGGCCTGGGACGATCTCTATTATCTGGAGCGTGCCTGCGAGGTGCAGGCGCTGGCGCTGGCGACGGGGCGCGAGGTCAAGCCGGTGAAGCCCGAGATCGCGGAGGCGGCCTATCGCCAGATGCGCGAGGGCGATCCGGAATCCGCGCGGCTCCACCTGGCCTCGATCCGCCGGCAGCTCGACACCGAGGAACCGGTCTATCGCGACTGAGCGGGCCAGCGGTTGGGCCCTAAAAAGCAGAAGCCGCCCGAACTCGTCGGGCGGCTTCGCAGAATCCACAGGTGACGATCGCTTTTCGCCTCAGCGCCCGCCGCTGAGCAGCGGCGACCAGGTCGGGTCGGAGGCGAAGGCCGGGGTCGGCACGGGCACTTCGACGCGCCCGGTGATGTCGACCATATAGAGCTTGCCGCCGGACTGTCCGCCGGGATCGCGGAAGAACATCAGGTACTGGCCGTTCGGCGCCCAGTTCGGAGCCTCGTTGTGGAAGCCCTCGGTCAGGATACGCTCGCCCGAGCCGTCCGGCCGCATCACGCCGATGGCGAAGCCGCCGCCGCCCTGGCGGGTGAAGGCGATGAGATCGCCGCGCGGCGACCAGGAGGGCTGCGAATAGCGGCCCTGGCCAAAGGAGATGCGCTGGCCCTCGCCGCCGCCGGCCGGCATCACGTAAAGCTGCTGCTGGCCGCCGCGGTCGCTCTCGAAGACGATGCGCGAGCCGTCAGGCGCATAGGAGGGCGAGGTGTCGATCGCCGCCGTCGAGGTCAGGCGCTGGGTCGTGCGCGAGCCGATGTCGATGGCGTAGAGATTGGCGTTGCCGCCCTGCTGCAGCGAGAGCACGACGCGCTGGCCGTTCGGCGCGAAGCGCGGGCTCGAGCTCATATCCGGGAAGTTGCCGACGATCTGGCGCTGGCCGGTCTCGATGTTGAGGACCTGTACGCGCGGCTGCTCGCCCTGGCGCTGCGACATGAACGCGACGTCCTGCGAGATCGGGGAGTAGCGCGGCGTCACGACCGAGACGTCGCCATTGGTCAGGTAGCGCACATTGGCGCCATCCTGGTCCATGATGGCGAGGCGCTTGCGGCGGGTCTCCTTCGGCCCGGATTCGTCGACGAAGACGACGCGGGTATCGAAGAAGCCGCCGAGCCCGGTGATCTTCGAGAAGATCGCATCCGAGATGATGTGACCGACGCGGCGGTTGTTGCTCGGGTCGGTGAAATATTGCTGGCCGTCGGTCTGGGTGCCGGTGGCGACGTCCCAGAGCCGGAACTCGGCGCGGATGCGGCCGGCCTCGCGGGAGACGCGGCCGGTGACGAGGGCCTGCACGCCGGCGGCCTGCCAGGCCTGGAACTGCGGCGCCGCGTCGAAGGGCGGGTTCTTCTCGGGATGGCGGCTCTTGTCGATGGGGGTGAAGTAGCCGCAGCGCTTCAGGTTGTTGGTGATCACGCCGGAGACGAGCACGCCGCCTTCGCCGCCGAAATCGGCGATGGCGATCGGCATCGGCTGGAAGGCGCCGCCGGTCAGATTGATGATGAGCTCGGCCTTGGCCGCGGTGGGCAGCAGCAGCGCTGCGCCGGCGGTGGCAAGGAGACGGCGGCGGGTGGGCGCAGCCGCGAGACGGGGAAGGGGGGTGCGGTCGATCATCGGGGTCACATGACGTCCCTGGCGTCGAAATTGACGACGACATCACGCCAGTCGTCGTAATAGGAGGCGAATTGAGCCGGGATGCGCAACGGCGCGCAGCGGCGGGTGGCGGTCAGCGCCGAATCGGCGGCGACCCGGAAGAGCGGATCGGCGGACGAATTGATCACGCCGGGCTGGCCGATGAGCGAGCCGTCGGTGTTGAGCTTCATCCGCACGGACGGCACGACATTGCTGCCGCCACGGGCGTTGGCGAGCGCGATCGGCACGTTCCAGCACTTCAGGAGCTGATCCTGGATGATGCCGATGAGCTGGGCCCTGAGCGAGGGGCTGAGCTTCTGCGAAGACCCGCGCTCGGTGCCGAGCGAGGCTGTGCGGTTGATCTGTGGCGCCGAAGAGCCGGAGGATTGCGCCTTCTCCTTGGACTGGAGCAACTTGGCGATGTCGCTGGCGTTGAAGTTCTTGGCGATCTCCGCCTCCTTCTTCGCCTTGGCCTCCGCCTCCTGCTTCGCCTTCGCCGCGGCGGCGATCTTCGCCTTCTGCTCGGCCTCCGCCTTTGCCTTGGCGGCCGCCTCCGCCTTTTCCTTCGCAGCCTTGTCGGCTTCCGCCTTGGCGAGCGCCTCGGCCTTGGCCTTGGCATCGGCGGCGCGCTTGGCAGCCTGGGCGTCGGCTTCCGCCTTGGCCTTGGCGGTGGCCTTCGCCTCCTCCTCGGCCTGTTTCGCCTTCGAGGCGAGTTCAGCCTCCTCGGCGAGCTTGGCCTGTTCCTCGCGCTTCTGCTCGGCCTCGCGGGCGGCAGCAGCCTCGCTCTTCTGCGGCGGCTGCTTGGCGGGCTCGGGCGGCTTGGTCTCGGGCTTGGGCTGTTCGGCCGGACGGGCCGGCGGCGGAGGCGTCGAGGCGTTGTTCTCGGCGGTCTTCAGTTCGACCGGGCGCGAGGGCGGGGCGGGCGTATCGGTCTTGGCCTCGCCGGCTTCCTTGCGCTCGACCATTTCGGACTGACGCTCGGCACGCGGGGTGGGCTGGGCCTGGACCTTCTCGGCGCTGCGCTCGCCACGCGTCACCTGGTTGAGGGCACTGGGATCGATGACCTCGACGGCGATCGCCTCCTCGTTCTCCGGCAGCGGCGTCGGCGACGAGAACGCCAGCAGCCCCGCGACGAGGAACGTCACGTGGCCGAGCGCCGACACCAGCATGCCAGGTTCGGAGGTCGAAAGCTTCACGCCCTGAACACCCTTACTCTCTCAACCTTCAGCGGCTCGCGGGCTCGGTGACGAGCGCGACCCGCTTGAAGCCGGCGGCGGTGATGGTCGACATCACCGAGGCGACGCGGCCGTAATCGACCAGCTTGTCGCCACGAACATAGACGCGCTCGTCGAAGCCCTGCTTGGCCAGGCCCTGGAGCTTGGCGACGAGATCAGGCTCGAGCGTCGGCTCGTCCTGCAGGAAGATCTGGCCCTTGCTGTCGATGGCGATGGTCAAGGGCTTCTGGTCGACATTGATCGGCTTGGCGCCGGTCTGCGGCAGGTCAAGCGGGACGCCGGTCGCGATCAGCGGGGCTGCGACCATGAAGATGATGAGCAACACCAGCATGACGTCGATGAACGGCGTCATGTTGATCTCGGCGATGGCGCCGTGGCGGCGCCCGCGCCGGCCCCGGCGACCGGAGCCCTTTGCGCCTGAAGCGGCTGACATACCCATCGATCAGCCCCTCACGCGGCCATGCGTTCGTCGATCTGCCGCGACAGGATCGCGGAGAACTCGTCGGCGAAGGCTTCGAGACGGCCTTGCGCCTTGGCGACCTCGGCCTGGAGCTTGTTGTAGGCCATCAGCGCGGGAATGGCGGCGAAGAGGCCGATCGCGGTCGCGAAGAGCGCTTCGGCGATACCGGGCGCGACGACGGCGAGCGAGGAATTCTTGGAGACCGCGATGGCGGTGAACGAGGTCATGATGCCCCAGACCGTACCGAACAGGCCGATGAAGGGAGCCGCCGAGGCGATGGTCGAGAGCACGAGCAGCTTGGATTCGAGCCGCTCGGTCTCGCGCTGGATGGTGACGTCGAGCACCTTGTCGATGCGCTGCGACAGGCTGGCGACCGAGCGGCCGCCATTCTCGAAGGAGCGCTTCCACTCGCGCATCGCCGCGACGAAGACCGCGGCCATGTCGTTGACCGGCTTGCCGGCGAGGTCGCGATAGAGCTCCTCGAGCGAGCGGCCGGACCAGAACACCTCCTCGAAGGCGTCCATGTCCTTGCGCGTCCGCCGATAGAGCAGGGTCTTGTCGACGATGATCGACCAGCACCAGACCGAGGCGCCGATCAGGCCCATCATGACCAGCTTGACGACGATGTGGGCGTGCCAGAACAGCGTCCAGAACGACATGTCGATCTGCGGCGCGGCCTGCGCGACGTCGGCGGGGTTCATCCTGTCATCCTTCTCACCCAGGCGGTACGGCCGATGATGGGTGCCTTGCGGCTCCAACCCGGTCCAAGCCCCGCCGCTTGCGTCGCGGGAGCCCCACGCCGCCGCCCGATCCGCGATCCGGGGAAATGCCGTATCCCTCCAATCGCGCGTGAATCCGGCGAAAGATGGGCCGAAACAGGGTTTCCCACGGAACGCATGCTCCAGACCGAGTTAAGCATCCGGCAAGGTTAATGTCGGGTATACGCGGGAGATGAGGCGCAGGCGCGGCGGCAGAAATGCTGCGGGCGCCTTCGCCATTCGGTCGCAGGGGATGACGGTGTCGTCGGGATTGCGTAGGTCGCGTAGCCTTACGCAGCGGGGGCTGCCATAGCGCGTCCGGCACTCGTCAATTGTGCTTGTCCCGAATGCGGTTGAGTTCTTTCGTCATGGGATTGTCAGGGCGCCGCGGACGCCTGACCGATAGAGTTTTGCCTGCCGCGCCTATTTGAGCTTCACCAATGACGCGCTCCCGATCATCGCTGCCTCGAATGCGATACTGAGGCTCACCGTCGACGCGAGTCGGCAGGACCGCTACGATCTCATAAACTCCAATGGCGTCCTGATCGTGAAAGCCGAACGACAGGCTGACCTTCTCCCCAATCTTATAGTGATGCGTCATCAATCTTTCCTCGATGCTGATTACGCCGACAGCAAAGAACCGGCCTAAAGTCGCTCAGATGCGCTCCTGCAGTGACAATGGCCGGCAGTCGCTGGCCAAATGGCGCGTGGGCCTTCAGGCGGCCCTGTCGAACTCTCGCAACGGACGCCCGACCACTGTCATGTAGCGATCCGTCCAATTGGTCACGGCAAGCTCGACGGCGGAGCCGCCATCGCAGTGAAGGAGGACCTTGTACGAAAACTCGCTTGGATCGGTGAGCGCCGTATCGACGATCAGGTATCCGGCCCAATGATGCTCCTGATGCGTGCCAAACTGGTATTTGACAGGCAACGCCCGGCCACTGCGGAGCGTGACTGAGCCAATTCCGCTGAGCATGGTGTATCTCCGCTTGAGGGCGTCAAAGGCTACGGTCTTCAATGGAGTCCAAAGCTCGACGGCCGTAATCGCGTCGAGATCAGCAGCCCTACTGGGCGATAGCTAACGAGGGGCCTGTCCGCTGCGGCAACCGGCCTTTGAATCGGGACATCAGCCGGCCGAGATTCGTGACGAACCGGACATGCCGCTCGGAATGGCCGGTGACATATGCGACCAACGCATCGCCATTGTTCAAGGTGATCTTGATGGGCTTAAGGAAGCTATCCTGACCAACCGACCGAATGTTGCCTATGAGAATGCCGTAGCATCCAACGCCGACTTCAGAGCGAAAAAGGCAATAGCCAATTGGTAAGTCCGTACCGTCGCGCAGGATCAACCTGCCGTGGCCGGATTTCATGGCTGTCTCGATTTTGATTGCCGGCCGAATTGTTCGGGCGGGAGGAGAGCGCGCAAAGGCAGCGCTCTCTACACAAGGCGCTTGATTGGCGCGAATAGCAAGAAGTACTTGCGTTTATCAAAGAACTTGGCCCGCCAGTCGAGGTCAGATTGGGCCGTTTGGTGGCTGGCGCCCGGCTTCTCGTCGCGGAAAGAAAAAACCCGCCTCGAGATGTCGAGGCGGGCTGGATGCTATCCCGATGACGGGCCTGTCGCGGGGTGATGTCAGGCCGCGTCGGGCTGGGCCGGGGTATTGGCCGGCGGGTTGTTGCGGCGCTCGGTCATGAACTGATCGAACTCGGCCTTGTCGCGGGCCATGCGCAGCCGGCCCAGGAAGTCGTGGAACTCGCGCTGCTCATCCTCGAGCCGGCGGATCGTCTCGTCGCGGTATTCGTCGAAGGCGCGGTTGCCGCTGGTGGGGCCGCCGCGGCCGCCCCAACCACCGAAGCCGCCGCCGAAACGACCCTCGCGGCCGGTCATGCGCTCCCGCAGGCGGTCCATCTTGCCCTGAAGGCGGCTCATCCGGTGCTCGTACCGGTCTCCGGCATATCCACAACCCATGCGTCCACTCCAGAAAAGAAAGGCCAGGGTCGCCAGACCCAGGGGCCAGAAGAGGATGAAGCCGAGAACCGCGAAGGCGATCCAGGCTCCCTTTCCATATTCGTCCAGTTTCTCGACGATCGGCATTGCTCCCTCACCATCCATGAACGTGAATGTAAATCACATTTACATAGATGAGCCCGACCCTGCCGCTTGTCAAGAACGCGGCCCGCGAAAATGAATCAGTCCGGCTTCGGAGGGCTGTTGCGGCCGATGCCGAGGCCCTGGAGATAGATCAGGGTGCCGGCCTCCAGCAGGTCGGACGCCGACATCGGCAGCGGGCGGCGACCGCCATCGGCGCGGCCGAACAGGGCGGCGATGCCATGCGACATCGCCCAGATATGCAGCGCCATCATCAGGGCGGGGGGGCGCTTGCCCTGCGGGAGCTGCGCGATCAGGGCCTCCGATGCCTGACGCAGACAGGCAAAGGCGCTATCGGCGGCGGCCCGCAGCTCGGCGCTGGCGTCCAGCGGCACGCCGGCCTCGAACATCGCGGAGTAATAGGCCGGTTCGTCATGGGCGAAGGCGAGATAGGCGCGGCCGAGCCGGTGAAAGGCAGTCTCCGGATCGGGCCGGCCCTGGTCCCAGGCGCGCGACAGCGCCACCTCGAAGGCCTGGAAGCCGCGGGCCGCGACATCGGCCAGGAGTTCGTCGCGGTCGCGGAAATGGCGATAGGGGGCGGCGGGGCTGACGCCGGCCATGCGCGCGGCCTCGGCGAAGGTGAAGCCGTTCGGCCCTTTCTCCCGGATCAGCCCGAGCGCGGCCCGCACCAGCTCCTCCTTGAGGTTGCCATGGTGATAACCGCGGGGTGTCTCGGGGCGTTCGCGCTTCCAGCTCATGTAAGGAGCGCTAACATGCGGGTGGGGCTGCGTCGACTGTTAGGCGTAACAACACAAGCCCTCATCCTGAGGAGCCGCGTCAGCGGCGTCTCGAAGGATGTTCCAGATGGCTCGGGAGCCTCTTGAAGCATCCTTCGAGACGCGCCTTCGGCGCTCCTCAGGATGAGGGCTCCGGGTGGTTGGCCTTCTCAGTCGTCGAGCATCAACCGTTTGCGCAAACCATCCGGGATGCGCCGGGCCCGGCCGCCGCCGACGCAGGCGACCATGACCTGCGCGGAAATCAGCACCTCCTCGCCGCGCAGCACGCGCTGCTCGATGTCCATGGTGGCGCCACGGGCCGCGATCGAGCGGGTCTCGACCGTCAGCAGGTCGTCCATCACGGCGGGCCGCAGGAAATCGATCGTCATCTTGCGGACCGCGAAGCCGAGCGCCGTCTCGCCGTCGAAGAGCTCGCGCTGCTCGACGCCGAGCGCGCGGATCAACTCGGTGCGGCCGCGCTCCATGAAGCGCAGATAGGAAGCGTGATAGACGACGCCGGAAAAATCGGTGTCCTCGTAATAAACGCGGATGTCGAGGCGGTGGACCCTGCTCATGCTGCTCCGGACGGATATTGCGCGATTGCTGCTGCCATAACCAACAGATGCGGCTTCGGAAAGGCTGGAACTGCTCCGCTGGAGAAGCGTTGCCCGTTGCGTGACCACAGCAACGGAGACCTATCATGGCGCAATCCAGCAAGGCGACCGCGCGGCTGCTCGACAAGGCCGAACGCGATCTCGTCGCTCATAGCCAGCGCGGTGCGATCGGGGCTCTCCCGGACGATGAATTGCGCGATCTCGCCGCCAAGCTGCGCGAGCGGCGCGACAAGGCGCGCGACGGCGCCCGCCGCCAGAAGCGCGAGATGCGCGGCAAGGCCGAGCCGAAGGGCGCCAAGGCGGCCAGCGACAATACCGGAACCAAGGCCAAGGCCGACGCGCTGACGGCAGCGTTGAAGCGCGTCGGTGCCGAGCGCACACGCCGGGCGGAGAAGGCAAAGGTGCCGAGCCAGCGCAGCCTCGCGCGCAAGGCCCTCGCGCTCAAGCAACGCCAGCGGGTGGCTGAGCGCCCCGCCAACCGCACCGCCAGCAAGGGGATGCGGCCGGTCGAAAATCCGAAGGCGGCGAAGTCCGGCGCGTTGAACGATGCCGGGGCTCGCCCGGCGATGATGCGCTCGAAGATCGCGCGTCAGCCATAGGCCGATACCCAGTCCTGCAGGCGTTCAGCGCTTGCAGGGCTTGTTCATGAAGGAGCCGCAGTCATAGGGCTTCGACAGCTCGTCGCGGACCGAATAGTCCTTGCCTTCGAAGCGGTTGACGATGTCGTCGATGCGCCAGCCGCCGCCTTCCTCGACCATGTGGAAGCGCACCGTGACCGGCTGCTTGAAGCTGCGGAAGGCGGCGCTGACTAGGGCCCGACCGTTCGCGGGTTTCTCGGTGACCGTGACCTTGAGGTTCTTCACCTCGCCATCCTGGCCGTTGATGAAGGGATCGGCGCCGACATGGCCGATCTCGCCGGCCTCGTCCTGATAGAGATCGTCGCGGGCGAAGAGGGCAGCGAGACCCTTGCTCATCAGCTTGTCGCGATGCGGCGGGCGCCAGGGCGGCTCGCCCGAGGCGGCCAACGTCTTGACGGTGGCGGCATAAGCGTCCTTCACCGGGCCATCAGGCGTGGTGTCGGCGGCGAATGCATTGCTGGTGGCCAGCAGGCCGAGAGCGAGTGCCGCCGACGAGGCGAAGCGAAGAGCGGGCATGCGCGAACTCCGAAAGCGACTGATCCGATGCGATCAAGCGCGAAGGATGCGATGCCCGCGTCCTTCATATGCGGGACGATGGCCCGGCCTTACTCACCGTCCTCATCGCTGCCGAACAGCCCGAACTGCGCCGTCTCACGCGAGGGTTCCGGCATGCCGAGATGGCGGAAGGCGTGGGGTGTCAGCAGGCGTCCGCGCGGCGTGCGCTGGATGAAGCCCTGCTGGAGCAGGAAGGGCTCGATGATCTCCTCGATGGCGTCGCGCGGCTCGGAGAGCGAGGCGGCGATGGTCTCGATTCCGACCGGGCCGCCGCCGAAATTGATCGCGACGGTGGTAAGATAGCGCCGGTCCATCTGGTCGAGGCCGATGGCGTCGACATCGAGCAGGGAGAGGGCCTTGTCGGCGACCTTGCGGGTGACGATCGGGTCGCCGTCGACGATGGCGAAGTCGCGGACGCGGCGCAGCAGGCGCCCGGCGATGCGCGGCGTGCCGCGGGAGCGCTTGGCGATCTCGTTGGCGCCGTCGTTCGACATCGGCACGCCGAGCACGCGGGCGCCGCGGGCGACGATGCCCTGCAACTCCTCGACCGTATAGAATTGCAGGCGGATCGGGATGCCGAAGCGGTCCCGCAAGGGCGTGGTCAAAAGGCCGGCGCGGGTGGTGGCGCCGACCAGGGTGAACTTGGGCAGGTCGATCTTGACCGAGCGCGCCGCCGGGCCTTCGCCGATGATCAGGTCGAGCTGGTAGTCCTCCATCGCCGGATAGAGGATTTCCTCGACGGCCGGGTTGAGGCGGTGGATCTCGTCGATGAAGAGCACGTCGCGCTCTTCGAGATTGGTGAGCTGGGCGGCGAGGTCGCCGGCCTTGGCGATCACGGGACCGGAGGTCGAGCGGAAATTGACGCCGAGCTCGCGCGCGACGATCTGCGCCAGCGTCGTCTTGCCGAGGCCGGGCGGCCCGACGAAGAGGACGTGGTCGAGCGCGTCGCCACGGCTCTTGGCCGCGTTGATGAAGACCTGGAGATTGGCACGCGCCGCTGCCTGGCCGGTGAAATCGGACAGCGAGAGCGGCCGCAGCGAGGTCTCGCTGTCGTCGTCGCGGCGTTCGGCCGTCATCAGGCCGGAGCGCTTGGGGTCGCTCACAGCGCGATCTCCAGCTCGATGGCGTCGTGGATCGGAATGTCCTTGTACCCTGTCTTGATGATGCCAGGCACGACCGAGCGATAGGCGTCGATCGCTTCCAGATAAAGCCCCGAGAGGCGGAATCCGCGGCGCTGGTAGAAGGTCATGCCGGGCATGTTGTCATTGGTGAGCATGGCTTTCAGTTTTCCGGCGCCGGCCTTGCGTGCCGCGAAGATCACGGCGTCCAGCATGCGGATGGCGACGCCTTCGCCCGGCTTCAGCGAATGGAGTGCGCAGAGATAGGCGCTGTCGCCCCGCACCGTCCAGCTCGCCAGCGCGGCGGTCCTGCCCGAGCTGTCGAACAGGCCGAGCGCATCGATCTCGGCGACGTCGTAGACATGCAGGCCGATCATCATGCTGTGCGAGCCCCAGCTCGCCAGCATGATGCGGCAGAGCTCGGTCTTGTCGGTCACGACGCGCAATTGAAGCTCGTCGGGCGCTTCGCTCACTTCGCCAGTTCCTTCAGGCCCAGCTTGATCAGCTGGGCCGTGCCGGCCCCATCGCCGGCGGCCTTGGCGGCAGCCGCCACGGCAGCCACCGCCTGCGCCCGAGGATAGCCGAGATTGGCGAGCGCGGACACCGCGTCGGCGATCGGCTGCGGCAGCTTCCTGTCCTCCAGCGCGCCTGCGAGCTGCGCCACGCCCGGATCGATATGGCCGAAGGCCGGGGCTTTGTCCTTGAGCTCGGCGCAGAGGCGTTGCGCGAGCTTGGGGCCGACGCCGGGGGCGCGCGCGATCGCGGCCTTGTCGTTGGTGGCGATGGCGGTGGCCAGCCCGCCCGGATCGAGCGTCGAGAGGATGGCGAGCGCGACCTTGGCCCCGACGCCCTGCACGACCTGCATCAGGCGGAACCAGTCGCGCTCATTGTCGGACATGAAGCCGTAGAGGCGGATCGCATCCTCGCGGACATGGGTCTCGATCGAGAGCGCGGCGGCCTCGCCCGGCTGAGGAAGGCGCTGGAGCGTGCGCGCCGAGCACTGCACGACATAGCCGACGCCCTGCACGTCGATGATGACGTGGTCCTCACCATAAGAATCGATCAGGCCCTTGAGCTTGCCGATCATCGATTTTCTCCACGAGTCATCCCGGGCGACCGTAGGGAGACCCGGGATCCATTCCGGAACATGTCTCGGTGAGGTTCCGGAATGGATCCCGGATCTTCGCTTCGCTCCGTCCGGGATGACCCACGCGAGGGAGTGTCGCGAAAAATGTCGCTCGGCAGCATGAGGCTCATGATGCCTTCATCTGCGCGACCAGCGCCTTCATGCCGCGATGCTGGGCATGGCAGATCGCTACGGCGAGCGCGTCCGCCGCGTCGGCCGATGAGGTCTCGGCCTTCGGCAGGAGCACGCGAATCATCGCCTGGACCTGCTTCTTGTCGGCATGGCCGACGCCGACCACGGTCTTCTTGACGAGGTTGGCGGCGTATTCCGCGACATCGAGTCCGGCGAGCGCCGGCACGACCAGTGCGATGCCGCGGGCCTGGCCGAGCTTCAGCGCCGATTGCGGGTCGCGGTTGATGAAGGTCTCCTCGACAGCGGCCTCGTGCGGGCGATGCGCGGCGAGGACCTTGTTCAGGCCCTCGTGCAATTGCCGCAGGCGCTGGCCGAGCGGCAGCGCGCCGTCGCTCTCGACGCAGCCGCAGGCGACGAAGGAGAGCTTGCTGCCTTCGGAGACGACGATGCCCCAGCCGGTCTTCCGGAGGCCGGGATCGATGCCGAGGATGCGAATCGGGGGTGCCATGTCGGGTTCAACCTAGCGGATGTTTCGGATTTGTCCCGCGCCGAGACAGGCCGCGCGATGGGGCTGGATGAATTCCCCTGATCGATGACATCAAAAAGGAAAGTTGTTCTTGCCGCCCGCCCGTGGGCATGGTTCGCCGCATCTTTCTTCCTCATCCGGTGTCATGTCCTTCAACCTGTCTTCCTTCATGCCGGGCCTCACGGCCGATGGCATCGCCGTCCTGCTGGCTGCAACGCTGCTCGGCGGGCTGGTGCGTGGCTTCACCGGCTTCGGCTTCGCGATGGTGTTCATGCCGCTGGCCTCGATGATCCTCGGGCCGGTCGCGGCGCTCGGCCTGATCTGGTTCATCGATCTGCCCTTCGCGCTGCCGATCGCGGCACGCAGCGCCAAGACGGCGGAATGGCGCGAAATCCTGCCGCTGCTGCTGACCGCGACGCTCGCCCTGCCGGCAGGAATCTGGCTGCTGATCTGGCTCGACCGCGAGACGATGCGCTGGGTGCTCGCTCTGCTCGTGCTCAGTGCGGTGGGCCTGATGGCCTCGGGCTGGCGCTATCACGGGCGGCCGACGATCCCGCTCTCGCTCGGGGTGGGCGCCCTGTCGGGGCTGTTCAACGGCATGGCCTCGATCGGCGGCATGCCGCTCGCGGTGTTTTGGCTCGGCGCGCAGCGCAACGACCGGCACAAGACGCGGGCCAACATGCAGGCCTTCTTCGGCGTCTCGACGCTGATCAGCGGCACGGTCCTGTGGTGGAAGGGCATCCTGACCGGTGGGGCCCTCATGATGGCGGTGCCGCTGTTCGCAATCTACGGCGTCGGGCTCTGGGCCGGCACGCATGGCTTCCGGCTGGCTTCGGAGCAAACGTTCCGGCGCGGCGCCTATCTGGTGATCTTCCTGAGCGCGCTGATCAGCCTGCCGCTCTGGGACGCGGTGATCGGGCGATAGGACGCGTCGCGGGTATCCGCGTCCTCACACCATATCAAGGCTTCAAAAACGCAAATGGCCGGGACGAGCCCGGCCATGATGCATGGAGGACGCTGGCTTCAGCTCACGCGCTGAGCTTGGCCATGATGTCGTCGGCGATCTCGAAATTGGCGAAGACGTTCTGGACGTCGTCGTCGTTGTCGAGCGCTTCCATCAAACGCATCATCGAGGCGGCTTTTTCCTCGTCGAGCGGGGCCGTCGTCGTCGGGCGCCAGACCGGCTTGGCCGAGGCGGGGGCGCCGAGTGCTGCCTCAAGCGCCTTGGAGACTTCGTTCAGGGCGTCGAAGGCGCAGAGGATGGTGTGACCGTTCTCGTCCGAGATCACGTCGTCGGCCCCGGCCTCGATCGCGGCTTCCATCACCGTGTCGGCATCGCCAGCCTCCGGCGGATAGCTGATCTCGCCGACGCGGTTGAACATGAAGGAGACCGAGTTGCTCTCGCCCAGCGCACCGCCCGACTTGGTGAAGTAGGAGCGTACGGCGGAAGCGGTGCGGTTGCGGTTGTCGGTCAGGGCCTCGACGATGACGGCGGTGCCGCCGGGGCCGTAGCCCTCGTAGCGGACCTCGTCATAGTTATCGCCTTCGCCGCCGGCTGCCTTGTTGATGGCGCGCTGGATGTTGTCCTTCGGCATGTTCTCGGCGCGCGCGGCAAGCACCGCCATGCGCAGGCGCGGGTTCATGTTGATGTCGGGCATGCCCATCTTGGCGGCGACGGTGATTTCGCGGGCCAGTTTCGAGAACAGTTTCGAGCGCACGGCATCCTGCTTGCCCTTGCGATGCATGATGTTCTTGAACTGTGAATGGCCGGCCATGGGAGCTCGTTACCTTCAGAGGTTGCGGCGGAAAGCGCTGGAAGCCGGCCTTATAGGCGCCGGCTCCGCCCGCGTGCAAGCGCTGCGCACGCCGGAAAGCGTCAGGAAATCCAGGCGTCCGGCACGGCCTGGCTGAGATGCGGGCCGACGCGAACGGCCCAGACCGCTTTCGCCAGGCCGGTGGCATCGTCGATATCGACCGCGACCCCCGAGAGCGTGCCTTCGCCCGTCGCCGGCTCCAGCCTTGCGCCCGGCACCTTCTGCAGGAAGCGGCGGATCGGCTCGTCCTTCTGCATGCCGAGCACGGAATCATAGTCGCCGCACATGCCGGCATCGGACTGATAGGCGGTGCCGCCGGGCAGGATGCGGGTATCCGAGGTCGGTGCATGGGTATGGGTGCCGACAACGAGGCTGGCGCGGCCGTCGAGGAAATAGGCCATGGCCTGCTTCTCGCTGGTCGCCTCGGCATGGACGTCGACGATCACGGCATCGGCGATTTCGCCGAGCGGGCAGGCGGAGAGCTCACGCTCCATCGCGGCGAAGGGGTCGTCGAGCGGATCCATGAACAGCCGGCCCATAACGTTGACGACCAGGACGCGGGCGCCATTGCGGGCCTCGATCACGGTGGCGCCGCGACCGGGCGTGCCGGGTGGATAATTCGCCGGGCGGATCAGCCGGTCCTGCCGGGTGATGAAGACGAGGGCCTCGCGCTGGTCCCAGGAATGATTGCCGAGCGTCACGACATCGGCGCCGGCGGCGAGGATCTCGTCGCAGATCGCCTCGGTGATGCCGAAGCCGCCCGCCGAGTTCTCGCCGTTGATGACGACGCAGTCGAGCTTCCAGGCCTCGCGCAGGGCCGGCAGCCGCTCCTGAACCGCAATCCGGCCGGGGCGGCCGACGATGTCACCGAGGAAGAGAAGACGCATGGAACCGACCTGAAAACTGCGAAGGCTTTCTCCCTCGCGCGAAGGCGCGGGGGAATCAACCGCAGCAGAAGAACTTCCGCGCGAAGGCGCGCGGGAATCAGCCGCAGCGAAGGGTTTCGCGCTCCGTCACGATCCAGTCGAGGCGCCGGTCATGCGGCTCGTCGGGCACCGCGTCGATCTCCTGCGCGCCGTATCCGATGCCGATGCTGACGGTTGGGCCGAGTTCGGAGAGCGCCCGATCGTAATAGCCCTTGCCGTAGCCGATGCGGTAGCCGCGCCGGTCGAAGGCGGCGAGCGGCACGAGCAGGATCGCGGGCTTCAGCTCCGGCTGGTCGGGGGCGGGGACGAGCGTGCCGAAGCCGCCGGGCACGATCGGCTCGTAGGGCGCCCAGCGCCGGAAGATCATGTGCCTGTCGACGATGGCGGGCAGGCAGAGCGGCAGGCCGCGCTCATGCAGGGCTTCGAGGATCGGACGGGGATCGGCTTCCGAGCGCATCGGCCAATAGGCCGAAACCGGGCCGGCACTTCCCCTCCAGACCGGAAGATTCAGAACCTGCGCGGCGATCTCGACGTCCCATTCGAGCCGATTGTCGAGGTCGAGCGCGTCGCGGCGCGCCAGCGCCTCCGTGCGGAGGGCGGCCTTGCGCGGGGAGGGCGGAGCGTGCGTGCCGGGCGTCATCGTCATGAAGGTTGCGGAGCCACCTTGGCCGTGGAGTTTTGAATCCCGGGACACCTACAGAGTAGGTGGGCGCCGTGTGTCCGGTTCCAAGGGATCCGGACAGGGACAGCTCCCTAGGGAGTCGTATGGGCCCGGGGAATGCTGTCTCGCACGCACCAGGCAGCCCCGCTCCGCTTATTTAGGGAAGCCGCCGGCAAAGCGCCAGTGGTACTTTGATGCGTTTGCGCATGGCGCGCCCTCCGGCTGGGCCGGCCGTGAAAAGCGTTCATATTTTGGCCGTGGTGAGCTGATGGTATAGAGACAGCGCGCGACATGTACGGAAACCGGTTTCAGCGATGCTTCGTTCTCTCCTAGCCCGCCATCTCTCCCGCCCGGGACTGGCCGCGTTGGCCCTTTCCGCCGCGCTCGCTGGCGGCGCCGTGCCGGCTTCGGCACAGGATGCCGCCGATCTGCTGGTCCGCACGACGCGCCTCGAGAACCAGTTGCGCCAGATGTCCGGCCAGATCGAGCAGCTCCAGTTCGAGAATCGGCGCTTGTCCGAGCAGCTCCGCAAATTCCAGGAAGACGTCGATTTCCGCCTGAACGAAAAGGGCGGTGGCGGGCGTCCGAATTCGGCTGCTCCCGGACCGACAGGGGCGCCTCCCGCAGGCGCCGCGCCGCAGCGGCATCGCCGCAGCGATGCCTTCGACCCGGCGACGCAGCAGGGCGCGGCCGGCGCGCCGCAGCAACTCGGTGGCGGCGGCGCGATCGCCGGCATCATCGAGGACGACTATGCCGGCGGCCCGGCCACGGGCCAGCCGCTCGATCTCCAGGGCGTCGGGCGCCCGGTGCCGCAAGGCGGGATGCCGCAGGACAGGCCGCGCGGCGCGAGCGTCGCTGCCGCGAGCGGCCCGCAGAGCGCCAAGGAAGCTTACGATCTCGCCTTCGCCTCGCTCCGGCGCAAGGAATACGAGCAGGCCGAAATGGGTTTCCGCCAGTTCCTGCAGAGCTACCCGCGTGACCGGCAGGCGGTCGACGCGACCTATTGGCTCGGCGAGAGCTATCTGCAGCGCCAGCGCTATCGCGAGGCGGCGGAGCAGTTCCTGAAGATCTCCCGGGAATCGCCGAAGGCCGCCAAGGCGCCGGACAGCCTGCTCAAGCTCGGGATGTCGCTCAACGGGCTCGGCGCCAAGGAACAGGCCTGCGCCACCTATGCGAAGGTCGGCGTCGATTACCCCTCGGCCTCCAACGCCGTGCGCCAGGGCGTTGCACGCGAGCGCCGCCGCTCCGGCTGCGCTTGAGCGCGGCTGCCGACGCAAGCGCATTCGCGCCGGTCTCGCTCGCCGAGGCCGGCGCTGCTTTTGAAGGGCTGTCGCGTGAGATGGCCCTCCTCATCGCCGTCTCCGGCGGTCCCGATTCGATCGCGCTGCTGGCGCTTCTCGCCGCCTGGGCACAGTCCTCGGGCCGGCCGCCACTCCATGCCGCGACGGTCGATCACGGATTGCGCCCGGAATCGGCGGAAGAGGCGGCCACTGTCGCGGCATTCTGCGCGACGCTCGGCATCGGCCATGCGACCCTGCGCTGGGAGGGGCTGAAGCCGACCAGCGGCCTGCAGGCCGAGGCGCGGTGCGCCCGCTATGCCCTGCTGGCGAACGAGGCGAGGCGGCTCGGCGGCGCGACGCTGGTCACGGCCCATACGCTCGACGATCAGGCCGAGACGATGCTGATGCGCCTCGCCCATGGCTCCGGGCCTTCGGGGCTCGCCGGGATGCGGGGGCGCAGCGCGGTCAACGGCGTTCCCCTTGTCCGGCCGCTGCTCGGCATCCCGAAGGCACGGCTCGTCGCGACGGCCGATGCGCGGGGGCTTCCTTTCGTGCGCGATCCCAGCAATGCCGACCGACGCTTCGAGCGCGTGCGCTGGCGGGAGACGATGCCGGTTCTGGCGGAACAGGGGCTGACGGCGGAGCGCCTGGGGCGACTGGCGGAACGGATGGCGCGGCTGGACGAAGCTGCCGCGCAGCGGGCCCGCGACGTGCTGGCAGAGGCGATGCTGCCGGACGAAGGCGCGGACAACGGGCTGCGCCTGCGCTTTTCCAGGCTGGCCGCCGAGCCGGAGGAAATCCTGCTGCGGGTCCTGGCGCTGGCGCTCGATGCGGTGGCGCCGGGTGGCGACGGCCATGGCCGGCTGGAACGGCTCGAGGCCTGCGGGGCGGCCCTGATGGATGCGGCGCGCGCCGGCCTCGCATTGCGGCGGACCTTGTCCGGCTGCGTTCTCTCGCTTGGCCGCGACGGCGTGCTGACGCTGCAACTGGAGCCGCCGCGGCGACGCGGCGTTCACCCTTCGGCGTCATAGTGCCGCCACGTCATTGCTTTCCCTTGGCAAGGGCGTGTGCGACACCTAAATTGGTAGTCGGGAAACTCTAGGCCTCATCCGGTTCTTCCGGGAGGCCCGATCGGACTGGGAATGAATCCGAATTTTCGTAATTTCGCCCTCTGGGTGGTGATCTTTCTGCTGGTCCTGGCGCTGGTCACCCTGTTCCAGAGTCCGAGCCAGCGCGCCAGCACCAATGAAATCCCTTACAGCCAGCTGATCAACGAGGCCGAGGCCGGACGCGTATCGAACGTCGTCGTCGCCGGTCAGGAGATTTCCGGCGCCTTCTCGGATGGCCGCAGCTTCGTGAGCTACGCGCCTTATCACGACCCGAACCTCCTGAGGACCATGGCCCAGAAGGGCGTTCAGGTCTCGGCCAAGGCGCCGTCGGAAGGCACGCCGTGGTTCATGGCGCTGCTGGTCAACTCGCTGCCCTTCGTCATCTTCATCGGCCTGTGGATCTTCATGTCCCGCCAGATGCAGAACGGCGCCGGCCGGGCGATGGGCTTCGGCAAGTCCAAGGCCAAGCTCCTGACCGAGGCCCATGGCCGCGTCACCTTCGAGGATGTCGCGGGCATCGACGAGGCCAAGGAAGACTTGCAGGAGATCGTCGAGTTCCTGCGCGATCCGCAGAAGTTCCAGCGGCTGGGCGGGCGCATCCCGCGCGGCGTGCTGCTCGTCGGCCCTCCCGGTACGGGCAAGACCCTGACGGCGCGTGCCGTCGCGGGTGAAGCCAACGTGCCGTTCTTCACCATCTCGGGTTCCGACTTCGTCGAAATGTTCGTCGGCGTCGGCGCGAGCCGTGTCCGCGACATGTTCGAGCAGGCCAAGAAGAACTCGCCCTGCATCATCTTCATCGACGAGATCGACGCGGTCGGCCGCCATCGCGGCGCCGGCCTCGGCGGCGGCAACGACGAGCGCGAGCAGACGCTGAACCAGCTCCTCGTCGAGATGGACGGCTTCGAGCCGAACGAGGGCGTCATCATCATCGCCGCGACGAACCGTCCGGACGTGCTCGATCCCGCGCTGCTGCGGCCGGGCCGTTTCGACCGGCAGATCGTCGTGCCGAACCCGGACGTCGCCGGCCGCGAGAAGATCCTGCGCGTGCATGTCCGCAAGGTGCCGATGGCGCCGGATGTCGACCTCAAGATCCTGGCCCGCGGCACGCCCGGCTTCTCGGGCGCCGACCTGATGAACCTCGTCAACGAGGCGGCGCTGCTGGCAGCGCGGCGCGGCAAGCGCATGGTCACGCATGGCGAATTCGAGGACGCCAAGGACAAGGTCATGATGGGCGCCGAGCGCAAATCCATGGCGATGTCCGAGGAAGAGAAGAAGCTGACCGCCTATCACGAGGCCGGTCACGCCATCGTCGGCCTCTATGTCCCGGCCGGCATCCCCGTGCACAAGGCGACGATCATCCCGCGCGGCCGTGCGCTCGGCATGGTCAAGTTCCTGCCGGAGGGCGACCGCTACTCGATGAAGTTCAAGGAGTTCACCTCGCAGCTCGCGGTCGCCATGGGCGGGCGCGTGGCGGAGGAAATGACCTTCGGACGCGAGAACGTCACCTCGGGCGCCACCGGCGACATCCAGCAGGCGACCAAGATGGCCAAGGCCATGGTCACGCAGATGGGCTACTCGTCCGAGCTCGGCATGGTCGCCTATGGCGACAATCAGGAAGAGGTCTTCCTGGGTATGTCGATGGGGCGCAGCCAGTCGGTCTCCGAGTCGACGGCGCAGAAGATCGACGCCGAGGTCAAGCGCCTCGTCGACGAGGGCTATGCCGACGCCAAGAAGATCCTCACCGATCATCACGAGGAGTTCGTCGCGGTGGCCGAGGCGCTGCTCGAATTCGAGACGCTGACCGGCGAGGAAATCCGCGACCTGATCGCCGGCAAGCGCCCTGTGCGCGATGCCGACGACACGCCGCATGCTCCGCGCGGCTCGGCCGTCCCGAGCGCGGGCAAGGGCCGCAAGCGCGGCGAACCGGATGCCGGCCTGGAGCCGCAGCCGCAGGCCTGAGGCGAATCGAGTGGATTACGAAGGGCGGCCGAGAGGCCGCCCTTTTCGTTTGCCCGGGCGCGATGTCACGCTCCGTCATAATTTGTGAGAAGGCGGAAAGGTTTTTTGGCTATAGAACGCCGGAAACGGGCGCGATGCGCTCCATGGAACCGAATCACGATGACGCGCAAATATTTCGGAACGGACGGCATTCGCGGGCGGGCGAACGGCGTCATCACGCCGGACCTCGCTCTGAAGGTCGGCCAGGCGACGGGCCTCGCCTTCCGCCGCGGCGAACATCGCCACCGTGTCGTGATCGGCAAGGATACCCGCCTCTCCGGCTACATGATCGAATACGCCATGGTTGCAGGCTTCACCTCGGTCGGCATGGACGTGATGCTGCTCGGCCCGATACCGACGCCGGCGGTCGCCATGCTGGCACGCTCGATGCGGGCCGATCTCGGCGTGATGATCTCCGCCTCGCACAACGCCTATGAGGACAACGGCATCAAGCTGTTCGGCCCCGATGGCTACAAGCTCAACGACGAGGTCGAGCGCGAGATCGAGGCGCTGATCGATGGCGACCTGACGCCCCGCCTTTCCGCCTCGCCGAAGCTCGGCCGGGCCAAGCGCATCGACAGCGCCGATGCGCGCTATGTCGAGTTCGCCAAGCGCACCATGCCGCGCAACATGAGCCTCGAGGGGCTGCGCATCGTGCTCGATTGCGCCAATGGCGCCGGCTACAAGGTGGCGCCGGAAGCGCTGTGGGAGCTGGGTGCCGAGGTCATCGTCATCGGCAACGAGCCCGACGGCTTCAACATCAACCACGATGTCGGTTCGACCCACCCCGCGACGCTGGTGGCGAAGGTCAGGGAATTGCGCGCCGATGTCGGCATCGCGCTCGACGGCGATGCCGACCGGGTGCTGGTGGTCGATGAGCAGGGGCACATCGTCGATGGCGACCAATTGATGGCCGTGATCGCGCGCTCCTGGCTGGAGGACGGCCGGCTCTCGGCGCCGGGCATCGTCGCAACGATCATGTCCAATCTCGGGCTGGAGCGGTATCTCGCTGGTCTGGGCCTGTCGCTGGCCCGGACCGCGGTCGGCGATCGCTATGTGCTGGAGCACATGCGCAACCACGGCTTCAACCTCGGCGGCGAGCAGTCGGGCCATATCATCCTCTCGGATTTCGGCACGACCGGCGACGGTCTCGTCGCGGCGCTGCAACTGCTTGCCGTGGTCAAGCGGATGGACAAGCCGGTCTCGGAAGTCTGCCACTGCTTCGAGCCGTTGCCGCAGATCCTCAAGAATGTCCGCTACAAGAAGGGCCGTCCGCTGGAGGAGAAGCAGGTGGTCAGCGCGATCGAGGCGGCGAAGCTGCTGCTCGGCGAGAGCGGCCGCCTGGTGATCCGCCCCTCCGGCACCGAGCCGGTGATCCGCGTCATGGCCGAGGGCGATGACCGCGACCTGGTCGAGCGTGCTGTCGACGATGTCGTCGAGGCGGTGACCAAGGCTGCGGCCTGATAAAGGGCACGTCACGCTCGGGCTTGAGCCCTGAGCATCTCCTGCCGGAGGAGGCTCCGGTGCTTTCTCGTCATGAGATTCTCGGGTCTGCGCTTCGCTTCGCCCGAGAATGACGGATAGGCCTCACACCACCGAGGTCAGGCCGCCATCGACCATCAGCAGGTGGCCGTTGACGTAGTCGCTCGCCGCCGAGGACAGGAAGATCGCGGCGCCGGCCAGCTCTTTCGTCTCGCCCCAGCGACCGGCCGGGGTGCGGCTGCAGACCCAGTTCGAGAAGGCCTCGTCGGCGATCAGCGCGGCGTTGATCTCGGTGGCGAAATAGCCGGGGCCGATGGCATTAGCCTGGATATTGTGCTTGCCGAGTTCGGCGGCGAGGCCTCGTGTCATCATCTTCACCGCGCCCTTGGACGCCGTGTAGGGGATGATGGTGGCGCGGCCGAGCTCGCTCATCACCGAGCCGATGCTGATGATCTTGCCGCGCTTGCGCGGCACCATGCGCTTCGTCACCGCTTGGGTGACGTAGAACACCGAATGCAGGTTGGTGTTGATCACGTCGTGCCAGCCCTCGACCGGGAATTCGGTGATCGGCGCGCGCTTCTGCATGCCGGCATTGTTGATGAGGATATCGATCGGGCCGATCTCGGCCTCGATCATGGCGACGCCGGCCTCGACCGCCTTCTGGTCGGTGACGTCGAAGGGCGCGATCGAGGCCTTGCGGCCGGCCGCGATCAGCGCCTGCTGCGCCCGTTCGAGCTTCGCCTTGTCGCGCCCGTTCAGCACGACATGGGCGCCGGCATCCGAGAGCCCCTCGGCCAGCGCGAGGCCGATCCCCTGGCCCGAGCCGGTGACGAGCGCGATCTTGCCGGCGAGACTGAACAGCGACAGCGACATGGCGTATCCTCGCAAAATGCCGGATGCGGCGATTTCGGTTTGCGCCCGGGGCGCCGCTTTGGGTAAGCAGGTTTCAATCGATTAGACAATGGTGCCGCGCGCCGTCGCGCGGTGAATTCGGGAGCGTGCCATGCGTGCCGTCGTCATTCATGCCGAGAAGGATCTGCGGGTCGAGCCGACGACCGCGCCCGAACTCGGGCCGCGCGACGTGCGCGTGCGGATCGAGGCTGGAGGCATCTGCGGCTCGGACCTGCATTACTACCTGCATGGCGGCTTCGGCACGATCCGCGTGCGCGAGCCGATGATCCTCGGCCATGAGATCGCCGGCCGGGTCGAGGCGATCGGCGGCGAGGTCTCGCGGGTGAAGCCGGGTGATCGCGTCGCCGTCAATCCGAGCCGCGCCTGCGGCCATTGCCGCTATTGCCAGATGGGTTTGCAGCAGCACTGCACCGACATGCTGTTCTACGGCTCGGCGATGCGGTTCCCGCATGTGCAGGGCGGCTTCCGTGATGTGCTGGTGGTCGAGGAGCGGCAGGCGGTGAAGGTGGCGCCGCGCGTCACGGCGGCCGAGGCTGCCTTCGCCGAGCCGCTCTCGGTCTGCCTTCATGCCGCCAAGCGGGCTGGACCACTGCTCGGCAAGCGCGTGCTGGTGACGGGAGCCGGGCCGATCGGTGCGCTGACCATCCTGGCCGCCAAGGCGGCGGGCGCCTCCGAGATCGTCGCGACCGACGTTGTCGACGGGCCGCTACCGGTCGCCCGCAAGATGGGTGCGACCGCGACGGTCAATGTCGCGGCCGAGCCCGAGCGGCTCAAGGCTGAGTACGGCGCGGAGAAGGGCGCCTTCGACGTGATGTTCGAGGCGTCCGGCAACCAGCACGCGCTGACCGGTGCCTTCGACGTGGTCAGGTCGGGCGGTGTCATCGTCCAGATTGGCGTCGGCGGCCAGTTCACGCTGCCGATGAATGTCGTCGTCGCCAAGGAATTCGACCTGCGCGGTTCCTTCCGCTTCCACGAGGAATTCGACTGGGCGGTGGCGATGATCGGCTCGGGCTCGATCGACCTGTCGCCCTTGCTGACCGCATCGATCCCGGTCGACCGGGCGGTCGAGGCGTTCGACCTTGCCGCCGACAAGTCGAAGGCGATCAAGGTTCAGCTCGACTTCGCCTGATGACCGGTTTCAACCGTTGCTGCGCCGGCGGAGCGAGACCTCTTCCGGCGGGCTGATGGCGAAGCCGTTGCGGCCGTTGCGCTTGGCGACATAGAGCGCTTCGTCGGCGTGGCGCGTGGCCTCGGTCAAGGTATCCTGTGGCTCCAGCAGGGTCGCGCCGATGCTGGTGCTGACCGTGACGGAGGCGCCGTTGCCGAGGGTGACGGGGCGCTCCGCAGCCGCCGTGACGATCGCCGCGGCGATGGCTGACAAGGCGTCGCGGTCGACATTGTCCAAGAGCAGGATGAACTCGTCGCCGCCCCAGCGGGCGCAGATGTCGCGATCACGCAGCAACGCGGTCATCCGCCGGGCGAGCTCGGCGATCACCTCGTCGCCGCTCTGGTGGCCATGGCTGTCGTTGAGCGGCTTGAGATTGTCGAGATCGACCAGCAGCAGCCCCGCCTGATGCCCGGTCCGCCCGGCGCGGCTACGGCTCTTTTCGAAGGCCTGCTCGAAGCCACGCCGGTTGAGGGCGCCGGTCAGCGGATCGGCATGGGCCAACCGTTCGAGCTGCTCGGTGCGCTCGCGCACGGCTTCCTCGAGCCGCGCGGTGTTCTCCTCGACGCTGCGGGCCATCGTGCCGAAGGCCTGCGACAGCCGGCCGATCTCGTCGCGACCGGCATCGATCGCGACGGCGCGGAACTCGCGGGCGCGGACATGACTGGCGGCATGCTCGACGCGCGCCAGCCGGTCGAGCACGGCGCGCTTGAACAGAAGGGTCATCAGGGCGGCCGCCGCCAGCAGGACGGCCCCGAACAGCAGGCCGAGCGGCAGGAACAGCCTGCGGTCGATGATGCGGTCGATATCCATCACCGTGACGTTGAACCAGCCGAGCCGGTCGAGATAGCCGACGCCGACCAGCACACGCTTGCCGCCGACATGCATGAAGCGCGACTGCACGAGATCGTCGCCGGCCCCGACGCGGGCGATCATCTCGCCGAGGAGGCTGCGATCGGGATCGTTGTCGACGAGCTGGTAGATCGTCTTCTTGGACGCGATGTCCTTGGTCAGGCTGTGGAAATCGACGAGGTTCGCGTCGCGATGGGCCTGCACGGCGCCGCTGCGATCGACGAACATGCTCTGGACGCCGGTCTGCGGGATGTCGACGACCTCGCGGATGAACTGCGTCAGGTCGAGCCCGGTGCCGATGATGCCCAGCACACGGCTGTCCTTGCGGATGACGCAGTTGATCCAGACCTTGGTGACGCGGAGATTGTCGTCGTTGTCGACATTGAGGTGGCAGCCGGAGCCCAAAGCCGCGGTCTTGTAGTACCAGCCGTCGCGCGGATTGCCGACTGAGAGCGTATAGCGCTTGCGATCGTGCTCGTAGCTGTTGTCCCTGTCGTTGAAGTAATAGTTGCCCGATCCGGCGATGACGGTGAAGTAGCTGCGATCCCGGAAGGACTGGCGGTAATGCTCGAGTTCGGCCAGGCCGCGTTCGGCCTTCACCGGATCGGCCTCGTTCTCGGCCCAGTCGACGATCGCGGGCGAGCGGGCGACGGTTTCGGCCAGCGAGACCTCGCGCATCAGCGCTTCCAGCCCGCGATAGCGATCGAACAGGATCTGCTTTTCGGCGACGAGCGTGCCGAGCTTCACCACGGTCGCGTCGACGAGCCACAGGAAGGCCGCGCCGGCGGGGAGCGCGATCGCGACCAGGATGGCGAGCGTCCAGCCCATGACCCGGGTCTTCAGGCTGTACGTGCGGGGCAGACCGGCCTCGGCCTGGCTCATCGGATCGACTTCCTTGCGGGATTGCGCAGGGTAGGGGCCGATCCGTTGCGTAAGCTTTAAGAAGACAGCCTTCAGAACAGTCCTTCGATCCGCCCTTGCTTATCGATATGGATGCGCTCGGCCGCCGGCTCGCGCGGCAGGCCGGGCATGGTCATGATGTCCCCGCAGATCGCGACGACGAAGCCGGCGCCAGCCGAAAGCCGGAGCTCGCGTAGCGGAACGGTGTGACCGGAGGGCGCGCCGCGCAAAGTCGGATCGGCCGAGAAGGAATACTGGGTCTTGGCGACGCAGACCGGCAGGTCGCCGAAGCCGGCATCCTCCAGCTCGGCGAAGCGGGCCTGGAGCTTGGCATCGATGGCGACGCCGCCGGCGCCATAGATCTCGCGCGCGATCGTCTCCAGCTTCTGCCGCAGCGGCATGGCATCGGGATAGAGCGGGGCGAAATCGGCCTCGCCCTCGTCGGCGAGCGCGGCGACCTTGCGGGCGAGCTCCTCCGTGCCGGCGCCACCTTCGGCCCAGTGCCGGCAGATCACCGCCTCGACGCCGAGATGGTTCCGGCAATAGTTGCGGATCAATTCATGCTCGGCGGCGGTGTCGCTGGTGAAGTTGTTGATTGCCACGATCGGCGGCACGCCGAACTTCCTGAGATTGTTGACGTGGCGCGTGAGGTTGGAAAGCCCTGCCTCCAGTGCCTTCAGGTCCTCGCGGCCGAGCGCGTCCTTGGCGAGGCCGCCATGCATCTTGAGGGCGCGGACCGTTGCGACGACGACGGCAGCGGCGGGCTTTAAGCCCGCCTTGCGGCACTTGATGTCGAAGAACTTCTCGGCGCCGAGATCGGCGCCGAAACCGGCCTCGGTGACGACGTAATCGGCGAGCTTCAGCGCGGCCTTCGTCGCGATCACCGAGTTGCAGCCATGGGCGATATTGGCGAAGGGGCCGCCATGGACAAAGGCGGGCGTGCCTTCCAGCGTCTGCACGAGGTTCGGCATCAGCGCGTCCTTGAGCAGCACGCTCATCGCGCCGGTCGCCTTGATGTCGGCGGCGGTGACGAGGCGCTTGTCGCGCGTGCGGCCGATGACGATGCGGCCGAGGCGGGCTTCGAGGTCGGCCGCGTCGCGCGCGAGGCAGAAGATCGCCATGACCTCGGAGGCGACGGTGATGTCGAAACCGTCCTCGCGCGGGAAGCCGTTGCTGGCGCCGCCGAGCGAGGAGACGATGGAGCGCAGCGCCCGGTCGTTCATGTCCATCACGCGCCGCCAGGCGATGTGGCGGGTGTCGAGCCCGAGGCCATTGCCCCAGTAGACATGGTTGTCGATCATCGCCGCCAGCAGGTTATGCGCGCTGGTGATCGCGTGGAAATCCCCGGTGAAATGCAGGTTGATCTGCTCCATCGGAACGACCTGGGCATAGCCGCCGCCGGCGGCGCCGCCCTTCATGCCGAAGCTCGGGCCGAGCGAGGGCTCGCGCAGCGCGATCATCGCGCGCTTGCCGATGCGGGAGAGCCCGTCGCCGAGGCCGACCGTGGTCGTGGTCTTGCCTTCGCCAGCGGGCGTCGGGCTGATCGCGGTGACGAGGATCAGCTTGCCGTCGGGCTTCGCCTCGAAGCCGGGGATCGCCTGCGTGTCGATCTTGGCGATGTACTTGCCGTAGGGGTTCAGCGCCTCGGAGGGGATGCCCGCCTTTGCGGCGATCGTGGCGATGGGCTGCAGCGTGGCTACGCGCGCGATCTCGATATCGGTCGGCATTCGTCCTCTCGGAGGCTATTCCTGCCCGCGTCTCCCGAGCGCGGGACCGCGCGGACACTGGCGCGAAAACCTCGTCGCCGCCAGCGCTATTGCCGCCGGGGCGGCCATGATGCACAGGCGGCGCGGGTCTGGCTTAGCCAGCCAGATGGGCGTTCTGCGGGAACAGGAATTTCCGGGCCTCGGCATCGAAATCAGCCTTGAAGGCGAACTGGTCCTTCAGCGCGACGGCGCGCTGCGCTGCGGGGCGGGCCGAAATCTCGTCGAGATGGCGTTTCACATGCGGGAACATCTCCGGCCATGTCTCGCCCACGGCGAAGGAGAGCCGCGTCGCCCAGCCCCAGATCGACATGTCGACCAGCGTATAGCGGTCGCCCAGCATGTAACGACGGCCAGCGAGCAGGTCGTTGACGATGCCCCAGTGCCGCTCGGCCTCGCGGGCGTAGCGGTTGATGGCATAGGGCAGCTTCTCCGGCGCGAAGCGGCTGAAATGCACCGCCTGGCCGCAATAGGGGCCGATGCCGGTCGCGACGAACATCAGCCAGGACAGCATCTCGCCGCGCGCTTTCGGCGTGTCCTCCGGCAGGAACTGACCGGTCTTCTCGGCGAGATAGAGCAGGATCGCGTTGGAATCGAAGACAGTGACGTCGCCATCGGTCAGGGCCGGTGTCTTGGCGTTGGGGTTGATCGCGAGGAAGTCCGGCGCGAATTGCTCGCCCTTGCGGGTATCGACCGGCACCATCTCGTAGGGCAGGCCGGCCTCTTCCAGGAACAGCGCGATCTTCGCCGGGTTCGGCGAGGGGTGATAGTAGAGCTTGATCATCGGGGTCTCCACGCGCGGCGCGTCAGGCCTGTCTCAGTCCGGCGACATAGGAGACGAGATCGGTCAGCGCGGCAATGGTCGCATCGGCCTGGAAGCCGAGCTGCTCCGGCTGCATCCGGAGCGCCTTGAACATCAGCGTGGGGTCGATCGTCGCAGCGGCAGCAAGCTCGCCGCGCAGCCGGCCGGCCGGCACGCGCTCGATGCGAGCGACATGGAAGCCATGCGCCTTGGCGCCGGCGATGTCGAAGCCGTTGGAAGAAACGAACAGGATCTCGTTTCGAGAGAGGCCGAGCCGCTTCTCGACATGGGCATAGCCGCGCGGATCGGGCTTGTAGACGCCGATCTCGTCGACGCTGATCACGGTTTCCAGGAGGTCGGTGATGCCGGCATGGGCGACGAGCCGCTTGAGCATGTCCGGGCTGCCGTTCGAGTAGATGGCGAGGCGGTAGGAGGCGAGGCCTTCGAGTGCGGTGCGGGCCTCGGGGTAGAGGGACAGCGCATCATAGGCTGCCGCGATCCTGGCCACGAGCTCGGGCGACGCGGCGAGGCCGAGCGTTCTCAGCGTGAAATCGAGCGAGTCGCGGGTGACGGTCCAGAAATCCTCATAGCGGTCCATCAGGGCGCGCAGCCAAGTGTATTCGAGCTGCTTCAGCCGCCAGACCTGCGTGATCGTCGCGCCATGGCCGGGAAAGGCGGCGTCGGTGACGGCCGCGACCGACTGGACGTCGAAGAGCGTGCCATAGGCATCGAAAACCAGCGCCTTGATCGACATGCGTCTCCTCCGTTGCGGCTTCGTCGCGTTCCCAACCTTCATAACACTCGCATAGGCCGTGTGGCGCATGGTATCCGCACAAGCACCTTTCACCGTTCCAGACAGGTCAAGCCGATGCCGCCTCGCCCCGTGATGCTGATGATCCTCGATGGCTGGGGCTGGCGCGAGGAGAGCCAGAACAACGCCGTCAGGCTGGCGAACACGCCGAATTTCGACCGGCTCTGGGCGGCGGGGCCGCATGCCTTCCTGCACACATCGGGGCTGGATGTCGGGCTGCCGCCCGGGCAGATGGGCAATTCCGAGGTCGGCCATCTCAATCTCGGCGCCGGCCGGGTGGTGATGCAGGACCTGCCGCGCATCAACCAGGCGATCGCCGATGGCTCGATCGCCGGGGCTCTCGAAGCGACCGGCCTCGTCGCCGGGTTGAAGGCGAGCGGCGGCGCCTGCCATCTTCTCGGCCTCATCTCGCCGGGCGGCGTCCATGCCCATCAGGACCATGCGGTGGCGCTCGCCCGCATCCTGACCGCGCAGGGCGTCACCGTGCATGTCCATGTCTTCACCGACGGGCGCGATACCCCGCCGCAATCGGCCGCGGAGTATGTGAAAGCCTTCGCCGCGGCGCTACCGGCGGGCGCGAGCATCGCCAGCGTTTCCGGCCGCTATTACGCGATGGATCGCGACAATCGCTGGGAGCGGGTCGAGAAGGCCTGGCGGGCGATGGTGCTGGGCGAAGGCGAGCGCTTCGCCGATGCGCAGGCCGCGATCGCCGCGGCTTACGCGGAGAACGTCACCGACGAGTTCATCCTGCCGGCGGCGATCGGCGCTTATGCCGGGATGCGGGACGGCGACGGGCTGCTCAGCTTCAATTTCCGCTCGGACCGCATCCGTGAGATCCTCGCGGCGGTGCTGGAACCGGATTTCGCCGGCTTCACCCGCTCGCGGCGGCCGGTGCTGGTCAAGGCGGTCAGCATGACCTCCTACAGCGCCGAACTCGACAAGATCATGCCGATGCTGTTCGCAGCCCAGACGCTGGCCAACGGGCTTGGCGAGACCGTCGCCAAGGCCGGGCGCAAGCAGGTCCGCATGGCCGAGACCGAGAAATATCCGCACGTCACCTATTTCTTCAACGGTGGCGAGGAGACGCCCTATGCCGGCGAGGACCGGGTGATGGTGCCCTCACCCAAGGTCGCGACCTATGACCTGCAACCGGAGATGTCGGCGCCGGAACTGACGCGCAAAGCAGTCGAGGCGATCGATTCAGGCCGTTACGATCTCGTCGTGCTCAACTTCGCCAATCCCGACATGGTCGGTCATACCGGCGTGCTCGCCGCGGCGATCAAGGCGGTCGAGACGGTCGATGCGGGGCTCGGCGCCATTGCCGAGGCCATCGAGCGGCAGGGTGGCGCGATGCTCGTCACGGCCGACCATGGCAATGCCGAGCTGATGGTCGATCCGGTGACGGGCAAGCCGCATACGGCCCATACCACCAACCCGGTGCCGCTGATGCTGGTCGGCGGGCAGGCCAAGGGGCTCGCCGACGGACGTCTCGCCGATATCTCGCCGACGCTGCTGGCGCTGATGGGGCTGGCGCAGCCGGCCGAGATGACCGGGCAATCGCTGCTGCGCTGACAAAAGCAAAACGGCGCGGGGATGACCCGCGCCGCTTCGTGTCTCGATAGGCTGGACGATCAGTACTTGCGCACGACCGGCGGCGGGGCGTAGGCGATCGGCTCACGCTCGACCGGGCCGCAGCAGTTCGGGTCGCCGAAATTCCAGCGCATGCCGATGCGGAAATCGTGGCTCTCGATGTCCTTGGCCTTGAGCGGAGCCTGGACCTGCCCGGTGAAGGCGTTGATCAGGCGGCCCGACTGGGCGTCGCCGAGGTTCAGGTAGCGATAGCCGACTTCCAGGGTCAGGTTCTTGTTCACCTCGTAACCGACGCCGGCCATCAGGGCCCAGGCGAGATCGGTCTTGCTGCCGCTATTGGCATAGCCCAGCGTGGAACCGTTGAAGTTGCCGGTCAGTGAGCCCTGATCGGTCAGCCCGCTGATGCGGTTCTGCGAGAAGCCGATGCCGGCGCCGATATAGGGCGTCAGGCAGTTCCAGGTGCCGAGGTCGAAATAGCCGTTGAACAGCGTGACCAGCGAGGTCAGGTTGCCCTTGTAGGTGTTGGTCTGGTTGCCGTTGTTGAACGGGTTGAAGACGATGTCGTTCACGCCGATCTGGCCGGCGCCGCGATATTCGCCGGTGACGTCGAAACGCAGCCAGTTGTTGAAGCGATAGCCGACGCCGAGCCCGCCGAAGAAGGCGGCATTGTCGCTCTTGCCGAAGAAGGCGCCGCCGAACTGGGCGACATCGTCCTGGTGATATTTGCCGACGCTCTGGATGCCGACGCCGATATCGCCGCGCAGATAGATGCCGCTCGAGATCGTGCCCTTCAGGCCGAGCGGCTCCGGCGGCGGGGGCGGCGGTGCGTAGGCGAGATCCGCGGCCTGTGCCGCGGCGGAGACGCCGAGGGCCAGGCTGCCCGCCAGCGCGAGAGTTTTCAGGCTGCCCATGGCAGTGTCCTTCGCGTTTGCGCGGCGCAAGAACGCAGCCCGCGCGTGTTACCAACGGGAAGGAACATGCCAGTGATTTCTTAAACGACACTTAACCTTAAGCGCTAACCTTACCGGCGGATGAAGAAAGCTCCGGAGCCCGGCTGGATGCCCGTATAGCGTGGGACTTCACGCCCGAGCGGAGGGAGAAGAACCTGTCCGCGGTTCGTGCGAGGGCAGGGGCGTTGCCCCGGCGGAGGGGGCGAGCTTGCGGGCCTTGGCGGCCATCGCCTCGAATTCGTTCCGGATCGCTTCGAGCTTGTCCTCGTCGAGCTCCTCCAGATCGAGCAGCTCCTCTCGGGCGCCCTCCAGCCGGCAGATCAATTCGTCGAGCTTGATCTGCATCGCCGCGGTGTCGCGGTTCTGGCTGTTCTGGATGATGAAGACCATCAGGAAGGTAACGATCGTCGTCGAGGTGTTGACGACGAGTTGCCAGGTATCGTTGTAGCCGAAGAACGGGCCGGAGAGCGCCCACACGACGATCAGCGCCGCAGCGCCCAGAAAAGTCTGTGGCCGGCCGGCCCAATGCGCGACGGCTTGCGACAGGCGCGTGAACAGCGAGCGGTCGCTCTGCGGCATGCGGCGCTTGGCCATGAAACGATCCCCCTTGGGCCGGTTGAGGCTGTGATGCTCTCAACGCGGCCGGAGTGGCGACCGTTCCCGCTGGGGCGCCTTATGCGGTCAAGCGTTCCGCGTGCCAGGCGATGTGCTGGGCCATGAAGGTCGAGATGAAGTTGTAGGAGTGGTCGTAGCCGTCGCGCATGGTCAGTTGGAGCGGGATGCCGGCGGCGGCGCAGGCGACATCCAGAAGCTGCGGGCGCAGGCCTTCCTCGAGGAAGCCGTCGGCGGTGCCCTGGTCGACCAAGAGGTCGCGGACGCGGTGGCCGTCGGCGATCAGCAGGGTCGAGTCATAGGCACGCCAGCGCGTCTCGTCCGGTCCCAGATATTTCTCGAAGGCCGGGCGCGACCAGCCGGCCGTCGAGGGCTGGGTGATCGGCGCGAAGGCGGAGACGGAACGGTAGCGCTCGGGATTCTTCAGGGCGAGGGTGATCGCGCCATGACCGCCCATGGAATGCCCGAAGATGCCTTGCCGGTTCATGTCGACCGGGAAATGCCTGCCGACCAGCTCCGGCAATTCGTCGCGGATATAGCTCTCCATGCGGTAGTTCTTCGCATAGGGGGCCTCGGTTGCGTCGAGATAGAAGCCGGCGCCGCAGCCGAACTGCCAGTTCTCCGGTTCGTCCGGCACGCCTTCGCCGCGCGGGCTCGTATCCGGGCAGATGATGGCGATGCCGTTGGCGGCCGCTGCGGCGCGGTATTCGCCTTTGTCCATGACGTTCTGGTGCGTACAGGTCAGGCCCGAGAGATACCAGAGCAGCGGAACCGGCCCGTCCTCGATCTGATGCGGCAGGTAGATCGCGAAGTTCATCGGGCAGGCGCAAGCCGCGCTGTCATGCCGATAGACGCGCTGCGAGCCGCCGAAGGCCTTCGAGGACGAGAGGAGTTCCATTGGGCGGGTCCTTCAGAGGTTTGGCACGACGCCTGTCATTCCGGGGCGGCCGAAAGACGAACCCGGAACCCACGACCGGGCAAGCCCTTGCCCGGTCGGTCTATTCAAGCTTCGTACCCAGTCGTGGGTTCCGGGTTCAGCGCTTCGCGCTGCCCCGGAATGACAAAGGTCGTGCTTCAGTGCCCGCCGAATGAGGCGGTGGAACGGCACCTCAGTAGACCACCACGCTCCTGATCGACTTGCCCTCATGCATCAGGTCGAAGCCGTGGTTGATCTCGTCGAGCGAGAGCTTGTGGGTGATCAGGTCGTCGATGTTGATCTTGCCCTCCATGTACCAGTCGACGATCTTCGGCACGTCGGTGCGCCCGCGCGCGCCGCCAAAGGCGGTGCCCTTCCAGACACGGCCGGTGACGAGCTGGAACGGGCGGGTCGCGATCTCCTTGCCGGCCTCGGCCACGCCGATGACGATCGACTCGCCCCAGCCGCGATGGCAGCATTCCAGCGCCTGGCGCATCACATTGGTGTTGCCGGTGGCATCGAAGGAGAAATCGGCGCCGCCGCCGGTGAGGTCGACGATCGCCTGTACGACCTTGTCGTTGCCGATCTCGGCCGGGTTGATGAAGTCGGTCATGCCGAACTTGCGCGCCATCTCCTGCTTGGCCGGGTTGATGTCGACGCCGATGATCTTGTCGGCGCCGACCATGCGGGCGCCCTGGATGACGTTGAGGCCAATGCCGCCGAGGCCGAAGACCACGACATTGGCGCCCGGCCAGACTTTTGCCGTGTAGATGACAGCGCCGATGCCGGTGGTCACGCCGCAGCCGATATAGCAGATCTTGTCGAAGGGCGCGTCCTCACGGACCTTGGCGAGCGCGATCTCGGGCAGCACGGTGAAGTTCGCGAAGGTCGAGCAGCCCATGTAGTGGAACACTTCGCCGCCGTCGCAGGAGAAGCGCGAGGTGCCGTCCGGCATCACGCCCTGGCCCTGAGTGGCGCGGATCGAGGTGCAGAGATTGGTCCGGCGCGACAGGCAGGACTTACAGCTGCGGCATTCCGGCGTGTAGAGCGGGATGACATGATCGCCGGGCTTCAGGCTGGTCACGCCGGCGCCGACCTCGCGCACGATGCCGGCGCCCTCATGGCCGAGGATCGCCGGGAACTTGCCCTCCGAATCCAGCCCCGACAGCGTGTAGGCGTCGGTATGGCAGATTCCGGTCGCCATCACCTCGACCAGGACCTCGCCAGCCCTGGGGCCGCCGATCTCGATGGTCTCGATGGTGAGGGGCTTGCCGGCTTCCCAGGCGACGGCGGCGCGGGTCTTCATCGGGGGCTTCCTTCCTTGCGGATGTTCATTTCAGATAGGGGCGGATCACCCGCATGATCGCGGCGATCTCGTCATCGTTTCCGGCTTCCAGCTGCGCTGCCTCGGCCGGCCGGGCCATGGTCTCGCGCAGATGGCTTTCGAGCACCTCGGCCATCAATCCGGTCGCCGCGCCACGCAAGGCCGCGAGCTGCTGCAGCAGGGCGCCGCATTCCTCGCCGCGTTCGACGGCGGCGATCAGGGCGTCAGTCTGCCCCTTGATCCGGCGCAGCCGCGTGACGGCGCGCTTCTTCTCTTCGGGCGTGTGAGGCATGGGCACGAGGCTCCGGTTGCCGCGACGCTATGGTACTGAGGGGGAGTATGTCAACGCGCGAGGCCGACTGAAACGAAAAGAGCGGCAGCGTTGCCGCTGCCGCTCTCCCGCCGATGCGATGTTGGATGGCTCAGAAGCTGTAGCCGAGCTTCACCTTGACGAGATGCTGGCTGAAATTGGTGAGGTCGAGATTGCCGGGCTCGCCCTTGGCCTTCCCGGAGACCTGGATGTTGTAGGCGGCGGAGAGGGCGAGCTGCTTCGTCGCCTGCCAGAACACGCCGGGGCCGGCGAAGGTGGCGTAGCCCGCCTCCTTGCCGAAGCCGAGCTCGTTATGGGCACGCATATGGCGAACCTCGCCGCTGAGATAGAGCCCCTCCTGCACCTGCCAGGCGAGCGAGCCGGCGATGGTGAAGGTCGATGAGCGCTGATAGGGCGAGGGGCCGGTCCAGGTCAGGTCATGCGAGAGATTGAGCCCGGCGTAGAGCGTGTTCGGGATCAGCGTCTTGTCGGCGAAGAGGCGGATGCCGGTATTGTAGGTGGTGAAGCGGCCGGCGCCGTCCGGATCGGCGCGGTTGACGCTGGGATCGATCACGAGGGTCAGGCCGAGCCCGTGCATGCTCCGCCCGAGCAGCTTGTACTTCATCTCGACGCCGGCGCCGAAGGCGCGCTCGTCGGCGCTGATGCCGCCGATCGAGGCGTTGCTGAAGGAGCCCAGCACATAGGGGCCGATCTCGAAGCAGGGAAACAGACCGTAGGAGCCCTGCAAGGTCAGGCCATGGCCGTTGAAGCTGCCGCCGCGGGTGCCGAAGGCGCCGCCATAGGTCAGGCTCGGGCCGAAGGAGCCGGTATCGGCGACGTCGGAACCGGTGGTGAAGCCGAAGGCGTCGGTCGGGATGCCCTCGCTTTCCGTACAGGCGGAGAGCGTGGGCGGAGGCGCAGCCGGAGCGCCCTTGCGGGAGGGCAGGTCGGCGGCGAAGGCCGTCGTCGTGGCGATGGACATGAACAAGGAGGCGGCGAGGCGAAGAGGAGCGAGGTTCGTCATGGCGCGGTTCCAGTTGCGCGGCGGAAGCAAGCTTCGCCGCGACTCGGGCGGGGCTTCTCCCGTTGCAAGACATGCGCCGCTCCGAAGCCGCAGGCGATAAAAGAGCCATAGCCGTTTCAGCAATCCGGATTGCTGTTGTTGCGCTGCAACAGTCAGGGCGTGTGCAGGTGCGACAGACGCTCCAAGGCACGCGGCGCGATCCCCGCGAGCGTGCCGACCGGTTTCCAGGCAGCGGCGTGCACCTCTTCGACCTGCGCGACGAGTGGCAGGGTCGGATCGGCGAGAAAGAGATATTGCAGGTCGTGATGGATATGGGCCGGCTCGCCGCGGGATGGCTTGCCCGGCACGTCATGGCTGTCGATGGTGAAGGGCAGGTCTGCGCCGCGATGCCAGGGATGCAAGGCAAGGCCCTGCACGCCGGTTTCCTCGATCGCCTCGCGTGCGGCCGAGAGGTGGAACTGCTCGGCTTCCTCCCAATGCCCGCCGGGCTGGAGCCAGCGGCCGATCACGACATGGTCGATCAGCAGGACCTGGGCATGATCGGGCGAGAGCACGAAGGCGCTGGTGGTGAGATGGCCGGGAAAGGTGTCACGCCGATCGAGCGCGTGGCCCTGCGCCATCTGCCAGCGCAGCAAGGCGAGGTGCTCGCGGGCGTCGGCGACCTCGGCGCGATAGCGCTCGACGGCGCGGGAGAGATCGTTGCGGAAATCCATCGGGTTCAGCGCGGTTCGAGCGGCAGGCGGTAGGATTCGAAATGCCCGTTCTTCGGGCCGTCATAGCCGATCAACACCGCGAGGCCCTTGCCGTCCTGAGCCAGCACGGTCAGGGATTCCGCCTTGTCGCCGCCGCGGGCCGGCAGATCGCCGAGCGGGGTTGCCGCATCGGGTCTGGCGGGGTCGATCAGCAGCAGTGAGTAGGGCAGGGCCTGTTCCTGCGCCGGCCCCAGCAGCGCGAGCAGGCGGCCATCGGGGAGGGGCGCGAGGTCGCGGATGCCGCGATCGGGGCCGGCCGGCAGTTGGAAGACCCGCGGCGCTTCCGTTGCGGGCGCATGGCCCGGCGCGAACAGGGCGTTCAGCGAGGCGCCGACAAGGAAGCCGCGATTGCCGAGGGAGGGAGCGCGCAGACCGGCCCAGAGCGTGTCGCCGGTGACGGCGATGCCTTCGACATTCAGGCCGTTATCGTCCATCAGGCCGCGTCCGAAGAAGGCGCCGGCTGGACCGGCGGTGCGCAGCATGTCGCTCAGGCGATAGGTCAGTTCGACCTTGCCGGCGGCGGTGCCTTCGGCATCGACCTTGATCCGGGCGAGATGGAAGGCCGAGAGGCGGAATTCGCCGCGTTTGCGCGAGCAGCCATGCGAGCCTGCGACATAGAAGGCGCCCTCGGCATAGGCGACGGCCTCGCCGTCGAGTTCGGCGAAGCGGCCGGGCATCTTGCAGATGCCTTGCGGCAGCTGACCGAGCGTGTCGGGCGCGGCCTCGGCGCCGATGATGGGCACGGTCGCGTCCGGCGTGATGCGGTTCTCGGCGATGCGGGCGAACTGGGCGAAGGAGCCCTCGTCATTGATCAGCAGGCAGCGCTGGGTGCCGTTGGCGGCCGGCATGCAGGCGAGGCCGCTGACATCGCGCGCCGGCTTGCCGGGCTTCTTGCCGGAGAAGTCACCGAGCGTCCTGAAGCGCTGTTCCGGCGCGAGCGTCGCGGCCCGGGCGAGGGGGCCGGCGAGCGTAGCGGCGGCGAGGAGCATGACGAAGAGGGGGTAGCGCATCAGGCGAATCCGAAAGAAGAGGCGCGGATTGAGCGCGAGCGGCAGGAGGATGTCAAAGCGCTGCGGCGCGATCCCTATGGGATCTTGATGATCCTGCCCTTTGCCTCGTCTCGAACGGCTATGGCGCCGTCCCTAGCTTGTCCGGGCGGTCCTGGAAGACCGCTCGGGAAACAGGATGATGTTCAGTATTCCTCGCAAATCCTTCGGCGGCCCGCTCCAGTTCCTCGTCGGGCGCGATGTGGAAGGTCATTGGCTGGCCGTCGAGACGCATGGCCGCGGCGGCGGCATCTTCTGCGATCGCAGTGCCGCGCTGCGCTATGCCGTCTTCGAGACCGGGCACCGGGCTCGCGCGGTCCGCATGACCGCGAAGACGCTCTCGCTGCTCTGAGACGCGCCATGAACCACTGGCTTCACGGCATGTTCACCGCGCTGGTCACGCCTTTCGACGAGGACGCGATCGATTACGGCGCGCTGGAACGCCTCATTCTCTGGCAGATCGCGCAGGGCGCCGACGGCATCGTGGTCGGCACCGCCACAGGTGAGAGCCCGACGCTGAGCGGGTCCGAGCGGGAGGCGCTCTGCGCTGCCGCCCGCCGCATCGCCGGCCGGCACTACCCGGTGATCGCCGCTGTCGGGAGTTATTCGACTGCCGGGACCATTGCCGAAATCGCCGCCGCCGAGAAGGCCGGCGCCTCGGCCCTGCTGTTGCGCATGCCCTATTACAACCGGCCGACGCAGGCGGGCCTGGCGGCCCATGCCCTGGCGGCGGCCCAGGCGACGGGCCTCGAGCTCATCCTCGACAACGATCCGGATCGCTGCGGCGTCGAGATCGCCCCGGAGACGCTGGAGCAGCTGGAAGGGGCGGCGAACATCGTCGGCATCCTGGAGCGGCGGGGCGATCTCGTTCGCTGCGACCGGATCGCCCGCGTGCGCGACCGCCGCTTCATGCGGCTGACGGGGGCGGCCGAGACCATCCCGGCCTATCTGCTCGCCGGCGGCTGCGGGGCGATCACCAGCGTCGGCAATCTTGCGCCGCATTGGCTGGCGCGGATGGACAGCGCGGCGCGCTCCGAGTTCTACGGGCAGGCGCAGATCTTGCAGCGGCGGCTGGTCCCGTTGCTCGACCTGCTCGCGCGGGAGCCCGACCCCGTCCTGATCAAGCTCGCTCTGTCGATGCTGCATCCGGAGGTCGGTGCCACCTGCCGCGCGCCGCTCGCGCCGCCGCGGCCGGACATCGTGCCCCTGCTTTGCGACGCCATTGAGGACCTGCCGCACCCGCTTGCCGGCATGGCGATGAAGGCAGCGCGCAACGGGCCGGCGGTCGCTGCCCGTCGCGCCTGAATCCGTAGCAGCGCGGCTGTGTCCACCGCGAACCGGATGGAGGTTTCAATGACCACGATCGGGACCTATCGCCGTCGCCGGGAGGCGATCTACCGGCATGTCCGCAGGCCATCGGCCGGTGGCTGGAAGGCTGACCTGCTGCACCTGTTCGGTTCGGTCGTCTTGCTCGCCATCCTGATCGGCGGACGGGTCTGGTGGCATCTGCATTGACTGCGCGAAAAGAAAGGGCGCCGCGATGGCGCGACGCCCTTCCGATGTCATCGGTCCGAACCGAACTCAGGCGAGCTTGGCGTAGGCCGGCACGGTAAGGAAGTCCTCGAAGTTCGGCGCCAGCGACAGGGTCTCGAACAGCGCGATCGCCTCGGGGAACCGACCCTTGGCATAGTTCTCCGCGCCGAGCTCGCCCTTCACGCGTTCCATCTCCTCGGGCAGGCAGCGCTTGAACAGCGCCGCATCGGCCGTGATGCCGCCTTCGAGCGCGACGCCATACTGGACGAACTGCCAGATCTGGGCGCGGCTGATCTCGGCGGTCGCGGCGTCCTCCATCATGTTGTAGATCGGAACCGCGCCACGGCCGCGCAGCCAGGCCTCGATATACTGGACGCCGACGCGGATGTTCTCGCGGAAGCCTTCCTCGGTGCGCGTACCCTGGTGGACCTCCAGCAGATCCTTGGCGCCGATCGAGACGTCGTCGCGCTTCTTGTCGAGCTGGTTGGCCTGCGGCATCAGCCGGTCGAAGACCTCCATCGCGACCGGGACGAGATCCGGGTGAGCGACCCAGGTGCCGTCATGGCCGTCGCCGGCCTCGCGCTCCTTGTCGGCCTTGACCTTGGCGAAGGCCGCGGCATTGGCTTCAGGGTTGTTCTTGACCGGGATCTGCGCTGCCATGCCGCCCATCGCGAAGGCACCGCGCTTGTGGCAGGTCTTGATCAGCAGCAGCGAATAGGCGCGCAGGAAGGCCTTGGACATCACGACCTGCGAGCGATCCGGCAGGACATAGGCCTTGTTGCGGGCGAGCTTCTTGATGAAGGAGAAGATGTAGTCCCAGCGGCCGCAATTGAGGCCGGCCATGTGCTCGCGCAATTCGTAGAGGATCTCGTCCATCTCGAAGGCGGCCGGCAGGGTCTCGATCAGGACGGTGGCCTTGATCGTGCCGTTCTTCAGGCCGAGCGCCGACTGGGCGGCGACGAAGACGTCGTTCCAGAGCCGGGCCTCGAGGTGGCTCTCCAGCTTCGGCAGGTAGAAATACGGGCCGGAGCCGGCGGCCAGCGCCGCCTTGGCGTTATGGAAGACATAGAGGCCGAAATCGACCAGGGAGCCCGAGGCCTCCTCTCCGTCGATGATAATGTGCCGCTCCGGCAGATGCCAGCCGCGCGGGCGGATGATCAGGACGGCGGGCTTGGCCTTGAGCTTGTAGTCCTTGCCGTTCGTGGGATCGGTGAAGTCGATCCTGTTCGCCCAGCGGTCGCGGAGATTGATCTGGCCTTCGATCATGTTGGCCCAGACCGGCGAGGACGCATCCTCGAAATCGGCCATGAAGACCTTGGCGCCGGAGTTCAGCGCGTTGACGATCATCTTGCGATCGACCGGGCCGGTGATCTCGACACGGCGGTCAAGGAGGTCGGCCGGGATCGGTGCGACGGTCCAGTCGCCTTCGCGGATATGCCGGGTCTCGGCGAGGAAATCGGGCGTCTCGCCAGCGTCGAAGCGCTTCTGACGCTCGGTACGCAGGGCCAGCAGGCGCTTGCGCGTCTCGTTGAAGCGGCGATGCAGGTCGGCGACGAAGCCGAGCGCCTCGGCGCTGAGAATCTGCTCGAAGCCCGGCTGCAGGGCGCCCTTGACGACGACGCCGGCCGGCAGGGCGAGTGTGGGGGTGTCCGACATGAATGGTCCTCCGATCAGGTTGGGACCATCATTCCGCGAAAGCACACTTTGCAAAATCCGGAAAAAATGACGATCACTTGTTCAAGTTTGGAATGAATTTCCGTTCGCGGGTAAGGGCCGTCAAAATGCCCGTGAAAGTTGTGTTGCGCGCGCGGTGAACGCATAATGACGTAACGGCAGTGCGTTTCGATTCAAAATGTGCAGATAGGCCCGACTTCCGCAAATCGGTTTCAGCAATTCGTAAGTTCCGGCCGCCAACGCTTCCGGGGTCGAATGCGGCAATCCGGCCCTGGATGAAACCAATGATGAAGATCGGCTCACTGCCTGAGATGTTCAGGCGCTTCCGCCGGGATCAAAGCGGCAACGTGATGATGCTGTTCGGGCTGGTGCTCGTGCCGCTGATGGGCGTCGTCGGCGTGGCGATCGACTATTCCCGCGCCAGCAATACCCGGCAGGCGCTCAATGCGGCGATCGATTCCGCGGCGCTGATGGCGGCACGCGATGCCCAGAAGCTGACGGACGGGGAGCTCAGGACGCGCATCGACGCCTGGATCCGCGACAACCTGCCCCCCGATGTGAAAGGCGAGTTCGAAAGTGCGGCGGTGACGATCGATCGCACGGCGCGGACGATCAAGATCGAGGCCAAGGCGATTGTGCCGACCACGATCTCCCGCGTGCTCGGCACCAGCCAACTGCCGGTGGGTACGAACAGCGAGTCGACCTGGGGAACCAACAAGATCGAACTGGCGCTGGTGCTCGACAATACCGGCTCGATGTCTTCGTCCGGCAAGATGACGGCGCTGAAGCAGGCCTCCAAGGATCTCATCAAGATCATGCAGGATGCGGCGATCGATCCCGAACAGATCAAGATCTCGATCGTGCCGTTCAACACCCAGGTCCGGATCGACCGCGGCCTCAAAAACGAGAACTGGATCCGCTACGGCATGACGCGAAAGGTCAATTGCGACCGGTGGGGCAATAACTGCACCACCGAGACGCTGACCAAGACCGTATGGGCCCAGAGCCATGGCTGTATCGCCGACCGCGATCAGAGTTACGATGTCAGCGATGCCGGTTCCTATTCGGCCAGCGCCCAGCAATATCCGGCGACCTGGTGCGGCCAGACCTCGCTCGCGGAGGTCCTGCCGCTGACTGCGGACTGGGCGGCGCTCAATGCCCGCGTCGACACGATGACGCCGGTCGGCAACACCAACGTCACGATCGGTGCCGTCTGGGGCTGGGCCACGCTGTCGCCGGCGGCCCCGTTCACGCAGGCGAAGCCTTCGACCGAGCCGATGCTGAAGAAATACATGATCCTGCTGACCGACGGCGACAATACCGAGAATCGCTTCACAAAGGTCGGCAACGAGATCGATGCCCGCACGACGCTCGCCTGCACCGGGGTCAAGGCGGCGGGAATCAGCCTCTACACGATCCGCGTCATCGACGGCGACGCGACGCTGCTGAAGAACTGCGCCACGCGGCCGGAGATGTATTACGACGTCAAGAACGCCTCGCAGCTCAGCCCGATCTTCAAGGCGATCGCCAGCGAGATCAGCGCGGTGCGCCTGACGCAGTAAGTTCAGCCTCCGCCGAGCGCGGCGAAGCGCGCCAGGAAGCGCGCTTGCGCCGTCTCGGTGTCGAGCGGGTCGAGCCAGGACAGAACTTCGGCCGGCAGCGCCTGCGGCCGGCCGAAGAATTTCAAGGCCTCCTCGCGGCCGAAGCCGGCCAGCCGCGTCGCCTCGAAGAAAGCGGCGATGGTGTCGGCCTCCTTGACCTTCCGCTTCAGGATGGCCGGCGTCGCGGCCGGCAAGCCGAAGCGCAGGTGGATCGCCGCCAGGAGGCGCAGCTCCACGCTCTTGTAGGCATCGCCCATCACCACCTTGAACGGCGAGATCATGTCGCCGATGACGTATTCCGGTGCGTCGTGCAGCAGCGCCATCAAGCGCCAGCCACGCTCCCAGTCCGGATTGAGATGGGCCGCGATCGCTTCGACCAGCAGCGAATGCTGCGCGACGGAGAAGGAGTGGGCGCCGTGCGTCTGCCCATTCCAGCGGGCGACGCGGGCGAGACCATGGGCGATGTCCTCGATCTCGATGTCGAGCGGCGAGGGATCGAGCAGATCGAGCCTGCGGCCTGAGAGCATGCGCTGCCAGGCGCGCGGCGGTTCGGGCTTGCGAGCCATCAGGCGGCGGGGCGCGAGTCGCGGGCGAGCGCGGCGCATTCGCTCCAGCGGAAGCAGCCGGTGAGGTGGTCATTGACCAGCCCGCAGGCCTCCATGAAGGCATAGACGATGGTCGGGCCGCAGAAGGTGAAGCCGGCCTTCTTGAGCTCCTTCGAGACGGTCTCGGAGAGTTTCGTCTGGGTTGGGACCTCGCCCTGAGCGCGATAGCTGTTCTGCAGCACGCGGCCGTCGAGATGCTTCCAGAGGAAATCGGCGAAGGGCTCGCGCTCGCTCAGCCTGAGATAGGCCTGCGCGCTCCTGATCGTGCCCTCGATCTTGCCGCGATGGCGGATGATGCCGGGGTCGGCGAGCAGACGCTGGACATCGGCCTCGGTGAAGCGGGCGACGGCTTCCGGTTCGAAACCCGCGAAGCCGGTGCGGAAGGCATCGCGCTTCCTGAGGATCGTGATCCAGGAGAGACCGGCCTGGAAGCCGTCGAGGATCAGCTTCTCCCAGAGCGCGCGGGAATCATATTCCGGCACGCCCCATTCGGTGTCGTGATAGGCGATGTAGAGCGGATCGGTGCCCGGCCAGCGGCAGCGGAACTTGCCGTCTGCGCCCTGGATCGCGATGCGTTCTTCGCTGACGATGACGGTGTCGCTCACAGGGCGGCTCCTGCGACGGCACCGAAATCGGGCTCGCCGGGGAAGGGGAAGCGGATGAAGTCCGGCTTTTCCGCGAGATGGAAGGCGAGCCCGCCGCCGAGCGGCGTTTGTCCCGCGGCGAGCGCGTCGGCCAACCGGTCGAGCCGGAGCATGGCGAGGGCACGGCCATTGGCGCCCGAGCCGATATGGCCGAGTTGCTTGCTGCCGGCCGTGGCCTCGGCACCGGTCTCGGTCGCGATGCCCTCGTCGAAGACGACGGGTACGACGCGGGTGCGGGCGGTGCCGCGATGCTGCATGCGGGAGACGACCTCCTGCCCGATATAGCAGCCCTTCCTGAAGGAGACGCCGCCGAGCTGGTCGAGCAGCGCCTCATGCGGGAAGGTGTCGCCATAGGAGAAGTCGCGCCCGCCGGCGGGAATGCCGAGCGCGATGCGGCGGGCGTGATAGGCCTCCGGCTCGGCGGTGACCAGTGCCTCGATGCCCTCGATATCGGCAATGGCACGCTGGCCGAGCGCCGGCAGGCGCGGGTCGTCATAGACGAAACCGGCATCAGCAGGCAGGGAAGCGCCATCAGCCGAGGCGATGACAGCGCTCTTCTCTGTGAGGTCGTCGAGCGTCACCTTGGCGCGCAGCTTGTAGAGCTTGAGGCGTTTCATCAGGTCGGCGGTCTGGAGCAGGGGGGTGTCGATGAGGAAGCCGCCGCCATCCTCCGGCGCCAGCGCGAGGATGAAGAAATCGCAGATCATCTTGCCCTGTGGCGTCAGCAGCGCGCCATAGCCGGCCTGCCCGGGCACGACCGGATCGAGATCGTTGGTCACGAGGTTCTGCAGGAAATCGCGCGCGTCGTCGCCGCTGACGCGAATGACGCCGCGATCGATCAATCGGGTTGCGGACATGGGCAGCCGTTCCAGTTCTGATGTCGGACGAGGCTCCTCGGCCGAATCGAGATGATGTCGCCACCCGAAAGCTGTTTGGGCTTCCGGGACGGCGCGTTGGCCGATAGGTAGGCTGCATCCCGTCTTTGCTCAACCTTTCGGAGACCTGTCATGCCCCAGACCTACGATGTCATCCTCAAGGGCGGCACGGTGGTGAACCAGGACGGTCGCGTGGCGCGCGATGTCGGCGTCACCGGCGGCAAGATCATGGCGCTGGGCGATCTCTCGCAGGCGTCGGCGGGCGAGGTGGTCGACTGCACCGGCCTGCACATCCTGCCCGGCGTGATCGACTCTCAGGTGCATTTCCGCGAGCCCGGGCTCGATCACAAGGAAGACCTGGAGAGCGGCTCGCGCTCGGCGGCGCTTGGCGGCGTGACCTGCGTCTTCGAGATGCCGAACACGATTCCGCAGACGGTGACGCCGGAGGCGCTGGCCGACAAGGTGAAGCGCGGGCGCCATCGGATGCATTGCGATTTCGCCTTCTGGGTCGGCGGAACACATGAGAACGCGCATGATGTCGCCGAGCTGGAGCGGCTTCCCGGCGCGGCCGGCATCAAGGTGTTCATGGGCTCGTCCACCGGCGACCTGCTGGTCGAGGACGACAAGGGCGTCGCCGAGATCCTGAAGCGGACGCGCCGGCGCGCCGCCTTCCATTCCGAAGACGAGGGGATGCTGCGCGAGCGCATGCCCCTGCGCGTCGAGGGCGATCCGTCGAGCCACCCGGTCTGGCGCTCGCCCGAGGTGGCGCTGACCTGCACCAAGCGGCTAGTGCGGATCGCGCGCGAGACCGGCGCACGCGTCCATATCCTGCACATCTCCACGGCTGAGGAGATGGTCTTCCTCAAGGATCATAAGGATGTCGCGACCGTCGAGGTGCTGCCGAACCATCTGACGCTGGTCGCGCCGGATTGCTACGAGCGGCTCGGCACCTACGCCCAGATGAACCCGCCGATCCGCGACGACAGTCATCGCCAGCGCATCTGGTGGGGCGTGGAGCAGGGCATCGTCGATGTGCTCGGCTCCGACCATGCGCCCCATACCCATGAGGAGAAGCACCATCCTTATCCGGCGAGCCATTCCGGCATGCCGGGCGTGCAGACGCTGGTGCCGATCATGCTCGACCATGTGAATGCCGGCCGGCTGACGCTGGAGCGCTTCGTCGATCTCAGCAGCGCCGGGCCGCAGCGCATCTTCGGGCTGGAAGGCAAGGGCCGGATCGCGGTGGGCTACGATGCCGATTTCACCATCGTCGACCTCAAGCGCCGCGAGACGATCACCAAGGAATGGAGCGCCTCGAAATGCGGCTGGACGCCCTATGACGGCGTCACCGTCACCGGCTGGCCGGTCGGCACCTTCGTGCGCGGGGTCAAGGTGATGTGGGAGGGCGAATTGACGAACCCCTCGCGGGGCGAACCGGCCCGCTTCCTGGAGGCGCTGCCGCGCGGCGCCTGAGGCCGCGCGAAAAATATTTGAAAAAGATTCGCGGCCCGTGTCGATTCGGGCCGTGCCCGTTCGACGTGCCAGCAGAGAACGGGTTCCGGCGGCGTGCCGGAACGCCCGGGTTCTCCCAACCAAGGAGACGATCGATGCGTGTGATGGTTCTGGTCAAGGCGGACAAGGACAGCGAAGCCGGCATCATGCCGAGCGGGGACATCCTCACCAAGATGGGGGCCTATAACGAGGAGCTGGTGAAGGCTGGCGTCATGCTGGCCGGCGATGGCCTGCATCCGAGTTCGAAGGGTATCCGCATGCGCTTCTCGGGCAGCGAGCGGGTGATCACGGACGGGCCCTTCGCCGAGGCCAAGGAGCTGCTCTGCGGCTTCTGGATCTGGCAGGTGAAGTCCTTCGACGAGGCGGTCGAGTGGCTCAAGCGCGCCCCCTTCGACGGCGGCACCGAGATCGAGCTGCGTCGCATCTTCGAGATGGAGGATTTCGGCGAGGCCCTGACGCCGGAATTGCGCGCGCAGGAAGAGCGCATTCAGGCCGGCGCGGCGAAGCTCGCCGGCTGAGCGATCAACTCTCGAAACCGATCCCCCGGAAGGCGCCCGGCCACAGGCTCCGGCGCTTCCGCTCAAGGAGAAAACCGATGCGCTTCATGGTGATGGTCAAGGCAACCAAGGACAGCGAAGCCGGCGCGCCGCCGACCCGCGAACTGCTCGAGGCGATGATGGCCTATAACGAGGAGCTGGTGAAAGCCGGCATCATGAAGGGCGGCGACGGCCTGCAGCCCAGTTCGAAGGGCGTGCGCGTGCAGTTCGACGGCGCCAAGCGCTCCGTCGTCGACGGCCCCTTCGCCGAGACCAAGGAACTCGTCGCCGGCTACTGGCTCTGGGAATGCGCCTCGCTCGACGAGGCGATCGCCTGGGTCAAGCGCTGCCCCAACCCGATGCCCGGTCCGTCCGAGATCGAGATCCGGCCGTTCTTCGAGCTGGCCGATTTCGGCGAGATCGTCACGCCGGAGGCCGCGGCAGCCTGGGATCGGCTCAAGGCCGAGGCCGGCGGCCAGGGCTGAACCATCGGCGTCTCGTCCGAGCCGCTTGCCAGCCTGTATGCTGATGGTGTGTATCGCTTCCCATGTCGGGCAGCGATGCACACCGCACCATCGAGACGGTCTGGCGCATGGAGTCGCCCCGGCTGATCGCGGGGCTTGCGCGCCTGACGCGGGATGTCGGCCGGGCCGAGGAGCTGGCGCAGGACGCGCTGGTCGCGGCGCTGAAGCAGTGGCCCGAAGAGGGCGTGCCGCGCAATCCGGCGGCCTGGCTGATGCAGGTCGCCAAGCATCGCGCGCTCGACACCGCCCGCCACGAGATCATGGCCCGGCGCAAGCAGGATGAGATCGGCCGCGACATCGAGAGCGAAGGGCCGGCGATGCCCGATCTCGACGAGGCGCTCGACGACGAGGTCGGTGACGACCTGCTCCGATTGATCTTCACGGCCTGCCATCCTGTCCTGCCCAAGGAGGCGCGGATCGCGCTGACCTTGCGCCTGCTCGGAGGCCTGACCACCGACGAGATCGCGCGCGCCTTCCTCGTGCCGGAGCCGACGATGGCGCAGCGCATCGTCAGGGCGAAGAAGACGCTGAGCGAGGCGAAGGTGCCCTATGAGGTTCCGGCCGGTGCCGAGCTCGGCGAGCGCCTCGCCTCGGTGCTGGAGGTGGTCTATCTCATCTTCAACGAGGGCTGTGCCGCGACCGCCGGTGAGGACTGGGTCAGGCCGGGGCTTTGCGAGGAGGCATTGAGGCTCGGGCGCATCCTGGCGGCGCGGGCGTCTGACGAGCCCGAGGTCCACGGCCTCGTCGCCCTGATGGAATTGCAGGCCTCGCGATTCCGGGCGCGCGTCGGCCCCGATGGCGAGCCGATCCTGCTGCTCGACCAGAACCGCGCCCGCTGGGATCGCCTGCTGATCGGGCGCGGGCTTGCGGCGCTGGAACGGGCGCAGCAGCTCGCAGGCGTGGTGCCGGGGCCTTATCTGCTGCAGGCGGCGCTCGCGGCCTGCCATGCCCGCGCCCGAACGGCCGAGGAAACCGACTGGAAGCGGATCGTCGCCCTCTACACGGTTCTGGGGCAGGTGACGCCGTCGCCGGTCGTGGAACTCAACCGTGCCGTGGCGGTCAGCATGGCGGACGGACCGGCGGCCGGGCTCGCGCTGGTCGAGGCGCTCGCCGGAGAGCCGGCGCTCAAGCGCTACCACCTGCTGCCGGGCGTGCGCGGCGATCTGCTCGCCAAGCTCGGCCGCCACCGGGAGGCGGCGGAAGCTTTCGAGCATGCGGTCGCGCTGACGCAGAACGCCAGGGAGCGGGTGCTGATGGAGGAACGGGCTGCGAAGGAGCGAACTGCCGATTCATGACGCCGGCCTTGCGGCCGGACTCGCCTCACGGCCCTGGTGCCGCGACCCCGTCGCATTCCGTTGCAACTCTGTTCATGGCGGCGTCTATAAGGGATGTCGCATCCTGATTTGCCTAGAATGAGAGCCTACATGAGCGATAGCGTGAGTCCCCTGGCCGGCAAGCGGCTCGAGCCCGGCCAACTTGTCGACGTGGCAGCCCTCACCAAAGCCTATTATGATGAGCCCGATCCCGCGCAGCGTTCGCAGCAGGTCGCCTTCGGCACATCCGGTCATCGCGGCTCGGCGCTGCTGCGCTCGTTCAACGAGGCGCATATCCTCGGGATCGCGCAGGCGATCTGCCTCTATCGCCGCGAACAGGGGATCGACGGGCCGCTCTTCCTCGGCATCGACACGCATGCGCTCTCGCGCAACGCCTTCGAGACGGTGCTGGAGGTCTTCGCGGCCAATGGCGTCGCCACGATCATCGACGAGAAGCTCGGCTTCACGCCGACCCCGGTGATCTCGCATGCGATCATCGCGCATAACCGTGGCCGCTCGGCCGGGCTCGCCGACGGCGTCGTGATCTCGCCCTCGCATAATCCGCCGGCCGATGGCGGCCTGAAGTACAATCCCCCGCATGGCGGGCCGGCCGATACCGACGCGACCGGCTGGATCGAGAAGCGCGCCAACGCCTTCCTCGCCGACAAGCTCGCCGGCATCCTGCGGATGCCCTATGACAAGGCGCTGAAGAGCGAGCATGTCCACCGGCACGACTACATCACCGGCTATGTCGCCGACCTCGCCAGCGTCGTCGACATGGAGGCGATCCGCCAGGCCGGCGTCGTGATCGGCATCGATCCGCTCGGCGGGGCGGGGCTCGACTACTACCAGCCGATCATCGACCGCTACGGGTTGAACGCGACGATCGTCAGCAAGGAGGTCGATCCGGCCTTCGGCTTCATGACCGCCGACTGGGACGGCAAGATCCGGATGGACTGCTCATCGCCCTATGCGATGGCGAGCCTGATCGGCATGCGCGACCGCTTCGACGTCGCCTTCGCCAACGATACCGACGCCGACCGGCACGGCATCGTGACGCGCAGCAGCGGGCTGATGAACCCGAACCATTATCTCGCGGCGGCGAGCGCCTATCTCTTCGCCAACCGGCCGGGCTGGCGCGCGGATGCGGCGATCGGCAAGACGGCGGTGTCGAGCGCGATCATCGACCGCGTCGCAGCCAAGCTCGGGCGGAAACTCGTCGAGGTTCCCGTCGGCTTCAAATGGTTCGTCGACGGGCTGATCTCGGGCAGCTTCGGCTTCGCCGGCGAGGAGAGCGCCGGTGCCTCCTTCCTGCGCATGGATGGCCCGGCCTGGACCACCGACAAGGACGGCATCATCCTCGGCCTGCTCGCCGCCGAGATCACCGCCAAGACCGGCAGCGACCCCGGCGTGCTCTACGGCAAGCTGACGGCGGAGCTCGGCGAACCGCGCTATGCGCGCGTCGATGCGCCGGCGAGCGCCAGCCAGAAGGCGGTTCTGAAGAACCTCTCGGCCGAGCAGATCGCCACGAAGGAGCTGGCAGGCCAGCCGATCACGGCGATCCTGAGCAAGGCGCCGGGCAACGGCGCGCCGATCGGCGGGGTCAAGGTCACGGCGGCGGATGGCTGGTTCGCGGCGCGCCCGTCGGGCACCGAGGAGGTCTACAAGATCTATGCCGAGAGCTTCCGGGACGAGGCGCATCTCGCCGCGATCCAGGAGGATGCGCGGCGGATCGTCGGGCAGGCCTTCGCGGCGGCCGGGGCCGCCTGAGGCGGGCTTGCCTGCCTTGTCGAGAGAGGTGCGCGACGCTCTATGACAGCGTCGGCCAGGGTCTTGCCGGTGCGCGCATCTCCTCGAAGACGCGCGCAAGACGCAGCACGCCGATATCGTCGAAGGACTGGCCGATGATCTGGAGGCCGATCGGCAGGCCGTCGCCGGAGTAGCCGCAATTGATCGACACCGCCGGCTGGCCGCCCATATTGGCCGATACCGTGAAGGCGATGTGTTCGAAGGGCCGCTGCGGGTCGTTGAGCGGCGAACCCCATTCGGCCGGGTAGGACGGTTCCGGCGCGGTCGGTGAGATGATGAAGTCGATGTCCTTGAGCGCGCCGTGGAGCGCGTTGCGCATCGCGTCGATCTGGGCGAAGCCGGAATAGACATCGCCGCCCGAGAAGTCCTTGGCGGTCACGATCCAATTGAAGATGTAGGGCAGGATCCTGGCTTGCTGCTCGGGCGGGAGGCGCGAGACGTCCTCATAACCTCGCGCCCGCCAGAAGCGGTCGAGACCGTCGATCATGGCGCGCGTCAGGAAAGGCTTGATCGGCACGATGGTGGCGCCGGCATCGGCGAGCAGCGCGGCAGCACCTTGCACGGCCGCGAGCGTCTCGTCGCCGACGGCCTGGCCGAAGCCTGCCTCCAGCCACAGGCCGATCTTCAGGCCCTTCACCGAGCCAGCGAGGTTCAGCCAGTCGATCTCCTGATAGGGCAGGGCCATCGTGTCGCGCCGGTCCGGCCTGGTCAGCACCGACATGTAGAGCGCGGTGTCGGCCACCGTGCGCGTCATCGGCCCGGCGGCGCGCCCGATGAAGGGCGGATCGATCGGCAGACGCCCGGCGGAGGGCTTCAGGCCGACGAGGCCGCACCAGCCGGCCGGCAAACGGATCGAGCCGCCGATATCGGTGCCGATATGCAGCGGGCCGTAGCCGGCGGCGGCCGCAGCCCCGGCGCCGGCACTGGACCCGCCGGGATTGGTCGAGAGATCCCACGGATTGCGCGCCAGCTTGTGGAAGCTCGACAGGCCGGAGGAGAGCATGCCGTAATCGGGCATGGTGGTCTTGGCGAGGATGACGCCGCCCGCTTCCCGCGTGCGGGCTGCCGGGGGCGCATCGGCCGCCGCCGGCACGAGCGTCGTGGCCGCGGTGCCGAGTGGCACCGGCGTCCCCTTCGTCGCGATGTTCTCCTTGATCGTGACGGGTACGCCGTCGATCGCGCCGAGCGGTTCGCCTTTCATCCAGCGCGCCTCGGATTCGAGCGCGCTCGTGCGGGCCGCGTCGGGATCGTAGGCCCAGAGCGCATTGAGGCGCGGCTCCCACGCATCGATGCGCGCGATGACGGCGTCGATCACCTCGACGGGCGAGAGCCTGCGAGCGCGATAGGCTTCGACGAGAGCGACGGCGGTGAGATCGGCAAGTTCGGTCATGCAGTGGCTCTCGTCATATCCAGTCTTCCCGCGGGGCAGAGCCTCGGGGAAGCACCCTAGCCGTGAAAGATCGAGATCGTCTTCATGCTGGCGAAGCCATAAAGGGCCTCGAAACCCTTCTCGCGGCCATGGCCGGATTTCTTGACGCCGCCGAAGGGCAGTTCGACGCCGCCGCCGGCGCCGTAATTGTTGATGAAGACCTGCCCGGCCTGCGCGGCGCGGGCCATGCGCAATTGCCGGCCGCCAACGCTCGTCCAGATGCCGCAGACCAGCCCGTAGGGCGTGCCGTTGGCGAGCGCCAGCGCCTCCTCCTCGCTGTCGAAGGGCATGATCACCTGCACCGGGCCGAAGATCTCCTCCTGCGCCAGCCGGTGGTCGGGCGGGACGTCGCGCAGCAGGGTCGGCGCGACATAGGCGCCGTCCGCCGGTGCTTCCGGAACGATAGTCCCTTGTGCCGCGACCGTCAGGCCGTCCTTGCGGGCGACGCCAAGGAAATCCTCGATGATCGCCTTCTGGCGCTGCGAAACCACGGGGCCGACGGAGAGATCGGACTCGGCCGGGCCGACCTTGAGAGCCCGGTACTTCTCGCTCATGCGGGCGATGACATCTTCGTAGATCGAGCGCTCGACGAGGATGCGCGACGAGGCCGAGCAGGTCTGGCCGGCATTCTGGATGCCGGCATTGACCAGGAAGGGCACGGCGCGGTCGAGATCGGCATCCGCGAAGACCACCTGGGCCGACTTGCCGCCGAGTTCGAGCGTCACCGGCACGGCATTCCGGGCCGCGGCCGTCTGCACCATCTCGCCCGTCCGGGCCGAGCCGGTGAAGGAGATGTGGTTGATGTCCGTGTGCTCGGAAAGGGCTGCCCCGGCCTCGGCGCCGAAGCCCGTGACGATGTTCAGCGCGCCGGTCGGCAGGCCTTCCTCCTGCGCGATCCGCGCGAATTCGAGAATGGTCAGGCAGGCTTCCTCGGCCGGCTTGACGACGGCGGCGTTGCCCATGGCCAGCGCCGCGCCGAGGCTGCGGCCAAGGATCTGCATGGGGTAGTTCCACGGAATGATATGCCCGGTGACGCCATGCGGTTCGTAGATCGTCAGGACGGTGAAGCCGTTCTGGTAGGGAATGGTGTCGCCATGCACCTTGTCGGCGGAGGCGCCGTAGAACTCGAGATAGCGCGCGAGCGCGACGACATCGGCCCGCGCCTGCGTCAGCGGCTTGCCGACATCGCGCGCCTCGATCTCGGTCAGAAGGTCGATGTTCTTGAGTACGCCGGCCCCGATCCGAGTCAGGATGCGCCCGCGCTCGGTCGCGGTCAGGCGGCCCCATTCGCCGGACAGCGCCTGCCGGGCGGCGCGAACCGCGAGATCGACATCCTCGCGCCTGCCGCGCGCGAGCCTTGCCAGCTCCTCACCGGTCGACGGATTCCGAACGGCGATATGCTCGCCATCCACGGCATCGCGCCATTCGTTCGCGATGAAATTGCGGTAGGTCTTCACGTCAGGCCTCGATATGGGTTTGTGGTCCGGCAAGCTGCGCCTTGAGGCGGACAGCCGTTGCATGGATGTGAGCTCGCGCGACGCGCTCGGCTTCGTCGGGCTTGCGCTGTTGGATCGCGTCGAGAATTTCGCTGTGCTCGGCCACAGCGGCGCTCGCCCGCTCGCTCGACAGCGCGAAGGCCGGCGCGAACACCTGAGACGTCAGGTGCAGAAGCGGCACGAGGGTGGCCAGCGACGCGTTCCGGGCCGCGCCGATGATCGCCAGATGAAAATCGACATTCGACTGGGAATAGGCGCTCGGATTCCAGTCGGCGATCTGCTTCTTCTGCAGATCGACCAGCTTCGCCAGTTTCGCGATTTCGTCCGATGTCGCGCGTTCGGCCGCGTTGCGCGCCGCGACGCCGTCCATCGCCTCGCGCACGGCGTAGGCGTCCAGCAGCTTCGGCAGATCGGCCGTCGCGACCCTGACGCCGCTGCCCGGCTTGTTCACGACCAGCCCGTCGCGCTCCAGAACGCGAAACGCCTCGCGCAACGGCGTCCGGCTGATCCCGAATTCGGTGGCGATCCGCTCCTGCCGGAGCGTCGCGCCGGGCGCATAGACCCCGGCATAGATGCGCTCGCGCAGGGCCTGCGCCACCTCATCGAGAAGGCGCGACTGGCTGCGCCATTCGAGCACCTGGTCCATCGGTTTCTCCAAGATCGGGAGGATGGTATCCAGGATACAAGGCCTGTCAACAGGCTCTGGCGCGGTGCGGCCTGGTGGAGGCCCGAAAGGGAAGCAGGCTCTAGCGGGCCGTCGCCATGCCGGCTTCGATGAGGCGATCGATCTCGGCTTCGTTTGCGGCGAGGTGGTCGAGGAAGGCCCCGGCATGGGGCACGCGCTGTCCCGCGCCGGCATAGGGGATACCCTCGCGAACGAAGGCGAACAATCGGCCGGTGACAGTGCCGAGCGGACTGGCCTTCCGCATCTCGATAGCCTGCGCCGCCACCATCAATTCCATCCCGAAGATCGAGCGGCAAAGCGTCGCCATCTCCGCCGTCCGGCGCGCCGCGAGACCGGCCATGCTCGCCCGATCGAGATTGCCGTTCGAATGGCTCGAACTCGCGAGCTCGCTGACGACAGGGGCGCCGAGAAGCCGCGCCTCGGAGGTGATGGATTTGTGAAACTGCGCGAGGCCGTTGAAGCCCGGCAGGCCGACGCCGTCCTCCTCGATCAGGCCGACGCTCAGGCCCGACCAGAATGAATCAGCCTGCTTGGCCAGCCGCTCCGTCGAGCTGGTGACGACGGGCACCATGGCGAGCCGGGCGATATCGAGCGCCATCGCGAGCGCCACCATGTCGAAATTGGCGACCGAGACCAGTTGGCGTTGCTCGATGCCGACGATGGGGTTGTTCTGGCTGGCGCCGAGTTCGATCGCGAGTTGCCGGCCCGCAAAGGCGAGGCTGTCGGCGGCCGTTCCATGGATCAGTGGCAGCGAGCGGAAGCTCAGCGGGTCCTGGAGATGGCGCGGTCCGCCGGCTCGCATCAGATAGCTGCCATCGAGATATGCCCGGATCGCGCGGCCGTGGCGCAGCACGCCGTCGAAGGGACGCGAGTTCAGCGCGGCTTCCGAGACGATCGACGGATTGGCCGCAAAGCCCTCCATGCTGAACGCACCGGCCAGCGTGGCGAGATCGAGCATGCGCTCGAGATCGTGGAAGGCGAGGGCCGCGGTGCCGATCGACAGCGCGCTGGAATTCAGCAGGGCGAGCGCCTCGCCGGCCGCGAATTCATGGTCCTTGTAGAGTTCCAGCGCCAGGTCCGCGATCGGCGACATGTCGCTTTGGCCCATCGAGCCCCAGAGGTGGACATCGACCCGACGATCCCCGTTCAGGGCCTCGACCAGCCTGTCGGCCATCACCGGCCTGACGCCGAGATAGCCGGTCGCCATGCTGTTGAGCAGCACGACCATCATGGCCCGCACGGTCTCGTGCGAGGCGAGGGGGCCGTGCCCCATGTTATGGGTCAGGAGCAGGCGGCGGTTGAATTCGGGAATCTTGTCCGGAGCCAGCATCGTGCCGGTCTTGGCCCCGACGCTGCTGGTGACGCCGTAGATCTTCTCGCCCTTGCGGACTACCTCGTCGACGACCTTGCGCGCGCGGCCGATGCGGTCGACCGCATCCCGCGTGAGAGCCACCCGCGCCCCGAACCGGGCGACCTGAACGACCCCTGCCGGAGTCAGGCCTTGGCCGGAGATGTCGACGACGTTCTGCATGATGATCCGTCCTGGCGGCAATCTGCGATCGGAGTGCGTAGGTGGCGCAGGCGCGATCGATGAAAAGGACAATAATCTAGTTCATCGGATTAATGATGCGTCTGCGGCTCGTCAACCGCCGGTTGTTGGGGTAGCCTGCCGATTGTCGCAAGCCTGATCGGGAGCCGCATGATCGTCCGCAGCGTTTCTTCGAAGCCGTTGGATTTCAAACGGTCCGGTATTTCCCGCTATCATCAGCTCGCCACGCTGTTCCGGCGCCGGATCGAGGCCGGGCAATGGCAGGTCGGCGCACAGATTCCGACCGTCGACGAGCTCGCCACCGAATGCGGCGTGGCGCGGGCGACGATCCGTCAGGCGCTGGACCTGCTCGAAGACGACCAGCTGATCGAACGCTACCGCGCGCGCGGCACATTCGTGCGCAAGCGCCCGGCGGAGAATTTGTGGTGCGCGGTCGGGACGGACTGGTCGGGCCTGCTGCGCCCGAGCTACGACGCGACGATCGAGATCCTCCATGACGAGCCCGACAGGGTCCTCCATGCCTTCGAAGAGCAGATCGGGACGCTTGCCCCGGCCTATCGCCATGTCCGGCGCCGTCACTGGCGGCATGGGCAGCCCTTTCTTCTGGCCGATCTTCATATCGACGAACGGCTCCGCGACCGCATCGCCCAGCGCGACCTCGAATCGAAGACGGCCCTGCGCCTGATCTCCGAAGTCGAGGGCGTCGAGATCATGGATGCGCGCCAGACGCTGACCATCGGCACGGCGGATATCGAGACCAGCGAGGCGCTCGGGATTTCCCTGGATTCCCCGGTCGCCTTCGTCCACCGGCAGGCCCTGGATCAGGATGGCGTGCTGGTGCTCGATGCGAAGGGCATCTACCGCGGGGATGTCGTCAAGTTCGACGTGAAGCTGCGGTAGGAATCACCGTCCTTTGAACTCGGGCGGGCGCTTGTCCAGAAAGGCACGCATTCCCTCTTTCTGGTCCTGCGTGTCGAAAAGCTGGACGAAGGCCTTGCGCTCCAGCGCGAGCGCCGTGTCCAGGGGTACATCCTGCCCGAGCTGCACGACCTCCTTGATCGCCTGGACGGCGAGCGGCGGCATCGAAGCTACCGTCCGAGCGATGGCCAGCGAACGGTCGAGAGCATTGCCGTCAGGCACGACCTCCGAGAGCAGGCCCGCCTGGAAGGCTTCGGTCGCGGTCAACGGCTCGCCCGTCAGGGCCAGCTTCATGGTGCGGTACTTGCCGATGGCCCGCAGCAGGCGCTGCGTACCGCCGGCGCCGGGCATGATGCCGACGCGGATTTCCGGCTGGCCGAAGCGGGCGCCTTCGCCGGCGACGATCATGTCGCAGCAGAGTGCCGTCTCGCAGCCGCCGCCCAGCGCATAGCCTTCGACGGCCGCGATCAGGATCTTCGGGCAGCGCCTGAGCACCGTGAACATCCGGTCGGTCGCGAGCGCCTGATGCTGGGCCGGGCTCATCGGCTCCATCTCGGCGATATCCGTGCCGGCGATGAAATAGCCGCCGGCGCCGGTCAGGACGATGACGCGCACGCTGGTGTCGGCCTCGAGCGTCAGAACCGCGTCGGCGATGCGCGCCTTGATGTCGAGATTGAGCGCGTTGCGGCGCTCCGGGCGGTTCAGCGTGATGACCGCGACGCCATCGGATGCGTGGCGGACGGCGACGGCTTCACTCGAATCCATCTAGCCGCCTCCGAAGACCGGCTTGCGCTTTTCGGCGAAGGCGCGCTGCGCCTCCTTGGTATCCTCCGACGAGGCGAGGGCCACGGTCTGCGATTGCTCGAAGCGGTAGCCGTCGCGCAGTTCGAGGCCTTCGGTGACATTGAAGGATCGCTTGGCCGCCTGGACCGCCGAAGGGCTTTTCGAGGCGATCTCGCGCGCGATCTCCTGGGCCAGCCCGAGCAGGCGCTCGGCCGGGACGCAGTCCGAGGCGACGCCCATGCGGTAGAGCTCCGCGCCGCGCATCCGGCGCGCCGTATAGATCAGCATCCTCGCATCGGATTCCCGGAAGAAGCGCCTGACATGGCTGACCCCGCCGGCGAGCCCGACATCGACCTCGGTCATCGCGAAGAAGGCCTCCTCCGCCACGAGGATGATGTCGCAGCACAGGGCCAGCACGCAGCCCGCGCCGATCGCCGCGCCATTGACCGCGGCGATGACGGGCTTGGAGCATTCCATCACCGTGTCGAAGGACGCGCGCACGAGACGGTTATGGCGGGGATAGGCGCCCGCCTCCTCTGCCAGTCCGGGCCGCTCCTTCAGGTCGGCGCCTGCCGAGAAAGTCTTTCCGGCGCCGGTCAGCACGATCGCGCGCACGTCGGAGCGGTCGCTGAGGCTGTCGAAGACAGCGACGATCTCCTCCCGAAACTGGCGGTTCTGCGCGTTGACCGGCGGCCGGTCAATCGTCACCGTCGCGACGAAGTCGCTGACGCTGACGGTCAGGGTTTCGGGGGTGTTGGTCATCTCAAACTCCGTAACGAACACGGCTTCGGGCCAGCATCAGAGCCCGTAGAGCTTGCGGGGATTGTCGACGAGAATCTGCTGGCGAAGCCCGGCATCCGGAACCCATTCGGCGAACAGGTCGAGCAGATGCCCGACATCGGGAGCCCGCTCGGCCAGGCGAAGATGCGGCCAGTCCGAGCCCCAGATCACCCGCTCCGGGTTGGCCTGGATCAGCGCATCATGGAACGGGCGGGCATCGGCATAATCCGGGAACTCCTGGGAGACGCGGCACAGAACGAGCTTGATCCAGAGCCAGCCTTCGCGAAGCGCGTCGAGGATCATCCTGAACGACGGATCGCCCAGCCTGCGCGCGATCTGCAGGCCCGCCATATGGTCCAGCACGATCGGGAGGCCACTGGCGCGGTAGAGCGGCAGGTTCGCGACATGCCGGTCGATCCCGGCCCAGATCTCGGCATGCCAGCCCCTCTTGCGCATGCCGGGAACCAAGGCGGCGAGAGCCTCGGTGCTGACCGATCCGGGAAAGGGGCCTGTGCCTCCGGGCACCGTCATGTCGTTGAAACGCAAGCCCCGGATGCCCGCCGCGTCCCAGGCATCGAGATCGGCCTGCGGCACCCGCTCGCTCGCGGCGGCGATGCCGCGCAGGCGCCCGCCACCTTGCGAGAGGGCGTCGAGGATCGGCGCGGGATCCTCGCCATAGGCGCCGGGCTGGACGAGGACGCCATGGGCCAGGCCGATGCGATCCAGCATGCCGCGATGCGCTGCCGCTGGTGCCAAGGGCGCCGCGTAATGCATCCGGTGCGACACGGGAAAGCGCTCATAGGGGCCGAAGACATGTGCGTGGCAGTCGCAGGCTCCGGCCGGCAGCGGCCAGCCGGGAGGGCGGTGCGATCTCGGGAGGACGGTCTCAGTCACGGCTGATGTCCTCGGCCACCCGCAGGGAGGCGGGCAAGCGTGTCGGCCCGTCCTGCAGCCTGGGCAGGGGCGGAGCCGCTCCGTCCGGCAGCGGGATTCCATGCGCGTTCAGCGTCATCGACACCATCGTGTAGTAACCGATCACGCCGGTGAGCTCGACCGCGCCGCGCGCGCCCCATCGCCCGACGATCGCGGCATGCACGTCGTCGGGAACGGTGCCGGTCTGCACGAGCAGGCGGGCATATTCATAGACCTCCCGCTCCTCGTCCGCGACGAAGACCGGGGCCTGGCCCTGCCGGATGGCCTCGATGCTGGCGGCGTCAAGGCCGGCGACCTTCGCCGCCTCGGCGTGGATGTAGAATTCCAGCTGGCTGTTCCAGTGCCGGCCGGCGACGATGATGGCGAGCTCGTTGAGCTTCGGCGGCAGCAGTGTGGAATAGCGCAGGAACTCGCCGAGACGGGACCAGCGCGTCGCGAGTTCCGGGCTATGGATGACGGCCCGCAATGGCCCGACCAGCCGACCGCGCGGCCCAGAGACGACCTCGTCATAGACCTTGCGCTGCTCGGTTGTCAGCTCGTCGACGGCCGGGAGGTGGAGGCGACCCATTCTGTCTTCCATCAAGCTTGCTCGGCCAGGCCGATGTCACGGAGGATCTCGTCGGTATGCTCGCCGAGCAAGGGTGGGGGACGGTCGAACGCGAGCGGCTCGTTCGCGAAATTCAGCGGGCTGACGACCTGCGGAACCGTGCCGGCGAGCGGATGCGGCAGGTGGCGCAGCATGCCGCGATGCCTGACCTGCGGATCGTCGAACACCTCAGGGACCGTGTTGATCGGCGCGCAGGGGACGCCGGCGGCATCGAGCGCGGCGATGAGCGCGTCGCGGTCGAAGCGGCCGAAAGCGGCGCGCAGCAACGGATCCAGCAGGCCGTGATTGGTCACACGCGCCGGATTGGTGGCGAAGCGCGCATCCTGCGCCCACTGCGCCTCGCCCAAGGCGTCGCAGAGCTTGGCGAATTGCCCGTCATTGCCGACTGCGAGGACGATGAATCCGTCGGCGCAGGGGAAGACGTCCTGGGGCTGGATGTTGGGGTGGCGGTTGCCGCCACGCACGGGCGCGCGGCCCGAGACCAGCCAGTTCATCGCCTGGTTGGCGAGGAAGCCGGTCTGAACATCCAGCATGGCGAGATCGATATTGTCGCCCTTGCCGGTTTCGTTGCGCCTGACGAGCGCCGCGAGCACGCCGACCGCCGTGTACATGCCGGTCATGAGGTCGACGATGGGAACGCCGACCTTCTGCGGCCCGGCGCCCGGCATGCCCTCGCGCTCGCCGGTGACGCTCATCAGGCCGCCCATGGCCTGGATCGCGAAATCATAGGCCGCCGCCGACTTGCGAGGACCGCTTTGCCCGAAGCCGGTCACCGAGGCGAAGATCAGGCGCGGATTGATCGCCTTGAGCGCCTCGTAGTCGAGACCGTAGCGCTTGAGCGTCCCGACCTTGTAGTTCTCGACGACGATATCGCTCGTGGCAGCCAGCCGGCGGACGACCTCCTGGCCCTTCGCGCTGGTGATATCGACGGTGATCGAGCGCTTGCCGCGATTGACCGAGAGGTAGTAGCCGGCCTCGCTGGTCGGGTTGCCGGCCTCGTCCTTGAGATAGGGCGGCCCCCAGGCCCGGGTATCGTCGCCGGCGCCGGGGCGCTCGACCTTGATGACGTCGGCGCCGAGATCGGCGAGAATCTGGGTCGCCCAGGGACCGGCCATGATACGGCTGAGATCGAGGACCCGGACATGGCTGAGGGGGCCTTGGCGTCGGATATCAGCCATCGTCCTTGACCTCGGTTGCGATGGCCGACGGGCGCTGGCGGAATTCGTCATGCCATTGCGCGAGCCTGGGGTGGCTCGCCCGCCAGTCGAGATCCTCGAAGCGGAAATCGAGATAGGACAGGCAGCAGCCGAGCGCGATTCCCGAAAGCTGCAGCGGCCCCGGCGCGATCGGGCCGGCTTCGCTCTCGAAACGCGCGAGGGAGGCCGACGCCTTGGTGGCGAAGCTCGACAGCCACTCCGCCGTCTGCCGTTCCGCCGGCTTGTTGCGCTCGTTGCGCCAGAGGATCAGCAGGTCGAGAAACCCGGTCGCGAGTTCGTGCCGGCTGAGTTCTTTCCAGCGCTCCGGCCCCGCGGCGGGGATGATGATGCCGCCGCCGGCGAGCGAATCGAGATATTCGCAGATCAGGCCGGAAACGATCAGCACCGTGCCGTCGGCCAGGACCAGCGTTGGGATCTTGCTCAGCGGATTGTCGGGCAGCAGGTCCGGGTTCGGCTTGGTCATCTGGACGACCGTGCGCCGCAGCGTCAAACGATCGACGAGGCCGAGCTCATGCGCGGCCACCATCACCTTTCGCACGAAAGGCGATCGCGGCGACCAGTGAAGTGTCATATCGCCCATTGCATGCTCCCCGCCTGGACAGGCGTCGCCTTGTTAAGTCAGCTTTATGACCCATAGCGATCAGATGCCTGCCTGTCGAGCGCGGCCACGGCGCGGATCTGTAAAGTAACCTGCGGCGAAGCGAATCGGGCAAATATCGCCATGTTTGGCAAATTCTTTCGCGTGCTGGATGGAGGTGCGGCAGAAGCCACCCCTGCGCCCCAGTTGACGGCGGCATCCCTCGCCAATAGGCTAGTCTTATGACCTTTAAAGAATAATCGGGAGGGAACGATGAAGGCATTGCAGGTGGTTTTCGGGGCAGCGGCGGTTCTGGTATCGGCTGCGGCGGCACAGGCGGGCACGCTGGAGAAGGTCAAGGAGCGCGGTGAGCTGATCTGCGGAACGAGCCCGGGCGTTCCCGGCTTCTCGCTGCCGAATGCGCAGGGGCAGTGGGGCGGGCTCGATGTCGATCTGTGCCGCGCCGTCGCCGCGACGGTCCTGGGCGATGCCAAGAAGGTCAAATACATCTCGCTCAACCCGAAGGATCGCTTCGCGGTCGTGCAGTCGGGCGAGGTCGACGTGCTCTCGCGCCAGACCACCTGGTCGCTGTCGCGCGACACGACGCTCGGCCTGTCCTTCTCGGCGATCACCTATTTCGACGGGCAAGCGCTGATGGTCAAAAAGTCGCTCGGAATCAAATCGGCGAAGGACCTCGGCGGTGCGACCGTCTGTGTCCAGGGTGGCACGACGACCGAATTGAACATCGCCGACTTCTTCCAGAAGAACGGGATGAAATACGAGCCGGTGAGCTTCGCTTCGGGCGACGAGGCCATCAAGGCGTTCGAGACCGGCCGCTGCGACGTCTTCACCACCGATGCGTCGGCGCTCTATGCCTATCGCCTGAAGGTCGCCAATGGCCAGGACTTCGTGATCCTGCCCGAGCTCATCTCGAAGGAGCCGCTCGGGCCGGCGGTTCGTCGCGGCGACGAAGCCTGGGCCAATATCGTCCGCTGGGCGCATTACGCGATGGTCAATGCCGAGGAATTGGGCCTGACCTCGGCCAATGCCGACGAGCAATTGAAATCGGCCAATCCCGAGATCAAGCGCTTCCTCGGCGTCGACGGCAATCTCGGCGAGGGGCTCGGGCTGACCAAGGACTGGGCCTACCGGATCGTCAAGCAGGTCGGCAATTACGGCGAGAGCTATGAGAAATATCTCGGGCCGTCATCGCCGCTGGGCATTCCGCGCGGCGCCAACAATCTCTGGTCGAAAGGCGGCCTGCAATACGCTCCGCCTGTTCGCTGACGAAGATGCTCCCCGGCGATGTCCAGCGGAATCGACAAAGGAACAGCGTCCCGCGACGATGCCTCTCGGTCGCCGCCGGGCTACGCCAGGGTCAATGGCGCTATGCCGCGAACACAGGCGCCAATGCGCTTCAGGATGCCTATGATCACCACAGTTGGGTATCGCGGCTGAATAACGCGGCGGTGCCCGCACGAGGCCGAGGCGCTCCCTGTTGATCCGCTCAGGGCGCCGCTTCGGCTTTCATTCGACTGCGGTGCCTTGCGATGAACATGCATGTTTCTCAGGCCGATCGTCCGGCGGTCAATGCGGGGATCGGCCAGTCGCTGCCGCGTAAGGAGGATGCGACCCTCGTGCGCGGCGAAGGGCGCTATACCGACGACCTGTCGCTGGACGGCCAGCTCCACGCGGCCTTCGTCCGCAGCCCCCATGCGCATGGCATCATTCGCGGCATCGACACGGCCGACGCGAAAGCCATGAAGGGCGTCGTCGCGATCTACACCGCTGCCGACCTCGACGGCCAGGGCTATGGCGCGCTGAAATGCCAGGTCGACCTGTCGAACCGCGACGGCACAGCCATGAGGAAACCGGTCCGGCACGCGCTGACGGGAGACAAGGTTCGCTTCGTCGGCGATCCCGTCGCCATGGTCGTCGCCCGCACGGCACTGCAGGCCCGCGATGCGGCCGAGGCCGTGTCGCTCGATATCGACATCCTGCCCGCGGTGACATCGGCCGAGGCTGCGCTTGCGCCCGGTGCGCCCCAGCTCTTCGACGACGTTCCCGGCAATCTCGTCATCGACTATCATTTCGGCGATGCCGGCAAGGTCGCGGCGGCCTTTGCGGAGGCCGCGCATGTCACCAGGGTGCGGATCGTCAACAACCGCATCGTCGTGAACCCGATCGAGCCGCGCGCGGCGATCGGAACCTATGACCGCAAGGCGAAGCGCTACACGCTCCATGCCCCGAGCCAGGGTGCCTTCGGCATGCGCAACAACCTCGCCGCGGCGATGGGCGTGCCGCAGGAGCGGATGCGCCTGGTGACCGGCCATGTCGGCGGTTCCTTCGGCATGAAGTCGGCGGTGTTCCCGGAATATGTCGTGCTGCTGCATGCGGCGCGGCTCCTGAAGAAGCCGGTGAAATGGGCCGACCAGCGCTCGGAGAGCTTCGTCTCCGACCATCACGGCCGCGACATGGCGTTCGAGGCGGAGCTCGCGCTCGATGCGCGCGGGCGCTTCCTCGCCACGCGCTTCACCGGCTTCGGCAATATGGGAGGCTATCTCTCTCCGCCCGGCCCGATGATGGCGACGCTGAACATCGGCAAGAACAGCGTCGGCATGTATCGCACGCCGCTGGTCGAGGTGCAGACGCGCTGCGCGCTCACCAATACCGCGCCGATCGGGGCCTATCGCGGGGCCGGGCGCCCCGAGGGCAATTACTTCATGGAGCGGCTGGTCGACAGCGCCGCCCGCGAGATGGGGATCGACGCGGCCGTCCTCCGGCAACGCAACCTGATCGCGCCCGCCCAACTGCCGTGGAAGACCCCGATCGGGACGGTCTATGACAGCGGCGATTTCCCGGGGCTCTTCGCGCGGGCGCTGGAGGCGGCCGACTGGAAGGGCTACCGGGCGCGCGAACGCGCCAGCCGCAAGGCCGGCAAGCTGCGCGGCCGCGGCATCGGCTGCTATCTCGAGGTCACCGCCCCGCCGAGCAACGAGATGGGCGGCATCCATTTCGAGCCGGACGGCACGGTCACCATCGTCACCGGGACGCTCGATTACGGGCAGGGCCACTGGACCCCCTTCGCCCAGGTCCTGACCAGCCAACTCGGCGTGCCCTTCGACAGGATCAGGCTCGTGCAGGGCGACAGCGATCGCCTGATCGCGGGCGGCGGCACCGGCGGCTCGAAATCGATCATGGCGAGCGGCTCGGCGATCATCGAGGCGAGCGAGCGCGTCATCGAGAAGGGCAAGCTCCTGAGCGCGCATTTCCTTGAAGCGGCTGTCGCCGATATCGAATTCACCGAGGGCCGCTTCAGCATTGCCGGAACCGATCGCTCGATCGGCATCATGGAGCTGGTGCGGAAGCTTCAGGCGGGCGCGGCGCTACCGGATGATTTGCCCAAGACGCTCGATGTCGACCACGTCTTCAAGGCGGCGCCTTCGGCCTATCCCAACGGCTGCCATATCGCCGAGGTCGAGATCGACCCGGACACCGGCCATGTCGAGATCGCCAGCTATGTCATGGTCAATGATTTCGGGGTGCTGGTGAACCCGATGATCGTCGAGGGGCAGCTCCATGGCGGCGTCGTGCAGGGCATCGGCCAGGCGATCTGCGAGATGACCTCCTATGACGAGAACGGCCAGCTCCTGACCGGGTCCTACATGGATTACGCGATGCCGCGCGCCGCCGACGTGCCCTTCTTCTCCTTCATCAGCCAGGGCGTCCCGACGCAGACCAACCCGGTCGGCGCCAAGGGCTGTGGCGAGGCCGGCTGCGCCGGCTCGCTGCCTTCGGTGATGAACGCGATCGTCGATGCGCTTTCGCCTCATGGCGTGCGCCATATCGACATGCCGGCGACGCCGCAGGCGATCTGGCGGGCCATCCACGCGCGATAGCGGTCACGGCGCCCGCGCCCCGGCTCAAGCCGGGCCGGGATCCCCTTGAGCCGGGGATGGGCCGGCGGCCTCCCGCGAGGCCCGGCGGCGGCCCAGCTTGCTCATCCAGAGATAGATGATCGGCGTGGTGTAGAGCGTCAGGATCTGGCTCAGGATCAGCCCGCCGACGATGGTGATGCCGAGCGGGCGGCGCAGTTCGGCACCGGGGCCGGTCGCGATCATCAGCGGGACCGCGCCGAGCATGGCCGAAAGGGTCGTCATCAGGATCGGCCGGAAGCGTTCGAGGCAGGCCTCGAAGATCGCCTCGCGCGAGGGCATCGCGCGCTGGCGTTCGGCGGCAATGGCGAAATCGACCATCATGATGCCGTTCTTCTTGACGATGCCGATCAGCAGGATGATGCCGATGAAGGCGATGATGGTGAGGTCGGTGCCGGATATCCGCAGGGCGATCAGCGCGCCCAGGCCCGCCGAGGGCAGGGTCGAGAGGATCGTCACCGGGTGGATCAGGCTCTCGTAGAGCACGCCCAGGATGATGTAGACGGCCAGGATCGCGACCAGGATCATCATGCCCTGGCTGCCGGCCCCTTGCGCGAACGCCTTGGCATCTCCCGCGAACTCGGCCCGGAGCGAGGCCGGCATGTGCAGGCCCTCGACGGCGGCGACGACGGCGTCGCTCGCCTCCTGGATGCCGACGCCGGGCGCGAGGTCATAGGTGATCGTCACTGCCGGGAACTGGCCCTGGTGGTTGATCACGAGCGGGGCGGTACCGCGCTCGACCTTGACCAGGCTGCGCAGCGGCACCTGCCTGCCGTTGCGGCCGGGCACGTAGAGATCGAGGATGTCCTCGGGATCGCGGCTGCGCGAGGGCGCGACTTCGAGCACGACGCGGTACTGGTTGCGCGCGCCGTAGATCGTCGAGATCTGGCGCTGGCTGAAGGCATCGGCCAGCACGTTGTCGATGGCCTGGATCGCGACGCCGAGCTGCGAGGCCTTGTTGCGGTCGATCACGACCTGCGCCTCGAGCCCGCCCTGCTCGCGATCGGTCGAGACATCGACGAGTTCTGGCAGGGTGCGCAGCTTCTCCAGCACCTTGGGCACCCATTCCTGCAATTCGGGCAGGTCGGGGTCCCAGAGCGTGAACTGGTATTGCGAGCGGCCCTGCCGCCCGCCGGCGCGCACATCCTGCACCGGGGTCAGGAAGATGCGCAGGCCCGGGATCGAGGAGAGGCGTCCGCGCAGCCGGTTGACCACCTGCGCCGAGCTGACGCCACGTTCCTCCAGTGGCTTGAGGCTGACGAAGAAGCGCCCGGTATTCACCGAGCCGCCGCCGCCGATGAAGGAGGCGACGCCGAAGACGGCGGGATCGGCCGCGACGATGGCGGCGCCACGCTGCTGGAGCTGCATCATCGCCGGGAAGGAGATATCGGTCGAGGCCTGGGTGAAGCCGATGACGAGGCCGGTATCGTCCTGCGGAAAATAGCCCTTCGGCGCGCTGCGGAACATCTGCACGGTCAGCACCACCGTGGCGATCATCACGACGAGCATGAGCCAGCTATGCCGCAGCACGATCGTGAGCGTGCGGCCATAGAAGCGCGTCATCCCCGACAGCACGCGCTCGACGATGCGATCGAAGCGGCTGGGGGCATGCGGCCCGGCTTTCAGGAAATGCGCGCAGACCATCGGCGTGACGCTGAGCGAGACCACCGTCGAGACGAGGATCGCGAAGGTCAGGGTCAGCGTGAACTCGCGGAAGAAGCGGCCCGCCACCCCGTCCATGAAGAAAAGCGGGATGAAGGCCGCGATCAGGGACAGGCTGATCGAGATCACGGTGAAGCCGATCTGGCCGGCGCCGAGCAGAGCGGCCCGCAGCGGCGACATGCCTTTCGCGACATTGCGCTCGATGTTCTCGATCATGACGATGGCGTCGTCGACGACGAAGCCGACCGAGATGGTCACCGCCATCAGCGAGAGATTGTCGAGCGTGAAGCCGGCCACCCACATCGCCGCGAAAGTGCCGGCGATCGAGAGCGGTACGGTGACACCGGCCGCGACCGTCAGGGTCGTGCGTCGCAGGAACAGGAAGACGACCAGCATCACCAGGGCAATCGAGATCAGCAGCGTATGCTGGATATCCGCGATCGAGGCGCGGATCGTGACGGTGCGGTCCGACATGATCGAGAACTGGATGCCGGCGGGCACCCATTTCTGGATCTCGGGCAGGAGCGCCTTCACCCGGTCGACCGTGTCGATGACGTTGGCGTCGGCCTGCTTGGTGATGGTGATGAGGATCGCCGGCTTGCCATTGTACCAGCCGGCGGCGCGGCTGTTGCGCACGCCGCGCTCGACGGTGGCGACATCGGCGAGCCGGACCACCGTGCCCTTGGCCGAGCGCACGACGATGTTGCCGTAATCCTCGGGCTGGCGGATCTGGTTGTTGGCGGAGAGCGTCTCGCTCAATCGCCCGCCGTCGAAGGAGCCGACCGCCGAGACGGTGTTCGCGTTGACGATGGCCGTGCGGATCGTATCGAGGCTCAGGCCCATGGCGGCGAGCTGGGCGGGGTCGACGCGCACGCGGATCGCCGGCTGCTCGGCGCCGTTGACCGTGACCTCGCCGACGCCCTCGACCTGCGCGATGCGCTGGGCGATGACGGTGTCGGCCGCGTCGTACATCGCGCTCGGCGTCATCGTGTCCGAGGTCAGGGCCAGGATCAGGATCGGCGCGGCGTTGGGATTGGCCTTGCGGAATTGCGGCAGGGTCGGCAGGTCGCCGGGCAGATCGGTCGCGGCCGCGTTGAGCGCCGCCTGGACGTCGCGGGCGGCGCTGTCGGTATTCCGCGTCAGGTCGAATTGCAGCACGATCGAGGTCGAGCCGAGCGAGCTACGGGACGTGATCTCCGTCACGCCGGGGATCGAGCCGAGCCGGCGCTCCAGGGGCGCGGCGACACTGCCGGCCATCGTCGCCGGATCGGCGCCGGGCCGGCTGGCGAAGACGCGGATCGTCGGAAAGTCGACGCTCGGCAGGCTCGCCACCGGCAGGAACATGTAGGCGACCATGCCGACGAGGAAGAGGCCGATCGCCATCAGCGTGGTGCCGACGGGACGCAGGATGAAGGCGTCGGAGAGGCCCCGCACCGATTTCCAGCCCTTGTCCTCGTCGGGGGCGTCGCTCATTCGGCGGCCTCCGGATCGGGATAGGGCACGACGCCGTCCGGGCCGCCGCCGAGGCGCCGGCGCAGCTTTTCGAGTGCGAGATAGATCACCGGGGTGGTGTAGAGCGTCAGCAGCTGGCTGAGCAGCAGGCCGCCGACGATGGTGATGCCGAGCGGCTGGCGCAATTCGCTGCCCGTGCCGGTCGCCAGCGCAAGCGGCAGGGCGCCGAGCAGGGCGGCCAGCGTCGTCATCATGATCGGCCGGAAACGCAGCAGGCAGGCCTTGACGATGGCTTCCTCCGGCGAGAGGCCCTCATGCCGCTCGGCCTCGAGCGCGAAGTCGATCATCATGATCGCGTTCTTCTTGACGATGCCCATCAGCAGGATGATGCCGATCAGCGCCACGATCGAGAGTTCGCGGCCGGTCAGGATCAAGGCGAGGAGGGCGCCGACGCCGGCGGAAGGAAGCGTCGTCAGGATCGTGAAGGGGTGGACATAGCTCTCGTAGAGGATGCCGAGAACGAGATAGATCGTCACGATCGCCGCGAGGATCAGCCAGGGCTGGTTGGCAAGCGAGCGGTTGAACTCCGCCGCATCGGCGCTGAAGGAGCCCGAAATCGCGCTGGGCATGCCGATCTCGCGCTCGACGGCGGCGATCATCTTGACGGCATCGCCGAGTGCCTCGCCGGGCGCCAGATCGAAGGAGACCGTCGCGGCCGGGAACTGCTCCTGATGGGCGATGGAAAGCGGCGCGGTCTCGCGGATCAATCGGGTGAAGGAGGAGAGCGGCACCTGCACGCTGTTCTGCGTCACCGTCGAGCTGCCGGCGGAATTGGTCTGGCCCTGGGTATTGGTGTTGCCGGTGACGTAGAGCTTCGTGAGCGCAGAGGGGTCGCGCAGATATTGCGGCGCCGCCTCCAGGATGACGCGATACTGGTTCGACTGCTCGTAGATCGTGGCGATCTGGCGCTGGCCGAAAGCGTCGTAGAGCGTGTCGTTGACGGCCTGGATCGAGATGCCGAGCCGCCCGGCCTTGGCCCGGTCGATCTCGACGCGGGCGCGAAGCCCGCCATCCTGCGCCTCGTTGGCGACGTTGCGCACGATCGCTTCCCGCCGCAGCGCCTCCGAGAGCTTGCGGGCCCATTCCATCACCTGCAACTGGTCGGCGCCGGTCAGGGTGTACTGGTATTGCGAGCGGCTGGCGCGGGTCGTGATCTGGATGTCCTGAACCGGCTGGACATAGGCCACGACGCCGGGGATCGCGGCGGCCAGCGCGCGCAGCCTCTCGGCGATCACGACCGCGTCGTCATGCCGCTCGTCCTTGGGGCGCAGCGTCACCGTCATGCGGGCCGTGTTGAGCGTGGTGTTGGCCTGACCGATGCCGAGAACCGCGACGACGCCGGTGACATCGCCGTCCTGCTCGAAGGCCCGCGACACCTGTTCCTGCAAACGCTTCATCTCGTTGAAGGAGACGTCCGGCGAGGATTCCATGACGACATTGAGCAGGCCGGTATCCTGGCTCGGCAGGAAGCCCTTGGGGATGACGACATACATCCACACCGTCAGCACCAGCGTCGCCAGGGTCGCGAGCAGCACGAGGCCGCGGACCTTCAGGGCCCAACCGAGCGTCACCTCGTAAAGCCGCGCCATCGCCGAGACCGGCCATTCCGCCAGCCGCATCAGCGGGTTCTCGCGCTTGCCATCTTTATGGCGGAGCAGCCGCGCGCACATCATCGGCGTCAGCGTCAGCGAGACGATCGCCGAGACCACGACCGCGATGGTGAGCGTCAGGGCGAACTCGCGGAACATGCGGCCGACGAGCCCGGTCATGAACAGCAGCGGGATGAAGACCGCGACCAGCGAAACCGTCAGCGAAATGACGGTGAAGCCGATCTCGCGGGCGCCGTCATAGGCCGCCCGGAGCGGTTTCTTGCCCTGCTCCATGTTGCGCACGATGTTCTCGATCATCACGATCGCATCGTCGACGACGAAGCCGGTGCCGATGGTCAGGGCCATCAGCGAGAGATTGTCGAGGCTGAAGCCGCAAAGCCACATCACCGCGAAGGTCGCGATCAGCGAGAGCGGCAGCGCCACGCCGGCGATGATCGTGGCGCGCACCGTGCGCAGGAAGAGCAGCACGACCAGCACGACCAGCGCGCAGGCCAGCACCAGCGTGAACTGCACGTCCGCGATCGAGGCGCGGATCGTCTCGGTGCGGTCGCTGACTACCTGCAATTCGACACCGGCCGGCATGCCGCTCTTGAGGCGCGGAATCTCCTCCTTCACCCTGGCGACCGTGGTGACGATGTTGGCGCCCGGCTGGCGCATCACGTCGAGGACGACCGCCGTCTTGCCCTTGTACCAGGCGCCGACGCGGCTGTTCTCCAGGTCTTCCAGCACCACCGCGACGTCGCGCAGGAAGACCGGCGCGCCGCTGCGATAGGCGACGACGATGTCGCGATAGGCGCTCGCGCTGCCGATCTGGTCGTTGGCGCTGATCGTGTAGGCTTGGTGATTGCCGTCGAGCGCGCCCTTGGCGCCGGAGACATTGGCGGCGACGGTTGCCGTGCGCAGGTCCTCCATGCCGAGCCCGTAGGCGGCGAGCCGCGCGAGATCGGCCTGGATGCGGATCGCCGGCCTGACGCCGCCTTCGAGCGAGACATGGCCGACGCCGGAGACCTCGGACAGGCGCGGCGAGAGCAGCGTGTCGGCGAGGTCGCTAAGCTGGCGCAGCGAGACGGTGTCCGAGGTCAGCGCCAGCACCATGATCGGCGCATCGGCCGGGTTGATCTTCGCGTAGGTCGGCGGATAGGGCAGGGTGCGCGGCAGCGTCGAGCCTGCCGCATTGATCGCCGATTGCACGTCCTGCGCGGCCGCGTCGATGTCGCGGTCGAGGTCGAATTGCAGGGTGACCTGGCTGAGCCCGAAGGAGCTCTGCGAATACATCGTCGAGAGCGCCGGGATCTGGCCGAACTGCCGCTCCAGCGGCGCCGTCACCAGCGAGGCGATCGTCTCGGGGTTCGCGCCCGGCAATTGCGTGGTGATCTGGATGGTCGGGAAATCGACCTGCGGCAGCGCCGCAACCGGCAGGCGCAGATAGCCGAGGATGCCGCAGAGCAGCACCGCGATGCCGAGCAGCGAGGTCGCGATGGGCCGGCTGATGAAAGGCGCGGACACGCTCATCGCGGCTGCCCCGTCATGGCTGCGCTTGCGGTCTTTGTGCACCCGATCCGCCGGCAGGGGAACCCTGCCCGCCGGGCGGCGCGCTTTCCGAAGGGGCTGCACCGTTGCGCCGCTGCCGGTTCTGGCGGGTGCCGTCGGTTCCGGCGGGTGCTTCCGGCGCCGGGGCGGCCGAGCCGGCTCCGGAGGCATCGCCGCCGCCCTGCTGGTCGCGCCGCCGCCCCTGGCCCTGGCCGGGCTCGCGCGTGCCGCGGCGGCCGGGCGCGGCGGCCGGCGGCTGGGCTGCCTCCTCCGGCGTTGAGACGCGCACCTTCGCCTTGTCGGTCAGGCGGGCGAAGCCGGTGGTGACGAGCTTGACCGGCGGCTCGACGCCGGCGGTGATCACGGCGGTCGTCTCGGTCTGCTGGCCGACGGTGACCGCGACCTGCCGCACCGTCTCGTCCTCGTCGACGGCGAAGACGTAGGCACCGTTCGGCCCGCGCTGGATCGCGGCGGTCGGGGCGACCACGACATTCTTCAGTACGTCGACGAAGACCCGGACATTGACGAACTGGCCCGGCCAGAGCTGGAGCCGCTCGTTCGGGAAGCGGGCCTTGACCTTGATCGTGCCGGTGGTCTGGTCGACGACGTTGTCGATGACCTCGACGACGCCCTTGTCGATGATCGTCGTGCCGTCGGAATCGAGCGCATCGACCTCGACCGGTCCGCGTGCCACGGCTGCGCTGACGGCGCGAAGCTGCTGCTGCGGCAGGTTGAAGATCATGGCGATCGGCCTGAGCTGGGTGATGACCACGAGGCCGTTCGTATCGGAGGCGCGCACGATATTGCCCTGGTCGACCTGGCGGATGCCGAGGCGGCCGTCGATCGGGGCGCGGACCGTGGTGTAGTCCAGAATGGCCTTGGCATTGTCGATCGCGCCCTGGTCGGCGCGGACCTGCGCTTCGAGCTGCGCCACCGTGGCGCGCTGGGTGTCGGCCTGCTGGCGCGAGCCGTAATCGGTCTGGGCGAGCTTGGCATAGCGCTCGAGATCGGCGCGGGCATTGGCGAGCTGCGCCTCGTCCTGCGCCTTCTTGGCCATGGCCTGGTCGTATTGCGCCTGGTAGGTCGCCGGATCGACCTTGGCGAGGATATCGCCCTTCTTGACGTCCTGGCCGTCCTTGAAGGCGATTTCGAGCAGCCTTCCGTCGACCTGCGTGCGCACCGTCACGGTGTTCAGCGCCTGGATCGTGCCGACGGCATCGGCCGTGACAGGCACGTCGCCGCGGCGCGCCGCGGTCGCGATCACCGGGATCGGCCCCTCACCGCCGCCGAAGCGGGCACGCCTTCCGCCGCGCCCGGCGCCTTGCTGGCCGGTCGAGACGCCGTCTCCGCTCTGGGGCATCCAGCCGCCATTATAGCTATGCCAGCCCCAGGCGGCGGCGATCAGCACGAGAAGGACGAGAAGACGCTTCATTCCGCCGCCTCTGTCGCTGTGATGGCGGCGCGGCGATCAGCCTCGGACCAGCCGCCGCCCAGCGCCTTGAACAGGTCGACATACGCAGTGAGTTTGCGCAGCTTGATCTGCGAGAGCTGATCCTGCGCCTGGAACAGGGTCTGCTGGGTGTTCAGGAGCGTCACGATGTCGATAGTGCCCTCGCGGAGCCGCTGCTCGGTGATGGAATAGGCGCGCCGCGCAGAGGCGACGACCTCCGCCTGCAGGCGCTCATGGCGGGTGTTTTCCTGGATCGCGATCAGCGCATTCTCGACATCGGCAAAGGCGCTGACGATGGTCTTGCGATAGGTCGCGATCAGTTCGTCGGCGGCGCCGCGTTCGAGTTCGACCCTGGCGCGCAGGTTGCCACCGTCGAGGATCGGCTGGACGAGGCCGGCCGCCGCCGAGGCGAAGGCGGCATCGGGCCGCAGCAGGTTCTTCAGCAATGCGCTTTCGAGCCCGCCCTGGCCGGTCAGGCTGATGCTCGGATAGAGCGCCGCGCGGGCGGCATAAAGCGTCGCCTCCTGCGAGGTCAGCCTGGCTTCGGCCTCGGCGATGTCGGGCCGGCGCTGCAGCAATTGCGAGGGCAGGCCGGCGCGCACGCTCGGCACGGCGATCGCATTGAGGCTGCCGCCCTTGATCGTGATGGCGGCCGGCGTCTCGCCGACGAGGACGGCGAGCGTGACCTTGGCCTGGCGCTGCGCGAGTTCGAGGGCCGGCACGGAGGCCTTCTGCTGCGCCACGACGCTTTCCTGCTGCGCGATGTCGAGCTGGGTCGCGGTGCCCACCGAGAGCCTCGCCTGGATGACCTTGAGCGTCCGTTCGGCGACGGCGATATTCTCGCGGGCGATGCGCAGGCGGTCCTGCGCCTCCAGAACCTGGAAATAGGTCGTGGTCACGCTGGAGACGGCAGTCAGCGCCACCACATCACGGTCGAAGCGCGTCGCCTCGGCCGCGAAACGCCCGGCATCGGCGCTCGCGCGGTTCTTGCCCCAGAAGTCGAGCTCGTAGCTCGCCGAGAGGCCGAGGCTGAACTGGTTGCCGACGCTGTCGCTGAACGGTCCGCGCTTCGAACCCAGCGTGCCGGGCCGCAGGCTGCGCGAAGCATCGCTCGAACCGCTCAGCGTCGGGTAGAGCGCTGCCGCCGAGACCCGCGACTGCGCGTCGGCCTGACGAATCCGTGTCATGGCGATGGCGATGTCGAAATTGGCGCCGGCCGTCCGCTCGATCAGCCGGTCCAGTTCGCGCGAACGGAACAGGCGCGGCCAGTCCGGCGAGACGGCAGGCGATGCGCGTCGCTCACCGGCGGCATAGTTGCGCGTAACGGTGACGCCGAGATCGGGACGCTGGTCGGCCGGCAGGCAGGCACCGAGGCAAAGAGCGATGGCTGCCGCGGAAGAAAGACGGAAAAGCGAATGTCCGACCGCGTGTCCCGCAAGATCACGCCTGTAGTCCGGCACCATTCCGCTCTTCTCCAGCCTCGATTCGAAAGAACGCGGAACACGGCGCGACAGAGCCGCTTCTAGAGCTAACGACGCGAGAGAGAAAGTGAATTTCTCTTCATGTTTGCCACCGGGGCGCCGTTGCCGGTTCGCCGGCATGGGGTCTACGCCGCACGGCGCTTGCAGCCATGACGGGCGGGTCGTGGTTCGCCCGGCTTGCACCGTGCTACACGGGCGCATGGTCGCGCGCTTCACCCTCGTCGAACTCAGCACTGCCCGGCAGGAGATCAAGAAAAGCCGCTTCATCGCGGTGGCGGGCCCGGTTGCGGACGAGGCGGCGGCCAGGGACTTCATCGCCGCACGATCGGACCCGGCGGCCAGTCACAATTGCTGGGCGTGGCGGTTCGGGCAGAGCTACCGGTTCAACGATGACGGAGAGCCGAGCGGCACCGCAGGCAAGCCGATCCTCGCCGCCATAGACGGGCAGGGGCTCGACGGCGTCGCCGTCGTCGTCATGCGCTGGTTCGGCGGTGTCCTGCTGGGCAGCGGCGGGTTGATGCGCGCCTATGGCGGGACGGCTGCCCAATGCCTGCGCGAGGCGGCGAAGGCGGCGCTCATCGAGACCGTCCCTGCAACGGTCACATGCGGCTTCGGCGATCTGACCCTGGTCCAGGCGCGGCTCGGCGCCGTGCCGGGCGTGCAGTTGCGGGATCAGGCTTTCACGGATACCGGCGCGGTCCTGGCGGTCTCGACTCCAAAGGCCGAAATCGATGGCGTGACCCGGCTGGTGATGGATCTCACCAGCGGGCGCGCGGTGATCAGATGGGACGAATAGGCAGGTAGCCGCAACGCGGGCTCAACCGAAGTCGAGCCTGGCACGCTGCTGACCGTCTGAGTCGAAGTTTTCGGGTGCGAGCCAGGCTTCGTAGCCCGTCCGGAGGCGCGGCCAGTCGGCGTCGACCATCGCAAACCACGCGGTGTCGCGATTCCGGCCCTTCTGCACCATATGCTGCCGGAAGACGCCCTCCGGCGTGAAGCCGAAGCGCTGCGCCGCGCGCTTCGAGGGCGCGTTGTGGTCGTTGCACTTCCATTCGAACCGGCGATAGCCCAGCGTATCGAAAGCGTAGCGCGCGAAGAGATAGAGCGCCTCCGTCGCGACGCGGCTGCGGGCGATCGCGGGACCCCACAGGATATTGCCGATCTCGATGACGCCGTGCACGGCATCGATCCGCATCAGCGCCTGCCGGCCCTCTGCCCGTCCGGAGTTCCTGTCGACGACCGCGAAGAAGAGCGGATCGGCCGAGGCCGAGGCCTTTTCGAGCCAGGGGCTGAGCGCCGTCATGTCGGCGGGCGCATCCTCGAACAGGTAACGGAAGCGATCATCCGCTCCGGGTTCGCGGGCTGAGGCGAGCAGGTCCTTCCCGTGCCTGGCGGGATCGAGCGGCTCGAGCCGGGCATAGCGCCCTTCCAGCACAATCCTCTCGGGGCGGGGAACGCCCTTCCAATCCGACAGATCCATGGCGATGCCCTGATTTCATGCGTGGTTGCCTCTGCCGCCGAAGCTGCAGCAGCGCATCACTGGCGGATTTTGTGGTGTGATGTATACTGCCACTTCTTTCAATCTGACCAAACCACTTTGCGATGTGACGATGCCGGCAAAGGCCTTCGCCTGGCGGCCGCTGGAGAGGGCGGCCGGCGATCTCGAAGGGCAGCTCTATCGCGGGTTTCGGGATCGCATCCTCGACGGGACGCTGCCGGCCGGGGACCGTCTGCCGTCCTCGCGTGATCTGGCCGCGGCGCTCGGCGTCGCCCGCTCGACCGTGGTCCAGGCCTATGAGCGCCTGAAGGCCGATGGCTATCTCTTGGCGCAGGCAGGCTCGGCCACGCGCGTCGCCGCGATCGGGGCGGGGCCGCCCCCGCTCCTGCTCAAGCCCGCCGCGGGTGTTTCCGAGCCGGTTCGCCAGCCTGCGCCTTCCAGGCTTTTCGAGCCGGGCGTGCCCGACCTCGCGGATTTCCCGCATGCAGGCTGGGCGCGCTATCTTGGTGCGCGCGCCCGTTCCCTGCGCATTCACGATCTCGGATATGGCGAGGCGGACGGCCTTCCGGCGCTGCGGGAGGCGATCCTCGATCATGTCGCCAAGACGCGAGGCGTCCTGGCGCGGCCGGAGCAGGTCATGATCGTGCCCTCGACCCGGGCGGCCATCAACCTGCTGATCCGTGTGCTGATGCGGCCGGGCGATCCGACCGGCGGCGTGGCCTGGATGGAGGAGCCGGGTTATCCCACGGCACAGGCACTCCTGCGCGAGGGCGGGGCCAGGATCGTTCCCGTGCCTTGCGACGAGGCCGGGATCGACGTCGCGAAGGCTGCCGGGCCGCCGCCGCGCCTGATCTACGTGACGCCCTCGCATCAATACCCGACGGGTGTGACGATGAGCCTGCAACGGCGGCTCGCATTGCTGGATGCCGCGCAGGCGCATGGTGCCGTCGTGATCGAGGACGATTACGACAGCGAGTTCCAGTACGGCTCGCGACCGATCGCGGCGCTGCAGGGCATCGATCGCAACGGCCTCGTCGCCTATCTCGGCACCTTCTCCAAGATCTTCGCGCCGGGGGTACGCGTCGCCTATGCGATCGTCCCGGTGCGGTTGCTGGAGGCGTTCTCAGCCGCGCTGCAACTGCAAGGCGCCGTCGTGCCGATCCACATCCAGGCGGCCCTGGCCGATTTCATGCGGGACGGTCGCCTGCGTGGCTATATCCGCAAGATGAAGGCCCTCTACGCCGCTCGCATGGCGGCGAGCGTTGCAGCGCTCGAGCAGCATTGCGGGGATGCCTTGCAGATCGGCGCCGGAGCCGGCGGGCTTCAATTGGCGACATGGTTCCGCGATCCGCATGTCGACGACCGAGCCGTTGCCGAAAGCTTGAAGGCGAATGGCTTTGCGATGCAGCCGATGGCGCGCTTCCATCTGGGGCGAGCGAGGCCGGGCCTGGTTTTCGGCATAGCGCGCGTCGTCCCGGCAACCGTGCAGACCCATGTCGCCGCGCTGGCCGATATCATGCGGCGGGCGCGGCGGGCGGTGTGAGCGGCGCATTGACAGTGTGGCATGGATTGCTAATCAGGCTCCCGAGGTAACGTCCTCGATCCCGTGACGGGATTTGAATGTCCGGGAACGGCCCGGCCCTCTTCTCCGGGGCCGGCCCATGACGCGTTCCATGACCAGAATATCGAGCGCCGCGCCGCTGGTTCGGTGGTTCATCTCCTCCGCGACGCTGACCGTTCCCCAGGCGGCCGGCCCTGTCGCCTTCGCGCTGGTCGCCCTTGCTCTGACGGGCGACACCAGCGGCGGGGCGGGGATGATCCTGGCGATGACGCTGGCCCAGGTCGCCGGCGCCATCCCGATCACCCGGGCGGGGCATGGCTTGCCGCCGACGACCTTCCTGCGCCTGCTGGTGATCTTTCGCACGGTGGCCCTCGCTGTCGTCGCCCTGCTGGCGCATTACGCAGCGCCCTTCATCTGGCTGGTGGCGTTCTCGGCGCTCGCGGGGGCCGTGAACGGCGCCGCCTTCGGATATCTGCGGACCGTTCTCAACCAGCTCGCACCACCGGCGAAGCTGCCGAGAGCGCTCGGCATTGCGGCCACGCTCAACGAGGTGACGTTCGTCCTGGCTCCCGTCGCGGCTTCCGGGCTGGGCACCCTGTCGCCCGTGTTCGCCGTTCTGGTCATCGCCGCTCTCGGCGCGATTCCGGCCCTGCTCGTTCCGACCGTCGGGTCGATGGCGACGGAGGAGATGCATCAGGCCGATGCCTCGATCATCAGCCCGGCGATCCTGCTCTGGCTGATCTGCGCGGCGGCGGGTAGCTCGACCGTGGCGGCCTTGGAGATCGGCGCCGTCGCGCTGGCGCTGCATTTCGGCTACGCGCCCGCCCTGGCGATCCTTTTCACCGTCCCGCTCTGTATCGCCTCGGTGCTCGGCGGTGTCTGGGTCAGCGTCCGCAACCGCATGGGAAGCCGCCGCGCCGTCCTGATCCAGCTGATGATCATGACGGCCGGTGCCATCCTCGCCGCGCTACAGATATCGATGACGGTCACGGTCCTCGGCGCCGTGCTGATCGGAGGGGTCCTGGCTCCCCTCGGCACCTATTATTCGCTTGTCCTCGATTCCCTCGCGCCTCCCAGGAAGCGGCCCGAGGTCTTCGCTCTGCTGCGGACAGCGAATGCGATCGGGATCATCATCGCCAGCGCGGTCATGACGGCCGTTTCGCTGTCGACGGCCCTGATCGTGGTGAGCTGCCTGATGGTCACGGTCGTGCTCGTCGTCGCCGCCTCCTCGCCACGGAACCGGGGCGCGCGGTAGCCGTTGATCTCGGACGTCCCGCATGGGCGCAATCCCTGGGGAACATTCATGGCGCCGCGAGCAATCTGGAAGGGCATCCTCAAGGTCGCCGAAGTCACGTGCCCGGTGGCGCTCTACACCGCCGCGTCGACCAGCGAGCGCATCTCCTTCCACACGCTGAACCGCAAGACCGGCCATCGCGTCCATCGCCAGTTCATCGACGCTGTCACGGGCAAGCCGGTCGAGAAGGAAGACCAGGTCAAGGGATATGATCGCGGCGACGGCGACTACATCATGCTGGAGCCGGAGGAGATCGCCGAGGCTATTCCTGAAAGCGACAAGACACTCGATGTCGCGACCTTCCTGCCTTGCGACGAGATCGACGACCTGTTCTTCGACCGGCCTTATTATGTGACGCCGAGCACGCCCGTCGCAGCCGAGGCCTTCGCGCTGATCCGCGAGGTCATGGCGAGCCGCGAGACCGCCGCCCTGGCGCGCACCGTGATCTTCCGGCGGATGCGCTCGATCCTGATCCGGCCGCACGATGCCGGGATGATCGCGACGACCCTCAATTTCGACTACGAGGTGCGTCCGGTGGAGAGCGCCTTCGACGACATCCCGAAGCTGAAGATCGAGGGCGAGATGCTGGAGCTCGCCGAGCACATCATTCGGACCAAGGCCGGCCGCTTCGACCCCAAGGCCTTCGACGATCGCTACGAGACCGCGCTGGCCGAACTGGTCAAGGCGAAAATCGAAGGCCGCAAGATCAAGCCGGTGAAGCGGAGCGAGCCCGCCAAGGTCGTCAATCTGCTCGATGCTCTCAGGCAGAGCGCCAAGCCTGGCAAAAGCGGCAAATCGGCCGACAAGCTGGCGGCCAAGGCCGAGCCGCGGCGCAAGGCGGGCTGATCACTTCCGGGGTTCGAGGCTGCGCTTGAGCGCATCCATGATACTGATGACATTGCCTTCGCTGGCGGCCGGCGCGTCTTTTCGGGCCGGTTTGCGGCCCTTCTGCTTGGCCTTGATGATATCCAGCAATTCGTCCTGAACCGGATCCTGCACGAGCTCCGGCGACCAGTCCTTCGTGCGCGAGGCGATGAGCTTCTCCATGAGCGCGCGCATATCGGGCTCCGGCTTGGCTTTCCCGATGTCGGTGAAATAATCCCCCTCGTCACGGACCTCGTCGCCATAACGCAGCGTCCAAAGCACGATGCCCCTGTCGCGCGGCTCCAGCAGCACGGCCCGTTCGCGCCGGTAGAGCACGACGCGGGATATGCCGACGGTCCTGGTCGCTTTCATCGCCTCGCGGATCACGGAAAAGGCTTCGTCGCCGATCTTGCCGTCCGGCACGAGGTAATGCGGCGTGTCGTACCAGATCCAGCCGACGGAGGAGCGCGGCGCGAAGAGCTCGATATCGATGGTGCGCGTGCTGTCCAGCGCCACGGCGTCGAGCTCGTCGTCATCCAGCATGACGTAGTCGTCGTCGCCCTTGGGATAGCCCTTGACCTCGTCGTCATCGCTGACCGGCTTGCCGGTGACCGCATCGACGAAGCGGCTCTGGATGCGATGCCCCGTCTTGCGGTTCAGCGTGTGAAAACGGACTTTCTCGCTCTCGGAGCGTGCCGGCATCATCGCCACCGGGCAGGTCACGAGCGAGAGCTTGAGATAGCCTTTCCAGAATGTCCGTTGCGCCATGGAAGCCTCTTCGATCGGACGCGAAACGCATCGGCTGCCTATCCGTTCCGATGCTGCCGCCCGCAGGTCAGGAACGGCCGAGCTTCTTGATCGCCTCCGCGAGAGGCCGCTCGGCTTCGTCATAGTCCGCCCAGGCCTTGCTCGCGGCCAGCAGCTTCGGAACGGTGCGAATGGTGTAGCGGGCTGGGTCGAGCCCGACCTTCACCTGCGGCCAGGTCAGCGGCATCGAGACATGTGCTCCCGATCTCGCGCGCGGCGATAACGGCGCCACCGCCGTCGCCATCCGGTCGTTGCGGAGATAGTCGAGGAAGATGCGCCCCTCGCGCAGGCGCTTGGCCATGTTGATGACATAGCGCTCCGGCTCGTCGGCTGCGATCTGCCCACAGACACGGCGGGCGAAATCCTTGGCTGCCGGCCAGTCCGGGGCGTTGCGGCCGGGCTTCGCCAGCGGCGTCACGACATGGAGACCTTTGCCGCCGGTGGTCTTGCAGAAGCTGACGAGGCCGAGCGCATCGAGCCGCTCCTTCATCGTTTTGGCCGCAGCGATCACCGCATCGAAGGAAACGCCCGGTCCCGGATCGAGATCGAAGACCAGCCGCCCGGGAACCTCGGGCTCGCCGGGCCGGCAGTTCCAGGGATGCAGTTCGATCCCGCCGATCTGGGCGGTGGCGATCAGGGCCTGGATCCGGTCGATCTGGAGATAGGGCTTCCTGTCGCCGGAAATCTTCACCAGCTCGAACAGGCTCGACGTTCCCAAACCGGCATGGCGCTGGAAGAAGATTTCGCCCTCGATCCCGTCGGGCGCCCTGAGCAGCGAGCAGGGCCGGCCCTGGATATGCGGCAGCAGCCAGGCCCCGACGGTTTCGAAGTAGCGGACGAGATCGAGTTTCGTGGCGGGCTCGCCGTCCTCGGCATCGGGCCAAAGCGGCTTGTCGGGCTTGGACAGCGGCACGCCGAGCACATCGACCCGGCCGCCGCGCGCTGGCGCGGGGTTCGGCGGGGCGGCTTTTGCTGCTGGCGCCGGCAGCTCGGTCTCGACCTCCGCCGCGGGCTTGTCCTCGCGCAGGCCCTTGAAGGCGGCCTGACGGACCATGCCGTCGCCGGTCCAGCCTGCGAACTCGATCTCGGCGACAAGGGCGGGCTCGACCCAATGGACGCCGGCCGCTCGACGCGGGGCGCCTTTGCCCGTGAAGGGCGAGGTTTCGGCCTCATGCTCCTTGAGGCGCGGCAGCAGCTTTTCGACCTTTGCGGCGCCATAGCCGGTGCCGACCCGGCCGATATAGATGAAATGCGGACCGCGATGGACGCCGACGAGAAGCGAACGGAACTTGCCCGCCGTGGTCGCCCAGCCGCCGATGACGACCTCGTGGCCGGCGCGGCATTTCGCCTTCGTCCATGTGTCGCTGCGGCCGGAGATGTAGGGCGCATCGCCCTGCTTGGAGACGATGCCCTCGAGCGACAGGCGGCAGGCGGATTTCAGCACCGCATCGCCGCCGGTCTCGAAATGTTCGACATAACGGAGCGTGACGCCGTCGGCCGCGTCCCGTATCAGCGCAGCCAGTCTTTCCTTGCGGGCAAGGAGTGGCTGCTTGCGCCAATCCTCGCCTTCGAGAAAGAGCAGGTCGAAGGCGAAGAAGACGAGGTTCTCGGTCTTCTCCTCTGACAAGGCGGCCTGAAGCGCAGCGAAATCCGGCGCACCATGGTCGTCGAGCGCAACGACCTCGCCATCGATGATGCAGTCCGGCAGCTCCTTGAACGCCTTGGCGACGGCACCGAACCTCCTGGTCCAGTCGAGCCCCTTGCGCGTCTTCAGCGTGACTTTGCCTGCGACGATGCGTGCCTGGATGCGGTAGCCGTCGAACTTGATCTCGTGGACCCAGCCCCTGCCTGCCGGCGGCCGCTCCACGCTCCGGCAGAGCTGCGGTGGGACGAAGCTGGGCACATCGGTCGCCGCCGCCTTGCGCGCTTTCGGGCGGGCGGTCCCGGCCTTGTTGCGCACCGGCCTGCCTGCGCGCTCCTCGGCCGCCAAGCCCTGCTTGCTGTCCCAGACCGCATCTGCGTCGACCGCCTGCTCGGCCAGGAGGAAGGGCTTGGGCGAGCGCCCGCGTCCGGCCGCGATGGCCTTCATCGTCCGGCCCGAGGCCACCGAAGCGTCGCCCTTCAGGATCGCATCGCCATCGGAATCGACAGCATGGTCGTCGCGGTGCTTGATCAGCAGCCAGTTGGTGCGCTTGCCGCCGTCACGGTCGTGCTTCATCCGCACCAGCACGAAGCTGCCTTGCAGCCGCTTGCCGTCGAGCGTGAACTTGAGGTCGCCCTTCTCGAGCTGGCGCTGCGGGCTGAGCTTGCCTTCGGGCTCCCAATAGCCGCGATCCCAAAGCTGCACCGTGCCGCCGCCATATTGCCCTTTCGGGATCGTCCCCTCGAAATCGCCATAGGCGAGCGGATGGTCCTCGACCTCGACCGCGAGGCGCTTGTCGGCGGGATCGAGCGAGGGACCGCGCGTCACCGCCCAGGACTTGAACACGCCGTCGAGTTCCAGGCGCAGGTCGTAATGGAGCCGCGTCGCGTCATGCTTCTGGATGACGAAGCGCAGGCGGTTTGAAGGAGCCACTGCGATCGAATCGCTCGGCTCCCTGGTCTTCTTGAAATCGCGCTTGGTGCGATAGATCTTCAGCTTTTCCACGAAACACCATCCGATGCGAACCCGCGGAGGGAGGTGAATGAAGATCAGCCGGTGCCGGGCTCGATAAGGCGAGCAGGCTTGGTCGACGGGAGAGCGCCGGAACCCGGCGTCGCCTCCTTGTTCGTCTGCGACTCCTTCGCATGGGGGCCGGCGGGAGGCGTGTGCCGGTCCTGCGCGCGCTGCTTCTGATTGCCCTCGGCAATGATCTTCGGACCCTTCATCGCATCGTCGGCAGCGTCTTCGCGCTTTTCGGGTGGCCGCTGGTTCGGCTCGGTCGGGCCGTTGGTGCTGCCATTTCGCTCGTGGTGACGGTCGATCATCGCATGCCCTTTCTGAAAGTGTTGCTGGAACAACGCTGGCGCGCCCCGATCGTTTCGAAGAACAGCAAAAATGCCCGGCTCCAGGCGGAGCCGGGCTACGCAACCTCGACCGATCAGAGCGCCGGATCGCTCCGCAGGTTCTCGTCGCGATGCTCGCCGCCGAGCATGGCCGCCCAGGCAGCCGCAGCCGCACCGACCAGCAGCGCAGCCGCCGTCAGGAAGGCGGTCAGAACAGCAATCTTGCGCGCACGCTCCGCTGCCTGCTTGGCGGTTTCCTTGGCCTGCGAGATCCGGGCATAGGCATCGTCGATGCGCTTCTGCGCATCCTGCTCGCTGATGCCGGAACGCGCGGCGAGCCGCGAAGCAAGATAGTCCCGGTCACCTTGCTCGATCTTGCCGTTCTTCAGTGCGTTGATGAAGATTCTGGAGGCTTCGTCGCGCTCCTCTGCGGTCGGCGGCTGCTGACCATTCGCGCGCATGACATTGTCGAGCGCCATCGCGAGCGGATCGATATTCTGCGAGACCAGTGATGCTGCGCCGGAGCTGGCGCTGGCGACGCCGCTGGCCGCCGTCTTCGCCGCACCGAACAGCGACGAGGTCGCGACGACGGTGATCAGCAGCGCGCCGGTCGCCCAGACGAGCAGGCCATGGGTGGCATCCCGCACCTTGCGCTCCTCGCCATTGGCATCGAAGCTCGGCTGGCGCATCCGTCCCGCGAGGTAGCCGCCGGCCATGGTCGCCGAAGCCATGACCCAAAGCGCCCACAGAGCGCCTGCAACCGCCAGCGCCGTGGCGCTGGAGCTCTTCTCGAAATCGGCGGAGACCATTGACAGGCCGATCGCCGAGCCGAAGACCGTCATGATGGTCGAGATGGCGGTCGCGATCACCGCGCCGCCGATGATCGGTCCCCACTGCACATAGGAGCGAGACTCCTTGTTGACGGTCACGGGAGCGACGACGACGTCCGTTCCAGACATGGACATGGCGAATTCCTATCGAAGACCGAGGAATGACAGGATGGCCATGATGACCACCACGAGACCGACGAGGTAGATGATGCTGTCCATGAGCCCCTCCTGCTGATGAGCGAAAGTGAGGGCGAAACGGCTGGCGCTGCGGATAGGTTCCTGAAGCTCTCGCGGCAGGACGGATCAATTGGTGATGGAGCTTGCGCTTCCTCACCGCCGGGGCGCAGGCCGTCACATCCGCGATGACGAGAGCCGGATGTCGGCGGTGCTGTCGACGCCCGAATGAAGGGGCAGGGCAGGGAGCGTGACGACGTCGAGCCTGAGCTGGCTCGCCTCCCGGAAGACAGCAACCGTCATGCCCCCCGGCCGCGGTGAAGCATTACCTGGCGGCGATCGAGACGCTCGCCGAAACAGTCCGCGCCAACGCGGCGTTCGCAGCGGAATCAAAAGCCGCCCTGCGCGACCTGATCGCGACAGTGACGGTTCACCCGGCCGAGGCCGGAACAGCTCCAGAGATTTCGATCGAAGGCCACCTGACGAAGATGATCGGCGGCGATCATTTCCCCACCCGCAAAGCTTGAGGGGGTGAAGTGGTAGCGGGAGAGGGACTCATGCCCGCCCCCCTCACAGAACAAATCGGGTTCAGCTACCGGGCGACGGCAACAAGGGCCACGGGCTGACGATGGGAATGGTGACGATCGGAGCATATGCGCTCGTGCGTCTTGCGCGGCTAAACCAGTGCCCTTATCAAACTCTCATGATAGGTGCTGCTGTGGCTCGACCTGAACATCTGCCTGAGTTTCAGAATCCGCCTCTCGATGAGGTCGTGATTGGAATCCAATTCGAGCCAAACGCGGCTTATCAGCAGATCTTCGCGGGCGAGGTCTGGGGGTTATTCCGAGACAGGTTTCCAAAAGTGGAGGAGAAGCCGCCTCTCCAGCCTGTGTTCGAGACGTTCGGCCCTCCGACGCCCCCGCAGCAGAATCTGCAGCTGTTTTCAGGAGCAAGTCACGATCGGTTCTGGTTTCTCACCAATGAAGGTGAAGAGCTCCTGCAGTTCCAGCATGATCGATTCCTCCATAATTGGCGCCGGCGCGGCAACGTCAATCTGGTTTATCCTCGGTTCGAGCCTATGCTCGATAAATTCGCTGGCGAATGTAAGGAGATTGAGGACTACTTCAATTCGCTTGAAAAGGGGCCGTTGGCGATCAATCAGTGCGAGTTGTCGTACATTAATATCTTGAGGGGAAGTTTACCTACATTCGCTGAGGGGGCGAAATGGTTGCGATTTCTCGATGCCTCTAATGTTGGGGCAACGGATGACTTTAACGTTGTATTTCGAAAAGTAATTGAGAGAAACGGAGGGCCAATCGGTCGGCTTTATTGCAATGCTGCCTCGGCCGTGGTCGCTTCGGCAGATGGCGGAGCGGAGCAGGCCATCCGGTTCGATTTGACTGTTCGAGGCGTCCCTGCGGAACCTTCCCTCGGTGGGGCACTTGAATTCATGCGAATTGCGCGCGACATCATTGTTCAGAAATTCGCAACCTTGACGACTGATTCTGCCCATGAGGCATGGGGAAGATTGAAATGACCGCGCTGTGGGAACAGACCACCACCGCAGGCCGCTTCGGCAATGTGGTTCAGTTACCGAACAATACGCGTGCTGTCGTGCCACCAGCCCATCAGAACTGGTCCCATATGATTGTCACGCGACTGGAGCATTTGACAGCTCTTCCCCGGGGTTGGGACGGCTACAATGCTGGACCTGTTCGATTTGGAACCGCGTCGTTTGCGCTGAACCTGCTTCAGAGAGTTTGCCCAGCGGACGGTGAAGCGCCAGCGATTGTGCCGGGGGCGCGAGGCGACTTGCAGATCGAGTGGCACTCTGACGACACCGACATCGAGCTCCACGTCTTGGCGCCGTATCGAGTTCGGGCATGGCGGTGCGGGCCGATGACTCCAGAGGACGGGGAAGAGTTCGAACTTACCTCGGACTTTACTCGCGTTCGGGAGTGGGTGCAGTCCTTTGCGGAGAGCGCAGTTGCCGCTAACGCCGCCGCCGCGTGATGAGAACGGCAACACGAAGCCGCACGACCATCCGCAGCTTCAAAACGAACACGGAATTATCCGGCGCATATCCGCTGACCTCGTAATTGAGAAGGGCGGTCGCCGGAGAATTTCGAGCATGGCTTATCAAGGCTCGACGGTGGACGGCGGCATGTCGGTTGATCTTGAGCCGAGCATTATCGAGGCGGGGACTGATCCTCGCGAACATGTAACTAGCCCGAAATGGATCGCCTCCGTCCGGTTTACAGTCGAGCAACTCCGGAGCCTTGAATTACAGGTTGGCTTTGATCCGCAGGCTGACAACCCGCACCACGGTCAGGCTTGGGGAGCGTTTCCCGGCGGCAAGCGGAAAAGGCTCGCCGCAGCGGCAGCTTGGTTCGTCCCACTCGATGATGTGGATTTAATCTGACGTCAGCTTGGGAAGCGGTGGCAACCCGCTCTTGCGCAAGCGCCGCGTTCCCCATCACCGCGCTAGCAGCACCATCCACACCAGTACACCCGCGACCACCCACGCCACCGCGACGAGCGCCGCCTCGGCATGGGTCCGGATCGCGCGCCGCCACGAGGGCAGCGCGGCGCGACGCGCCCGTTCCTCTCGATTGTCACGGCCGATCTGCTGCCAATGACCCATCAGAACAGGTCATCCTTGAAGGGCTCGACCGTCGTCGGGTCGTCGTCGCCTTCGCCAGCCTTGTTGACGCGCTTCGAAACGATCCATTCGCGGAGGTCGCGCGGCGGCTGCTTCAGCAACTCCATACCGCCCGAGCCGTCGAGCCAGGCGTCGAAGTCCTGCTTCAGCAGCATGCAGGGCATCCGGTCGTGGTACTGCGCCGTCCAGGCATTGGCCTCCCGCACGATCATGGTACAGGTCGTGCTCTCTTCGCCGGTCTCCGGATTGCGCCAGCGCTCGTAAAGGCCGGCGAAGGCCAGAAGATCGCCATCGGCCGCCGAGAAGAAATGCGGCACCCGATCCTTTTTCTCACCGGTCCATTCGAAAAAACCCGAGGCGGGGATAATACAGCGCCGGCTCTTATACGCATGCTTGAAGGTGCCGCTCGTCTCGACAGTCTCGACGCGCGCGTTGAAGGTGGCGAGCTTGAAATCCTTCAGCCCGCCCTTGTGCCAACCGGGGATCAAACCCCAGCGCGCTTTGCGCAGCTCGCGGCCCGCCTCGGTCAACACGATGATGTCGACCTCGGTCGTCGGAGCGATGTTGTAACGCGCCCGCAGGTTCGGCCGGTCGGCCGGCACCGTCAGAGGCTGGCTGAAGGCAACGATCTCATCCCAGGTATAGGCTTGGCTAAATCGACCGCACATAGCTACCTCACTTCTGCCGAGGCGGTAAGGCAGCCAGAATGCGCTTCATGTCCTCATGCTCGGCACTGTCCTTTGTGACCAACCAGCGAGCCCTGTGCATGTGCCAGGAGAGGCCGGCGGTTCGTAGCGCCGACCTGAAGGCCTTGGGATCGATATCTGCTGCCTTGGCCATGGCAATCGCATCGGTTTGATCCGACATTTCGCTACTCCTCGCCGCCGACACGCCGGCGCCGCTCCCCCGGCGCCGTCTCGGCCGGGAGCATGTCTGCCTTGCCGCCATCGATCAAGGTGAGGCCTCGCATCGAGGGCGGGAGGTCCGGTGGCGGGTTAGCCTTCAGGTCCGGGCAATAGCCACCACAGGCGAACTGCGGATCGGCCACCAGGCGCCCTCCTTTCGAGCGCGGACGGTTCGGGCAGGTCGCATGAAAGCGCGTCAGCAAGGACTCGATCGTCTCGGTCGCACCGAACTTCTCAGCCAGCCTCGCCAGGCGCGCGTCGCCGTGGCGCCGGCACTTCGCGCACCGGAAGCGCACGATGATCCAGCGATAGAATTCCAGCGTCGTGTGCAGCCCCGGCAGCTCGCTCACGATTCCTTTTCGCGGACGGGCCGAGCCCCCTCTGAAAACAGGCCACGCAGAAAGCCGCGCGAGTAGGAACGGTCGGCATCGCTGGCCAGCCGCTCGCTCTCAGCCAAAAGCATAAGATAGCTCTGCGCCAGCGCCTGAAAGGCCGCCCGCTCGAACCCCTGATGCTCATCGAGCAAATCTTCGATCAGCGATGAGATTTCGGCGTCGAGCGTCGAATCCTCGACCTGCTGTTCGGCTGGCTGGGCTGACATCGTTCCAGTCCTCTGATATGAGAACATTAAGAGAACAGACAGCCCGCAGGAGTCAAGACCATGGCCGAGATCGAGACCTTCGTCATCCAGCCCTTCCACATCCACCGCAAGAAGCTCACGCCGTCGCCAAAGTCGTCAGCGAAGAGCAGTGGCCAGGCGCTCATCGACGGCCGCCGCATTGCCTCCAGCAGGCCCGGCGCCGCGGTTCTTCGCATCCTCGCCGACGATGAAACCGGCGAGCCGTCGAGCATCGAGGTGATCGGGCGCTTCGGCGAGATCCCAGAGGAATTCGAGGAGCAGATCAGAGCGCTTTGAGGCCGCGATGAGGGCAAGGGGTCAACCCACCGACACGCAGATCAATCGTGACTATCCGCATCAGATCGCGGTGCCGCTCTTTGAAGGCCGGACCATGGGTTATGTGAATCCGTCAGGGCCTCTATCCAGCCTCTGCAGGATTCGCTTCGGCGTAAGCGACGGCGTGAGGAGTTATGAGATCTTCTGCTTCGGCGATCGGGGCCAGGCAGAGCAATTTCGCGAAGCAATCAAGGGCGAGGATTTCGACTCCCGCGATCGCGCCGGCGCGATATGGCATCGCGGCCGCGGCAAGCGCCGGGACGCCAGTCGCGCTCGAAAGGGGTATTGGTAGCGGCCACATTAGAGATTCGCAGATGCCGTTCCCGCCCGATAGCCCGCCGCACGTCTATTCAATCCTCGCCGGCCGGGAGGTTTCCACCTGGTCGGAAGAGTGGAAGATCGAATGCGAGGTGCGGTTCCTCGCCGGCCTGCCGCTCGGCCAGCGCAATGACGCCCTCGACGGTGTGAAGGACGGGTTGAAGGGCATGAAGGCATTTCGCGGGGATGCCGCTGTGGCCCAACTCCGCGCGGAGATCGATCGCTACGCGATGTTGAAGGCCAAACCATGATCCGTAGCGTTCTCTGGATCGAGCGGGTCAGGCCGCGACCGGGCGGTCCAGAGCACCCTCACCAGACGAAGCGCGGCTTCCGGTTGGCCGATCCGAAGCATGGCAACCGTCAGCACGTCACGGCGAATGCGGTCTATGTGGAAACCCTCGAAGAAGCCGCCGCTCTGATAGAGCGCGGCTTCTGGATCTGGATGAGCCAACCCGGCAAGCGGCCATCGCTCATCTCGCCAGACGCAGTTTGGGTTGAATACGCAAGACAACAAAAAAGCCCCGCGAGCCGGAGCTGACGGGGCTAAGTCCGATGCAAAACCCGTCAGTTCTAGAGAATGAACCAAGAAGCTTCTGGATTGACCAACCCGCTTAGGCGAATGATCCCCTCGTAATCGGCGTCGGAGTCCGTGTTAAGTAGGAGGCACGTTTCACCTCCGAACTGAGTGTATCGCACTTCGCCGGGGCCATTGAATGCTTGAGTGCCAACAAATTTGAAGGCCTGATCACCCGCCAACCCATCATTCGCGTCAATGAAATTGAGGCTGATTCGATCGCCGCTAGCATACGAAAAGTCGCGCACCAGGTCGGTCGTGGACGTACGAATGGACAGATCTGAAATGTTCCGAAAGATGAATAGATCTGAGCCATAGTTACCTGACAGCGTATCCGCGCCAGCGCCTCCTTCTATGATATCGTTCCCCTCTCCACCGACAATTACATCATTTCCGGACAGGCCAAGTAACGTGTCGTTCCCTGCCTCTCCACTTAAGACATTATTCTCAGCATTGCCGTTGATTCGATTGTCCAGCTCATTGCCGGTTCCGTAGATTCCGCTAAGCATCACTAGATTTTCAACATTGGCTCCGAGAACGTGGTTGCCAGCAGAGCGGACCGTATCCAGGCCAGAGTCCGGCTTCTCAATGATAAATTCTGCCAGTTCATCGGTGTAATAGACATCGTTGCCCATACCGCCTTCTAGCCGATCGCGACCAGCGCCACCGATAAGCACATCGTCGCCATCGCCTCCCACCAACCAGTCGTCGCCAGCTGTGCCCTGCAACGTCTCGCTGCTGTCCGTTCCTGTAATTTTGGACTGTGCCCAGTTTATGGAGCGCTGACTGCCATCGTCGTTCTGAAAAACCGTCTGCAAAATCTCGCCGGTAGCATCATACGCGTCACGATAAGATAACCAATTATAGCGCGATAGATCGTCGTATTCGATTAGCCACGACTGGCCGTTATCATAACTTCCAATCTGCCTATCGAGAAGCCCAGATGCTGTAAATGAAGTAGTCTTTTCAGTCCAATTATATATATTTGGATATGAGTCGTACTCAATCACATCCTTCGAACCGTTATCATACTTTATCTCACAGTAGTCCAGAACCCCGTTTCGGAGCTTTCCGACAAAGGTTGTTTTTACTGACCAGTCATACCGATTGTCTTGGTCGTAGTCGACGAAGTGTGCATACGTCCTAGGGCTATCTAGATCATACTCAAACCAGCGAAAATCGAGACGACCCTCAGCATCGTAGGTATTAACGTAGCGCATCCATGCATAGGCATCAGCGGTGTCGGAGACCGAGATCCAGCTCGCCCCGCTCCCGGGAACCGGTGTGGTCGGGCCACCAAACCAGTAAGCGGCCTCCGGCCCAAAATACAAACTATTTATCTCGCCACTGATTGCGATATTTTCAATGCCGAAGAACTCTTTTGACTGATAGAAAAACGGGTTCTCATAATTGTTATAAGCAAAGCCCGGATGGATCGTATCCAAGTCAACAAATGATCCCTGCCAGCCAGGCAGAATTGACTTTTTCACATCGAGATCCGGCCATTGAGCGCGGGCCTCCTCAACTGATAACGGTTCGCCGCCCCCTTTTGGCTCAAAATAGGTCCCGAAAGTGGGATCGAACCACATCCACTTTCCATCAATAAATAATTCAGTTGTCGTGTGGTTACCTTGGAACGGCACGTTATAGAAATTGACCGTTCTCGTCGGTACGCCAACGCTTTCAAATAAATCTACCAATAAGATGTGGCGCCAACCGCAACTGCTTCCGTTCTGAGGATCAGCAGCACTTTGAGCGTCTGTCGGCTCAGGCCCATAGCCGCCCGGCAACAAAGAGCTCCATATCCATGCATTAATAACCTTGGCTGCGCTCTCCAGCGAATTAACGTTGTCCTGAACGTACTGCGCCAAAATCTCATAGTTGGAATTCACAGCAGCTTTCCCGTTGACACAAATTCCGGCCACTTCCGTGCCGTCAGTACCACGGTCGCTTCCCGGCGTCAGCACGGTCGCATTAAGACAATCGTTCCGATTAATCCCGCGTCGTGGTTCCGAAAAAAAAGGCCGCCGCTCCCGAAGGAACGACGGCCCGAGATGAGGGAGGAATCGCTCAAGCAGGGCAGGCCGGGTTGCGCCGGCCAGATGAAAAGCGGCCTAGGGCCGTGATGGCGTTGGTGGTTGGACCATCATCATGCGGTCCAATAGCGCTTCAATTCGAGCCGTAGAGCGCAACACGTTGCGGACATCCCCGGCCAGTTCCGCCGTCTTCTGGCGGTCAGCAGCGGCCGACATGCGGGCTTCCTTTGCTTCAGCCTCGACGGTGTCCATCCGCTTTTCGATGCGAACGATTGATTCCGCCGCTTTCTGGTCAGCGGTGCGGGCATCGGCCCACCAGACGACGCTACCGACCAGCAGGACCGGCAACGCGCCCGCAAAGGCCGCCACCACGCGCCCGAAGAACTTTCCGTCGTCGTTGACCTTCATGCTCATGGCGCCCATCCGCAAGCGCCGATGCCCTTTGCGTTATGGGCATCGACTTGTCGTTTCGTGTCGTCGGTGTCTTTCTTCGAGCCATAGATCGGCGCGAAGATGGTGCAGCCCTCGACCTTAATCGCGGTCGAACTGGCGCACGCGGCTGTCATCGCCGCTATCAAGCCGGCGGCGCTCAGTTTCAGCGCGGTCCTGTGCATCCGTCTGCCCCTTCTGGATTTCCGTGACGATAGTGGTTGCGCCTCGCTGCTCTGCGTCGCTGGAGATCTTCCAGTACGCGCCGAGGGCGAGGAGGAGGATGCCAAGGCCGATCCAGGCCTTGATGGGGAGGAGCGAGAGGAGCGGCATCACAGGCCTGCCAGGCAGAGTTCGAGCTCGCCAATGCGGCTGGCGTCGCCATTCTCACGGCGCAGGACGAGGCCGCGAATGGTCTTGCCGCCGGACTTGTTGAACCAGGTCACGGCATGGCACGCGGAGGTGTAGCTGCCGGCCTCGGCGCGGCGGGCCGCGGTCGATTTGCATATAGCCCCGGTGCCGACATTGTAGGCCGCGTCGAGCAAGGACGCCTGAAGGCTGATCGGCAGCTTGTCATAGCCCTTGATGCACTTCTGGAGCGGGCGCCTGTAGTCCTTCTCCAACGTCTCGTAGAGCATCGCCGCGCATTGCTCGTCGGTGTAGCGGTCGCCCTTCTGCACGCCTTTCGTTTCGCCTGTGCAGACGGTCCAGACCCTCCCGAGGCTGTCCCAGTAGGCGAGGTTCTTGGTCCCTTCCCATGGCGTCGTCAGATAGGTTGCTGTTAGCGCGACGAGGCCGAGACCGGACGCCAGCGCTGCCTTGGCTCGCTTACTCGCCATCGTCGCCTCCCGAGATGGATTTCTGGGCGACGAGCCGAGCGATGAAGGCGCCGGCCGTGACGATAAGGGAGGCGGCGGCAAACCAGCCGCGCGGTACGTCGACCACTTCACGGATGAGCGGCAAAGCGACCTCGGCTCCCGAGAGGACGCCGCCAAGGACGATGAGTTTGATCGACCAGGCATAGCGCAGCACGCGCCGCCAGTTGGGGACGGGTTCCATGGAGGCTCCGGGCAAAGAAAATCCCGCCAGAGGCGGGCGAAACGGCTTGGCGATGTGAGGAGCGCTAGATGCTCCAGCTCTGCGGCGTGGCCCATGCGGCGGAACCGGGTGCCGCCACGTAGTCGTCGATCGTCGGGAAGTAGTAGAGGAGATGGCTGGCGTAATAGCCGCCGGTCGACACAGCGCTCTGCACATTCGCGTTCAACGCGGCGATATTCGTCCGCCCGGAGTTGAACGAGAAGAACGACTTGGCATTGGCCGGAAGGCCGCCGAGCCCCCTCGTCAGCCCGTTCAGCGTCTGCCCCTTCACCAGATAGCCGATGGTCGGGTCGGCCATCAGGTGGACGCCGTCAGCCGTCATGAACAGCTGGGCATGATTGCCCACCGCCCCGCCGTTCCAGCCGATGATCTTCGGCTCGACGCCCGGCGTCGGGTTCATCAGCTTATAGAGCTCGCGGGCCAGGATGCAGTAATTGTCGCAATTAATGTCGGCCGCAGCGAGATTGCTAGCGAGATCGAGGCCGCCGCCATTGCCATAGGGCTTCAGATCGAAGGCCAAGATGGTGGCGAAGGCGAGCTTGAGATTATCCTCCGGCAACGTCTGCAGCGCGGCGGGAAGATCGTTGATGAAGATGGAGCGGATCGAAGAATATAGCCCCGGGACAGTGCCGGCGGCATCGGCGATCACGGCCGCATGGGTGGAACTCGACAGGTAGGACATTGCTGTCTCCAGACATGAAAAAGCCGCCCGAAGGCGGCGGTGGGAATTTCGATTGTCCTCGGATGAAAGCCGGCGTAGCTCTACGGCCATGCGGTTATGGCTTGGGCTCATCTGCGCGTTGCTCGGCGCGACGCCTGCACTCTCTTTGGACTGTTCTGATCGCTCTGTGCGGTCGGCGGTTTCGGCGACAGCCAGCGATGCGACGTATTTCAGGTCCGCGTTTGACCGGTGCTCGTATCTGCTGGCCGCGAGAGACGAGGACTTCTTTCGCGCGCTGGACGATGATCAGCGCGCGCTGGTCTGGGCCGTGATCGCTGCCCACAACTATCGCCCATACGGGAACTCGATGGCCTTCCGCCTTCCCGATCTATTGAGCGAGAAGCACCTCGACTGCGACAACTATGTCCTGCTCGCGATCAGGCTGTTTCGGCTCCTGCGGCCCGACGCCAAACTCGACGTCGACATGGTCGGGTGGGAAGGCGGCCTAGTTGGAAACCACGCACAGATCGTCGCCAACCACCCAACCACGCCATTGCTGGTCGATCCCACCGTAGGCATCGTAGCCAAGATCAGCTTCGACGACCTCGCATCCGGGAAGAATGTCGACCCCGAGGATCTTCTTGTGCTTTCGCAGCGCAACGATCCGCCTGGCTTCCGCGAGAAGGTCGAAAAGGCCCTGCTGAGCGGTGCCTACCGACCGTCGCACATCCTCTACTACTTCAACGATCCCGACGATTATCCGGCAGCAATCGCCACGGTGAAAACCTGGCCGACACCAGCCATACAGGAGCGACGCTAGCTCCCGAGGTCAGAGCAGCGCGGCAGCCATCCAGAGCTCTCGCCGGGCCGGCTCGTCGAAGCCGAGCAGAGCGCCGAGCTGCGGCCCCAGCGGATGGCCGAACTCGTAGATCGTTGCCGAGGAGAGCAGCATGCGAGCGGCGAAGCGCTCGCCGTCGGGCAGCTGGCCGATTGCGGATTCCAGCGCTGCCGGCAGATCGCCGCGCGCGGCCCAGGCCAGCGCCTCGGCCTCGCTGATCACGCCGAGCACGGCGAGCTGCTGCGCGAACTGGCGATCGGAGATCGCGGGCACAGCCGGGCCGGGCAAATCGGCGAGAGAAGCCAGGTGCTCGGCCTGCTCGTCCGGCGTCATATCAACGATCACGGTTTCGGTGATGAACCTGGCCGAGGCTTCCTCGCCTTCGCCAATCTGGACCTGACGGAGTTCAACAACGGCGCGCAGCATCACATTCTCCCGTACATTTCGTAGCGGACCTGCTCGATATTCCCGGCCCCGTAGAAGAAGCGNCTGGACCTGACGGAGTTCAACAACGGCGCGCAGCATCACATTCTCCCGTACATTTCGTAGCGGACCTGCTCGATATTCCCGGCCCCGTAGAAGAAGCGGGCGGCCCCGATCCGCGAGGCGGAGGCACCAGCGGCCATCAGCCGCGAGCCGCCACGCATGACGTTCAGCGCGCCACCGGTGTTGTTGGCGCAGAGCCCGTAGACTTCGAGGAGGTGGCTGTAGTTCAGCACGTCAGTCGCCCGTAGCAGGATGCGGGCCGAAGCGTTGGAGCCCGATTTGAGCTGACCGACCGGGATGACCGGCAGCGCGGAAGCGCCCGTGGACGCGACCGCAGTATCGGCGCCGGCGGAATCGACGTTGTGATGGGCATAGCGATAGTCGGTCGCCCCGGAATAATAGGCTGCTGTGCTGGCGCCGAGNGGACGCGACCGCAGTATCGGCGCCGGCGGAATCGACGTTGTGATGGGCATAGCGATAGTCGGTCGCCCCGGAATAATAGGCTGCTGTGCTGGCGCCGAGGCGCATCTGCATGATTTCGCCCGCCGTCACCGGCTGCATGTGGTGCAGGTAGATCTCAACCTCGCGGAAGCCGCTGGGGATGGCGATGTCCAGCGTCGCGACCCCAGCCGCGGTGCCATCGGCAAGGCGATAACCCGAGACCGGATAGTCTTCTCCGGTCGAAATCAGCTTGCGCAGGATGCCGTCTGCGTCGGCATAGAAGCGACTGGTGCCCGCGGAAGGCGCCGCCGGCGCGGCGACGTGAGGCATGTCGAGCGCCTGGCCGGCCCTCCGGTATCTGGCGTCGGCATAGTCGCGGCGGACAGCATCGAAGTCGCCGGCCGTGAGACCGATCGGCAGCGGCGCGTCGCTGAAGACGGCCGACGGAATCGTGATGTAGACGCTCTTCGTCCCAGCCCCGAAATTGATCTTGGCGGTCGAGCCGAGCGAGTTGGAGAGCACGGTGGTGCGCGCCAGCGTGGTGCTGGCGGTCAGCGTGCCGATACCGACCTCCCAGCTCGAGCCCATCTCGATACAGTACCAGCAGGTATCGTTCACCAGCATGGCCTGTGCGAAGGTCCGGCAGCCGGACACTGCGCCGGCGAGCGCCATCGAGCCGGTTCCTGTCGTGGTCGAGAAGGCCATCAGAGGCGCTCCGTCAGCGTGAGAGACTTGGAATAGATCGGCTCGCCGTCGAGCCAGCCCATCGGCTGCAGGACCGGGCTCACCTCGTCGACAAGGCCCCAGAGCGAATCCCGGCCGAGATTGGCGCTGTCGAGATCGGTGATCAGCAGCAGGTCGCGCGAGGCACCGTTCTCGCGGTCCATCTCCTCAAGCCAGGACAGACGCTCGCTCGCCCGCAGCGCGCCGAACGACACCGTCAGGGTGCGGTAGCGCACATCCCGGTCGACGAAGATCTGGCCGCCGCGACCCGTGGTGCGCCGCGACCTGTCGAGGAAGGCGCGCGACCAGTCGAAGGAGAAGTTGATGCGCGGCGCATGGCGCTGCCCAACGAAGAGCTGAAGCGACCCTCGACCGGAGCCGGCAGCAGCGCGACCTGCGTGCCATAGGCCGGGTCGACCGCATCCGTTACCGGACCGGAATCGAAGAGGTCGCCGGCGAGCCCGGTATTGTCGAGCGCCGAGACGCGGACACGGGCGACATGCCCGGCCGCGAGCGCCAGCCCGAAGAGCCCGATCGTGTCGAGCGTCTGCAGCGAGCCGAGGTCGCACAGCACGAACTGCGCAGCCCCGTCCAGCGAACGCCACTTCCGGGCGACATGGACGTTCTGCAGCAGCGAGACCGGCATGCGCGCGGCACCGCTGGACGCGCTGAGGCTCCCGGCATCCGCCAGGTTGCGAAAGGCGAGGGCTGAGGACATCAGGCGAACCCGGTTATCTCGACGGTGTTGGCGTCGCAGTCTTCCGAGACGGCGACGATGCGCAGGAGCCGGCCGGCGCCGAGGTCCCAACGCGGATAGGTGACATGCACGACGCCGCCAACCTCGTGCTGGAACGGCCGGCCGTGGGCGGTGAAGCGATACAGCGAGCTCGGCCGCCCGAAGAGATCGAGGCGCCGCTCGGCTTCGGCGAAGGCGTCGGATTCGTGATGGAAGAAGCTCTCGATCACGGCCGCGTCCTGCGCGAGCGGATGGCGGGCGAGAATCGTCCGGTCATCCCATTGCGCCACCGACCACGGCGCCGCCAGACGGGCGACAGTCGCCGCCGGGACCAGTCCGGCCAGATCCGTCTGGACGGTCCAGTTGCGGGCATAGGCCGTGCGGTAGCGCCAGGGCGGCGGGTTCAGCGCCCCCGGAGGCCGCAGCCTGTCGATCGCCAGCAGATCCTCGCGGCCATATCGACCGCTCGGCACGCCATCAGGCAGATCGAAGCGACCGACCCCGAAGCGGCCATCGCGACCGAAGCCGCTGAAACCGCCAATGCCGGCGACGAGGCGTCCGACAACGTCGGCAACGCTCTGGCCGTCATCCGCGCCGAGCCAGTAGCCTACCGGCGCCGGCTGCAACGCATCGAGCGCGGCGAAGGCGTAGGCATCGAGATCGTCCGCGACCAGGCGGGTGCGGGCGAGCAGCAGCCGCTCGACGATCCGGGCAGTGCTCGACACATACACGCCATCGGCCTTGTCGCCACTGAGATCGACCGTGACGGTGCCGGCCGGCTGCGCGCCAAGCCGGATCTTGCCGGCCGTCAGGCAGGTCGCATAGGCCCCCGGCGCCACCGTGGCGAGCGTCAGGGAGTTGTAGCTGCTATGGTCGACGGTGGCGGTGAGAGCCGCGCCACGGTCTCGAACGGCGAGCACGGCATCGATCGGCCCGTCATTGAGATCGTAGATCAGCAGCGCCGGATCAAGCAGCGGCGGCGAGACATTGACGAGCTCGCCGAGCGCGGCCGGTCGACGCTTGCCCTTCAGCTCGTCGCCGCCCTCGATGCCGCCCGTCCCGGCATAGATGGCGTCCTGCGCCGGCACCTCGAGCAGGTTGCCGCGATCGCGCACCGAGACGACGACCGTGTCTTCCTGAATATCCCAACCCGCCATGGTGCCCCGGAACACCGTCTCGAAGCGGCGATAGGCGGAGCCGGCACGGCCGAGCTTCAGGGTGAGGTCACGCCCATCGACCGCATAGCCGGCGAGGAAAGCGTCATAGGCGCCGTCGGTGTTGATCAGCACCATCTCGCCCCAGCCGACCGTCAGCGCGCCGAACGCCTCGCCGGAGAGCAGCGAGCGTTCGAAGCGCAGCGCCTGCTGCAGCGTGCCCCAGACCGGCTCGTTCGCCGGATCGTCGTCCGGCTGCGTCGCCATCTCGGCGGTGCCCGCGAACAGCCGGAAGGTCGAGGATTCGCTGACCTGCGAGGAAAGGCTGGCGCCACCGAAGGTGAAGTTGGCGAGCGGCAGGTCGGCGAACGGGTTTCCGGCGATGACGCCGGCCGCGATCACGAGATCACCCCATAAGGCGCGACCGAAATCTCGGCCACGATGACGAAATCCTTCACGCCGGCGTCCATCATCTCGGAGAAATCGTTGGTGCCGTCGACCTCGCTTTCGAGCACGATCACAGCCTCGCTGAGCAGCGGATAGCGTCGCAACTCGGTGATGGCGAACTCGCCAAGGCATGATCCGCACAGCATCAGGCGAAGGAAAACTGGATCTGGCCTTCGAGCAGCATGAACGGATCGCCCGAGGAAATCAGGCGTGCCACGCTGAGCGGCTGGCGGGTGAGCAGATTGCCGGCGGCGGCGGCGTCGCAGAGGCCGACATGGCTGACGACGCCCCAGGAAGCCGACGGCGTCGGGAAGGTGATGATCGTGCTGTTGACGATCAGGCCCGAGGTCGGATCGGCATCGCTCAGCGCCGCTGAGATATTGACCCGGGCGTAGTCACCGCCCGCAACCTCGGCGGCGAAGGAGCCGGACAGGCCGGGATCAGCCGTGAACAGTGCCAGATAGACCGGGCTCGGCATGGTCCAGGCGGCATGGCCGACGAGATGATCGCCGAGCTTCTTGCGGGCATAGGACGTCAAGTTCGCCATGGTGCTTCCTCAGGCGGCCGGCCGGTTGGCCGCGAGCCGCGTTTCGTTGGTCAGCCGGTCGACGGCGCCCTTGACCTTGTCGGCACCCTCGCCCTCGGCCGCGATCAGGGCGGCGACGAGACGGGCGAGATCCGCGCGCAGTGCCGCGATCTCGGCGCGCTGGCTCGCATTCTCGCTGCGCAGGGCGGCAAGGCCATCGACAATGCGGGTGTCGGCGGCGGCCATGGCCGGGGGCGCCGTCACCGCGCCGGCCGGGATGTCCGAGGCGCTCAGCGTCGGGGCGCCGCCGAAGAGCCTCTGCAGGCCCATCAGGTCCGTGTTCACCGAGCGGAAGGCATCCTGATAGCCGCCAGCCGAACCGTAATAGGCACGGGACGCTTCGAGCAGTGCCTGCGCATACTGGGTGACGCCGTTGGCCGATTCCGCATTGCCGGAGCGCGCCATCGCCAGCTCGCGCTGATAGGAGGCTTGAGCCTCGCGCAGCCGATCGGTCGGCGACAGCGTCGAGGAGGAGCCGCCGCGCAAATCGTCGAGATAGCGCTGGATCGAGTCGATCGAGGCCCGTTGCTGCTCGACGATCTGATCGTTGAAGTCCTTCACGATCTTGGCGCGCTCGGCCGCCAGCGTGCGCTCGAGCAACAGGATGTGCTCGCCCCCGGCGGTGACCTCCTCCTGGCGTTCGCGCGCCGCGCGCCGGTTGAACTCGGCCAGGGCGCCTTCGAGTGTGGAATTGTCGTTCGTCGCGGCGAAGAGCCGGTCCTCATAGCCCTGCGCCCGCTGCGCCGCCGCGGCGAGACGGTCCTCGAGGCTGCCGAGCGCACCGGTGAAGGCATGGACCTGGCCGTTGAGCTCCGGGAACATCCCGACGAGGCTGGTGAAGGCGTCTCCGGTCAGCCGGGCATTGTCGACGATCTGCTGCGCAGCCGCCGCGAAATACTGCTCGACCTGGTCGGTTGGGAGGCCAAGCCGGCCGGCATCGGCACGCAGCGTCGAGCGTTCGGCGAAGAGATCGGAGACCTCGTTGATATAGCTGCGTCCGAGTGCATCGTTGAGCTTGCGACCGAGATCGTTGGTGAAGCTCTGCCGCAGATTCTGCATGGCCTTCACGACGCCCTGCTGGATCGCCCCAGCGGCAACCTCCGACGACAGGCCGAGATCCATCAGCACATCCTGCAGGCCGGCCGCCGTGCCAGTAATGCGCTCCATCTCGGTCTGGACAGCGGTCAGTTTGGTCTCGCCGGTGATCAGGCTCAGCGCATAGTCCTGGCTCGCCTTGCGGGCCATCAGCACGTTGGCGCCGACGGTCTGCGTGTCAGTGACGAAGCCCTTCAGCGCCTCACCGACCTGCTTGATCTGGCTGCGTGCCTGCATGAAGGGGCCGTTCGGTCCGGAGCCAGCGTCGAGCGAGCGCAGGGTGTCGCCAAACGAGCGCCAGAACTCCCCGGCCATCTTGTCGAGATAGGTGCCGAGGTCGCGCTCCATCGCGAAGACGGCGTTGCTGTCGCCCGCGAGCTGGGCCGTCTTCGCCGCGTTGGTGAAGCTAGAACGCGCCTCGCGGAAGGAGCCGGTCAGTGATCCCTCGGTCTCGCCGCGCCAGATCGAGCGCTGCCGCATGACGTCCGGCTGAATCTGCTCCCAGTTCTGCTGGTATTCCATCGCAGCTTGAATCATCTGCTGCCGGCGCTGCTTGGCTGCTTGCTGCTGCCCCATGATGCCGCCGGCGACTCCCGCCAGGGCGCCCACGATAGCGCCGACCGGGCCGCCCCAGGTCGTGCCGAGAGCTGCGCCGGCGACGAGACCAGTGAGCGCACCGCCGATACCGCCCATCAATGGAGACTGCGATTGCTGGCCCATACCGAAGCCGGCGAGGCCGGCGACGCCAACACCCGCGATACCTCCGAAGGTCGAGCCGCTGGCCGCCGGCGCGCCGCTGACGGTCGACGAGGATGAACCCGCGCCGGTATTGCCGGTGATCCACTTCCAGCCATCGGTGAAGGCCTTCTCGATCCCCTTGAAGAAGGTCGACGGCGTCAGTGAATTGTCGTTCGCCGCGGTGAGGCTGCCGAAATTGAAGCCCTGTCCGGACAGGATCGGCTTCAGGATCTGGTTTTCAATCAGACGCGTGCCGAGGCGCGAGAAGCTCTTCAACGCGTTCTCGGCGACCCCCTTGAAACCCTTGTCGGCGTTCGAGAACAGATCGTCGAAGGCGCCGCCGACGATCGTGGTCAGCTCTTTCCCGAAATCGACGAACTGCTCCTTCGTCGCGTTGAGGCCGGCCTCGACCTTGGCGCCGTCGGTATATTGCTGGCCGAGATTGCTGGACGGATCGATGCCCTGGCGCTTCAAGGCCTGCTCGGCCTTCAGCGCGGCGACGGCGCGATTGCGCTCTTCGGTCGAGCGGCCCAGCAGGGACACCTCGAGCTGCAGCAGCGCGATCGAATCGCGCTGCGACGCAATCATTCCGAGAGCGGCACGCTCCTTCTCGATCGACAGTTCACGCTCCTTCAGCGCGACCTGTTCACCGACCACGCGATTGATCTCGGCTTCGCCGACCCCTGCGGAACGGAGCCGCACGATCAGCTGCTGGCGCTCGAGCTCCTGCTGCTGCAGCCGGCCGATCTGCTCCTCCGAAAGCTGGCGCTGACGAGCGACGTCGACCACGCGCTGGCCAACCGCGACCTGCCCCTGCATCTCGGCCGAAACCTTGGCGATCTCGGCGCGGGCCTTGGACGCCGACTCCATCAGCAATTCGTTCAGACGGGTCTGCCGACCTTCGTCATTGTCGAACTCGGTGCCTCTCACCTCGCGAGCTGCCTGCTGACGCAGCCGTTCCAACTCGCCTGCAGCGACGCCCTGTCGACGATAGGCCTCCGCCTCCGCATTGGCGGCAACGGCGCCGTCCTGGCTCGCCTTCGTCATCGCCGCAGAGGCTTCGCGCCCGCGGATCATCACATCGTTGGCGGCCTGGCGCGCCTGCGTCAGGCGCTCTTCCTTCGACATCTCGGTGCCGAACAGGTCGATCAGCTTCTGCCGGTGCGCCAGCTGGGCCTGCTCGGCGACCGTTGTGCGGCCGACAAATTCCTCGCGCAGCTTCTGGGCAGCGATGGCGCGGTACTCCTCGACCGTCTGCCCCTGTTGCAACCGGTTGATATCGCGAAGAGCCTCCATCGCACGATCGCGCAGAAGCGCCTGCTCACGCTGGGTCTCGATGTTCTTTGCTATCGCCTCGGAATTGCGGCCAGCGTCGGCCGAAAGATCGGCATAGCTCTTCCTCAGCCCCGCGATCGAGTGCTCAAGATTGTTCACATTGGCATTGAGCTGCTCGCGGTTCCGGTTCGTCGGCTGGGCATCGACAAGCGACTGCCCGCGCGCCGTGGCGAGGTTGCGATCGACACGCTCTTTCTCAGCCTTGGCGATATCGTCGCTGATCTTCAGCTCGCGCTCGAGCACGGCAAGACGGGCTCGCGCCTCTGCAAGCCACAGCTGAGGCCTCAACGCCGGTTCTTTCTGCTCAACTTCGGCAATCTGCCGCTGCAAGGCAAGACGCTCCCGAAGCTTCTGTTCGGCCTCATCCGGCCCTACCACGAGGTTACCGACGCCTTGCTTCAGGCGATCCCACGGCTTGGAGATCCACTCGTCAATCGCCCGGTTCCAGGCGGACTGTTTCTGCTCGGCATTCGCCGTGCTGGCCGCGATCGCGTCGATGATCAGCTTCTGCGCCTGGCCGCGCTCGCCCATGGATTCGAGACGGCGGATCGCCGAAAGGGTGATGCCGTCGAAAGCGCCGAAGCGCTGGTTGAGCTGCTCGGCCGCCCGCGACAGATCCCCGGCGAAAAGGCCGGCCAGTTCTTTCGAGGCCGGCAGAAGATCCTGCTGCGTCGTCAGCGCATAAGCCTTCGACATCGTGATCAGCCGCGTCGTCACATCGGGTGCGATCTTGCCAGTGCGCGTGAACTCCGCCGCCATGCTCCGGGCCGCCGTGGCGGTAATCTCAGCTGCCCGTGCAGCATCAACCGCAATCCGGTTCAGCTCGCCGGCCGTCACACCGGCCGCCCGGCCGATACCAGATAGCGAGTTTTCGAGCTCGCGCCGCTCGCCCAACAGGGACAACGCCGAATAGAGCGCCATGGCGGCCGTGGCCGCGAGGCCGAGCGGACCGGCGAAGTTCAGCGCGCCCTGGCCAATCTGCGCGAAGAAACCGCGCAGCGTGCCCTGCGACGACATGAAGACGTCGGCGATCTGCGTGCCCTGCTGGATCAGCACGGTCAGCGGCGACTGGCCCGAGGCGAGCGAGACGAACACATCCTGCGCCTGCCGGCCGAGATTGACCATCTCATGCCGCGCCAGCCCGGTCGCGCGGGTCAGCGCCTGGCCGGTATCGGCCGTCTGGCGCATGGCGAGCACTGTGGCAGCGAAGGCATCTTTGGTCCGCTGCAGGGCCGCCGCCCGTTCGGCCTCGTTGATCGCACCGGCGCGGGAGGCCAGAGCGATCTCCTGGAGCGTCGAGCGATATTGCTGCTGGACAGCGGCGAGCGGCACGAACTTGGCCCGCAAGGCATCGAGCGACGCACCATAGGCCTGCACGTCCGCTGCCCGGGATGCCGTGTTGAAATCCGAGCGCACGCCGAGCTGGCTGTTGAAAGCCGATTGCGCCGACTGCATGCCCGACTGGTCGAGCCGCTGGCGCGCCTGAACCGCTGCATTCATCTCCGCCGTCGCCTTGGCCACGCCGAGCCGGTAATGCTCAAGCGAAAGGGCGCCGGCGGTATAGAGGTCCTCCGCCTCGTGGATCGCTGCGTTGAACCGTTCCTGCGCCGCAGCCATCGGGTCGATGCTCCGGCGGAAGGTCTCGGCACGGCGTGTCAAATTGTCATTAGCCGCAGCGAGATCTCGCGCCGCCTGCTCGGCCTGGCTGTATTTCGCCGCGAGCAGCTCCATCGAGCGCACATGCTCCGCCGCCTCGATCCGCCCGACAGCCAGGGCGCGATCGAGCACGCGCTGTCCGCTCTCGAACATCTGGCTTTCGCGATAGGCCGCGTCGAGCGAGCGCTGCAGGCGCTCATAGGCGCGCCCGATATCGAGCGCGCGCCGTTCCAGCCGCTCCGAGCTGACGACGGTGGCGTCGGCCGCACGGCCGAGCTGCTCGGTCGCAGCCGCGGCCTGCTGAACGCCTTCGGTCTTCGCCCGGATCGTGACGTCGCGGACGAGCGATGAAACGCGCATGAGCGCTCCTCAGGGTTGCACGAAGCCCTCCCGCGCGGCAGGTTGCGCGCGGGAGGGTCATCATGCTGCGAACAAGATCGATTGCAGTTGTATTTGCGCTGGGCGCTCTAAACAGCGCGCAGGCCAGCGAAAGCGGAAATCTATTCGGGATACCCAGGCGCACTCATTATTCTACTTTGAAACATGAGTTAAGCCCCGACAAAACCACTATTATTATGCCGACCGTTCCGAAAGATAGCGGCCACTTCATATTGTACTCTGCTTCTTTGAATAAATTTGGCCATATCTGCGTAGTGAACGGAAGGGTCGACCACAAATCGTTTAACCGGCTGCAAGTGGAAGCAGAAATACTAGACAACCTCAGATCCGCGTTTGGTCCCCCTATAGGCAAGTTATCCGGCAGCTTAATCTTTCAAAAGGACAGCGTCCGCGCGTCGGCATACCACCTAAATAATGGTCAATTTAGTGTCACAATGCGTTTTGTGGACGAGCCCAACTGCCCGGCCCCCGAACGCGCGAAGGTAAATCCGTTTTCTCAATAGCCCCGCTTGTTGGGGTTCTTGGCTCTTCGCGCCATGTGCCCCAGATAGACGCCATCCAGCTTCTTGATCACCATTCGCAGCCGCTCGAACCCCGCCGCTTCATCAAAGCCGTTGCGGATGGCCCAGCGATCGAGGGCGAGGAAGGGGATCGACCCGGCGCCGCCCATGGCGCCGAGCGGCCTGTCGCCGGACAGGTCCCAGAACGCCGAGAGATAGATCTCGGCACCCGGGAGAGGATCAGGCCGGCCTAGCAGCGCCTTCGGCACATAGCCGGCCTCTTCGTCGATCTGGTCCTCTAGCCAGCGCTCGCGTTCGCCCCAGTCGAGCTGCCAACCGAGGACGCTGGCGAGTTTCCCGCGAGCTCCTCCGTATCCGCCGCCACGCCCTCGGCGACGAGGCTGGCAGCGGTGACTACCGCCTCGCGGATCTTGCTGAAGGCCGGTTCCGTCATGAACGCCTTGGCCTGCTCCGCCGAGTACTCGATCGGGCTGCCGTCGTCGTTTTCGAAGCCCTCCCAGCCGAGCAGGATGGTGCGATGCAGGCACTCGCCGGTGATCCGGTCCTGCTCTTCCTGCGCGATCCGGCCGCCGATGCGCTTGGAACGCGGCAGCGCCTCGACCAGCTTGGCTTGCAGCTTGCGGAATTCGGCGCAGCCGATGCCGCGCACATGCAGGCGCACGCCGCCCATCTCCGGCAGGTCGCCGATCCAGGCGCCTTCCTCGCGCTTGACCGGATCGATCTTCAGTTCGCTGATCTTCACTTGCGGCGCTCCTTATGGCCGGCCGGCTTACCGGACGCGGCGGGCGGTTCATCGGGTTTCACCTCGTCCGCGAGCTCGCGGGCGAGGCCTTTTCCGACCAGCAGGTCGGCATAGTCGCTCTCGACGGTCGGCTTCGCGCCGGCGACGAAGCGCTGCTTCGTGCCCTGCGGATATCCGTCGAAGGTCGAGAGGATTTCGATCGTCTTCATCTGCGCCTCCGGTCGAGGCCGCGCCCGTCAGGCGACGGCGCGCGTGATCTTCAGGCTGGCGGTCTCCGTCGGGTCGTAGAGCCCCCGGAACGGGATCTGCACCATGACATCGTCGTTGTTGCCGCCGACGACGCGTGAGCCGTCGCCGAAGCGGATCTTCGGCAGCTCGAAGGTGTATTTCTCGGCGGTGACGTCGCCGATGGTGAAGGACAGGTCGCCGGAGCCATGGTCCAGCACCGCCTGATAGAGCGCGTTCGACTCGAAATAGGCTTCGATGGTGCCGGTGACGTCGAAGCGGCCGATGCCGAATTCCTCGGAATAGACCGAGCCGACCACGGGGCGTTCACGCAGATTGTTGGCGACCTGCAGCTGCAGCGAGCGAACCTTGGCGGAGCCGACCGACAGCGTCAGCGCCGCGACAGAGCGGGACGCCGTCATGACGTCGTTCGTGTTCGGCGCGGCGTAGGTCGCGCCGGCGACGATGGCGGTGGCGAGCGTCTCCTGCTTCGCCAGCCACTCCCAGCTCAGCGTGGCCTTCTCCCGCGCGGTCAGGCCGAGCGAGAAGCCGCCGATCTGCGCGCCGGTGAAGCGCGAGAAGCTGTCGGTTGCGCCGAGCTCGAGCGTCTCCTCGACCGTGAAGGATTTGCGGGTGACGCCGTTCTTCAGGACGTCCGAGGCCCAGGTGCTGCAGAGCGCCGCCTCGAGCCAGTCGTCGAACGTGCCATAGGTCAGCTCCGCCTCGAAGGAGCCGCCGGCGCCGAGGCCGAGCAGGAACTCGTCCCGGACGTTGCGGTCAGCCTGCCGCTCATCGCTGGCGCCGGTCTGCTTGTTGGTCCGCAGACCACCACTCGTGGCACGGATGACGGTGAAGGATGGTGTCGCGGGGGTAGTCCCCCAGGTCACCTCGGGGACATAGGCGACGCGGACCTCGCTGCCGGAAGCGAAAGGCATGGGAATCTCCTGTGATGTGGGGTCAGGCGAAGATGTCGTGCTCGTAGGGCACCGCAAACGAGGCGCGGTGGTAGTTGCCGTCATCCCCACGGCCGTCGAAGACGGGCGAGGTCGGGGCATAGGTCCGCACGCCGCCGAAACGGGCGTTCCGGAACAGGTCGCGCAGCTGGTCGGCCAGGGCGGCGGCCGGGTCGACGCCCTCGCCGCGCGGTGAGCAGATGACGAAGCGGACAGCGCCTTCCTCGCGGAAGACGTTCGACTCGGGCGCGCCGAAGGAGGCCTGCTCCTCCGAGGCGATCGGGAACTGGACCGCGATGAAGGCACTGCCATCGGCCGGCGGGGTGAAGCTCTCGTTCGGCCATTCGATGGGCGTGGCAAAGCCCGCGAGGCGCGCGCGCATCGCGGTAATCGTCGCAAGAGAAGCCATGTCAGTAGAGCCTGATCGAGATGGCGGGGACGCGCGTCGCCCGTTCCTGCGCCCGGGTCGCCGTCGCGACGGGAGAGCGCCAGCTGAATTTAACCGAGGCAACATTGCCGAAGCGTCGCGAAGCCAGCGCGGCCACCGCCTCATAGACGCCGTCCGGCGCCTGGTCCGAGGAGCCGGCCTCGATCTTGCGGGCATAGGGCTGGACGTTGAGGAACACCCACTCCTCGGCGCGGCGAGCCGCATCGTATCGCTCGACCTCGACACCGTCGGCGAAAAGCACATGCGAATCCTGATACCGGCCGGTGAGCCGCGGCGAGTGCTGCACCAGCATGCGCCCGACATAATCGAACAGGTCCGTCGAGACGTCGAACACCGCCAGGATGACGCCGCGGTCGGGATTGACGCTGTCCAGCGCTGCCCCGACCCGGCCATCCACGAAGGTCTTCTGCTCCGGATCGCGGCCGAGCGCCGCCCGGTTCGTCGCCTGCGCCTCGGAGATCGCGTCGCGAGCGATTTCGGCGACCATCCGCGACCGGGACGCCGGCGAGAGCGTCTCGTCCAGCATGACGGCCAGCTCCTGAGACAACGTCCCGAGCCGCGCCATCAGCCGCGCACCGTGCATTCGATCCGGACGAGGACGCCGCCCAGACGGATGCCTGCCGCCGCCTCGACCGCGCGCACCCGACCGGCGATGACGATCCGGTTGTTCTTCACCGGGACAGGGGAATCGACCCCGCCGCTCGACCAGCCCGAGAGGTCCGTCGGGCTCAGGATCAGCTTGGAATCCTGCTGCGTGATGCCGTTCACCAGCTCCTGCGGCGCGAAACCGCGCACGAAGGCAGGCACCGTCACCTCCTGAGCAACCGCAGCGCCGGCGAGGCGCTGCAGCGTGACGGTCTCGCCATGCTGCGCGAGCTGCCGATCGAGGGCGGCGATAGCTTGAGCCGGCGTCATCAGATCGTCCAGACCCTGAGGCCGGCCAGCAGGGCCTCGACGGCGCGGCTGGTCGCGCTGCGCTGCGAGGATCCGCCGAGATCGTATTCGAAGGAGCCGACGCCCTCGACGACTTCCTTTTTCAGGAGACCGTCATGCACCATCTGCCCGTTGAGCTCGCCGACGCGCAGCTGCACGGCGACCTTGATCCGGCTCGGAGTCTCATCATAGCCGGCCTTATAGCGGACCCGGATATAGCAGCCGGCCGGCCAGCCGGATTTGGGCGCGATGCAATCGCCGACGAGATCATAATCAGTGGTCGGCATCACAACGTTGCTGCCGCCCGACCCGGTATAGGTGATCGAAACCACCTCGATAACCGGCGGCAGGGGCAGCCGGATCGGCCCGCAAGGGAAGGCACCGAGGCGAAGCTCCAGTGTCTGCAGGCCGATCGAACGGCCGAGCCATCCTGTGGGGCCGTCCAGCTCTTCCGTCGCCGCGGCGATCAGGGCGTCGAGTACCCCCTCATCGACGCCGGCAAGTGCGGGCATTCCAGCCCGCACCTGCACGGCACTCATGACCGGCTGAGGCGCCGTGATGACGGCGATGCGCGCCATCGTCAGGCCTGCGGGATCTCGACGCCGGCAGCGGCCAGAGCCTCGACGAGCTGCTCTTCCGTCGCATCATCGCCGATCGCGACGTTCTTCTCCTTCGCGAGGGCGAGGAGAATGTCGACACGCTTCTGAGCAGCCTTTTCTCCCTTGCGCTCGGCCGCGGTACGAGCCTTCGCTTCCTCGGCGCTCTCCAGAGCCCCCACCTCGACCGCGGCGACCCGCAATTCGGCCGGACATTCGTCGCCGGGCCTGAACGAGGTCGGGTAGATCTCGCCCGAGCGGCAGCCCCGGAATTCTTTCTTGAACAGCATGGATGCTCTCCCTTGAAGCAGACAGGACAGGAGGACGCCCCGCGAGGGGGCGGCCGGTTCAGATCTGGTTGGCTTGCGGGTTGTCGTGGCCGACGCCCAGCACGGCGACGGCGGAGATGGGCGTGCCCGTGCCGTGCGTGCCGGAGAAGTCCGGCAGGAGCTTGAGGTAGCGACGATCGCCCTTGTAGCCGAAGCGATAGGCCGCCGCGGCGGCATGAGCGGCGACCAGCGACTTGACGATGCCGCCGGCGGCAACGGTCGCGCCGAGCACATCCTTCTGCTCGACCGCGTCATAGGTGACGTTGTCGTCGGAATGAGTGAGCTTGAACTCGACCTTGTTGGTGCCGTCGAAAGTGATGCCGCCGACGCCGACCGAGAGCACTACTTCGACGGCCTCATACCCGCGGCGATCGATGGCCGGCGGAGTCGGATCAGCAGAGAGGGAGGCGGCAGCGATCGCCACCACGGCCTTGCAGCCGGAATGCAGGTCCTTCATCGGACATGTCCTCGTGATTGACAGGGGATGACCAGGTGGAACGGGCGGCCGATCAGCCGCCCGCCAGTTGCCGAGAGCGCGCGCCCGTCAGGACGAGGCGATCTTCATCAGCTTGATGGCCTCGAAATTCGAGACGCCGCCGCCGACGCGCTTGGTGGTGTAGAAGTGGACGTAGGGCTTGTTCGTGAAGGGATCACGCAGGACGCGCACACCCATGCGATCGACGATCAGGTATCCACGCCTGAAATCGCCGAAGGCGACCGGGAAGGCATCGGCACCGACGCCCGGCATGTTGTCGTCATTGAAGACCGGCTTGCCGAGGATGGTGGCGACAGCGGCAGAATCGGTCGGCGGCGCCCAGATGTAAGCGCCGTCGCCGTCCTTGAACTTGCGCACCTTGGCCATGACGGCATCGGACATCAGCCACGACGCATTGCCCCGATAGCCCGCCTTCAGCGCGTAATAGAGATCGATGAAGGCATCGACAGCGGAAACCGTGGTCGACGGCGTGGCGAAGTCCGCGGCGGCTCCGCTGACGACATAGCCAAGCTTGCCCCACGACCAGGAGCCGTTGGCGACAGTGTCATAGGCCAGCAGGCCACGGGGCCGCTTGACGCCGTTGCCGGCGATGAAGGCACTCCCCTCCTGTTCGGCAAAGGCGATCTGCACTTCATCCGAGAGCCAGGCCGCGATGTCGATGATGCCGTCGTCCAGCATGGTCTGCGTGGTTGCCGGATTCGCGTAGAGTTCCATCGTATTGAAGGACAGCTCGCGGAGCGTCGGCGTTCCAGTCTCGGGGCGCGTATCTTCCTCGCCAACCCAGCCGGCGCCGGCGCCGCCCATGCTGACGATTTTCTTGTACGTGGACGTTCCGACCGGCATCACCGTGGCCAGCTGCCGCATCACCGAGATCAGCCCGAGCACGCGGTCGATCGTCGCCGAGGTTTCCTCCGGCACGAGGTAGCCGCCGTCCGGGTCGGACTGCGTCGTCAGCTTCGCCTTGACCTCGAGATCCCGCAGGCCGGCGTCGGCCCCCTTGCGGAAGAATTTCTCGAAGGCCTGGGCATGTTCGGCCTTGGCGGGATCGAGCGCGCCGGAACCGCCGCCGCCGACCTTCGCCGCGGCGAGCGCGACGTTGACCGCATCGAGCGCCTTGGTGAGGTCGGTGATCTGCGCATTGATCTTCTCGACCTTCTCCGTCGTCACCACATCGGCGAAGTTCTTCTTGATCCCCTTCAGTTCCTCCTCATGAGCCGCCTTGAACTGCTCGAAGGTGGTCTTCAGCTCGTTCAGAATCTTGTTGGCGTCGCCGGCATCGGCACGCGCCAGGGAGACGCCGCGGAAGGAGGCGCCCATCATGCCCATGGCCATGGTAGCGGGGTGCGAATACGCGGTCGCGAGGTGGTGGACACCGTCGCCGACGCTGGGGAAAAGGCACACAGCAGCGAGTGCCGCGAGCGCGAGGCCCGCGAACAGATATCCGATCTTCATGTTGAATTCTCCGGTGAGGCCGATCAGGCCTTCATGGTTGCGAGAAGCTGCGTCGCCGCAGCGATGTCGAGAACAGCGCCGGGCATGCCCTCGTGGTCGGCAGCGTCACGCGTGCCGGAGGCTTCGCGCAGCAGCCGGCGACGCTCGGAGCGCGGCACCCCCTGCTTGGCGAGAAGAACGTCGAGACGCTCGCGAGCGGAGGCCTTCGACTGGGTTTCGGAAGTGGTGCCGCCGACGAGATCCTTGTCGACGACATCGGCGAAGCCGTTGGTCACCGCCTCCGATGCCGACATGAAGGTCTCGGCATCGAGCAGCTTTTCGATCTGGGCGCGCTTGGCGCCAGTCCGGGCCTCGTAGATATCGGCGAGCGCCGCATCGAAGCTGTCGAACAGCTCGGCCGCGCCGCGCATGTCGTGACGGTTGCCGACGACAACGCCCCAAGCGTTGTGCACCATCATGAAGCTGCCCAGCCCCATGCGGATCTCATCGCCGGCCATGGCGATGATCGAGGCCGCCGAGGCAGCCCAGCCGATCACCTCCACCGTGACCTTCGCCTGGTGACCACGGAGGAGATTGTAGATCGCAATCCCTTCGAACATGTCGCCGCCCGGCGAGTTGATCCGGACCTTGACGTCCTTCTGTCCGATCGAGCGAAGGGCGGCCGAGATGCGCTTGGCGGTGACGCCGTTCCCGCTCCACCAATCCTCGCCGATCACATCGAGGACGGAGATGACGTTGTCCTCGTCGCTCGCGGCGGCGCGCGGCGCTTCGGACCACTGCGCCAGCACGTCCGAGGGAGCATCCCACTGGTAGCTCTGCGGGCGGCTGAAGGCCTGCGCTTCAGGGAGCTTTCGGAGGCTCATTGCCATCTTCCTTATCGGATGAAGGATCGGACTTCCCGGCCGTGTTTGGCGGCAGGTAATAGATGTCGCCGCCCTCGCGCGGGTTCTCGTCTTCGAGCGCGCGGATCTCATTCGGGCTGAAGACGCCCCATTGCAGGCCCTTCACATAGGCTTCCCAACGGGCCTTGAGGTCGGCGCGAACGATGGCGGAGCGGTTGAAGCGGGCGAAGAGGTCGGAGTCGTCGGCAATCAGGTCGCGCGCGATCGTCTCTTCCCAAGCGGTGTAGTAATCTTCGAGCGTATAGGCCCGAAACGATCCGCCCTGCTGCTCCAGACCCGTGCCCCAGGAGGTCGATTTCTCGGTGTCGCCGAGCATGAAGCCAGGCACGCCGAGGAACATCTCCAGCTCGGTGCGGGTGAATTGCCGAGTTTCGATGTATTGAGCATCTTCGGCCGTCATCCCGATCGGCGAGATCGTCATGCCCTCTTCGGTGACGATCGACTTACCGGCGTTCTCGGCGCCGCGATAATCGTCGAGGCTGGCCTTGAGATGGTCCTTGGCCTCGTTTCCGATCTTGTTCGGATGCGAGAAATGCAAGCCGAGCGAGGCGCCGTTCCGGAAGACGCTTGCACCGTGGCGCTCCGTCGTGAGCGCAACGCCGATGGCTTCGCGGGCATAGGTGATCGGTGTGACGCCGCGATAGCCGTCGAGCGTCAGCCCGATGAGGTGGAAGATGTCCTCTTGCGGAATGACGATCTGCCGGCCGTTCTTCCGTGTGTAGGTGTATTTCAGGCTCAGATCGTCAAGCTGCTCGACCTCCATCCGATCCGGATGAAGCGGGATCAGGTCGATCACACGGCCCATTGAGCGGACGATCAGGGCATAGCCATTGCCGCGCAGGATCAGATGCGCCGTCAGCATGCGCCGGAAGGCAGATGGCGTAAGCCGACCCTTCCGAGGCTTGCATAGGATGCGCGCGAGCGGGTCGTCGCCGGCGTCACTGCGCGTGCGGGCGTCGACCCGGCGCTTCATCTGAATCGGCGTGTTCGCCACCGCTCCGGAGATGATGCGGACAGAGCCGTAGACGACGGACGTCCGCATCGCGGCATCGGGCGAGACGCTGGCTCCGGAGGCCGTTTCCCGGCCCGACAGCATATAGCTCTCAAGCTCGGCCTGCGTCGTGATCAGCGCACCGCCGCCGGCGGGCTGGACCATCGCGCGCGGCGCAGCCGCAACCAGCGCAGTCGACGGCAGGACTGGCCGCGGCAGGCACTCGGCCGAGACGATGGAGGGGACAGACGAGCGCGCCATCGCTCAGAGCACCAGAACGCCGCGGGATTCGTACACGGAAGGCCCCCCAGCCGCCTCGGGATTGCGGCTCATCAAGTCGAATGCGTTGAAGAGCCCGATCACGGGATCGATTTTGGCCGTGCCGGACGCCTGCTTCGTCACCAGAACGGCGGAACCCTTCAGCTCGGAACGGCAATTGCTGACGCACCAGGCCATCATCGGGCGGGCACCGTGCTTCAACGTTCCATCCTTAAGCTTGCGGGCGGCGCCCTTGATGACGCCGGAAAGGCGGTAGCCCTGTGGAACCGCGGCGATGCAGTCGTCGGGAATCTCGCGGAGCGTCAGCTCATCGACGATCGCAGCGATCCCGACCGCGTCGACGCCGATCCCGGCCTTTTCCGGCAGGAGCCCGGCCTTGTGGATGCGCTCGACGATATCGGCGACGCCGGCAACGTCCGCATTGGCGCCGTCTGCCGTCTCGCGAATGTCGACGAGCGTGAGATCGCCCTGCCGCTCAAAGTCGAGCAGGCGCGGCGCGATTTCCTTGCGGAGCAGGAGCACGCCGCGATCAGCCCAGGCGTGACCCCAGTGATACCAGCGCTTCGTCTTTCGATGCCGCCCGATCACCGCCAGTCCGAGCAGATCGTCGAGACCGCCGCCGTCGATCCCGACCGTGCAGACCTCGCACTCGGCCAGGATGAATTCGAGGGTGACAGCCTCGCTGCCGGCCGCCTCCCAATGGTCGGCGCCCTCCCAGCGGTTGCTGTGCAGGGCAAGGCCGATCTGAATATTCAGATGCTGCGATGCCCAGCGCCGCTCTTCCTCGTCGCCCTTCTCACGGGCGGTCGCGTAGTCGCGCTCAAGTACCGGCAGCGAGACCGAGCGGCCGAGGTTCGGCAGCACCAGGCGCCAGTTCTCGACCTTCCGCCACGGCTTCGCGCCATCGGTCTGCATCGCCTCCGGAAACTCGTAGAGCACCGGCAGGATGGAACCATCGGCGATGCGCCCGTCACGAACGCCGCGGGCATAGTCGAGCTCGGCCTTGAAGGCGCCGGCCGGCGGCTCGTCCGACTGCGTCGTGATGATGACGCCGAAGGATTCCGGCACCGCAACCGAGGCACCGCGTAATTGGCCGATGACGCGCGAGGTGTAGCCAACCTTGCCGAGCAGGTGCAGCTCATCGAGCAGCCACCCTGCGAACTTGCCGCCCGTCGCGACCTTCATGTCGAAGGTCATCACCTTGAGCGTGGCCTTCGTGACCCGATTGACCACGGTTTTGATGTGGTCGCGGACATAAAGCAGCTTCGCGAGCCCCTTATCGGCCGCGATCATGCCGGAGATCGCCGCGAAAGCGAGATCCGCGATTTCCTGCGTGGGACCGAAGAGGGCGAAAGAGGCGCTCGGTCGCTGATTCATGAGCAGCGCCGTCAGCATCAAGGCGGCGCCGTTCGTCGTCTTCGAGTTCTTCTTCGGCACCAGGACGAAAACACCCGGCACCATCCGCACGCCATCGACTATCGAGCCGAACAGCGCCCGCACGATGTCGCGGAACCAATCGCCGGCGGCTTCGGCCATCGCTGGCTGGCCCGGAACGTCCGGGAGCCGGAGGCGATCGAAGATCGTGACCGCGCGCCCCGCCTCGCTCATGTCGAGCGGCAGATCGGGCACGAGGCTGCGGCCGGCGAGGAGGGCTTCCTCCCAATCCGGCATCGCGAAGTGATAGCTCACAGCCTATCGAACCCTTTGCGGAAGGCGGATCACATCCGCCCAATCGCCATCCGTCGCGACCTGATGCGCATCGATATCCGCTTGCACCTTCTTCCCGAGCGCATCGGAAGCCGGCGCCGGCGCCGGCGCCTGTGTCTCCGCCTTGCCCGTGCCGCGTACCTCATCCTGCAAGGCCTCAAGATTGGCCCGATCCATGATCGCGAGCGACTCGCGCAGCGCCGCGACGTTGCCTTTCAAGGCAGCTCGGTTGAGAGCCATCAGCAGCTCGCCGCGCTTTCGCAGCGCGCCGGTCTCTATCTCGGCGCGGTAATGTTTGCGCAGCGTCGGCTCGGTGATCGCCATGGCGTGGGCGATCTGGTCGACCGTCATTCCGGCAGCGACCAAGACAGCGACCTTTTCCCGGTCGCGATCGGCCGGCCGATAGCTCTTCCGGCCACCTCTGCCCGGGCGTTTTGCCTTCGGCGGGACCGGCTGCAGCGGCGGGATCTCCTCGGCCGCCGCGGCGAACAGGTTGCCGCCGGCGATCCGATCCCTCAGCTCCTCGGCGAAAACCTTGCGCAGCGTCGGCACGCTGATGCCGATCTCCGCGGCGATGACAGGATGACCGAGCCGCTCCGAGGCCATCCGGCGCACGGTCGCGCGCTGTTCATCGCTCGGCACGAAGGCCTTGCGGCCCGCCTTCGTTTCTTTCTTTCCGTCGCTGGAATTCGCGTCGTCCAAGAAAAAAAACTCCGAATGACACCAAAGCCGGTGCGGGGCTCCTATCGGCCCCAGACTTTCGACCACCCCCCTGGTCGCGGGTCAGACGGCCCGCTGCCCGCGTCGACCGCGCTCGCGCGCCGTCTTCCGGTTGTGGCAGGCCGTGCACATCAACATGACGTTGGACGGGTCGAAGTCGGCGCCACCATCCTTGCGCTCGACGATGTGGTCACCGATCAGGCCGCGATGGTTGTCGCTGCAGTCCTTCCTGCAGGTCACCACCTCGCAGACGTATCCGCGTTGGACCTTGATCGCGCGGATGAACTCGCGCCACGCGTTACCCTCATAGAAGGGATCGGGCACCTTGGCGGGAACAGCGATGCGGCTGCCCACGCTGGCAACCCGAGGAGGCATGGCCTTGAGACGTCCCATGTCCAGATATGCCAAACCCGCCAACCTTGCGGCGGCGGGTCGATATAGCTTCGCACAAGGCCGCCGACCCGAAGACCTAAGCGACGCGGGCTTGCGAGATACGAGCCGCCGAAGCGACGATCACACTGACCAAGCTGATCCGTGACGCCATGGAGTCCGATTCGGACTGCAAGAGTCAATCGTGATCACGCAACTGATAAATGATCGCTGTGTATCACTACGCCGCATCGAGATGCTCGACCCTCACCGTCATGGGCACAGGCTTGCCCAGCAGCTCGATCAGCACCTCAGCCTCGGCCAAGCCGAGCTGCTCGGTCACCTCGGCGAGGAAGCCCATGAATGGCCCGCTGATGACCTTGACCCTTTGCCCAGGGGAGAGCTTGGGATCAGGCCGGAGGATATCGCGGCGGGGCTCAACCGCGTCATTCTGATAGGCGGCAACCTTGGCGATGGCATCACCCGGCACGCGTGCCCAGCCCTCTTGAGAGCGCACGATGTACATCACGCCTTCAATCTCGCGGATATCGGTCAGAGGCCGACCGTTGATGGTGATCACCGTCACGCCATCATCGGCGACAAGGTAACGGTCGCGGCCAAGGGTCGGGACACCGGAGGCGAAGAGATAGCCAGTGAAGGTCGCAATCTGATGATCGGTCTCGCGGCGCTGGAAGCGGATCACGCGACGGATCGCGGGCAGGAAGACCGAGCATCCGGCATCGGCCAGCCCCTTCGCTGCCTTGGCTTCCATCCGCGGCGCGCAGTGCACGAGATACCAGTCGCGGCCGAGATCGAGATCTTCGGGCGCGGGCACCTTGGTTTCCTGCACGTCGCGGAAATGGACGAAGGGCTTCTTTTCGTGGCGGCGTCCCATCGTCAGCCCTCAGAGCGGCACGTTGTCATCGTCGCGCGGGTCGCGCGGCGGCATCTCACTCGGCAGGAACACGCGGGCGCTGCTGCCCTCGGCAAAGACCGGAATGCGGGCGCCTCGATCGGCGAGCCACAGGCGCCACGCCTCGATCTCCGGCCCGCGTCCAAGGAAGGCCTTCAGCTCCCCGATCCGCTTCGCAGCGGCGTCGAGATCAGCCTGCGAGACCGAGATCGGCTTGTGGGCCTCGGCCTGCTGCACCATGAAGCCCAGTCGCTGCCTTGCCCCTTCGGCAATGCGGAAGTGCAGCGTCAGCCACCATTCCTTCGACCAGCTCTTGACCTCGACGAAGGCGCTGGCCTTCCGCGCCTCTTCCTGCTTCGGCATCAGCGTCCAGCGACGTTCGCCGAGATAGGTCGCGGCCGATGGGCGGTACTTGCGATGGCCATTCCGCGTCAGGTCGGCGAGGAAGGGCTTTATCTGCTCGATGGCCGGCCGGCGCATGGCGAAGGGCAAGGCGGACCAAGCGGTCTCGATGGCCTTCCGGCTGTCCCGGTGAACGTCAGGCCATTCGGCCATGAACGCGGCGAGCGTCCAGGCACCCGCAGGCTCGCCCTCGATCGCTGGCGTGCTCTCGCGCTCTCGCGCACCCTCTCTCTCAGAGTAAGGGGTTTTACTAAGGGGTTGGGTATCACCCTGATGATACCCTTCCGCCTCGTTTGGAAGGCTATCACCGTGATACCCTTCCACCGTGATACCCTTATTTGCGGGCTCGGCGGGCCGTGCGCGCCCTGCGTCTGACGCATGGGCAGCCTCGTCGTCATCGTCGGAATCGGACAAGGGCTGATGCACGGATGCAGCCTCCAGCGCAGGCCAGTATTCCGGCCGGCGCAGGCGCGCCAGCAGGTCGACATCCATCTCGTAATGGTTCGTGGACTTGGCACCGGAGCCGCCTTCCTTGACCAGGCGCAGCAGGCCCACGCGCACGAAGCTCTGCATCACCCGGCGCGCGGTCGGCACCGAGCATTCGGCATCCTCCGCGATGGTCGCGAGCGAGGGATAGATCCGCGTGCCGTCTTCATGGCAGCAGTCGACGAGCTTGATCAGCACCATCTTCCGCGTCTGGGAATGCAGCTTGGCTTTGAGCGCCAAGCCCAGCAGGGCAGCGCTCATGCCACCCTCAATTCATCGACGAGACCGCCCCATTGATCGGCCATGGCGTTGGCCATGCCGTCGAAGAAGCGCGAGCGCTCCTTCCCGCGATCGGCGATCGGCGGCATGCGCCAGACCCGGTTCCACGCCTTCCACTGGTCCGAGCCATGTGGCGGCTCGGCGAGGCGCAAGGTCTCCTGCAGCTCCGGCAGGCCGCGCAGATACCAGCCCGTCGCCTTGTATTCGGGATGACCGAACCAGAACGGTTGCACCATGTGCGGGCGCGGCACATCGGCGGGCATGCGCGCCCGCGCGATGTCATGCATCTCGGGATTCTCGATCGCGACGCGCGGAATCGGTGCCCGCCAGCAGGTCACGAACAGATCAACGCCGGCTTCGAACTCGGCGATCATATCCGGCCAGGTGCGACCCTTCGGCAGCTGCTTCGGCGGCGTCATATGGCCGGGGCCGGAGAGCCAGCGCCGGCCCGAGCGGCACAGCCGTGTGCAGGGCGGATGCGCGACGACGAGCAAATCCCAGCCATCGCCAAGGATGCCGCGTACATCGCCGACGATATGGTGATTGCTGCCATCCTCGGCCGGCAGCAGGTCGCACGACCACGCATCATGCCCGCGCGCCGTGAAGGCCCGTCGCACGATGCCAGTGAACTCGCAGGCGACGAGCACGCGGAGGGGTTTGCCGTCACGCATGAGCGGGCCTCCCAAATGAACCGAGGCGCGCTATAGAGCTTGTGGGTTGGGGGCTTCCGAGATGCAGAAACCAAGTCGCGAGATGCTCGTTGGCATTGCCGTCGCTCTGACGGTCGCGGCTTTTATGCACTTGTGGCAGTGGCTGGAGCCAGCTTGCTCGAATGAGCAGCGGCGCATCATCATGAAGGCCGCAGGAGGCGTCGGGTGCTTCGAATTCTGGCTCAACCGTTACCAGACGACGATTCAGACAATCATATCCTCGGCGCTTGCAGGCGCTGGCCTGTTTTTCGTCCTCAAGCAACTGAAGGAGCTCGGCCAGCAGAACAAGATGACGCGCGCCGCTCTTGAAGCAGACACGCGCGAGAAGGCTGCCGCACGGCGTTTGGTAATGGCCCGCGCGATCGTTGCTGTTGGCCGCCTCGGCCGCCTTGCTGGAGTGTTCCTCGTGCAGATCGGGACTTTGAGAGTCGATGGCCGATTCCCGATGTCTTTCGAGGAACTTGCGAAAACTGCTGTCGAAGCCCACGAGCAGACGACAGAAATTTTCCCGGCACTGGAAACAACCGAGATCGAAACGGATTGGACAGAGATCGAAGCCCGGATGAATAGCGCTACGAGCTACATCACGTTGCGAGCGAACGGATACGCCCCATCGGAAGTTGCGCAAGCCCTGTCGGGCCGTCCCATCGCTGATGATAACGCGGCCTTCGCCGAACTGACCGACGCGGTAACTCGACTCGGCCTCTTGCGTGAGAAATTGGTTCGAATGCGTCGACACATCACACCCGCATCGGCATGAGGATACGGGTCATCTCCGGATCGGAATCCTTGATCAGGAGCGGGTCGCCGGGCGCCGAGAGGCCGAGCGTGATATCGCCCATGCAGCCGGAGACCATGTCGCCGAAATAGGCCGCGTTGAGGCCGAAGGCCGTGAGCCCCGCCGGCCAGGTCGAGGCTGTCTTCGCCCGCGCCCCCCCATCGCCTCCGCTGCGGACGAGGACGAGCCGCCCATCCTGTGCATCGAGCTTGATGGCTCGCCCGATATCGCGGCCGAACACGCCAAGGCGCGCCAGTGCGGCCGAGACATCCGGCCGCTTCAACGCGATGGCGAAGGCGCCGGCCTTTTCGACGCAAGGCGCGACGATCCTGTCGAAATCGGGATAGGTGCCGTCGATCAGCTTGGTGCGGATCGAAAGCCCATCCGCCTCAAAGGCGAGCCCGCTCAGCGCCGCGCCACCCTCGCGCTCATGCACGCGCACATCGAGCCCGGCCATGTGCTTGCTGATCAGCATGATGGCCTTGCGCGGGATGATCCGCGCGACCTCGTCGACCGGGTCGGCGCTGACGCGGCAGCAGGCTAGGCGATGTCCGTCCGTGGCGACGAAGCGGGAGCCGAGCGGCCCGCGATGCCAGCACACGCCGTTGAGGTAATAGCGCGTCTCTTCCGTCGAGATGAAGGCCCGCACCTTGTCGAGCTGCGTCGCCAGCTGGCCATTGCTAAAGGTCTCCAGCAGCGCGCCGCGCGCGATCAGATCGCTGGGGAAGTCGGCAGCCGGCAGCCCGTCGAGCGTATAGACCGCCTCGTCGTCGCCGAGGCTGATCGTCGTCTTCGTCTCCTCGTCGCCGCTGCCGCGCACGATGCGCACCGGCATGACGCCGGCGACGTGAGCGATGCCGGCAAGAGCTTGCGCCGGCAGGCAAAGGCTCCAGCCGCCGGCCCGGTCGCCGTCGATCACGTCGATCCGCGTCTCGACCTCGACCTCGAGATCGGTCGCGGAAAGCCGCAGGCCGTCGCTCTCCAGCGTCAGCCGGACATAGCCGAGGATCGGGATCGTCGATCGCCGTTCGATCACGTCGACCAGCGGGCGCAAGGCATGCTTGAGGGATCGGCCCTCGACCGTCACGAATTGCATGTCGGCTCTCCAGGGGATGAAGCGGAAAAAGGGAGCGGTTGCTCTGCCCTCCCGCGCAGGGGCAGGGCGGGCAGTTCGGTCGCAAACTCGTCGACGATGACGAGCGACGGGGTGGCGCCGCGGACCAATTTGGCGGCGTCAACAAAATGGTCAGGCGCCTCGGCCCCCCACACGTCCCAGCCTGCGCGGGCCTCGCGGGCATTGCATTCGAGCTTGGGAACGCCAGGGAAGAAGCGCTCCGCCCATTCGTGCATGGTTGGCGGCTTCACCGAGTTGGCGCCGCGCGGCGCCTCAAAGACGCTGTCCCATTGCGTGCCCAGCGCCGGGCAGGGCGGATCGCCGCGCGTGCCGAGCAGCACCAGCTCATGCGTGAAATGGAACCAGTAGCCGCGCCCGCGCATCGCGCCGGGCAGCAGCTTCCGCCAGATTGCATGGGTGCGGTAGGTGAAGCCGCGCGCCTCCATCACCTTGAGGGCGGCAGGCAGGCGCGGCGGCGTCGCCCAGAGCAGCAGCACGCAATCGCGTGCCGCCAACTCGCCAATCGGCCGGGCGCAGATCTCCTCGATCGACGAGGTCGGGTAATGGTTCTCCTCTGCCCGATCCATGCCGGTTTCGGCCGACCACGACTCCCACGGCCATTCGGAATCTTCGATGATCAAGCCGTATCGCTTGGCCGAAGCGACCATGCCGGAGAGCTGTTCATTGGCTGCCGCGATCTTGCCGGCCATGCCGAGGACGCGCTCCTCGCGCCGGGCCTTTTTCTGGTCCTGCTTCGCCCGATGCTGCTCGCTGACGAGCTGATGCAGGGCTTCGACCGGAAGCGAGCGCAGCGTCGCCATGTCAGCCGCACGCTTATCGATCGCGAAGTTTCGCTCGGCCACGGTGCCGTGACGGCTGACGAATTTTCGCTCCATGGAAACGTTGCCATGGAGATCACGCAGCTTGGCGACGAAGGTATGCGAGACGTGCGCGCGCCCGGCGATCTCGCGGTCGCTCCATCCCGACCATTCGGGATCGCGTAGCAGCAGGATCACCGCCCGGCGCTTGTCCTCGGTCGTGCGGCGCAGGCCATGAGTGGCGTTGGCGCCGCAGGCGAACAGGATCGCGTCGCGCTGCGTGCCGGGCCGGATATCGGCGGCGATCTCGCTCTCGCCTGCGACGGCATGGGCCTCGGTGCGGTGGAAGCCATCCGCCAGCCAATGGTTGGTGCCGTCATGAAAGACGACGACGGGCGGGAAGCTGGCGCCGTCGCGCACGCCATCGGCATACACCTCGACCGTGGACGGATCGAGCATGGCGCGCGGCTGCGTGCCGCCGTCGCGCCGCAGTTTCGCGATGGCGATCATCTCAGCCATGGCTGCCTGCGAACCTGGTCGCGCCGCGCGGGGGCAGACCAGCGCTCGGGGCCGATCCGGCAATCAATGAATCGAACAGGATCATGAACTGGAATTCGGCCTCGACCGGCGTCCAGAACTGGAGGCGCACGCCGAGCGGCTCGACGTTCTCTTCCGAATTCCAAGGGGCCGGCGGCGGTGCCATGTTCTGCTGGCGCTCATCGACGAGGATGCGGTTATCCGCCTCGTGGACCTCCGCCGGCAGATCGATCGGTAGTCCGAAGCGCGCGCAGATCGCGAGCCAGATTGCGGTTTCAGCGGCGCGATAGGACGGCATCGTCCGCTTCACGGGGCGCACGAGATCGCGCAGATAGCCCTCCGGCGAGTCGTGCATGAGGGCCGCGAGGCGGAGATCCGGCGCAACCGCGCGTGCCAACAGGACGCTGTGCTCAGCAACCGAGTAGAAGCGCCGGCAGTGCCCGCCGAAGCGGCAATCATGCGCCAGCGCGTGGGCTATATCTTCGATCGCGATCTCTTCCGGGCGCGGGTCGAGCGGCCAGAACTGCCGGCCGGAGAAGGTCTGTATCCAGTCGCCAAGCCTGGCAATCATGAGCGCGCTCCTTCAGCGACAAGCCGGCCCGACCCGCTGCAGCTGATGCAGTCGGGAAAGGTGCCGTCATGGGTGGTGATGCGATGGCCGCGGCCCTTGCAGTCCGGGCAGGAAGGAAAGGCCGCCGGCTCGCTGGAGGTGACGCGGGCCGGCGGCAAGTGACCGGCCGCGGTCTCGGAGACGGCCGGTGGGGGAAGGGTGAGGAAGCGGCCGGCGCTCATGAGCCGAGCACCTTTTCGACCGCGCGATAGGGCAGCCGCAGCTTGGCGGCGATCTGCGATGCGGTATGGCGCACGCTGCGCAGCGCCCGCACGGCACGCGCCTCGGCGCCGGTCAGCTCCGCCGCCTCTGCGACGCCCTCGAGAACGTCGACCGTCTCGGCAGCGAGATGCGCTTCCGGCTCCCGGTCGACACCGATGATCTCGCCGATCGGCAGCTTGAGCGACCGCGCGAGCAGCGCCTCTTCCAGCAGGCGCGTCGCGTAGTCGATCGGGTCGCGGTCCACCCGGCGCGCCATCTGGTCTAGCCGCAGCGCCGCGGCTGTCGAAAGCGGGAGGTCGATCCGGACGCAGCTCACGCGCAGCCTCCGGCTTGCGTCGCCGCATTGACGCGCTCGAAGCGCTCGATCGCGCGGCGCAGATCGGCGAGATCCCTGCCGACCGTCAGGGCGTCGGTGCGAGAATACTTCCCGTCACCGACAGCCTGCGAGAATGTCCGGCAGAGATCGCCGACCTCGATCATGACGGCAGCGTGGGCATCGAACGGGCCATCAGTGTCGGCGCAGAGCGGGGCGCCCTCACGCTCGATGCGGTGCCCCTGCAATTCGGCCTCTACCTTGGTGACGACCGGCACGCCGCATTCGCGCTCCAGCATCAGCTTGGCTGCGATCGAGAGCATCGCCGGGTTGTCGCGCTGGCAGACATAGGAGAGCGTCGACTGCGCCAGCCCGACGATATCGGCGGCGCGCTTCTGCCCGCCGCAGCGCTCCACCAGGTCGGCCATGGCCGCCTTCAGGAGGTAGAAATCCGCATCGAATTTGCGCATCGGGGGCCTCTGATACTGGGCCGGGCGATATCGCTCGCCCGCCGGGAATGCGGGCGTTAGGGGTTACAGACCGAGGCAAGCTCGGGAGGGGCAGAGGCCGGCGAGGGGCGCGGGATGTCACAAGGCCATTCGGTGTCCTCCGGCCAATTGGCCGACAGCCACAACAGCGCGCTAAGCGAGGTCAGCACGCCAATATCTCGACCGTCCCGAAGCTGCTTGATGCGTCCGCCACCGTTGAAGATCAGCGTTGACGCGCGAGCTTCAGAAATGCCGCGCGCGGCGCAAAACGCGTCCACCACCGTCAGGAGCTGTTCGATTTGGTTTGCCATAGCGGCGATAGATGCGGTTCATTTTCCGCATCTGTCAACGGTTTATTTTCCGCTCACGAGCCTTTTGCAGTGCGGATAGAATTCCGCACCATGGGTACGACCATTGTTGACAGAATTGAGCGGGCGCTTCTGGCAAGTGGACTGACGCCGCGCGCCGCATCGCTGGCCGCCGGCATGAGTCCTGACGCGATCAGAGGTATCATGCGCAACCCTGACTCTTCGCCGACCGTCGACACTGCGAAAAAGCTCGCAGGAGCTCTCTCTGTCTCGCCGGAATGGCTGGCGTATGGGACTGGCGAGGGACCCGGCTCGGCTCAGGAGCAGAGCGTTGTCGGCGTATTCGGGTACATCGGCGCCGGTGGATCTATCGATACGTCGAGTGCTCAGATCGGCGCTCATGAGCCCTTATTTGAGGTGCAGGTTCCTTTTCCGCTACCAAATGATGCCATGGCATTCCAGATTCAGGGCGAAAGCATGTGGCCCAAATACGATTCTGGCGACGTGATCGTTTGCTCGCGATTTGCAGATCATCCAGGCGCAGTGATCGGTCACACCGCCGCGGTTGAGACGGCGGAAGGCGCGCGGTACTTGAAGCGCGTCCTGCAAGGTTCGAGGACGGGGCTCTATCATCTCATGAGCTACAACGCCCCCGAGATGATGGATGTGCCAGTCGTTTCCTTCAGCGAAGTGATTGCGGCAATCCCTGCAGCACAGGTGAAATCTATTGCCGATGAAGCCCGCAGATCGGTCTTGAGGCAGATCAAAAGTGGCAAGGCGATGCGGACCTGATCCGCGTCGGCCAGAGACGCGCTCTGTCAGTGGTGCGTTTTATTTTCCGCATTCCATATTGACGCGGTTCATTTTCCGCATCATGTTGCGCCCATCGAAACCCGATGAGGCGTGCCATGTGCGTTCGTTCTGCCTGCTACCTCCCCAGCCGTGAAGCCACCCCAAGCGATTATGCCCGCGCGCTGATCGTTCGGCGCCATCTCGCGTCACTGGTCGAGATCGGCGCGCTCGCGACGCTGCTCTACGCGATCCTCATCTGGTCCTCGGTGCTCTCCCAAGCCTGAAAGGATCGGACATGATCTCCCAGACCGTTGCCGCCCGCCGTCCCGCCGCCGCGCTCCGCTCGGTGCCGGCCCGCATGGCAGATTTCCTCTCCAGCCATTCCGCCTCGGCCGGCGGCGTGACCGAGGAAGACCTGCTCCTCGACTTTACGAAGGACGAGATCGCCGAGCATCTCGAGAAGGCGAAGCAGATCGCCCGCAACAACGGCAAGGTGCGCCAGTGAGCGCGGTGCCGGAGCGCGGGGCGCAGGGGCTGGCGCCGCGCGCGAACACCATGGCCCAGCGCACGGCACTTCGCCTCATGCATACCGGCGCGCTTCTGCGCGCCGGTGGCAACAGCAACTGGTACTGCCGCGCCTTCCCGAAGCATCCCGTTCGGGATGAAACGGTGCAGTCGCTGGTCAAGCGCGGGCTGGCCCGCATCGAATCCTATCGAGGTCTCTATCTGGACGAGCGCGAATGCGCCGTCCTCACACCAGCAGGGCAGGCCGAGAATTGCGGCGTTCGCATCGCCGCGCCGCCCCCGCCGCCGGTCGCGGCAGAGGTCGTGTTGCGCGAGGTCGAGGCCGCACTTGCCGTGCTCGACGCCGACGCGAACAAGCTCCGCGCCGAGATCCTGCAGGACAGCGCCGCCGCGCTTGAGATCCGCCGCACGCTTGCGGAGGCGGAAGCCAAGATCGCCCAGGCCGAGAAGCGCCTGCACCAGCGCGAGCGTGCCCGCGAAAGCCTCAATCAGCGGCGCGTCGACCTGCGCGCGCTCGTCGCCCATGCCTGCGAGCGCCTCGGCGCCGAGATCGCGGGGGCCGCTCTGTGCAGCGATCATCATTGAGCGGCGTTTTGCCACGCGATTTGGCGCAAGGCATCTCAGACGCGATCCACAACGCCGTCAAAGCCGGCATGGAGCTGGACGAGGCGTGCTGCGTTGGCGTCTCGGTCATCGCTGACTATGCCAGGGCCGCTTATGGGCCGGGATACCTAACACCGCTGTCCGGTGTTCTGCTTGAACGTGGCGGGCGGCCCCTACCTAATTTCAAGCAGGCACGCCGATGACCGTCTACGTCGACGACGTCCGTCACCAGTTAGGCCGCATGGTCATGTGCCACATGTGGGCCGACAGCCTCGACGAGCTGCTCGCCATGGCCGATCGGATCGGCGTCGCGCGCAAGTGGATTCAGGGCCACCCGCAGCTGAGCTTCGGCAAGCATCGCAATGCCTCGTGGGTGCATTTCGATATCGCGCTCGCCATGAAGGCTAAGGCGATCGAGGCCGGCGCCGTCCTGACCGACAAGTTCGGCCCGGTCGAGTTCGAGGCGCGCGCAAACATCGCGACCGGCGACGCGGTACTGTTCGCGATCGGCACGCGCAAGCTGCGCCAGGTCGAGCACTGCCGCATGCAGCGGCGATTGGCGGCGGAGACCGCGCAGTGAGCTATCCCAGCAATTCCGGAGGCGACATGGACGATCCGGTCCAGGGCGATCAGCTGAAATCCATCGTCGAGCGCATCGAGCGCTTGGAGGAGGAAAAGAAGACGATCGCGGACGATATCAAGGAAGTCTACGCCGAGGCCAAGGGCACCGGCTACGACGTCAAGATCCTGCGCAAGGTCGTCGCGCTTCGCCGGCGCGATCTCGACGAGCGCAAGGAAGAAGAGGCGATCCTCGATCTTTACCTGCAGGCAGTGGGAGAGGTCGCATGAACGACGCCTTCCGCCGCTATGCCTTCGGTCGCAGCTTCAACCTCAACCTGTCAGAGAAGCACGTCGAGACCCTCTCGCTGCTTTGCAAAGGCGACATGATCGCTTCGCTCGGCTTGGGCGGAACGCAGATTCATGGTCTGGAGCGGCGCGGGCTGGTCGTCATGGACGTCAGCGAAGAGGGGCAACGCCGTTTCCGGCCGACCAAGGCGGGGCTGCTCGTCTATGATCTGCTCGTCGAGGCCGGTGAGTACGCCGCTCTTGAGGTGACCCGTCGTGAGACGCTTGAGCTCGAAGACGAGCTTCACAAGCGCGAATGGGAAGAGCGTTTCGGCCGGATCAAGATCACCTTGCGTGAGCGCTATCGCCGCGATCCCATCAAGGGAGAGCCGGCATGACCTCGCCGATCCGCATCGAGATGACGCCCGGCCTGCCGGAGGCGAAGAGCCCCGGCCAGTTCCTTGGCTATGACGCGACCGGCGCCATGTGGTTGCTCCGCTGGAGCACCAAGGAAGGCCTCTGGCACGGCCTCGGTTTCGAGCGCGATCAGGGGCCGAACTGGCTTGCGCTGCGCCGCGGCGCCGAGCTGCCTCCTCTCATCATTGGCCACGTCAAAGGGCCGGATTTCCATGTGGAGGCGACAGCATGCAGATCGGCATGATCGAAGGCCACACCCGCATCCTCGGCAAGAGCCAGGGCTATCTGGGCCTGCCGCTGCGCGACGTCGCCATCAACTGCACGGTCGGCGGGCCGAACACACCGGCCATGGAAACTGCATGGTTCCCGACACCGGACGAGATCGCCGCGATCGTCCAGGGCGCGCCTGTCATCCTGCGCGTGCTCGGCACGCAGCACCCTCCTGTGATGATCGAGACCGGAAAGGTGCCGGGCAATGGCTGAGACCTCAATCGAATGGACCGAGCGGACTTGGAATCCCATCGTCGGCTGCTCGATCGTCTCGCCGGGCTGCACGAATTGCTACGCCATGGGCATGGCCGATCGCTTCAAGCACGTCTATCGCGGCCGGAAATGGGCGGGGGCGGCGGCTCAGGGAATGACGCGCCGGGTCAATGGCAAGGCCATCTGGACCGGTCAGCTGACGCTGGCGCCCGATCACATTCTCACCGAGCCGCTGCGCCGTAAGAGGCCGACGACTTACTTCGTCAACAGCATGGGCGACCTCTTCCACGAGGACACGCCCGAGGATTGGATCGACCGCGTTTTCGCCGTCATGGCGCTGACGCCGCACCATACCTACCAAGTGCTGACTAAGCGGGGCGCGCGGATGCGCGAATACATGCTGGAGCAGTGGCAGGGCACGCCCGCGCGAACTGTCAGCCTTGGCCACGGCGAGACCCTCAGCATTCCCGCCGGCGGCCCCACGGGGCGGCGCGTCAGGGTGGAGGAAGCCTGCGAAAGGTATCTGGAGCAGTTCGGCCTGGTCGACACGACCAAGGATCACCTCTGGACCGAGGAGGGCAACTGCAAGGCCATGCAATGGCAATGGCCCCTCCCGAACGTCTGGCTCGGCGTTAGCACCGAGGATCAGAAGCGCGCCGACGAGCGCATCCCCGAGCTGCTCGCGACACCGGCTGCCGTCCGCTTCGTCAGCGCCGAGCCGCTGCTCGGGCCGATCGACTTTCGCGACATCACCATCCCGCAGGAGGTCGGAACATGGCAGGTTAACGCTCTTGAATGCGACTGCCCGGCCGAGGAAGACACCGAGTTGGGCGGCGCCAAGCTCGACTGGATCATCGTGGGCGGCGAGAGCGGGCCGGGCGCCCGTCCGATGCATCCCGACTGGCCGCGCCAGATCCGCGATCAATGCGCCGCCGCCGGGACAGCATTCTTCTTCAAGCAGTGGGGCAATTGGTTTCCCCTGGTCGATCGCGACAAGGACGATCCCGATTGGCGGCTCGATTACAGCCGCCGCTACTCAGACGACCGGCCGAACATCGCCTGGCTAAATGCTGCCGGCGGGCGCGGCTTCCACGGCGAGCGCTTCCACATCATGGGACGAGGCATGAAGGCAACTGCCGGACGCTTCCTCGACGGGGGCGAGCACAACGCCATGCCGAAGGGCAGAGCATGACGACGCCCGTCCGCCTTCAGCTTTCCCGGCGAGTCGGCTTCAAACTGCAGGCGTTGTCGCACGAAACAAATGGCCTGCCGGCCGTCAACGTCGCGCGTCCGACGAAATGGGGAAATCCGTACAAGGTCGCACCGGCCGTGGAAGAGGACGGCCTTCGGCTTCCGGAGATTACGCCGCAGCTTGCGGTCGACGCTTTCCGGGAGCGCTACGAGAGGGCACTGCATCAATGGCGCTCGACGCGCGAAGCGGTTGAGGGATTGCGGGGCAAAAACCTAGCCTGTTGGTGCAGACCCGGCTCGCCATGCCATGCCGACGTGCTGCTCGAATTGGCGAACCGCCCCGTTTGCGAGGCCGTCGACTAATGGCCCGCGCCGCCGCCAGCACCGGAAGCACGCTCGATCCCGGACTCGTCCGGTTGATCGAGGCGCTTGCGCGCGAGGCGGCGCGCCGTGATCATGCCGCCGCGACCGGGCAGGCCGCACCATTGAAGGCACTGACGCATGCGCGCGGCGATCTACGCTCGATTCTCAACCGACCTGCAGAGTGACCGCTCGGTCGAGGACCAGGTCGCACTGTGCCGCTCGCATGCTGACCGCCTCGGCCTCACCGTCACCGACGTCTTCGCCGATCGCGCCGCCTCCGGCGCCTCGATCCACGGCCGGCCGGATTATCAGCGCCTGATCGGCCTCGCGCTTGCCGGCCAGTATGACGCCATCCTGACCGAGGATCTCGACCGGCTTTCGCGCAACCTCGCCGATATCGCCCGGCTCTATGAAACCGCGCAGTTCGCGGGCGTGAAGCTCGTCACCGTCGCGGATGGCGAGATCAGCGAAATGCATATCGGCCTCAAAGGCACGATGTCCGCGCTCTTCCTGAAGGGACTGGCGCAGAAAGTGCGGCGCGGCCTCGCTGGCGTGGTCAGGGACGGCCGTAGTGCAGGCGGGCGTGCCTATGGCTATCGCGCTGTCGCCGGGCAGCCGGGGAAGCTGGAGATTGTGCCGGAAGAGGCCGAGACCGTGCGCCGGATCTTCGCTGAATATCTCGCCGGCAGCAGCCCACGCGAGATAGCCGGCAAGCTCAATGACGAGGCCGTGCCGCCGCCTCGCGGCCGGTTCTGGGCTGCTGTCACCATCAATGGCAATCGCAATCGCGGCCACGGTATCCTGCTCAATCCGCTCTATGCAGGCCGCATGGTCTGGAATCGGGTCCGGATGGTGAAGGACCCGGCGACCGGCCGGCGCATCTCCCGCGTCAACGAGGCGAGCGAGCACCAGGAGAAGGCGGCGCCGCATCTCGCGATCGTCGACGCGGAGACCTTCGATGCGGTGAAGGCCCGGCGCGATGGTCGGGCGCTCAACGGCCCGCGCGACCGGGCGAAGCCCCGGCACTTGCTATCCGGGCTGCTGCGCTGCGGCGGTTGCGGCGGCGGGATGTCAGTCAAGGATCGCGACCACGGCCGGGTCAGGATTCGCTGCACTACGGCGGCCGAATCGGGCAGCTGCAGCAACCGGCGCAGCTACTATCTCGACCAGGTCGAGCAGGCCGTCGTGGGAGGCTTGCGCGAGCGCATGGCCGATCGCGACGCCATTGCCCTCTATGTCCGTGTCTACAACGAGGAGCGGCAACGCCTGGCCGCCAGCACGGTCGCAAACCGAGGGCAGATCGAGAGACGGCTTGCAGCCGCCGAGCGCGAGCACGAGCGGGTGTATCGGGCTTATGTGAAGGGGCTGATCGAGGAAGACGCTCTTGAGCGCGAGTTGCCGCCGCTTAAAGCCGAACGCGACCGGCTGCGCGCCGAGCTCGCCACAGCCGAGCAGCCGCCGCAGATCGTGACACTGCACCCCGCGACTGTGAGACATTACCTCGCCTCGATCGAGCGGCTTGAGGTGGCGATCGCAGAGGGTGAGGAGCATGGCGGCGAGGCCAAGGCGGCCCTGCGCGACCTGATTAGGACGGTGACGGTCCAGCCGGCGCCGGCGGGCGAGGCTCCGCAAATCGACGTGCTTGGGGAATTGTCGGCACTCATCGGAGGCGCCCACTTCCCGACGAAACGGTCGGGGGGGCCGATGGTAGCGGGAGAGGGACTTGAACCCCCGACACGCGGATTATGATTCCGCTGCTCTAACCAGCTGAGCTACCCCGCCACAGGGTCGGAACCGGCAGAGCCGGCTCGTCGTCGAGGCGCGATATAGGCGTCGTGAGCGGGGTGCGTCAAGCCTTGGATTGCGCGTTATCGGCAGAAGCCAGCTTGCGCAGCCGGACGACCTTGAAATAGCCGCGCCCGACATGGGCCGTCTCGTAGCGGCCCGTCGCCTGCGCCCAGTCGGTCAGCCGGCTGACCTTGAAGTCGGAGCTCCAGCCGATTGCCTTCGACAAGGGCGCGACCGCGCTCCAGAACGGCGCGAGCAGGCCGCCGTCGTCGACGAGGCGGCTCGATATGATGATCTCGCCACCGGGCTTGAGGACGCGATCCATCTCGGCCAGCGCCTGCTCCGGATCGGGGACGAGCGTGATCACGAATTGCGCGGTGACCGCATCGAAGCATTCCTTCCCGAAACCGAGCCGGCAGGCATCCATCACCATCAGCCCGTGGACATGGTCGAGCTTCTGGCTCTCGACCTTGCGGTGGGCGACCTTGAGCATGTCGAGCGACAGGTCGGCGCCGAATACGCGCGAGTCCGGCGTGAAATAGGGCAGTGTGAGGCCGGTGCCGACGCCGATCTCGAGGATGTCCGGGCCGCAGGCACAGGCCGCTTCGACCGCCTCGCGCTGCGGGCGCGCCAGCATGCGCTGATAGATCCGGTCGTAGAACTTGGCCCAGGTCGCATAGACGCGCTTCTGGCTGTCGAGGTCGTAGGTCACCGGCATGGTCTGGAGTCCGAACGGAAGAGCGGGGCCTGAGCGATCAGGACAGGGCGAGCGCGGCCGGTGAGGGCGCGGCCGGCAGGGCGAGTGGGCGGCGCAGGATGGTGCCGCCGCCCAGGACGCGGGAGCCGGGTCCGGCATCGGCGTAGATCACGCAGGCCTGACCGGGCGAAACGCCCTCCTCGTCGCTGGCGAGTTCGATGCGCAGGCCGTCCTCGTCGCGGAAGAGGCGGGCTTCGCGCGGGGCGCGGGTCGAGCGGACGCGCACGGCGACGTCGAGACCTTCCGGCGGCAGGGCATCGAGCGCCATCTCGCCGAGCCAGTTGAGATCGCGCAGGCGGATTTCGCCGACGCTCAGCGCCTCGCGCGGGCCGACGATGACACGGGCGTCGTCGGCATCGAGCCGCAGGACATAGAGCGGCTCGCTCGCGCTGATGCCGAGCCCCTTGCGCTGGCCGACGGTGTAGTGGAGCACGCCGTCATGATGGCCGAGGATGCGGCCGTCGAGATGAACGATGTCGCCGGGGCGGGCGGCGCCGGGCTTCAGCCGCTCGATGACGTCGGCATAGCGGCCGTTCGGCACGAAGCAGATATCCTGGCTGTCGGGCTTGTCGGCGATGGCGAGGCCGAGCTCGGTGGCGAGCGCACGGGTCTGCGCCTTGTCGATATGGCCGAGCGGGAAGCGCAGCAGGTCGAGCTGCTCCTGCGTCGTGGCATAGAGGAAATAGCTCTGGTCGCGGCTCGCATCCGCCGCGCGGAACAGGCCGCGATGGCCGTCGCCGAGGTCGCGGCTGAGCACGTAATGGCCGGTCGCCAGCGCGTCTGCGCCGAGCTCCTTGGCGAGATCGAGCAGGTCGCGGAACTTCACGGTGCGGTTGCACTCGACGCAGGGGATCGGCGTTTCGCCGGCGAGGTAGCTTTCGGCGAAGCGCTCGATCACCGCATCGCGGAAGCGGCTTTCGTAGTCGAGCACGTAATGCGGGATGCCGATGGTCTCGGCGACGCGGCGGGCGTCGTGGATGTCCTGGCCGGCGCAGCAGGCGCCGGCGCGATGCACCGCGGCGCCGTGATCGTAAAGCTGGAGCGTGACGCCGACGACGTCATAGCCCTCGCGCTTGAGCAGGGCCGCGACTACTGAGGAATCGACGCCGCCGGACATCGCCGCGACGACGCGTGTCGCCGCGGGCGGCTTGGCGATGTCGAGGGAATTGCGGAAAGCGGTCATTCTCGGCTGGGTCGTCGCTGGCTCGGGGGCTGGCGCGGGCATTCGGCGCATCTGCGGGCTCTATACCGGCTTTGGCCGGGCGCCGCCAGCAGGATCGGCAAATCCTGCCGGCCTGCGCCGGGAAACCGGGCTCATCTTGCCCGCTTGCTGTGGGGCATCGGCGCTAAGGCCTTGATTCAGAAAGGGCTGTTTCTGGCTTGCAACTTGCTGGGCTGGGTCGGGCGCGTTGCTGCCCGCGTCACGGGACCGTTCATGCCGATCCAGTCTGTGTTCACTAATCAGGCCTCTGCCGAAGCGCCGGCTGCCCGTTCGCGCGCCGGTCAGGCGGAGCCGCAGGAGACTGGCGAGGTCTTCGTTCTGCCGGAGGCGGAGGCGACTGTCGCGGGGACGGTGAAGACCGGCGCGGCCGCGAAGGTGGCTGCCACGGTGGAACCGGCTGCGACCAACGAGATCAGCGGCGCCGACCAGATCGTCGACCCCGCGAAGGTGAGCGCGCGGCTGGACGGGCTCCAGCCGGCTGCCGTGCCGGCGGCGCCTGCTCCGGCGGGCAAGCCTGCGCCGCAAGCGGCGAAGGCCGATGCGAGCGGGATCGCGTTCCTGATCGCAATGGCGGCCGCCCAGGCAGGTGCCCGGACCGAAGCTGCCGGCGAGGAACCGGCGGCGGAGCCCGGGGAGGTTGCGGGCGAGGTCCGCGAGGGCGCGACCAAGAGAGACGGCAAGGCGGCCGCCGAGGACAAGGGGGAGGTCGCGGCGGCGGCTGCCGCTCCGGTGGCCGAAAGCCCTGCCGCGGCGACGCCGGGGGTGGTCGTGATCGGACCCGCTCTGCTTCCGCTGGGGCCATCGATCGCCATCGATGCTGCTGCGGACGATGCTGCGGAAGCGGTGTCGAGCGAGGGCGCGACGAAGACGGGCGCAGCGAAGCTGGCGCTTGCGGCAGCAACCGCGGGGCTGCCGCTGATTGCGGCCGCGGCGCCGGAACACCCGCAGGCGGGGATCGCCGCGGCTGCCGAGGGCAAGCCTGCGGCAGGTGGCGTGCAGGCTCTCGGAACGGTCGGGCAGGGTGCGCAGGAATTTGCGGACGTCCTCGCCAAAGCCGACCAGCCGGCTGCCGCCAAGGGTGCGCAGGCTCCCGCCGAGGCCAAGGCGCTCGACGCTCTTCAGCAGCAGCCGGCCGCCCCGTTCGATCTCTCGACCCTGCTGCAGCAGGCGCCCGGAAAATCCGGGCATGACCGGTTGCTTCAGCCCTTCGATCCGAGTGCTGCGCCGGGCGCGGCTCCCGGCGCTCCGGGGCAGAGCGCGGCGAACGGCCAGCCGACGCCGATCCATGTCGTGCCGATCGAGATCGGCCTGCGCGCGATGTCGGGCTCGCGGCAGTTCGATATCCGGCTCGATCCCGATGAGCTCGGCCGCGTCGACGTCAACCTGTCGATTTCCGACGCGGGCGAGGTCAGCGCCAGGCTGGTCGTCGACCGCGTCGAGACGCTTCACCTCCTGCAGCGCGATGCGCGCACGCTGGAGCGCGCCTTCGAACAGGCCGGGTTGAAACCGTCCGATGGCGGCGTCGACATCACCCTGCGTGACCCGTCCGACCAATCGGCCTTCCGCCAGAACCGCCAGCAGGACGAGGCGCCGCAGCGCCCGCGTCAGCCGAACGGCAGCGAACTCGCCGAGGACGTCCCCCTTTCCATCGACCCCGCCCCGCAGCGCCGTCTCATCCGGCTCGGCGGCGTCGATCTCAGCATCTGAACGAGGACCAGCGCCATGGCGGTTTCCGGAACCAGCGGCACATCGGGCAGCAGCACCAGCGGCGTGACCGGCTCCACGAGCGGGATCGCCAACAATTTCGACCAGTTCCTGACGCTGCTGACGACGCAGCTCAAGAACCAGTCGCCGCTGGACCCGCTCGACACCAACCAGTTCACGGCCCAGCTCGTGCAATTCGCCGGCGTCGAGCAGCAGCTCCGGACCAACGAGACGCTCGGCTCCCTGCTCAGCCTCAGCGCCGCCGGGACGGCGACGAACGCGGTCGGCTTCATCGGGGCCACGGTCACCGCCGATGGCACGACGACCCGGCTGATCGACGGCAAGGCCGACTGGAAGGTGAACATGGCCTCGGCCGGCACCGCCACGATCACCATCAAGGATTCGAAGGGCAGCGTCGTCCAGACCCTGACCAAGACGCTGACTGCCGGCGACCAGACCTATAGCTGGGACGGCTCGACCTCGGTCGGCACCGCGGCGCCGGACGGCGAGTACAGCATTACGATCGATGCCAAGAACGTCGCCGGCGAGAGCGTCACGGCGAAGACGCAGATCAGCGGCGTGGTCGACGGCGTCGACTTCACCTCGTCGATCCCGATGCTCAAGATCGGCTCGATCAGCATCCCGATCGACAAGGTCAAGAGCGTGGTCCGCAGCGAGTGACCGGCTGCGAATCAGTCGTGGACATCCGGAGCGATCGTTTTAGCCAATTCTTAAAGCCGCCCGCCTATGATGCCCTCAGTAGCTCTGTTGAGTTGTGTGAGAGTACCATGACCGAGCCATTGCGACCGCGGGTGAAATACGTGATCGGACCGGACGGAAGTCCGCTGACGATTGCGGACTTGCCCCCGATGAATACCCGGCGCTGGGTCATCCGGCGAAAGGCAGAGGTGGTGGCAGCCGTGCGCGGCGGGCTGCTCAGCCTCGAAGAGGCGTGCCAGCGCTATACGCTGACCGTCGACGAGTTCCTGAGCTGGCAGATGTCGATCGACCAGCATGGCCTCGCCGGCCTGCGGACGACCCGGATTCAGCACTACCGCCAGTAAGAAACAGATATTCACGTTTCTTTTCAAAGGCGTCGGCCCGAACAGGGCCGGCGCCTTTGGCGTTTGCGCGAACCTCCGCCTGGAAAGTTTAACGATCCGCATCCAAAAATTAACCGGCCGCTAACCATGCACTGGGAAAAACTTGCCTAGTGGGTCGGAGCAGGTGCGCCGTCCCTGCGATTCTGTGGGACGGATGACGGCGTGAGCGGCCTGATCGAGCAGTTTGCCAAATTCGGCGCGGCGCGCCTGGCGGCCATGCTGGCCGTCACGCTGGTGCTCGTCGGCTTCTTCGGCTTCGTCATGCTCAAGATGTCCCAGCCGGCGATGAGCGTGCTGTTCGCGGACCTCGGGAGCCAGGACGTCAGCGCCATCCTCAAGGATCTCGACGCCCGCGGCATCAAGTACGAATTGCGCGGCGACGGCCAGACGGTGCTGGTGCCGAAGGCCGACGTGCCGCGCCTGCGCCTCGACCTCGCCAGCAAGGGCATCCCGGCCGGCGGCGGCGTCGGCTACGAGATCTTCGACAAGGGCGATGCCTTCTCCTCGACCAGCTTCGTCCAGAACATCAACCACCTCCGGGCGCTGGAAGGCGAATTGTCGCGTACGATCCGTTCGATCGGGCGGGTGCAGGCCGCGCGCGTCCATCTCGTCATTCCCGAGCGGCGGCTGTTCGAGCGCGATCGCGAGGCGCCGCGCGCCTCGATCGCGCTCAAGCTTGCGGGCGATCTCGATGCAGCGCAGGTCCGGGCCGTGCGCCATCTCGTCGCCTCGGCCGTCGATGGGCTGAAGCCGGAGCGGGTGTCGATCGTCGATGAGCGCGGCAGGCTTCTGGCGGACGGAGCCCAGAGCGACCAGGGCCTGATCGGGCTCGGCATCGAGGAGCGCCAGACCGCGATCGAGAAGCGCCTCAAGGCGCAGGTCGAGGATATCGTCGCCAGCGTCGTCGGCTACGGCCGGGCGCGGGTGCAGGTCTCGGCCGCGCTCGACACCAACCGCGTCGAGAGCCGCTCCGAGAGCTTCGACCCGGAAAGCCGGGTCCTGCGTTCCAGCCAGAACCGGACCGAGGCCTCGACGACGAACGAGGGCGGCAACGGCACGGTCACCGTCGGCAACGAATTGCCGGGTGCGCAACAGGCGCAAGGCGCGCAGCAGAACCAGCGCGAGAATTCCTCGAAGAACGAGGAAGTCGCCAATTACGAGATCTCGCGCACGACCCGCACCGAGGTGCTGGAGGGCGGGCGGGTCAAGAAGCTCTCGGTCGCCGTCCTCGTCGACGGCAACTACAGCCGCAGCCCGGCCGGCGAATTGTCCTACCAGCCCCGCAACAACGAAGAGCTGGAGCGGATCGGCGAGCTGGTGCGCACCGCCGTCGGCTTCGACCAGGGGCGCGGCGACAAGGTCGAGGTCGTCAACCTGCGCTTCGCCGAGGCGCCGCCGCCGCCGGCCGAACTGGCCGAGCAGACGCTGATGCAGCAGCTCACCTCCTTCACCAGGGAGGATCTCGTCCGTTTCGCCGAGCTCGGCGTGATCTCGCTGCTGACCCTGATCGTGCTGATGACCGTGGTGCGCCCGCTGCTGAAGCAGGTGCTGGCCTCCGACAACGGCAATGTCCGCGCGATTCCCTCCTTCATGCGCAATGGCACGGTCCTCGCAGGCCCGCCCGGCGCGACGGGAGACCCGGCCGGCAGCGGGCGGGCGGTGGCCATGGCCGGTTCCGATGCCGAGGCGCTGGCCGTGGAAATGGACCCGGCGCCCTCCGAGCGGATGCTGGCGATCGCCCAGGTCAAGGGGCAGCTCAAGGCGCAGTCCGTGGAAAAGATCGGGGCTCTGGTCTCGCAGAACCCGTCCGATTCGGTGGCGGTGCTGCGGAGCTGGATCCACGAGAAGTCAGCAGCGTGACGGAGCGCTGAACCATGGCCGAGACCCGATCCATCGCAACGCGCAATACCGGTTTCCAGGACGCCATCGAGGGCGGCGGCTTCGGCGTGACCACCGTCGCCGAGATGAGCGGCCCGCAGCGCGCCGCCGTCATCCTGCTGGTGCTGGGCGAGGAGCACGGCCGCGCGATCTGGCAGGAGTTCGACGACGACGAGATCCGGATCATCACCCGCGCCATGGCCGAGCTCGGCACCGTCGATGCCGACGAGGTCGAACGGTTGATGCTCGACTTCGTCGGCAAGCTCTCCAGCGCCGGTGCCGTCACGGGCTCCTTCGACCGGACGATCTCGCTGCTCGAGAAAATCCTGCCGACCGATCAGGTGGCGCTGATCATGGAGGAAATCCGCGGGCCGGCCGGTCGCAACATGTGGCAGAAGCTCGGCAATATCGACGCGGTGGTGCTGGCGAACTTCCTCAAGAACGAATACCCGCAGACCATCGCGGTGATTCTCTCGAAGATCCGGCCCGAGCATGCCGCGAACGTGCTGCGCAACCTGCCGAACGATCTCTCGATCGAGGTCGTCGGGCGAATGCTGCGGCTGGAATCGATCCAGAAGGAAGCGCTCGACCATATCGAAAATACGCTGCGCACCGAATTCGTCTCGACGCTGACCCAGACGCGCCGTCGCGACCCGCACGAGATGATGGCGGAAATCTTCAACGGCTTCGACCGGCAGACCGAGATGCGCTTCCTCTCGGCGCTCGATGCCTCGAACCAGGAATCGGCCGAGCGCATCCGCGCCCTGATGTTCACCTTCGAGGATCTCGCCAAGCTCGACCCGGCCGGCCTGCAGACGCTGATGCGCCAGGTCGACAAGGACACGCTGGCACGCGCGCTCAAGGGCGCCAGCCAGTCGATGCGGGACTTCTTCTTCGGTGCGATGTCGCAACGCGCGTCGAAGAACATGCAGGACGACATGGAAGGCCTGGGTCCGCTGCGCCTCAAGGAGGTCGACGAGGCCCAGACCAAGCTCGTCCAGATGACCAAGGACCTGGCCGACAAGGGCGAGATCGTGCTGTCCAAGGGCAACGCCGACGACGAACTGGTTTATTGAGATGGCTGCTGCGACCAAGTTCATGTTCGGGACGGATTTCCGCGAAGGAGGCCGCAAGGCCGCCGGGGAGGCCGATCTCGCCGCCGCCCGCGCGGAGGGCTTCCATGCCGGGCAGGAACACGCGCATCGCGAGGCGCAGTCGCAGCTCACCGGCCTGACGGGGCAGCTCGCGCGTTCGGCCGAGCGGCTTTTCGCACAGGAAGCGGCCCGTATGGCTGCCATCGAGGAACATGCGGCGCAGGTCGCGATCGTGACGGCGAAGGCGCTGGCCGGCGCCGCGCTTGCGGAAAAGCCGCTGGCGGCGCTGTCGGGGGCGATCCGGGAGTGCCTGAGCCATGCCCGCACCGCGCCTCATCTGGTCCTGCGCGTCCATGAGAGCGTGGTCGAGGCTGCCGAGGAGCTGGTCCGCAAGCTCGCGATGGAACACGGCTTCTCCGGCAAGCTGATGGTGCTCGGGCAATCCGACATCGCGCCTGGCGACGGGCGCATCGAATGGGCGGAGGGCGGTTTCGTCCTCGACAGCCAGCAACTCACGGCTCTGGTCGAGCAGGCGGTCGCCCGCGTGTTCGGCCATGGTCACGCGGAACCATGAAGGTCTGAGCCATGAGCCAGCAGAACGATCTCAACCTGCCGCCGCTGAACCAGGCCGACCTGTCCTTCGACCAGGGCGACATGTCCGTCGCGCGCTCGGGTCCGGTACCGGTGAAGACGGCCGAGGACCTGGAGCAGGTCTTCGACGTGCCGGTCACGGTGTCCGCGGTGCTGGGTTCCTCGAAGGTCGCGGTCGGCGACCTGCTCCAGATCGTGCCCGGCGCCGTGCTCGAGCTCGACCGGCGCGTCGGCGAGGCGATCGACATCTTCGTCAACGAGCGCCTGGTCGCGCGCGGGGAGGTCGTCGTCGTCGAGGACCGCCTGGGCGTGACCATGACGGAAATCATCAAGGCGGACCGGTGAGAGCCGATCGCGCCATACTGACAAAGAACAGAAGGACCTGAGCCATGCGCCTCATCATCGCCGGCGGTCTCAAGGGACAGATCATCGCGGCCGCCAAGATCGCCATGTCGCATGGCGCGGCCGTGACCCATACCGAAAGCCTCGACCAGACGCTCGCCGTGCTGCGCGCCAAGGGCGCCGACCTGCTGATGATCGACGTCGTGCAGCCGATCGCGGCCTATGTCGCGGCGCTGGAGGCCGAGCGCATCCGCACGCCGATCGTCGCCTGCGGCACCTCGACCGATACGCGCGCCGCCGTCGCGGCGATCCAGGCCGGCGCCCGGGAATATGTGCCGTTGCCGCCCGATCCGGAGCTGATCGCGGCGGTGCTGGAGGCGGTCGCGGCCGACCAGTCCCGCCTGATCTGGCGCGATCCGGCGATGGAACGTGTCGTGCAGCTCGCCTCGCAGATCGCCCGCTCGGAAGCGCCGGTGCTGGTCACCGGCGAGAGCGGCACCGGCAAGGAGGTGATCGCCCGCCACCTGCACCAGAAATCGGGACGCAAGGACCGGCCCTTCGTGGCGGTGAACTGTGCGGCGATCCCTGACAACCTGCTCGAATCCGAACTGTTCGGCCATGAGAAGGGCGCCTTCACCGGCGCCATCGCGCGGCGCATCGGCAAATTCGAAGAGGCCAATGGCGGCACGCTGCTGCTCGACGAAATCTCGGAGATGGATGTCCGCCTGCAGGCCAAGCTCCTGCGGGCGCTGCAGGAGCGCATGATCGACCGGGTCGGCGGCACGCAGCCGGTCAAAGTCGATATCCGGATCATCGCGACCTCGAACCGCAACCTCGCGGAGGCGGTGCGCGACGGCGCTTTCCGCGAAGACCTGCTCTACCGGCTCAATGTCGTGCACCTGCGCCTGCCGGCGCTGCGCGAGCGGCCTGGCGATATCCTTGTCCTGGCGGAGCATTTCGCCAGGAAATACGCAGATCTGAACGGCCTGCCGCCCCGGCCGATCGCGGCCGATGCGCGTAAGCTCCTGCTGGCCGGCGCCTGGCGCGGCAATGTGCGCGAGCTGGAGAACACGATGCACCGGGCGGTGCTGCTGGCGAGCGGGCCGGAGATCACGGCCTCGGCGGTACTCAGTCCGGAAGGGGAGGCGTTGGCGCCGGCTCCGTCGCGTGATCCCGCGGCGCGCGCGGCCCAGACCGCCGAGGCGATGACGCGTTCGCTGGTCGGGCACACCGTCGCCGATGTCGAGCGCGAACTGATCCTCGACACGCTCGATCACTGCCTGGGCAACCGGACGCATGCGGCCAAGATCCTGGGGATCTCGATCCGCACGCTGCGCAACAAGCTCAGCGAGTATACCTCGGCCGGAATCACCGTCGCCGAGCCGGGTCAGACGCGCATCAGCGCGGCCTGACCCGGAAAAGGCTTACCAGTAGCGCCTGCGGTAATAGCGCGGGCGATAGTAGTAGCGGGGGCGATAGTAATATCGCGGCCGGCGATAATAATAGCGCGGTCTGCGATAGTAGCGCGGCCGGCGATAGTAGTAATACTGGCTGAATTCAGCGTCGGTCTTGTCGAGCGCCTCCTTCATCTCGGCGGTAACGGCCTCGTCGCCCTGCTTGGGCTCGGCATCCGGCAGCGGTGCCAGCTTGGGCTGGGCTGCTTCGGCGGCGGCGATGCCGCCCATGCCGGCAGCGGCAAAGCCACCGACCAGTGTCATCAGGAATGAGCGTCTGTCCACGACGGCCTCCAGGCTGTTGTCACCACATCTCCCACGGCATTCTTAGACAGGGAATGCCAGTGTGGGATAATGCATTTAAATGATGCTTTGTTCCATCGGGCCGGCTTTCGCGCGCTATGGTTACGGGCGGGCCATGGTCAATCGACCGCATTGAGCGGGCGCGCCACGCTTTCGAGCGGCTGGCGCTCCGCACGGATCGCGAAACGCCCGGCAATGGCCGCCGCCGCCAGCATCAGCGCCGCCCCCAGCAGGTAGCCGCCGAAGACGCTGCCGCGCGACCCGGTATCGATGAGGATCCCGAAGAGCCAGGGGCCGGCGATGCCGCCCGCGCCGGTGCCGACCGCATAGAACATCGCGATGGCGAGCGCCCGCATCTCGACCGGGAAGGTTTCGGAGACCGTGAGATAGGCCGAACTTGCCGCGGCCGAGGCGAAGAAGAAGACGACGCTCCAGCACAGGGTGAGCTGCGAGGCGGTGAGCCAGTCCTTCCAGAAGAGATAGCCGGTCCCGGTCAGCAACAGGCCCGACAGCGCGTAGGTCGCGGCGATCATCACGCGGCGGCCGAGCGTGTCGAAGAGCCGGCCGATCAGGAGCGGACCGAGGAAGTTGCCGGCGGCGAAGGGCAGGATGAACCAGCCGATTTGCTGCGAGGGCACGGCGTAGAAATCGGTGAGGATCAGCGCGTAGGTGAAGAAGATCGCGTTGTAGAAGAACGCCTGCGACAGCATCAGCGCCAGCCCGACCAAAGCGCGCTCGCGATGCGCCACGAAAAGCACGTGGAAGACCTCGCCGAGCGGTGTCGCGGCGCGCGGGCGCAACCGGGTCAGGGGCAGGACCTCGCCGGCGGACGGAACGAAGCCGGCGCGGCGCTCGATATCGGCGACGATCGCGGCAGCACGCTCGGGATGGCCGTGGCTGATCAGCCAGCGCGGGCTTTCCGGAATCCATTGCCTGAGGAACAGGATGACGAGGCCGAGTGCGGCGCCGATGAAGAAGGCCAGGCGCCAGCCGTATTCCGGGTCGATCCAGGCGGGGTTGAGCAGGATGATGGAGCCGAACGCGCCGAGCGCCGCGCCGATCCAGAACGAGCCGTTGATGACGAGATCGGTCCAGCCGCGCACGCGGGCCGGGACGAGCTCCTGGATGGTGGAGTTGATCGCGGTGTACTCGCCGCCGATGCCCATGCCGGTCAGGAAGCGGAAGAGGATGAAACTCGTGACGTTCCAGGAGAAGGCAGTGGCGGCCGTCGCAGAGAGATAGACGAGCACGGTGATCGTGAAGAGCTTCTTGCGGCCGAGCCGGTCGGTGAGCCAGCCGAAGAAGACGGCGCCCAGCACCGCACCGGCGATATAGGCGGCACCGGCGAGGCCGATCTCGGTATTGGTGAACTTGAGGACCGGGCTTTCCTTGAGGGCGCCCGAGACCGAGCCGGCAAGCGTGACCTCGAGCCCGTCGAGAATCCAGGTGATGCCGAGCGCGGCGACGACAAGCGTATGGAAGCGCGACCAGGGCAGGCGGTCGAGCCGTGCGGGCACGTCGGTGGCGATCGTGCCTGTCTGAGCGTTGTCCGGCGCTGTCATGCCGGCTGTCCCCCTGATGATCGATGGTCAAAGGAAAGGCCGGCACCCCATGGTGCCGGCCCTGAACCGGTCAGTAGACCCAGTAGACCCGGCCGTTGCGGACCACGCGCCGCCGGCGGCGACGGTGGACCGGCGGCGGGGGCGGGCGACGGGGATGGCGCGGCCGGCGATAGTACTGGGTGAACTCGGCATCGCTCTCGTCGAGGCCGGCCTTCAGGGCCGGGTCGATGTCTCCGGCCTTGGGTTCGACAGGCGCGGGGGCCGCTTCGACCAGGTTCTTGGCCATGGCGGTGCCGCCGATGCCGGCAACCGCGAGGCCGCCGACAAGGCTCGTCAGGAAGGAACGTCGATTCAAGGTGACCTCCAATATCGTCGGGAATGGGCGAAGTCCCGCCCTCCCTGTGCCGAGTGGGGCCGGCGAATGCGGCCACAACGCGGCGTTTTGACAACCAGCCGTTCATCGGATGGTTCCGACAGGGTATTAATCCGTTTCTTAACAATTCGTTCACCATGAACCCGGCAAGAATTGCCGAGCTGCGCCCTGCTTCGGGGCGCGTGAGGCGTGGGGCGGGGCGGTCGATGACCGATGTGACGGCAGGGCAGGGCAGAGGGTTCGCCATCCCCGATCGCGGGGCGCTCGCAAAGCTGTTCAACCGTCCCGACCTGTTCCTCGCCATCGGCGTGATGGGCATCCTGGTGGTGCTCGTCTTCCCGATGCCGGCGGTCCTGCTCGACCTGATGCTGGCGTTGTCGATCATCGTGTCGGTGCTGGTGCTGATGACCGCGCTCTTCATCGAGGAGCCGCTGGAGTTCTCGGCCTTCCCGACGGTGCTGCTGATCGTCACCATGTTCCGGCTGGCGCTCAACCTCGCCTCGACGCGCCTCATCCTCGCCCATGGCCATGAGGGCACGGCGGCGGCGGGGCATGTCATCGAGGCCTTCGCCGGCTTCGTGATGAGCGGCAATTTCGTGATCGGCGTGATCGTCTTCACGATCCTGATCATCGTGAACTTCGTGGTCATCACCAAAGGTTCGGGCCGCATCGCCGAGGTCGCGGCGCGCTTCACCCTCGACGCCATGCCCGGCAAGCAGATGGCGATCGACGCCGACCTCTCCGCCGGCCTGATCGACCAGGACACCGCCAAGGTTCGCCGCAAGGCGCTGGAGGACGAATCCTCCTTCTTCGGCTCGATGGACGGCGCCTCGAAATTCGTCCGCGGCGATGCGATCGCGGCCCTGCTGATCACCTTCATCAACGTGCTCGGCGGCATCATCATCGGCGTGGCGCAGCAGGGGCTGAGCTTCGGCCAGGCGGCGACGAACTACACCATGCTCACCGTCGGCGACGGCCTCGTCAGCCAGGTCCCGGCGCTGATCGTCTCGACCGCAGCCGGCCTGCTCGTCTCGAAGGCGGGCGTGCGCGGTGCCGCCGACAAGGCGCTCGGCAAGCAGCTCTCGGGCTATCCCAAGGCGCTCGGCATGTCGGCGGCGGTGATGCTGCTGATCGCGCTGCTGCCTGGCATTCCCATGATGCCCTTCCTGTTGCTGGCCGGAGGCGCGGGCTTCCTCGCCTACCGCTTCGGGCGGGCGGCGAAGGAGCGCGAGGCGCAAGCAGGCATGACCGATGCGGCGCAGGCCGGCGGCGCGGTCGCGGCGGACGGCACGCCGCGCGAGGAGACGCTGAACGACCTGCTCAAGATGGACGAGCTCAAGATCGAGATCGGCTACGGGCTGCTGCCGCTGGTCAATGCGCCGAGCGGCCAGGACCGGCTGACCGACCAGGTCCGGGCGCTGCGCCGTCAGCTCGCGGCCGAGCTCGGCTTCGTCATGCCGGCGGTGCGCATCGTCGACAATGTCCAGCTCGAGGCCAACCACTACTTCATCAAGATCAAGGAGATCGATGCCGGCCAGGGCATCGTCTATGCCGGCCAGTACATGGCGATGGACCCGATGGGCGGGGCGGTGAACCTGCCGGGCCACAACGTGCTGGAGCCGACCTTCGGCCTGCCGGCGACCTGGATCGACGCGGCACTGCAGGACGAGGCGCAGCTGCGCGGCTACACCGTGGTCGACGCCGCGACCGTGATCTCGACGCACCTGACCGAGGTGCTGAAGTCGAACATGCCGGAGCTGCTCTCCCATTCCGAGGTGCAGAAGCTCCTGCGCGAATTGCCGAAGGACCATGCCGATCTCGTCAAGGAGATCGTGCCGAGCCAGATCTCGACCACCGGCATCCAGCGCGTCCTGCAGCTCCTGCTCTCCGAGCGCATCTCGATCCGCGACCTGCCGACGATCATCGAAGGTGTCGCGGAGGTCGCGGCCAGCGTGCGCAACCCGCGCGAGATCGCCGAGCATGTCCGCGCGCGGCTCGCCCGCCAGATCTGCGCCCAGTTCTCGAACATGCAGGGCGTCCTGCCGATCATCACGCTGTCGCCGGCCTGGGAAGGCGTCTTCGCCGAGTCGATCATCGGCCAGGGCGAGGACCGCCACCTCGCCATGCAGCCCTCGCGGCTGCAGGAGTTCGTGCATCACGTCCGCGACAAGTTCGAGGACGCGGCGCGCATTGGCGAGATGCCGGCGCTGGTCACCTCGGCGATGGCGCGGCCCTTCGCCCGCCAGATCATCGAGCGCTTCCGCCGGGAGACGCCGGTGCTGTCGCAGGCCGAGATCCACCCGCGCGTGCGGCTGAAGACTGTCGGCAGCGTCTGACGCCTTCCCGCCTCCGGTTTCCACGGGGGCGCGATGCCCGCGGCGCAATGGTCAGCGCCCTGAGCTGCGGCTAATCGGACATCATGTCGCGCAACGCCGCCCTCTTCGCCGTCATGTGCCTCGTCTGGGGCTTGACCTGGCTACCGGTCAAGGTCGGCTCCATGCATGTCCCGCCGGTCTTCCTGGCCGCGGCGCGGTTCTCGATCGCCGGCCTGCTGATGCTGCTCTGGGCCGGTCGCGATGCTCCCAAGGTGCCTGTTGACGCCTGGCCCCGGCTGGTCGGCACGGCGCTGCTGCTCAACACCGCCAATTACACGCTATTGTTCTGGGGCACGAAGCATGCCCCGACCGGGCTCGCGGCCATCGTCAATTTCGCGACCATCCCGATCTACACGCTGCTGGCGAGCCGGGCGATCGAGGGTGTGCGGATCGACGGACGCAAACTCGTGGCGATCGCGCTCGGAACCGTGGGCCTCGGCTTCCTGTTCGCGACGCGGGCACTGGGAGGCCTTTCGGCCACGCAGGGCGATCCGATGGAGATGATCGGGCTCGCGGCGGTGGCGGCCGGTACGCTGTTCTACTGCGTCGGCGCCGTTCTCTCCCGGCCGATCGCCGGGACGATGCCGACATTGACGCTCGCCGGCTGGCAGACGCTGATCGGCGGCATCGGCCTGACCGCGGTTTCGCTTGCGCTGGAGCCCGTCAGCTTCGCTGATATCCGGGCGCTGGCGAGCTGGCCGGTGCTCCCGGCAGTACTGTTCCTGATCGTCGGCGGCTCGCTGATGGGCTTCACCATCTATATGCGGCTGCTGCGCGACTGGGGCGCCTTTCGCGCCGGGCTCTACGCCTTCGTCAGCCCCGCCATCGCGGTTGCGGTCGGTGTCGTCGCGCTGAGCGAGCCCTTCGGCTGGTCGGAAGCCGTCGGCGCGCTCCTGATGTTCGGCGCGGCGGCAATCGCGCTCAAGCGCTGACAAGGCCTGTCAGCACATCGGCTTGCCCCGAAAACCGGTTCCCACTTTTCGGGCCGATGCTATGGCGGCGGAGCAATGCGGGTGCTGCGCTTGAGTTGCGCCCGTTCGAAGGCGAGCACGATCGGCAGCGAGATCACCAGCGGCAGGATGAGATAGAACAGCCGCCAGATCAGCAGGGCGGCGAAGACGGCCGGCGCCGGCACGCCGGGCATCACCGCGAGGAAGACCGCCTCCATCACGCCGACGCCGCCCGGAACCTGGCTCAGGAGCCCGGCCGAGAACGAGAGCAGGAAGGCGCCGAGCACGATCAGGAAGCCCGGATTGCCCTGCTCAGGCAGCGCGAAATAGATGATGCCGGCCGCGCCCGCGAGCTCGATCGGGGCCGCGAGGTACTGCCTGGCGACGATCGGCAGGCGCGGATAGATGATCTCGAGCTTGCCGATCTTCAACGGCTTGAACTGCAGCCAGGAGCCGATCGTGTAGAGCGCGGCGAAGGCGAGCATGCCGACGCCGATCCAGCGAGCGGTGCTGTCGGTGATCGCGAACCATTTCGACATCCGCTCGAGCGGATGCAGGATCTGCGGCTCGTAGAGCAGCACGAGACCCATCAGGAAGATCGTGCCGAAGGCGAAGGTGAAGGAGCAGAGCGCGACGAGGACAGCAACCTCGGCCGCCGTCAGGCCTTTCGCCGTGTAGGCCCGGTAGCGCACCATGCCGCCCGAGAAGACCGAGGCGCCGATATTATGCGAGAGCGCATAGGTCACGAAGGAGCAGAGCGAGATATAGGGCCAGGAGATGTTCTTCTCCTTGCCGAGATGGATCAGCGCGATGCGGTCGTACCAGGCGAGCGCAGCATAGGCGACGAGGGTCGCAAGCGCCGCGTGGAAGAAGGCGTCAGGCGGGATGACCGCGATCTTGTGGCCGATGCGGTGGGCGATGATCTTGACGCTCTGCCAGAGGCCGGCATTCTCCAGCAGCGCCTCGATCCTGGCGTCGGTTCCGGCCTCGAGCTTGAGCTTGCTCCAGAGCAATTCGACGGACCAGACGACCGCGACGAGCCCGATGATCGGCCAGAGATAGTCGAGATAACGCTTCATGGAGGCCGCGGGCTCAGGACAGGTTGGTGACGGGTAGCGGGTGGCCCACGTCGTCACCGCTGCGGCGCGAACCTTCCCCCTCTCTGCCAGCGGGGAAGGGCGAGGGCAAGCGCCCGAAGACGTTCGCTCTCGCCCAAGGTCAAGCGAGCGGAGAGACGGCTACTTGCCGTTCTTCTTCAGCCAGTCCTTCATCATCGCGACTTCCTTCTCCTGGTCGCGGATGACGTTCTCGGCGAGCTTGCGGATCTCAGGGTCCTTGCCATGGGCGAGGACGACCTTGGCCATGTCGATGGCGCCCTGGTGATGCGGGATCATGCCGCGGACGAAATCGGCATCGGCATCGCCGGAATAGGGGATGTCCATGTCCTTATGCATCTTCATGTTGGCGTCCCGATAGGCCTTGGTCGAGGCGCTGTCGCCAGCCTTCGACGAGGCGGGCGCGCCGTGGCTGCCATGGCCGCCGTGAGGCTGCTGGGCCTGGGCCGTGCCGGCGAGCAGGCCGGCCGCCAGGAGAGCTGCCAGGGCGATGGCGGTGCGGTTCATCTGGTCTGGTCCTCAATTGGGCGTTGATGCGGAACGCACCGCAGTGGTGCTTCGATCCATCGTGATATTCGGCCGAGGAGGCGGGATGGCGCGCGATGCCGTGACGCCGGGCATGCATCGGCGTGCAGTGATCTTTCGACCTCGATCATGTCATGATCGCGGCAGATTCCCCGACGAGCCGTTGAACCCCTTCATGTCCCAGAGCCTGACCATCACCCTGACCGGAACGACCGACCTGCCGCCCGGCAAGATCGCGACGATCGTGACCTCGCTGGAAATGTTCGAGCGGCCGCCGCAGCGTCCCGATCCGGCGGGCACCGAAGGTTTCTCGCTCGAACCGATCGCGCGCTCCGAGATCGCGCGCTATCTGAGCGTCTATCGGCTGCTCGGCGAGCGCTGGATGTGGTTCAGCCGCCTGACCAAGCCGCAGGCCGAGATCGAGGCTGTCTTCGCCGATCCCGCCATCACGGTTTACGCGGTTCGCTTCGAGGGGCGCGATGTCGGCCTGCTCGAACTGGATTTCCGGGTGCCGGGAGAGGGCGAGCTCGCCTTCTTCGGGCTGGACGAGCCGGTTGTGGGCAAGGGGGCGGGGCGCTGGCTGATGAACCGGGCGCTGGCGCTGGCCTGGGCCAGGCCGATCTCGCGCTTCTGGGTGCATACCTGCACGCTCGACCACCCCGCCGCGCTCGCCTTCTATCAACGCTCGGGCTTCACGGTGTTCAAGCGCGGGGTCGAGGTCGACGACGATCCGCGCCTGACCGGGAAGCTGCGGCGCGACTCCGTCGCGCACCATCCCGTCATCGCATGAAAAAGGGCGGCGTCCGGAGGACACCGCCCTTTTTTTGAATTTTCCGAACCGGTCTCAGGCGCGCGAGCGCAACCCGATCGCGTCCATGGTGGCCTGGTCGCGGGCGGCTTCCGCCGCGCGCTCCGAGGCGCGCTCGCGGTCGTCGAGGATCTCGACCTTCTTCATGTCCTCGAAGGCCTCCTGCAATTCGGCCTTGGCCTCGTCGAGCTGGCCCTTCAGGTTGTCGGCCGACTGGCGCAGGTTGTCGCGGCGGCCGAGCGCGGCCTTGGCATAGGTCGGATAGGCGAAATGGGCGGGGTCCGCGATACCGGCGCGGGATTCCTCGGCCTGGATCTCGCGATCGAGATCTCCAGCCATCCGATGAAAATCGGCGATCATCATCTCGATCTGGCTTACCCGGCGACGCTTCTCGTCGACCTGGAAGCGCTTGAGGCGAAGAAGCGTCTCTCGCGACTTCATGTGGTTTTCAACTCCTGATTACGCCCTAGGCCCCCGCGCGCCCGTCAGGACACGGCAACGGCAGTCAATCCAGTTGTCATCACATCGGCTTTCGAAAGGTGGATTCCACTTTTCGGTCCGATGCTACGGGCACCGCCGACCCCTCGACATGCGCCCGAACTCCATCCGCGAGACGAGAAGCAACATGGCGCAAGGAGGTTGACCTTTCCTTACCGAAACGGGCTGCCTTTTACGCATGATCCGGGCGCGTCGGGGCTGCTGCCACTGGTTGTCGGGATGGTCTAGTGAACGTGAGCTGTATTGGCCGTCCGGCCTCCTGCCCCCGCGGATATCCTGTCTTGGCTGCCTCTTCTCGTTTCGGCGGGCACGGTCCCCTGCTTCTCGGCCTCGCGCTGACCCGCATCATCGGCTGGGGCTCGACCTTCTATTCGCCCTCGGTGCTGGTCGGCGCACTCGACCGTGAGATCGGGCTCAACGCCGAGATCGTCTTCGGCGGCATCACCATCCTGCTCATCACCGGGGCGCTGGTCGCGCCGGCGATCGGACGCGTGCTCGACCGCGAGGGTACGCGCCGTTCGATGTGCATCGGCGCGGTGATCTGCGCGCTGGGGCTCGGCGTGCTGTCGCAGGCCCAGGGGCCGGTGAGCTATCTCGCGAGCTGGTTCGTGATCGGGCTCGGCCATGCGATGTCGCTGGCCAATACCGGCAATGTCACCATCGCCCAGTTGATGGGCGATCGGACGCGGCGCGTGATCGGCCTGATGATGCTGGTCACCGGCCTTGCCTCCAGCGTGTTCTGGCCTTTGACCGCCGTGCTGATGAATGCCTTCGGCTGGCGGATGACGCTCATCGCCTTCGCCGCGATGCAGCTCGTCATCGTGCTGCCGATCTACGCCGCGATCCCGCGCTACCGGCATGTGCCGGCGCCCGCGGCTGCGCCGACGGCCGTTCCGGGAGCGGGCCTGGCAGGGGAGCACGGCAGCGTGGCAGCGCATTCGCGCCGGGCGGCGTTCTGGCTGGTGGCGCTCGCCTTCTCCGCGAGCGGGCTCGTCTCCTGGGGGCTGCCGCTGCACCTGATCACCCTGTTCCAGGAGGCGGGGCTGACGCAGGGCGAGGCCGTCTGGGTCGCGACGCTGAGCGGCCCTGCAACGCTGGCCGCGCGCGCCATCGACGCGACATTGGGCGAGCGGCTGCCGGCGGAGAAGGTCGCGCTGTTCGGCCTGCTGCTGGGGCCGGCGCTGTGCCTCCTGCTGCCCATCGTGCCGATGACGATCATGACTGCAGCGGCCTTCGTCGTGCTGTTTAGCGCGGCGCTCGGCGTGATCTCGGTCGCGCGCGCGACATTGCCGCTCGCCCTGTTCGGCCGCAACGGCTTCGCCGCGATGCTCGGCAAGCTCACCGTGCCGCAGAACATGGCGTTCTCAGCCGCGCCGCTGCTTTTCGCGGTGATGGTCGAACGGCTCGGCGCGAGCCCGACGCTGATCGTCTCCGCCGCGATCCAGGCGATCGGCTTCGTCGCTATGTTCGCGCTGGTGCGGATGGTGGCGCGGGGCTGAGACCCGCTCAGATCCCGGCCATCAGCGCTGCGATGGCGAGCGCGGCGGGCAGGGCCTGGATATAGAGGATCTTGCGGCTGGCGGTCGCCGCCCCAAAGAGCCCGGCGACGAGGACGCAGGCCAGGAAGAACAGCTTGATCGCGAAGCCTTCCGGCCCGAGCCAGAGCCCCCAGGCCAGGCCGGCGACGAGGAAGCCGTTATAGAGTCCCTGATTGGCGGCCAGCACCTTCGAGCGCGCGGCGAAGTCGGGCGCGAGCCCGAAAGCCTTGTGTCCGCGCGGGGTGTCCCACCAGACCATCTCCAGAATGACGATATAGACATGGATGAGGGCGACGAGGCCGGTCAGAAGCGCTGCGATCATCGGGCGGGCATCCTGCGGCGGGAGGCGAGCATCAGACGCTGCCGCTCATGATGGCGGCGAGGCGGGTATAGCATTCGCCCAGCGGGGTGGCGTCGTCCTTGGCCTGCTTGAGGAAGGCCTCCAGTGCCGGATGGAGGCGGATCGCCTCGTCGACCTCGGCCGAGGCCCCCTGGCGATAGGCGCCGAGCCGGATCAGCTCCTCCATGTCGGCATAGGTCGCAAGCGTGGAGCGCGCCTTCTGCACGACGGGGTAATAGGCCGGGTCGCAGGAGCGCGGCATGGTCCGAGAGACCGATTTCAGGATGTTGACCGCCGGGTAGCGGCCGCGCTCGGCGATCGAACGCTCCATCACGATATGGCCGTCGAGGATGCCGCGCACCGCGTCGGCGACGGGCTCGTCATGATCGCCGCCATCGACCAGCACGGTGAAGAGGCCGGTGATCGCGCCGTCGCCGACACCGGGGCCGGCGCGTTCGAGCAGGCGCGGCAGTTCGGCGAAGACGGTCGGCGTATAGCCCTTGGTCGTCGGTGGCTCGCCGGCCGCGAGGCCGATCTCGCGCATCGCCATGGCAAAGCGCGTCACCGAATCCATCAGGCACATCACCTGCAGGCCGCGGTCGCGGAAATATTCGGCCAGCGTGAGCGTGGTCAACGCCGCCTGCTTGCGCATCAGGGCGGGCTCGTCGGAGGTCGCGACGACGACGATCGAGCGGGCGAGACCCTGCGGGCCGAGATCCTCCTGGAGGAACTCCTGCACCTCGCGGCCGCGTTCGCCGACGAGGCCGATGATATTGACATCGGCCTGTGCATAGCGAGCGAGCATCGAGAGCAGCACGGACTTGCCGACGCCGGAGCCGGCGAAGATGCCCATGCGCTGGCCGACGCAGCAGGTCAGGAAGGTGTTGAGGGCGCGCACGCCGAGATCGAGCGGATGGCCGACGCGGCGCCGCGCATGGGCTGGCGGGGGATCGTTACGGAAGGCGAAGAGCGTGTCGCCCTGCGGCAGAGGCGGACCGCCATCGACCGGGCGGCCGAGCGCATCGACGACACGGCCGAGCCAGGCGGATGTCGGTTTCAGGCCGGGCTGGGCGCGGTCGACATGGACGGGGCAGCCGCGGCGGACGCCGTCGAGCCCGCCGAAGGGCATGACCAGGGCCTTGTCGCCAGAGAAGCCGATGACCTCGCAGGGAACCCGCGTGCCCGGCGCGATCTCGATGCCGACGCGCCCGCCCAGGCTCATCGCGCCGATCGGGCCGGCAACCTCGACGAGCAGGCCGCGCACGCCGATGACGCGGCCATAGACGGTCACGCCTTCGAGATGCTCGATGGCGGAGGCCAGGGCGGAGAGGCGATCGTGGCCGTGGGACGGGGAATTCATCGGGATGATTCAACTTCGCCGGCAGCGTGAGGGCAACCGAATTCGCGGCCAGCCGGTCCTGTGGATGATTTGGTAAGGGTTCCTAACAAATTGCGCTCATTTACCAGCTGTTAAGCTCTGTGATTAACACTGTGGATCGAGGCTGCCACGTGTCGCAGAGCCATTATGGCGCTGTTTCCCGCGGCAACCCTCCGCGAAAGGCGCTTTCGCGGCCGAGAAGTTCAGCGATCCGTGTCAAATTCGACTCACCTCGACAAGGATCGTTCACTTTCTCCGAGGAAGCGCTTGCGCTCGGGAATCACGGTTTGTTAACCAGTTTCCTCGTAGCGTGTCGCGTGGCGTTTCATTGGGCAAGTGCGTCGTCGTCCAGGGCCGAACGGGTCCGGGCGGAAACAACGGTCAAACCTGCCCTGCGGGCGAAATTGGGGACGTGGACATGCGGGTTCTGCTGATCGAGGACGATAGCGCGACCGCTCAAAGCATCGAGCTCATGCTCAAATCGGAGAGCTTCAACGTCTATACGACGGATCTCGGTGAAGAGGGCGTCGATCTCGGCAAGCTCTACGATTATGACATCATCCTGCTCGACCTGAACCTCCCCGACATGTCGGGTTACGAGGTGCTGCGCTCGCTTCGCGTCGCCAAGGTCAAGACGCCGATCCTGATCCTCTCCGGCCTCGCCGGCATCGAGGACAAGGTGAAGGGCCTCGGCTTCGGCGCCGACGACTATCTCACCAAGCCGTTCCACAAGGACGAGCTCGTCGCCCGCATCCATGCGATCGTGCGCCGCTCGAAGGGCCACGCCCAGTCGGTCATCACCACCGGCGACCTGGTCGTCAATCTCGACACCAAGACGGTCGAGGTCGATGCCGCCCGCGTCCACCTGACCGGCAAGGAATACCAGATGCTGGAGCTGCTCTCGCTCCGCAAGGGCACGACGCTGACCAAGGAGATGTTCCTCAACCATCTCTACGGCGGCATGGACGAGCCCGAGCTCAAGATCATCGACGTCTTCATCTGCAAGCTCCGCAAGAAGCTCGCCAACGCGTCGGACGGCAAGAACTACATCGAGACCGTCTGGGGCCGCGGCTATGTGCTGCGCGAGCCGTCCGAGGCCGAGGAGCGCATCCCGGCCTGACGCATTCCGGTGGCCGGTTCGTCATCGGGCGGTCATGAAGCGACGTCATACCAGTTCTTGACCTGATCGTCGGATGTACACGACAGGTCGACGGGGACCCCGCCGAGAGGCGGGGTTTTTGTTTGTGGAGCAAGCGTAACGACTTGGCTCTCGATCGTTTCCTGCCGTCATGCTCGCCCTTGTGGCGAGCATCCACGTCTTGAACCCAGTCTTCAATCAGCGAAGACGTGGATGGTCGGGACAAGCCTGACCATGACGGAGCGGCTCGCATTCAAGAGCGTCTCGACAGGCGAAGTCTCTTTGGGCGGCAGAGCTCAGCCCCGTAGAGCGGTGGCCACGGCGGCAGGGCGCGGACGAAAGTCCGGCGCCGGGGAGGAGGCGAGCGGAGGAGCCATCGCAGCGTGCCGGTAGAGGCCTCGGTGCTGCGGGTCGCAGACGAACTTCGTCGCCAACCCGAGCACGGTCTCGGCGGCGCCGAGCAGGAAGGCTCCGTCCGGCACGAGGCGCGGGGCGAGCTGCTCCAGGACCTTCACCTTGGTGGGCACGTCGAAATAGATCAGGACGTTGCGGCAGAAGATCACGTCGAACCGGCCGAACGGGTCGTTGCGCTCCAGCAGGTTGTGCTGCCTGAACTCGACCATCGCGCGGATGCGCTGCGAGACCTGCCACTTGTCTCCGGCCTGCTGGAAATGTTTCAGCAGCATCTGGATCGGCAGGCCGCGCTGGATCTCGAACTGGCTGTAGATGCCCGCCCGGGCCTTCTCCAGGATCTCTGCGGAGATGTCCGTTCCCAGGATCTCGATCTTCCAGCCGGCGAGCCGCTCGCCGAGCTCGTCGATCAGCATGGCCAGGGAATAGGCTTCCTGGCCGCTGGAGACGGCCGCGCACCAGATCCGCAGCGAACGGCTGGCGGCGTTGGCGGCCAGCCGTTCGGGCAGGATGACGTCGCGGAACAGGTTGAATGGCGTCTGGTCGCGGAAGAACAGGGTCTCGTTGGTGGTCATGGCATCGACCACGGCGCTCTCCAGAGCCGGGTCGCGGGCCATCCGGAGCTGGCGGACGAGCGCCTCGATGTCGGCGATGCCGCGCCGGCGGCAGAGGATGCCGAGGCGGCTTTCGGCGAGGTAGCGCTTGTCCGCGGTCAGCGACAGGCCGGAGCGCTGCTGGAGCAGCAGGCAGAGGAAGGAGAAGTCGGCTTCGGTCATGCCGGCTGCACCCCGCGTACGAGGCAGCGGATCGAGGCACCGATCTCGTCGAGCGCGATGATGCTGCTGGCATGGCGGGCGCGCACGACCGAGCCCGGCATGCCCCAGATCGTGCTGCTCGGCTCGTTCTGGGCAATGACGGCGGCTCCCGCCTTGCGCAGCGCGCCGGCGCCGTCGGTGCCGTCGCTGCCCATGCCGGTGAGGACGAGGCCGAGCGCGGCGGGGCCGAGATGGCGGGCGGCATCGCCGAACAGCACGTCGACGGCAGGTCGGCAGAAATTGACGGGGGGTTCGTCGCCGATGCGCGCGACGATATGGCCGAGCCGGCGGTCGATGCCGAGATGGCGGCCGCCGGGCGCGATATAGACGGTGCCGCGCATCAATCGCTCGCCGTCGAACGGCTCGCGGGCGGGGACGCCGATATGGTTGGCGACCTGCTCGGCGAAGGAAGCAGTGAAAAGCGGCGGCATGTGCTGGACGACGACCGTCGTCAGGTCGTTGAGGCCCTCGCCGATGTCGAACAGCACCTTGGCGACGGCGCGGGGGCCGCCGGTCGAGGCGCCGATCACGAGATAGCGCGGCATCACCGAGACGAGCGGGCGCAGATTAACCGGCCCGGTATGCGGCAAGTCGGTATCGATCTCCGGTGGCAGCGAGCCGGGTTTGACCGGCGTGTGGACGATATTGCCGAGCTTGAGCAGGAATTCGCTGCGGAAATCGAGCGACAGGGTCATGCCGCTGCGGCTGTCCGGCTTGGAGACCACGTCCATCGCGCCCCGGGTCATGCATTCCAGCGCGAGGCGGGTATTGCGCTCGTTCAGCGTCGCGGCGAGCAGGACGCCCGTGTTTGGGCTTTCCTTGAGGATCTGCGGCAGGGCGGCCACTCCGTCCACGCCCGGCATGTCGAGGTCGAGCACCATGACGTCGGGCTTGAAGCGGGTGGCGTGTGCGACCGCGGTCTCGCCGTCACCGGCGACGGCGACGACGTGGAAATTGCCCGCCTCTCCCAGCCAGCGCGCGAAGAGCCCGCGCACGACGACGGAATCGTCGGCGATCACCACGGTCTTGTGCCGCGATGCGGGGCTTGCAGGGATCGCGAGAGGAGACAACATCGGTATGTTTCTCACTGAGCCGGCTGCAGGGGCGAAGGCATTTCACGCGAGGAAAGCCCGATGCGCAGCCGCACCGGCGCGCCTTCGCTCAGAGCAACCCGACCTGATGGAATTTCGAAGCCACGATCTCCTTGTCGAAGGGCTTCATGATGTATTCGTCGGCACCGGCATGCATGGCGCGCGCGATATGGGCGATGTCGTTCTCGGTGGTGCAGAAGACCACTTTGGGTCGCTTTCCGCCCGGCATCTGGCGCAGCGTGCGCAGGAACTCGTAGCCGTCCATGATCGGCATGTTCCAGTCGAGCAGGACGGCATCCGGCATCTCGCCCTTGCAGGCGTCGATGGCGCGCGCGCCATCCTCGGCTTCGGCGATGCGGAACTGCAGCCCTTCGAGGATGCGGCGAGCCACTTTGCGGATCACCGCTGAGTCGTCGACGACGAGGCAGTATTTCATGGCTGGGTCTCCAGAACTGTGGCGCCGCCGTCAGGCCGCGCTGCGAAGGTCGAGATCGAGGACGGCGTCGAGATCGAGGACGACAAGAAGCTCGTCGGCCAGGCGATGGATGCCCGTCGCCAGCGCCGCCCAGACGCGATCGAGATGAACCGGAAGCGGCTCGAAGGTGGAACGGTCGAGCCGGATGACCTCGCCGACCGCGTCGACGATGAGCGCATAGGCCTCGCCGTCATGGTCGATGCCGATCGCCGTCAGCTCGGTGCGGCCTTGCCCGTCGAGCTTGAGGGTGACGGGCCGTCCGAGCCGCTTGCGCAGGCAGATCGCGGTGACGATCCGTCCGCGCAGATTGAGCAGGCCGACGATCTCGTCAGGTGCGCGCGGGACGATCGTGATGCGGTTTGCGATGAAGACGTCCTGGACCCGGCCGATCGGCAGGCCGAGGAGCTGCTCGCCGACGCGGATCGTCACGTAGTCGAGCGAGTTGCCGAAGCCGGGCGCGGCAGGCACGGGAGGAGGGGATGCGCTTGAGCTCATGCCGCATGCCTCAGCTCGGTGCCGGCCGCATTGAGCTCGCTCAGCAGGGCCCGGCGGTCGAATTTCGCGAGGATGTCGTCGAAACCGGCCTGGGCCGCCCGCATATGCAGGTCGGGCGTGGCGCAGGTGGTCAGGCCGAGGATGCGCAGGCGCTCGCCCTTGGCGCGTTCGCGCAGGGCTGCCGCAAAGGCAAAGGCGGCGTCGCTGTCGCGATCGAGATCGAGCAGCGCGGACATGATCGGCTCGCCGGCGGCGGCGAGGCTCGCCGCGCTGAAATCCGCCAGCGTGGCGATGATCCGGCCCGAGGCCTTCAGCACGGGGGTCAGCATGTCCCGCAGGAAATCGGACGGCTCGACCAGCAGGATGCGGCCGGAAGGCTCCGCGCTCCGCCCGGCCGCGAACCAGCCGGGCTCGTTCAGCGGCAGGTAATGGGCGAGGTCGAGGATGTCGGTGGCACGGCCGCGGATCATGGCCGAGCCGATGATGCCGCGCTCTCCCGCCGCCGCCATCTCGAGCTCGAAGGTGTCTTCGACGATATCGACGATCGCCTCGACGGCGAGCGCGACGGTGAGGTCGCCATTCGAAACGATGACCAGCGGCTGGATGCCCTCGCTGCGCAATCGGGTGTCCGCGACAGGCGTCACCGGGACGAGGCGATCACGATAATGCAGCAGCGTCCGGCTGCCGCTGCGCTGGAATTCGCCAGCCTCGATCTCCTCAAGCCGCGTCACGAGCGACAATGGCAGGGCCTGGAGGTTGCCGGCGCCGGCGCGGAAGACCAGCATCGTCGTGCGCTCGCCGCGATGCACCTCGGCTGCTGCCTCGCGCGGTTCGTTTTCCGTGTTCTCGGAGGCGGCCGCCCCGACCAGGCGCGCGACGCCGTTGGGATCGACGATGAGGACGACGGTGCCGTCGCCGAGGATGGTGTTGCCGGAAAACAGGTGGATGTGGCGTAGCTTGCTCGACATCGGCTTCACCACGATTTCCTCGGTGTGGAAGACGCTGTCGACGAGGATGCCGAATTGCCGTTCGCCGATCTGGGTGACGACGATGAAGCCTTCTCCATCGGCCCGCCCGGCCTGTTCCCCACCGGGGCAGGCCATCAGCCCCGGCAAGGAGACGATCGGGAGCAGGCGCCCGCGCAGCCGCAGCACCGGGGCTCCGTTGATCTCCTCGATGCGGTTCTCGTCGCCGGCCTTGGCCCGGACCAGTTCGCGCACCGCGATCTGGGGGATCGCATAGCGATCCTCGCCGGCGACCACGATCAGCGCCGAGATGATCGCGAGCGTGAGCGGGATCTTGATGGTGATGGTCGTGCCGAGACCGGGGCGGCTGGCGACATCGACCGTGCCGCCGATCGAATCGACATTCGCCTTGACGACGTCCATGCCGACGCCGCGGCCCGAGACCGCGGTCACGTTATCGGCCGTGGAGAAGCCGGGATGGAAGATGAAGCGGCTGATCTGCGCGTCGCTGAGCTTTTCCAGCTCGGCCTCGGTCGCGAGACCTTTGGCGACGGCCTTGCGACGGATGCGGTCGATATCGAGGCCGCGGCCGTCATCGGCGATCGAGATGGTGACCGAGCCGCCCTCGTGATAGGCGGCGAGCCGGATGGTGCCGTGATCGGGCTTGCCGGCCTCGCGCCGGTCTGCCGGCAGTTCGATCGCGTGGTCGGCGCAGTTGCGGACCATGTGGATCAGCGGATCCTTGATCAGGTCGAGGATCTGGCGGTCGAGTTCGGTCTCGGCGCCGTCCGTCAGCAATTCGATGCGCTTGCCCAGTTCGGCGCTGAGGTCGCGCACGATGCGCGGCAGCTTCGACCAGGCATTGCCGATCGGCTGCATCCGCGTCTTCATCACGCCGTCCTGCAGTTCGGCGGTGATCAGCGACAGGCGCTGGAGCGGGGCCTTGAGTCCGGCATCCTCCTGCCGCCGTGCGACTTCGAGTAGCTGGTTGCGCGTCAGCACGAGCTCCGAGACCATCGTCATCAGGTGCTCGATCGTGTCGACATTGACGCGCAACGTGGCCGGGCCGCCGCTGCGGGACGGGCTTTGGGTCTCCTCGGTGGCGGCGCTGGTCTCGCTGCCCTCGATCCGGCCATCGCGCCCGCGCTGCGGGCCGGGCGCACTGCGAAAGACGACGTCCTCGACGTTCGCCGGGCTGGCGGCGACCTGGCCGTGACGGGCGAGATAGGCTGCGACCGGATCCAGCACGCTGTCAGGTGCCGGTGGCTGCTGCTTCAGCTCGCCCTTGGCGTATTCGGCGAGGGCGAACAATTCCCCGATCAGCGTCTCGTCGTTGCCCTCGGGCTCCTGCCCCTTCTCGGCGAGCTCGGCCAGGATGTCCTTGATCCGGTCGATGGTCTCCAGGATTGCCGTGACGGCGATGGAATTGACGGTGGCGCCGTCGCGGAACTGCCCGATCACCGACTCGGCGGCATGGGTCAGGGCTTCCAGCCGCGGCAGGCCGATGAAGCCGCAGGTGCCCTTGACCGTGTGGACCAGCCGGAAAATGTTCCGCAGGATATCGCGGTCGTTGGGGTCCTGCTCGAAGCGAACGAGTTCCCGATCGACCGTGTCGAGATTCTCGCCGGTCTCCGTCAGGAACTCTTGCAGCAACTCGTCCATGCAGGAACTTCACTCAACGCGGAACGCTGCAGGAACTAAAGCAGGAGAACGGTTTATGATCGGTTGAGATCGTGTCTCGACCGGTAACGACCGCTCAATCCGTCTTCTTTCAGTCTGCCTTGGCGGCCTTGATCGTCACCGTGTCGCCTTCGATGGCGAAGGTGATGCCCATCCCGGCAGCCCGGGCGACCATGCCGGCATAGAGCGGCTGGACGGCATGGGCGTCGATCGTGCCTGTTTCCGAACGCCCGGCCAGAAGCTCCTCGACATGGGCGGGAATCCGGGCATGCGAGCCGGTCGCGGTGATCTCGAACGTGCCCTGCTCGCCCTCGACCGTGGCGCGGGAGACGAGCTTGCCGCCGCGCGGCACGGCCTGCGTCGCGATGACCAGGAGGTTGAGCAGGAGCTTGACCTGATTCTTCGGCAGCAATGCGCGCGGCGCGTCCCAGTCGAGCGAGAGCTTCTCGTCGTTGAGGAAGCCGTTGGCGACGTTGCCGGCGTCGCCGAGGTCGATCATCGCGCCGGCGGAACCGGCCGCACCGAAGGCGAGGCGGGCGAATTGCAGACGGGCCGAGGCGGCGCGCGCGCTCTTCTTGATCAGCTCCAGCGCGAAATCGCGCATCGACGGATCGTCTTCCTCCAGAACCTCGAGAGCGTTGACAATCGCACCGACCGGGCTGATCACGTCATGGCAGACGCGGCTGCAGAGAAGCGCGGCCAGATCGAGCGGCTCGAGCGAGATGGCGGTCATGGGGGCGAGGTCCTGGAAACGGGGTTGCGCCGGATTGAGGCGTCGTTGTCGTTCGATATGCTGCTATCTTGGTTTTCATGTGGTTAATCGCCATATCGGGACCGTTATGAGAAGGATGGGCCGCGATGATCGGCCGTGACGATCCCCGCCTGCGCGACCGCGACGGGCTGGGGCGTAAATTGGCGGAAGCCGCCGGGTTGAGCGCAGCCGTCCTGCTGGCGAAGCGGACGGCGCGCGACGTCACGCTCAAGAGCGACGGCTCGCCGGTTTGCTCCGCCGATCTTGCGGCCGATCATGCCGCCAAGGAGGCCTTGGCGCGCCTGTTGCCCGGCTTTCCGATCGTCAGCGAGGAGACGGCGCAGAACCCGGCGCCCGGCGACATCTTCATCCTGCTCGACCCGCTCGACGGCACGCGCGAGTTCCTCGCGGGCGGCGACAGCTATTGCGTTGCGATCGCGGTGGTCCGCGATGGCCGGCCGATCGCGGGTGCGATCGCTGCCCCGGCGACCGGGCGGCTCTGGTTCTCCGGCACATCTGCCTATGTCCAGGATTTCGGCCCCGACGGCGCCCTTCTGGGCGCGGCCCGGCCGACGAGCGTGCGCGCCGTCCCGGGCGAGGGGCCGGTCGCGCTGGTCAGCCGCTTCCATGGCGACGGCCGCAGCGACGGCATCGCGGCATCCATGTGCTGCAGCAAGGGCATCCCGGTTTCGTCGGCGGTGAAGTTCGGGATGATCGCCTCGGGCGAGGCGGACCTGCATGTCCGCTGCGGCCAGACGATGGAATGGGACATCGCTGCCGGGGACGCGATCCTGTCGGCAGCGGGCGGGATCGTGCTGACGCTGGACGGCGCCTTACCCGATTACGGCCGCAGCGAGCGGCAGTTCCGCAACCCGCCCTTCGTGGCGGCATCGAGCGAGGCCCTGGCGCGCCAGGCCATCGCCGGGGATTGCGGCGGCTAAGCTTTCTAGCGCGCGACGAAGCGCAGGACCGCGTTCCAGCGGCTCTCGGCCTGCGCCAGCAAGCCGGCATTCTGCAGGAAACGCTGGCGGTTGGCGGCGGAGCGGAACAGGAACAGGCGTGATCCGATGACCGCAAACTGGCTGGGGTCGCTGTCGACGGCGACGCCGTTGGCGACGCCGGTCGGGTCGAAGCCGCCGAAAGCAGGCATGTAGACCTCCGGTGCATCGCGGAAGGCTTCGAGATTGGCCTGCGAGGCGAAGCGCCAGACGAAGCGATCCTGGATGAGCTCGTATTCGGCGCGCCCCGCCGCGGGCTTGGCTCCAAGCCGATAGGAGACGGGATCGAAGCCGTTGATGGCGAGGCCGGTGCGCAGGTCCCGCTGCATCACTTCGCCAAGCGAGGGCAGGTCGGGCAAGCCGGAGGGCAGGGCCGGGAAAGGGTTGGACGCTGTGGTTTCCGGCGCGACCGAGGGCGCGCTGGCAAGGGCCCTCGGTCCGATCAAGGCGAGCGAGACGGCAGCGGCGGCGAGCGACATCCAGCGCTGCCTTGTTGCGGCCTTCATCGCATCAAATCCTCAGGTAAGTCCCATCCCGGGCCGATCGGCTCTCCGGAATCTTCACGCCTTGGATAGATTTGCGGCGTATCAAATCCGTTACCGAATTGATTCGCATTCGCCGGACGTCATGCTTCGACGCCCGGCCGGGCGGCGGACAGCCCAGGATCGGCCCGCCCCCCGGCCCGTATCGCATCCATTCCGAGCCGGCTGCCGCGCAGCCGCCGCCGGTGCCGAGCGGACGGACGATCGAACCGCCCCGGCGCTCTGCCTCGTCTGGCGCCCTGCCTGGAGATGTCGCTGATGACCCAGACCCGCCGTAACCTGATCAAGGCCGGTCTCGCCATGGCCGGCGCGAGCGTGAGCGGATTGCCGCTGGGCGCGCGCGCCCAGAACTACCAGAACCAGCAGTCGTTCAGCCAGAACGAGCTCGTCGGCTCCGGCCACAAGTTCTTCGGAAACGTCTCGCGCGGCCTCGCGCTGGCGATCGAGGAAGCGGTACGACGCTGGGGCGAGCCGAACGGCTATGTCCTCGGTCAGGAGGCCTCCGGCGCCTTCGTCGGTGGGCTGCGCTATGGCGAGGGCCAGCTCTATACGCGCAATGCCGGCGACCGCCGGGTGTTCTGGCAGGGTCCGTCGATCGGCTTCGATTTCGGCGGCGAGGGCGCGCGCACGATGATGCTGGTCTACAACCTGCCGGCGGTCGATGCGCTCTACCAGCGTTTCGCCGGGGTGGACGGATCGGCCTATTTCATCGGCGGCTTCGGCTTCACCGCGTTGACGGCGGAGGGCATTACGGTCGTGCCGATCCGCACCGGCGTCGGCTGGCGGCTCGGCGTCAATCTCGGCTATCTCAAGTTCACGCCGCAGGCGACCTGGAACCCGTTCTAGCCGCGGGGCGTACGGTGCCGAAAGATGGTTGCCCTCACGTTCGGGCGACTATCTCTGGCCATGACATGGCTGGCATGGCAGATTCGGCCTGAGCCCATGCTGCATCGCCGGGAGCCTTGAGACTTGATCGAAGCCGCCATGCTGTTCGCGCTCGGCTTCCTCTGCGCGGCTTTGCTGGCTCTCGCAGCCGTGCCGGCGCTGGCGCGGCGGGCCGACCGGCTGGCGCGCAAGCGAGCCGAAGCAGCGTTCCCCTTGTCGCTCGCCGAAATCGCCGCTGACCGCGACCATTTACGCGCCGAGCTTGCCCTGCGCATGCGCTCGGCCGAGCAGGATGCCGAACGCGGCTTTGCCGCCAAGGCCGGTGCGATGCAGGAGCTCGGCCGGCGCGACATGACGATCGGGCGGCTGGAGCGCGAGCTCGGTGAGCGCGATACCCGGATCGGCGGCCTCGAGGCCGATCTCGCAACGACACGCAGCGCGCTTTCCGATACGCAGGCCGCGCTCGCGAGCGAGCGCTCCGGCCATGGCGAAACGACGGCTGCGCTGGAGAAGCGGGTGGCGGATCTCGCCAGCCTCGAACGCAATCTGGAAGAGACGCGCGCGGCCCTGACAGGCACCGGCGCCGACTTGGTCGCGCGCAATGGCGAGCTGGCGCAGGAGCGCGAGACCGTCGGCCGGGTCGAGAGCTTGCTCGCAGAGCGCGAGCGGGAACTGGCCGAGAGCCGCAGCCATGCCGAGAAGCTGCGCGTCGAGCAGGTCGAGGGCGGGACCCGCCTTATGGTGTTGCAGGGGAAGCGCGACGAACTTGCCGGCAAGCTTGCCCTGACCGAGGAGCGCCTTGCCTCCAGCGAGGCGGCGCTTTCCGCGATGACCGGCGAGCGCGATGGCGAGCGGGTGCGGGCGGATGCCTTCGACGCGCGCGCCGCACAGGCCGAGGCCGGGCTCGCCGCCGCCGATGCCCGTGCCAGCGCGGCAGAGGTGGCGGCGCGGCAGCTCGAAGCGCAGCTCCGGCAGGAGCAGGCCGAGCATGCCGCGACAAAGGACATGCGCGGAGCGCTGGATCTGGCACTGGCCGCCGCCAGGAGCGACCATGAGGCGGCCAAGCGGCGGAACGGGGAGGAGATCGCGACCTTGCAGGATGCTCAGAACGAACGCGAGAGCCAGATCGAGATGCTGCGGGCCGAGCTTCAGACGCTGCAGGGCGCGCTGACCCAGGCAAGAGCCGACCGGACCCAGCTCATGGATGACATCTCGGCCTTGCGTCGGGCCGGGAGTGCGGGAGCCAATGACGCGGCGCTTCGCCAGGAGATCGTCAAGCTGGCAGACCGGCTGATGAGCGCGGCGCCGAAGCGGGAAGCGGCGGAATAGGTGGCTGGCGCCGGGCACCTCCGGCGATCGAATTCTTCCCTCGCCCTGGATTTCACTTTGCCATTCGATGCTCTAGGAAGACCGTGTTCCCGGCGTTCCCGCGCCATCTGAATGGTTTGAAACGTGACCGACAGCCGCTTCGATCTCCTTTGCCTCGGCGAACCGCTCGGCGAGTTCAATGCGACCCGTGCCGAAAGCGGCGCCTTCCAGTTCGGCCATGGCGGCGATACCTCGAATTGCGCCGTAGCGGCGGCGCGGCAGGGCATGTCGGTCGGCTATCTCGGCGCGCTCGGCGACGATAGCGCCGGCCATTCGATCCGGGGCCTGTGGCAGCGCGAGGGCGTCGACGACACGCATGTCTCGACCCATCCGACTGCTCCGACAGGCCTGTATTTCGTCGATCACGGCCCGTCGGGCCATGTCTTCTCCTATCTGCGCGCCGGCTCGGCTGCGAGCTTCTACGGCCCGCGCGACCTGCCGCGCGACCTGATCCGCTCCGCCCGCATCATCCAGGCCTCCGGCATCAGCCAGGCGATCTCGGCCGACGCCTGCGATGCCGTGTTCGAGGCGTTCGAGACCGCGCGCAAGGCGGGCGTGCTCACCGCCTACGACACCAACCTGCGCCTGAAGCTCTGGCCGCTGACCCGCGCGAAGGCGATCATCCATGCCGCCTGCGCCATGGCCGACATCATCCTGCCCGGCCTCGACGACGCGACGCAGCTCACAGGGCTCAACAATCCCGATGCCATCGTCGATTTCTATCTCGGTCTCGGCGCGCGGGTCGTGGCGCTGACGCTTGGCCATGAGGGCTCGCTGGTGGCGACGCCGGTCCGGCGCGAACGCTTCCGGCCGATCAAGGTCGATGCGATCGACGCGACCGGCGCTGGCGATTGCTATGACGGCGCCTTCCTCGCCGAGTATCTGCGCACGGGCGATGCCTTCACTGCGGGCGCCTACGCCAATGTCGCGGCGGCGCTGTCGACGCAGGGCTATGGCGCGGTCGCGCCGTTGCCGCGCCGCGCCGATGTCGAGGCGCGTATCGCCGCGGAGGCGCGTTCCTGATGAGTGTTCCGGTTCTGAAGCGGGCGGGCGATCTTCTCGCCCGCTACGATGTGCTGATCAGCGATGTCTGGGGCGTCGTGCATGACGGGCTCTGGGCTCTGGAGCCTGCCTGCGAGGCCTTGATGGCCTATCGCGAGCGCGGCGGCACGGTGGTGCTGCTCTCGAATGCGCCGGGGCCGTCGAAGCAGGTCGCCGGTTTGCTCGATGCCAAGCGCGTGCCGCGTGAGGCCTGGGACCGGCTCGTCACCTCCGGCGACGTCACGCGCGCCCTGATCGCGCAGAGCCATCACAAGCGCGCCTATCACATCGGCTGGCAGAGCGACCGGGCCGTGTTCGACGGGCTCGACGTCGCGCTTGTCGGTGAAGAGCCGGCCGATATCGTCGTCGCGACCGAGCTCAACGACTACCGCACCGAGACGCCGGAGCAGTACCGGCCGCTGCTCGAGCGCTTCGCCCGGCGCGGCCTGCCCTTCATCTGCGGCAACCCGGATCTTGTCGTGCATGTCGGCGAGGACCTGCTGCCCTGCGCCGGTGCGCTCGCGACGATCTATGAGGAACTCGGGGGCTCCGTCGCCTGGGCCGGCAAGCCCTATCGCCCGGCCTATGAGCTCGCGCTCGCGGCAGCGGCCGATGCGCGCGGTGGGCGGCCGGTCGAGCCCGGCAAGGTGCTGGTGATCGGCGATGCCGTCCGCACCGACCTGGCTGGCGCGCGCCTGATGGGCTTCGACAGCCTGTTCATCGCTGGCGGCATCCATCGTGACGAGACGATGCGGGGCGGGGAGGTCGATCCGGCCGGCCTCGCCAAGGTGCTGGACGGATTGCCCGTCCAGCCGATCGCAGCGATGGGCGCTCTGGCCTGAGATGAAGCTCAGTGCGCGTCGCCGGCACGGGCGTCGCGCAAGGTCGTCAGGGTGACGGCGATGCAGAACAGCATGCCGATGATCGAGAGCACGGCCGCCGCCCGGAAGCCGACCATGAAGGCGTCGCTGGCGCGCGCCAGCATCGGCCCGGCCTGATCGGGCGAGAGCCCCGCGGCCAGCGCCAGCGCGCCGCCCAGGGTCGAGCGTGCCGGAGCGAGCGCCTCCGTACTGACGCCGGACACCGCGACATCCGCCATGCGGCTGCGGTAGAGTGCGGCGCCGAGGCTGCCGAGCACGGCGATGCCGAGAGCGCCGCCGAGCTCGGCCGAGGTTTCCGACATCGCCGAGGCCGCGCCGGTGCGCTCGGGCGGGGCCGAGCCGACGACGATGCCGGTCGTCAGCGTGATCACCGGCGTGAAGCCGATCGAGAACACGACCGAAGCCGAGACGATCTGGATCAGGCTCGGTGCGAAGACGAGCCAGACGAAGCCCAGTGCCGAGACCGCCATACCGCCGGCCATCAGCGCTGCCGGCTTGTAACGCCCGACAAGGGCGGGCGTCACGAAGGAGGCGAGCGTGAAGGCGACCGCCGAGGGCAGCGACCAGAGCCCGGCCTGCAGCGGCGTCAACCCGGCAACGAGCTGAAAATACTGCGCCAGGAAGATGAAGCTGCCGAACATGAAGAGGATGCTGGCGAGGTTGATCGTCAGCGCCGCGCGGAAGGCCGGTATGCGGAACATGGCGAGATCGACCATCGGGTCGGCGAGACGCTTCTGCCGCCGGATGAAGATCAGCACGAAGGCGAGGCCGACGAGGATCGCCACGGCGGCCAGCCAGTCGAAGCCGTCGGCTGCCCAGTGCTTGATGCCGTAGACGAGCGCCAGCACGGCCGCGAGCGAGAGCAGCGCGCTCGGGATATCGAGGCGCCCCGCGCGCGGCGCGCGATATTCCGGCAGCAGGATGGGACCGATCGCGAGCAGGAGCAGCATCGGCGGCACGGCGATCAGGAAGACCGAGCCCCACCAGAAATATTCGATCAGGAAGCCGCCCACGACGGGGCCGATGATGGCGCCGGCCGAGAAGCTGGCGATCCACATTGAGATCGCGAAGGTGCGCTCCTTCTCGTTCGTGAACATCACGGTGATCAGCGAGAGCGTCGAGGGGGCCAGTGTCGCGCCGGCGATGCCGAGCACGGCGCGCATCGCGATCAGCATCTCGGCGCTGTTCGAGAAGGCGGCGACCGTCGAGGCGACGCCGAAGAACGCAGCGCCGATCATCAGCAGCTTGCGACGGCCGATGCGGTCTCCCAGCGTGCCCATGGTCATCAGGAAGCCGGCGACCATGAAGCCGTAGATGTCGATGATCCAGAGGAGTTGGCTGGCGCTCGGCTTCAACTCGCGCGTCAGCGTCGGCACTGCGAGGTTCAGCACCGTCAGATCCATCGAATAGATCATGCAAGGCAGGGCGATCGCGATCAGGCCGAGCCATTCGCGCCGCGTCGCCTTCGTCTCGCCTTGGGTCGAAGCGGGCGCGGCCGTCATGGTTGTCTCGCAGGTTCGCTGTCAGGCCGGGCTCTCTGACACGACAGCGCGGCGGAAATTGGCAGGAGAGGCGATTTTTGCCTGTCGGCCGCGGCCGGCCTCTATCCCGGCTGGTTTGCCGGAGGCTTGCGCAGATGCGCGACGATATCCTGCCAGAGGCCGTCCAGGGGGCGGAAGACGAAGCGCACCGTCGACTTGCCGGGCGGCACGACGACGGCCCGGAACAGCACATTGGCCCGGAGCAATTCGGCCGGCTTTCCGTCGATCTCGACCTGCCACCAATGGTGCCAGACATCGTTGAGCACGAGATAGCCGCCGCGCGCCGTCTCGGCCGCCAGCGTCACGGTCGTGGTGCCGTAGTCGCGGATCGCGACGCTGTCCGGGCCGAGAGGGCCGGTCGGGAGCGGCGGCGGATCGCGATCAAGCAGGACGGTGCGGCGCGGGTCGAAACCTTCAGGCCACGCGCCGGTCTTGAGGATCGCATCGAAATCCGCCTTCCGGGCATCGGTCACCAGCAGCACGCGCGGCAGGGCGCGCGGATTCTCGTAGACGAAGGCGTCCTTGGTGCGGGCAATCTGCCTGAGGTCGCCGGGTTTCAGGCGCTTGTCGATCTGCTCGACGGGGACGCCCGTCGCGATGAAGCGCAGGCCGAGCATGTCGGCGAGCTGCGAGCGGTAGCCCGGCATCAGCGGGGAGAAGGTGCGCTGATCGGGAAGGGCGACGTGATCTCCGGCCCCGGTCGCCTTGGTGTAGAGGCCGAGACGCAGCGGGTTGTAGCCCAGCGTGTTGTCGAGGTCGTGGACGAGGCTGGCATTCGGCCAATGGAAATCGATGCCCGCGAGCTCGATCCGGTCGCGCCGGTCGGGGGCGGCGGTGCGGGCCGTCTCGCGCTTCAGCAGGGCGATGGTGTCGTTGCTGCTGTCCTTGCGCAGCACGTCATACATCTTTGCCGGCAGGGCGGTGGATTCGCTCGGTCCATTGTTGACTGCGAGGTCGATGGTCAGCGTCGCGGCCAGCACCAGGGTCGCCGCGAGTACGGAACCTCGTTTGGCAAATCCGCGCGCGGCAACGAGGCCGCCGAGCGAGAGCACGCCGCACAGCGCCGCGATGACGAGCGGCATGGCCGCGACCGGAATGCGCCCGACCGTCCAGGCGAGCCAGATGGCGAGAGCGAGCGCGCCGATGAAGATCAGGGCCTCGACGGCGACCTGCCAGGGCCGCGCCTTCGGGGCAGTGCCGGTCATGATGAGATGAGTCAGGTAGCCGCCGAGCAGGGCGAGCAAGGCACCGAGGATGAAGAGCGCGTCGGCCGGGCGGCGGTAGAAGCTGATGCCGGGCAGTTCGAACAGCAGGCGGAAGGCCGGCGTGTAACGGCCGAGCGCGAAGAGCAGGACGATCAGCGCCGCGATGGTGAGCGGAACGATCTCGCGCCGCCAGAGCGCACCGCGGACGAGGCCCACCGTGAGGATCAGCCCGATCGGCAGCAAGCCGAGATAGAGCTGGCTCATGTTGCGGGCGAGGAAGAGGCTGAGCGGCCCGAAGCGCGCCTCCCAGGCCGGGCTCGGCGCGCCCCAGAAATCGGCGAGCGGCCCGGCTGCGCCGTAGAGATTGGCGAAGACCCCCGTCAGCAGGGCGGCCGGGTGCAGCGAGCCCTTGCCGGCCTCGACGAAATCGATGACGGGGCGGTTCGATTCCTGCGCGATGAAGGCGGTCAGCAGGATCGGGATCGTCGCGACCAGGACGGCGCCGAGCGTGCCGGCGATGAGCGGTGGCAGGCTCGCACGGAAGGCGCGCCACGGGCTCTGCGCCATCAGGATCGCGGCAATGACGAGGCCGGCGAGCACATAGACCCCGAGTAAGGCGACCTGGTCGCGCCCCAGAACCATGAAGCCCGAGACGATGCCGGCAGCGAAGCCATAGCCGATCGAGCCACGCTCCAGCGCGCGCGAGAGCAGGAAGAGCGTGACCGCGAAATAGCCCAGGCTGAGCACCTGCCCGACATGTTGGATGCGCCAGGCTGCCGCCGCGCCGAAGGCGAAGGCAAGCGCCGCGACGACAGCGCCGGCCGGATGCCAGCCGCGATCCCGGAAGATCAGGACGATCGACAAGGCGCCGAGCAGCAGCGTGCCGAGGACGGCGCCGTCGCTCCAGCGGAAATCCGGAGCCGGGTTCAGCAAGGCTATCAACGCGAAGGATGGCGAGAAGATCAGCGATTGCGGATCGGCGACCTGTGGCGAGCCCGAAAAGACATAGGGCGTCCAGAACGGCGAGAGGCCCTTGTGCCAGGCATCGGCGAGAAACTGGAGCTGCGGGTGGAAATGCGCCTTGGCATCCCAGGGAATGGTGAGCGTGCCCGACAGCCAGGGCCAGGACAGGGCGAGCCAGGCGACGAACACGATCGCGCAGACGCTGGCGAGCGGCCAGCGCGCGGAGCTCTCGGGCAAGGCGTGTTCGGGCTCGGGCATCAGCCAGGCCTGATCGCAAACGGGAGCGCGGTCAATCCGTCGGGGCGGCGCGCGCCATCAGCGCGTCCATGTCGATGAAATGGCCGGCACGGTCGCGCTTGGAGGCGAGGTAGCGGACGTTATGGGCATTCGGCCGCCCGAGCACGCGCTGGGTCGCGGCGACTTCAAGCCCTGCCGCCTCGATCGCGCCGATCTTCTGCGGGTTGTTGGTCAGCGCCACCACGCTGGAAACGCCGAGCTGCTTCAGCATCGTCGCGGCGAAATCGAAATGGCGCTGGTCGAGATCGAAGCCGAGGACCTCGTCGGCGTCGTAGGTGTCCCAGCCCTGGCTCTGCAGCTTGTAGGCGCGCATCTTGTTGGAGATGCCGTTGCCGCGGCCTTCCTGGTCGAGATAGAGCAGGATGCCGCCGCCGTTCTCGGCCATCCACTGCACGGTCTCGCGCAGCTGGTCGCCGCAATCGCATTTCAGCGAGCCGAACAGGTCCCCGGTCAGGCAGGCCGAGTGCAGGCGGACCGGCACGGCGGCCGCAAGATCGGGCTTGCCGACGATGATCGCGACCTGGTCGCGCAGGCCCTCGCCGCCGCGGAAGACGACGAATTCGGTATCGGGAGCGCCTTCCAATGGCACCGGGGCGCGGCCGACGACCTTCAGCGTCGCCGCCTGCTCGGCGCGGTAGCCGTTCACGGCCGCGACCTCGACCTCGACGAGCGGTTCGCCGGCGACCGCTTCGACGCTCACGGGTACGAGGATCACCGCCGGCAGCACCAGCGAAAGACGCGAAAGCTCGAGCGCGGCCTCGTCGAGGGCGGAGGCTGGCGCGACAGGCGCATCCATGCGGCCGTCGATCTTGAGCGCAAGCGTCTCGATGCGGTCGGTGTCGATCGTCGGCAGCGCGAAAATGCCGGTCTCGAGCCGCCCTTTGGCACCGAGACGGCGCAGGCGTGCGGCGCTCAGCACGAGATGGCCGCGACCCTGCGCCAGCGTGTCGAAGCTGCGGGCGAGGTCGGCGTCGGCGAGCTCGGCGGAAAGGGCCAGCGCGAGCCGCTCGCCGTCGCGGAGCAGGACCGGCCGGCCGGCACGAAACTCGGCAATCGCCCGTTCGACCTTCACGAGATCCGTCTGGAGGGAGGGGCCGAAGAGCGTACGCGACTCAGGCATCGAAAAGTCCGTCAGATTGGGCCGGCGACCGGCCGAGGGGCATCCAGGGCACCATCGGTATCGATATAGGGCTTCGCAGTGCACTCTGCCAGCAACGTGGCCGGCATGGTGCGGGTTCCACGATCAAAACCACGTCAGGCCGCGCCCGTCGGCAAGCGAAAGCGGGAACCTCCGGAGCGCATCGCCGTCCTATGGGCGCAAACGCTTGAATATGGGATGAATGCCGTTCCGGCAGCAGGTCAGGGGCTTTCCGATGCAAGACGAGATGCCGATAACCCGCACCTACAGTCCGATTGCCCGGACGCTGCACTGGATCACGGTGGCGGCCGTCTTCCTGATGATCCCGGTCGGCCTGACCATGACCTATCGCGGCAACGTGCTGAACATCTGGGACGGGCTGACGAACGGCCTCTACAGCGCGCACAAGCTCACCGGCTTCCTGCTGCTATGGCTGATGGCGGGCCGGCTCGCCTACCGCCTGCTGCATGGCGCGCCGCCGGACGAGCCGACGCTGGCCTGGTGGCAGAAGGCGGCCTCCCATCTGGTGCATTGGCTGCTCTACGGCCTGCTGCTCGTCGTGCCGCTGCTCGGCTGGATCGGGGTTTCGCTGTTTCCGGCGCTGACGATCTTCGATCTGTTCGACCTGCCGGCGCTGGCGAGACCGAACGAAGAGGCTGCCAAGCGCGTGCTCGACATTCATGGCAAGCTCGCGCTGGCGACCGGGGCGCTTGCTCTGATGCATATAGGCGCTGCGCTGCATCACCGCCTGATCCTCAAGGACGGCGTGATGCGGCGTATGCTGCCTTGGGTGAGGTAAGGCGGTTCTAGATCGGCCGGGCCCAGAAATCCTGATGGCCGATCATCGCCGACTGCGCCTCGCGGCGCGCCGCGAGCCAATCCGCTATCGTCTTCGGATCGAGGCGGCCGGTTTCGCCGGCCGCTGCGGCGATGCCTTCCGCCAGCGCCTCCCGCAACGGCCGATGCTTCGTATCGAGCAGCCAGTTGCTGTCGCCGCTCGAGATCGCGAAGCCCGATTTGCGGAAAGCTTCCGCCATGATCTCGCAGGCATCCGGGCCGGCCGCAGGGCCAAAGCCCTTGTCGCCGTGCTGATGGTCGGTGAAAGCGGCATGGATGCCGGCATCGGCCGGATGCTCTGGCTGCCAGGTTTCGCGGCCGTCATGGGTGAGCACGGCGTAAAGTGGCAGGTGCTGGCTGGCCAGCGCAGCGACGAAGCGTTCGATCCAGCGCTTCGAGGCGAGGTCGAAGAGGGCGGCGGCGGTGACCAGATCGGGCTGCCAGCCCAGCACCCATTCGAGATCCTTGTTCAGGTCGACCTTGCGGGTGTCGACCGTGATCGCCTTGCCGTCCTTGGCGAGCACGAGTTCCTCACCCTGCTCGCGCGCCTCGTCGGCCCAGTCGGTGAGGCGCTCGCGGGCGAAGGCGAGAAGCGCGGGGTCGTGGTCGACGAGCGTCCAGTGCTGGCGATCGGGCAGGGCGGCATAGGTCGCGCGCAGGTTCGAGCCGGCGCCGCAGCCGAGATCGAGCACCGAGAGCGAGGCCTTCTCAGCGAAATAGCCACCGACCGCGGCGAGAACCTGCGGATTGCGCGCCGCATGATCGACAGGCTCGCGCAATGCGAGCCATTCAGGAGAGAAACCAGCCATTACCCCACCTTTCGGCCGCCCTCGCGCAGGCAGACCTGCGCGACGATGCGCGCGGTCTCGCTCCAGCGCGGCAGATCGCCGGCTGCGGCCCACGCGGCATCGGCACGCTGCCGACGCTCTGCCGGCGCATCAATCAGCCTTGCGAGCGCCTTGGCAAGTGCCACAGCGTCACCGGGCGGCACCTTGAGGGCGGCGGCATCGGGCAGGGCTTCGGCGCCGGCCCCGCTCAGCGTGGTGATGATCGGCAGGCCGCGGGCGAGTGCCTCGGTCAGCACCATGCCGTAGCCTTCGTAGAGCGATGGCATCACGAAAAGATCGGCTTCGTCATAGAGTTGGGCGAGCCTTTCGGCTCCGACGCTACCGGTCAGCAGGATGCGTTCCGTCAATCCGGCGCGGGCGACATCGTCGCGCAGTGCCGTTGCGGTTGCGGGGGCATGATCGGGCGAGCCGGCGATGGTCAGGGTCCAGGGCCGATCCGCGATCGCTGCCAGCGCATCGACGAGGATGCCGTAGCCCTTTCGCGGAATGAGCGAGCCGACGGCGAGCATGTGGAGCGCTTCGCCGCGTTCGGAGCCCTTGGCTCGTGGTGCCGGATCGGCGCCGGGGATCGCGACCGCGATGGTATCGGCGGGGACGCCGAATTCCGCCGTCAGAGTAAGTTTCGTCGCTGGGCCGGTGACCACGACGGCGCGTGCATGGCGCAGGGCCAGCATTTCGCTTCGCCGCAGCCTCTCCGCCGTCTCCGGGCTGTGTCCGGCTTCCAGCGCCAGCGGGTGGTGCAGCAGTGCGACAAGCCGATCCGCGAAGCGGGCTGCGAGTGCTTCGGGGAACGCACCGAAGGCGAGGCCGTCGATCAGCAGGATGTCGCCAGGGGCGACAGCGGCGAGGAGTTGTTCTGTCGCTCCAAGGTCTTCGGCCGTCGGGAAGGGAAAGGAACCGGGCAGGGCGAGATGGCGGGACTCGACGCCGACTTCGCGCCATTCGCTCAGCAAGCGCCGATCATAGCCGTAACCGCCTGTCGGTGCATCGATATCGCCGGGGATGGCGAAGACGATGGCGCTCACGCGAGCGCGCCCTCGTAGCTGGCGCGGGCGAGATCGGTCTCGTGCAGGGTCACGCGAATCTTGCTCAGCCCTGCGCCATCCGCGCCGAGCGCGCCAGCCTTCGCCGCCGCGGCCATGGCGTCGAAGATGTGCTTGCATAGGAATTCGGTGGTGGTCAGCACGCCCGCGAATTGCGGGAGCGCGTCGAGGTTCTGATACTTCAGTGGCTTCAGCGTCTCGGCGAGGGTGTCGAGCGCCGCGCCAATATCGACGACGACGTTCTGCCTGTTAAGAGATTCCCTGAAGAAGGCGACATCGACCACGAAGGTGGCGCCGTGCATGTTCTGCGCCGGACCGAAGAAGGGATCGGGCAGGGAATGGCCGATCATGATGCGGTCGCGGACTTCGACGGAAAACATGCGATCTCCCGGGGATTGCGTTTCAGGCGGCGCGGTCAGGCGCGCGTTTCATAGCAAATCGCGGCTGTCAGGCCAGCGGCGCCGGGCGCGAGCAGGCCGGGCAGGCGCTCGGCCAGGTCGCGAAAGGCGATTTCGTCGGTGATCAGCGCATCGAGCCTGTCGTCGGCGAGCAATGCCATCGCGGCCTGTGACCGGCGTGTATAATCCCAACGTGCGCGCCGCGAGGCCGAGACCAGGCCGACCTGCGAGGAGACGAGCTGGAGCCGGCGTGCATGGAAGGCTCCGCCGAGCGCGGCGGGGACTGCGCCTTCGCCATACCAGCTCAGTTCGACGACCCGTGCCTCTGTGCCGGCGGACGCGATGGCGGTCGCGAGCCCTGCCGCCGTGGCGCTGGCATGGAAGACGATATCGGCGTCGCGTGGCGCTGCGTCCGGCAGGGCGAAGCGCAAGCCCAGCTCGGCGGCGAGCGCGGCGCGGCGCGGTTCGACATCGACGAGCGTGACCTCGGCTCCCGGCAGCCGGGCGGCCAGCCAGGCGACGAGCAGGCCCAGCACGCCGCCACCGACGATCACGATCCTGTCAGCGGGGCCGGAGGCGGCATCCCAATGGGCGTTCAGTGCCGTTTCCATGTTGGCGGCGAGGATGGCGCGCCGGGCCGGAACCGTGTCCGGCACCGGGACCAGGCTGTCGCGCGGGGCGACGAAGCGGTCCTGATGGGGATGAAGGCAGAAGACGATGCGGCCCAGCATGTCGGGCGGGCCGGCATCGACGCGGCCGACGGCGCAATAGCCGTATTTGACGGGAAACGGGAAGTCGCCCTGCTGGAACGGGGCCCGCATGCGTTCATGCTCGGAGCGGGGCACGCGGCCTTCGCAAACCAGCCGCTCGGTGCCGCGGCTGACGCCGCTCCACAGCGTCGTGACGCGGCAGTCCTCCGGCCCGGGCGCGGGCAAGGCGATCTCATTCAGGTTGCATTCACGGGGTGCCGTATACCAAAGCGCAAGAGCCTTTGCCCTTGCGTCAATCGAGGTTGCAGGCTTTAGCTCCCGCGCCATTCGCGTCCGATCCCGTCCGTCCGAGCCTGTCTGCCTACCATGACAGAGACCGCCATGAACCAGCGTCCCGCTCCGACCACGTTCCGGCGGGCGATGCAAGAGGCCGGGCCGAGCGGCCTGACCCCGGCCGGGCTGCAGGCGGAAACCGCGCTGCGCCGCCGGCGGTTCCTCGTCCTCGCCTTGAATCTCGTGACGCTCGCCCTGCTGGCCGCCGGGCTTGCGCGGGTGCTCGGGGCCGGAGGCTGGACCGCTGCGGACGTGGCGATCTTCGTCGCCTTCCTGTTCGGCGCGCCCTGGACCGTGCTCGGTTTCTGGAATGCCGCGATCGGGCTGTGGCTCCTGCACCGCAAGGCGGATGGGCTTGCCGACGTCGCGCCCTTTTTCGCAGCCGGACAGCAGGCGACGCCGCTGACCTTGCGCACCGCCGTGCTGATGACGTTGCGCAATGAGGACCCGGCGCGCGCATTCCGTCGGCTCAAGGCCGTCAAGGACAGCCTGGATGCGACAGGCGAGGGCGTCTGGTTCGACTATTTCGTGCTGTCGGATACCAACGACCCGGCTGTCGCCGCGGCCGAGGAAAGGCTGGCCGAAGCCTGGGCGCGCGAGATCGGCGAGCCGGCGCGCCTGACCTATCGCCGCCGCAGCGACAATGCCGGATTCAAGGCCGGCAACCTCCGCGATTTCTGCGAGCGCTGGGGCGAGCGCTACGAATTGATGCTGCCGCTCGACGCTGACAGCGTGATGGCGGGCGAGGCGATCCTGCGCATGGCCCGGATGATGCAAGCGCATCCGAAGCTCGGAATCCTGCAAAGCCTCGTGGTCGGCATGCCCAGTCGCTCCGCCTTCGCCCGCATCTTCCAGTTCGGCATGCGCCACGGCATGCGGCCCTATACGATGGGCTCGGCCTGGTGGGCCGGCGATTGCGGGCCGTTCTGGGGGCACAATGCCCTGGTGCGGATCGCGCCGTTCCGCCATCACTGTCATCTCCCGGTGCTGCCGGGCGGGCCGCCGCTGGGCGGGGCGGTGATGAGCCATGACCAGGTCGAGGCGGTGCTGATGCGCAGGGCCGGTTACGAGGTGCGCGTGCTCCCGGTCGAAGGCGGAAGCTGGGAGGAGAACCCGCCGACCATGCTCGACTTCGCCAAGCGCGACCTGCGCTGGTGCCTCGGCAACCTGCAATATCTCAAGTTGCTCGACCTGACCGGCCTCAAGCCGATGAGCCGGTTCCAGCTGATCTGGGCGATCCTGATGTTCCTCGGCCTGCCGGCCTGGACGCTGATGATCGCGCTCCTGCCGCTGAAGGTTCTCGAGGACCGGGCGATCGCCGATTATCCGGCCGTGCTTGCCGGCGGGCTCTATCTCCTGTTCCTGGCGATGTACCTCTCGCCGAAGCTGGCGGGCTTCGCCGACATCCTGCTCACGCCGGGCGGCGCCGCGCGTTACGGCGGCCGGGCGCGCTTCCTGGCCTCGGCTGCGATCGAACTCGTCTTCGCCTTCCTGCAGGGCGCGGTGTCGAGCTTCCGGACGACGCTGTTCATGGCCGGGCTTGCCTTCGGTCGGGCGAGGATCGGCTGGAACGGGCAGGCCCGCGACGTCCATGCCCTTTCCTTCGCGACGGCCTTCGCCGGCCTGTGGCCGCATCTGCTGTTCGGGGCCTATCTGTTCGCCACGCTCGGCGTGATGGCGCCGGCGGTTCTGGTCTGGTCGCTGCCGCTGACGGCTGGCTACGTGCTGGCGATTCCCTTCGCCATGCTGACCGCGTCGCCCGGTTGCGGCGCCTGGCTGACGCGACGCGGGCTGTGCGGCATCCCGGAGGATTTCGACCTGCCGCCGGTTCTGGCCGCGATCCGCGACGGGGAGGCGGCATGAACGCCGTCACCTATCCGAAGGGGACGGTGAAGGCGCTCTCGCGCTCCTTGCGCATCTATCACGGCGACAAGCAACGCCATGCGGCGATGGACCGGCTCTACGGGGCATTCCTGGGGCCCGGCGATCTCGCCTTCGACGTCGGCGCTCATGTCGGCGACCGGGTCTCGTCCTTCCGTCGTCTGGGCGCGCGCGTCGTCGCACTCGAGCCGCAACCGGGCGCGGCCCGCGTCATCCGCCTGATCCATCGGCGCGATCCGCTGGTGACGCTGGTCGAGGCGGCCTGCGGCGATCACGAGGGCTCGATCGTGCTCCGGATCAACAGCCGGAACCCGGCTGTCTCGACGGCCTCGGCCGCCTTCATCGGCGCGCCTGCCAGCGTGCGCGGCCCGGAAGAGCAGGCGCCTTCGGAAGAGCAGGCCTGGGATCACGAGATCGCGGTGCCCTGCACCACGCTCGACCGATTGATCCTGCGCTACGGCCTGCCGAAGCTGCTCAAGATCGATGTCGAGGGCTTCGAGGCGCATGTGCTGGCGGGGCTGACCAAGGCGGTGCCGGTGATCTCCTTCGAATTCACGACGATGCGGCGCGAGGTTGCAGAGGCCTGCCTCGTCCTGCTGGAAACACTCGGCCCCTATCGCTTCAATGTCGCGATCGGCGATAGCCAGGTCCTCGAACTCGGCGAGCCCGCGAGCGCCGAGGCGATGGGCGATTTCCTGCGCGGCCTGCCGGGCGCGGCCAGTTCGGGCGATGTCTACGCCATCCTGACCGGCTGAAGGCGCTTCAAAGGGCATCCGGACGGGCGTTCGAGCCGCCATCGCTCGCTGCCGTCGAGCGGAACGATGCTGCTTCCCGGCAGTTGCCGGAGAACCCGAAGCCCGCCGAGTCGCAGCCAACCATGGCCCGGTTCCTGTCCAGCTCGGTCAGCCCAGGTTCATCCGGCCGCGATCAGGCTGTTTCGGAAACCGTCACCAGGGATTGCCATGACTCGTTTTCTTCGCCCGCTCGCCGTTTCGGTCGCTCTTCTCGCCTCGCTGACGGTTGCGCGGGCAGCGGGCGATATCGCCGTCGAGGTGAAGAACGAATCCGAGCCGGTGCTCTGCGCCGAGAAGGACAACGTCACGATCAAGGCGATCTCACCCGAGGTCCGGCGCTTCCAGATCGTGGCGGCGCATCCGGCCTATGTCGCCGGGCTGGTGCGCGACAACTGGGATGCCGACTGGACGAATTGCGACATGAAGGGCGATCCGTCTTTCGCGTCGCCGACGCCGCCACGCCGCGTCACGTTCTGGGAATCGATCGATTACTGGCTGGTCGGCTACACTTTCCCGAGCTTCTGGCGCCCGGCGGAGACGACCTTCCGCGTCGGCGACCGCGTCGAGAAGGGCCTGCATCTCGTCCAGCTCTGGAAGCTCGGCAAGGACAAGTCCCACGAGGTGCTCGTCGTCTATCCGCAGGACGGCAACTGGCGGGCCAGGCCGCTGCCGCCGGAGCATCTCGGCTTCTCCTCCTACGGCTCTTCCTTCCTGTTCGGGCCGATCGAGCAGGACGGGCGCCCGGTGGTGAACATCAAGGAGATCGCGTTCGATCCGAAGACGCTGACCTTCAAGCTGAATTTCAAGGACGGCTCGTCCGGCAGCCTCAAGCTCGACAGCGTCGACGAGAACCGGATGGTGCTCGATGCCGTGCTCGACCAGCCGGTGACCGGCGGCAAGGGCTTCGTCGCGCTGCGCTCGATGTATGTCACCGAGTTCAACAACGACGTCGCCCGCATCGCGTTGCGCGAGCCTGGCGCCAAGGGCTGGCGCGAGGAGGCGCTGATGTCCTATCCCGGCGGCAAGGCGACCGATATCTGGATGGGGCGCACGACGCATTCGCGCCACAACACCTCTTCGCCCGACATGGTGTTCCGGCGTTTTTCCAGCGATCCGAACCCGCCGCCGAAGCCTTAAGCGCTGTCACTCTCGGGCTTGCTCCGAGAATCTCATGATCAGTGAGGACTGGTTTTCGAGATGCTCGGGTCAAGCCCGAGCATGACGCGAAATGCGGCCGCAGCGGAACGCATTCCCTCCCTGCCGCGTTTGGCCATGACGCGGCTGGCGCATCGGTCTAACCTGCGCCGACCGATCCGTGCCCAGCCTGCAGAGAGCCTCATGCCGCGTTTTGCCGCCAACCTGTCGATGATGTTCACCGAATGGGAGTTCCTCGATCGCTTCAAGGCGGCTGCCGAGGCAGGGTTTGAGGCGGTGGAATTCCTGTTCCCCTATGAGCATACGCCCGAGCAGGTCGGACTGGCATTGGCCGGCGGGGAGCTGACGCAGGCGCTCTACAACCTGCCGCCCGGCGACTTTGCCAAAGGCGAGCGTGGCATCGCGGCGCTGGCCGGGCGCGAGGACGAGTTCCGGGCTTCCGTCGATACGGCGCTGTCCTATGTCCACGAGACCGGGGTCAAGCGCCTGCACATGATGGCGGGGCTCGCCGATCCCAACGATCCCGTCGCGCAGAAGACCTATCGGGCCTCGCTCGCCTATGCCGCCGACAAGCTCGGCGAGCAGGGCATCGATCTCCTGCTGGAGCCGATCAACGGCAAGGACATGCCGGGTTATTTCCTCAACGATTTCGACCAGGCGGCGGCTTATGTCCGCGAATCCGGCCGTCCGAATGTCCGTTTGCAATTCGACATGTATCATTGCGAACTGATCCACGGCGACGTCTCGGCGAAGCTGAAGGCGCTCTATCCGCTCGTCAGCCATGTCCAGATCGCCCGCGCCAATGGCCGCCACGAGCCAGATGCCTCGGGGCCGGATTACCCGACGCTCTTCAATGAACTCGACGGCCTCGGCTATGACGGCTTCGTCGGCTGCGAGTACCGGCCGGAGGCCGGCACGCTCGAAGGGCTCGGCTGGTTCGCGCCCTGGCGGAAGCCGCTCTGATGCGCCCGCCGTCGATCTCCTATCCGGTGCTGGTCGCCGATATCGGCGGCACGAACTGCCGGCTGTCGCTGGTGACCGATGCGGACTGCGCGCACCGGCCGCTGGCGCGGATCGGCACGGGCAGCTATCCGACGGCGGAAGCGGCCTTCGCCGCCGTGCTCGCCGACGTGCCGGAGAAGCCGCGTTCGGCGGTGATCGCCGTCGCCGGCCCGCTCGATGGCCGGCAGGCGCAATTGACCAATGCCGTCTGGCATCTCGATGGGCCGCGGATCGCGGGCGCTCTTGGCCTGAGCCAGGGCCTGATGGTCAATGATTTCGAGGCGCTCTCGGCCTCGCTCGCGGTGCTGCGGCCCAGTGATCTCACCACTCTGGTCGAGGGCGATCCCGAGCCTGAAGGCGTGAAACTGGTGCTCGGGCCGGGCACCGGTTTCGGCGCGGCGGCGCTTCTGATGCGGGGCGAGCGCGGCGTGCTGATCCCGACTGAATCCGGCCATATCGGTATCGGCCCGGAGGATCAGACGGAGCAGCGGATCTGGCCGGCGCTGAGCGAAGGCATCCCGCGCCTGACGGTCGAGCATCTCCTCAGCGGCGACGGGTTGGTACGCCTTCACAAGGCGGTGGCCCGGACCTCCGGCATGTTGGAGGCCGAGGTCAGTGCGGCCGATGTTTCCCGGCTCGCGCATGACGGCGATCCGGCGGCGCTGATGGCCGTCGTCTGCTTCTGGCGCCTGCTGGGGCGCGTCGCCGGCGATCTCGCTCTGGTCTTCAAGGCGACGGGCGGCGTCTTCATCGCCGGCGGCATCGCGCCGCATCTCTTGCCGCTCGCGGACAAGACGGCGATTCGCGCAGCCTTCGCCGGCAAGCCGCCGATGGAGGATCTGGCGGAACGTTTTGCCCTGCATGTCATCACCGCGACCGATGCGGCCGAGCAGGGACTGGCGGCGATTGCCGCGAATCTCCATCGCTTCGGGCTCGACGATCCCAAGCGGCTGTGGTTTGGCTGAGCGGCCTTCTCACCACGTCGCATAGGTCCGCGTGCAGCCCATCCATTCGATCCAGGTCCTGCGCGCGCTCGCGGCCTTCATGGTCGCGATCCACCATGTCCAGCCGGATGCCGCCGTGGTGGCCGCGCGCGCGGGCCTGAGCTTCACGCGCAGCGATCTCCTGCCCTGGATGGCGGGCGTCGACATCTTCTTCGTCGTCTCCGGCTTCATCATGGTCCATGCCTCGCAGGACCTGTTCGGCCGGGACGGCGCCTCGCGCCTGTTCCTGAAGCGCCGGCTGGCGCGCATCGTGCCGCTCTACTGGGCGGTGACGACGCTGTTCCTGCTGGTCGGGCTCGCGGTTCCCGCTGTGCTCAATTCCGGCGTGCCGAGCCTTGGGCAGGTTCTCGGCTCCTACCTGTTCTGGCCGGTGGTCTCGACCCAAGGCTTCGTCCAGCCGGTCTATTCGCTGGGCTGGACGCTGAACTACGAGATGCTGTTCTACGCCCTGTTCGCCACCGGCCTGATGCTGCCGCGGCGCTGGACCTTGCCCGCCATCACGCTCGTTCTGGCGCTTCTGGTCGCAGCCGAGAGCTTGAAGGGGCCGCTCTCGTTGCCCTTCGGTTTCTGGGGCCAGCCGATCGTGCTGGAATTCGCCGCCGGCATGGGCATCGCGGTGCTCCGGCAGAAGGGCCTGCGATTGCACGGGGCATTGCGGATCGCCGTCGCGATGGCCGGTGCCGCATTATTGGTCGCGGCTGCCCATGTTCCGGGCGCGGACGGTCCCTGGAGCAGCGTCTTGTGGCGGGGCGGGGCGGCTGTCCTGCTGATGCTCGCCGCCGGCTGCGGCCGCGAGGGCATCGTGCGGCTGCGGCCGGTGAAGGCCTTGGCCGCGGTGGGTGACGCCTCTTACGCGCTGTATCTCGTCCATCCCTTCGTGATCCGGGGGATGCGCGAGGTTGTGCTGCGGCTCGGTTTGCATTCACCGACGCTCTATATCGCGCTGGCGCTCGCCGGTTCGGTGATTGCAGCGCTCCTGCTCTACCGTTTCTTCGAGAAGCCGGCGACGCGGCTGGCCCGGCGCTGGCTCGGAAGTTGAGGCGGCTGAGCCTCAGCTCAGCTTCATGCCCTTCAAGGACTGGCCGACCACGCCGCCATCCTTGCGGCGCTGGGCTCGCTTCGACTTGATCGTCGCGACATGCTCGGGCTGCGGGAAATAGCCGCGCTCCATGACCTCCAGCGAATATTCCTCATAGGTAAGGCCCAACGCCGAGGCCTTCTCCTCGCGCCTGAGCGCGATCTCGCGCGGCTTCTTCCAGGCCTTGCGATGGGCGAAGCGCCAGTCGAAATAGCGGCCGATAGTGCCGGAGCCGGCGGCAGCGCGGCGCTTGCGCTCCTTCAGCGGCGGGCCGCCATTATGGCCGATCCCGATCGGGCGTTCGCTGGGCATCGCTCTTGGACTCATCAGGCCTCAATCCCGATCACGATAAGGGGCGGAACAGGGCTGGCAAGGGCCGTGCCAGACTTGCGGGCGTGACAGGGCGGCGGTGGCGGTCTATCCCGCAGGCCGAACACAGGACGGATCATGGCCCCCTTGCTGCATCTGCGCGACGTCGCGCTCACCTTCGGCGGACAGCCGCTGCTCGAAGCCGCCGAGATCGCGGTTTCGGCGGGCGAACGCGTCTGCCTGGTCGGCCGCAACGGCTCGGGCAAGTCGACGCTGCTGAAGATCGCGGCGGGGCTCGTCGACCCCGATCATGCCGAGCGCTTCGTCCAGCCGGGCTCGACCATCCGCTATCTGCCGCAGGAGCCGGATTTCACCGGCTACAGGACCTCGCTCGCCTATGTCGAGGCGGGGCTCGGGCCGGGCGATGACGCCTATCGCGCGCAATATCTCATCACGGAACTCGGCCTGACCGGCGAGGAGGACCCCGCCACCATGTCCGGCGGCGAATCGCGCCGGACGGCGCTGGCACGGGTGCTGGCGCCGGAGCCCGATATCCTGCTGCTGGACGAGCCGACCAACCATCTCGACCTGCCGGTCATCGAATGGCTGGAGCAGGAGCTGAAATCGCTGCGCTCGGCCATGGTGCTGATCAGCCATGACCGACGCTTCCTGACCTCGCTCTCGCGCGCGACGATCTGGCTCGACCGCGGCGTGACGCGGCGGATGGATAAGGGTTTTGGGGATTTCGAGGCCTGGCGCGACGAGGTGCTGGCGCAGGAGGAACTCGACCGCCACAAGCTCGACCGCAAGATCGCCCGAGAGGAGGACTGGCTGCGTTACGGCGTCAGTGCCCGGCGCACGCGCAACCAGCGCCGTCTCGGCGAGCTCCATTCGCTGCGCGACCAGCGCCGCACGGCGCGGGCCGCGCAGGGCAATGTCCGGCTGGAGGCGAGCGAGGCGCAGACCTCCGGCAAGCTCGTCATCGAGGCGATCGACGTCGCCAAGGCCTATGGCGACAATGTCGTGATCAAGAACCTGTCCCTGCGCGTCGCGCGCGGTGACCGGATCGGCATCGTCGGGCCGAACGGCGCCGGCAAGACTACATTGATCAACCTGCTGACCGGGGCGCTGGCGCCCGATAGCGGCACGGTGAAGCTGGGCACGGCGCTGGAGATGGTCACGCTGGACCAGCGCCGCGAAAGCCTCGACCCGGCGACGCCGCTCGGCGATGCGCTGACCGGGGGCGGCTCCGATCAGGTCATGGTCGGCGGCCAGCCGCGCCACGTTATCGCCTATATGAAGGACTTCCTGTTCCAGCCGATCCAGCGCGGCACGCCGGTCGGCGCGCTCTCGGGCGGCGAGCGCGGGCGCCTGATGCTGGCGCGGGCGCTGGCCAAGCCCTCGAACCTGCTGGTGCTCGACGAGCCAACCAACGATCTCGACCTCGAGACGCTCGATCTGCTGCAGGAGTTGCTGGCCGATTACCAGGGCACGGTTCTCCTGGTCAGCCATGACCGCGACTTCATCGACCGCGTCGTCTCGTCGGTGCTGATCTCGGATGGCGACGGGGTCTGGACCGAATTCGCCGGCGGCTATTCCGACATGCTGGCGCAGCGCGGGCGCGGTGTCGGGGCCAAGGCGCGGCCGGTCGAGAAGGCGGCGCCTGCCGCTGCCAAGGCGGCGTCATCACCGGCCACGTCCTCCTCCAAGCGCAAGCTCTCCTTCAACGAGAAGCATGCGCTGGAGACGCTGCCGAAGAAGGTCGAGGCGCTGCAGGCGGAGGCCGCGAAGCTCAATGCCGCCGTGGCTGGCGACCTCTACACGCGCGACCCGAAGCTCTTCGCCAAGGCGACGGCGCGGCTCGAAGAGGTCGCGCGCGAGATCGGCGACGCCGAGGAGCGCTGGCTGGAGCTGGAGATGCTGCGCGAGGAGATCGGGGCGTAAGGCCCCGTCATCCGATTTCCGCACCCGCCCGCGCACAAAAAGCGCATTTACGGCCGCTCTCAATCGTTTCAAACATCGTGGCATCAAGACCACAGGGAATGACCATGAGACTCAAGGGCAAGACGGCGCTGGTGACCGGCGCGGCGCAGGGGTTCGGCTTCGGCATCGCCGAGACCTTCGTGCGCGAGGGCGCGCGCGTTGCGGTGCTGGACATCAACGGCGACAAGGCCAAGGAGGCCGCCAGGGCGATCGGCCGCAAGGCTTTCGCCGTGACCTGCGATGTCGGCAAGGCCAAGAGCGTCGACAAGGCGGTCGAGAAGATTCTCGCCAAGGTCGGGCGGCTCGATATCGTCGTGAACAATGCCGGCACCACCCATCGCAACAAGCCGATGACCGAGGTGACCGAGGAGGAGTTCGACCGGATCTTCGCGGTCAACGTGAAGTCGATCTATCTGATGGCGCGTGCGACCGTGCCGCATTTCCGGCAGCATGGCGGTGGCGTGATCCTGAATATCGGCTCGACGGCCGGCGTGCGTCCGCGCCCGGGCCTGACCTGGTACAACGGCTCGAAGGGCGCCGCGAACCTGATCTCGCAGTCGATGGCGGTCGAGCTCGCGCCGGACAAGATTCGCGTCAACGCGATCGCGCCCGTCGCCGGCGAGACGCCGCTTCTCGCCACCTTCATGGGCGAGGATACGCCGGAGCGACGTGCGCAGTTCACCGCCTCGATCCCGTGGGGCCGGTTCTCGACGCCGCAGGACATCGCCAACGCGGCGCTGTTCCTGTGCTCGGACGAGGCCGACATGGTGACGGGCTCGGTGCTGGCGGTCGACGGCGGCCGCTGCGTCTGAGAGCCCTGTCTTCCCGTGCGCGCTGCGGCGCGCAGTGCCGCTGCGCAGACACGGGACCGTTCTCAGAAATGGGGACCCTGTCGAGCGCGCGACGATGGGAGTTTTCATCGTCGCGCGGTCCCGTGTCTGCGCCGCAGCGTTGCACGCTGCAGCGCGCACGGGATGACACCCTTCAGGCGCCCTTCGTCAGAGCGATTTCCTGGCGAAGGATGACGGTGCCGTCCGGTTCGAAGCCGCGCTGTTCCAGCGTGATCCGCGGCTCCCTGGCGTCGCCCTCGATGCGGAAGAGATGCCAGGTGCCGAGTTCGCCATGACCGCGCGGGCCGATCGAGGCCGAGGGCACGCCGACGATCGGCACGTCGCGATCGCCGCCCGGCCGCCAGGCCAGCGAGAAGCTGTGATTATGGCCGTGCAGGACGAGGTCGGCGCCCTTGCGCTTCAGCATCGCCTCGAAGGCGGCGGCATCGACCAGTTCGCGGCCACGCTTGGCGCCGCCGACATAGGGCGGGTGATGGATCAGCACGACGCGGATGAGGCCTTCGTCGCGGGCGCGGTCCAGAAGCGCCGCGGTGCGCGCGATCTGCTCGCTGCCGACGCGGCCGGTCGCCATCAGCGGCAGGGTCGGAACGCCGCTGTTGACGCCGATCAGGGCGATCGGTCCGCGGCGGCGATACCAGGGATAGCCGGCCTTGCCCTCGTCATCGGCGATCCAGGGCGCGAGCAGGCCGGCCAAGGGCTTCAGCGATGAGCGGGCATAGGCGTCGTGATTACCGGGCACGAAGCTGACGGTCTGGCGCGGGCCGAGCGTATCGAGGAAGGCGATCGCGGTCTTGAACTCGTCGGGCAGGCCGATATGGGCGACGTCGCCGGTGCAGGCGATGTGATCGGGCGCCTGCGCGTGGATATCGGCGACGATCCGCGCCAGGATATCCATGTCATGGGCGTGCCGGCGCTTGCGACGCCAGTTGACGTAACCGGTCGCGCGCTTGCCGAAGAGCTGATGCAGCGAAAACCCGGCGAGCGGGCCGAGATGCGGGTCGGACAGATGCGCGAGCTTGAACACGCTCAAGCGCTTGCCCCCGCAGGAGGCCATCAGTCAAGCGCGCCGACGGCGCGCCTGGACTGCGGAAGGGCCCGAAAGCCTCAGTTGGCGGCGCCGGTCAGTTCCGACACGATGCGGGAATCGGTCAGCGTGACGGCGGGCTTCCAGACATAGGCCGGCTTGGCCTTGAGGCGGGCGATGATGAAAGAGAGAAGCATGATTTCGGTGTCCTGATGTTGCAGTGCGATATCTGCCTCATTTGGGGCGCGTTTATGGCGGAACAACTGAGCTGGTTGACGGTCCGTCATGCAGTTTTTGCATAGACAATTAACCCAGCCTTGAGAATCGATCGGATGCAATCAGAGACGCCCGAGCTCACCGCCGATCCGGACAGGCCGCGAACACTCGCGCAGCGCCTGCTGACCCGCCTGCTGCATGTCTATTTCCGCTTCGCGCGCGGCGTGACCTTCGGCGTGCGCGGCGTCGTGCTGAACGATCGTGGCGAGGTCTTCCTGATCCGCCACACCTATGTGCCCGGCTGGCATTTCCCGGGCGGCGGGGTCGAGGTCGGCGAGACGGCGGAATTGTCGCTGGAACGCGAATTGTCGGAGGAGGCAGGCATCGCCTCGACCGAGCGGCCGGTCCTGCACGGGTTGTTCTTCAACCGCAGGATCTCGCGGCGCGACCATGTTGCCGTCTATGTGCTCCGCCGGTTCCGGGTCGAGCGCGTCAAGCAGCCAGATCGCGAGATCGCGGAAGCCGGCTTCTTCCCGCTGGACCGGCTGCCGAACGGTACGACGCCGGCAACGCGGCGGCGGCTGGCGGAGATCATCTCCGGGCAGCCGCCTGCGATCGAATGGTGAGCCTGGCTGCCCGGCCGTTCAGTTCGCGCTTTTCGCCAGCGCGCCGAAATCGGCGTCGAGCTTCGCCAGGCCCGCTACGATCTTCGCGCGCCGATCCTTGATCCAGGTATCCTGCCTGTCGATGCGTTGCTTCGCCTCGGCGAGCATCCGGTCCATCTCGGCCGGCTGCGGGCCGCCGGATGTGGCGCGGTTCTTGATGATCGCGACGGGGTCGAGCGTCGCGCGGAACTCGGCCTCGCTCATCGGCAATTCGGCTGCGGCGAGCCCCATCTCGGTCGCCGCCTTGCGGTAGATCGCCTGCGCCTGCGCATAGGGAAACTCGGTCGGTTTGATGTTGTTGAGCTTGGCGTAGTCTACGACCTCCGATGCGAAATGATGTCCGGCGCGGAAGGGCAGCTTGTATTTCCGCATCAGCACATCGGCGAGTTCCTGGGAGGCGGTCCAGTCGCTGTTGAGCTCTTCGAGCGCGCGTTCCGGGTCGATCGCGAGCGCCTTTAGGATGCGGTCGAGCCCCTGCAGGGCCTTGGTCGCGCTGTCGATCATGGCGCTGTTGACCTTGGCACCCTTTGCGTCAGGCATGCCGGGCGGGATGTTATGTGCCCTGAAAACCGGCCCCATCGCCAATGACAGAGCGGTCGAAGCGTCCTCGCGTGTCCCGTTCAGCAGGCCCGGGTTGCGCTTCTGCGGCATGGCACTGGAGACATAGGTGTTGCCGCTGCCGGTCGTGCCGCCGCCCTCGCGCAGCAGGATCCAGGGCCGTGCCTGGGCATATTGCGTCATTACGTCCTCGATGAAGCCGCCGACATGCAGCGCAATGCCGGTGACGATGCCGCCGACCTCCACGGGCAGGTCGGCAGCTGCGATCTGCGAGGCGTCATAGGCGTTCTCGACGAGGCCGGCGAAGCCGAGATAGTCAGCCATGCGCTGGCGATCGAGCGGCCAGCTCGTGCCGTTGAGCACGGTCGTACCCATCGGCGAAAGGTCGACGCGGGCATAGGTTTCGCGGATGCGCTGTGCGTCGCGGTCGAGGCCGGCGGCGAGGCCCAGAAGATAATGGCCATAGCTGTTGGGCTGGGCGGCGACGCCGTTGGTGTAGTTGGGCACGACGGTGTCGCGATGCGTCACTGCGAGATCGACCATGGTCCGTGTCGCCCGGTTGAGCTGGTCGGCCAGCGTCAAGAGCCGGTCGCGCATGATCGCGGCGCGGTAGGTCGCATGCATGTCCTGACTGGAACGCCCGGCATGGATCAGCGTGACCTCGACCCCGGCTTCCTTGATCATCAGGGGCTCGAAGGTGATGACGGTCGAGGGGCGCTTGGCGCCGGGCTGGCCGCCGGCTTCGATCACTTTGGCGATGCCTTTCGCCAGCTTCGGTGCCAGCGACCGATCGAGCAGGCCCTGCTCCGAATTGATGACCGTGCTCGCCTTGTTGATCTCGCCGAGCCAGAAGAATTCGTCGCGGACGGGTTCTTTCGGTGGTGCCGTCTGCTGGGCGTGAGCGGGCAGGGAGATCGCCGTCAGAAGGAGGGCGGCGGCGAGCGGTTTCAATCCGGACATCGATTCCTCCGTTCCGAAAGGCGATAGCGCTCTCGGTTTCCGTGGCTTGGTCCCCCACCTGAAACTGGAGTTGAGACCAAAGCGGCGGGGCCGGCAAGTCATCGCAGGACAGGCGGAACGCGGGGGCCGTCTGGCCGCCCAGCAGATTCTTTCGAAAAGTGGATTCCCCTTTTCGGCCCGATGCTGTAGAGGCGCTTTCCATGATGATCCAGCTGAGCCTGCGAGACCTGCGACGACCGGCGCGCTGAATGCGCCCTCCCGGTCATGCGCCCGCACGCGCCTGCCCTTAGCTCAGCCGATCCGCCTCCCGCGCTACACGTCGATCATCATGACATCCCTGCCTCTGACCATCCGCCACGAACTCCCCGTGGACGCCGCCGCGATCGAGCGCCTGCATGAGCGCGCCTTCGGCCCCGGCCGCTTCGCCCGCACCGCCTTCCGCCTGCGCGAGGGCGTGCCGCCCGAGCCGGCCCTGTCCTTCGCCAGCCATGTCGGCACCTTCCTCGTCGGTTCGGTGAAGGTGACGGCGGTCCTCGCCGGCGGCCACAAGGCGCTGATGCTCGGGCCGCTGACCGTCGATCCGGCCTTCGAGGGTCGGGGGATCGGCGCAGCCTTGATGAACCGCTCGATCGAGGCCGCGCGCGAGGCCGGTCACGACCTGATCCTGCTGATCGGTGACGCGCCCTATTACGCCCGCTTCGGCTTCAAGGTCCTGCCGCCTGGCCAGTTCGTACTGCCGGGGCCGGCCGATCCGGCGCGCTTCCTGGCCCTGGAGCTGGTCGAGGGTGTGCTGAAGCAGCGCAGCGGAGCGGTGACCTCGATCCGCTTCAGCCCTGACGCCTGAGGCGCCTGCCGCTCTCGCCAAGCCAGCCGGCGACGAGGGCGCCGAACAGCACGGCAAGGCCGAGCAGGCCGATGAAGAGCGGCGAGATGCGCACGCCGCGCACGATGCCGGAATCGCTGATCCTCAGGCCGATCCAGTCATTGCCGGCGAACTGGCTGCCGGAGCGCACCGGCACGATGCGCGGCAGGTTCACGGCCGCGCCGCTCTCGCGGCCGATGCGGCGCGAGGAGCCGCCGGTTGCCTGCGCCAATTGCTGGAGCGCGGTGGGGTCGCTGACCACTTCCATCAATTCGCGCGGGTTCTCCGGGCCGACGCTGGCGAAAGCGGTGAGGTTGTCTGCCGTCAATCTGTAGAGCCCGAGATCGCTGGTCGGGATGCGGGCGGTGAACAGGCCGGGGCGGCCGGGCTCCAGCGTCACCGTGCGGGACTGGCCGTCGGGGCCGGTGATGGTGACGGGCGAGGGGTTGTCGCGCAGCGTCTGGCGCTCGACCTCGACGGTGGCGCCGCGCACCGTGGCGCGCAAGGCCTCCTCCTCCAGCTCCGGCTCCTTCATCAGCCAGTGGCTGAGGCGGCGCAGCAGGTCGAGATAGGGGCCGCCATCGCGGAAGCCCCGCGCCCAGAGCCAGGCATGGTCGGACAGGAAAAGCGCGACGCGGCCCTTCTGCTCGCGTGCGAGCATCAGGAGCGGCCGCTCGCCCGGGCCGGTCATGACGGGGGCGGTGCCGGCTCGCGCCTGGGCGCCGACCATGCGCAGCCATTCGCCCCAGCGCGGCGGCGAGACTTCCGAGCCCGGCAGGTCGCGCGTGACAGGGTGGCGCTTGCCGGGTTCGCTGACCTCTGCACGATAGGCCTCGTCGATGACGCTGCCATCGGGCAGGGCCGGCAGGATCTGGCCGAGCGGGGTGCGTGCCAGCGTCTGCGAGCCCGCATATTCCGGACCTGCCGCGACGAGCAGCGCGCCGCCGTCTCGGACATAGCGGACGATGTTCTCGAAATAGAGCAGCGGCAGGATCGACTGGTTGGCGTAGCGGTCAAAGATGATCAGGTCGAATTCCTTGATCTTGACCTGGAACAGCTCGCGCGTCGGGAAGGCGATCAGCGAGAGCTCGTTGATCGGCGTGCCGTCCTGCTTCTCCGGCGGGCGCAGGATGGTGAAATGCACGAGGTCGACATTGGCGTCGGCCTTGAGGAGGTTGCGCCAGGTGCGCTCGCCCGGATGCGGCTCGCCCGAGACCAGGAGCACGCGCAGCTTGTCGCGGACACCTTCGATGGTGATGACCGCGCGATTGTTCGCCAGCGTCAGTTCGTTCTCGATCGGCTGCGCCTCGATCTCGACGACGTTCGGCCCGCCGCGGTCGATGCGGACGGGGACCTGCACGGTCTGGCCGGTCGCGACCTCGCGGCGGGCGATGATCTCGCCGTCGCGGCGGATGGTGAGGCCGGCGCGGCCGGGGCCACCCTTGTCGACGACGCGCAGCCGGATGATCTGGTCCTTGCCGACGATGCCGAAGCGCGGCGAATCGACCAGCACGATGCGTCGGTCGATCTCGGCATTGCGGCCAGTGGTCAGGACATGCAGCGGCGCGCGCAAGCCGAGCACCTCGGCATTGGGCGGGGCATCGTGGGCGAGGCCGTCGGTGATCGCGATCGCGCCCGCGACGCGCTCCGAGGGCACATCGGCGAGGCTCGACGACAGCGCCTCGAACAGGCGGGTGCCGTCATTCGTGCCTTGCGCGTCGCGCAGCTCGACGATCCGCGGCTCGACATTGGGAACGCCGCGCAATTGCCGCTCGATCTCGGCGACGGCGGCATCGGTTTGGGCCGCGCGGTCGGCAAGACGGTTGGAGGCGGAACGGTCGACCACGACGGCGACGACGTCCTTGACCGGCTCGCGATCCTCGAAGACCAGCGAGGGGTCGGCCAGCGCCGCTGTCAGCACGACAAGGGCGAGCGCGCGCAGGATGGCGCTGCGACCGGCGAGGACGATGGCTGCGCCGGCGGCCAAAGCCGCAAGCACGGCCAGCCCGATCAAGAGCGGCAGGGGCACCATCGGGGCGAGGGAGACGCTCCACATGGCTATTGCCCCAGCCTTTCCAGCAGGGCCGGGACATGGACCTGATCGGCCTTGTAGTTGCCGGTGAGCGCGTACATGACGAGGTTGATGCCGCCGCGCAGTGCCATCTCGCGCTGGCGCGGATCACCGCCGGAGAGCGGCACCAGCCCTTCACCGCGCCGGTCGATCGCCCAGGCGGCGGCGAGGTCGTTGGCGGTGATGACGATCGGCGAGACGTTGTCGCCGGCCCGCGCCGGACGGCGCCCGTCGCTATCGGCGGGCGGCAGGGTCTCGACCCAGGTCGTGCCGGTGTCGTAGCGGCCGACGAGCTCGTCGAGGATGTAGAAGGTCTTGGTCAGGACGTGGTCGCGCGGCAGCGGCTCCAGCTCGGGGATGTCGAGCGTCTGCAGCATGCGCTTGAGCTGGTCGCCCTCGGGCGTGGTGCCGCCGCCGGGGCGGGCGCTCATGGCATCGCGGGTGTCGAAGATCACGAGGCCGCCGCCTTTCATATAGGCTTCGAGCTTGCGCAAGGTCTCGGCCGTTGGGAGCGGGCGGCCGGCAACGATCGGCCAGTAGAGCACCGGGAAGAAGGCGAGTTCGTCGCGCTCGACGCTGACGCCGACGGGATCGCCCGGCTCCAGCGCCGTACGGGCGCCGAGCACGGTGTTGAGACCGGTCAGTCCGGCTTTCGACATGTCGTCGACGGCCTGGTCGCCGGTCACGACATAGGCGAGCCGCGTCTGTGCGCCATTGGCAAGCAGGGCACGCGGGATCGGCGGGCGGGAATCGGCCTGCGCATTCGGTGCGGGTTGCTGGGCTCGTGCGGAATCGGGCGCAAGCGCGAAGGAGGCCGCGAGCGCGATCAGGATCGCGGCGGGCGCGGCGGCCCTGCGCAGGCGCGCGACGTTGAGACGGCCGCCGAGCCAGAGCGTCGCCAGGGTGTCGATGACGAGCAGCAGCAGCGCGAGAACCAGCATCGGCGGGCGGATGTCGCGCGCGACCGGCTCGTCGATCGGCAGCACGGCGACGCCGAGGCTGGCGAGGTCCAGCGCCGCGAGCGTGTCGGTCGGCGTCAGCGCATTGACCGCGAGCGAGCCGTCGGTCGGGCCGTAGAGGCCGGGCGGATGCGCGAGCGTGGCGCGGCCGGCATAGTTGCGCGCCACCGGCTGGGCGGTCGCCGGCGCCGCGCGGAACTGGCCGATGCCGTCGAGCACGCGGGTCGGGGACAGGGTCTCGACCTTGGTCTCGTCGCCTTGCGTTTCGACGGTGGGGCCGTTGCCGGCGAGGTTGACGATCTTGCGGAGCATGTCGACGAACAGCCCCGAGAGCGGCAGGTTCGACCAGGTGGTATCGGCGGTGACATGGACCATGGCGATGAGACCGTCGCCGCGCCGCTCGGCGGTGACGACCGGCGTGCCGTCCTCGAGCGCGGCCCAGGTCTTGCGCGACAGGTTCGGTTCCGGCTCGGCCAGGATCTGGCGGTTGACGCGGATGTCGTCATTGATCGTCAGGCCGAAGAAGGGGCTTTCGCGGGTGAAGGGCGCGAGCTTGCGTGGGCTTTCCCAGGACAGGCCGCCGCCGAGCGTGCGTCCGCCGCGGCGCAGCCGCACCGGCGTCAGCTCGTCGGAGGCGGCGGCGAGGCGGGCACCGGCGAAGCGCAGCAGCACACCGCCGCGCTCGACGAAGCTCGTCACCTTCTCCGCCGTTTCGCGATCGAGCGCGCCGATATCGGCGAGGACCAGCACTGAGAGATTCTGCGCCAGCATTTCGCCGATCGGATCGGTCGAGCCCTGCCGCGGCTCGCGGATCTCGGCGAAGGGCTGGAGCGCGCGGGAGAGATAATAGGTCGGCGACAGCAGCGGCTGGGCGGTGTCGGCGGTGGCGCCGGAGACGAGGCCGATGCGGCGGCGCTTGGCCCGGTCGTCGAGCAGCGCCACGGCGCCGGCGCTGCGCTCGCCGATGATCTCCAGCCGGGAGACGGCGTTGCGCACCTCGATCGGCAGGGTGAGCCGGGCGGTCGTCTCCAGATTGCTGCCCTCGAAGATGAAGGGGGCGTTGCCGAGCGGCAGGCCCTTGAGATCGAGCGCGCGGACCTGACCGGTCGCGGGAGCACTGGCGACGGGGCGCAGCACCTTGACGGTCAGGGCACCCGCGAGATTTTCGGGGGCGGCGAGGGCAAGCTGCGCGGGCGGAGCGGCGTGAATCGCGAGGCGGCGCGCTTCGGCATCCTGCTTCAGCCGCGCGAGGAAGCTGCCGTTGTCGGAGACGCCAAGTCCATCCGCGACCCAGACGATCTCGGCGGTGGGTGAGCTCTGCAGGAACGCCTCGATGCGCGGGAGATATGCGGCGCGGTCCGGGGCATGCGGCTGAAGCGGGAGCGCACGCAGGCGATCGAGCGCGATACGCGGCTCGGCCAATGCGATGGCGGCAGGCGCTTCGGCGAGGCCGACGACGGCGACCGGGCGGCCTTCGCGGGTCGCGGCGGCGATACGCGATTCGGCGACCGCGACGCGCTCCGGCCAGTCGGTGGCGGCGCCGAAGCCGTTGTCGATCAGGAGCAGGACGGGGCCGCGCGAGGGCGCGGCATCGCGCACGGGATTCCAGACCGGGCCGGCCACGGCGAGGATGGCCAGCGCGGCCACCGCCATGCGCAAGGCCAGCAGCCACCAGGGCGTATGGGCCGGCGTCTCGCGCTTGGCGATCAGGTCGGCCATGATCTTCAGCGGTGGGAAATCGATGCGGCGCGGGCGCGGCGGCGTCACGCGCAGGATCAGCCAGAGCGCCGGCAGCAAGGCGAGCGCCGCGAGAGCGAGCGGGGCGGAGAAGCTGAAGGGCAGGGCGCTGAGCATCGGCGTTCCCCTCAGAAGCCCGAAGCGCTGCGCGAGGCGGCAATGAGGCTCGCGATGCGCAGCACGGCTTCGCTGGCCGGACGGTCGGTGCGATGCAGCGTCAGGGTCCAGCCGGCCTTGCGGCAGGCCTCGGTGATGGCCTCGCGATGGGCGGCGAGGCGCTGGCGGTACTCGTCGCCCCAGGCCCCGGCGTCGCCGACGCGCAAGGTCAGCCCGTCCTCCAGATCGAAGAGTTCGGCCTGGCCGCTGAAGGGGAAGGTCTCCTCGATCGGATCGGCGATCAGCAGGACATGGCCGCGCGCGCCCGACGAAGCCAGCGTGGCGATGCGCTGGGCCAGCGCCGAGGCTGGCGAGAGCCCGTCGGTGATGATGATCGCGTCGGCCAATCGCGGCAGCGGCGCCTCAGGCGGCAGGTCCGAGGGGGCGTTGCGCTCGTCCGCAATGACGGCCTGGGCCAGCAGCTCGACGATGCGGCGGGAGGCCAGCGCCCTGGTCAATCCGAGATGGCCGACGCGCTCGCCGCCTTCGACCATGGTTTCGGCCAGCGCGAAGCCGGCGACCAGCGCGCGGTCGAGCTTCGAGGCCATGGCGAGCGAGGAGGCGAAGCCCATCGAGGGCGAGCGGTCGATCCAGAGCCAGATCGAGTGCGAGGCTTCCCATTCGCGCTCGCGGACGAAGAGATGGCCGTCACGGGCGGAGCGGCGCCAGTCGATGCGAGAGGCCGATTCGCCAGCGACCAGCGGGCGGTACTGCCAGAAGGTCTCGCCCGGACCGGCGCGGCGCCGGCCATGGATGCCGTGGATGCTGGCCGAGACGCGGCGCGCCTCCAGGATCAGGCGCGGCAGGCGCGCGGCGAGGTCGAGCGCATCCGTGAGGACCGGCCGCGACGGCCGCCTTTCGCTCGGACCCAGGACGCGCGTGCGCAGCATCGGCCTATCCCAGCCGTTCCACGAGCTTGCCGATCAGGCCCTCGACGGTCTCGCCATCGGCGCGGGCGGCGAAGGTGAGCGCGACGCGGTGCTTCAGCACGGGAATGGCGAGCGCCGCGACATCGTCGACCGAAGGCGCGAGCCGGCCCTCGACGAGGGCGCGGGCACGCACCGCCAGCGTCAGCGACTGGCTGGCGCGGGGGCCGGGGCCCCATGAGAGCTTGTCGGTGACCGAGGCCTCGCCCTCGCCGGGGCGGGCGGAGCGGACGAGGTCGAGGATGGCATCGACGACCGCATCGCCGACCGGCAGGCGGCGGACGAGGCGCTGGATCGACATCAGCGTCTCCGAGGTCATCGCCGCGGAGGGCTTGTATTCGGCGGCGCCGGTGGTCTCCAGCAGGATGCGCCGTTCGGCCTCGCGATCGGGGTAGCCGACATCGATCTCGAGCAGGAAGCGGTCGAGCTGGGCCTCGGGCAGGGGGTAGGTGCCTTCCTGCTCGATCGGGTTCTGCGTCGCCAGCACATGGAAGGGCGCCGGCAGGTCGTAGCGCTCGCCCGCGACCGTGACGTGATGCTCCTGCATCGCCTGGAGCAGGGCCGACTGGGTGCGCGGCGAGGCACGGTTGATCTCATCCGCCATCAGCAACTGGGCGAAGACCGGACCCTTGATGAAGCGGAAATGGCGCTTGCCGTCGCTCGATTCGTCGAGAACCTCGGAGCCGAGGATGTCCGACGGCATCAGGTCCGGCGTGAACTGGACGCGGCGGGCGGCGAGGCCGAGCACGGTGCCCATCGCCTCGACGAGCTTGGTCTTGGCGAGGCCGGGAACGCCGACGAGCAGGCCGTGGCCGCCGGACAACAGCGTCACCAGCGAGAGATCGACGACCTTCTGCTGGCCGAAGATGACCTGGCCGATCTCCTTGCGCGCCGCGCCGATGGCGCCGAGTGCCGCTTCCGCCGCCTCGACGATGCCTGTGTCGAGGTCGATCGGCGAGGTGCTCTCGTTTGCCCGGGCTTGCGCCGCCATGTCGGTCTCCTTCACCTTCGTCGCCAGGGCGCAGGCGCCCGGCGTCATCATCCAGGGAGTGTGGACGGGCCATCCTGCCGGCTCAAGCGCCGAATGGAACGGTACACATCATCCGGCTTCACGATTATGTGGAGTTCAAGGCGGAAACGCGATGCAGCCACGATGCCGCAGCCGGGGAGCAGAGAGATCGAGATGACGGAACCGGGCCAGGCGATGGAGCGGTTGATGGCTTCGCTCGGTGGTGGCAAGGCGCGCGGCCTGCCGCCGGTGGAGCGCTGGGACCCGCCTTTCTGCGGCGATCTCGACATGCGCATCGCAGCCGACGGCACCTGGTTCTACATGGGCACGCCGATCGGCCGGCCGGCGCTGGTGAAGCTGTTCTCCTCGGTGTTGAAGCGCGAGGGCGACGATTACTTTCTCGTGACCCCGGTCGAGAAGGTTGGGATCACCGTCGATGACGCGCCGTTCCAGGCTGTCGAGATGCAGGTCGATGGCGCGGGCGATGGCCGGACGATCGCGTTCCGCACGCAGGTCGACGATCTCGTCGGCGTCGGGCCGGACCACGCCTTGCGTTTCGCGCGGGCTGCGCAGGACGGGTTGACGCCCTATCTCCATATCCGACGCGGCCTCTGGGCCCGGCTGACGCGGGCGCTGACCTATGACCTGCTGGCGCTCGGCGAGATCAGGGAGGCGGAGGGCACGGCGATGTTCGGGGTTGCGGCCGCAGGACAGTTCTATCCGGCTGTGCCGGCGAGCGAGATCGAGGGCATCTAGTGCTGAAGACAATCGAGTCTGCCCTCAACCTCAGCGCCGAGGGCTTCGCGGCCCTGGCGCGTGAACGGCTGCGGGCCGAGCCGCCGGCGCTGGGCGACGTGATCAGCCGCCCGCGCGGCGACCATGAGAATCAATCTTCGCCGGTGCCGGTCCCCGACGAGAAGCGGGCCGTGCCGGCAGCCGTGCTGATCGGCATCGTGCCGCGCCCCGGGGGGCCGACCGTGCTGCTGACGCAGCGCGCCGCGAGCTTGCGCAACCATTCGGCGCAGGTCGCCTTTCCCGGCGGGCGGGTCGATGCCGTCGATGGCTCGCCGGTCGTCACGGCCTTGCGCGAGACCGAGGAGGAGATCGGCCTGCCGCGCTCGCATATCCGCACGCTCGGCTTCCTCGATGCCTATCTGACCGGCACCGGTTACCGGATCGTGCCGGTGGTCGCGCTGGTCGAGCCGCCCTTCGCGCTGACGATCAACCATAACGAGGTCGACGAGGCCTTCGAGACGCCACTCTCCTTCCTGCTCGACCCTGCCAATCACAAGCGCGAAGGCCGGGAGTGGAAGGGGCATTTCCGCACCTACTATGCGATGCCGTTCGAGGGTCGCTATATCTGGGGGGCGACCGCCGGCATGATCCGCAACCTCTACGAGCGGCTGGCCGGATAAGACTGTACTGCGCGGACAACGCGCCGAGGAAACGACGAAGCCGATGCTGCGCGCGATCATCGAAGAGGTTCTGCTCTTCGTCCTGCCCTTCTGCATCTTCGCAGGCTATCTCGTCATCAACAGGCGCAATCCCTTCGATGTCGAGCACTGGAGCCCGCATGTCTTTCGCCTGGCGGTCGTGGGCTTCCTGCTGGCGATCGCCGTGCTGATCTATGGCGGTTTCATCGCACCGCGCAGCGAGGGCGCCTACGAGCCGCCGCATATGGAGAACGGGGTCCTGGTGCCCGGCCGCTTCAAATGATCGGGGACCGCGCCGGCGAGATCGCGCGCTTCCTGACGCAGCCGGCGCTGGCGCGGTTGCTGCTGGCGCTCGACGGAGACGGCGAGGAGACGCGCGTCGTCGGCGGCGCGGTGCGCAACCTCCTGATCGGCGAACCGGCAAGCGATATCGACCTTGCGACGACCGCCTTGCCGGAAGAGACGACACGGCGTGGACGAGCGGCCGGCTTCAAGGCGGTGCCGACCGGCATCGAGCACGGCACGGTGACGCTCGTCGGGGATGGCGCGAGCTTCGAGGTCACGACGCTCAGGCGCGACGTCGAGACGGATGGGCGCCGCGCCAAGGTTTTGTTCGGCCGCGATTTCGCAGCCGATGCCTTGCGGCGCGATTTCACCATCAACGCGCTCGGGCTTGGCCGGGACGGCCGGTTGCATGATTATTGCGGCGGGCTCGACGATCTCGCCGGGCGTCGCGTGCGCTTCATCGGAGAGGCGGATGCCCGCATCCGCGAGGATTACCTGCGCATCCTGCGCTTCTTCCGCTTCCATGCCCGCTATGGAGCGGGAGAGCCCGATGCGGAGGGACTGCGTGCCTGCATCGCTGGCCGCGAGGGGCTTGCCGGATTGTCGCGCGAGCGGGTTCGGGCGGAGCTGCTGAAGCTCCTCGTTGCGCCTGGCGTCGTCGCGACCATCCGGGCGATGGCCGGCGCCGGGCTGCTGATGCCGGTGATCGGTGGCGTGCCACATCTCTCGCGCTTCGCCGCAGTCGCGGAGGATGACGGCGCCGACGTCTATCCGGCGTTTCGGCTGGCGGCACTGTCGGTTGCAGTGGGCGAGGATGCGTTGCGCCTGCGCGACTGGTTGCGGCTTTCGAACGAGGAGTTCGACCGGATCGAGCGCCTTGCGCGAGCGCTGGAAGGCCTGGGTGGACGGGCAAATCTTCCCAGCATTGCCAAGTTGCGCCACATCGCGCATGGCGCGGGGGACGCCGCCGCGGCTGCCGCGCTCGTTCTGTTGAATGTTTCCGCGGGGAGCGAAGACCGGAACGGCGTGCAGTGCCTCATCGGCGAACTCGGCCGGACGCCGCGCTTCGAGCCGACGGGCAAGGATGTCATCGGGCTCGGCATCTCGCCCGGGCCGCGCGTCGGAGAGGCGCTTGCGACGGCCCGGCAGAGCTGGATCGAGGCCGGCTGCCCGACCGGGGCGGACAAGCAGATGGAGTTCGTCAAGACGGCCCTGGCCGCTGCCCGCTAGCGCGGGCTGCACCGGGAAGCTCTGCCCTCAGGGCCAGCGCACCGTCGGCGGCATGGAGGACAGGATCGACGCGACGTTGCCGCCGGTCTTCAGCCCGAAGATCGTGCCGCGGTCATAGAGCAGGTTGAATTCGACATAGCGTCCGCGCCGCACCTGCTGCTCGTGCCGCTCGGCCTCGCTCCAGGACTTCCCGATATTGCGGAGCAGGATGTTCGGGTAGCTGTCGAGGAAAGCCTCGCCGACGGCCCGTGTGAAAGCGAAATCGGCTTCGACGTCGCCTGACCAGATGTAGTCGTAGAAGATGCCGCCGATGCCGCGCGGCTCGTTGCGGTGCTTCAGGAAGAAATACTCGTCGCACCAGCTCTTGAAGCGCGGATAGTCCGCCACGGCCGGAAACTCCTCGCAGGGTGCACGCATCGCGGCGTGGAAGGCCTGCGTATCCGGATCGCTCTGGTTGCGCCGCGCATCCAGCACCGGCGTCAGGTCGGCGCCGCCGCCGAACCAGGGTTTCGTGGTGACGACGAGCCGCGTGTTCATGTGCACGGTCGGCGCATGCGGGTTCCAGGGATGGGCGATCAGCGAAATCCCCGTGGCATGGAAGCGCGGGTCCTCCGAAGCGCCGGGGATCTGACCGGCAAAATCCGGGTGGAAGGTGCCGTGGACCGTCGAGACGTGGACGCCGACCTTCTCGAAGACGCGGCCCTTCATGATCGACATGACGCCGCCGCCTCCGGGCGCGCCGTCATGGTTGGTGCGCTGCCACGGCGTGCGGACGAAGCGCCCGGGCGCATCCGCCTCGGGCGGGAAGGGGCCGGCGGCTTCGTCCTCGACCGCCTCGAAGGCGGCGCAGATGCGATCGCGCAGGGTCTCGAACCAGGCTGCGGCGCGCGGCTTGAGCGCTTCGACCACGGCGGGATCGACGGGGAGGGATTCAGCGGGCTTCGGGGTGGTCATCATCTGTTCCATCGCGGCCCGGGAAGCCGCCAGTCTGTCGCAAGGCCTCGCCCATTACCATTGCTGCTGCCAGTGCGACATTGAGCGAGCGCAATCCCGACCGCATCGGAATGTGCAGGCTGGCCTCGGCGGCGGCATGCACTTCGGCCGTCACGCCGGCCGATTCGCGCCCGACCAGGACGATGTCACCGAGGCGGAAGGCGAAATCGGGCAGGGCGGTCTCGCCGTCGGTCTCGGCCAGGACGAGGCGATGGCCTTGCGCCCGGCGCCAGTTCTCGAAGGCAGAGAAGGAATCATGGCGCCGGACGGCGGCGCGCTCGAGATAATCCATGCCGGAGCGGCGGAAATGTCGATCCGAGACATCGAAGGCTGTCGGCTCGACGATGTCGACGGCGATGCCGAGGCAGGCGGCCATGCGGATCATCGTGCCGGCGTTCTGCGGGATGTCCGGCTGGAAAAGGGCGAGGCGAAGCATGCGCCGGTGATGACGCGCGATGTCGTAAAGCGTCAAGCCTGGTCGGCGAAAGCGCCCCGCCGTGCATGCCCGGCCGGGCTGAACCGGGAGAGGCTTTCGGCTTGAAGCCGACGGGCCTTCCCGGTTCTCGCGGCGCTGCAGGCTCAGTTGATGCCGACACCAACGCCGACGCCACCCGAGCCGCTGCCAACGCCGGCACCCACGCCGACGCCATCGCTGCCGATGCCGACGCCGGCTGCTGCGCCGAGTCCGCCGGCAGCATTGCCAAGTCCGGCGCCCAGGCCGGCACCCAGACCGTCGTTTCCGATGCCGGCTCCAGCTGCCGCGCCGACTCCGCCGGAGGAACTGCCGATTCCGGCGCCCAATCCGGCTCCGATGCCGCCATTGCCGGCGCCGACGCCTGCGGCAGCCCCCAGGCCGCTATTGCCCGAGCCGGCATTCGCCGCTGCACCGATGCCCAAGCCGCCATTGCCCACCGCCGCGCCTGCTCCGACATTGGCGCCGAGGCTGCCGGCATTGGCGCCGACGCCAACTCCGAGCCCTCCGCCGGCCCCCGTTCCGGGCGAGCCCGGGCTGCCTGGATTGTTCGGATTGCCCGGCGTTCCGGGGTTACCCGGAGTGCCGGGGTTGCCTGGGTTGCCGGGGTTTCCTGGATTGTTTCCGACGACGCCCGGCCGGGAACCCATCGAAGATCCGCGTGAGCTTACGACAGGGCTTTGGAGCGCAGCCAGCCTGATGCATTTGCTTTTTGCGGCACCGCGGAGGCCGTCGCATCCATCGAATGAGGTATATTCGGCAGTGCTGTTGCAAGCAGCGAGGAGTGTGCAAGCGCTGATGGCGCTGAGTATTCGCAATCGCATAGCTCTCTCCTTGGTGAGTTAATCTATGCGGTCGAGAACATATCTCATTGATTATAGGTTCCTTCGTCGTGATCTGAAGGGTATTGAAATATATACGTTTAAGTCGCCGATTTTATGTTTATTAGAGATTTATTTTCTGCTTTTCCTGCCAAGGCAGCGCGGTCGTCCTGCCCTAATGCCGCCACCCGCTGGGTCTAGCGGGGTTCCGGCGTCGCCTCTCCGCACCGCTCCTGACAAGGGGTGGCGCAGGAAGAACCGGTATCCCGAATTGTCGTTTGTTCCACCCCCTCATTCCCGGTAGCGAAGCAGACATGTTCGCTCCGCTCTTCCGCTGGCTCGAAAGCCGAATCGACGTCTTTGCCCGCTTCGACGAGCAGGAGACGCCGCCGCGCGGCGTCTGGCCCTTCATGTGGCACCATATCAAGGGCGTGAAGGGCTGGATGGCTCTGATCATGCTGACGGGCCTGGGCTTCAGCGGCATCGAGGCGGCGATGTATCTGATGGTCGGCTGGTTCGTCGACCTGCTCTCGACGCAATCGCCGGAGACGATCTTCCGAGACCATGGCTGGCTCCTGGCCGGCGCGGCCTTCCTGCTCGTCGTCGTCAGGCCGCTGATCTATTTCGCCAACCACGCCATCGTCGACCAGGTCGTGGTGCCGCAGATCACCAACCAGATCCGCTGGCGCAACCATGTCTACACGCTCGGCCACGCGCTGGGCTACTTCCAGAACGATTTCGCCGGGCGCCTCTCCGCGCGTGTCATCCAGGCCGGGCAGGCGATCCGGGGTGCGACAATCGAGGTCATCGACGATCTCTGGTACGCGCTGGTCTTCGCCACGGTCGCGATCGGCTTCTTCGGCAAGACCAGCCCGTGGCTGGCGCTGCCGGTGATCCTGTGGCTTGCGGCCTATGTCGTGCTGCTGATCTATTTCGTGCCGCGGGCCAAGCGGCGCTCGGAGGCGAACTCGCTGGGGCGCTCGACCACGACGGGGCGCATCGTCGATTCCTATACGAACATCCTGACGGTGAAGCTGTTCGCCCGGGCCGATGCCGAGCGCTCGGCGGTGCGCGACTCGTTGTCGCGCTGGAACGCTTCCTTCCTCAATCTGTCGCGCCTGATCACCGGCGTCAGCGTCATCCTGCAGACGATGAACAGCCTGCTCGTGGTGGCCACGGCCTGGCTTGCGCTGCTGCTCTGGAGCCAGGGCGAGATGACGCCGGGCGCGGTCGCGGCCGCCATCGGGCTTGTGCTCCGGCTGGTGCAGATGTCGGGCTGGCTGATCCATCTGGTGCGCGGCATCTTCGAGAATATCGGCTCGGTGCAGGAGAGCATGGAGACGATCGCCAAGCCGCACGACCTGCCGGATGCGCCGGGCGCGGTGCCGCTGGTCGTCGACAAGGGCGCGATCAGCTTCGAGAAGATCCGCTTCAACTACGGCCGGGGGCAGGGGCTGTTCGACGGGCTCGATCTCCAGATCAAGCCGGGCGAGCGGATCGGGCTGGTCGGCCCGTCGGGTGCCGGCAAGTCCACCTTGGTGAACCTGCTGCTCCGGCTCTACCCGCTCGAAGGCGGTCGCATCCTGATCGACGGGCAGGACATCGCCCATGTCACGCAGGATAGCCTGCGAGCCCAGATCGGCATGGTGACGCAGGATAATTCGCTGCTGCACCGCTCGATCGGCGACAATATCGCCTATGGCCGCATCGGTGCGAGCGAGGCCGAAATCGCGCTCGCGGCGCAGCAGGCAGAGGCGCATGGCTTCATCCTGGGCCTCGGCGACCAAGACGGGCGCCAGGGCTTCGATTCGCGCGTCGGCGAGCGCGGCGTGAAGCTTTCGGGCGGACAGCGCCAGCGCATCGCGATCGCCCGCGTGCTGCTCAAGGATGCGCCGATCCTGATTCTCGACGAGGCGACCTCGGCGCTCGATTCCGAGGTCGAGGCGGCGATCCAGCAGCAGCTCGCTGCCCTAATGCAGGGCAAGACCGTGATCGCGATCGCGCACCGGCTATCGACCATCGCCGCGCTCGACCGGCTGATCGTGCTCGATGGCGGGCGGATCGCCGATATCGGCAGCCATAACGAGTTGATCGCGCGCGGCGGGCTCTATGCCCGGCTCTGGGCACGCCAATCAGGCGGCTTCCTGGCCGCGGCCGATCCGGAAAAGCTCGCCGTCTGAACGCCTTCGCCGGCGGACTGTGCGCCATGCATGGCCGAGGCGTTCGCGACAGTAGACTTCGTCCAATCTGCATGTCAAAGAGCCGAAGGTGACGCACCGCCGCATTGCGGCGGCAGCGACGCGCCCCTATGAGGGCGAGAGACGACAATTTCGAGCTGTTACAGCTCGCAAGACGTGTAAGAGGTTTGGATCGTGGCGCACGCGACCGATACATCGACCGGAACAACCCGCCGCGATTTCCTGATGCTTGCCACCGGCGCCGCCGGCGCGGTCGGCATCGGGGCGCTCGTCGTCCCCCTGGTCAGCCAGATGGCGCCCGATGCGCAGACCGTGGCTGCCGGCGCGCCGGTCGATGTCGACCTGGCCCCCATCGCCGAAGGCCAGGCGATCAAGCTGTTCTGGCGCGGCAAGCCGATCTTCGTGCGCCATCGCACCAAGAAGGAAATCGACGAGGCGCTGGCCGTCGACATCGCGACCCTGCGCGATCCGCAGACCGACCAGCAGCGCACCAAGGCCGGCCACGAGCAGTATCTGATCGTCTTCGGCAACTGCACCCATCTCGGCTGCATTCCGCTGGGCACCGCGCCCGGCGAATCGAAGGGCGATTTCGACGGCTGGTTCTGCCCCTGCCACGGTTCGCACTACGATTCCTCCGGCCGCATCCGCAAGGGGCCGGCGCCGCTCAACCTGCCGGTGCCGCCTTACGCTTTCACGGCGGACACCAAGATCAAGATCGGCTGAGCGATGCGCTCGACGCTTTCCTGCCAAGATGAGACAGCCTTGAGGCATTCTTCATGAGTGGTCACAGTTCCTACGTCCCGAAGACCGGCATCGAACGCTGGCTCGATGTGCGCCTGCCGATCATCCGGCTCGCCCATGATTCGGCGGTTTCCTATCCGGTGCCGCGCAACCTGAACTATCTGTGGACCTTCGGCGGCATCCTCGCATTCATGCTGGTGGCGCAGATCGTCACCGGCATCGTCCTGGCGATGCACTACACGGCCAATTCGATGCTCGCCTTCAATTCGGTCGAGCACATCATGCGCGACGTGAATTACGGCTGGCTCCTGCGCTACCTGCACTCCAACGGCGCCTCGATGTTCTTCATCGCCGTCTATGTGCACATCTTCCGCGGGCTTTATTATGGCTCGTACAAGGCGCCGCGCGAGCTGCTCTGGATTCTCGGCGTGGTCATCTTCCTGCTGATGATGGCGACGGCGTTCATGGGCTACGTGCTGCCCTGGGGCCAGATGTCCTTCTGGGGCGCGACCGTCATCACCAACCTGTTCTCGGCCCTGCCGGTGGTCGGCGAGACGATCGTCACCTTCCTGTGGGGCGGTTACTCGGTCGACAACCCGACGCTGAACCGCTTCTTCTCGCTGCACTACCTGCTGCCGTTCATGATCTTCGGCGTCGTCGGGCTGCATATCTGGGCGCTGCACGTGGTCGGCCAGAACAACCCGACCGGCGTCGAGGTGAAGAACGTCCAGAAGGATACCGTGCCGTTCACGCCCTACGCGACCGTCAAGGACATCTTCGGCATGGTCGTGTTCATGATCCTGTTCGCCTGGTTCGTGTTCTACCAGCCGAACTTCATGGGCCATGCCGACAACTACATCCCGGCGAACCCGGCCTCGACCCCGGCGCATATCGTCCCGGAATGGTACTTCCTGCCGTTCTACGCGATCCTGCGCGCCATTCCCGACAAGCTCGGCGGCGTCATGGCGATGGGCGGAGCCATCGTGGTGCTCGCCTTCCTGCCCTGGATCGACACCTCCAAGGTCAAGTCGATGAGCTATCGGCCGATCGGGCGCCAGCTGTTCTGGGCCTTCGTCGTGGTCTGCATCGGCCTCGGCTATCTCGGCGCGATGCCGGCTGAAGGTGGCTACGTCATCGCCTCGCAGATCTTCACCGTGCTGTATTTCGGCTTCTTCGTCGCGCTCTTCGTCGTCGGCCTGTTCGAGCGGCCGAAGGCGCTGCCGACCTCGATCGCCGACTCGGTGCTCGCTTCCAAGGGTGGATCGGCGGCGCGCGTCGCGACCGCCACCGCTGCCGAACCGAACGTCAAGGGCTGACGGAACCATGAGCAGAACATCGTTTCGTCTCGCCCTGACCGGGCTCACTGCTGCCCTCTCGCTGGCGCTGTTCCAGCCGGCCGCGCAGGCGGCCGAGGCCGGCCCGAAGCCGCCGGCGCTGAGCTGGTCGTTCTCGGGACCGTTCGGCAAGTTCGACCGGGCCCAGCTCCAGCGCGGCTTCAAGGTCTTCAAGGAAGTCTGCGCGAGCTGCCATGGCGCGAGCCTCGTCGCCTTCCGCAACCTGTCGCAGCCCGGTGGCCCGGAATTCACGCCCGGGCAGGTCGCAGCGCTCGCCGCGACCTATCAGGTCAAGGACGGCCCGAACGACCAGGGCGAGATGTTTGATCGCCCCGGCCGTGCGGCCGACCGCTTCCCGTCGCCGTTCCCCAACGAGCAGGCGGCCCGCGCGGCCCAGGGCGGCGCCTATCCGCCGGACTTCTCGGTGCTCGCCAAGGCGCGCACCTATACCCGCGGCTTCCCGACCTTCATCTTCGATATGTTCACGCAGTATCAGGAGCAGGGGCCGGACTACATCCATGCCCTGATGGTGGGCTACAAGGAGCCGCCGGCCGGCTTCCCCGCGCTGCTGCCCGGGCAGAACTATAACGAGTACATGCCCGGCCATCTGATCGCGATGCCGAAGCCGCTGAGCGATGGGCAGGTCGAGTATCCGAAGGGCGCGGACGGCAAGTCGCCGGTGCCGGAGACGGTCGATCAGTATGCCCGCGACGTCGCCGCCTTCATGGTCTGGATGGCTGAGCCGCATCTGGAGGCGCGCAAGCGCCTGGGCATGCAGGTGATGGCGTTCCTGACCATCTTCGCCTTCCTGCTCTACTACACCAAGAAGAAGGTGTGGTCGCGCATGCCGGACGGCTCGCCGGCTCACTGAGGCAGCTGATATCGTTTCAGAAAAGGCCCCGGCGACGGGGCCTTTTTTGTTTTGCAGCCGTCATTCTCGGACGAAGCGAAGTGTAGATCCGGGAATCTCGGGCAGGGGAGGATTCCAGAACCTTCTTCGGGGAGAGATGCTCGGGTCAGGCCCGAGCATGACGGCGTCCGGTCCGGCCGTATTGCGACCGTCATCGAAAGGTGGTCCTTTCCGCGCCCGTATTTGTTGTCGCATCGAATCCTTCCGAAAAGTGGCTTCCGCTTTTCGGGTCGATGCTCGAGGAAATCGACCATGAGCGAAGCCGTTCTCGGAATCATCGGCGGATCGGGCATCTACGATCTGCCGGGCCTGACCGACCTGCGCGAGGAGCGCATCGAAAGCCCGTGGGGCGAACCTTCGGATGTCTTGCGGATCGGCCGGATCGGCCAGACGAAGATCGTCTTCCTCCCGCGTCACGGGCGCGGTCACGCGATCCCGCCCTCCGAGATCAACTACCGGGCCAATATCGACGTGTTGAAGCGGGCGGGGGTGACCGATCTCGTCTCGCTCTCCGCCTGCGGCTCCTACAAGGCCGAGCTCTATCCCGGCCTGTTCGTTCTGGTCGACCAGTTCGTCGACCGGACGAGCCGGCGCGAGAACTCCTTCTTCGGCCGCGGCTGCGTTGCCCATGTCTCGGTCGCCCATCCGGTCGGGCCCGCCCTGCAGGCGCGGATCGCGGCGGCGGCGCAGGCCGAGGCGCTGCCCTTCGTCCGCGGCGGGACGCTGGTCACGATGGAAGGCCCGCAATTCTCGACCTATGCGGAATCGATGACCTATCGTGGGCTCGGCTATGACCTGATCGGCATGACGGCGATGCCCGAGGCCAAGCTCGCCCGCGAAGCCGAGATCACCTATGCCACGGTCGCGATGGTGACCGACTACGACTGCTGGCACGAGTTGCACGGCGCCGTCGATGTCGCCTCGGTCATCGCCGTGCTGCACGACAATGCCGACAAGGCGCGGCGCCTCGTGGCGCGGCTCGCCGCCGATTTCCCGGCGCAGCGCGAGCCGTGCCCGGCCGGCTCCCATAACGCGCTCGACAACGCCATCGTGACGGCGCCGGCCTTCCGGGATCCGGCGCTGCTGGCGAAGCTCGACGCCGTCGCCGGGCGTGTGCTCGAGGCGGCGTGATGGCGGCGCCCTTGACGAAGCCGGCCCGGCGTCGGACCAAGGCCTCCGTCAGTTCTTCCGAGACGGTGTCCATGAACCTTGCCGACAGCATCCGCGCGATCCCCGATTATCCTCGGCCCGGCATCGTCTTTCGCGATATCACCACGCTGCTCGGTGACGCGCGGGCCTTCCGCCGGGCGGTCGACGAACTGGTGCAGCCCTTCGCGGGCCTGAAGATCGCCAAGATCGCCGGGATCGAGGCGCGCGGCTTCATCCTGGGCGGGGCCGTGGCGCATCAGCTCTCGGCCGGCTTCGTGCCCGTTCGCAAGAAGGGCAAGCTGCCGCTGGAGACGCTGCGCGCGACCTATGCGCTCGAATACGGCACGGACGAGATCGAGATCCATCGCGATGCGGTGCAGCCGGGCGAGCGCGTCCTGCTGGTCGACGACCTGATCGCCACGGGCGGCACGGCGGAGGCGGCGGTCAACCTGCTCGCGGGCTTAGGCGCGGAGGTCGTTGCGGCCTGCTTCATCGTCGACCTGCCGGAACTCGGCGGCGCCGACAAAATCCGGCGGCTCGGCGTGCCCGTGCGCACGCTGGTCTCGTTCGGCGGGCATTGAGCGGGGATGAAGATCAACGGCCAGCATTACCGGACGATCTGGCTCGCGCAGGATGGCTGGCGCGTCGTCGTGATCGACCAGACGCGCTTGCCCTTCCGCTTCGAGACCGTGGCGCTCGGCTCGGCCGAGCAGGCGGCCGATGCGATCCGCAGCATGGTGGTGCGCGGGGCGCCGTTGATCGGTGCGACCGCGGCGTATGGTGTGGCGCTGGCGATGCGGACGGACGCCTCGGATGCGGCTCTCGATGCGGCACTCGCCCTGCTTGGCGCGACGCGCCCGACCGCCGTCAATCTGCGCTGGGCGCTGGCGCGGATGCGTGGCGCCCTCGCAGGCCTGCCCGCGACGGCGCGTGCCGAGGCGGCCTATGCGGAAGCCGCGGCGATCTGCGACGAGGACGTCGCCTTGTGCCGCGCGATCGGCGAGCACGGCCTGGAGCGGATCACCGAGATCGCGGCGCGAAAGCCCGTCGGCGAGCCGGTCAATATCCTCACCCATTGCAATGCCGGCTGGCTTGCCACGGTGGACTGGGGCACGGCGCTGGCGCCGATCTATCTCGCCCATGATGCCGGCATTCCCATCCATGTCTGGGTCGACGAGACCCGGCCCCGCAACCAGGGCGCGGCGCTGACGGCCTACGAGCTCGGCTCCCATGGCGTGCCGCATACGGTGATCGTGGACAATGCCGGCGGCCATCTGATGCAGCACGGGCAGGTCGATCTGGTGATCGTCGGCACCGACCGCACCACGGCGGCGGGCGATGTCGCCAACAAGATCGGGACCTATCTCAAGGCACTCGCGGCGCATGACAACGGCGTGCCCTTCTATGTCGCGCTGCCCTCGCCGACGATCGACTGGAGCATCAGCGACGGCCTCGCCGATATCCCGATCGAGGAGCGCGCGGCCCGCGAGGTCACCCATCTCTCCGGGCTCGCCGATGACGGTGAGGTCAGGTCCGTCCGCGTCGTCGCGCCGGGCAGTGGTGCGGCCAACCCGGCCTTCGACGTGACGCCGGCGCGGCTCGTCACCAAGCTTATCACCGAGCGCGGCGTCTGCGCGGCCAGCGTTGAGGGCCTCGCACAACTCTTTCCCGACCTGGCGAGCAGGGGCACGGCATGACCGAAACGGAATTGCGGCAGGAGATCGTCTCGGTCGCGCAGGCGATCGACCGGGCCGGATTCTGCCCGTCGAAATCGGGCAATGTCTCGGCTCGTTTTGGCGATGGCCTGCTGATCACGCCGTCGGGCCTGCCCTATGCCCGGACGCGCCCTGAGGACCTGATCCATCTCAGCCTCGATGGCACCATCCTGAATGGTAGCCGCAAGCCGTCCTCCGAATGGCCTTTCCATGTCGCGATCTACCGGGCGCGATCCGATGCGCAGGCGATCGTGCACACCCATTCGCCGCGCGCCACGGCCTTGTCTTCCACGCGCCGCGGCATTCCGGCCTTCCACTACATGATCGCGCTTTGCGGCGGTGCCGATGTGCGCTGTGCCGAGTACGCGACCTTCGGCACGCCCGAGCTTGCCGAGAATGCCGTGAAGGCGCTGGAGGGCCGCAAGGCCGTGCTGCTCGCCAATCACGGTGTGATCGCGCTCGGGCAGACCCTGGCCGGCGCGCATACCATCGTCGCCGAAGTCGAGAACCTCGCCGGGCAGTATCTCGATATCCTCGCGGCGGGGATCGAGCCGGTCATCCTCGATGCCGCCGAAATGGAGCGCGTCGGCGCCAAATTCGCGGGCTACGGCAAGGTCGGCTGAGCCGCGTCAGAGCGCCCGATCGGGCAGGCAGGCCGCCGGCCGGGCAAATGCGGCCGACCGGTTTAAGTTTTCGGCAATGGCAACACCGGCATAACGGTTGCCGCCTTCCTCGCCTGGCAAGAGACCTTCGTGTCGCTCGACTATCAGTCCCTCCTGACGGCTTTCACCCTTTCGGGATGCGGATTAGCCGCAGCCTTCCTTGTGAGCTGGCTCGTTTCCAGGAAGGAAGGCTTCCTGATGGCCTGGACAATCGGCGTCGCGCTGATGGCCGCCGGCGTGCTGATCTATGGCGGCTATGTCAGGACGATGTCGCCGATCGTGGGGGCAGCCGGCTACACGGTTCTTCTGACGGGCCTCGCCTTCGTCTTCGGTGCGGGCCGCGAATTTCGCACGCGGGTTCTGCCCTGGCGCAGCATGGCCATCATGGCAATCGGGTCGTCGGCAGCCATGGCTGTGCCCATGCTGGCCGGCTATAACGGCATCGCGATCATCGGGCTCAATGTCGCGGCCGCGGCCATTCTGTTCGCAACAGCCTGGGACTATTGGCTCGGCCGGGCCGAAGCCAGGCTGGCGATCATGCTGTTGACCGGCCTGTATGTCCTGACCGGGCTATCCTTCGTTCCTTGCGCCGTTCTGCTGCTGCTGGATGGCCGCTGGGCTCTGCCGGGCATCCCGTCGAACTGGGCGGAAGACCTCAATATCGTCGTCTGCCTGACCACGCTCGCCGGCATTGGCGCGCTGTCCCTGGCCTTGAACCACGCGCGGCTGGCGCGCGGCCACAAGCGCGACGCGGAAACCGATCCGCTGACCGGCCTGCTCAACCGACGCGCGCTACTCGACCGCATCGCGACCGAGATCGAAGGGCCCGCCGCCCTAGTCATCTTCGACATCGATCACTTCAAGCGGATCAACGACATCCACGGCCACCTGGCGGGAGACGAGGTGTTGCGGGCGTTCGGGGAGATTCTGCTGTCATGCCGGTCGCAAGGACTGGCCGCACGGCTCGGTGGAGAGGAATTCGCACTGCTGCTGCCGGGCGATTCTCTGGTCGCGGCGGCCATCGCGGCCGAAAACGTGCGGGGGCGCCTCGTCAAACGTCGTTTCGCAGCGGGCGGTGCGGCGTTCGGGTGCACGCTCAGCGCAGGCGTCGCCCATGGGAAGGACAGCGTCATCGATTTCGATGCCTTGCTTCACGAGGCGGACAAGGGGCTCTACGCAGCCAAGCGGAGCGGGCGCGACCGGGTCGTGGTCGCATCGGACGATGAAGCGTTCCTCGCCCAGATGCGGTCTTCCTCCGACATGCCGCGCGGGCCCGTCGATCTCGTCAGGCTCAAGACCGGCTGAGGTCCGTCTTCGCGGTCAATCCGGCTTGCGCTCGACGAAGACGCAACCGTCGAAGCTGAAGACCTCTTCGCCGTGCTGGTTGATGCCGGTGTTGCGGTGGAAGAACAGTCCCCATTGCGGGCGCGAGGCGCTCTCGCGCTTGTCGATCACCTGCGAGTGGTAGGTGATCCGGTCCCCGGCAAAGACGGGTTTCGTCCAGCGCAGGTTCCTGAAGCCTGGAGAGGAGCCGAGGCGCGCGGGGCGATCCGACGCCACCGCGAGCTGGCGCTTGCGATGCAGGACCATGCAGGCCATCCAGACCGCGGCCGTGTGCCAGCCGGATGCGGCGAGCCTGCCGAAGGAGCTCCGGCGCGCCGCCGCCTCGTCCATGTGGAAGGGCTGGGGGTCGAAACTGCGGGCGAAGGCGACGATCTCCTCGGGCGTGAAGAGGAAGCTGCCGAGTTCGCTGCTCTCGCCGACCGAAAGCTCCTCGAAGAAGCGCGGCGGCTCCGGCGGCTCGGAGGAGGCTTCCAGCGGGCTCTCGATGGCGGGGCGCTCGTAGACCGGCGCATGATCCAGCCAGGGGCCGGCCGGATGCCGGCCGATGGCGGAGCCTTGGCGGCCGAACATGATCCAGTTGGTCTGCTCCAGCACCGGCTCGTCGCGCTGGTTCAGCAGTTCGAGCCGGAAGCGCACGAGGCCCATCTCGGGGCGCGAGCGCGAGGCCTTGCTTTCCAGCACGGTGCGCCGGGCGCTGACGCTGTCGCCGGGGAGGAGGGGACGCAGCCACTTCACCTCGTCGATGCCCGGCGCGCCCATGCTGGCGGCGTCGAGCAGGAAATCCTCCGCCGTCAGCCGCATCAGCAGCGCGCAGCTATGCCAGCCGGAGCCGATCAGGCGGCCGACGAAGCTCGCCTTGGCGGCCTCGGGATCGACATGGAAATCCTGCGCGTCGTAGCGCGAGGCGAAGGCGATGATGTCGTCCTGCGAGACGTCGAGGCTGCGCGAGCGTGCGCTCTGACCCGGGACGAAATCCTCGAAATACGACATCGCCGGCTAGCTCTTCAGTTCGCGAAGCGGAAATGCAGCACGTCGCCATCGGCGACGATGTATTCCTTGCCTTCGAGGCGGAACTTGCCGGCCTCGCGCGCTCCCGACTCGCCCTTGTGGGTGACGTAGTCGTCGAAGGCGATGGTCTCGGCGCGGATATAGCCCTTCTCGAAATCGGTATGGATCACGCCTGCGGCCTGCGGCCCCTTGGTGCCCTTCTCGATCGTCCAGGCGCGCGCTTCCTTCGGGCCGACGGTGAAATAGGTGACGAGATGGAGCAGGCTGTAGCCGGCGCGGATCACGCGGTTCAGGCCGGGTTCGTCGAGGCCAACGGCCTCCAGGTAGTCCTTCTGGTCCGCGACCGGGAGCACGGCGATCTCGCTCTCGATCTTGGCGGAGACGACGACGGCGACTGCGTTCTCCTCGGCGGCGCGAGCCTTCACCTGTTCGGAGAAGGCGTTGCCCTTGTCGGCGCTGGCTTCCTCGACATTGCAGACATAGAGCACGGGCTTGGACGAGAGCAGGCCGAGCGTCTCGAAGGTGCGGCGCTCGTCGGCCGCGACCTGGACGAGGCGGGCCGGCTTGCCGTCGCGCAGCAGCACGAGGCAGCGGTTCATCAAATCGGCCAGCTCCTTGGCCTCCTTGTCGCCGGTCTTGGCCTTCTTCTCCAGCGGCAGGACGCGCTTCTCAAGGCTTTCGAGATCGGCCAGCATCAATTCGGTCTCGATGATCTCGATGTCGTTGATCGGAGCGACCTTGCCCTCGACATGGGTGATGTCGCCGTCCTCGAAGCAGCGCACGACATGGGCGATGGCGTCGCATTCGCGGATATTGGCGAGGAACTGGTTGCCGAGCCCTTCGCCGCGCGAGGCGCCGCGCACGAGGCCGGCGATGTCGACGAAGGTCAGCCGCGTCGGGATGATCTCCTTGGAGCCGGCGATGGCGGCGAGCTTCTCCAGCCGCTCGTCGGGCACGGCGACGTCACCGACATTCGGCTCGATCGTGCAGAACGGATAGTTCGCGGCCTGGGCCGCGGCCGTCTGCGTCAGCGCGTTGAAGAGGGTCGACTTGCCGACATTCGGCAGGCCGACGATGCCACATTTGAAACCCATGATCGCCTGTTCCGTTGCCCGTGGCGGATCGCCTACGCCGGGCGTGAAGCTTTGAAAGTTGCGGTCTTATTGGGGGGCTTGCGCGATAAAGACAAGTGCCGCGCGCCTGATGGCCGCTGCGTTCCTCACGCGAACGTGCATGGCAGGCGGGCTGATGCGGGTGCTGGATCGGGCGAGCCGCTTGTCGCGGCGTTCGGAGCCTCGTCATGAAGCGTTTTCGTCTTGCGTTCGCCCTGTCGATCTTCGCCCTTGCCGGCGGCACGGCCGTTGCCCAGGCGCCAGGAACGCGGTTGCGCGGCACGGTCGAGCGTGTGGCAGGGGTGACGCTGGAACTCAAGGCTGCGGACGGGCGCGAGCTCAAGGTCGCGCTTGCGCCGGGCTACTCGGTCGGCGGCATGGTGGCGGCGAAGGCAAGCGATATCGCCAAAGGCAGCTTCATCGGCGTCGGCGCCAAGCCGCAGGCTGACGGCACCTTGCTCGCGGTACAGGTCGTGATCTTCCCGGAGGCGATGCGCGGCACGGGCGAGGGGCATCGGCCCTGGGGCGTGCTGCCGGATGCGACCATGACCAATGCGACGGTGGCCGAGACGGTCTCGCGGGTCGACGGCGCCAATCTGGTGCTGAGCTATCCGGGTGGCGAGCAGAAGGTCGCGATCACGCCGGAGGCGACGATCCTGATGGCAGCGCCTGCCGAGGCGAGCGAGCTCAAGCCCGGCGCGCAGGTTGCGATGACGGCGAGCCGGCAGGCGGATGGCAGCTACAGCACGAGCCGCGTCACCGTGGCGAAGGCGGGTGCCAAGCTTCCGCTCTGAAGATCAGCCGTCGCTCTTTTCACCGAGCCGCTTCACGGCGCCGTGGCCACGCGCATCCATGAAGAGATGGACCTTGTTCTGGAAGCCGGCGTCGTCATGGGCGGCGAGGAGGGCCGCATGGTCGGCACAGGCCGTGCAGAGATCCTCGACCCAGGGCTGCTCGGCCTTGCCGAAATCGTTCAGCACGTAGCTGTGCACCAGTTCCTTCAGGCCGGGATGGCCGATGCCCATGCGCACGCGGCGATAGTCGTTGCCGATCGCAGCCGTCGTCGAGCGCAGGCCGTTATGTCCGGCATTGCCGCCGCCGAGCTTGACGCGCAGCTTGGCGGGGGCGAGATCGAGCTCGTCATGGAAGACGACGACATCGGCCGGAGCGACCTTGAAGAAGCGCGCGGCCTCGCCGATCGCGCGGCCCGACTCGTTCATGTAGGTCTGCGGCTTGAGCAGGATGACCTTTTCGGTGCCGATCGTGGCCTCGCAGGCCTCCGCCTGGAAGCGGGCGCGCCAGGGCGAGGCGCGGTGCAGGCGCGCGATCTCGCCAAGGGCCATGAAGCCGATATTGTGGCGGTTGCGGGCATAGCGCGCGCCGGGATTGCCGAGGCCGGCGAAAATCAGCATGGCGGGGCTCCGCAGACTTGTTCGTTCAGCATCGGGTCCGCCCGAAGGCCGGACACCGTTTTCCGGTTCGATGCCATAGCAAAACGGCCGGGAAACCCGGCCGTCTCGTGAGCGTTCGAGGTGAAAGCGGCGCCGGCTGGCGCCGTTTCATCAGGCCTTGGCTTCAGCCGCGGCTTCCTCAGTCTCGGCGGCCTCAGGCTCGGCCTCGACGGTCGGCGCGGAGATCGTGACGATCGTGGCGTCAGCGCCGACAGAGAGCTTGGCGCCGGCCGGGAGCTTGATCGCGTCGGCATGGACGGAGTCGCCGACGTTCAGGCCGGCAACCGAAATGTCGATGGAATCCGGGATGCTGTCCGGCTCGACGGTGACTTCGAGGGCGTGCTCGATGATCTGGACTAGGCCGCCGCTCTTGACGCCGGGGCTGGCTTCCTGACCGGTGACGTGAACCGGAACCTGGACCGTGACGGTCTGGCCCTTGGCGACGCGCAGGAAGTCGACATGGATCGGGAAATCCTTGACCGGGTCGAGCTGGTAGTCGCGCGGAATGACGCGCTGCTTCTTACCGGCGACGGCGATCTCGAAGATCGTGGTCAGGAAGTGGCCGCCGAAAATCAGCTGGCGGGTCTTGTTGGCGTCGAGCGCGATGGCTTCGGGAGCAGCGCCCCCACCATAGATCACGGCAGGCGTCTGGCCCTGGCGGCGAACAGCACGGGCGGCCCCCTTGCCGACCTGTGCGCGCGCCGAAGCCTCGATTTGCTTCACGGCGGTCATGTTGGATGTCCTTGACTTGTAAATGACAAGGCCGCCTCGTGGCGGCCATCGGATTGATGCGTTCAGAGCCTCCAAGGGTGTCAGCCGAACGCTGGGGTGCTCATAGGCGAAAACCGCCGCGATCTCAAGCCCGGCTCAGGCGGCGTTGGCGACGAGGCCGCGCGTGGGGACGGGCGCCTGGATCGGCTGGGCGAAGCGCTGCAGCCATTCGCGGATGATCGAGGCCGGAACCGGCGGCGAATAGAGGTAGCCCTGGCCGAGGCCGCAGCCCATTTCGCTGAGGCGCTCGGCCTGCGCCTGCTTCTCGATGCCCTCCGCGACGATCTTCATGCCGAGGCGGCGGGTCATCGTCAGCAGAGCCTCGATGATGATCTCGCTGCGGGCGCCGCTGTCGATCGAGCCGACGAAGGAACGGTCGATCTTGATGATGTCGATCGGGAAATCGAGCAGGTGGGTCAGGGAGGCGAAGCCGGTGCCGAAATCGTCGAGCGCGACCGGTGAACCATTGGCGCGCAGCGCTTCCATGGTACGCGCGACGCCGTCCTTGCGCCCGCCCATGAAGACCTGCTCGGTGACCTCGATCACGAGTTGCTGCAGCGGTACGCCGGCCTTCTCCAGCGTGCGGGTGGCGCGCTGGACGAGGTCGCCCTTCTGGAAGTCGGCCGAGGTGACGTTGACCGCGACATGCTGGAAATTCAGGCCGCTCGCGCGCCACTCAGCCATGTCGGCGGCCACCGCCGTCAGCATCTGGGTCGTGGTGCGATGGGCGATCTTCGGATCGCGCAGGGCGTCCTGGAATTCGCCGGCCGCGATGATGCGGCCGTCGTCCAGGCGCATCCGGGCCAGGGCCTCGAGGCCGACGACCTCGTTGGTGTCGAGGCGGATGACCGGCTGGTAATAGGGGATGATCCGGTCGTCGCCGAGGGCGCCCGCGACATCCCGGCGGGTGCGGATGCGATGCATCATCGCGCTGCGCAATTGCCTGCGAAAGCGGACATAGCGGCCGCGCCGGGTTTCCTTGGCGTGGTAGAGCGCGAGGTCGGCGTTCTGCCGCAGCGTAACGGTGTCCTGGCCGTCCTCGCCGGCGATGACCCCGCCGATGGTAATGCCCGGCACGAGGCTGTGGCCGTCATGGTCGAACGGAACCGCGACCGCCGCCATCGCGGCCGAGGCGAAGGCACGCATACGCGCCGGCTCCCTGCAATCGGGGACGAGAACGGCGAACTCGTCGCCGCCGATCCGGCAGGTGAGGCAGCCGGCCAGCGCGACGTCGAGCCGCCGGCCGACCACGGCGATCAGGGCATCCCCGGCGGCGTGGCCGAGCGTGTCGTTGACCGTCTTGAGATGATCAATGTCGATCAGCATCAACCCGTAGCGGCGGCCGGCCGCGCTCATCTCCGCGATGGCGCTGTTGAACTGGCTGCGGTTGGGCAGTCCGGTCAGCGTATCGAAATAGGCGAGGCGGTGATTGCGGGTGCGGACTTCGTCATGCTCGATGGCGATGGCGCAGAGATGGACGCAGGTCGCGACGATCCGGCGTTCGAGCGTGCGCGGACGGCGAGCCGCCCTGAAATAGAAGGCGAAGGCGCCGACCACCCGCCCGTCGCGCGCCTTGATCGGCGTCGACCAGCAGGCGCGCAGGCCGAGCGGCAGGGCGAGATCGGTATAGGCCCGCCAGAGTGGATCGGTGGCGATGTCGGTGACTTCGACGGGCTCGCCGCGGAAGATCGCGGTTCCGCAGGAGCCGACCTCCGGGCCTGCCGGCACGCCCTTGATGGCGCCGACATAGTGCGGGGGCAGGCTGGGCGAGGCGAGAGGCTGGAGGCAGCACTGGTTGTCGATGGCGACGACCGAGCAGATGACGCCGGGCGAGATCGCCTCGGCACGATGACACAGGCGCTCCATGCATGCGATCAGAGGCTCGCCGCGCGCGATATCTTCAAGAATATCGTTCTGCAGAGCCTGCAGGCGGCCCGAAGGTCTGGTCACGGAGTTCCCGACAGAGTGCTCGTCGAAGAACCCCGATCCTGGCGCAAATGCCTTAAAGTCAGATTGAGGCGACGCCTCAAACTTTACGCGGCGGCGCGATGCCTGGAATCAGGCGGCGACCAGGCCCAGCCGCTCGTCGCGGCGGCGCAGGAGGTGCATCAGCGGCAAGGCGAGCAGCACCATCCAGGCCTTGCCGATGATCTGGCCGGCGAGAAAGTCGAGGCTGCCGAAGGCGAGATGCAGGAAGACGAGGCTGTCGACGACGAGGCCGATCACGCTGGAGGCGAAGACGGCCGTGACGAAGCGCCGGCGCTGCAGCGGGGTATAGACCGCGAAATCGGCGAGCTCCGAGAGCAGGAAGGCCGCGACCGAGGCCAGTACGATGGCGGGCGGGGCGAGCATCGCGGAGATCAGGGTGCCGACCGCGATGGCGCCGAGACCGGCGAGGGGGCCAAGGCGGCGCTGGACGATGTCGCGCAATACCAGGGCAAGGCCGACCATCAAAACACCGCTCGGCGCCATCACGCCCGGCCAGACCGGGACGAGGCAGGGGCCGTTCGGCACGCAGACCGCGCCGGCATTGCCTATCATCCAGTTGGCGGCGGGAATGGTCAGGCCGAACAGGACGAGGGCGATAACGCCTTCCGTCAGGCGCTGGCGGTCACGGGTCATAGGTCAAGTCCGCTGTCGTCGGGGGCTGTGAGGTAAGCCGCGAAGCCTTTTGATCGCAAATCGCAGGCCGGGCAATGGCCGCAGCCATAACCCCAGCCATGCCGGGTCGTCCTGTCGCCGAGATAGCAGCTATGGCTGTCCTCGATCACGAGATCGAGCAGGGCCTGGCCGCCGATTTCGCGGGCGAGCGCGAAGGTCTGCGCCTTGTCGCGCCACATCAGCGGCGTGTGCAGCACGAGCCGGCGGTCGAGCCCGAGATTGAGCGCGACCTGCATCGCCTTGATCGTGTCGTCGCGGCAATCGGGATAGCCGGAATAATCGGTCTCGCAGACACCGAGCACGATGTGCTTGAGGTCGCGGCGATAGGCGAGCGCCGCAGCGAAGGTCAGGAAGATCAGGTTGCGGCCGGGCACGAAGGTCGAGGGCAGGCCGGCATCCGTGAAAGCGATCTCGGTCTCGCGGGTCAGGGCCGTCTCGGAGATCGCGCCGAGTGCCTTGAGATCGACGACATGATCGGGGCCGAGCCGCTCGGCATAGCGGGCCGAGAGCGTGGGAAGCTTGGCGCGGATCGTCTCGCGGCATTCCATCTCGATGCGATGGCGCTGGCCATAGTCGAAGCCGATCGTCTCGACCGCGTCGAAGCGGTCGAGCGCCCAAGCCAGGGTCGTGGTGGAATCCTGGCCGCCGGAAAACAGGACGAGGGCGCGGGAGTTACCCAAGCCTAACCTCTCAGTCGAACAGGCTCGACACGCTGGTCTCGCTCGCGGTGCGCTCGATGGCTTCGCCCATCAGGCCGGCAATCGAGATGACGCGGATGTTGCGGGCGACCTTCACGGCCTCGGTCGGCATGATCGAGTCGGTGATGACCAGCTCCTTGAGCTTGGACGAGGCGATGCGGGCGACCGCGCCGCCGGAGAGCACGCCATGGGTGATGTAGGCGAAAACCTCCTTGGCGCCCTGCTCGAGCAGGGCGTCGGCCGCGTTCACCAGCGTGCCGCCGGAATCGACGATGTCGTCGATCAGGATGCAGGAGCGGCCCTCGACCGAGCCGATGATGTTCATGACCTCGGATTCGCCCGGCCGGTCACGACGCTTGTCGACAATGGCGAGCGGGGCGTCGATGCGCTTGGCGAGCGCGCGCGCCCGGACCACGCCGCCGACATCCGGCGAGACGACCATGGCGTTCTTCCATTCCAGCCGGTCCTTGATGTCGCGCGCCATCAGCGGGGCGCCGAACAGGTTGTCGGTCGGGATGTCGAAGAAGCCCTGGATCTGGCCGGCATGGAGGTCGAGCGTCAGCACGCGGTCGACGCCGGCATGGGTGATCAGGTTGGAGACGAGCTTGGCCGAGATCGGCGTACGGCCGGAGGCGCGCCGGTCCTGGCGGGCATAGCCGAAATAGGGGATCACCGCCGTGATGCGGCGCGCCGAGGAGCGGCGCAGCGCATCGGTGATGATCAGCAATTCCATCAGGTGGTCGTTGGTCGGGAACGAGGTCGACTGGATGATGAAGACATCCTGTCCGCGCACGTTCTCCTGGATCTCGACGAAGACCTCCATATCGGCGAAGCGCCGGACGGAGGCCTTGGCGAGAGGGATGCTGAGATGGTTGCAGATCGCCTCGGCCAGCGGACGATTGGAGTTGCCGGCGACGACTTTGAAGTGAGAGGCCATGCCGTAGCGCACCGTTGCATCAAGGCTGAGCAGGGAGGGCCGGCATTGCCGGCTCAATTCGAACGGCTCTTAACAGCGCGGTTGGATGGAGTCGACCGCTGCAGTGCAATATCGATGGCCAAAAAGCGCAGGGCGCTGCGCCGTGACCCGGAAACCACTGCCGCAGCGTCGCTGCACAGCGGGTCCTGACGTGGCCTCAGCTCTTCTTCGGGTCCGTCGCAGCAACGCGGGTGCCCGGCTTCGCGGGTTTGCCGGTCTTGGTCTCGGTCTTGAGCGTCTCGACGGCGGGCGTGGTCACGAGAAAGCCTGCGATCGCATCCATCGAGTCGGAAGCGGCCTTGGCGACGACCGTCTGATCGATGCCGGCCCAGGGATCGGAACCGCCACTGCGCTTGCCGATGCTCTCGCCCTGTACACGCTGGGCGCGCTGCTTGGTCGAATCATAGACATCCCAGACGAAGGCGAGCGAGGTCTGGCCGTCCTCGGTCGGCTGTGCCGTGAGGTAGCCCTTGACGCGGAAGCGCGCCGGCTTGTTGCCGGGGACGATCTCCATCTTGCGCTCGGCGGCGGCTTCGCCGAGCAGGCCCGCGAAGCTGGTGGTGACGTTTTCGGGCGCTCCGGAGATGCTCTGGACCGAGACCGGAACGCCCGGCGCATCGACGCGCGGACGGGCCGCGGTCTGGGTGGTTTCCTGGCAGCCGGCGACAGCCAGCGCAAAAACCGGCCCCAGAACGAGGCCGCTAAAACGGTTGATCATGACGCCTCCCGCCCTTTGGGCTGTGGACCGCTTCGAGATTCCCTGTGCCGCTGTTCTAGGCTCAACGGATGGCGAGGTCCAGATCGGGCAGGTCGAGCGCCTCGGCGGCAGCTTTGCCGGCGAGATGAAGTCCGGCCCATCGGGGCAGCGGGCAAGCCCGACATCCGGTCGCAATTGCGGCTCCCGCCTGTGCTGCCTATAGGCTGTCGGCAGAGAGTTTCGCGCCTTTAAGGGAGAGAGCCATGGTGAACCCCGGCAACCGTATCCTCGACGATATCGCCCGTCTCGCCACCGATGCCGCCGGCGCGGCACAGGGCGTGCGGCGCGAGGTCGAGACGGTGGTGAAGACGCAGATCGAGCGCCTGCTGCGCGATCTCGACGTCGTCACCCGCGAGGAATTCGAGGCGGTGCGCGAGATGGCGCTGATCGCCCGCGAGGAGAACGACAAGCTCGCCGCGCGGCTGAAGGCGCTGGAGGAGAAGCTCGGCAAGGCCTGAGAACGGGCCGGGGTTGCTTCAAGAGCGGCCCCCGGTTGCCCTCAGGTTATGTCCACAGCCATGTGCTGTGGACAGCCCTTCGGGGGGATTGAGCCCGCCGGCCGAATCCGCGGAGCTTGGCGCCGTGTTGGGAGCGTCACAGCGCCTGCGCTATCGTCGGTGGAAAGAATTGATTCGTCGGGCGGATTCGTCCTGCCGCGCCGAATGGGAGCGCCTCTTTCAGAGGGGTTCCGGAGGTGTGTTGCGTTCCTTCGGCTTTCCAGTCGCCGTGTTCCTGTTCTCGAACGCGCCGGAGCCTTTCGCTCCGGAAGGTGGACCCTAGGGCATGATGGACCTCGATATGGATGCCGAGCTGGATCGGCCTTCCAACCCGCTTGACCTGTTTGAACGCCTCGCCGCCCTCAACGACTGGTCATTCGATCGCGACAGCGAGGATGAGCTCTCGGTCTCCGTGACCGGCGGCTGGTCGGAATACCATGTCGCGATCACCTGGCTCGCCGAGGTGGAAGCGCTGCATATCGCCTGCGCCTTCGACCTCAAGGTGCCGGAGCGGCGGCGTGGCGAGGTGCTGCAGCTCGTCAGCCTCGTCAACGAGCAGCTCTGGCTCGGCCATTTCGACCTCTGGAGCAGCGAAAGCGTGGTGATGTACCGCCACGCCCTGCTGCTTTCCGGCGGGGCCGAACCGACCGAAGAGCAGGCGATCGCGCTGGTCAAGGCTGCGGTCGAGGCCTGCGAGCGCTACTATCAGGCCTTCCAGTTCGTCGTCTGGGCCGGCAAGACCGCGAAGGAAGGCATGGAGGGCGCGATCCTGGAGACGGTCGGCGAGGCCTGAGGTCGCGCCGACGTCATGGCCGGGCTTGACCGGGCCACCTCTTGCAGGCTCTGGTTCCGACATGCTCAGGCGCCAGCCCGGCATGACGCCCTGTTCCCAAGCGACGAGCACCGCCATGACCGCTTCCCTGCCGCAATCGCTCGTCCTCATCGGCGCCGGCAAGATGGGCGGCGCGATGCTGGAGGGCTGGCTGCGCATCGGCATCGATCCGAAGGGAATCAGCCTGATCGATCCCAAGCCGTCGGATGAAATGGTCGCGCTCGCCAACGACAAGGGCATGCGACTCAATCCGTCCGCCAAGGATATTCCCGCCGCCGATGTCGTCGTGCTGGCGACCAAGCCGCAGATGCTCGATACGGCCGCGCCTGCGGTGCAGGCCTTCATCCATCCGAGGACGCTGCTGATCTCGATCCTCGCCGGCAAGACGCTGGGCGATCTTTCGGCGCGCCTGCCCAATGCCGGCGCGATCATCCGGGCCATGCCGAACCTGCCGGCCGCGGTGCAGCGCGGCGCTACCGCTGCGGCTCCCGGCAAGGGCGTGAGCGTGGCGCAGCGCGCCACCGCCGACGCGCTGCTCGGCAGCATTGGCAAGGTCGAATGGCTCGACGACGAGGGGCTGATCGATGCGGTGACGGCGGTGTCGGGCTCAGGCCCGGCCTATGTCTTCCATCTCGTCGAGTGCCTCGCCGCTGCTGGCAAGGATGCCGGCCTGCCCGCCGATGTCGCGGAGCGTCTGGCGCGGGCAACGGTCGAAGGTGCCGGTGAGTTGCTGTTCCAGTCGCCGCTTCCGCCGGGTACGCTGCGCCAGAACGTGACCTCGCCCGGTGGCACGACGGCAGCGGCACTCGAGGTGCTGATGGCCGAAGACGGCATGAAGCCGCTGATGCGCAAGGCGGTGGCTGCTGCGAAACGTCGCGCTGGCGAGCTTTCCGGCTGAACCGCCTTCCACCTGCCACGATAGCGGCCTAACCTCTTCTCATTGCGAAGCGAGAGGAGCTGCCCCATGGCCCGCAAACCCGTTTCCACCCCGCCCCAGGCGGCGGCGCCTGCGGCCGATCCGCGCCGTCGCGCCGTCGATGCGCTGATGAAGCTCGCCGTCGAGCGACGCTGGGACGAGATCGAACTACCGGATATCGCGACCGAGGCCGGACTGACGCTGGCGCAACTGCGCGGGCTGTTCCCCTCCAAGCTCGCCATGCTGGGCGGCGTGACCCGCATCGTCGACGATGCCGTCCTGGCGAGCTCCTCGGACGATCTCGCCGGCGAGCCGGTCAAGGAGCGCTTGTTCGACCTCGTGATGCGCCGGCTCGATGCGATGGCGCCTTACAAGGCGGGTCTGCGCAAGATTGCGCCGGTCATCCGGCGCGATCCGCTGGCGCTGGCGGCGCTCAATCGCGGCGCCGTCAATTCCTGGCGCTACATGCTGGCTTCGGCCGGCATCCCGACCGAGGACGCATTGGGTCATCTGCGGGTGCAGGGCGCGGTTTTGCTGATGGCGCGCGTCTCCGAGGCCTGGCTCGACGACGACGAGCCGGAGCTGTCGAAGACGATGGCGCGGCTCGACCGCGAACTGAAGACGGCAGGGCGGATCATGGCGCGCGTCGAGGATGTCCATCGGCTGACGGCGCCGTTCCGCGGGCTGGCGCGGGCGATCTGCTCCGGGCGGCCTCTGAAGGCGCGCCGGCGCGAACGAGCCTCCGAGCGCGGCGAGGACAACGAGGACTACGCACCGGCGATCTGAGCGCCGCGCAGCTTCCGCGCTCGGCCTGCGACAAAATGTGGCGAAACTGCGCCAATGTTAAGCGTGCCTTAGCCAATCCTGCGCGAATGAGGGGAATTCCCCCATCGCGCAGGATACGCGAATGTCGTTCACCAGGAAGCTTGCGACCCTTTCGATCAGCCGTTCCTTCGGCCTGATCGCGGCCTTGGCCGTGCTGATCGCCGTCGGCGCCGTCGGCTATACGCTGAATGCCGCCCGCAACGAGATGATCACGCTCAAGCGGGCCGAGATGAAGAATGCGGTCGAAGCCGCCGCGACGACGGTCAAGGGCTACCTGGCGCGCGTCCAGGCCGGCGAGCTGAAGGACGAGGATGCCAAGAAGCTGGCGATGGATGCGCTCGGCAGCGCGCGCTTCGACAGCGGGAACTATTACTTCCTCATCGATTACGACGGCATCAGCGTCCTGCACGCCAACAAGAAGATCCAGTCGACGGACATGAAGCCGCTCAAGGACGCGGACGGCAAGTTCTTCGTCCAGGAGATGGTCGCGCTGGCGAAGGCGAAGACCGAGGGCTTCGTCGATTATGGCTGGCTCAAGGCCGGCGACAAGGACCCTTCGCTCAAGATTTCCTACATCATCGGCATCCCGCAATGGCAGTGGGTGGTCGGCTCCGGCCTGCATGTTCAGGATGTCGATGCGGCCTTCATGAGCATGGTCGGCGGCGTTGCCAAGGTCCTGGTGCCGCTCGGCCTCGTCATGCTTGGCCTCGTCATCATTCTCAGCCGCCGCGCCTCCGGCATGCTGCATTCGCTGCGCGGTTCGATGGAGGGTCTGGCCGCGGGCCAGCTCGACACCACGATCGCGCATCAGGAGCGGCCTGACGAGATCGGCGCCATGGCGCGCACGCTGGTCGTCTTCCGCGATGCGGCCCTCGCCAAGGAGGCGATGGAGACCGACAAGCTCAGGATGGAAGAGGAGGCTGCCGGCCATCGCAGCGCCGCCGATGGCGAGCGCCGGCGCAACGAGGCCGACCGCGCCGAGCATGCCCGCGTGCAGGCCGACGTGGTGCTGGCTCTTGGCCAGGGGCTGGAGCATCTCTCGGATGGCGACCTGACCTACCGGATCGAGGCCGCCTTCTCGGCCGAATACGTCAAGCTCAAGGACGATTTCAACGGCGCCATCGCCAAGCTGCAGGATGCGATGCGCCAGATCGCGACCAACACTGACAGCATGAAGGCGGGCTCGACCGAGATCAGCCAGGCGGCGGACGACCTCGCCAGCCGGACCGAGCAACAGGCCTCCTCGGTCGAGGAGACCGCGACGGCACTCGACGAGCTCACCGCGACGGTGCGCCAGACGGCGGAAAGCGCGCGCCTTGCCAACCAGGCGACGGAGCAGGTCAAGACCGAGGCCGAGCAGTCGACCAGCATCGTCCGCGATGCAGTGACGGCGATGGGCGGCATCGAGAAATCGGCTCAGGAAATCTCGCAGATCGTCGGGGTGATCGACGAGATCGCCTTCCAGACCAATCTGCTCGCGCTCAATGCCTCGGTCGAGGCGGCCCGCGCCGGCGATGCCGGCAAGGGCTTCGCGGTCGTGGCCTCCGAGGTGCGGGCGCTGGCGCAACGCTCGGCTTCCGCGGCGAAGGAGATCAAGACGCTGATCGACGCCTCGACCATCGAGGTCGAGAAGGGGGTCACGCTCGTCGGCCAGACCGGCGGCGCGCTGCAGCGCATGGCTTCCGAGATCACACGCGTCACCTCGCTGGTCGCCGAGATCGCCGGTGCGGCGCAGGAGCAGGCCTCGGGCCTCCAGGAGGTCAATTCCGCCGTCGGCGAGATGGACCAGGCGACCCAGCAGAACGCCGCGATGGCCGAGCAGTCGACCGCCGCTGCGCATTCGCTCTCGCAGGAGGCCGACCGGCTCTCCTCGCTGGTCGCGCGCTTCCAGCTCGGCGGCGACGTCGCAAAGCTCAAGGCGATCTCCCAGACCATGCGGGCGGCCGTCGCTGCGGCGCCGCGCCCGGCGGCTCCGCGGGCCAAGGCCTCCAGCGGCAGTGTCGCTACGGCGCCCAAGACCGATGCACGCGACGACGGGTGGGCGGAGTTTTGAGCACGCCTTCCGAGCCTGCCGCCCAGATCGGCTTCGATGATTTCCTGAAGGTCGACATCCGTGTCGGCACCATCGTCGAGGCCGAGCCCTATCCCGAGGCGCGCAAGCCCTCGATCAAGCTCGTCATCGATTTCGGCGGCACGATCGGCCGGAAGAAATCCTCGGCGCAGATCACGAAGCACTATCGGCCGGAAGATCTTCCCGGCCGGCAGGTCCTCGCGGTGGTGAATTTCCCGCCGCGCCAGATCGGCAGGTTCATGTCGGAAGTGCTGACGCTCGGCATTCCCGATGCCGAGGGCGAGGTCGTCCTGATCGGGCCGGGGCAGGCGGTGCCGGTCGGTGGAAGGCTCTTCTAGCTAGGCAGCTGCGGCCCACAGGCCGGTCTGCAAGGTGGTCGGCGCGAATTCGGGTGCCGACCAGCGCAGCGGCAGCGCATGGGCCCGGCGCCAGCCGCGCCGGACATGGAAGCGCCACAGGCGCTCGGCGCCATCGAGCCGCGCCAGCTCCGGTCCCTGCCAGAGGATCTCCGCCTCGCCCTGCAATTGCAGCAGCGTGCCCGTCTGGAAATCGACGAAGAGCAGCGCGGCACGCGGCTCCTGCAACAGGTTCCCGAAGGTGTTGAAGTAGTTGTTGCCGGCGAAATCCGGGATGGTGAGGGTGTCGCCATCGATCCGTACGAAGCCGGGGCGGCCGCCGCGATGCGAGATGTCGACGCCACCGGGTTCGCTCCCAAGAGCAGCGGCGCTGGCGATGAAGAGCGTATCGGCCCCGGCGATCAGTGAGTGCGTCTGCGCATCGAGGCCGGACAGCTCCGTTGCCGACGCGGCGAGCTCATTGCCATCCTGAACCCGGTTGCGGACCTGGATGTATTTCGCGCAATTGCCGAAGCTCTGCGCCACCGCAACCGTGAGGCCATCCGTGCCGACGGTCTCGATTCGTCCATTGGCGCGGTTGCGGCGGCGGCTCTCGAATTCGAGCCCGAGCAGGCCGATGGGGCTGCCCGGCCGGAGCGCTTCGAAGGCAGGATCATCCCTGGCGGGCAGGGCTGCGATCGACAGCGTGGTTGGGGTTGGGCTTTCCACGAAGCCGGGCTTGGCGGCCAGCACGGTCGCCAAGGGCCAACCGCCCGAGTCGGGCACGCCGGCAAAGACCCAGGGCAACTGGCCAAAGAAGATGCGGTGCTGATCCGGCATGAACTGGCGAATGCCGGCACCGCGAGCGGCGACGCCGGCCTGCGCCTGCGCCGCCAGCTCACCGGCATGGAAGGGGCCGTCAGGCAGCATCGTCGTCGAGCTCTGCGGGAAGGGGCGAAGGCGGGATCGGCTTGAAGAAGGGCAGGGCCTCGATGCGCGCGAGCCAGTTCCGTACGGCCGGATAGGGCTTCAGCGAGATGCCGCCTTCGGGCGCGTGCGCGACGTAGGAATAGCAGGCGAGATCGGCGATCGTCGGGTGAACGGTGGCGAGATAGTCGCGCGTCGCCAGATGCTCTTCCATGAAGGTGAGCAGCTTGGCCGCGATCCGCTGGGCGCGGGCCTTGTCGTCCTTCAGGCCGAACTGCGTGATCAGGCGCGCGATCGAGGGGCCGTGCATGACCTCGCCAGCGGCGATCGAGAGCCAGCGCTGGACATTGGCTGCGCCGATGGGATCGAGCGGCAGCCAGGTGCTGTCCGGGGCATAGCGCCGGACCAGATAGACCATGATCGCATTGCTGTCGGCGAAGGTGAGGTCGCCGTCCTGCAGCACGGGAATCTGACCGAGCGGGTTGAGCTTGCGGAAGGCATCGCTCCGCCGGACATCGGTCGGGGCCTCCTCGTTGCGATAGGGCAGGCCAAGCGCGAGCAGCAGCAACTCGACGCGGTGAGCATGACCCGAAAGGGGCGTTCCGTGGAGGATGATCTCTGGCGACGGCATGGCGGTTCTCCTGCTTCTGCCGGGCATCATGATCGTTTCGCCGAACTGCCGTAATCTGCTATCGGTTAAACTCAGAATTTCGGTTTGCGGAACGATGAGATGGACCGGATCGAGGAGCTGGCGATCTTCGTCGCGATCGTCGATGCCGGCAGCCTTGCCGGCGCGGCGCGGCGCCTGCGCAAGTCGCGCCCGGCCGTAACGCGGGCGCTCGCCGGGCTGGAAGAGCGGGTCGGGAAGCAATTGATCGCGCGCACGACGCGGCGCCTGACCCCGAACGATGCCGGGCGCGAGCTTGCCGCCACGGCCCGGCGGCTGCTCGCCGACTATGAGGCGGCGCTCGGCGTCGCGGCGGCCGAACCGGTCAGCGGCCTGTTGCGCATCACGGCGCCGCTCTCGTTTGGCCGACGACATGTCACGCCGCTGGTGAGCGAGTTCCTCGACCGGTACCCGCAGGTGCAGGTCGAGCTCGTGCTGGCGGATCGCAATCTCGACCTGATCGAGGAGGACCTGCAACTGGCCGTCCGGATCGGGCCGCTGCCGAATTCCGGCCTGCTGATACGCAAGGTCGGCGAGGTCCGGCGCATCCTCGTCGCCGCGCCGTCCTATCTCGCGAGCTGCCCGCCGCTGCGTCGACCGGCAGACATCGCGGCGCATGAGACCATCGCGAGCGTCGCGGCCAACCAGACGCTGACCTGGCGCTTCGGCGGGCCGCGCTCAGGCAGCGCCGTCGTGCTGACGCCGCGGCTGATCGTCAACGAGGTGGAATCGGTGCTGATCGCGGCGCGGGCCGGGCGGGGGCTGGCGCGGGTGCTGTCCTATCAGGCGGCCGAGGATCTCGCTTCAGGAGCGCTGGTCCGTCTGCTCGCGGAGTTCGAGCCGCCGCCGCTGCCGGTGCAGCTCGTGGTGCCGGGCGGACGGGCGCCGGCGCCGCGCGTGCGCGCCTTCATCGACCATGCGGTGGTGCGATTGCCCGCGCTTGCGCCGATCGGGGCCGGCTGAGGCCGATTCTAGACCGGCAGCCGGACGGTCGCCCGCAAACCGCCGAGCGGGGAGTCGCCGAGCATGATGTCGCCGCCATGGGCGCGGGCGATATCGCGCGCGATGGCAAGGCCGAGCCCTGTGCCGCCGCCATCGACATTGCGGGCCTCGTCGAGGCGGAAGAAGGGGCGGAAGACTTCCTCGCGCTGGTCCGGCGGGATGCCGGGGCCGTCATCGTCGACCATCACGATCAGGTAGCGCGCATCATGGGTCGCCCGGATCGCGATGCGGTCGCCGTAGCGCGCCGCGTTGGAGACGAGGTTGGTCAGCAGCCGGCGGAAGGCGTCCTGGCGGATCACGACGAGCGGATCGCCGACCACCGTCAATTCGGTCTGGTGGCCCTGACGCTCGGCATCGGACTTCAATTCCTCGAGCAGGGAGCGGATGTCGGCCTCGACCGCGGTCTCGCCGGCGTCGCCGCGGGCGAAGGCGAGATAGTCCTCGAGCATGCGGCTCATCTCGTCGACGTCCTTCTCCAGCGCCTCGATTTCCGAGGAGCGCTCCATCAGGGCGAGCGAGAGCTTGAAACGGGTGAGGATGGTGCGCAGGTCGTGGCTGACGCCGTTCAGCATCGTCGTACGCTCGCCGATCGAGCGCTCGACACGCCGCTTCATCTCGATGAAGGCATTGCCGGCGCGGCGGACCTCGCGGGCGCCCCGCGGCCGGAAATCGGCGTCGCGGCCCTTGCCGAAGGCTTCGGCCGCATCGGCGAGCTTCAGGATCGGGCGGATCTGGTTGCGCAGGAACAGCACCGCGATCGTCAAGAGGATCAGCGATGTCCCGATCATCCAGAGCAGGAAGATATGGCTGTTCGAGGCATAGGCCGAATTGCGCCTTGTCAGGATGCGCATCACGTCCTTGCCGAGCTTGACGCGGATCTCGATCAGGCTGGAGCGGCCGACCGTGTCGAGCCAGAACGGGCGGGCGACCTGCTGCGACAGCTCGGTCGAGAGCGCGTTGTCGAGTAGCGAGAAGAAGGGGCGCGGGCCCGGTGCCGGCAGGTCGGAATCGGGGATGATGTCGAGGTCCATGCCGAGCCGCTCGGCCGCGATGCGCGACAGCGTCGTGGTGTCGGCATCCTGCGGATAGCTTTCATAGACATCGATCAGCATGGCGATGTCGGCCGAGACGGCCGAGGACAGGCGCTGCGTCACGGTCTGCCAGTGCCGCTCCATGAAGACATAGGCGATGACCGATTGCAGCAGCACGACCGGCGCGATGACGATGACCAGCGCGCGCGGATAGAGCCCCTTGGGCATGTAGCGCGCGATGACCTGCAAGGGCCGGCCGATGCGCTTGATCGTCGGTCGTACGGCCTTGCCGAGATGTTCCAGTGCCTTTTCCAGCCCGGCAAAGGCGCGCGCAAACCCACGCGCGACGGAGCGCAGCGCGGATGGGCCTTTCCTGCCAGGTTGCAGCGGCGTCACGAGCGGTCCGTCACCAGCCTGTAGCCGACACCGCGCACGGTCTGGAGATAAAGCGGGTCGGTCTGGTCACGCTCGATCTTGCGGCGCAGACGGTTCATCTGGACATCGACGGTGCGGTCATTGGCGGCCGAGCCCTGCGCCGCCAGCTCCTCGCGCGGCACGACCTCGCCGGCGCGTTCGGCCAGCGCCGTCAGAATCTCGCGCTCGCGCTCGGTCAGGCGGATGGTCTCCTCGCCCTTGCGCAATTCGCCGCGCGCCAGCCCATAGATGAAGGGGCCGAAGCGGACGAAATCCGGCCGCGTGCCGGATTGCGCGGCTTCGACGACGAGCGTGCGCTTCAGGATATTGCCGAGCCGCAGCAGCAATTCGCGCGGCTCGAACGGCTTGGAGAGATAATCGTCGACGCCGATCTCGAGGCCGTTGATGCGGTCCTTGCCGTCGGCGCGGGCGGTCAGCATCAGGATCGGTACGGCGGAGCCACCGCGGAAGCGGCGCGCGAAATCGAAACCGTTCTCGCCGGGCATCATCACGTCGAGCACGATCGCGTCGAAGACGAGGTTGCCCAGCCGCGTGTCGGCCTCGGCCGCATTGGCCGCCGTCGTCACCCGGAAGCCGTTATCGCCGAGGAAGCGCCCCAGCAATTCGCGCAGGCGCCGGTCGTCGTCGACGACGAGGATATGCGGGGCCTCGTCGGGCAGCGGCTTGCGGGCCGGCTTCGCCAGGGTCTCGGTTGCGATCATTCTCGCGCCTTCTCTCCTGCGCCGACCGGATCGGCTGCTCACGGTGCAGGGCTGCCATAGCATAACGCAGCGAGCGGGTCGCCGCTAAGGCTTGTCGAGAAGTCGTTCCACCTTCGGCCGCTCGGCCGCGTCGATCAGGGCGGCGAGATAGCGCGCGGCGATGGCCGCCGTCTCGGGCGCCGCGCCTTCGAGCGCGCGGTTGATGCGCTTCGCCTGGAGGCGGACGAGGCGCAGCGCCAGGTCCTGGCCCGAGGGCGTGGTGTGGAGATGGCGCTGGCGCTTGTCCTGCCGGCCGGTGCGCTGCTCGATATAGCCCTTCTCGACCAGCTCCTTGAGGACGCGGTTCAGGCTCTGCTTGGTGATCTGGAGGATGTCGAGCAGTTCGGCGATGGTCAGGCCCGGCCGGCGCTGGACGAAGTGCAGGACGCGGTGATGGGCGCGGCCGAAACCGTAATCGGCGAGGATGCGGTCGGGGTCGCCGACGAAGTCGCGATAGGCGAAGAACAAGAGCTCGATCAGGTCATGCGGCACCGCCTCGGAGGAGGGCCTGAGCGGCAGGTCTTCTGCGTCGGACGAAGGTGAGGCCAAAACGCGCCTTCCAAAAATTTGGGTCAGCCTTATTGACATATCTCAGACGCAAGATTACCGGTCAAGGGCGCTGAGCGAACGATTATTTCAAAGCGTCTCGCTGCAACGCAGCTTTAGACCCGCGCTTGCGTTCCGAAAACGGCTGTGCCGGAGTTCCGGAAACGAGCACCCAGGAGAAGGTCCATGTCAGTCATTCCTTTCGACCAGCGCGATGGCGTCATCTGGTTCGACGGCAAGCTCGTGCCGTGGAAGGACGCCCGAATTCACGTACTGACCCATGGACTGCATTACGGCTCCTGCATCTTCGAGGGCGAGCGCTCCTACGACGGCGTGATCTACAAGTGCACCGAGCACTCGCAGCGCTTCCACAAGTCAGCCGAGATCATGGATTTCACGATCCCCTATTCGGTCGCCGAGCTCGACGCGGCCAAATATCTCTGCCTGAAGGAGAACGGCCTGAAGGACGCCTATATCCGTCCGGTCGCCTGGCGCGGCTCGGAGATGATGGCGGTGTCCGGCATGAACAATTCGATCCACACCGCGATCGCCGTGTGGGAATGGCCGAGCATGTTCGACATGGCGGCGAAGCTGAAGGGCATTCGGCTCGACGTCGCCGATTACCGCCGGCCGGACCCGGCCTGTGCGCCGGTTCATGCCAAGGCTGCGGGCCTCTACATGATCTGCTCGCTCTCCAAGCACAAGGCGGAGCGCGGCGGCTATGCCGATGCGATGATGCTCGACTGGGAAGGCAATGTCGCCGAATGCACCGGCGCCAACATCTTCTTCATCAAGGACGGTGTGATCCACACCCCGCTGGCCGACCGCTTCCTGAACGGCATCACCCGCCAATCGGTGATCGACCTCTGCCGCCAGCGCGGCTTCGAGGTGGTCGAGCGCCGCATCCGGCCGGAGGAGCTGGAGAGCTTCAACGAGTGCTTCATCACCGGCTCGGCCGCCGAGGTGACGCTGGTCTCCGAGATCGGCCCGTACAACTTCATCACCGGCAACATGGGCAAGGTGATCATGGAAGATTATTCGGCTGCGGTGCGCCCGCAGACGAAGGCGGCGTGACGCCGCTCCGTCATGCCCGGGCTTGATCCGGGCATCTCGGAAACCAGTGATCTTTCGTCATGAGATTCTCGGGTCGGAGCTTTGCTCCGCCCGAGAATGACGCTGTGGCTTATTCCCACCGCCGGGCGGCGGCGTCATCCTCGCCCTTGGCTTCGACCCAGCCGCCGAGCGTGCCGTCGGCATGGTGTTCGCGCTTCCAGAACGGGGCGCGGGTCTTGAGGTAGTCCATCATGAAATCGGCGGCCTCGAAGGCGGCGCGGCGGTGGGCCGAAGCCGCCAGCACCAGCACGATCTGCTCGCCCGGCCGGACCAGCCCGTAACGATGGATCGCGACGAGGCCGAGCAGCGGCCAGCGGCTGGCAGCTTCGTTAGCGACACGGGTGATCTCGGCCTCGGCCATGCCCGGATAATGCTCGAGTTCGAGCGCGGCGAGCGTGCCGGCCTCGTCGCGGCAGAGCCCGGTGAAGGAGACGACGGCGCCGATATCGGCGCGACCGGCCGACAGGGCGTCGATCTCGTCCTGAAGCGAGAAGTCCTCCCGCTGGATGCGGACGAGGGGCGAGATCACGGCCTAGCCGCCCGTCATTGGCGGGAAGAACGCGATCTCGCGGGCAGCGCCGAGCCGGGCCTGCGGCTTGGCATGGACATGGTCGAGCGCGGCCCGCACGACCGTCTCGTCGGCGAAGGCCGTCTCATAACCTTCGCCGCGCGCCTTCAGCCAGCGCACGAGATCGGCGATGGTGGTGAGATCGGTGGGGATGTCGAGCGTCTCCTCGGGAAGGCCGACGCGCTCGCGCACCCAGGCGAAATAGACGATGCGGACGGGCCGTGTGCCCGCCGCCGCGGTCGCTGTCACAGTATTCATGGCGTGCGCTCGTCTTCTGCGACGAGATGGCGGATGCCGGCGTTGAAATAATCCCAGCCGGTATAGATCGTCAGGCCGGCAGCAGCCCAGAGCAGGACGATGCCGATCGTGGTGTTGCCGGGCAGGACCTTGTCGCCGGCCGGGCCGACGACGAGGAAGCCGAGCGCGAAGAGTTGCGCCGTCGTCTTCCACTTGGCGACCTTGCTGACGGGAACGCTGACCTTGAGATCGGCCAGGAATTCGCGAAGCCCGGAGACCAGGATCTCACGGCAGAGGATGACGATCGCGGCCCAGAGCGTCCAGCCTTCGATCTGACCGGTATAGACCAGCATCAGCAGCAGGGCGGCGACGAGCAGCTTGTCGGCGATCGGGTCGAGCATGCGGCCGATCGCCGATTGCTGGCTCCAGGCCCGCGCGATGTAGCCGTCGAGATAGTCGGTAATGGCGGCGAGCGTGTAGATTCCCAGCGCGAGCCAGCGCATCCAGTCGTCGCGCGGCCAGAACAGGATCGCCACCAGGGCCGGGATCGCCAGGATCCGCCCGTAGGTGAGGAGGTTGGGCAGCGACCAGGGGCCGCGCCGCCTGATGGCGTCTGGAAGAATCGTCACGGGATGCACCAAAGCAAGGCGGCGGCAGCAGCGTCAACACGCAACAGCGTGAATGTGGCAGAACTATCAGGCATCATGAAAGAAATCATGCACCGCCTTGGCCGTCGCGGCATTGACGCCGGGCGTGCGCATGAGATCGTCGAGCTTGGCGCGCTGGATCGCCTTCACCGTGCCGAAATGCAGCAGCAGCGCCCGCTTGCGTGACGGGCCGATGCCGGGGATCTCGTCGAGCGGGTTCTTCATCGTCTCGCGCTTGCGCTTGGCGCGGTGCGTGCCGATGGCGAAGCGGTGGGCTTCGTCGCGCAGGCGCTGGATGAAATAGAGCGCGGGGTCGCGCGGCTGCATCTTGAAAGGCTCTCGGCCCTCCATGTGGAAGGTTTCGCGCATGGCGTTGCGATCCTCCCCCTTGGCGATGGCGACGAGCGGGATGTCGGAGGCACCTAGCTCCTTCATGATCTTGAGCGCGGCGGTGAACTGGCCCTTGCCGCCGTCGACGATGACGAGATCGGGGCGGGAGGGGAAACCGTCCTCATCCTTGCGGGGCTTCGGCGCCTTGCGCGCCTTCTTTGGCGGGGTCTCACCCTGGGAAGCGTCGTCAGGCGTCTCCCCGAGGGCGATCGTCACGGCTTCGTCGCCCCCTGGAGCATCCTTCGAGACGGCCGCGCCAGCGCCCCCCTCAGGATGAGGGCTCAGGGCAATGCCTTCTTCCCTTGCCAGCTTCGCGAAGCGGCGCGTCAGCACCTCGCGCATCATGCCGAAATCGTCGCCAGCGATGGTGTCGGTCGAGATGTTGAAGGTGCGGTACTGGTTCTTCACGAAGCCGTCCGGCCCGGCGACGATCATGCCGCCGACGGCGTTGGTGCCCATGATGTGCGAGTTGTCGTAGACCTCGACCCGGCGCGGCGGCGTCTCCATGCCGAAGGCGGCGCCGAGCGTGGCGAGCAGGGCGGTCTGGCCGGCATTGTCGGCGAGCTTGCGCGCGAGCGCCTCGCGGGCGTTCTTGACGGCATGGGCCATCAGGTCGGCGCGTTCGCCGCGCTTGGGATGTGCGACCTCGACCTTGCGGCCGGCGCGTGCCGTGAGCGCCTGGCCGATCAACTCGATTTCCTCGACCGGATGCGAGAGCAGCACGAGGCGCGGCGGCGGCTTGTCGTCGTAGAACTGCGCGACGACGGAGGCGAGCACCTCGGCCGGGGTCAGCGAGCGGTCGGCGCGCGGGAAGAGGGCGCGGTTGCCCCAGTTCTGGTGGTTGCGGAAGAAGAAGATCTCGACGCAGAACTGCCCGGCCTGCTCGTCGATGGCGAAGACGTCAGCCTCCTCGACCCCTTGCGTATTGATGTCCTGCCCGGCCTGAACGGCCGATAGCGCGGCGAGGCGGTCGCGATAGCGCGCCGCCTTCTCGAATTCGAGCTCTTCCGCGGCGACCTGCATCCGGGCGGAGAGGAGCTGTTTTACCGCGGAGGAGCGGCCGGAGAGGAAGTCGCGGGCCTGGCCGGCGAGCGCCTGATAGTCGGGAATCGAGATCTCGCCGGTGCAGGGGCCGGCGCAGCGCTTGATCTGGAAGAGCAGGCAGGGGCGCGTGCGGTTCTCGTAGAAGGAATCCGAGCAGGTGCGGATCAGGAAGGCCTTCTGCAGCGCGTCGATGGTGCGCGTCACCGCCCAGACCGAGGCGAAGGGGCCGAAATAGTCGCCCTTGCGATGGCGCGAGCCGCGATGCTTCAGGATCGCGGGAGCGTCGTGCTCGCCGCCGGTCAGGAGGATATAGGGGAACGACTTATCGTCGCGCAGCAGCACGTTGTAGCGCGGCCGAAGCTGCTTGATCAGGTTCGACTCGAGCAGCAGGGCCTCGGTCTCGGTGCCGGTGGTGACGAACTCCATATTCGCCGTCTCGGCGATCATCCGGGCGACGGCATTGGTATGCGCCATGCCGCGGGCATAGGAGGTCACGCGGTTCTTCAGGCTCTTGGCCTTGCCGACATAGAGCACCTCGCCGGCGCGATCGAACATCCGGTAGACGCCGGGCCTGTTCGGCAGGTGCTTCGCGAATTGCTGGATGACCTCGATGCCGGCCTTGAGTGCGCCGGGAGCGGCTTCCGCGAGGGCGAGCGCGGCTTCGGGCGCGGGGAGGGTGTCCTCCTCGTCCTCGAACTCGTCCTGAGGCAGATCGTCCTGGCGTTCGCGACTCATGCGCTTCTGTACTCTTGATCTCTGTATTTTCGGCCTCCATGTAGGATGCCGCAGCGGCTTCGTCATGTCAGGAGAGCGGATGCGGCGGCGCCGCCGAGGCACATCCTCGATGAAACCGGCAGCGTTTCACGATCGGCGATGGTTTCTCATCGTTGTTCGGGACTCTTCATGTTGCGCCTTTTTCGTTTCCCGGAGCAGCCATCCTGCCGCTGATTGACATCAGGACGGCCATGGCCTAATTGTTAATTTCGATTTAGGCCCGATGACTTGGCCATTCGCTGCTTTCGAGCGCGACATGCTGATGATTTTCTTCCTTTTATCGAACTCACTGCCGCATGTTTTCCATGGGGCTTGGATAAACATGTTTGCGGGAGGCTCATATGGCTTCTGGTTCGGTTAAGTGGTTCAACGCCACCAAGGGTTTCGGTTTCATTCAGCCTGACGATGGCGGCCAGGATGTGTTCGTTCACATCAGCGCTGTCGAGCGTGCCGGCATGCGCGATCTGCGCGAAGGCCAGAAGATCTCGTACGAGATCGTCCAGGACAAGCGTTCGGGCAAGAGCTCGGCCGACAACCTGCGGGCCGAGTAACCGCCTGGGAGGCGGAACGACGACGCTTTGAGGCGACCACGGATGTACCGGCGCCGCGACACGAAGTTTCGCACCAGCGGTTAAGTCGAAGGGTCGGGACCAACAAGCCCGGCCCTTTTGTGTTTTTGGAAAGGACAACCATGCAAGTTCTCGTTCGGGACAATAATGTCGAGCAGGCGCTCCGCGTTCTGAAGAAGAAGCTGCAGCGCGAAGGCGTGTTTCGCGAGATGAAGCAGCGCCGCGCCTATGAGAAGCCGTCCGAACGACGCGTGCGTGAGCAGGGCGAGGCGGTTCGCCGCGCCAAGAAGGCTGCCCGCAAGCAGGCGCAGCGCGAAGGCCTGCTGCCGGCGCCGAAGCGCAAGCTTCCCCTCGGCAAGGGCCGTCCCGGAGCTGGCCCCGCAGCCGGAGCACCGCGTCCTCCCTCCATCTGATCGGCGGAGACCAATTGGGGCCTGTTGAGTAAGGAGTTTCGAATGTCGAGCCGCAACATGAAGCTGGACGAGATCAAGGCTCGGGCGCAGGCGGCTTTCGAGACCACCGAGCAGCGCAAGAAGGATGCCCTTGTTGCGTGGCAGGCGCTTGAGGATCAGGCCAGCCAGACCCGCCTGAAGACCGAAAAGTTGCGGGCCTTGCGCCTTGCCCGGGATGCCGAGGAGGCTGCGGCCAAGGCGGCTGCCTCACGCAGCGAGGCGGCGACAAAGCGGCCGCGCAAGGCCGCTGCGAAATCTCTCTGAAGCTTCGCTGACGATGACCAAGGGCAGGCGCCACGATGCGCCGCCCTTGCATTTCGTCCGCCACCGCGATCGCGTATTGCGCCCTTAGGGCGGCGCGGCGTCGTCAAGGCCGGCGCAATTCGTTTCGCGCACAACGGCAGTTCTGGGCGCGCTCAGGCGGCAGCTCCTTCCCCGACCCAATCCTGAACGATAGCGTCGTTGGCGTGGATGCAGATGAGCTCCAGCCTCCCCGAGCCGATATTGACGAATTTGTGAGGGATTCCGGCCGGGCCGACCACGATTGCCCCCGCGCCGGCCCGCAGCTTTTCCCGGCCGACCGTGAATTCCGCCTCGCCGGACCGGATCACCCAGGTTTCCGAATACGGATGGACATGCAGGCCCGGTCCCTGGCCCGGCTCGTTGTCGACCAGGAAGAACGAGACCTGCGAGCCATAGCCGCCGCCCTCGAATTTCGCCGTCCGGCTCGTGCCGCTGCGCAGGATGTCGCTGTCGATCGCCGTCGTCATCACCATCTCCTCCAAATTATCTTTGTGCTAAGATAATTACCTGAAACTATCTCCATGTCGAGATATCTCTTGGCGCGAAGCCGGCTGTGAGGCAGAGGAGGGATGGGAAAGGGCAGGCGATGACGAAGATGGATCATGTTGAGCGGGTCAGGGCGCAATGGGCCCGCGAATTGCCGGACCTCGATACGACGCCCACCGCGATCCTGGGGCGGGCTTATCGGCTGTCCAATCTCGTGCGGCCGAGCATCGAGGAGACCTTCGCCGGGTTCGGCCTCGATCGTGGCGAATTCGACGTCATCAGCACCTTGCGCCGCAGCGGGCCGCCTTATCGACTGACGCCGACAGCGCTCTATCGTTTCCTGATGATCACCTCCGGCGGGCTGACGCACCGGCTGGGGCGGCTGGAGAAAGCCGGGCTGATCCGCCGCGAGAAATCGGCGGAGGACGGGCGCAGCCTGCTCGTCGTCCTGACCGAGCTGGGCTTCCGGCGGGCCGAGGAAGCGCTGCGCGCCGACATGGCGAGCGAGGCGCAGTTCCTCGCAAGCCTCGAGCCGGCCAAGCGAGCGGCCTTGGCGGAACTTCTGAAAGAGCTTCTGGCGACGCTCGAAACCGAAGCACCGCCGGAGCGGGAAGAATGATTCCGACCACGCCCGGCCGCATCATCCTGCTCAACGGCGCGTCGAGCAGCGGCAAGTCCTCGCTGGCGCGGGCCATCCAGGCGCGGATCGACCTGCCGTTCTGGCATATCTCGATCGACCATCTCCGCGATTCCGGCGTGCTGCCGAGCGCCCGGATCAAGAGCGGGGAATTCGACTGGCGGATGATGCGGGAAGCCTTCTTCCTCGGCTTCGAACGCTCGCTCGCCGCCTATGTCGAGGCCGGCAACGACCTCATCGTCGAATACATCATGGAGAGCGAGGCTTGGCTGCTGCGGCTCGTCGACACGCTCGCCGGGCATGACGTCTTCTTCGTCGGTGTGCATTGCCCGCTCGACGAGCTTGAACGGCGCGAGCGGGAACGGGGCGACAGGCCGCTCGGCGATGCCCGGCGCGACTTCCACCGCATCCATTCCTACTGCCTCTACGATGCCGAGGTGGATGCGATGCAGGACAAGGAGGCCAATGCCGACGCGGTCATCGCCGCATGGCAGGCGCGGATGCGGCCCTCTGCCTTCGACCGGTTGCGCGAGCGCCACAGCCGCGGTTGAGCGAAGCCCGGCTCACCGATTGCCATGTCATCGACGCGCCCGCGCCGGCTGCGAATGCAGGGCGAGGGGACTGCCCTCCGTCTCAGGCTGCGCCAATATGATTGAGACAGGCTCGCGCCGATATCACCGAGGATCGAAACTCATGTCCCAGTCCGACAACGCTCGAATCGTTCTCGCTTCCCGGCCGGAAGGCCGTCCCGCCCCGCAGAACTTCCGGCTTGAGCACGTCGCCATCCCGGCGATCGGCGACGGGCAGGTGCTGCTCAAAATCCTCTATCTCTCGCTCGACCCCTATATGCGCGGACGGATGAGCGCGGCGAAATCCTATGCTGCCGCCACCGAGATCGGGCAGCCGATGGAGGGCGGGACCGTCGGCGAGGTGATCGAGAGCCGCGATCCCGCCTTCAAGCCCGGCGATATCGTTCTCTCCCATTCCGGCTGGCAGTCGCATGCGGTCGCGAACGCCGCGCAACTGCGCAAGCTCGACCCGAAAGCTGCGCCGCTGACGACGGCGCTCGGCGTGCTCGGCATGCCAGGCTTCACCGCCTATGCCGGCCTGCTCACCATCGGCCAGCCCAAGCCGGGCGAGACGGTCGTCGTCGCGGCGGCGAGCGGGCCGGTCGGCTCGGCGGTCGGGCAGATCGCGCGGATCAAGGGCGCGCGGGCGGTGGGCATTGCCGGCGGCCCCGAGAAATGCGCCTTCGTGCGCGACACCTTCGGTTTCGACTCCGTGATCGACCATCGCGATCCCGATATGGCGGCCAAGCTCGCGGCGGCCTGCCCCGATGGCATCGACGTCTATTTCGAGAATGTCGGCGGCCATGTCTGGGATGCGGTCTTCCCGCTGCTCAATACGTTCGCACGCATCCCGGTCTGCGGCCTCGTCGCGCAATACAATGCCAGCGGCGCGTTTCCCGGGCCGGACCGGCTGCCCGGAATGATGCGCGACGTTCTCTCGAAGAGCCTGACGATCCGCGGCTTCATCCAGCGCGAATTCGCCGCCGCGCAGGCGCCGACCTTCCGGGAGGAGATGGCGCGCTGGATCGCGGAGGGCGCGGTCAAGTACAAGGAAGACATCGTTGCGGGCCTGGAGAACGCGCCCGAGGCCTTCATCGGCCTGCTGGAGGGCCGGAATTTCGGCAAGCTGATCGTCAAGCTCTGAGCGAGGGCGCCACGCGCCAGCCTTTTTCCTTGACCATTGAGCGGGCGCGCGGCCATCTCGCCGCGCCCGCCACCGGACCTCGCCATGCCCGTCTTTGCCATTCCCTTCCCGATGATCGACCCCGTCGCGGTGCAGCTCGGGCCGCTGGCGATCAAATGGTACGGGCTTGCCTATGTCGTCGGCCTGCTCGGCGGCTGGTGGTATGCGCGCAAGCTCGTGGCCTCGGACTGGCTCTGGGCCGGGCGGGCTCGGCCTCAAGCTGTCGAACTCGACGACATGCTGCTCTTCGTCGCCTTCGGCGTGGTGCTCGGCGGACGCACCGGATTCGTGCTGTTCTACGATCTGCCACGCTATCTCGAGCGGCCGCAGGACATCCTGGCGATCTGGCAGGGCGGCATGTCCTTCCATGGCGGCCTGATCGGCGCGACGCTGGGCTTGTGGCTCTTCGCGAAACGGCGCGGCTATCCGGCCCTCTCGGTCTTTGACCTCGCTGCCGCGGTGGTGCCGATCGGGCTCCTGCTCGGGCGCATCGCCAATTTCATCAATGGCGAGCTCTGGGGCCGTCCGGCGCCGGATTTCCCCTATGCCATGGTCTTCCCGAATGGCGGGCCGCTGCCGCGCCATCCGAGCCAGCTCTACGAAGCTTTCGCCGAGGGGCTCCTGCTCTTCGTGCTGGTCAACCTGCTGGTCCGCTTCGGCGGCTTCAGGCGGCCGGGCCTGGTCGCCGGCGTCTTCGGCATGGGCTATGCGGTCGCCCGGATCGTCTGCGAGTTCTTCCGCGAGCCCGATCCGCAGCTCGGCTTCCTGTTCGGCACGTCGGTCGATGCGCTCTCGGGCGGCATCACCATGGGCATGCTGCTGTCGCTGCCGGTGTTCTTCGCCGGCCTGTGGCTGGTGCTGCGCAGCCGGCGCGAGACGCCCGGCGAGGCGCGGGCGTGACCACGCTCAAGGCCGAGATCATCGACCTGATCCGGCAGGAGGGGCCGATCGGCATCGGCCGTTACATGGCGCTGGCGCTCGGCCATCCTCGCCACGGCTACTACATGACGCGCGACCCTCTGGGGACTGAGGGCGATTTCACCACGGCGCCCGAGATCAGCCAGATGTTCGGCGAGCTGGTCGGGCTATGGGCTGCCCATGCCTGGCAGGCGATGGGCGCGCCGGCGCGGTTCCGGCTCGTCGAGCTCGGGCCGGGACGCGGGACGCTGATGGCCGACATGCTCCGGGCGACACGGATCGTGCCTGGGTTCCATGCAGCGCTCTCGGTGCATCTCGTCGAGACCAGCCCGGTGCTGCGCGCGCGGCAGGCGGAGGCGCTCAAGGGGTTCGAGACGGTCTGGCACGATGCGATTGCCGGCGCCCTCGAAGGCCCGGTGGCCGTGATCGCCAACGAGTTCCTCGACGCCTTGCCGCTCGACCAGTTCGTGATGACCCCGGAGGGGTGGCGCGAGCGGCTGGTCGGGCTTGGTGATGACGGCGAACTCACCTTCGGCCTGTCTGCTGTCGGCGAAGGCACTCTGAAGGTTGCTGCAGCTGCCGGCTCCGTATTCGAGCAGCCTGCCATTGCGCTCGACATCGTCACGCAGCTTGCCGGTCATCTGGCATCGCAAGGCGGGGTGGCTCTGTTCATCGACTACGGTTCGGCGCGCTCGGGGTTCGGCGATACGCTGCAGGCCATGAAGCGGCATGAATTCGTCGATCCGCTCGCAGAGCCCGGCGAGGCGGACCTGACAGTCCATGTCGATTTCGAGCGCATGGGGCAGGCGGCGTTCAAGGCCGGTACCGCCTTGCACGGGCCGGCGACGCAGCGCGATTTCCTGCTGGCGCTGGGGCTGCCGCAGCGGGCGCAGGCGCTGTCGCTCAAGGCGGACGCCGAGCAGCGGGTGGCCATTTCCGCCGCCTTCGACCGCCTGATCGCTCCGGGCGAGACCGGCATGGGCGATTTGTTCAAGGTTCTCGCGCTATCGCAGCGGAACCTGCCGCCCCTGCCCGGATTTGACCTTCATCGGCTGCCAGACCAGGGCTGACCTCAGCGGAGCCTCGCGGCCTCGCACCAACCGGACGAGATCATGTTCATCACCGCCCGCGAACTCGCCGGAGAAGCCGGTATCCGACACGCCTTCTTCACCCGCGAAGGCGGCGCCTCGACCGGCATCTATGCCTCGCTCAATGGCGGGCTCGGCTCTGCCGACGACCCGGCGGCGATTGTCGAGAATCGGGCGCGGATGGCGCGTCATCTCGAAGTCGCGCCGGAGAACCTGATCAGCCTCTATCAGGTCCATTCCGCCGATGTGGAGGTCGTGACCGGTCCCTGGCCGGGCGAGCGCCCCAAGGCCGACGCGATGGTGACCACGGCCTCCCATGTCGCGCTCGGTATCTCTACCGCCGATTGCGGACCGATTCTCTTCGCCGACGGCGAGGCGCGGGTGATCGGCGCGGCTCATTCCGGCTGGAAGGGCGCCTTCACCGGCATCGTCGGCGCGACCGTGACGGCGATGGAAAAGCTCGGCGCAAGGCGCGAGCGCATCACCGCCGTGCTCGGTCCGACGATCAGCGCCAAGGCTTATGAAGTCGGGCCGGAATTCATCGAACGCTTCAAGGCCGAGAACCGGACCTATTCCCGCTTTTTCAGCCCGTCCGAGCGCGCTGCGCATGCGATGTTCGACCTGCCGGCCTTCATCGGGCTCAAGGCGCAGGAAGCGGGGATCGGCCGATTCGTCGATATGGGCCTGTGCACCTATGGCGACGAGCGTCGATTCTTCAGCTACCGGCGCACGACCCATCGCGGCGAGCCCGATTACGGGCGCCTGATCGCGGCCATCACCCTCGACTGAGCAGATTGCGGTTGATGGCGTGGCGCGACGGCTTGTCGCACCGCGCCGGCCGGGGCATCGTTCCCACGGGCCGTGGGGAACGCATCGCTTCCTCCTGCGGCATATGTCGTTCGGGCGGTGCATTGAGATGCGGGGCCGACATGGAACAAATCCTGATGAACCTGATCGCTGGTGCGATCGGCGGTAATGCGGCCGGCAAGGCCAGCCCGAGCTTCGATCTCGGGACGATCGGCAACACGATTTCCGGCATCGTCGGCGGCGGCGTGCTCGGACAACTGATCCCGATCGTGCTGCCGGCGATCAGCGCTGCGGCGCAAGGCGGCAATTTCAGCATTGGCGGCATCCTGACCAACCTGATCGCGGGCGGCGCCGGCGGGGCGGTCCTGACCGCGATCATCGGCGCGCTGAAGAACAAGGCCGCCTGACCAGCTTCTGCATAAAGGCCCGGCTCCTTGCGGAGCCGGGCTGCGCATGACGCGCGGCCGGGACCTTGCGCGATGGCTCGGATGGCGGCGATGCTTGCGCCTCCAGCAGCAGCCTGCGAGGCAGTCTTGTCCCGGTCCATCACCTATTACTTCTCGCTGCATTCGCCGTGGACCTATCTCGGCAACGCGACCTTTCATGAGATCGCCCGCCGGCATGGCTGCGCGATCGACTACCGCCCGATGCCGTTGCGCTCGGTGTTCGACGAGACGGGTGGGTTGCCCTTGCCGAAGCGGCACCCCGTGCGGCAGCGCTACCGGCTGCTCGATCTCCAGCGCTGGCGCGAGGCGCGGGGTTTGCCGCTCGTGCTGCAACCGAAGCATTTTCCCTTCGACCCGTCGCAGGCCGACCGCATGGCGATCGCGATCGTCGCGTCCGGTGGCGACCCACTGGCCTTCATCGGCGACGTGATGGCCGGCCTCTGGGCGCGCGACGAGGATATGAGCCAGCCCGAAGCGCTGCTCGCCTGTGCGTCGCGCGCCGGTCTCGATGGGCCGGCGTTGCTCGCGGCTGCGGATTCTCCAGCGATCAGGCAACGCTATGAGGAGGCGCTGGGCCAGGCTGTCGAAGCCGGCGTATTCGGCGCGCCGAGCTATGTGCTCGATGGCGAGGTGTTCTGGGGACAGGACCGGCTCGAGTTGCTCGATTCGGCGCTCGCGAGCGGCCGGACACCCTATCGCTCGGATGGCGCCGTCTGAGAATCAGCCGACGATGTCGGGCGTGCGCCAGCCGAGGTGCTGGCCGGCATCGACGGCGATCATCTGGCCGGTCACGGAATCGGCGCGGGCGAGGTAGAGCACGGCTTCGGCAATCTCGTCGGGCATGACGCGATGCCCGAGCAGGGTTCCTGCGGCTTCCTGATCGAGCAGGTCCGCACCGTCATAATGATTGGGGAAGGTCGGGCCGGGGCCGACGGCGTTGACCCGAATGCGCGGGGCCAGCGCCTGCGCCAGTGTCCGGGTCGCGGTGAGCAGGGCGGCCTTGGACAAGGTGTAGGAGTAATATTGCGGCGTCAGTTTCCAGACGCGCTGGTCGACGATATTGACGACCGCGCCCTTCAGATCGGCGGGCAGACGCTCCGCCATGATGCCGACCAATTGAGAGGGCGCGCGCAGGTTGATGGAGAACTGACGGTTCCACGTCGCGATATCGAGCGAACGGACATCGTCGGCAACGAAGCTCGCGGCGTTGTTGACCAGGAGCGTGACCGGGCCGAGCGCCTTTTCCGCCGCGGGAATCAGGGTCGCGACGGCGGTGGGATCGACGAGATCGGCCGTCAGAAGGCAGGCCCTGGCGCCGCCGGCCTCGAGCTTTCCCAGCAAGGCTTCGGCGTCCTGCTGGCTGTCGCCGTGATGGATCGCGACCGCATAGCCGGCTTCGGCCAGCTTCTCGACAATGGCGCGGCCGATTCGCCGGGCGCCGCCGGTGACCAGTGCGACCTCAACCATCGCGGCCGTCACGATTCGCGGGAGGCGGAGCCGCCTGGGCAGAGGCACGTCGTTGCAGGCGGCGTTCCCAATGCTTGGCGACGCGCAGATAGCGATAGAAGGCGTAGTTCATCGCCGTCATGAAACCGTAGATGCCGCGCAATGCATGACGGCGCCCAATATAGGCCTTGAGGAAATTGGCGGGGAATTCGGCGACCAGCCGGAAGACGGACAGGGTACCGCCGCGAGCGTCGAGATCGTCGGCCTGCGCATCGCTATAGGCATTGAGCTTGTCCATCTGCTCGCCCAGCGAGCGAACGGAGAAATGATGCACGGTTCCGCGCAGGCGCCCGACCTGGGCATCCGGCGCAAGATCGACCCGATCATGCACGGGCGAGGCCGAATAGCGGCCCTTGCTCCTGCGGTAGAGACGCACGGGCGCAAGCGCATAGGCGAATCGGTGCGGCGCGCCTTCTCCCGGAAAGATCTCGGCGATTCTCAGCTTATAGGCGTCCTTCGGCGGCGATCCGTTCGCGAAGAGCGCGGCGATCTCGGCTGCCAGATCGGGTGGCACGACCTCGTCGGCATCGAGGTTGAGCAACCAGTCATGACGGCATTGCTCTTCAGCGAAACGCTTTTGCTGGCCGTAGCCCGGCCACGCATTGAAGATGACGCGGGCTCCGCGCGCTTCAGCGAGCGCTTGCGTGCCGTCGGTCGAGCCGGAATCGACGACCACGATGTCGTCGCTCAACGTCTGCGCCGCTTCGATCGTCCGGCCGATCCGGTCCGCTTCGTTCTGGGCGATGATGAAAATCGAGAGAGGCGGCACGGTCTTCTTCGGTTCCTGTCGTCTCAAGGCTTAAGCATGCGCGGGCCTGAGCGGCAAGACAGGCTGAAAAATGCGCAATAGGCAGTGGAACCTTGGGAAAGCCACGGCGTTTGTAGGCCGGGCCATGTGCCTGAGCCAGCGAGTGACCGGGTTGTTATTAGTATTCGATTTACCATAATGGCTAGTCACTGGCTGGTTAACTCGGATTTACCTATTTGCGTTCAGTTATCGTATTCGTGCCGCATTTCTGCCGCGGTCTGCAAGGCAGATGTGCTTCCGATGCAACAGACAAAGCGCGCTCCCGGTCTTATAACGGGTTCATCGAAATCAACCGCCGGGTTTTCCGGCGTCAGCGACGACTAAGGAGTTTGTCATGAAGAAGTATCTGCTTGCGAGCGTTGCCGCGCTCGGCCTCGTCGCCGCTGGCGCCGCTTCGGCCGCCGACCTGCCGTCCCGCAAGGGCCCGATCGCCGCTCCGGTCTACATGCCGCCGGCTTTCACCTGGACCGGTTTCTACGTCGGTGCCAACGCCGGCTACGGCTGGGGTAACGTGAACGCTGGCGGCTTCGCCAACGTTGGCGATCTCGACGGCTTCGTCGGCGGTGGCCAGATCGGCTACAACTACCAGATGGGCCAGTTCGTCGTCGGTCTCGAAGCCGACCTGCAGGCTGCTGACCTCAGCAGCGGCAACAACCTCGGCCTCGTCGGCGTCAAGACCGATTACTTCGGCACCGTCCGTGCTCGCGTCGGCGTCGCCTTCGACCGGTTCATGCCCTACATCACCGGTGGTTGGGCCTACGGCAACGTGAAGACCTCGATCCCGGCGATCGGCTTCTCGACGGATCGCAGCCACACCGGCGGCTTCGCCGTCGGCGGCGGTCTCGAGTATGCCGTCACCAACAACATCATCGCCGGCGTCGAGTACCTCTACGTCGACCTGGGCGAGAAGAACCTCCTCGGTGGCGGCACCAAGGTCGGCACCGACTTCTCGGTCGTCCGCGCCCGCCTCAGCTACAAGTTCTGATCCTCTCCTTCCGGAGACAGAACGGACCCGGTGGCCTCGGCCACCGGGTTTTTTGTTGCCTGAATGCCAGCGCCTCCAGGTGGCAGGACATAAAAAAGCCGGCGACCAGAGTCGCCGGCTTTACAGTTTGGGGGCTGACGCTGCGCGCCGCCGTTTCGATCAGCCCTTGAAGCGGGTCGTCTCGAAAGCGGGGACGCGGGCGGCGAAATCGTCGAGCCAGGCGACGAGCTTCGGATGATCGGCCCGCCATTTGCCCTCGAAGCGCAGGTCGAGATAGCCCAGCGCGCAGGCGAGCGCGATCTCGCCGATGCGGGGGCGATCGGCGAAGACGGGCGGCGCGGCTTCGAGCGCTTCCAGCCCGCGCGCGACCTTGCCGTCCTGATGCGCGACCCAGTTGGCGTTGCGGCCTTCCTCCGGCCGGAAGCGCCCTTCATAGACCTTGAGTAGCGCGGCGTCGCAGATGCCGTCGGCCAGAGCCTGCAGCCGCAACTGGGCGAAGCGCGCCTCGCCGCCCGGGATGAGCCTGCCGCCACTGAGATGGTCGAGATAATCGACGATGACGCGGGAATCGAACAGCGTCGTGCCATCCTCCAGCACCAGCGTCGGGATCTTGCCGAGAGGGTTCTGCCGGCGCAGCGCCTCGGCCGGGTCGGTGGTGTCGGCCGGGACGATCTCGATGCGGTCCATCAGCCCGAGTTCGAGAGCCGCCATCTTGACCTTGCGGCCGAACGGGGAGGCGGGGGAGGAGCGCAGGACGAGCATCGGCGAAATCCTTGATGCGGAGCGGGGAGAGCGATCAGCCGTCGGGGCGGATCGTCTCGCAGTGATAGCGCGGCCGCGCGCCCTGGGCGAGCCGTTCGGTCAGTGCCGGCAGCAGCGTTTCCGCCTCCTCGGCCAGCCGCCAGGGCGGGTTGACGACCAGCAGGCCGGTGGCACTGAGGCCGCCTGCCGCTTCCGGGCGGTCGACATCGATCTCCAGGCGCAGGAGCCGGCCGATGCCGGCATCATCGATGGCATCCATGAGGGATTCGACGCCGTTGCCGCCCTTGATCGGATACCAGAGCGCATAGATCCCGGTCGGCCATTTGCGGTGCGCCGCGATGAATTGTGCGGCGAGCGTGGCGAATTCGTCCTTCTCCTCGAAAGGCGGATCGATCAGGACGAGGCCGCGGCGTTCCTTCGGCGGAATATTGGCTCGCAGTGCCGTCCAGCCGTCGATGGCGAGCGGCTTGCAGCGCTGGTCGTACCCGATGGCTTCGGTCAGCTTGCGAAAGGTCGAGGGATGAAGCTCGGCCGCGACCAGCCGGTCATCCGGCCGCATCGCATGGCGGCAGAGCCAGGGCGAGCCGGGATAGGCGCCGGAGCCATAGAGGGCGCGGGCGCCTTCCAGCGCGGCGCGATAGGGGACGAGCAGGGCTTCGACCGCGGGAGACAGGGGCGAGCGATCGATCCGCGCGACGCCGTCCTTCCATTCATGCGTCCTGAGCGCCTCTTCCGAATCGAGATCGTAGCGGCCGCTCCCGGCATGGGTGTCGATGATGCGGTAGGGCGTCGGCTTGGCGTTGAGATGCAGCAGGATGCGGGTCAGCACGACATGCTTCAGCACATCGGCGAAGTTTCCAGCGTGGAAGCCATGGCGATAGTTCATGCCGCCGTTGGTAGAGGAAGCCGCGCTGGACCGAAAGCGGCAAAGTCTTGCCGTATCCCGCTTTCAGCGCGGGCCGACGACCGTGAATTCCCGGGCGCGGCAGCCGGAGCGGTCAACCTGCTGGCAGGTGCGGAAGTCGCGGAGATCCCGGGTGAAGCAGATCTTGACCTCCTGGAGAACGCCGCGCTTGCAGGCCACCGACATCATATCCGGGCGGAGACCCGGATTGGCGGCGGCGAAGGCGCGTTCGAGATCGATTGCGGTCCAGCTCTGGTCGCGGTCCGCCTTGGCCAGGGCCGGCGGGATCACGACCTTCTCGCGGGCGCGGCGGACATCGCGAAAATAGTCGCTCGGGCTCGAGCCCGTGCAGGTGCCGTGCTTGCGCCACTGGTAGCGGGCGAGCCCCTCGGTCGGGAACAGGCCTTCCGCCTGTTCCATCGCGATCCGGGAAGGCGATCGTCCGGCCGGGCCGCAATCGCTGGGATAGCCGCGCTCGTTCTGTGGCCAGAGGCCATGCACGACGAAGCGTAGGCCGGAGCCCTCGCCGCATTGCTCGCGATTGCGCGTGCGGTCGCCGTCGAGTTCGCAAAAGCCCGGCGACCAGGACAGCGCCAGGACGTAGAAATCGAAATCGCCGGGCGCGGCGCTGCGTTGGCCGAAGCCTTGCGCATGGCCCGCGGCGATGAAGCCGAACAGTGCCAAGCCCGCCGCGACCAACAGCCGCTTCATCATCGGACCGCCTGGGTTACGGGCGCGCCATCTTGCAATTGGGTGCATAGGAACGCTGCCGGTCGAGGCCGTTGACGCACCAGTTGACGTTCCAGGTCATGCCGAAGAGGCCGAGAGACTCGCGTACGGAATAATCGACGCGGCGGAACTTGCCGTCGTTCAACAGGACGCGGCCACTGCAGAAGCGCCGCGGGATGAAGTCGGCGCCCCAGCTGCGATAGCCGATCTGCGAAACGCGATCGTAGGACAGCGCCTGGAGCGGGCCCCAATAGGTGTCCTCGCGGGAATTGAAGCGGCTGGTGACTTCACCGAGCACGGCGGGGTCGTCACAGCCGGGGAGGTTGCCGTACATCGCGAAGGTGCGGTTCTCCGCGCGGTCCGCAGGATGGACGAAGCGGCCGTTCGCTGCGCTGGCCGCGAAGCCCGCGATGCAGGCGATGGAAACAAGGGCGGTTCGCAGCAGGGCGCGGCGCATCGAATCAGGCCTCGTATGGGAGGGCGAAGTTGGCATGCACGATGGCGGTGCACCGGGCGCCGGTCAAGGCGGCAGAGAGCGCCATGCGGAGAAGTCGGGCCGGTACGAATCCCCCGCGCTGGCGCGATCCGCGGCAATCGGACAGATTGATCGGATAAACACGGGGAAATGACATGACGGACTGCTTCGACGATCCGGCGGCGCGCATCGAGGACGCGGATGCCTTGCGCGGCCATATCGGCCCGGTCTCGCCGTTGGCGACCGGCAAGGTGCTGCGCCGGCTCGACCAGTTCTGCCGGGATTTCATCGCGCTCTCGCCCTTCCTGGTTCTTGCGAGCTGCGATGCCGAGGGTAATGCCGATGCAAGTCCGCGCGGCGACGGGCCGGGCTTCGTGCGCGTGCTCGACGACAATACCCTGCTCATCCCCGACCGGCGCGGCAACAACCGGGTCGATTCCTTCGGCAACATCCTCTCCGCCCCGGGTGTCGGGCTCGTCTTCATGGTACCAGGGATTCCGGAGACCCTGCGCGTCAACGGCAAGGCGCACGCGACGCGCGATCCCGCTCTGCTGGCGCCTTCCGTCATGCAGGAACGCGTGCCGGTGACCGGGCTCGTTGTCACGGTCGAGGAAGCCTATTTCCATTGCGGCAAGGCGCTGATCCGCTCGAAGCTGTGGGACCCGGCCTCGCAGGTGCCGCGCAACTCCTTTCCGACGCTCGGCCGCATCATTGCCGACCAGACCAAGGCGGTCGATGGCGACGAGGCCGATCGCAATCTCGAGGAAGCCTACCGCCTACGCCTGTATTGAGGGTGCCTGCTCAGCGCTCGGACATGCCGCTGGCTGAGCGATCCTGCCGGCGGCGGTACAGGAGCGTGCCGAGTTGCCAGGCGGCGAAAGCAAGGAAGCCAAGGCCGATCAGGCTGCGGTTGCGCGCCGATTCCGAGAGATTTGCGAAGCTCCTGTCGTAGGAGAGCAGGGTTTTTCCTGCGCTCGTCGCCTCGTAGACAAGCCCAGCATCGGGGTCGACGAGGAAGCGCAGCGGCTGGCCCCAGCGAATATCCTCGAGGCCGTCGACCCAGAGATTGCGCGGCGGCGCGTAGGTCCGGAGCATCCGGCCGGATGCGACGAGGGGAAGGAGCTGGGTGCGATAGCCGCCGCGATTGCGGCCGATCCCGCCGCTGACGATGGGCGTCTCGATCGAGATCGGGCCGACATGCTCGGCAACCGTCAATCTGTCTCGGGGCAGGGGCCAGGCAAACCAGCCGGCAAGCGCCATGAAGAGGCCGAAGCCGGCCGCACCGAGGCCGACGGTGACGATCCAGGCGTCTGATGGCTTCCGATCCGTCGGCGTGCTCTTTCGCGTCTCAGCCTTGCTGGCGGATTGTAGCTGCTTTGACGACGGGTTTGTAGGTCGCAACGGTGGCGCGCCGTTCCAGGATGAGCAGGACGAGGCCGGCAGCCACGATCAGGGCCGCTCCGCAAAGCATGGCCGGCGTCGGCCAGTCGCCGAAGATGAACCAGCCGAAGACCAGCGCCCAGACGATCAGCGTGTACTGATAGGGCACGACGACCGAGGCCTCGGCCAGCTTGAGCGAGCGGGTGACGCAGATATGCGCACCCATCGCGACGATGCCGAGCAAGGCGAGGAGGGCGGCGTCCTTCAGGGTGGGTGTCACCCAGCCGAAGGGCAGGAGCGCGAGCCCCATCAGGAGGGCTCCGAGCGTCTGCCAGGCGACCAGCGTGACATCCGGGGTGCCGCGCAATTGACGCCCGGCGATCATCATCGCGGCGAAGAAGAAGCTGCCGAGCACGGCGATCAGGGCTGGCATGGACAGGCTGGCGCCGCTCGGATTGAGCGAGACCGCGACGCCGGTAAAGCCGAGCGCGATAGCGAGCCACCGCCAGCCGTCGATGCGCTCGCCGAGCAGCAATGCCGCGAGGATCACTACCCAGACCGGCGCCGCGAGCCAGATCGTCATCGCGTCCGCGAGCGGCAGATAGCTCACGGCAAGATAGAACAGTGCAACCTCGCCCGAGCTGAACAGCACGCGCAGGGCCTGCAGGCCGGGACGCTCCGGCCGCAATGTTCGCTGCACGCCCTGCTTGAACACGAAGGGCAGGATGACGACGAGCGCCGCCAGGCTGCGCACCACCAGGAGCTGCCCGACCGTGTAGGTCGCGACCAGCCATTTGCCCATGACGTCGTTCAGCGAAAACAGCAGGATGCCGATGAGCATCATGGCGATGCCGGCGAGCGAGGCGTTGCGGGCGGTCATGTCAGGCGAGGGTTTCCAAGGGCGAGCCACCACTGGCCGAGTTGGGAGCGCGTGGCAATCCGCGTCGCCGCATGCCTGCATGAGTTCTTGATATTAAGTATTGACTTAATTAAGTGGATGTAAAATTATTAGGCCATGGATCGCTTTGCCGCCCTTGCCGACCCGACGCGCCGCAGCATCATCGAGATGCTGGGCGAGCGGGCGCTTTCGGCGGGAGAGATCGGCGCAGGCTTCAGCGCCAGCGCACCGGCGATCTCGCAGCATCTCAAGGTGCTGCGCGAGGCCGGGCTGGTGAGCGTCGAGGTCCGTGGACAGCAGCGGATCTACAGGCTCGACCCGGCGGGGCTCGCGGCGTTCGATGCCTGGCTCGGCAAGGTCCGGCGCTTCTGGGGGCGCCATCTCGATATCCTGGAACAGGAACTCGCAAAGCCCGAGCAGGGCGAGGGAGAAAACCCATGAACGAATACGGTGTTGTGCAGGAAAGCGGCGCGGTGCGGTTCGAGCGCCTGCTGCCGGGGCCGGTCGAACGGGTCTGGTCCTATCTCACCCAGTCGGAGAAACGCGGGCAATGGCTGGCCTCCGGCGCCTTCGACTTGCGGGTCGGCGGCCAGGCGGAGATGCTGTTCAAGCATTCTGAGATCACCGACGAGACGCCGCCGGACGCCTATCGCGAGGTGCATGAGAACGGCGTGCGCTCGACCGGGACGGTCACGCGCTGCGAGCCGCCGCGGGTGATCGCCTTCACCTGGGGTGGTGGCGGGGAGCCGGAATCCGAGGTCGAGTTCGAGCTCGTGCCGAAGGGCGAGAAGGTTCTGCTGGTGCTGACGCATCGCAAGCTTGCGAACAAGGCCGAGATGACCAGCGTCTCCGGCGGCTGGCACCTCCATCTGGGCTTGCTGGAGGACCTGCTCACCGGCAGTCCGCGGCGCGGGTTCTGGTCGCGCCTCAAGGTGCTCGATGCAGAATATGCTGCGCGCTATGCCGACCTGAGCGAACCCGGCAAGGGCTGATCAGAGGCTGGCCGCCGCCCGCGCCGCCTGATCGTACTGGCCGGAAAGCGAGCGCATCGCGGCGGCGATCTCGGACAGGCGGGCCGGGTCGGCACTGGTGGCGCGGATCGACTTGACCAGGAGCTGCTCGCGGATCTGGGCATAGCGCCGGCAGGCCTCCTCGCCGGCCGGCGTGACCTCGACGGTCTTCTCCTTGCCCTTGCGGCCGCCCTTCAGCAGCTTCAGGCGCTCGAGCTTCTTCAGCGAGTAGTTCACCAGATGCGTGTCCTCGATATTGAGGACGAGGCAGATATCGGCAAGCCGCTTGGCCTTGCCGCGGTGATTGACGTTGTGCAGCACGAGCACGTCGAGCGGCGAGAGATCGGCGATACCGGCTGCCGCCATGCAGCGGATCATCCAGCGCTGGAAGGCGTGCACGCTCATGCTCAGCGCGAATTCGAACTCCGACAGAGCCGGCAGCGCTCCCGAGGCGAGATGCCCGGAAGAGACGATCGGGCCGAGGTCGTCGGGGGCCGGGGAGGTCATCGCGCTCGATCATCCTGAAGAAAAGAGCTTCGTCATCCCGGACACGCCGCGCGAGCGGCGCCGATCCGGGATCCATGCCTGAACCGTTCCGGCATGGGTCCCGGGTCTCCCTCCGGTCGCCCGGGATGACTGCTGTCGTGTTTCGATATGCGGCGAGGTTGCCCGCCTCACATCTTCTTGTAGGCGTCGACGATGGCCTGGCCCTCGGCGCCGGCCTTCTTCAGCCAGTCGGCGGTGAGCTGCTCACCGGCCTTCTTGAAGCCGGCGGCGAGCGCCGGCGAAGGCGCCTGCACCTTCATGCCCTTGGCCTTGAGCTGCTCGATGTACCAGCCGGCCTTGTCCTGCCACATCTTCCAGCCGCGCTCCTCGGCCGTTGCGGAGGCCTTGAGGATTGCGTCCTGCGTCGCCTTGTCGAGGGCGTTGAAGGCCGCCTTGTTGACGAAGGTGGCATCCTTCGGAATCCAGGCCTGCGTGTCGTAGAAATGGGTCAGCGATTCCCAGACCTTGGAATCGTAGCCGGTGCCGCCCGACGACATGAAGGAATTGACCACGCCGGTCGCCAGCGCCTGCGGCAGCTCCGCAGCCTGGATCGTGACCGCCTGCATGCCCAACAACTCGCCGAGGCGGGCAGTGCCGACATTATAGGCGCGCCATTTCAGCCCCTTCATGTCCTCGATCGTATTGATGTCCTTCTTGGTGTAGACGCCCTGCGGCGCCCAGGGGACCATGAAGAGGAGCTTGATGCCCTGCGCGTCGAGCTTCTTCTCGATCGCGGCCTTGGACGCCTTGTAGAGCTTCATCGAGTCCGCGAAGGAGGTCGCCAGGAAGGGCACGACGTCGATGCCGAAGATCGGATCCTCGTTCTCGTGGTTCGAGATCAGGACCTCGCCCATCTGGGCCTGGCCGGTCTGGACCGCGCGCTTGATCTCGGGCGCCTTGAACAGCGAGGCGTTGCCGTGGATCGTGATCGAGAGCTTGCCGCCGGTGGCCGCCTCGACGTCCTTGGCGAAGAGGACGAGATTCTCCGTATGAGGATTGTCGTTGGGATAGGCGGCGGGCAGGTTCCACTTGGTCTGGGCCGAGGCAGATGCGGCGCCAAGCGTCAGGGCAGTAGCGGCGACGCCGGCGACGAGGAGGCCCTTGATGAAGTCCTTGCGATACATGGTGTTGGCTCCGTTCCCTTGGTTTTGATGCGTTATCATTGAGGCGGAAAGGCCATCTGAGGCAAGACCATCACGATCCACGGGAAGATCGTGATGATCGCGACAGCGGCGACCAGCAGGAAGAAGAACGGCAGCGCCGCCAGCGCGACCGTGTTCGAATCCTTGCCGGACATCGTCTGCAGCACGAAGAGGTTGAAGCCGACCGGCGGCGAGACTTCCGCCATCTCGACGATCAGCACGAGGAAGATGCCGAACCAGACGAGATCGAACCCCGCCGTCTTGATCATCGGGATGACAATGGCGGTGGTCAGCACGATCATCGAGATGCCGTCGAGCGCGGTGCCGAGGATGATGTACATCACGGTGAGCGCGGCGATCAGCGCGTAGGGCGAGAGGTGCAGCGAGTCGACCCACTCGGCCAGTGCCGCCGGGATGCCGGTATAGGCCATCGAGGTCGACATGAAGGAGGCGCCGGCCAGGATCAGCATGATCATGCAGGTGATCCGGGTGGTGCCCATCACGCTCTGCCAGAACGCTTCCTTCGTGAGGGAGCCCGACCACCAGGCGATGCCGAAGGAGCCGAGCACGCCCCAGGCGGCGCATTCGGTCGCCGTCGCCCAGCCCAGCAGCAGCGACAGGAAGACCAGCGCGATCAGCAGCATGCAGGGGATGAGCTGAGCCGATTCCCTGAGCTTCTCCCGCAGCGGCATCTTCGGCTCGCGCGGCGGCGACTGGTCGGGATGCAGCAGGTGCCAGACGGCGATGTAGCCGGAATAGAGCGCCATCACGAGCAGGCCGGGCAGGAAGCCGGCGAGGAAGATCTGGATGATCGAGACATTCGCCGCGACCGCATAGACCACCATGGTGATCGAGGGCGGGATCAGGATACCGAGCGTGCCGGCGCCGGCCAATGAGCCGAGCGCGAGCTTCTCGTTGTAGCCGCGCTTCTTCAGCTCGGGCAGGGCGATCTTGGCGACGGTGGCGCAGGTCGCGGCGGAGGAGCCGGAGACCGAGCCGAAGATGCCGCAGGCGAGCACGTTGACGTGCATCAATCGGCCGGGCAGCCAGTTGAGCCAGGGGGCGAGGCCACGGAACATCTCTTCGGAGAGCTTCGTTCGGTAGAGAATCTCGCCCATCCAGATGAAGAGCGGCAGCGCGGCCAGCGTCCAGGAGGCGCTGTTGCCCCAGATGGTGGTCGCCAGCACGGAGCCGGCGGGAATGCCGCCGCCGACGAATTGCATCGCCACCCAGCCGCAAGCCATCAGCGAGATGGCGATCCAGACGCCGCCGGCGAGGAAGACGGCCAGCAGCAGCAGGAGCAGCCCGGAGATTTCGATCATCGACATGGCGTCAGACTCCGCTCGCCATGGCGCGCTCGACGATCTCTTCGTCCGACTGCGCAGGGGGCTTCTCGTAGCGCGGCTCGCGACCGCGGATGACGACATGGACGAACTCGTCCAGCATCGCGATGAACAGGATGATCAGACCGCCGGAATAGCCGAGCTGCGGTATCCAGAGCGGCATCGGCACGACGCCGCCGGCGACGTCGTTGAAGGCATAGGACTGCCAGGTCATGATCGCGGCGTGCCAGGCGAAGAAGCCGGAGAAACCGAGGCCGAGGACCAGCGAGAACACCTCGAAGACCCAGCGCTTGCGGCCCTGGAAATGGTCGATCAGCAGGCCGACGCGGATCATGTCACCCGACTTGAAGGTGTGGGCGAGGCCGAGGAAGGCCATCGCCGCCATGCACCATGAGGCGAAATCATCGCCGGCGGGGATGTTGAGGCCGATCTCGCGGCCGATCGACATGCCCATCATCAGCAGGAAGATCAGGATCAGGAAGATGCCGGCCGCGTAGCCGGCCCAGAGATAAAGCGTATCGAGCGTGCGACGGATCATGGCGCGCGCCGCTCCCGCCGGACAGGAGCGCATCCGCGCCCGGTTGCCAGGGTTGCTCGCATCGTCGCATCCTCCGCTTTCGCGCCGGCCTGGCCCCTCAGCCATGTTCCAGCCACAATCGGGATCGTAGCCGGCAGAATCGCCTTGTCAATAACTCATCGACGATTTATCGATAAAACGTCAGCGTAAATCACGGCTGGCTTGGCGGAGGGGAGAACGTCTTATGTCGGCGGCGCATTGGGATTTCTGGATCGATCGCGGCGGCACCTTCACCGACGTGATCGGACGCGATCCGGCTGGCAATCTCCATGCCAGGAAGCTGCTCTCCGAAAATCCCGGCGCCTATCGCGACGCCGCCGTGCAGGGCATCCGTGATCTTCTCGGGCTGAAAACGGGCGAACCGATCCCGGAGGGTGCCATCGGCGAGGTGCGCATGGGCACGACCGTCGCCACCAATGCGCTGCTGGAACGCAAGGGCGACCGGACGCTGCTCGTCACCACCAAGGGCTTCCGCGACGCGCTGCGCATCGGCTACCAGGCCCGGCCCGACATCTTCGCCAAGGAGATCGTCAAGCCCGAGCAGCTCTACGAGGATGTCGTCGAGGTCGAGGAGCGGGTGCTGGCCGACGGTACGGTCGAGCGCGCGCCCGACGAAGCAGCAATCCGCAACGCCCTGCAGGCGCAGTACGACGCCGGTTTCCGTGCCGTCGCGATCGTCTTCATGCACGGCTATCGCTACACGGCGCATGAGCAGGTCGCGGCCCGGATCGCCCGTGCCATCGGCTTCCCGCAGGTCTCCGTCAGCCATGAAGTCTCGCCGCTGGTGAAGCTGGTCGGGCGCGGCGACACCGCCGTGGTCGATGCCTATCTGTCGCCCATTCTCGGCCGTTATGTTCAGCAGGTCTCGGAGGAGCTCGACGTCGCCCGCACCGGCGCGCGGCTGATGTTCATGATGTCCTCGGGCGGGCTCACCGCGGCCGAGCTGTTCCAGGGCAAGGACGCGATCCTGTCCGGTCCTGCCGGTGGCGTGGTCGGCTTGGCCGAGACCGGTCGCTCGGCCGGCTTCGACAAGGTGATCGGCTTCGATATGGGCGGCACCTCGACCGACGTCGCGCATTTCGACGGCGAGTATGAGCGCGCTTTCGAGACCGAGGTCGCCGGGGTGCGTATGCGCGCGCCGATGATGCTGATCCATACGGTCGCGGCAGGTGGAGGGTCCATTCTGCATTATGACGGCGCGCGTTTTCGCGTCGGGCCGGATTCGGCCGGCGCCAATCCCGGCCCGGCTGCCTATCGTCGCGGCGGGCCGCTCGCGGTGACCGACGCGAATGTCATGGTCGGCAAGCTGATCCCGTCCTATTTCCCGACGATCTTCGGGCCGAAGCAGGACGAGCCGCTCGATGTTGCGATCGTCCGCAACAAGTTCGCGGTGCTGGCCGCCGAGGTCGGCGACGGGCGCAGCCCTGAGGAGGTCGCGGATGGGTTCATCCAGATCGCCGTCGCCAACATGGCCGAGGCGATCAAGAAGATCTCGGTGCAGCGCGGCTATGACATCACCCGCTACGCGCTGAACTCCTTCGGTGGCGCCGGCGGGCAGCATGCCTGCCTCGTGGCGGATGCGCTCGGCATCAAGACGGTGCTGCTGCACCCGTTCTCCGGCCTGCTCTCGGCCTATGGCATGGGCCTTGCCGAAATCCGCTCGACGCGGACGGCCGCGCTTGACGTTGCGCTGGACGGCGAGGCCAAGGCTGCGATCGAGACGGTCGCCGCGAAGCTTGCCGCCGATACCAGGGCGGAGGTTGCGGGCCAGGGCGTGACCGAGGGCGATATCGCGATCCATATCCGCGCCCACATCCGCTATTCCGGCACCGATACCGCGATCGCGGTTCCGGCCGGCACACGCGCCGCGATGCAGGAGGCTTTCCAGACCGCACACAAGGCGCGCTTCGGCTTCATGGACGAGACCAAGGCGCTGGTCGTCGAGGCGGTCGAGGTCGAGGCTGTTGGCGGCGGCGCGAAATTCGAGGAGGCGGCCGCTTCCGAGCAGGCAGGCGAGCCGGTTGCCGCCGAGCGCACGCGCTTCTTCGCCAAGGGACAATGGCACGATGCGGCGATCGTCCGGCGCGAGGCGATGAAGCCCGGCCAGAGCGTCGCCGGCCCCGCCATCATCATCGAGCCGAATCAGACCGTCGTCGTCGAGGAGGGCTGGAGCGCCAAGCTCACCGCCCGCGACCATCTCGTCCTCGTCCGCGTCAAGGCGCTGGTGCAGCAGGCCGCGATCGGCACCAAGGCGGATCCGGTCATGCTCGAGATCTTCAACAACCTGTTCATGTCGATCGCCGAGCAGATGGGCGTGACGCTGCAGAACACCGCCTATTCCGTGAACATCAAGGAACGGCTCGACTTCTCCTGCGCGGTCTTCGACCAGACCGGCGCCCTCGTCGCCAACGCCCCGCATATGCCGGTGCATCTGGGCTCGATGGACCGTTCGGTCGAGACCGTGATCGCCAATAACCCGGTGATCAAGCCGGGCGACGTCTACTGCCTGAACGCGCCCTATAATGGCGGCACGCATCTGCCCGATATCACGGTCTGTACCCCGGTCTTCGATGCCGAGGAGAAGGAGATCCTGTTCTGGGCGGCGAGCCGCGGCCACCACGCGGATGTCGGCGGCACGGCGCCGGGCTCGATGTCGCCCTTGGCGACCAATATCGAGGAAGAGGGCGTCTATATCGACAATTTCAAGATCGTCGATCAGGGCCGCTTCTGCGAGGAGGAGTTGGTCAAGCTCCTGACCGGCGCGCGCTATCCCGTCCGCAACGTCGTGCAGAACGTCAACGACCTCAAGGCGCAAATCGCCGCCAACGAGAAGGGCGTGGCGGAGCTGCGCAAGATGATCGGTTCCTTCGGGCTCGACGTGGTGCAGGCCTATATGGGCCATGTCCAGGACAATGCGGCCGAGAGCGTGGCGCGGCTTCTGACCAAGCTGCACGATTCCGAATTCACCTATCCGATGGACCAGGGCTGCGCGATCAAGGTGAAGATCACCATCGACCGCGAGAAGCGCGAGGCGACGGTCGACTTCACCGGCACCTCGGAGCAGCGCCCGGATAATTTCAACGCCCCGGCGCCGGTGACGCGGGCCGCCGTGCTCTATGTCTTCCGCGTCATGGTCGACGACGCGATCCCGATGAATGCCGGCTGCCTGCGCCCGATCCGGATCATCGTGCCAGAAGGTTCGATGCTGGCGCCGCGCTATCCTGCGGCCGTGGTCGCGGGCAATGTCGAGGTCAGCCAAGCGGTGACGAACACGCTGTTCGGCGCGCTCAAGGCGATGTCCTGCTCGCAGGGCACGATGAACAACCTGACCTTCGGCAACGATCAGTATCAGTATTACGAGACGATCTGCTCGGGCTCGCCGGCTGGTCCGGGCTTCAACGGTACCTCGGGCGTGCATGTCCACATGACCAATTCGCGCCTGACCGACCCGGAAATCCTGGAGACGCGCTTCCCGGTCGTGCTGGAGGATTTCCACATCCGCAAGGGCTCGGGCGGCAAGGGCGAATGGTCGGCCGGCGACGGCACCTCGCGCACCATCCGCTTCCTCAAGACGATGGATTGCGCGATCCTGGCGTCGCATCGCCGGGTGCGGCCCTTCGGTGTCGATGGTGGCGAGCCGGGCGAGCTCGGCCGGACGCTGGTGCGGAGGCTCTCCGGTGCGGTCGAGGAATTGAAGCCCTCCGACCAGACGCTGCTTCAGGCCGGCGAGGCGGTGACGGTGATCACGCCGACAGCCGGCGGATACGGCAAGGCGAAGGGCTGAGGCGCGTTCGTCGTCATGGTCGGGCTTGTCCCGACCATCCACGTCTCGGCCGCCATCGTGTGCAAGACGTGGATACTCGCCACGGGGGCGAGCATGACGAAACTGCGCTCGTTGCTCTGGCAAGCCCTCGGGAAGAGGCCTAGCTGATAGTCTCCTGCAAGGAGACGGACATGCCCCAGACCTGGATGATCACCGGCGCCAATCGCGGCATCGGACTTGCCATCACCATCGAGTTGCTGCGCCGGGGCGATCGCGTGATCGCGGCGGCGCGCAATCCCTGGGGCGGGGCGCTGGCCGAGCTCGCGGCCGAGCATCCGGCGGCGCTGATTCCGGTCGAGCTCGACGTGACCTCCGACGCCAGCATCGCCGCGGCTAAGGAAGCCCTGGCAGGGCAGGCGATCGACGTGCTCCTGAACAATGCCGGGCTTTATGGTCCGCGCGACCGGCAGAGCGGGCTCGACGTCGATTTCGACGCCTGGCGCGAGGTCTTCGAGGTCAATGTCTATGCGCCGATCCGGGTGGCGCAGGCCTTCCTGCCGAATGTCGAGGCGGGGCAGGGCCGCAAGATCGCGACGATCTCCAGCCGGATGGGCTCGCTCGCGGCCAATCCCGGTAATGCGCTGATCTATCGCTCGTCGAAATCGGCGGTGAACATGGCGATGGTCGTGTTCGGCAACAGCGTGCGGGCGCGCGATGTCAGCGTGATGCTGTTCCATCCCGGCTGGGTCCAGACCGATATGGGCGGCAGCGGTGCCGACATCACGCCGGCCGAGAGTGCCAATGGGCTGATCCGTACCATCGACGCCTCGGGCATGGCTGAGACCAATAGCTTCCGCGACTATACCGGTGAGGCCATCACCTGGTGAGGGCAGAGGGTCTCAGTTCGCTCGCGTCGAGGCGAGCCAGAGTCCGCCGCCGACCAGGAAGCCGCCGCTGAGCTTCGACAGCAGCCGCACGCGGCTGCGCGACAGCAGATGGCCCGCCTTGCCCGAGAGCAGGGCATAAGCGCCATCGCTGAGAGCGGCGAAGGCGAGCGCCGTCGCACCCATGATTGCGATCTGGGTGGCGTGGTCGCGGGCAGGGTCGAGGAACTGCGGGAAGAAGGCGCCGAAGAACAGCAGCGTCTTCGGATTGCTGAGGGCGACCAAGGCACCTTGCAGGAAGAAGCCGCCGCGCGGAGGCTTCGCCGGCGCTGAGCCGTCGAGATCGGCGCCGGCCGAGCGGAACATCTTCCAGCCCAGCCAGATCAGGTAGGCGGCGCCAGCCAGCCTTACCCATTCGAACCAGTGGCCGAGCGCGGCGATGACCGAGCTCAATCCGATGCCGGCGACGAGGACCATGATACCGAGCCCGGCCTGTGTTCCTGCCACGTTGAGGAGGCCGGCGCGGGTACCGTGCTTCAGGCTGTTGGCGACGATCAGCGTGACCGTCGGCCCGGGAACGATGATGATGACGATGCAGGCGATGAGATAGGCGGCATAGACTTCAAGCGACATGGCGCTGGCCTCCGGCAATGCCGCACAGTGATCTGCCGAACTTGGCCGCCTGTCCAGATGCTTCGCCTTGCTGCAGGTGAGAGGTCGCGATGGTGCTGACGGGTTTTGACGTGAAGCCGCTGACGCCCGAACGCTGGAGCGATCTGGAGGATCTCTTCGGCCCGCAGGGGCCCTGCTATGGCTGCTGGTGCAACCATTTCCGCATGCCGCAGCGCTTGCGCAAACCCTTGCTCGGCGAGGGCGCGCGGCAATTGTTCGAGGATCGGGTCAAGAACGGGCCGCCGCCCGGCGTGCTGGCTTATGCCGAGGATAAGCCAGTCGGCTGGCTGCAGGTCGGCCCGCGCGCCGACATCCCCGAATGGAACAATCCGCGCCGCGCCTCGACGCCGCTGCCAGATGCGCCGGCCGAGGATATCGGCAACTGGGCGGCTTCCTGTTTCTTCGTGCGCAGGGGCTTTCGCGGCAAGGGCGTCACCGGCGCGCTGCTCGATGGGGCCGTCGTCTTCGCGCGGGAGAGCGGGGCGCGATTGATCGAGGCAGCGGCCATGGACAATCGGGACAAGCGCAGCGCGGAGGGGCTCTATGTCGGGCCGGAAAGCGTGTTCCTGCGCGCCGGTTTCATCGAGGTTGCCCGGCAGAAGCCGGGGCGGCCGTTGCTCAGGCTGGTACTGTAGGCGCCACGCGCTCCGGTCAGCGCGAAAGCTCGTTCAGGAAGGCCGTCAGCCGGTCGAGTGCCTGCTTCCCTTCCGGGCGGTCGAGATCGAACTGGTATTCATGCGGCAGCTTCGGCTCGGTTTCGGGCGGGAAGAACAGGGTGTCGACCCTGACGCCGCGGTCGCGCAGGGCCTGCGCCATCGCCGCCGATTGCGGCGCCAGCGGATCGCCGTTTCCAACCGAGATGAAGCTCGGCGGGAAGGCTTCCGTGACATAGCGCGGGACGGAGGCCTGGGTCAGGCGCTCGCTGTCCAGCGGGTTGGCCACGCCGAAATAGGCGGAGAGGACCGTGCGGACGAAGCTGCCGAACGGCCCGGTCAGGTCGATGGCGGTGAGGTCGAAGGCGCCGCAGAACAGCACCGTGCCCCGCAGGCTCGTGGGCGCGATGGCCGGCTTCAACCCGAGCAGTTCGCCATAGTCCTTGCCGGTCAGGCCGGCAGCGAGCTGGGAGGCGATATGAGCGCCGGCCGAATCGCCTGCGAGAACGATGCGCGTCGGGTCGAGGCCGAGGCGCTGCCCTTCGCGCTGCAGGAAGCCGAGCGCGGCGTTCGCCTGCAGGACCGGCGTGGGGTAGCGGCCGGTCGGCGCGCGGGTATAGCCGACCGCGACGACCGCGAAGCCGCGCCCGGCGAGGATCTTGAGATAGGGCGCGACATCTCCGCGATCCCCCGCGACGAAGGCGCCGCCATGAATCCAGACGACGGTCGGGCGCCCCGGTTCGATCCGCCCGCCGGACGGGAGATAGACGTCCAGCCGTTCGTCTTCCGCGCTGCCATAGCGGATGTCACGCTGCTCGCGGATGCCGAAGGGGACGTGGCCAGCGAGCGCGGCCGTGGTCTTCGAGGCGCCATAGCCGAAGGCGAGGCGCGTCAGCAGCGTCGTGGGCCAGGGCGACAGAGCGAAAGCGGCATAGCCGATGAAGGCAAGGCCGAGGCAGAGCAGCAGAATCCGTTTGGCACGTCGTCTCATGGTGCGAAGCTAGGCCGGCCCGCGATCCCGGGCAATCGGGTCGAATTCCGATCGGCGGGGCAACGGGGCTGATTATTGTATAACCGGCTAAACTATTGATATTATTGCGTCATCACGCTTCGCGTTAACCTCGTGTTCGTTTGCCTCTGCCAGATGGACGGCAGCTACGAGACTGAGGCGGCGATGCGGCGACTGGGACTGACGGCGAAGATCATGATTTTCTTCGCCCTGTTGGCTCTCGCCGGGGCGCTGGGCCTCGCCAGCGCCTTGCGTGGTTTCGATGAGGCAAGGCGCATCGATGCCGCCGCCTTCTCGGATATCCGCCTCGCCGGCAGCGCCTCGCTGTTGTCGAGCAGGATCGCCGCCGCCGCGCTGCTCAGCCGGGTCGACACGGATAGCTCCCCGCAGGAGATCGAGGCGATGATCGGCAAGCTGGATGCCGCCATCGAACTGGTCGACGCGGCACGCGCGCATCTGATCTCGGCCCTGCCGGCAAGCCTGCGCGAGGCCAATCCAACGCTCGATGCGCGGATCAAGACCTTCATCGCCTTCCAGCACGGCATCGTCGATATCGGCCAGCGGATCTCGGCCAAGGCCGCCTTGCTGGAGGCGGGCGCGGCCGAGGCCCGCATCAATGTCGACGAGATCGTCGCGACGACCGCCGCCTTGCGCGATGAGCTCGCCAAGCGGGCAGGCGAGACCTCCATCCGCGCCAGCGCGCGAGCAGAGGCCGTTCGTCTGCGGACGATCCTTTTGGCGGTCCTCCTGCCGCTGGGTGGCGGGCTTCTGGCCCTGCTGATGCTGCGCAGCCAGTTGACGCGGCCTCTGCGCAACCTGATGGAGGCGATCCAGCAGGCGGTGGCGTCCGATCGGATCATCGACGTTCCGCATCGCGACCGGGCCGACGAGATCGGCCAGCTCGCCCGCGTCGTGCGCCAGCTCAGCGAGATCCGGGCGACCTTGGTGACCCGTGAAAGCGAGGCCGACGATGCGCGGCGCCTCGAACTGCTCCGCAATGCGGAGCTTGCCGGGATCGCCGACGAGTTCGAGGCACGGCTCGGCGTCCTGCTCGGCGAGATCGGCAGGGCGAGCGAGACGCTCCGCATGGCGCTTCAGGACGCCGCTGTCCGCGTCCACCAGATATCGCGGAGCACCGAGACGGCGGCCGCGTCCGTCGATGGCGCGGGGATCGATGCGCGACGCTCCAGCGAGGCGGCGCTGCGGCTGGATTTCGTTGTCGGCCAGATCAATCGCGAGGTGAGACGGGTTTCGGAAATGGCGACCGAGGCGACCCGCGAGGCGGCCGGGACCCATGCGCTCGTGACGCGCCTGAGCGAAAACGCCGCCCAGATCCGCGATGTCGTGGGCATCATCGACGCGGTGGCGCGCCAGACCAATCTGCTGGCCCTCAACGCGACGATCGAGGCTGCGCGGGCCGGAGCTCATGGCCGTGGCTTCGCGGTTGTCGCCGCCGAGGTGAAGACGCTCGCCAACCAGGCGTCGGACGCGGCCGGGCGGATCGTCCGCCGAATTGCGCAAGCCGACGAGGCCCTGTCCCACGCGGCCGAAGCGGTTTCCGCGATCGGAGCCAGCGTCGCGGCGGTCGAGCAGACCGGGACGGAGATCGCTGCGATGGTCGGGTCTCATGTCGAATTGCTGGGCTCGCTCGGCGAGACCGTGGCGCGGATCTCGGACGTGACGGGCACGGCCGCGCTGGCGATGGGCGAAATCGCCGCCGCCAATCTCCAGACCGTCGGTCAGGCGGATACCGGGGCTGCGAGCGCGCAAGAGCTCGACGGGCGGATCAATGCCCTGCAGGCGGAGGCCGAGGCCTTCGTCAGGCGCCTGCGCGCGGCCTGAGCAGTTTCGACAGCGCCGGGCTTGCCTCGCGGGCCGACTCGGCCCCATCTGCGCCATGCCTTTTTCGACGATGGTCCCGCGATGAGCTGGTCGCCCCAGCAGGATATGGCTTTGACGGCTGTGGCGCGCTGGCTGCAATCCGGCGAGCCGCAGCTCTTCCGCATGTTCGGCTATGCCGGCACCGGCAAGACGACGCTCGCGCGCCATATCGCCGAGGCCGTCGACGGCGACGTCGTCTTCGCGGCCTATACCGGCAAGGCCGCGCTCGTGCTGCGCAACAAGGGCTGCGAGGGCGCGCAGACCATCCATTCGTTGATCTACCGCTCGCGCGGCGTCGACGAGGAGAGCCCGATCTTCGCGCTCAACCGCGACAGCGCGGCGGCGAAAGCTAAGCTCATCATCATCGACGAATGCTCGATGGTGGATGAAGAACTCGGCCGGGACCTGCTCTCCTTCGGCACGCCGGTGCTGGTGCTGGGCGATCCGGCGCAGCTGCCACCGGTCAAGGGCGGCGGTTTCTTCACCGAGCAGGAGCCGGACGTCATGCTGACCGAGGTCCACCGGCAAGCGGCGGACAACCCGATCGTGCGGATGTCGATGATCGTGCGTGAGGGCGGCCAGCTCGAGCTCGGCGAATACGGCCCGAGTCGGGTGATCCGGCGGGGCGAGATCAATCCTGAGATCGTCATGGGAGCCGATCAGGTGCTCGTCGGCATGAACAAGACGCGGCGCAATTACAATGCCCGCATCCGCCAGCTCATGGGCCGCACCGATAACATTCCCGTCGCCGGCGAGAAGCTGGTCTGCCTGCGCAACGACAAGAGCAAGGGTCTGCTCAATGGCGGCGCCTGGATCGTGCAGGAGATCAAGACCTCGAAGAAGGGGCTGATCACCATGCGCGTCACGCCGGAGGACGATGCCGGCGGCAAGGCGGTCAAGGTCTCGGTGCTGCCGAATTTCTTCGACGGCACCGAGGAGGAGGTGCCGTGGGAGCTGCGCAAGCACACCGACGAGTTCACCTTCGGCTATGCGCTGACCGTGCATAAGTCGCAGGGCTCGCAATGGGACGATGTCGTGCTCTTCGACGAGAGCTTCGCCTTCCGCGAGCACCGGGCACGCTGGCTCTATACCGGCCTAACGCGCGCGGCCGAGGCGATCACGGTCGTCGTCTAGACGCTGGAGTGAGAGAACGGCCATGGCGAAGGACGAGGTTCAGGACCCGGAGGCTTCCCGGCTGATCGACGCGAAGATCGAGTCGCTTGCCGACTGGCGTGGCGCGATGCTCTCGCGGATGCGGGGGCTGATCCGCGAGGCCGATCCCGACGTGGTCGAGGAGGTGAAGTGGCGCGGCGTACCCGTCTGGTCCCACGGCGGGATCATCTGCACCGGCGAGACCTACAAGAGCGTGGTCAAGCTGACGTTCCTGAAGGGGGCTTCGCTGGTCGATCCCACCGGCCTGTTCAATTCCAGCCTGGATGGCAATGCCCGCCGCGCTATCGACATCCGTGAGGGCGAGATAGTCGATGAAGATGCCTTCAAGGCGCTCATTCGCGAGGCCGCCGCGCTCAACATGTCAGGCAAGAAAGCCCGCTGAGCCGGACCGGATTGGCTAGAATTCGAGCAAAATGCTTTGAATTCGTCCCGGACTCGACCTGAAATCCGGCGAACATTGCCGAATTGTCATGAAAGCCGCCGGCTTTTCGCCATAGTCGATATCGATCCTCTTCCTCACGACCAGCGGAGGCCGTGCAGATGGCGGAAACCGGTGAGCTGAAGGCAGGGGCGATTGCGCTGCAGCGGTTCGGCCTGGGGGCGAAGCCTGGGCAAGGCGAGGCAGCGCGAGCGCAGATTCGCGACATGCTTCTGGCCGAGATCGCGGCCGGCAGCGTCGCGCAGCCCGAGGGCGTGACCTTTTCCGGCGCGGCCGAGATCGGCAAGGCGCTCTATGATTTCGAGGATCAGGAGAAGCGCGAGCGCGAGGCGCGCCGCGTCGCCCTTGCGCCACCGGCATCAGGCGCGCAGCAGGGCATGGAGGTCGCGGGCGCCGCGCCGCAAGGCCCGCCCGCTGGATCGCAGAACCAGATGGCTCCCGCGCCGAAACCTGCGAACGAGCCGGCTTTGCCCTACCGGACCTATCGCGACGAGGTGAAGGCGCGCGTCGACCTCGCGCTTGCAGCCGAGACCGGGTTCGGTGAGCGACTGGTGATGTTCTGGTCGAACCATTTCTGCGTCGGTGCGACGAAGAGCAACATGTGCCGGATCATGGCCGGCGCCTATGAGCGCGAGGCGATCCGCCCGCATGTCTTCGGCCGTTTCGAGGACATGCTGATCGCGGCGGAAAGCCACCCGGCGATGCTCGACTTCCTCGACAACCGCCAGTCGGTCGGCCCGAACTCGCCGGCGGGGCGGCGGCGCGGGCGCGGCCTCAACGAGAATCTCGCCCGCGAGATCATGGAGCTGCATACGCTCGGCGTCTCCGGCGGCTATGCCCAGGCCGACGTGACCAATCTCGCCCGGATCATCACGGGCTGGACGGTGGTCGGGCGCGAGGGCGTGCTCGGCTTTCCCGGTTCCTTCGCCTTCAATGCCGGCTTGCACGAGCCCGGCGTGACGCCCTTGCTCGGGCGCCGCTACGACCAGCCGGGCAAGGCGCAAGGCATCGCCGCTTTGACCGATCTGGCGCATCACCCGGCGACGGCCAGGTTCATCGCGACGAAGCTTGCCCGCCATTTCGTCGCCGATACGCCGCCGCGCGCTCTGGTCGAGAAGTTGGCGCTGGCGTTCCGGCAGGGCGGCGGTGATCTGTCGAGCGTCTATCGCGCCCTGGTCGAGGATGACGCTGCCTGGCGGGCGCCGGCCAGCAAGATCAGGTCGCCGCAGGAATTTCTGGTGGCCTCCTATCGTGCGCTCAATCGCAAGCCGGATTTCGGCCAGATCATCGGGCCGGTCGGCGTCATGGGCCAGCCCTTCTGGCAACCGTCCGGCCCCAATGGCTACGCCGACGACAATGCGGCCTGGGCCTCGGCCGAGGGCCTGAAGACGCGCGTCGATGTCGCCGCGGGCTGGGGGCGGCAGGCCGCCGGCTCCGTCGCCGACCCGCGCGTGCTCACCGAGGACGTGCTGGGGCCGCTGCTCTCGCCCGAAACGAAGCAGGCGGTGGCGCGGGCCGAGAGCAAGCCGCAGGCGATTGCGCTCCTGCTGATGTCGCCCGAATTCCAGCGGAGGTGACGCCGATGGTCGATCACGACGACGATGATTGCGAACGGATGACACCATCGCGACGTGCCGTGCTAGGCGCGGCCGGCGCGCTCTTCGCCTGGTCCTTCGTGCCGAAATTCGCCCATGCGGCCGCAGGAGCTCGCGATCCACGCTTCCTGTTGGTGATCCTGCGCGGTGCGCTCGACGGACTCTCGGCCGTGCCGCCGATCGGAGATCCCGATTATGCCGGACTGCGGGAGGGCATCGCGCTCGCCAAGGACGGGTCGGAGGCGGCGCTGCCGCTCGACGGCTTCTTCTACCTGCATCCGGCGATGCCGAATCTGGCGCGGCTCTACAAGCAGGGCCAGGCGACGATCGTCCACGCGGCCGCCACAGGTTATCGCGAGCGCTCGCATTTCGACGGGCAGGACGTTCTGGAGAGCGGCCAGCCGGGGGCCGGGCACACCGATAGCGGCTGGCTCAACCGCCTGATCGCGAACCTGCCGGCCGGCGAGGGCATTTCGCGCAAGGGCGTGCTCGGCGTCGGCGTCGTGCCGCCGCTGGTGGTGCGTGGCGATGCGCCGGTGCTGGGCTGGGCACCGCCACGGATGGCGCGCGCCGGCGGCGACCTGACGATGCGGCTCGCCGATCTCTACGGCCAGCGCGACCCAGGGCTGGCGCGCGCGCTGGCGCAGGCGATCGAGACCGAAGGATTGGCGCAGCGGCGCGGCATGGCCGGCGAGCAGAAGGGCGGCGGCGGGCCGGACACGGCCGAGGGCATGCGGCGCATCGCGGAGGGCGCGGCCGCGCTGGTCGGCGCCGATGACGGGCCGCGCATTGCGGCGCTCGCTTTCGAGGGCTGGGACACCCATGCGAACGAGGGCGGAGCCAAGGGACGTCTCGCCAATCTGCTCGGCGGGCTCGACGGTGCCTTCGCCGCCTTCGAGCAAGGGCTCGGTCCGGTCTGGAAGGACACGGTGGTGATGGTCGCGACCGAGTTCGGGCGGACCGCGGCTGTCAACGGCACGACGGGGACCGACCATGGCACCGGCACCGTCGCCTTCCTCGTCGGAGGCGGGGTCAAGGGCGGCCAGATCGTCGCGGACTGGCCGGGCCTGAAGCCCGAGCAGCTCTACCAGAACCGCGATCTCAAGCCGACGACGGATATCCGCGCCGTGGCCAAGGGCGTGGTCTATGAGCTCTTCGGCGTGTCCGGCCCGGTGCTGGCAGAGACCGTGTTCCCGGAGACTGGCGATCTCAGGCCGGTGCAGGGGCTAGTGGTCTAAAGAGCGCTGTCATTCTCGGGCAACGTCAGGCGCGGCCCGAGAATGACGTTTGAGCTCAAGCCCAGGCGCGCTGCTTCAGCTTTTCCTCATAAGCGTCGATCTTCGTGCCCTTCTCCATGGTCAGGCCGATGTCGTCGAGGCCGTTGAGCAGGCAGTGCTTGCGGAAGGGGTCGATGTCGAACTTGATCTCGCCGCCGTCCGGGCCCTTGATCGTCTGGTTCGCCAGATCGATCGTCAGCGTCGCGTTGGAGCCACGCTCGGCATCGTCGAACAGCATGTCGAGCTGCTCGGGCGTGACCTTGATCGGCAGGATGCCGTTCTTGAAGCAGTTATTGTAGAAGATGTCGGCGAAGCTGGTGGAGATCACGCAGCGGATGCCGAAATCGAGCAGGGCCCAGGGGGCGTGCTCGCGCGAGGAGCCGCAGCCGAAATTGTCGCCGGCGACGAGAATCTCCGCCTTGCGGTAGGCCGGCTGATTCAGCACGAAATCGGGGTTCTCCGAGCCGTCCTCCTTGTAGCGCATCTCCGAGAACAGCGCGGTGCCGAGACCCGTGCGCTTGATCGTCTTCAGGTACTGCTTGGGGATGATCATGTCGGTGTCGACATTGACCACCTTCATGGGCGCGGGGGTCGAGGTCAGGGTGGTGAAGGGCTGCATGGCGGAGACTCCGATGGGCCTTTTTGGCGATGTTCTTGCGGTGACGGAAATCAGAGCTGCGAGGTCAGCAGCTTGAAGCTGGCGAAGGTGAAGAAGGCGGCGAGGCAGGCCTCGGCCCGGCGGCGGATGCGGCGGTAGCCCGCGATCATCGATGCCGTGGAGAACAGCACGGCATAGAACTGGTTGATCGCGAGGGAGATCAGCATGCAGCCGCCGATGATGGCGTAGAGCACGACCGGCGGCGTATCCGGCCGCAGGGCGAGCGCGATGATCGCCGTCCAACTCAGGATCGCCTTCGGGTTGGTGATGTGCATGAGATAGCCGCGCAGGAAGGTGCGGCGACCTGAAGCGGCAACCTTCACCGGGGGCATCTCGGCGCGCATCGCCGAGCGGGCCGAGCGCCAGGCGAGGAAGAGCAGGTAGAGCCCGCCGACGATCTTGATGGCATAGAGCGCGCCGGGATGGGCCACGACGATGCCGGTGACGCCGACGGCGGCGAGGATGCCCCACGTCAGGGAGCCTGCGGTGACGCCGAGCGCCAGGGTGGAGCCGGCGGCGCGGCCGCGCTCCATCGAGGTCGCCATAACCTGGAGATTGCTCGGGCCGGGGCTCGCGACCGCGAGGATGAAGGCCGAGTAGACCAGCATCAGGCCGGGCAGGTTGCGGATCAGTTCGTCGAGCATCGCCTAGCGCTCCGCCGCGGCTTCGATGGCTTCCATGTCCTCGTCGGAGAAGCCGAAATGGTGGCCGATCTCGTGGATCATGACATGGCTGACGATGGCCCCCAGGCTCTCGTCATGCTCGGCCCAGTAGTCGAGGATCGGCCGGCGATAGAGATGGATGGTGTTGGGCATCTGGCCGGTCTGGGGGGAATAGCCCTGCTGCGGCAGGCCGACGCCGCTGAACAGGCCGAGCAGGTCGAACGGGCTCTCCGCCTCCAGCTCCTTCAGCACGTCGTCCTCGGGAAATTCGGTGACGTTGAAGATGACGTCCGAGCAAAGCGCGCGGAATTCCTCCGGCAGGCGGTCGAAGGCGGCCTGGGCCAAAACCTCGAACGCCTCCTGCGACGGCGCCTTGGCCCCGTCCCAGTCGATCTCCGCGGTTTTTACGACCCTGGCGTCCACGGCCCTGCCCATCACCAGATCTTCAATTGGTAGCCGAGCCACCAGGCCAGCACGATGACGCCGACGAGCGAGAGGGCGCGGCCGATGCGCCGGCCCCAGAGCTCGACCTTGTCGCCCTCGGGCGCATCGGCGCCCGAGAAATGATCGGCCGCCCGGCCCATCGAGGAGCCGAGCAGGCTTTCGCTGTCGCGCTTGACCCGGTCCAGCGCCGCCTTGGATTCGGCGGCGCGGCCGGTTTCGCGGGGATCGTTCGGCATGATGAGCTCCCCGCCTGTCCGCGTCAGCCCAGCGTGCGGACGTCGACGAAGCGGCCGGTGAGGGCCGCCGCCGCCGCCATCGCCGGCGAGACGAGATGCGTCCGGCCGCGATAGCCCTGACGGCCCTCGAAATTGCGGTTCGAGGTCGAGGCGGCGCGCTGGCCGGGCTTGAGCTGGTCGGGGTTCATGCCGAGGCACATCGAGCAGCCGGGCTCGCGCCATTCGAAGCCGGCGGCGATGAAGATCTTGTCGAGCCCCTCGGCCTCGGCCTGCTCCTTCACCAGGCCGGAGCCGGGAACGATCATGCCGTAGTCGAGGCTCTCATGGAGCTTCTTGCCCTCGACGATCTTCGCGACGGTGCGCAGGTCCTCGATGCGGCCATTGGTGCAGGAGCCGATCCAGATCACATCGAGCGGGATGTCGGTGATCTTGGTGCCGGCGGTCAGGCCCATATATTCGAGCGCACGCTTCTTCGAGGCGCGCTTGACCTCGTCCGCGATCAGCTCGGGATCGGGCACCGCGCCGGTGACCGAGATCACGTCCTCGGGGCTCGTACCCCAGGAGACGATTGGCGGCAGGTTGGCGGCGTCGAGGCGGATGACGCGGTCGAAATGCGCGCCCTCGTCGGTGCGCAGCGTTTCCCAGTAGCGGACGGCGGCCTCCCAGGCAGCGCCCTGCGGCGCCTTGGGGCGGCCCTTCAGATAGGCGAAGGACTTCTCGTCCGGCGCGACCATGCCGGCGCGGGCGCCGCCCTCGATCGACATGTTGCAGAGCGTCATGCGGCCTTCCATGGTCAGGCCGCGGATCGCCTCGCCGGCATATTCGATCACCGAGCCGGTGCCGCCGGCGGTGCCGGTCTCGCCGATGATGGCGAGCGTGATGTCCTTGGCGCCGACGCCGGGAGCAGGCGTGCCGTCCACCTGGACGAGCATGTTCATCGCCTTCTTCTGGATCAGCGTCTGGGTGGCGAGCACGTGCTCGACCTCCGAGGTGCCGATGCCGTGGGCGAGGGCACCGAAGGCGCCGTGGGTCGAGGTGTGGCTGTCACCGCAGACGATCGTCGTGCCGGGCAGGGTGAAGCCCTGCTCGGGGCCGACGATGTGGACGATGCCCTGGCGCTTGTCGAGCTCGTTGAAATACTCGACACCGAAGTCCTTGGCGTTCCTGGCGAGCGCCTCGACCTGGATGCGGCTTTCCTCTTCCGCGATGCCCTTGCTGCGGTCGGTCGTCGGGATGTTGTGGTCGACGACGGCGAGCGTCTTCTCAGGCGCGCGGACCTTGCGGCCGGTCATGCGCAGGCCCTCGAAGGCCTGCGGGCTCGTCACCTCATGGACGAGGTGACGGTCGATATAGAGCAGGCAGGTGCCATCTTCCTGCCGATCGACGACGTGGTCGTCGAAAATCTTGTCGTAGAGGGTGCGGGGTCCGGTGGTCGCAGTCATGGCTTGAGGCCTCGGTCTTCGGAAATCTGCGTGAAGATTGATGCGCCGGCTCGCTTTGGCCGGCACGCAAAAACGGTTCGCCTGTCGCCGGCCGCGCGGAAGCGGCCGGTCTCAGGCGCCGGTAAGGCCTGCGGCAATCGAGGCGGTAAAGCGGCCGAAAAAGCGCCATGGCAGCCGGGCATGGTCGTGCAGCGCGGCAAAATCCTGCGTCGTCGGCAGGGGCGGCAGATGGCCCTCTCCCTGCACGACGCTGAAGCGCTGCAAATGATGCTCACACGGCGACATGGCTACTGTTTAGCAGTTCCAATCAAGCCGGACAATCGGCGCCGTTGCAGCCGCGCCATCAGCGTGACGCAGAGGTGTCGACGCTGACCACCACGGACATGCCGGGCGCCAGCCGCTCCGCCAGAGGCTGGTCGGGGTCGACGGCGATGCGCACCGGCACGCGCTGCGCGATCTTGATGAAGTTGCCGGTGGCGTTGTCGGGGCGGATGACGCTGAACTCGGAGCCGGCGGCCGGCGAGAAACGCTCGATCTTGCCGGTCAGGCGGGCGTGACGCAGGGCATCGACGGTGAAGCTCACCGGCTGGCCGGCGCGCATGCCGGCGAGCTGCGTCTCCTTGAAGTTGGCGACGACCCAGACCTGGTTCGGCACCAGCGCCATCAACTGCGTGCCGGCCGAGACATATTGCCCGAGCCGGGCCGAGACTTCGCCGAGCCGCCCGTCCTGCGGGGCGATGATGCGGGTATTGCCGAGGTCGATTTCGGCGAGATGGACGGCAGCCTCGGCGCCCTCGACCGCTGCGACCAGCGACTGGCGGTTGACGATCGCGGTCTGGATGTCCTGCCGGGCGACGTCGACGGCGGCATTGGTCGCGGTGATCGCGGCGCGGGCCTGGTCGAGCGCCTGCTGGCTCTGGTCGGTCGAGGTCTGGCTGACGACGCCGCGCTCGCGCAGCGGCTCGATGCGGCCCCAGTTCGCCTCCGCGGTGCGCAAGGCCGCCTCGGCGCTGGCGACATTGGCGACGGCGGCACGCAGGCGGGCTTCGGCGGCGGCGCGCGACTGGTCGGAATTGGCGAGCCCGGCGCGCTGGGCGGCGAGGCCGGCGCGGGCCTGCTCCAGCTTCTGGGCGTAGATGCGATCGTCGATGCGCAGCAGCAGGTCGCCCCGCTTCACCGCGGCGAAATCCTGCACGGGCACTTCGGCGACATAGCCGGCGAGCTGCGGCGCGATGACGGTGACCTGGCCGCGGACATAGGCGTTCTCGGTGGTTTCCATCGCGCTGGAAAAGGGCGGCAGCCGCCAAGCGTAGAGGATCACGGCGAGGCCGGCGAGGCCGATGGCGAGCGCGATATAGGTCGAGACGGAGCGGAGGGTGCGGGACATGACGGGCTGGACGGTCAGGAGACGGGTTGAGGAGCGGGCGCGGCGGCGCGCTTGCGCAATTGCAGATAGGCGAGGTGAGAGAGGAGGCCGAGAAGGGCGAGGCTGGCAATGGCAGAGATCAGCATGAAGGCGTCGTTATAGGCGAGCACGATCGCCTCTTGCGTCGCCCGCTGGGCGAGCAGGGTCACGCCTTCCGCCCGCATCAGCGTCGCGTCGCTCAGGACATGGCTATAGGCGGCGCCGAGTTGATTGAGGCGTTGGGTCAGGAGCGGGTCGGACAGGACAAAATGCTCCGCCAGCATGTTGAAATGGAAACTGGTGCGCAGCGTGATGAAGGATCCGAAGAGGGCCGAGCCGAGAAGCCCGCCGATGCTCTGCGTGAACAGGAAGACGGTGATGAAGCTCAGGATGTAGATCGGGCCGCGCGCGATCGCGCCGCCCATGCCCTGCGCCATCGCCGCGGGCAGGAATAGGCCGGAGCCATAGGCGACCAGCGCCTGGCTCAGCCGGATATCGTGCGGCCTCGTCTGGCTGGTGGCGCCGCTGTCGAGCCAGGCGCCGAGAGCGACGCAGGCAAGCGCGGTGGCGTAGAACCAGTTCTCGCGACCGGGCCGCAGCAGGAGTGCGCAGGTGACGCCGCCGGCCAGGATCGCACAGAGGATGATCGTGTAGAGCGGCATGGTCTGTTCGTTCTGGATGCCGAGCGCCTGAAAGAAATTCGAGGCGCCGACCGTCTGTTCGGCCAGCACGATGCGCATCAGGAGGATGGCACCGGCGAAATGCAGCGTCGCCGGACTGGTCAGCCAGCGGATATCGATGAGCGGGCTGTCGCGATGCAGCTCGACGATCACCGCCAGCGTGAGGCAGATCACGGCGCAGGCGAAGAGCCAGCCGAGCCACGGGGCCTCGAACCACCAGTAGATCCGGCCGAGGCTCAGCGCGACCGCGATCGCGCCGAAGCCGATCGCGATCAGCAGGTAGCTGACGATATCGAGCGGGCCGATCCATTTGACGCGCGGCGGCGTGGTCAGCGGCAACGCGTAGACGAAGCCGAAGGCGACCATGGCGAGGCCCATCTCGAAAAGCGTCAACCCGTGGAAGCCGCCGAGCTCCAGCAGCCAGGGCGAGATCAGGCGCGTCACCGGGATGCCGAGCGTGGTGTTGGTCAGCGCCAGCGACAGGCCGACGGTGAGCTTCTTCTGCGGCGGCAGCGGTTCGATCATGTAGAAGAAGGCGAGCGAGGACATCGGCGCCGCCGCCATGCCGCTCATGAACCGCACGACCACGGCCGATGGCAGGTCATGGACGAAGACGAGGTTCAGGAAGGCGGCGAGGACGAAGCCGGCGAGGCTGATCTCGGCAAAGTTGCGCAGGCCGTACTGCATCCGGATCTTGATCAGCGCGATCGAGAGCGAGACGTTCGGAGCCATATAGGCGGCGATCAGCCAGTTGGTCTCGGCGAGGGTGGCGCCGAGCTCGCCCTGGATCTGGTAGACATTGGTGTTGACCAGGTTCGCGCCGATCTGCTGGGTCATGGCCAGTGTCACCGAAGCCAGCATATAGGCGAGCGCGCGGGCCGGCGGCATGGTGAGCCCCGCCGGTGGGGGCGCGGCAGCAGGCGCAGCGGTGGTTTCGGGCGTGCTCATGGGGCGGCGCTCCGCCCGGCGGCGATGTTGCGCGAGGTGCGGCGCAGGACGTCGAGCGCGGCTTCCAGCTCTTCCGGCGCGATGCCCTGCAGGATGCCGGCGCGCAGTTCGGTGAGGAAATTCAGGATGTCCTGTGCCTGTGCCCGGGCGCTTTCGGTCAGGAAGACGCGGCGTGCGCGCCTGTCGCCCTCGACGGCGCGGCGCTCGATCATGCCGTTGCGTTCCAGCCCGTCGAGGAGCCGGACCAGCGTCGGCTGCTCGATGTCGAGCAGGCCGGCGAGGTCGGACTGGATCGGGCCGTCTTCCCGCGCGAGCTCCATCAGCAGGCGTGCCCGCGACAGGGTCAGGCCCATGCCGCGGGCACGCTCGTCGACAAGCGCTCTCAGCTTGCGGTTGACGGCGGCAAGCTCGCCGGTGAACGCGGCCTGAAGCTGGATGAGGTCCATAGGGGCAACATAAATAGCATGCTAATGATTGTCATACTTATATGCGCGCATAGCGCATATCAAGTGACAATAAAGCCATTTGATATGCGATTTAAGAATGACTGTTTCGATCCACGGCAAAAAAAAACGCGGCCCCGAAGGACCGCGTTCCAATCTTTTTGCGCTGAGGCTTCGGCTTACTTGCCGGCGGCCTTCTGGCCCTTGGCGGGCTTGGCATCGACGCGCTCGGCGATGCGGGCCGATTTGCCGCGACGATCGCGCAGGTAATACAGCTTGGCGCGGCGCACCTTGCCCCTGCGGATGACCTTGATCGAATCGAGGTTCGGCGAGAACAGCGGGAAGACGCGCTCGACGCCCTCGCCATAGGAAATCTTGCGAACGGTGAAGCTCTGGTTGAGGCCGCCACCGTTGCGGGCGATCACGACGCCTTCATAGGCCTGGACGCGGCTGCGCTCGCCTTCCTTGACCTTGACGTTGACCTGCACGGTGTCGCCGGGCTGGAAGGCGGGAATGGCCTTGCCTTCGCTCAGCTTGGCAATCTGCTCGGCATCGAGCTGTTCGATGATGTTCATGGGTCTCTCCATGGCCGTTGTCGCGTGTGTTCACGCGGGCGTTACGGCGCGCTGTTTTCAGTTGAGTGCGGGGCCTTACAGGAGCTGGTGGCGTTTGTCGAGCGGCAATGCCGGCTTGTTGGCGGCGCTGCCGGCGTGCATAGCCTTTGCGGACCCGACACGCCACCGGACGACACGCCATGACCGATGCCACCCCGAAGACCGCGCTCGTGACCGGCGCCGCGCGCGGCATCGGCCTCGCCACGGCCAAGCGCTTCCTCTCCGAAGGCTGGCAGGTCGGCCTGCTCGACATCGATGGCGCCGGGCTTGAACGGGCTGCGGCCGAGATCGCCACGCCGGAGCGGACGCTGGTGCTGACCTGCGACGTGGCCATGCCCGCCCAGCTCGAATCGGCCTTCGCCGGCATGGCCAAGCGCTTCGGACGGCTCGATGCCCTCGTCAACAATGCCGGCACGGCGGTGTTCAAGCCGATGCTCGAAACCAGCCATGACGAATGGCAGCGGGTGCTGGCGGTCAATCTCACCGGTCCGTTCCTGGCGACGCAGCTCGCGGCGCGGACGATGGCGGACAATGGCGGCGGTGCCGTCGTCAATATCACCTCGATTTCGGGCCTGCGCGCCTCGACCCTGCGCGTTGCCTATGGCACCTCGAAGGCGGCGCTGGCCCATCTCACCAAGCAGCAGGCGGTCGAACTCGCGGGCCTGGGCATCCGCGTCAACGCAGTCGCGCCGGGGCCGGTCGAGACGGCGATGGCCAAGGCGGTGCACAGCCCCGAGATCAGGGCGGATTATCGCGATGCCGTCCCGCTCGGCCGCTACGGGCTGGAGGAGGAATTGGCCGAGGCGATCTTCTTCCTCTGCTCCGAGCGGTCGACCTATATCACCGGGCAGGTCCTGGCCGTCGATGGCGGCTTCGACGCTGCCGGCATCGGCCTCGCGACGCTTCGCGGCGAGCGGCGGAATCTCTGACGGCGGGTGCCTCGACGCCTTTACCCCATCGCCTCACGCTTCTTCAGCAGCTCGTTGAGCATGTCCTGCTGCTCGCCGAGCCGGTTGGCGAGCGCCTCCTCCACGGCGGCGCCGGAGGCTCCCGTCGCTTGTTCCATCAGCTCGGAGATATTGCGCCGGAGGAGGGCGATGCGCTCGTCCAGGTCCATTTGCGAAGCATTCTCGGGCATCGGCTGTCTCCATGCATCCCTACGGCCGCTGCGGCGGTCCGCCCATAGAATGTCCGGCGATCCTTCAGGTTCCCCGCTTCGGAGACGCAGGGAGCGTGCAGGTGCCGGCTCGCTTCTCGTGCGTGCAACCCGGCGGATCTCCCGATGAAATCATGGGTCTCGGCGGAGCGATAGTCGTTCCGATATCGATGACGGTCCGGGCCTCGCCCGTTCGCCGCGACCGCGCCGACAAAGCGCTTGCGTCCGCTCCCGATCGGCGCGAACCTCTCGTCAACTGCCTCTCCGACGGCCGCCCGACCCTGTCGGGCCCGAGCGACCGCCGCCCATCCGGCGTGAGCGCATTCGCGGTTCCCGCCGGCTTCCACCGCGCCGGAGCCGGGGCCGCTCGAACCTCTCCTCCATCGCGGCCAGCCCCGAAGGAGGAAGTCATGCCTGCATCGGCTCAGAATGGCGGTTCCGCAGACGGCACCCGACGCGCGGGGCCGCGGTGCATCGCGATCGTCGGCCCCTTCCAGAGCGGCAAGACCACGCTGCTCGAAAGCATCCTGATGCGATGCGGCGCGCTGACCCGCGCCGGCACGGTCAAGGGCGGCAACACGGTCGGCGATGCGGCGCCGGAGGCCCGCGCGCACCAGATGAGCACGGAGCCCACGGTCGCGGCCGTCGATTTCCTCGGCGATACCTTCCATTTCATCGACTGCCCCGGCTCGGTCGAATTCCTGCACGAGATGCGCCATGTGCTGCCGGCGGTGGATGCGGCCGTCGTCGTCTGCGAGGCGGATGACAGGAAGGCGCCGGCGCTCGAGCTCGTGCTGCGCGAACTGGAGGAGGCCGACATCCCGCGCTTCCTGTTCCTGAACAAGATCGACACGGCTTCGCGCCGGGTGCGCGAGACGCTCGGCATCCTGCAACGGGCCTCGCGGACGCCGCTGCTGCTGCGCCAGATCCCGATCTGGCAGAAGGGCATCGCGGTCGGCTTCATCGACCTCGCCCTGGAGCGGGCCTTCATTTACCGCGAGCATGCGCCGAGCGAGATCGTGCCGCTGGCCGTCGACGAGGCCGGCCGCGAGAAGGAAGCGCGGTTCTCGATGCTGGAGCGGCTTGCCGATTACGACGACGACCTGATGGAGGAGCTGCTGGGGGACATGGAGCCGCCGCGCGACCGCGTCTTCGACGATCTCGCCCGCGAGTTGCAGCATCGCCATGTCGTGCCGGTGCTGATCGGCGCGGCCGAGCGCGGCAATGGCGTGACGCGGCTGCTCAAGGCGCTCAGGCACGAGGCGCCCGGTCTCGCCGAGACACGCGGGCGCGCCGGCATCCTCGCCGAGGGGCCGCCGCTCGCCCAGGTGATGAAGACCTGGCATTCGAGCCAGGGCGGCAAGGTCTCGCTGGCGCGGGTGATGCGGGGACGGCTGGCGGAGGGCGATGTCGTGACCTCGTCCGGCGGGGCGGAAGCCCGCATCGCCGGTGTCCTCGCCCTGAAGGGAGCGGAGCAGAGCCGCAAGCCGGCGGCGATGGAGGGCGAGGTCGCCGGCTTCGCCAAGCTCGACGGCATCGCGACGGGCGAGGCCTTCATGCTCGGCAAGACGCGGGCGAGCGTGGTCAGCGCGGTCCCGCCGCCCGAGGCCGTCCACGCCTTCGCCATCGCCGTGAAGGACCGCAAGGACGATGTCAGGCTGGCGGCGGCGCTTCAGCGCCTGACCGAGGAGGACACGGCGCTCGCGGTGACGCAGGTGCCGGAACTCGGCGAAACCCGTTTGTCGGGCCAGGGCGAGATGCATCTGCGCGTGGCGCTCGAAAAGCTCGCCGGCCGCTATGGCGTGACGGTGACGAGCAAGACGCCGCAGGTCGGCTATCGCGAGACGATCCGCGGCCAGGCCGGGGCGCGGGGCCGGCATCGCAAGCAGAGCGGCGGCCATGGCCAGTATGGCGACGTGGTGATCGAGGTGGCGCCGCTGCCGCGCGGGGAGGGCATCCAGTTCGTCGACAAGATCACCGGCGGTGTCGTGCCGCGCCAGTATATCGGCTCGGTCGAGGCCGGCATGCGCGATTTCTGCGAGAAGGGGCCGCTGGGCTTCCCGATCGTTGATGTCGCGGTCGCCCTGACGGATGGCTCGTATCACACTGTCGATTCCTCGGACATGGCGTTCCGGCAGGCGGCGCGGCTGGCGATGAGCGAGGCGATGCCGCAAGCCAAGCCGGTGCTGCTCGAGCCGATCCTGTCGGTCGATGTGGTCATCCCTTCCGAGGCGATGTCGCGGGCTTCGGCCCTGATCTCGGGCCGACGCGGGCAGATCCTCGGCTACGACACGCGCGCCGGCTGGCGTGGCTGGGACCAGATCAAGGCGCTGGTGCCGGAAGCCGAAATGACCGGCCTGATCGTCGAGCTGCGCTCGGCCACCTCGGGCGTCGGCTCGTTCAGCGCGCGCTTCGATCACCTGGCGGAGCTCGCCGGCAAGCCGGCCGAGGCCGTGGTTTCCGCGCAGGCGCTGACCCTCGCGCAAGCGCGCTGATCCTGCCTCAGGCCCATCCTGCCCTCCGGGAGCCGTCATTCGGCTCCCGGTTTGGGCTTGATTTCGTGCGGTGCGAACTGTTTAGATGTAAACATTCGACGGTCGATGACGGTCGGCGCTTGCGCTGTCGGCTGCTGTTCCGCACTGTACGATCATGAAAATGCACCGGAACCCGCCCCGAGGCGGTCAACCGGGCAACTGGAGGGAACGATGACTGCGACTGGCGCCACGCAGGCCAGGAATGCCTCGCGCCCGTGGCTTGCGCATTATCCGCCGGCCGTGCCGCCGGAGCTCGACGATGCCAGGATCGGGACGCTGGCTGACCTGATCGGCTCCGCTTGTTCGACCCATGCCGATCGGCCGGCGTTCGAGAGCTTCGGCAAGACGATCACCTTCGCCGAGACGCGTCGCGCCGCTGAGTCCTTCGCCGGCTGGCTGCAGGCGCAGGGCCTGAAGAAAGGCGATCGCGTCGCCCTGATGATGCCGAACATCCTGGCCTATCCGGCGGCGATCTTCGGCGTGCTGCTCGGCGGCTTTACCGTAGTCAACGTCAATCCGCTCTACACGGCGCGCGAGCTGACGCATCAGATCAACGATGCCGGGGCGCGGGTGCTCGTGGTGATCGAGAACTTCGCCCATGTCGTCGAGGAGGCGAAGCCGAACCTGAAGCTCGACGCCATCGTCATCGCCACGGCCGGCGACCTGATGGGCTTCAAAGGCAAGATCGTCAATTTCGTCGCGCGCCGGGTCAAGAAGGTGGTGAAGCCTTACGGTCTTCCCGGCTCCATCGGTTTCCAGCAGATCCTGCACGGCGGTGCCCGGATGACGCCGGTGACGGTCGTGCCTGAGGATGTCGCCTTCCTGCAATATACCGGCGGCACGACCGGCGTCGCCAAGGGCGCGACGCTGACGCATCGCAACGTCGCCGCCAACGTCCAGCAGGCCGGCCTCTGGCTCGAATGGATGCTGGAGCCGCCTCTCGGCCGCAGCGACTACCAGCACGTCATGGTGACGGCGCTGCCGCTCTACCACATCTTCGCGCTGACCTGCTGCTGCATGTTCCTGCTGCGCATCGGCGCCAAGAGCCTGCTGATCGCCAATCCGCGCGACATACCCGGCTTCATCAAGACGCTGAAGGCGAGCCGTTTCACGCTCTTCTCGGGGGTCAACACGCTCTACAACGCGCTCGCCAACCATCCCGAGATCAAGGAGGTCGACTTCTCCGAGATGCGCTTCGCGGTCGCCGGCGGCATGGCGACGCAGGCCGCGGTCGCCAAGCAGTGGAAGGCGGTGACCGGGCGCCCGATCATCGAGGGCTACGGCCTGTCGGAGACCTCGCCGGTCGCCACCATCAACCGGCCGGATATCACCGAGTTCAGCGGTACGATCGGCTTTCCGATTCCCTCGACCGAGATCGCGATCCGCGACGCCGAGGGCAACGACATGCCGCTTGGCGAGGCCGGCGAGATCTGCATCCGCGGGCCGCAGGTGATGGCGGGCTACTGGAACCGCCCGGACGAGACCGCCAAGGCGATGACCGCCGACGGCTATTTCCGCAGCGGCGACGTCGGCATCATGCTGCCGGACGGACAGACCAAGGTGGTCGACCGGATGAAGGACATGGTCCTGGTCTCCGGCTTCAACGTCTATCCGAACGAGGTCGAGGACGTGCTGGCCTCGCATCCCGGCGTGCTGGAATCGGCTGTCATCGGCCTGCCCGACGAGCATTCGGGCGAGGCGGTGACCGCCTTCGTCGTACGCAAGGACCCGACCCTGACGACGGATGCGCTGCGGGCCTACTGCAAGGAGAACCTCACCGGCTACAAGGTGCCCAGGCAGATCTTCTTCCGCGAGAGCCTGCCCAAGACCAATGTCGGCAAGGTTCTGCGCCGGGCGCTGCGCGAGGAGGTCGTCGCCAGGCGCTGACGCTGGGCGACGGTCGACAGCCGGTCGGGCAACGTGCCATCTCTTGTCGGCTTTCGCCGGGACGGGTGACCGTCTCGCGCCCCCGGAGATCCTCGCCGCTTGCCCCACCGCCTTACCGAATTGCCGCTGCTGCGCCGTCTGAAGCCCGGCCTCCATGTCTATGAGGAAGAGGCGTTGAACGCCGAGCCGGCGCTCGCCCTGCTCGGCGAGCCGATCACGCCGGTCGATGCCTTCTTCATCCGCAACAACGGCCATCTGCCGGAGATCGACGAGAGCGGCTGGACGCTGACCGTCGATGGCGAGGTCGAGCGCCCGGCCGTGTGGACCGTTGAAGGCCTGCGCCAGCGTTTCGAAACTGTGACGCTCACCGCTGTCCTGGAATGCGCCGGCAATGGTCGCTCTCGCTTTTCGCCGGCGACGGACGGGCTGCAATGGCGGCTCGGCGCCGTCGGCTGCGCGCGTTGGACCGGGGTCAGGCTGGCGGACGTTCTGGAACATGCCGGCCCCAGGCCGGGCGCGGTCTATACCGCCCATCACGCACCGGACCGCCAGATCGGCAAGCCGGAGAAAGCTGCGCTCTCGCGCGGCCTGCCGATGGCCAAGGCGGTGGCTCCGGAAACCCTGATCGCCTTCGCCATGAATGGCGAGCCCTTGCCGCGCCTGCATGGCGGGCCTTTGCGCATCGTCGCGCCGGGCTATCCCGGCTCGGCCTGGCAGAAATGGCTCGACCGGATCAGCCTTCGCGCCGTCGAGCATGACGGCGAGAAGATGCGCGGCACCGATTATCGCCTGCCGATCCAGCCGGTTCGCCCGGGCGAACCGCTCGATCCGGCGAATTTCGCTGTCATCACCGACATGCCAGTCAAATCGCTGCTTACGGCGCCGCTAGACGGCTTCGTGACGAAGCAAGGCGAGCGATTGAAGGTCGCGGGCTTCGCCTGGAGCGGGGCTGTTCCGCTGGAATCAGTCGCAGTTTCCAGCGATGGTGGCGAAAGCTGGCAGGATGTCACATTGCAGGCCGGTGAGGGACGCTTCGCCTGGCGGCGCTTCGAGGCGGAGATCGTGGCTGAACAGCCGGGCCCCTTCGTCGTCATGGCGCGGGCGCGCGATGCCGAGGGCGGCGTCCAGCCGCTGGAACCGGTCTGGAATCCGCGGGGATACTGCAACAATCAGGTCCAGCGGGTGCGTGGCTCCGTGGTCGCGTGAGGCTTTGAACCTTTTGGCGGGTTGCCGCGTCTAAGAAATGGGTCTGCCATTCCGGGCATGGCTCTGCCGCCTCGGTCACTCCTCCTCCCATCGGCGACCGAGGCGGCTATTCTCCCGCAAATGTGTTCAGGCCGCGAGAAGGGCCTTGTTGTCGGCGGCATGGCCGATCACCGGCAGGATTTCGCCCGGCGCGACGTCACGGGCGAAACGCACCAGCGTGAAATCCTCGGCGCGGCCGGTATTGCCGCGTTCGGTGAGGACGCTGAGCGGACGGCCGATGCGCTCGGCGAGATGGCGTGCCTGTGCCGTCCCAGCCGCAGCACGCAGCCTTGCGGCGCGCTCCGAGACGACCTCTCCCAAGAGCTGCGGCATCCGCGCGGCCGGCGTGTTGGGGCGGGCCGAATAGGGGAAGACATGGACGAAGCTCAGGCCGCATTCCGCCACGAGGTCGAGTGAGCGGGCGAACATCGCTTCGTCCTCGGTCGGGAAGCCGGCGATGAGATCGGCGCCGAAGACGATGTCGGGACGCAAGGAGCGGATCTCGGTGCAGAAGCGGATAGCGTCGTCGCGGCCGTGGCGGCGCTTCATGCGCTTCAGGATGAGGTCGTCGCCAGCCTGAAGCGAAAGATGCAGATGCGGCATCAGGCGTGACTCGGTCGCGAGCATGTCGCGCAGGGCATCGTCGACCTCGACCGCGTCGATCGAGGAGAGGCGCAGGCGCGGCAGGTCGGGCAGGGCGCGCAGGATCGCTCCCGCCAGCGCGCCGAGTGTCGGCTGGTCCGGCAGGTCGCGGCCGTAGCTGGTGAGGTCGACGCCGGTCAGCACGATCTCACGGGCGCCGGCCTCCAGCAGGGTGCGGCATTGCGCGACGACATCGGTGATGGCGAGTGAGCGCGAATTGCCGCGGCCGAAGGGAATGACGCAGAAGGTGCAACGATGGTCGCAGCCGTTCTGGACCTGGACGAAGCCGCGCGTATGGCTGGCGAAACGGCCGGTGACCGGAGCGCGCAAGGCCGTGCGGGTCATGATGTCGCCGACGTCGAGCTTGTCGGCGACAGTGGTGTCAGGATGTCCGAGGCTGTTGGAACGGGCGAGGGCAGACCAGCTCTCGGGCCGCAGTTTCTCGTCGTTGCCGAGGACGCGATCGACCTCCGGCATATCCGCGAAGCGGGCCGGTTCGATCTGCGCGGCACAGCCGGTGACGATGACGGGCCTGTCCGGCTGCTCGCGCTTGAGGCGGCGTACGGCCTGCCGCGCCTGCCGGGTCGCCTCGGCGGTGACGGCGCAGGAATTGACGATCGCGGCATCCTTCAGCCCGGCGGCTTCCGCCTGGAGCCTGAGCGCCTCGCTCTCGACGATGTTGAGGCGGCAGCCGAAGGTGACGACTTCCAGAATCATAAGTCTGGCCCTCAGGCCGCGCTCGAAAACAACGCCGCGTCGAGCGTGCCTTCCCATTCGAATTCGACCGGGCCGGTCATCAGGACATGGCCGTCGCGCTCGCGCCATTCGATGGCGAGATCGCCGCCGGGCAGGCTGACGGTGGCCTTGCGGGCGGTCAGCTCGCGGCGGACGCCCGCGACCAGTGCCGCACAGGCGCCCGAACCGCAGGCCTGCGTGATGCCGGCGCCGCGCTCCCAGACGCGCAGCACGATGTGATCCGGCGCCTTCACAGCGGCGAGCTCGATATTAGCGCGATCGGGGAAGATCGGGTGGTTCTCGAGCAGCGGCCCGATCCGTTCGAGATTGTAGGCATAGGGGTCCTCGACGAAGAAGACCGCGTGCGGATTGCCCATGTTGACGGCGCAGGGCGTGTGCAGGATCGGATCGTCGATCGGGCCGATCTGCAATTCGAAGCGCGCGGTATCCTCGAAAGGCTCGGCCAGCGGAATCTGCTCCCAGTCAAGGCGCGGCGCGCCCATGTCGACGGTGAAAAGAGCTTCGCCCTCGCGGATCGCCGGCAGCAGCCCGGCCTTGGTCTGGAGGGTGAGCCGGGCCTTGTCGGCATCGCCCATCTGCGGGTCGGCGATCATCGCCCAGGCGACGCAGCGCGTGCCGTTGCCGCAGGCGCCGGCCTCCGAGCCGTCGGTGTTATAGATGCGCACGAAAGCGTCGGTGCCGGGCGTCGCGGCATCGTGAAGGACCATGAGCTGGTCGAAGCGGGCGCGCGGCTCGGAGGCGATGGCGCGGGCTTCCGCTTCGCTGACGACATGCTTGGTGCCGCGCAGGTCCAGCACCGTGATCTGGTTGCCGAGCCCGTTCATCTTCAGGAACCGGCGATTGGCCAGAGCGTTCATTTGGTCACACGTCCCGTGAATAGTGGGTCTATGGCGGAGACGACGTGAAAAAGCCACCCTCGTCCCCGTTCCCTAGGAGAAGGTGGACATTCTATGTTGCGCCGCAAGGGCGCGAATCGCGTGAAACTCAGGGCCGTCATGATGCGGTATTCCCGGATTTGTGTTCTGACGCTTGCCGGCCTGGCGAGTTTGTCGAGCGGAATGGTCTTTGCCCAGGCGCGCGTGGCGCCACCGACCGCCGTCGAAACCGCGCCTCTGGCACCACCGCCCGGCGCCAGCCCCGCCCAGATGCCGTCAGCTCCGGCGCAGACGCCGCCTTCTCCCGTGCCTGAGGCCCAGCCGGGGCCGCAGCCGGTCCAGCCGGCCCCGCCGCCGCCGAATCCGGTAACGCCGCAGCCGGTGCAGCCCGCGCCGACGCTACCGGGGCCGGCCGAACCGCAGCCGGTGCAGCCGCCGCCGACCTTGCCGCCTCCGGGCCAGTCTCTGCCGGCGCCGCCCGTGCAGCAGCAGACGGGCGTGCCTGATCCCAACGCGACGCTTGCCGGCAAACGCGGCGATGCCAGCGATATCGACGAGATCACGCTCGCTGCGAAGCCCGTCCTGCTCCTTTCGGGTCAGGCAAGCTGGGACCAGGGATTCCAGAAACTGTCGGAGAGCTTCAACGCCTTGCGCGCCGAAGCGCAGAAGGCGGGCCTGCCCGTCGCAGGCCGTCCGCTGGCGCTGTTCGTCGAGACGACGGATGACGGCTTTCGCTTCGATGCGATGCTGCCGGTTGCCGCGCCCGCCGGAGGGCAGGCTCCCGCATTCGGCGGCGGCGTGAAATTGAGCGCCTCACCGATGGGCAAGGCCCTGCGCTTCCTCCATGTCGCGCCTTATGACGACATCGATTCCACCTACGAGACGATCACGGCCTATCTCGAAGCCAAGAGCATCACGGTGAAGGATGCTTTCCTCGAGGAATATGTCAGCGACCTCAAGGACCCTGGCGATCCGAACCTCGAGATCAACGTCTACGTCCAGCCCAAGTGATCAGCGTCATGCTCGGGCTTGACCCGGGCATCTCGGAAACCAGCGGCCTCCCGTCCTGAGATTCTCGGGTCGAAGCTGTGCTTCGTCCGAGAATGACGCGGAGGTCCAGCCGGTCACACGTTCCAGCTCAAACCCGGCCGCATCGGTCTGAAGCGCTCTTCCGGCAGGCCGGCTTCGGCGAGCGCGGCCTTCAGCGCCTCGGGCGGGCGCTCGACGCCCTCGTCGGTGAGCTGGAAGGTGCCCCAGTGATGGCCGATCGCCTGCTGCGCCCGCAGCGCCAGCATGACCTTCACCGCCTCGTCCGGGTTCATGTGGTTGTCGGACATGAACCAGCGCGGCTCGTAGGCGCCGATCGGCAGCACGGCGAGATCGAACGGCCCGTGCCTGCTGCCGAGGTCCTCGTAGAGCGAGCCGTCGTGGTAGCCGGTATCGCCGATATGGAAGACCTTCGCGGCCGGCGTTTCGAGGATATAGGAGCACCACAGCGCCATGCGCCGGTCGAAGGCGCCGCGCGCCGACCAGTGATAGCTCGGCACCAGCGTGACCGCGACGGCGTCCGAGAGGGTGAGCCGGTCATTCCAGTCATGCGCCTCGGCGCGGGCGTCGGGGATGCGGGCGCGGACGATCGAGTCATTGCCGAGCGGCATGATCATCCGCGGCCGGTCGCGGGCATGCAGCAGGGCCAGCGTCTCGATGTCGAGATGATCGTAATGGTTATGCGTGATCAGCACGGCGTCGATCTTCGGCAGATCGGCGAAGGCGACTCCCGGTGCGTTCACGCGCCTGGGGCCGATGAAGGAGAAGGGGCTGGCGCGCAGCGAATAGACCGGGTCGATCAGCAGGTTGAGGCCGGCTGCCTGGTACAGGAAGGAGGCGTGGCCGAGATGGACGATCCTGACGCCCTCGACGCGGGCCGGAGGCTTGTCCTGAGGCGGCGCCTGATAGGCGAGGGGGAAGGCCTCGCGCTCGCGCTTGCCGGTCTGCCAGCGCAGCACGTCGGCGAGGCCCTTGCTCACGGTGCGGCCGTCGCTGAAGACGAGCCCGTTGAAATGGTCGCTGACGGGGCCCTGGTAATAGGGATTGCGCGAGCGGGAGATCGCGGCCCAGGCAGCGCCGGTCGAAGCCAGCAATGCACCGAGGCCAACGAAGGAGAGAAGCTTGCGGCGGGTCATGGTGTAGAACAGGTAGGCGGCCGCGACGCAGCGTCAAGGCCGCCCTCCCGATTGGCCGATCAGTTGCTGCCAGAGCGGATGGCGACGGTTGCGACGCCCGCGCCGATCAGGAGCGTGCCGCCGGCCTTGTTGAAGAGGCCGATCGCGCGGGGATTGCTGACCACGGCCCGCGCCCGCGAGGCGATCAGCGCGTAGCCCATGGCATTGGCGAAGGCGAGCGTGATGAAGGTCGCCTCGAAAATCAGCATCTGCGTCCAGAAATCGCCCCTGGTGTCCAGGAACTGGGGCAGGAAGGCGACGAAGAAGGTGATGCTCTTCGGGTTCAGCGCCGTCACCAGCCAGGCATGGCCGAGCATCTTCCAGCCGGGAGCGGCATCCTCGCGCGGCTTGGCGTCGAGCGTGCCGCCGGCACGGAAGAGCTTGACGCCGAGCCAGACCAGATAGGCCGCACCGATCCATTTCAGCGTTGTGAAGACGAGCGCGGAGGTGGCGAGCAAGGCGCCGACCCCGAGCATGGAGAGCGTCATCGCGGTGAAATCGCCGAGCGCGACGCCGACCGCAATGGGAAACGCGGTGCGCCAGCCCTGGCCGAGCGCATAGGAGATGACGAGCAGGATCGTCGGTCCGGGGATGACGAGGAGAACGGCGGTGGCGGCGGTGAACGCGATCCAGGCTTCGAAGGTCATGGTGATGGCTCCGCTAAAGACCAGAGCCATCACCAGATGCGGGTGTTTGTAAAGAGCTGAATCGAGCGGCTTGAGACCGCTTCAGAGCGCGCTGCGGAGGAAGTCGCAGAGCGCCGTGCGAACGGCCGCTTCGGGAGCCATCTGGCCAGGCTGCACAGTGAAGGCGATGTCGATGCGCGTGCCCGTGGGCTGCTTGCGGGTAGTCACCTTCAGGAGCTGCGGACGCCCCGAGCCGGTGACTTCCTGCACGGCGGAGATCGTGCCGCGCGCCTTGTCGGTTCGGATATCCATGAAGTCGCGGTCGGCCTGGATCGCCCGGGTGATGATAGGCAGCACGGCGGCTTGGGATTTCTTGGTCAGCTCCCAGGTCTTGTAGGTAATCTGCGAGACCATCGGCACGCCGGCGGAGCTGAAATTGGTCATGCAAGGTTGAGCCTGCCCCTGCGTCACGCCCGCGATCAGCAACGGCGCAGCGAGAGCGAATGCTATTCCTGAAAATTTGGCCATCGTAGTCTGTATCCTCAATGAAAGGACACGATTGCTAGCTGCAACGACCAGTTCCTGTCATCTCGGAATTTCCGCTCGTCAACGTCTTTGGGTGGAACTGAGCGGGCCGGCGTCGAGCGTCACGCGCGGCTCCGGGTCGGCTGCGACGACCAGCGCCCACCAGACGCGATAGCTGGTGCGGGGGTCCTTCGAAAGCGCGATGCCGTAGCGGGTCGCTTCCTTCATCCGCAGATTGGTGTCGTGGCCGGGCGACTTGCGCCAGCCGTCGAAGGCTTCCTCGACCGAGAAATAGCCGCCGCCGAGATTCTCCGCAGCCCGGGCGCTGTCGACGCCGGCCGCTTGGATGCGGGCGGTGAAGTTGCCGCCGGCATCATGCGAGAGGGCGTTGGCCTTGACCATGGCATCGGCCTGGCGCTGCGCCATCGCCATCAGGCGCGGGTCCGGCCGGACGGGGCCGAGGCCATTGCTCGCGCGGTAGGCGTTCAGGATTCGCCCGGCCTGGGCCGGATCGAGCGAGACGGCGGCGACCTTCTCGACCATGCGCGGATCGAGCGGGCCTTCGCGACGCGGATCGCCGGCGCAGGCGGCGAGCAGAAGAGCGAGGGCCAGCAAGGTCGAGGCGGGTTTCAGTTTCATGGGCCGGCATGTTTTGCGAATCGGGCGCGCAGCGATGCTGTCAGATCAGGGCCATTCTGCGGCCAAGCCTCACAATTCCGTGTAGAAGTTGAAGCGCGTGTGAGGGAAGGGGGCCGCTCCGTAACGAGACAGAGCGTCATTCTAGGACTTGACCCGAGAATCTCTGGAGAGTGAGGCGCAGGAGCCCGCTTCGGCGGGAGATGCTCGGGCCAAGCCCGAGCATGACGGCCATGAGAAGGCTCCGTTCGCAAGGGAAACCATCGCGAAACTTGACTTTCGCCACAGTCTTCCGCTTTAAGGCCCCATCCGTTTCGCCGACATCGCCGAAACCACATCCGCCGACCGGGCCGCGCAAGCCGCTTTCATGAGCCCGGAGGTCAACGCCCGACAGCGCGATTGCGCCCTCGGGCGCGAAACCGTTTGGCGATGAGGCTCTGGCGCTGAAGGCTTTCTGAGGCAAGCAGGCAGGTCCGCATGTTCGGCACGCTGAGCGACAGGCTCTCCGGCATCCTCTCGGGGCTGACCCGCAGGGGTTCGCTGACCGAGGAGGACGTCAACGCGGCTCTCCGCGAGGTTCGCCGCGCGCTGCTCGAGGCGGATGTCGCGCTCGAGGTCGTCCGCAGCTTTACCGACAAGGTCAGAGAGCGCGCCGTCGGCGCCGAGGTGCTGAAGTCGATCACGCCCGGCCAGCAGGTCATCAAGATCGTCAACGACGTCCTGATCGAGACGCTGGGCGGCGAGGGCGAGAGCATCAATTTCGATGCCGTGCCGCCGGTCCCGGTGCTGATGGTGGGTCTGCAGGGCTCCGGCAAGACGACGTCGACCGCGAAGATCGCCAAGCGTCTGACCGAGCGCCACAAGAAGAAGGTGCTGATGGCGTCGCTCGATACGCGACGCCCGGCCGCCATGGAACAGCTCGCCATTCTCGGCCAGCAGGTCGGCGTGCAGACGCTGCCGATCGTCGCCGGCCAGTCGGCGGTGCAGATCGCCAGGCGCGCGGTCGAGGCCGCTCGTCTCGGCGGCTACGACGTCGTGATGCTCGACACAGCCGGCCGCGTGACGCTCGACGACACGCTGATGGCCGAGGTCGCCGAGGTGAAGGCCGCGACCAACCCGCATGAGGTGCTGCTCGTCGCCGACGCGCTGACCGGCCAGGACGCGGTCAACACGGCCCGCGCCTTCGATGCCCGCGTCGGCCTGACCGGCATCGTGCTGACCCGCATGGACGGCGATTCGCGCGGTGGTGCGGCGCTCTCGATGCGCGCCGTCACCGGCAAGCCGATCAAGCTGGTCGGTATCGGCGAGAAGGTCGACGAGCTCGACGAATTCCATCCCTCGCGCGTCGCAAACCGCATCCTCGGCATGGGCGACATCGTCTCGCTCGTCGAGAAGGCGGCGCAGACCATCGATGCGACGCAAGCGCAGGCGACCGCGCAGCGCATGGCCAAGGGCCAGTTCGACCTCTCCGACATGCGCGCGCAGCTCCAGCAGATGGAGAAGATGGGCGGCATCGGCGGCGTGATGGGCATGCTGCCGGGCATGAAGCAGGCCCAGTCCCAGCTCGCCAATGCGGGTGTCGGCGACACGATGTTCAAGCGCATGATCGCCGCGATCGACTCGATGACGCCGGCCGAGCGCAAGAATCCCGATTTGCTCAAGAACAGCCGCAAGAAGCGCATCGCGGCCGGCTCCGGCACCTCTGCCGAGCAGATCAACAAGCTGCTCAAGATGCATCGCGGCATGGCCGACGCCATGAAGATGATGAGCAAGCAGAAGGGCGGCATGCTCGGCAAGCTCGGCTCGATGTTCGGGCTCGGCGGCGGCCTGCCTGCCGGCATGCCGGACCCCTCGAAGATGGATCCGGCGCAGCTTGCGGAACTGCAGAAGCAGCTCGGCGCGGGCGGCGGTCTGCCCTCGATGCCGCCGGGCGGCTTCCCCGGCCTGCCCAAGGGTGTCACCCCGCCGGCGGGGATGATGCCGAAGCTGCCGGGCCTCGGCGGCAATGGCCTGCCCGGCCTGGGCAGCAACCCGTTCGGCAAGAAGAAATAACCTTCACCATTCAACCCGACTTCAGACGTCAAACCAAAAGGAAGAAGACCCATGTCCCTCAAGATCCGCCTGACCCGCGGCGGCGCCAAGAAGCGCCCCTACTACCGCATCGTCGTCGCCGACGCCCGCTCGCCGCGCGATGGCCGCTTCATCGAGAAGATCGGCTCCTATGATCCGATGAAGCCGAAGGATTCGGCCGAGCGCGTCGTGCTCGACACCGAGAAGGTCCAGGCTTGGCTCGCCAAGGGCGCCCAGCCGACCGACCGCGTGCTGCGCTTCCTCGATGCCGCCGGCCTCGCCAAGCGCCCGGCCCGCAACAACCCGAACAAGGCCGTTCCCGGCGAGAAGGCCAAGGAGCGCGCCGAGAAGAAGGCCGAGAAGGCCGCTGCTCCGGCTGCCGAAGAAGCCGCCGAGGCGTGAGCTTGACTGTCCGCACGTCTTTCTCGGGCGAAGCGCAGCTTCGACCCGGGAACCTTCTTTGGGAGATGCCCGGCTCAAGGCCGGGCATGGCGTGCTGACATGAGCGACCTCATCCTGCTCGGGATCGTCGGCGCGCCGCATGGCGTGCGCGGCGAGGTCAGGATCAAGACCTTTACCGGCGACCCGTTGGGTATCGCCGGTTACGGCCCGTTGTCGGACGGCAAGGGCCGCAGCTTCGAGATCACCGATATCCGCCCTGCCAAGGAGGTGGTCGTCGCCCGGCTCAAGGGCGTGACCACGCGCGAGGCAGCCGAGGCGCTGAACGGCACCGAATTGTTCGTTGCCCGCGACAAGCTCTCGGCCGGTGAGGACGAGGACGAATTCCTGCATGCCGATCTGATCGGTTGCAGCGTGGTCGGGCCGGACGGCACTGTGCTCGGCAGCGTCACCGTGGTCGAGAACTACGGGGCAGGCGACCTGCTCGACATCGAGACACCGGACGGACGCTCCGTCCTGATGCCCTTCACCAAGGCCTTTGCGCCGCGCATCGACATCGCCGCGCGCCGGATCGAGGCCGAGCCGCCGCTTGGACTGTTCGAGCCCGACGATGACAAATGATAGGCCGGCCCGCGCCCTGATCTTCGACATGGACGGCACCATCGTCGACAATATGCGCTTCCATGACGATGCCTGGGAGAGCTGGCACGTCAGCAACAAGTTGCCCTTCGACCGCAAAACCTTCGCGGCGCGCACCGCCGGAATGGCCGGCAACGAGATCATCTCCTCCTATTTCCCGCAGGCGGTCGTGGCCGAGCTCGATGCGATGAGCGACGCCAAGGAGGCGCTCTATCGGGAGGCCTATCTGCCGCATGTGACGCCAACTGCCGGCTTCCTCGAACTGATCGCGCGGGCCGAGGCGGCAGGCGTGCCGATGGCCGTCGGGACGGCGGCACCTCCGGCCAATATCGAGGTCGTGCTGGATACGCTCGGCCTGCGCCAGCGCTTCGCGACGATCGTCTCGCCGAGCCAGGGCTTCCGTGGCAAGCCGCATCCCGACATGTTCCTGGCCGCGGCGGAGCGGATGAAGGTCGACCCCGCCGACTGCATCGTCTTCGAGGATGCGCCGCTCGGCGTCGAGGCGGCGCGCCGTGCCGGCATGCGGGCCGTGGCGCTGCTGACCATGCTCGGTCCCGAGGGCTTTGCGGGTTATGACAACCTGATCGCCTCGGCTGGCGATTTCACCGCGCTGGACGGGTTTCCTGCGCTGCGCTTTGCTTGAAGGCATGTCCTTCCGCGCCTCGATCCTGACGCTCTATCCGGAGATGTTTCCCGGGCCGCTCGGCATCTCGCTGGCGGGCGAGGGGCTACGCAAGGAATTGTGGTCGCTCGATACCCATCAGATCCGCGAGCACGGCATCGGCCGCCATCGCAATGTCGACGACAACCCGGCCGGCGGCGGCGCCGGCATGGTGCTGCGCTGCGACGTGCTGGCGGCGGCGATCGACGCGGCCGTGCCGGCGGATGATGCGCGCCCGCGCCTGCTGATGTCGCCGCGCGGACGCCCGCTTCAGCAACGACAGGTCCGTGATTGGGCTGAAGGTCCTGGCCTCGTCATCGTCTGCGGGCGGTTCGAGGGCGTCGACGAGCGCGTGATCGAGGGGCGCAACCTGATCGAGGTTTCGATCGGCGACTACATCCTCTCCGGCGGCGAGATGGCGGCGCTGACATTGCTCGATGCCTGCGTGCGATTGATCCCCGGCGTGATGGGTAAGGTCGCTTCCGGCGAGGACGAGAGCTTCGAGAACGGTCTGCTGGAATACCCGCATTACACCCGCCCGCGCGAATGGGAGGGCCGGGGCCTGCCCGAGGCGCTGCTCTCCGGCGATCATGCCCGCATCGCGAAATGGCGGCGCGAGCAGGCTGAGACGATCACGCGCGAACGGCGGCCGGACCTGCTCGCCAAGCAGGATCAGGGATAGGCTGTCACCGGCAGTTTCTCGGCCAGCCAACCGCCCGGCCCGAGCATGCCGCCCCGCACGCCTGCGAGATCGCGCCAGCCTCGTCCGGCGAGCTTCTGCGCCACGGCAACCGCCTGCGCGCCCGTGCGGTCGATTAGGACGATGCGCTTGCTGGGGTTGTCGAGGCGAAGCCCGGCGATCCTGACCTCGAAGGCCGGAGCGTCGACATCCAGTGCAAGAGCGCCCTGCGGCAGGCCGGTATCGGCCCATTCCTGCGCATTGCGGATATCGATCAGGAGGATGCGCTTCGCCTGTGCCGCGTCATGAGCCTCGCGGGGCGAGAGCGTTGCGACCGACTGCCCGAAAACGAAAGAGGCCGGGAGCATGAAGCCCCCGGCCAGAATGGTCCGGCGCGTTGCGGCGCCCTTGCGCATGGTGCTCAGCGCAGCTCGGCGCAGAAGCGTTGGATGCGGCGGCAGGCCTCTTCCAGCTTCTCGTCCGAAGTGGCGTAGGAGATGCGGAAGTTCGGGCCGAGGCCGAAGGACGAGCCGTGCACGGCCGCGACCGCTTCCGTCTCGAGCAGGCCCATCACCAGATCCTCGTCCGTCTCGATCTTCTTGCCGTTCGGCAGGGCCTTGCCGATCAGGGCCGAGCAGTCGGGATAGACGTAGAAGGCGCCTTCCGGCACCGGGCACTTCAGGCCGCGGGTCTGGTTCAGCATGGAGACGACGAGGTCGCGGCGGCGCTCGAAGGCCTTCCTGAAGACCGGGATATGATCCTGCGTGCCGTCGAGCGCCTCGACCGCGGCCCATTGCGAGATCGCCGAGGTGCCGGAGGTCTGCTGACCCTGGACCAGGTCCATGGCGTTGATGAGCGTTTGAGGGCCGGCAGCGTAGCCGATGCGCCAGCCGGTCATGGCGTAGGACTTCGAGACGCCGTTCATGGTCAGCGTGCGCTCGTAGAGGGCGGGCTCGACCTGGGCCGGGGTGACGAAGGTGAAATCGCCATAGACGAGGTGCTCGTACATGTCGTCGGTGAGGATCCAGACATGGGGATGGCGCATCAGCACATCCGTGAGCTTCTTCATCTCGGCATGGCTGTAGGCCGCGCCCGAGGGGTTCGAGGGCGAGTTCAGGATCACCCATTTGGTCTTCGGGGTGATGGCCTTCTCGAGGTCCTCGGGCTGCAGCTTGAAGTCGTTCTTGAGATAGGTCTCGGCATAGGTCGCCGTCCCCCCGCAGAGCGCCACCATCTCGGGGTAAGAAACCCAGTAGGGCGAGACGCAGATGACTTCGTCGCCGGGGTTCAGCGTGGCCAGCAGCGCGTTGTAGATGACGTGCTTGCCGCCGGTCGAGACGATGGTCTGGCTCGCCTTGTAGTCGAGGCCGTTCTCGCGCTTGAACTTGCGGGCGACGGCCTCGCGCAGCTGCGGGATGCCGGAGACCGGGGTGTACTTGGTCTCGCCGCGCTTGATCGCGGAGATCGCGGCTTCCTTGATATTGTCGGGCGTGTCGAAATCGGGCTCGCCGACGGAGAGCGAGATCACGTCCTTGCCCTGGGCTTTCAGGTCGCGGGCCTTCTGCGTGATCGTGATGGTCGCGGACGGCTTCACGCGCTTCAGGGCATCGGCAAGAAAGGCCATGGGACTGATCTCCGGGGAGGCGGACGGGTGAGCGCGGAAAAGGCGCGCGCGTGGTTTATGACTCAGCGGAGATGATCGCAAGCGCAACTGCTTGATGTTTTGCAGAAGCGTCATGAATTTGGAACGGTTTGCTCTTGCGCCGCGAGCATGCGAAGGCCCGTCCATGACGAGCTCTGCCGGACCCATTGCCGTTTATGTCGATGCCGACGCCTGCCCGGTGAAGGACGAGGTCTATCGCGTCGCTGGCCGCCACCGCCTGCATGTCTTCGTCGTTGCCAACAGCTTCCTCAACGTGCCGCGCGAGCCCTGGATCGAGCGCGTCACGGTGCCCGGCAATTTCGATGCGGCCGACGACTGGATCGCGGAGCGGGTCGCACGCGGCGCGATCGTGATCACCGCCGACATCCCGTTGGCCGATCGCTGCATCAAGGCCGGTGCCGACGTGATCGGGCCGACCGGCAAGCCCTTCAGCGAGGCCTCGATCGGCATGGCGCTGGCGACCCGCGACATGATGGAAGACCTGCGCGCGATGGGCGCGGCCAGCGGTGGCCCGAAGCCGTTCTCGCCAAAGGACCGCTCGGCTTTCCTGCAGGCGCTCGACCTCGCGATCCAGCGGCTGAAGCGGGCCGGCTTCGGCGCCTGACCCTCATATCTCCGAGAAGTCGCCGCCGCGCCCCTTGCCGGCAGCGAAGCGGCCCGCGCCTGCGGCGCCTTCCGTCGCGATGGTGTGGACGCCACGCTGCCACTCCCGCCGTAATGCTTCCTGTACGCTCAGGCCATGGCCGGCTATGGCACTGGCACGGTCGGCACGGACCGCGCCCTGCGGGAAGCGCGCGATCTCCCGGGCCATCGCCTCGGCCGCCGCGCGGGCCTGGCCTTTCGGGGCGACCGTCTCGCACAGGCCGATGCGGAGCGCTTCGTCCGCCGCGACCTTGCGGCCGGTCATGATGATTTCCAGCGCGCGGCCCTGGCCGACGAGGCGCGGCAGGCGCACCGTGCCGCCGTCGATCAGCGGGATGCCCCAGCGCCGGCAATAGACGCCGAAATAGGCATCCTCCGCCATCACGCGGATGTCGCACCAGAGCGCGAGTTCCATGCCGCCCGCGACGGCCGGGCCCTCGATCGCCGCGATCAGCGGCTTGCTCATCTCCAGCCGCGAGGGGCCCATCGGCCCGCGGGGCGTCGTGCCGTCGGCGGCGGGAAAGGCAAGCCTCTCGACGATCTCGCTTTCGAAGCGCCCGGCATCGGTGAAGGCCTGGGCATATTTCAGGTCCCAGCCGGCGCAGAAGGCGCCGCCTTCACCCCAGAAGACGATCGCCGCCGTGTCCTCGTCGCTGTCGAGTTCGAGGAAGGCGCGAGTCAGCGCATCGGCGCTGTCGGGGTCCATCGCATTGCGCGCTTCCGGCCTGCTGTGGACGACCGTCGCGACCTTGCCCTGCCTCTCGATCCGTACCGCCATTCTCCGCCCCTCTCCCTGTTTCCCATGCAGATTAAGCTGTGTTTTCGAGCCCATATCTGGCGCTGGACGCATGGCGCCTTTGCCCGTAAATCTCGCCGGAAAGCAGCCCCGCCATCCAGGTGGGTGTCCGGGAGGAAGTCCATGTCGTTGACCCGCCGTTCCACGCTCGGCCTGATGGCCGGCGCCGTATTCGCTCCGTCGATCGTCCGGGCCGAGAGCTTTCCCAGCAAGGTCATCACCCTGGTCGTGCCCTATCCGGCGGGTGGGCCGACCGATGCCATCGCACGCTTCGTGGCGCAGGATCTGACGATCGCTTTCGGACACAACGTCGTGGTCGACAACCGCGCCGGCGCCTCGGGCGCCGTCGGCACGCGCGCCGTCGCCCATGGCCCGGCGGATGGCTACACCATCGTCTTCGGCAACAACCAGACGCATGGCAACAACATGTTCCTGCTGAAGGAGCCGGGCTACGACGCGGTGAAGGATTTCGCGCCGCTTGCCGGCGTCGGCGCCTTCGAGCATGCCTTCGTCGTGCGCAACGGCCTGCCGGCCAAGAACATCCAGGAGCTGATCGCGCTCGCCAAGGCCGATCCGGGCAAGCTCAACTATGGCTCGACCGGCGTCGGCTCCGGCTCGCATCTGGCGATGGAGCTGTTCATGCAGCGCACCGGCATCAAGATGACGCATGTGCCGTTCCGCGGCGCCGCGCCGCTGGTGCAGGAAATCATCGCCGACCGCATCGACGTCGCCAACTCCACCTTGCCGAGCGTGCTGGAGCAGATCAACGGCGGCGCGCTCAGGGCGCTGGCCCTGGCGAGCCCGGAGCGCAATCCGCGCGCCAAGGACATTCCCACGCTGCGCGAGCAGGGCGTGAGCAATGCCGATGCCGATTCCTGGGCGGCCTTCTTTGCCCCGGCGAAGACGCCGGACGCCGTACTCGACACGCTGTCCAAGGCGGTTCTCGCCTCGCTGAACAAGCCCCAGACGCGGGAAGCGATCCTGAAGCTCGGCTTCACGCTCAAGGTGCGCGATCCCGCAGCGTTCAAGCCCTACCACGTCCAGGAAATCGCGACCTGGAAGCAGATCATCGCGGATGCCGGCGTGAAGCCCGAGTAAGCGGGCACCGTCTCGAACATCCCGGCTGGCGCATCGCTCCGCCGGGATGGCCGCGCCGATCGCCTCACTTCGTCGTGAGTTGGCTGCAACGGCTTGGCGATCGGCAGCGTTCCCCTCTATCTCCGATCTGTCGATCGGATGAAGCGAGGAGCGGACCATGCGGCGGTTGCGACTGGTTGGGGTGCTTGGGACGGCCCTGTTGGTCGCGGGCCTGACGCTGCCTGCGGCTGCCCAGAAGCGCTACCCCTCGAGTGCCGGGGAACTTTCGGTCGAGACCGTCGCAAGCGGGCTCGAAAACCCCTGGGGCCTCGCCTTCCTGCCGGATGGGCGCATGCTGGTCACCGAGCGGCCGGGCCGGCTTCGGCTCGTCGAGACCGATGGCAAGCTCTCACGGCCGATCACCGGCCTGCCAAGCGTGATGGCGCGCGGGCAGGGCGGTCTGCTCGGTATCGCGCTCGATCCCGCCTTCACCCAGAACCGCCTCGTCTATCTCTCCTTTTCCGAGCCGCGCTCGGGCGGCAACGGCACCAGCGTCGCGCGGGGCCGGCTGAACGAGCAGGGCACGGGGTTGACGGCGGTTGAAGTGATCTTCCGGCAGATGCCGACGATCAGCTCCAACATGCATTTCGGCTCGCGCCTCGTCTTCGACCGCACGGGCGCGCTCTTCGTCACGGTGGGCGATCGCTACAGCCAGCGCGACCAGGCACAGAACCCGGCCAATCATATCGGCAAGATCATCCGCATCCGGCCGGAGGGCGGGGCACCGGCCGACAATCCGAAGAAGGAGGGGTGGGCGCTGGAGAACTGGTCGATCGGCCATCGCAACGTCCAGGGCGCTGCGCTGCATCCCGAGACCGGGCAGCTCTGGACCGCGGAGCATGCGGCGCGCGGCGGCGACGAGGTCAACACGCCCAAGGCCGGGCTGAACTATGGCTGGCCGGTCATCACCTATGGCGTCGACTATTCCGGCGCGAAGATCGGCGAGGGCACGTCGAAGCCCGGCATGGAGCAGCCGCTGTTCTACTGGGATCCGTCGATCGCTCCGTCCGGCGCCGCCTTCTATACCGGGCCGGTCTGGCCGGCCTGGAGGAACTCGCTCTTCGTCGGAGCACTCGCCGGGCAGATGCTGGTCAGGCTCTCGACCGAGGGCGAGAAGGTGACGGGCGAGGAGCGCCTGCTCACCGATATCGGCACGCGCATCCGCGACGTCGTCCAGGGACCGGACGGCTTTATCTACCTGCTCAGCGACGATGCCGACGGGAAGGTGCTGCGGGTGCGGCCGGTCAAGTGAGCCGAGCTCGTCATGCTCGGGCTTGACCCGAGAATGACGCCTTACGAGGGCCTTACGGCCCGCAATCCCATTCGCGCTCGATGACGAAGACCTTGCGGGTCGCGAGGCTGCCGTTCGGATCGTAGAGATCGCCGACATAGTATTCGGTGCCGGCGGCGTCATGCGCGCTGCGCTCGACCTGGAGCGACCAGCCGTAGCCGACCTGCTTGCCGCCCTGCCAGTTGCGATGGACGGCGCTCGGCGAAGCCGCGGAGAGGATGCGGGCGTTCTCGTCGCTCGGGCTGCAGGTCGGGCCGGCGAGGGCCGCAGCGGGGGCGAGCACGAGGCCGCAGAAAATCAGTGCCGTCTTTTGCAAGGCAGTCGGTCCTATCGAAGAGAAGTGAGGCGTGGCGCTCAGGCCTTGGCGTGGAAGATGAAGAAGGCGCCGGCGGCGATCAGGGCAAAGCCGACCGCATGGCTCCAGGTCAGCGATTCCTTCAGCCAGAACACCGAGAAGCCGGCGAAGACGGTCAGCGTGATGACCTCCTGCATGGTCTTGAGCTCGGCCGCGGAGTAGACGGCGGAACCGATGCGGTTTGCCGGCACGGCCAGCATGTATTCCGGCAGGGCGATCATCCAGCTCGCCAGGATGGCGAGCCAGATCGCCGTGCTCTTGTAGCTGAGATGCCCGTACCAGGCGAAGGTCATGAAGATGTTCGAGCCGAACAGCATGGCGATCGGCAGGAGATGGGCCATTGAGAGCGAGGGCATGCCGGAGGCCTTCTGCGCGGCGGAGGGAACAGGTTGGATGCGTTCCGGCGTTCAGCCGAAGCGCAGCTTCATGGTGATGATGGCGAGGACGAGCAGCAGGGTCAGCGCATTGGCCGCGATGACCGGCCAGGACAGGATCTGGATGCCATAGCTCAGCCAAAGCGCGGTGCCGGTGGCGAAGAGCCCTTGCGTCCACAGCGAGATCGCGCGGGTGTCGCGGGTGCGGATGGTCCGCCAGGCCTGCGGCAGCCAGCACAGGCTGGTCAGCGTGGCGGCGGCGAAGCCGAGGAGTTCGACAGCGGCTGGCGACATGGCGGGCGAATCGCGGAAGGGATGCTGGCTCCCCCATAGCCGGATTCGCTTCTTCGTGCCGCCATTCTCGATGGTTAACCTCCCTTAACCACAGCGGCCTAGTTTCGCGTCTTTCAAGCGATTCGGTGGAGACCCATGCGCGCAATCACATTGGCCTTGCCCCTCATCCTCCTTGCCTCCGCCGCCTCGGCGCAGAGCGGCTTCCAGTCCTGCCTCAATGGCTTGCGGTCGGCCGCCGCCGCCAAGGGCGTCTCGGGCGCGACCTTCGACCGGGCCATGGCCGGCGTCGAGCCGGACATGAAGATCATCGAAGCCATGAACAACCAGCCGGAGTTCAAGACGCCGATCTGGGATTATCTCGGCACGCTGGTCGATGAGGAGAAGGTCGCGGAGGGCCGCTCGATGCTGCGCCAATACGCCTCCGTCTTTGCCGCCGCCGAGCGGCGCTTCGGCGTCGACCGCCACACCATCGCCGCCGTCTGGGGCGTCGAGAGCGATTTCGGCAAGGCGCGTGGCAAATGGCCGCTGGTGCAGTCGCTCGCGACGGGCGCCTGCCTGGCGCCGCGCCGCAACGCCTTCTTCAAGGGCGAGCTGATCGCGACGCTGCAGATCATCCAGCGTGGCGACGTCAGGCCCGAACGGCTGTTCGGCTCCTGGGCCGGCGCCTTCGGGCATACCCAGTTCATCCCCTCGACCTATCTCAGGCTCGGTGTCGACGGCGATGGCGACGGCCGGCGCGACCTCGTCGATTCGATTCCCGACGCGCTGCATTCGACCGCGAATTTCATGGACAAGGCCGGCTGGGTCACCGGCGCGGCCTGGGGCTACGAGGTGCGCGTGCCGGACGGCTATCGCGGCGCGGCCGGCCGCAATCCGAAGCGTCCGCTGTCGCATTGGGCGGCGCAGGGCATCGTGAAATACGACGGCTCGCGGCTCGACGGCCATGGCAATGCCGGGCTCCTGATGCCGGCGGGGCGCAACGGGCCGGCCTTCCTCGTCTTCAAGAACTATGACGCCGCCTACAGCTATAACGGCGCGGATTCCTACGCGCTCGCCATCTCGCTCCTGTCCGACCGCCTGCGCGGCCGGCCGGGCGTGCAGGGCAACTGGCCGACCGACGACCTGCCGCTGTCGCGCGAGCAGCGCCGCGAGCTCCAGCGCCTGCTGATCGCGCGCGGCTACAATGTCGGTGAGCCGGATGGCGCGGTCGGTTCGCTGACGCGCGCTGCGATCAAGGAGATCGAGGCGAAGATCGGCATGCCCCAGACCGGACGGCCGGGCGAGAAGGTGCTGCGCGCGCTCAAGGGCGGGCGGGTCTGACCTTGCAGAAAACGGGTGGCGTCGCGGGAGGGCTTGAGAAAAGCCTTCCCGCCGCATCTGAAGCCTCCGGAGACGCCATGACCCGCCGCCTGATTTCCACCGGCTCGCCCTTCGAGCGCAGTTTCGGCTATTCGCGTGCCGTGATCGACGGCGATCTCGTCTTCGTCTCCGGTACGACGGGCTATGACTATGCCACGATGACCCTGCCGGAAGATGCGGCAGAGCAGGCGCGCAACATCTTCCGCACGATCGGAGCCGTGCTGGAGGAGGCGGGTTCCTCGCTCGCCCATGCCGTCAGGGCGCAGTATTTCGTCACCGATCGCAGCTATTGCGAGCCGGTGCTCGCCGTCTGCGGCGAATTCTTCCGCGAGATCAGGCCCGCTGCCGGCATCTACGTCGTGGCCGGGCTGCTCAAGCCGGAAATGAAAATCGAGATCGAGGTCACGGCGCGCCTGCCGAAGGCCTGAGGGCGCCACGCTCCGAACAGGGCAGGGCTGCATCGCGGCGCTTGCGCGCGCGCTGCAGCCCCCGTAATCACCCGCCAACGCAAACACGCGACGAGGCGAGGCGATCCATGGCGACCCACAAGCTCCTGCTGCTCCCCGGCGACGGCATCGGCCCCGAGGTGATGGGCCAGGTCGAGCAGATCGTCTCCTGGTTCGGGAAGCAGGGCCTCGGCTCCTTCGAAATCGAGAAGGGCCTTGTCGGCGGCGCGGCCTATGACGCGCACAAGCAGGCGATCTCCGAAGGCGACATGAAGCTCGCGCAGGACGCCGACGCCGTGTTGTTCGGCGCGGTCGGCGGACCGAAATGGGCCGACGTCCCCTATCAGCACCGTCCGGAAGCCGGCCTTTTGCGCCTGCGCAAGGATCTCGGCCTGTTCGCGAACCTCAGGCCTGCGATCTGCTATCCGGCGCTGGCCTCGGCCTCCTCGCTCAAGCCCGAGGTCGTCGAAGGCCTCGACATCCTGATCGTGCGCGAGCTCACCGGCGGCGTCTATTTCGGCGAGCCCAAGGAGATCGTCACGCTGGAGGACGGCTCGAAGCGCGGCATCGACACTCAGGTTTACACCACGCCCGAGATCGACCGGATCTGCCGCGTCGCCTTCGAGCTCGCCCGCACCCGCCGCAACAAGGTCTCCTCGGCCGAGAAGCATAACGTCATGAAGACCGGCGTGCTCTGGAAGCAGACGGTCACCGCGCTGCATGCGGCCGAATACAAGGATGTCGAGCTCGAGCATGTGCTGGCCGACAACTGCGCCATGCAGCTCGTGCGCTGGCCGAAGCAGTACGACGTCATCGTCTGCGACAACCTGTTCGGCGACATCCTGTCGGACGTGGCGGCGATGCTGACCGGCTCGCTCGGCATGCTGCCCTCCGCCTCGCTCGGCGCCGAGGACCCGGCTACGGGCAAGCGCAAGGCGCTCTACGAGCCCGTCCATGGCTCGGCGCCGGATATCGCGGGCAAGGGCCTCGCCAACCCGATCGCGATGATCGGTTCGTTCGCCATGGCGCTGCGCTACTCGTTCGGTGCGGGCGAGGCGGCCGATCGTCTCGAAGGTGCGATCGCTGACGTGCTGGGCTCCGGCACCCGCACCAAGGACATCGCGGCGCCGGGCGCCAACGCCGTCTCGACCAGCGAGATGGGCCAGGCGATCATCAAGGCGCTGGAAGCGCGCGGCTGATCTACCGGACGTGACGAGGGAGAGAAATTCTCTCTCCCTCGTGAATTGCCGTTACCCCGCTTTCGTGGCCTAACAACCGCCAACGAAAACGGAGTATGTCCGTCATGCTGATCAAACGCCGTGCCGGCTGGGACATGCCGGAAAACCAGGCCACGCCCGAGAGCGTGTTCCTCAATCGCCGCCAGCTGATGGCCGCAGGCGCTGGATTGATTGCAGGAGCGGCATTGCCGGGTGCCGCCGTGGCGCAGTCAGCCGATCCGACTGTTGATCTCTACCCGGCCAAGCGCAACGCTGCCTATGTGCTCGGCGTGCCGCAGACGGCGGAAGAGGACGCGGCGAACTACAACAATTTCTACGAATTCGGCATGTCGAAGGACATCGTCGATGCTTCGAGGCGCCTCGCCACACGTCCCTGGAATATTCAGGTCGACGGCCTCGTCGAGAAGCCTTTCGAGATCGGTTTCGACGATCTCATCCGCAAGCTGCCGATCGAGGAGCGGCTCTATCGCTTCCGCTGCGTCGAAGCCTGGGCGATGGCAGTGCCGTGGACCGGTATCCCTCTCAAGTCCTTCGTCGCGCTGGCGAAGCCTCTCTCGGGCGCGAAATATATCCGCTTCGAGACCTTCATGAACCCGCGCGTCGCGCCGGGGCAGAACCAGCGCTGGTATCCCTGGCCTTATACGGAGGGGCTGACGATCGCGGAGGCGACGAACGAATTGCCGCTGCTGGTCACCGGCATCTACGGCAAGCCGCTGCCGACGCAGCACGGTGCGCCGATCCGCCTGATCACCCCGTGGAAATACGGCTTCAAATCGGTGAAATCGATCCGCAAGATCAGCTTCGTCGCGGAACGCCCGAAGACCTTCTGGGAGGGCTTGCAGGCCTCGGAATACGGCTTCTGGGCTAATGTGAACCCGGCCGTGCCGCATCCGCGCTGGAGCCAGGCGAGCGAGCAGATCCTGGGCTCGCGCGAGCGGCGCCCGACGCAAATCTATAACGGCTATGGCGAGCAGGTCGCCGGGCTCTACAAGGGGCTGGAGGGCGAGAAGCTCTTCATGTGACGGCAGGGCATTCGGCAGGTTTCGGGTGCCGTCTCCTGCCGCTGCCGTGCTAGACCTCATGCCATTCCAAGCCGGAACGACACGAGTCGAGCATGGCCAACCAGCATTTCCATCTGTTCGAGACCACGATCGGCCCCTGCGCCGTTGTCTGGGAGGGAGAGCGCTTCATCGGCGCGCAACTGCCCGAGCGCGACGAGGCGGCCGCCCGCAAGCGCCTGGAGCGGCGCTTCCCTGAGGCTGACGAGACGGAGGCTGAAGGCTTCGTCGCGGAAGCCGTGACCGGGATTCGCGCGCTGTTCGACGGCGAGAAGCGCGACCTCTCCCATCTGCCGGTGGCGCTGGAGAACGTCTCCGAGTTCAATCGCAAGGTCTACGAGGTCGCGCTCGCCATCCCGCATGGCGAGACGTTGACCTATGGCGAGGTGGCACAGCGTATCGGCGACCCCGGCGCGGCGCGGGCCGTCGGCGTCGCACTCGGCCAGAATCCCTGGCCGATCATCGTGCCCTGCCATCGCATTCTGGCGGCAGGGGGCAAGACCGGTGGCTTTTCGGCCGAGGGCGGCGTCGAGATCAAGCTCAGGATCCTGACCATCGAGAAGGCGCGCACCAGCGCCGAGCCCAGCCTGTTCGATGCCCTGCCGCTGGCGGCCCGGCCCGGGCGACACTGATGAGTGGGAGGCCTCCGGCCTCGCAGCTTGAAATCGCGCAATGTCCTCCTTGCAGCCCCGCTGCTTGCGCGCTCGGGCGCGCGGCCTCTACTGTTCCGGCCTTTCCACCCTCCACTGGGGACTATCATGGCCAAACTGAAGCTCGCCGTCATCGTGGGCAGCAACCGCCGCGAATCGATCAACCGCAAGCTGGCCGAGGCGCTGGTGAAGCTGAGCGCCGGCGCCTTCGACGCGACCATCATCCAGATCGACGACCTGCCGATGTTCAACCAGGACCTGGAGCCGAACCGGCCGGAATCGACCCTGCGCCTGAAGCGCGAGATCGAGGCCGCCGACGCGATCCTGATCGTCACGCCCGAGCATAACCGCTCGATTCCCGCGGTGCTCAAGAACGCCATCGACTGGGCTTCGCGCCCCTATGGCAAGAATTCCTGGGCGGGCAAGACCGTCGCGGTCACCGGCACCAGCGGGGGCGCCGTCGGCACGGCCGTCTCCCAGAACGAATTGCGGATGATCCTGACCAACCTCGCCGGAGTCGTCGTGGGTGGCCAGGTCTTCGTCACCTTCAAGGACGATCTGGTCGACGCTCAGCACAACGTCACCAACGAGGCCACGCGCGGCTTCCTGCAGGGCTTCATCGACAATTTCGCCCAGATCGCCGGCAAGCTCGCCGCCTGATCGACGCCAACGTCGCGCTGCCGCCAAGGCGTCGCCCTTCTGGGCGGCGCCTTTCTCATTTCCGGGGATGTGGGGAGGCAGGCAGGCTGACGGAGATCCCAGCCTTCACGCAAAAAAAGAGCCGGCGTCCCCGAGGGGAGCCGGCTTTAAAAGTTTGAAACATCTGGCGAAACCGCCAAACATCTCAGAGGGGAACGGCTGAAACGAACTCAACGCCGGGAGGAGATTGCGGAGCCCGTTTCGAACAACCGTGAGTTCAATATCGGGCATGACCTGCCGTTTTGCAATGCAACATATCTTGGGTCCGCCATGCAGTGACTGCATGAACCAAGGGCAGATGGCGTGAATTTGAGCCTAAATGATTGAGAAATATGCGTTCATTGCAGGATGAGGCCTGCGCGGGAAAGTTGCAGGTCCCGCGAAAACCGGCATTTCGTCCGCTCCTGAACAGTTTTCAGGCGAACTGTCCGAATATGGCGCATGCGAAACGTGGAAATGGTCACAAAACCGCCAGAATCAAATCGGGCGCCTTGCGGCGCCCGATTCTTCGCGGAGACAGGCGAAATCAGTAGGTCCAGCGCTGGGCCTTCTGGATGAGGAAGTCGCGGAAGACCTGGACGCGGGCGACAGACTTCATCTCCTCGGGATAGACCAGATAGCTTTCGAGCTGCGGCATCTCGGTCTCGCGCATCAACTGCACGAGGGGCGAGCCGGTCTCGATCAGGTAATCCGGCAGCACGGCGATGCCAGCGCCCGAATCCACCGCGCGCTTCATCGCGGTGATATTGTTGACCGTCAGATGGATCGGCCGCGGATTGCGCTGGTCGCGCCCCATGGTGCCGAGCCAGTGCACCGCCGTCAGATAGGACGGCGAGGTGCCGCCGAAGGAGAGGATGCGGTGGTTGTCGAGATCGTCGTAGCTCTTGGGCTCGCCGAAGCGCTTCACATAGGCCGGCGAGGCGTAGACGTGGAAATGCACCGTGAAGAGCTTGCGCTGGATCAGGTCCGGCTGCTGCGGCTGGCGCAGACGGATGGCGATATCGGCCTCGCGCATCGACAGGTCGAGTTCCTCGTCGGTGAGGATGAGCTCGACCCTGATGTCGGGATAGAGATCCAGGAACTCGGCAAGGCGAGGCGTCAGCCAATGGCCGCCAAGGCCGCGCGTCGCCGTGACCTTGAGCTCGCCCGAAGGATGCTCGCGCGTCTCGGAGAGCTGCGAGCGTGTCCGCTCCAGCCGCTGCGTCATCTCGCGCGCCGCTCGCCAGAGCAACTCGCCCTGCTCGGTCAGGATCAGGCCGCGCGTATGCCGGTGGAACAAGGGCGCGCGCAGCTCTCGCTCGAGCGCCCCGATCTGCCGGCTGACGGCCGATTGACTCAAGCCGAGAACATCGCCAGCTTTTGTGAAGCTGCCTGACTCCGCGACCGTATAAAAGATTCTAATGCGGTCCCAATCCACCGCGCTTCCCCCGCTATGCGTTTTTTGCATGATGGGGGATAAAGGCGTGGTGCGTCAATGTCTGTGTGGCAGAAGTCTGCGTTATTCGCCGTGAATCTGGTGACGCAACCCATCAGAGTCAGTGATGGGTTGCGCCAAAGGCTTCATTCCGCTGCTTCGCGGCGATCCAGCGCGTTGGCGGCGATCCAGCGTTCGGCATCGAGCGCGGCCATGCAGCCCAGGCCGGCTGCCGTCACCGCCTGGCGATAATGCTCGTCGGTGACGTCGCCGGCGGCGAAGACGCCCTCGACATTGGTCCGGGTCGTGCCGGCCTCGACATCGAGATAGCCGGATTCGTTCATGGCGAGCTGGCCGACGAAGAGCTCCGTCGCCGGCTTGTGGCCGATGGCGATGAAGACGCCGTCGGTCTTAAGCTCGCTCTCGGAGCCGGTCTTGAGGTTCTTCAGGCGCAGATGCGTGACGTTGGGCGGGGTGGTGCCGCCGCAGATCTCGGCGATCTCGCTGTCCCAGACCACCTCGATCTTCGGGTGCTTGAACAGGCGCTCCTGCATCACGCGCTCGGCCCGGAGGCTGTCGCGGCGGTGAATGAGCGTCACCTTGCTGGCGAGATTGGCGAGGTAGAGCGCCTCTTCCACGGCGGTGTTGCCGCCGCCGACGACCGCGACCTCCTTGTTGCGGAAGAAGAAGCCGTCGCAGGTGGCGCAGGCCGAGACGCCGAAACCCTGGAAGGCCTGTTCGGAGGGCAAGCCCAGCCACTTGGCCTGAGCGCCGGTCGCGATGATCAGCGCGTCACAGGAATAGGTTTCGCCGCCGTCGCCCCAGAGCCGGAACGGGCGCTGCGAGAGGTCGACGCGGGCGATATGGTCGGAGACCATGCGGGTGCCCATGTGCTCGGCCTGCGCGCGCATCTGTTCCATCAGCCATGGGCCCTGGATGACGTCGGCGAAGCCCGGATAGTTCTCGACATCGGTGGTGATCATCAACTGGCCGCCAGCCTGCAGGCCGGAGATCAGCACCGGTTCCATCATGGCGCGGGCAGCGTAGATCGCGGCGGTGTAGCCGGCCGGGCCGGAGCCGACGATCATGACGCGGGCGTGGGTATGGGCCATCGTCTCAGTTCCTCTCCTGCGGGCTTGGAGCCGCAGTCTCGATCCGTCAGATACGCAGGCGTAGCACCGAAACAAGAGCGGCCCGGTTCAGGAGCCCGTGAACCCCAATGCCGCCCGGTGGCGCAGCCAGCCTTGCCGTATCGCATCGGCTATGATCGGCGTTGAGTCTATCGGTTCGTAAGCCTCGCCTTCAAGGCGTCCACAGAAGCGATGCACAACGCCCTCGCGTTCCAGCGCCGAGACCAGCGCCGCGATCTTGGGATGGCCGCCTGTGGGCTCGAAGACCAGCACGGGCACGCCCGCTGCCGCCGCCTCGCCGATCATGTTGGTGGAGTCAGCCGTCACGACCACGGCATCGGCATTGGCGAGCAGCGCGAGATAGGGATTCTCGCCCGTGCCGTCCCACCACCACCCGCTATGGCGGGTGAAGACGGCAGCGACGGCTGCTGCCAGTGCGGGCGAGGTGCGTCGCGAGGGCGAGCCCATCAGGCTCACGCCCGTTCGGGCGAGCGCGTCGAGCTGCTCTGCCAGGCGCTCGCTATCGGCCGGGGTGAAGCGGTGATGCCGGCTGTCGCCGCCGACGAGCACCGCGACACGCGGCTTGCGCAAGCTCGCGATGGCCGCAGGCGGCGCGGCGCGGGCGGCGGCGAGCCTCTCGGGCGTCAGGCGATGCGGCGAGGTCGTAGTAACCAGGACGTTGTCGCCGCGCAGCCGGTCATGGCCGGAGACCCAGATCAGATCGGCCGTGCCGGGGCCGGTGCGCGGATCCTTGAGGAAGACGGTGTAGGTCGCGCCGTTCGAGGCCTGCTTCAGGGCGCGCAGATAGGCGACGGCACGCCTGCCCGACGCGATGGCGATGTCGGGGAAGGGGGGCTTGAGCGGGCTTGCCGGGCGGTCCGGCGCCTCGCGCGGGTCGATCGGCCCGCGCGGCATCAGCCAGGCCCAGGGCCGGCGGGGTTTCACCCGGCGGATTTCGGGTACGACGCCCAATCGTTCGGCGACGCCCAGGCACTGGAGTTCGTCGCCGGCCTTGCCGTCGGTGAGGACCCAGACGGTCGGCTCCGGATTGTCGTGCATGGCGGTCTGGGCTCGTGGCATGCGCCTTGTATCGCTTGGCCGCGCCGTCTACACCAGCGCGACCTTCACGCGGGAATGTTCGTTGCGCCCCAAACTCGACGATATCGACCTGCGCATCCTGCGCGAACTCCAGGCCGATGGGCGCATGACCAATGTCGAGCTGGCAAGCCGCGTTGGCATCTCGCCGCCGCCCTGTCTCAGGCGCGTGCGCGCGCTGGAAGAGGCCGGGCTGATCCGCGGCTACCATGCCGATCTCGACGAGCGGAAACTCGGCTTCGAGGTGGTCTGCTTCGCGTTCGTGCATCTGGCGAGCCAGGCCGAGGCGGACCTCATCGCCTTCCAGGATCGGATTCGGAATTGGCCGACGGTGCGAGAGTGCTGGACGCTCTCGGGCGATATCGACTTCGCCCTGAAATGCGTCGCGGCGGACCTGAAGGCTTTCCAGGATTTCGTCGCCGAACTCACGGCGATGCCGAATGTCCGCAATGTCCGCACCGCGCTCGCCCTCGACCGGGTCAAGGACGAACCGATCGTTCCCTTCGGCTGACAGCCGCGTCCTCAGCCCGCGAGATAGTGCCTGATCCACCAGGCATTGTTGCGGGCGAGCGCCCTGAGGCGAAGCGGGTCGACATCCGCCACTTGCGGATTGCCGGCGCCGCTCGATGATTCGGTGGAGCGGATCGGGTAGCTGGCGAGCGGCCGGCCGCTGCGGTCGTAGAGCGTGGCCGTGCTTTCGAGATAATCGTCGCTGGCGCCTGAGAAGCGACCGCCCCGGATATCGCTGGCGAGCCAGAGGCGGCCGATGGTGACGACGAGCCGGGTGCCGGCGCCGCGCTGCAGCGTCGACCCGAGAATCTCGGTCAGGGTTTTCGCCAGTTCGGCCTTCACCATCGGCAGGTTCGGCCCCCACGCCTCGACGACCGAGGGCAGGGCCTCGACCCGGATGGTGCCGACCGCAGCCCCCTGAGCCGCAGCGGGTGAAATGGCCGGCGCCAGGGCCAGCGCGGTGGCGCCGAGCGCGGACGCCAGAACATGTCGACGCGTCATCATGGTCGGATCTCCGAAAAAGCCTGTCGCTTCAATGTAGGTGCGGCGCGGCGATAGTCCATGGCCGCGGTCTTCGCGCCGATCATGCCCGGGGGTGGTTGCCAAGTCGTGTCGAAATGCGGCCTATCGAGGCGGGGGAGACGCGCGGTCCGTCGCGCGCGGCAGACAAGGGGGCGCTATCGTGGATCGCTGGTTGACGGAGTTCGTGAAGCTCTGGGTCGTGATCGACCCGATCGGGACCTTGCCGGTTTTCCTGGCCGTCACGGCGGGCTTGAGCGCCTCTGCTGCGCGGCGCATCGCACTGCACGGCTCACTCGTCGCCTTCCTCGTGCTGCTGTTCTTCATCCTGCTCGGCCAGGTGCTGCTGTCGGCGATGGATATCGAATTGAGCTCCTTCCAGATCGCCGGGAACATCGTGCTGTTCCTGTTCGCGCTGACGATGATCTTCGGCGAATCGAAGCTGGAGGAGGACCAGAAGCTGCTGCGTTCTTCGGATCTCGAAAAGGCGGTCTACCCGCTGGCCATCCCCAGCATCGCCAGTCCGGGCGCGATGCTGACCGTCATGACCGTGACCGACAATTCGAAGTTCAGCCTCGCCGAGCAGGCCGAGACCATCGGCCAGATCGCGATCATCTTCGCACTCATGCTCGTGCTGCTGTTTTGCGCCTCGCGGATCATCGCGGTGATCGGCAATGCCGGCGCCAGCGTCATCAGCCGCGTGATGGGGCTGATCCTGGCGAGCGTCGCCGTGGACGGCATCATCAAGGCGATGCGGGTCGTGCTGGCGGGGTAGAAGCGCCGTCATGCTCGGGCGAAGACCCGAGCATCTCTGGCCGGAGGAGGCTCCTATGCCTCCCTTTCATGAGATTCTCGGGTCTGCGCTGCGCTTCGCCCGAGAATGAGGTTCATTTCAGCGGAAGACGACGCTGACGACTTCGTAGGACTTGCCGCCGCCGGGCGTGTTGACCTGGACGGAATCGCCGACCTTCTTGCCGATCAGCGCGCGCGCGATCGGCGAGCCGATCGAGACCTTGCCGGACTTCACGTCCGATTCCGGTTCGCCGACGATCTGGTAGCTCTTCTCTTCCTCGGTATCGTCATCGATCAGCTTGACCGTGGCGCCGAACTTGATGGTCTCGCCGCCGAGCTTGGAGACGTCGATGATGTCGGCGCGGCCGATCAGCGATTCGAGTTCCATGATCCGGCCCTCGTTGAGCGACTGGGCTTCCTTGGCCGCGTGATATTCCGCGTTCTCGGAGAGATCGCCCAGCGCGCGCGCTTCGGCAATCGCGGTGATGATGCGCTGGCGCTGGACCTGCTGACGGTCTTTCAGCTCGGCCTCCAGGGCAGCGAAGCCGCCCGCGGTCATCGGAACCTTTTCCATTCTTTCCGTCCCATAAGCTCCGAAAGCGCGGCCCACCGGCGGCATATCGACCGCCGGTTCCCGCGCTTCCGCTCAATATCCGAATTCGCGACGAACGGCCTGTCAGGCCGCGCGTTCGAAATACGACTGCAAGGATCGTACTTCGAGATCGCCGCTGCAATAGGCCTTGATGCCCTCCGCCGCCGCGATCGCGCCTGCCAAGGTGGTATAATAGGGCACCTTGTGCAAGAGGGCGGTGCGCCTCAGCGGACGCGAGTCCGCAAGAGCCTGTGGCCCCTCGGTGGTGTTGAAGACGAGCTGGATCTCGCCGTTCTTGAGCGCGTCGACGACGTGCGGGCGCCCCTCCAGGACCTTGTTGATCTTGGAGGCCGCGATGCCCTGCTCCTGCAGGTGGCGCAGCGTCCCGCCGGTGGCGAGGATGCGGAAGCCGAGATCGGCGAGGATGCGGACCGCCGGCAGGATGCGCGGCTTGTCCTCGTCGCGCACGGAGACGAAGACCGTGCCCTTGACCGGCACCTTCGAACCGGCGCCGAGCTGGCTCTTGGCGAAGGCCGTGTCGAAGGAGCGGTCGAGGCCGATGACCTCGCCCGTCGAGCGCATCTCCGGCCCGAGCAGGACGTCGACGCCGGGGAAGCGCGCGAAGGGGAAGACAGCCTCCTTGACGCCGACATGGGCAAGCTTCGGCGGCTTCAGGCTGAAGCTCGCGAGGCTTTCGCCGGCCATGACGCGCGCCGCGATCTTGGCCACGGGCACGCCGATCACCTTGGCGACGAAGGGCACCGTGCGCGAGGCGCGCGGGTTCACTTCGAGCACGTAGATATCGCCGTCCTTGATGGCGTACTGGACGTTCATCAGGCCGCCGACGTCGAGCGCGAGAGCCATCGCCTTGGTCTGGCGCTCCAGCTCGGCGATCGTCTCGGCCGAGAGCGAGCGCGGCGGCAGCGAGCAGGCCGAATCGCCGGAATGGATGCCGGCTTCCTCGATATGCTCCATGATGCCGGCGACGAAGACGTCCTTGCCGTCGCAGAGGCAGTCGACATCGACCTCGATCGCGTCCGACAGGTAGCGGTCGAACAGCAGCGGGTTCTTGCCGAGCACCGTGTTGATCTGGCCGGTCTTGTCGTTCGGGTACTTGGCCTTGACCTCGGAAGGGATCAGCGAGGGCAGGGTGCCGAGCAGGTAGTCCTCGAACTGGATCTCGTCGCGGATGATCGCCATGGCGCGGCCGCCGAGCACATAGGACGGACGCACGACGAAGGGCAGGCCGAGTTCGGAAGCGATGATGCGGGACTGCTCGACCGAATAGGCGATGCCGTTCTTCGGCTGCTTCAGGTGCAACTTGTCGAGCAGGCGCTTGAAGCGGTCGCGGTCCTCGGCGAGGTCGATCATGTCCGGCGAGGTGCCAAGGATCGGGATGCCTGCTTCCTCCAGCGCATTCGCCAGCTTCAGCGGGGTCTGGCCACCGAACTGAACGATGACGCCCATCAGCGTGCCGTTCTGCTTCTCGGTCTCGAGGATCTCAAGCACGTCCTCGGCCGTCAGCGGCTCGAAATAGAGCCGGTCCGAGGTGTCGTAATCGGTCGAGACCGTCTCCGGGTTGCAGTTGACCATGATGGTCTCGTAGCCGGCGTCGCGCAGCGCGTAGCAGGCATGGCAGCAGCAATAGTCGAACTCGATGCCCTGGCCGATGCGGTTCGGCCCGCCGCCGAGGATGACCACCTTCTTGCGATCCGAGGGGTTGGCTTCGTCCGCAGCCTTGCCGGCGAAGGGCATGGCGTAGCTCGAATACATATAGGCCGTCGGCGAGGCGAACTCCGCCGCGCAGGTGTCGATGCGCTTGTAGACCGGGCGAACCTCCAGCGCGCGGCGCGCCTTCCGGACCTCGGCCTCGGTTTGGCCGGAGACGGCGGCGAGGCGCTTGTCGGAGAAGCCCATCGCCTTGATCTGGCGGAAGGCGCCGGGTGTTGTCGGCAGGCCGATCTTGCGGATCTTCTCCTCGGTCTCGACGATCTCGCGCATCTGGGCGAGGAACCACGGGTCGATCTTGCAGCTCTCGTGAATCTCTTCGTCGCTGAAGCCGGCGCGCATGGCCTGGGCGACCTGGAGGATGCGGTCCGGCGTCGGCGTCGAGATCGCCGCCTTGATGGCGTTGCGGTCGTCGCCCTTGCCGTAGCCCTCGATCTCGATCTCGTCGAGGCCGTCGAGCCCGGTCTCCAGCGAGCGCAGCGCCTTCTGCAGCGATTCCTGGAAGGTACGGCCGATCGCCATGGCCTCGCCGACCGACTTCATCGCGGTGGTCAGCGTCGGCTCGGAGCCCGGGAATTTCTCGAAGGCGAAGCGCGGGATCTTGGTGACGACATAGTCGATCGTCGGCTCGAAGGAGGCCGGGGTCGCGCCGCCGGTGATGTCGTTCTCGATCTCGTCGAGCGTGTAGCCGACGGCAAGGCGCGCCGCGACCTTGGCGATCGGGAACCCCGTGGCCTTGGAAGCCAGCGCCGAGGAGCGCGAGACGCGCGGGTTCATCTCGATGACGATCATGCGCCCCGTGGCGGGATCGATCGCGAACTGGACATTGCTGCCGCCGGTCTCGACGCCGATCTCGCGCAGGACCGCTAGCGAGGCGTCGCGCATGATCTGGTATTCCTTGTCGGTCAGCGTCAGCGCCGGAGCGACGGTGATCGAATCGCCGGTATGGACGCCCATCGGATCGAAATTCTCGATCGAGCAGACGATGATGCAGTTGTCCTTCTTATCGCGGACAACCTCCATCTCGTATTCCTTCCAGCCGAGCACGCTCTCCTCGATGAGGACCTCGCTGGTGGGGGAGGCGTCGATGCCGCGCTCGACGATGTCGATGAACTCGCCCTTGTTGTAGGCGATGCCGCCGCCGGTGCCGCCCATGGTGAAGGAGGGGCGGATGATCGCGGGCAGGCCGATATCCTCCAGCGCATCGAGCGCCTGGCCGAGCGTCTTGATGTGGTGTGAGCGCGGCGTGTCGAGGCCGATCTTGGTCATCGCCTCGCGGAAGAGCTCGCGGTCCTCGGCCTTGTCGATCGCCTCGGCGGTGGCGCCGATCATCTCGACGTTGAACTTCTCGAGCACGCCCATCTTCTTGAGCGAGAGCGCGCAGTTCAGCGCGGTCTGGCCGCCCATGGTCGGCAGCAGCGCGTCGGGGCGCTCCTTCTCGATGATCTTGGCGACGATCTCGGGCGTGATCGGCTCGACATAGGTCGCGTCGGCCAGGTCCGGATCGGTCATGATCGTCGCCGGGTTCGAGTTGACCAGGATGATCCGGTAGCCCTCGGCCTTCAGCGTCTTGCAGGCCTGGGTGCCGGAATAGTCGAACTCGCAGGCCTGTCCGATGATGATGGGGCCGGCGCCGATGATCAGGATGGACTTGATGTCTGTGCGCTTGGGCATGATCTCGACCGGTCTTGGGCAGGCGCGCGCAAGGCCGCTCCGGTCGGGCGAGCGGAGCCGTGCGAGCGTCTGAATGAATGCTAGGCGCTCGCTATAGACGGCGAAGGCGGAAGGGGAAAGCTAAAAGCGCTTCCCCCCTTGCTCAACGCACAGGCCTTGGTGCGGGGATGACCAGATCGATCTCCAGCGGAGGGGGCTGCCGGCGCTTGCGCCGCATCGCGATGAAGAGCACGGCGAGCGCTGCGACCTCGCAGGCGGCGCCGACGAAACCGAGCGGCCAGGTGCCGGCATGGCGCATCACCTGCTGGCCGAGCGCCGCGCCGGCCGCGATGCCGAAATAGAGCGCGGAGGCGTTGAGCGAGAGCGCGACCACGGCGGCGTCCGGTGCCATCGCGGCCAGCCGCGACATCTGCGAGGGGTGGCCGGCCCAGCCCGCCGCGCTCCAGACCAGCAGCACGAGGGGAATCGGCCAGATCGCCAGCGCCGGCGGCAGCCCGACCGCGATGATGGAGGCGGTGGCGAGCGCTGCGGCCAGAATCGTCAGCACGACAGTGAGCGTGCGCTCGGGGCCGAAGCGGTCGCTGGCGATGCCGCCGAGCTGGTTGCCGATGGCCGAGCCGATGCCGGAGACGACGAGCGTCGCTGCGAGCCAGGGCCCGGCGATGCCGGCATGGTTGGTCAGGAAGGGCGCGATATAGGTGTAGAGAACGAAGGCGCCGGTGGTCCACAGCATGGTCGTGGCGAGCGCCAGCAGCACGTCGCCGCGGCCCGCGACCTGAAGCCGCTCGCGCAAGGTATTGGTGCCGCGCGGCAGGCCTCGCGGGAGCTTGACGATAAGGCCTGCCAGCGAGAGCACGCTGAACAGCGTCACGATCAGGAAGGCGAGGTGCCAGCCGCCGAAGCCGACGACGGCCGTGCCGATGGGTATGCCGAGAATCAGCGATACCGTCATGCCGCCGGTGACGAGCGCGATGGCGCGTCCGCGCCGCTCGGGGGCGGAGACCGCGACGGCGACCGCATTGGCGGCGGGCATGAAGACGCCGGCGGCGAGTGCCATCACGATCCGGGCGGCCATCACCACCCAGAAGTCCCCGGCGAAGGCGGCGCCGAGATTGGCGAGGCCGAAGACGGTCATCGCGCCGCCCAGCACCGTCTTGCGGTCGGTATCGCCGAGGACGGTGGAGAGGATCGGCGAGCCGATGGCGTAGGCCAGCGCGAAGATCGAGATGAGCAGGCCGGCTGTGTCGACGGAGACGGAGAGGCCGGAGGCGAGATGGGGCAGGATGCCGGTGACGATCAGGCTGCCCGTGCCGATGGCGAAGGCGCCGCCGGCGAGCGAGAGAAGGCGCGTATCCATGGGAATGATCCTTGCGGATGATCGCTGTTTCGAAAGCACGGTTCGAAATTCAATGATCGTTGAAATAAACCTGCCTCGCAATTACCACAAGGGTAATTTCAATGAATGTTGAATATTGTCAGGAGCGGTCGCATCGCCTATCTCGGAGGCCATGAAGCCGGTTTTCCACCCCGATATCGAGGATGTCGCGCCCGCCGACGTGTTCGCGGCGCTGGCCGACCCGATCCGGCTCGGCATCCTCGTCGCGCTGGCCGAGGTCAGCGAGGTCGACAAGGCGCGCTGTAGCCATTTCACTGCGCTCGCCTCGCCCTCGCTGCTCTCGTACCATTTCGCCAAGCTGCGCGAGGCCGGGATCACCCGCATGCGGGTGGAGGGGACCTCGCGCTATCTCAGCATCCGGCGCGACGAGTTGAACCAGCGCTTCCCGGGGCTCATCGCCAGCGTGATCGAGACTGCCCGGAGGGACCCGAATCTGCCGCGTCTCGGGCCGGAATGGCTTTCCGGCAGCGACGAGGCGTAGGGGCAGACGTCGCCTCGTTGACAGGTATCCGGACAGGTTTAACGTCATCGTTTCCGCGATGGCGTCGAGCCGGTTCGCGATACGGCACCGGCCACGCTCGAACCCGAGGAGGATGGCCATGCGTGCTGCCGACCCTCAGAAACTCGATACTTTGGTGGAGCGTCTCGTTGGTGATGTCGGAGCTTCCGTCACCGGCGCCCTGATCGTGCTGGGCGACCAGCTCGGCCTCTACAAGGCCATGGGCGATGGCGAGCCCGTCACCTCCCAACAACTGGCGCAGAAGACGGGCCTCAAGGAGCGCTATCTGCGCGAATGGCTCGCCGGTCAGGCCTCGGCCGGCTATGTCGATTATGACGAAGGCAGCGACAGCTTCAGTCTGTCGCCGGAGCAAGCCATGGCCTTCGCGGAGGAGGACAGCCCGGCCTTCTTCGCCGGGGCCTTCGAAATCATCCAGTCGATGTGGCTCGACGAGCCGAAGGTCGAGGAGGCCTTCCGCAACGGCTCGGGGCTTGGCTGGCACGAACACAGCAAGTGCCTGTTCCGCGGAACCGAGCGCTTCTTCCGTCCGGGCTACAATGCGCATCTGACGGCGGAGTGGATTCCGGCGCTGGATGGCGTCAAGGCCAAGCTCGAACGCGGGGCGACCGTCGCCGATGTCGGCTGCGGGCACGGCTCCTCTACCATCCTGATGGCACAGGCTTATCCGCAATCGCGCTTCCACGGCTTCGACTATCACGGGCCGTCGATCGAGCGGGCGCGCGAGGCGGCGGAAAAGGCCGGCGTCGGCGACCGCATCACTTTCGAGCGCGCCTCAGCCAAGGACTTTCCGGAGCGGAAATACGACCTCGTGACGATGTTCGACTGCCTGCACGACATGGGCGACCCGGTCGGGGCAGGAAAGCATGTGCGGGAGTCGCTGGCCAAGGACGGGAGCTGGATGATCGTCGAGCCCTTCGCGCATGATCATCTCAAGGACAACCTCAACCCGGTCGGGCGGATCTTCTACGGGGCATCGACGATGATCTGCACGCCGGCCTCGCTCTCGCAGGAGGTCGGGCTAGGGCTAGGCGCGCAAGCCGGCGAGATGCGGCTGCGCAAGGTCGCGATGGATGCGGGCTTCCAGCATTTCCGCCGCGCAACCGAGACGCCGTTCAACATGGTGTTCGAGGTCAGGGCCTGAGGCTGCCTGATTGACAGCGGGGCGCCGGCGCCGGAGCGCGCCGGCGATATCGGCATTGTCCACTGCGGGAGCGCGGCAGTGGGTTGAGTTCTTGAGGTAGTAATGCAATGTTATATCATTGCATAATTGCCTTGGAGCTTCCCGTGCCTTCCTTCCGTTTCGCTGCCGCTGGCCTCGCCGGCTGCCTGCTCGCCTCCGCGGCTTTCGCCCATGACCATGCGCCGCTGCGCCGGCGGTTGATCTTCGCCGATCACGAGAAGCCGGTGGTCCGCATCCTCGATCTCGACAGCGGCGAGGTCACGCACAGCTTCGACGTGCCGAAGGCCAATCCCGGTTTCGCCGGCGTCTCCGGCGGGCGCTATGTCGTGGTGAAGACCGGGGACGAGGCCGGCACGCTTGGTATCCTCGACAGCGGGCTGATCGCGGAATCGCATGGCGACCATGTCGATCTCGACAAGGCGCCGCCGAAGCTGCTCGATTTCGCCGTGAAGGGCGACCGGCCGGCGCATGTGCTCTCCGGCCATGGTCAGCTCGCGCTGTTCTTCGACGGGCTGCGGCCCTGGGAGGGCAAGAGCGAGCCGAAGGCGGTGCTGGTCGCGATCGACAGCCTCGCCAAGGACAAGCCTGCCGTCACGGTCTGGCCGAGCCCGGCGCCGCAGCACGGCATCGCCGTGCCGCTGGGCAACCGGCAATGGCTGATGTCGATCCCCAACCCCGCCTATGCCAGGGGTGACGACCGCAGCGCCTCCTCGCGACCCAACGGCTTCGAGATTCTCGAGCAGGGCAAGGACTGGAAGCGGATCGCGCTGTTCGACGATGCCGGAAAGCCCGATGCCTCCTGCAAGCTCTTCCACGGCTCGGCCGAAGCGCGGGGGCGCCATGTTTTCGGCTGCGCCGAGGGCGAGGGCGGTGGCCTGCTCGTGCTGGCAAAGGCCGGGCAGGGAACCGCCGCGGCATGGAGCGGGCGCAAGCTCGGCTATCCCGACGAGCGCCGTGTCAGCGCCCTGAAGTCGCGGGCGGGCGGGCGCTATCTTGTCGGCAATTACGGGCTGAAGGCGCCGTATGACGCGCTGCTGCGGATCGATCCGGATACAAAGGCGCTCAAGGCGGACGATGTGCTGGCGGTGCCGGGCGGGCAGGCTGCCTGCCAGTTCGAGCTCAGCGGCGATGGCGGCCGCCTCGCCAACCTGACGCCGGACGGCAAGCTCCGGATCTACGAGATCGCGCCGGCCTGGAAGGAGCTTGCGGCCTTCGATGCCGTTGCCGCCTTCGATTGCGCCTATGGTGCGAAGACGCCGGTGCCGAGCCTCGCCGTGATCGGCGGCAACGCCTTCGTCAGCGATCCCGCCAATGGGCGCATTCGCGAATTCCATCTGGATACGCTGAAGCAGGGGCTCGACATGCCCGTCGGTGGCATGCCGGCCAATCTGGCTGGCAGCGACGCCGGCTGACGGGCTTCCGCGAACCCACGGCATCCTCTAGGAAGCGCGGATGCCGCTTCGCCATTATCCGCGCCAGTTTCGCCAGCTCGCCGCCTATGTCCTGGCCGGCGGGCTGACCGCGGTCGCGCATTACGGCGTGCTGATCGGGCTGGTCGAGCTCGGCCGCATCGATCCCGTGCCGGCGACGCTCGCCGGCTTCATCGTCGGCGCGCTGGTGTCCTACGCGCTCAATCGCTGGATGACCTTCGATGCGACCCGCAGCCATGCCCAGGCCGGCTGGCGCTTCGCCCTGATCGCCGCTGGCGGCTTCGTGCTCACCGGCATCCTGATGCATCTGTTCGTGGCGCGGGCAGGGTTGCCCTATCTGCCGATGCAACTGGTCACCACGGGCGTGGTGATGGTGTTTTCCTTCCTCGGCCACAAATTCTTCAGCTTCGCGGACAGGGCGGCGTGAGGCGACAGGCTCGCACCGCCCTGTCCGGCTGTTACTGCGTCGGGGCGACGGTCAGCGTGAGCTGCCTGCGGCCCACGCGGCCTTCCTTGTCGGTGGCCTCGATCTCGATGACATGGCTGCCGCTCGGGACGACGACCGAAGGTGCGTCGATCCCGGCGGGTGTGATGAACGGCTTGATCCGCTGGGTGATGTCGATCGGCGGCTGGCGCCGGTAGAAGACGCGCACGGTCGCGGGGTCGATCGGAACGCCGTTGCTCGGCATGAAGCGCACGGCGAGGCGGAAGGGCTTGCCGTCGACGCCCTTGTCCGGGGTCGGCAGGGTGTCGATGCCGGGGCCGCGCGTCAGGTTGCGCGTGCTGGCCGGGGTCTTGGCCGCGGCCGGCAGCCCGGCTTCCTCGCGGGTGATGAGGTGGACCGGGTCGGCGGCTTGTACCGCCGTCAGCATGGCGGCGGTGGCGAGAACGGCAGGCAGCATGTGCCGAGCGAGCACAGACTTCATCATCGTCCTATTTCACTCCCAGGATTGCGGCAATGAGACCGGCGATTGCCGAAATGGCGGTGCCGGCCATCAGGATGGTGGTTTCGATCGTCTTCAGCGTTTCCATCGGCACCTTGCCGTGGACGGCCTGCAGCCCCTTTCGCAGTTCCGGCAGCGAGACGAGGCCACGCGCGGTCAGCGCAGCCTGCGTCACGCGCAGCAACATCCCCGAGAACATGGAAGCGCCGATGCTCAGCGCGTAGAACGAAGTCTCGCGCCAGGCTGCCGGCCCTTGCGGAAGGAGCGGTATGTTGTCGTGCCAACTCAGCAACGCGTTCATGGTCCCGACAGAAAAAATCGCGAAAGCGATGGCAACGCCGATATCGAAGGCGATCAGGCGCGGGCGGAGGCCGAAATAGATCAGGCCCGTCAGGAAGGGGATCGCGATCGAGGACAGGCGCAGGGTCCAGAGCGGCAGGTCGAGCCAGAGGATCACCGCGCAATAGGCGAGCAGCAGCAAGACCAGGCCGAAAGGCAGCACCCAGAAGCGCCGGCGCGCGACCGGCAGGACGCGCGGCTCGGCTTCCCGCCAAGGCCCGGCAGGCTCGACGGCGGCAGCTCTTTGAGGTTCGGCCACCCAAGTGCGGGCCATTGCAGCGCGATCGTCCTCGGCGCTTTTCTCGAAGGCAGCGAGGCGCTGTTCCAGCGCGTCGAGACGATGCAGCAGCGGCAGCACGGGGGTGAGGTCCCGGCCGCAGCAGCGGCACGACAGCACGCCCCGATTGAGCGCGGCATCGCAGTAAGGGCAGACGAACTGGTCCTGCACGGAAATCTCGCGCCTGAAGGGGCAAGCCGCGCTCAAAGCCATATCTGATCCGCCAGATCAAGGTGTTTGGCGAAATTCCGTAAGGTAATATCGATGCAGGCCGCCGAATTTCCGGCTCGAATTCTACTTTCGTCTATATCTTGGCCTTGGTTGCCTTGAACGTCATCCGGTGCGGATTGTGTCCGAAGTTCTTCGGTTGCTGCACATCGGCGAAGCCCGCTTCACGGATCAGGGCCGTGATCGCGTCCGCGGTATAGGTCGAAAGGCCGTATTGCGCCCTGAGCTTGCGATAGTCCGAGAAGACGGTCCGGACGAGGCCGCCGAGGGCCGCCAGCAGGAAGCCGCCGCGCCAGGCGAAGGCGAGCAATTGCGAGGCGTCGGTCAGGGGGCTGACATCGGGCGGGATGATGTCGGCGACGACCAGTGCGCCACCCGGCTTCAGCCGGTCCCGCCAGATTTCGAGCAGCGCCTTCAGTTCGTCGCGCGAGAGATACTGGAGCAAGGAGTTGGCGACCACGAGGTCGAGCGAGGCCGGGGGCAGGGCCTCGACCTCTTCCGGTGAGACCACGACGATAGTGTCCTTGCGGCCGAACTGCGCGCGCAGCTTGTCGCGAACGGTCGGCGCCGCCTCGCAGAGATAGAGCCGCCCACAGGATGCGGCGACGCGGCCGGCATCCAGCGCCTCGCCGCAGCCATGGTCGAGGACGACGGCGTCGCCGGCCGGGATATGGGCGATGAGATCGGTCGCGATGGCGCGGTAATGCAGGGCCTTGTGGCGCGGCGAGACGTAGATCGAATGCTCGCCATTCCAGAAATCGCGCCAGGACATGTGTTCGGTCGAGCCTCGGGTTGCAGCGATGTTCGCGATGACTACGCATAAGCCGGGTGGCTCTGCAACAGCCGGGCTTTCGAGGCCGCGGCGTTTCGGCTTTAGTTGTCGCTTCGTCCGGATGTCGAATCGAGACGAGGAGCGCCCATGCTGCTGCTGCCGCGATTGCTCAAGCGGTTCGTCCGCCACGGTCGCCTGACGGTCATCACGCCCGACGGCAAGAAGCATGTCTTCGGCTCGGGGCCGGCGGAACTGCTCTTCGCGGGCGTCACGAAGATCGCGCCGGCCGTCACCGTGCGTTTCCACGACAACCGCGTCGAGCGCGAGCTCTTCCTCAATCCCGAGCTCGCCCTGGCCGAAGGCTATATGGATGGGCGGATCGATTTCGAGGAAGGCACGATCCACGACCTGCTGACGCTGTTCTGGCTGCAGCGCCGCGAGATGCGCAAGGACCCGTTGCAGCAGGCGATCCGCAAGGTGCGCTTCAAGATCCGGCGCTGGCGGATGCATAACCCGCTCGGCGTCGCCGGCAAAAAGGTCAAGCATCACTACGACATCCCGACCGATTTCTATCGGCTCTGGCTCGACGAGACGATGACCTATTCCTGCGCCTATTGGCACAGCCCCGATGTTGGGCTGGAGAACGCGCAGAAGGCGAAGCTCCGCCATCTCGCCGCCAAGCTCAGGATCGAGCCCGGCATGAGCGTGCTCGATATCGGCTCGGGCTGGGGCGAGCTTGCGATCTACCTCGCCAAGGCCTGCGGGGCGAAGGTGACCGGGCTCAATGTCTCGCCCGACCAGATGGCGGCGGCCTCGAGGCGGGCCGAGGCGGCCGGCGTTGGCGATGCCGTGACCTTCATCAACAAGGACTACCGCGAGCTGGGTGGTAAATTCGATCGCATCGTCTCGGTCGGCATGATGGAGCATGTCGGCGTCGCGCATTACGGCGAGTACTTCGGCGGGATTCGCGATCTGCTGACGCCGGACGGGATCGCGCTGGTCCACTGCATCGGCCGCGTCGGGCCGCCCGGCTTCACCGGGCCGTTCTTCGATAAATACATCTTCCCGGGCGGCTATGCGCCGGCACTCTCCGAGGTGTTTGCGGCGCAGGAGCAGACCGGCTTGTGGGCCTCCGACTGTGAGTTCTGGCGCCGCCACTATCATTGGACGCTGGAAGCCTGGCGCGAGCGCTTCATGGCCAAGCGCGACGAGGTCGTCGCGATGATGGGCGAGCGCTTCGCCCGGATGTGGGAATTCTACCTCTGCGCCTGCTCGATTTCCTTCGATATCGGCGGCGACATGGTGTTCCAGCTCCTGCTAGGCCAGCACAAGAGCGCCGTCCCGATCATCCGCGACTATATCGCGGATGACGAGAAGGCGCTGGAGGCGAGAGGGTTCTGATCAGCGCTTGAGGTTGACGACGACGACCCCGGCGAGCGCCATGGCGCCGCCGATCAGCCCGAAGATCGTGGGGATTTCCCCGAGCCAGAGGAAGCCGATCAGCATCGCCATCGGCGGCACGGCATACTGGAAATTCGAGGCGCGGGCGGCCGGCAGGCGCGAGAGGGTGATCGCCCAGGTGCCGTAGGCGATCAGGCTTGGCACCACCGCGAGATAGACCACCGACCAGAACGAAATCGCGGGGGCGACCTGTGCCTGCTCGATCGCCGAGGGCAGGAAGGGCAGCAGCACGAAGCCGCCGATCGCCATGTTCCACGCGGCGACATGGAGCGGCTTGTAGCGGGCGAAGAGCGGCTTCTGCACGACCGTGGTGATGGCGTTGCAGAAAGCGGCGCCGAGGATCAGCAGCACGCTGACGCCGATCTCGACATCGAGCCCCTTGCCGAGCGCGATCACGCCGATGCCCGCGAAGGAGATGGCCGTGCCGAGCCAGGCGGTGAGGCTGAAACGCTCGCCGAGGATCATCATGGCGAGCACGGCCGTCATGATCGGGTTGGTGTTGATGATGAAGGCGGCGGGACCGGCTGGCACGACGCGCTGGCCAAAATTCAGCAGCAGGGCGTAACCAGCGATGAAGATCACGCCGCCGACGAGGAAGCGCCAGATGTCGCCAAGCTCGGGCAGCTTCGCCCGCGTCGCGATGAGAAAGAGCGCGGCCGGACCACCGGCGAGCGCGAAGCGCAGCGCCGCCATTTCGGCCGGGCCGAAGCCGGCGAGGCCGGCGCGGATCGCCGGGAAGGAGGAGGCCCAGGCCATGACCGTGAAGGTCACGGTGAAGACCAGCGTCGGGTCGAGGCGCTGGCTGCCGGAGGCGGTCAGCGCGGGGGAGGCGCAGCTGGAGGAGGACATGGCGTCGATCCATCGATGACGAGAAGTTGCCCCCGATAAGCGCCTCGGCGAGCTGATTGACAAACGAACAATTCGCGCATGAGCTGTGATGATGGATCACAGCTCAAACCTGCCTCCGCTTGATACCCTGCGTGCCTTCGAGGCGGCTGCCCGCACCGGCAGCTTCTCGGCCGCCGCCGAGGCGCTGAACCTGACCCATGGCGCGGTGAGCCGGCAGATTGCCAAGCTCGAGCATTGGCTCGGCCTGCGCGTCTTCCTGCGGCAGGCGCGCGGCGTCTCGCTGACGCCGGAGGGGCAGCGCCTGCTCCAGCGCACGCAGGAGGCCTTCGCGCTGATCGCCGACAATTCCGAGCGCTGGCGCGAGGCGCGGGGTGCCTCGGTCGTGCGGGTCAGCGCGCCGCCTTCGGTCTGCGCGCTCTGGCTGATGCCGCGATTGGCCGTGCTGGAGGAGGGCACGCCCTCCCTGCGGATAGTGCTGCAGGTCGAGCATCGCAAGGTGGATTTCGAGGAGGAAGGTGTGGATCTCGGGATACGTTGCGGGCGCGGCGGTGCGCCGGATCGGCTCTCGCTCAAGCTGTTCGAGGAGTGGTGCTTTCCGATCGCCTCGCCGCAGCTTGCCGAAGTGATCGGGGAGGGCGCGCCGGAGCGCCTGCTGGCTCAGCCGTTGATCCACGACTCGGATGCTGCCGGCTGGAAAGCGTGGTTCGCGGCGCAGGGGCTGGACTATCGCCCGCGCCCGCAGGACCGGCGCTTCGAGGACTACAATCTCGTGCTGGATGCCGCCGCGCATGGGCTCGGCATCGCCTTGGCGCGTCCGCCGCTGGCACGCGAGCAACTGGCGGCAGGTCGGGTCGTTCGTGTGGATGAGCGCGAGGCGCTGAACCCGGTCTCCTACTGGCTCGACCGGCCGCTGGGCGCTCTTAGGCCGTCGGTGGCGGCTTTGGCTGAGCGGATCGCGCTGGAAGCGGGCGCCGATCGCGGAGAGATCGCGACGTTTGTCAGCCGGGAAGCCAGAGCGGCCTGACGTCTAGGTTCCGCGCAAGCTGTGCCTTGGCGCGGCGAACTCGCCGCGCTGGCTAGCGCGGGCCATCTCGAAACTGTCGGCGATGCGGCGCGCCCGGACGATGAAGGCCTGCGCGATATCGGGCGGGCAAACCTCGTGCGCGGTGATCTCGAACAGGTCGAGCCAGCGGTCGAAATGCTTGCCCTCGAGCGGCAGGATCAGATGCGGGCGCATCGGGCGGCCATCGTAGCGGCCGGTGCGCAGCATCACGCCGCTCCAGAAATCGGTGATCTTGCCGATATGGTGGTCCCAGTCCTCGACCGCCGCCTCGAAGACCGGGCCGATCAGCTTGTCCTCCCTCGCCCGCGCATAGAAGGTGCGGACGAGCTCCGCGATCATCGGCTCGCGCAGGTCGGGATGGGCGGCGCCCGGGTAGAGCAGGGGATTGTCGGTCATCGCAGGAGCATTCGTGTTTCCGGTATTCTCGTCGGTCAGGATCGCGAAGGCTAGGCCTGCGCGACCTCTGCGACCTTGTGAGGCAGGGAGGCGGACTGTGCGGTTTCGGCATGGCCATGTTCCAGGAACAGCCGCATCTCCTCCGCCAGCGCGAAGAAGCGGTCGCGCACTGCCTTGGCATGCGGATTGGCGCGCTCGATCGCCATGAAAACGTTCGGTGCGTCGTAGCGCACCATCTCGGTCGCCTGCATCAGGAGGTCGAAGCTCGCCGTGGTCATCGTCCGGGGCAGGGGTTCCATCCGGACCAGGATCTTGGCGATGAGATGGGTCAGGCCCTGCACCATCGCAACCTCGCGGTCATGTGCGTCCGCCGTGGTGACGATGACCTTCAGCTTGAGAACATGGCGCAGGAAGGCGGCGATCCGCGGCGTGCTTTTCCCTCTGATGGGGCACAGCGCGATCTTTAGGCCGGCGAGCCCGTCGCGGGCGCTCTGCGGGCCGAAGAGCGGGTGCGTGCCGATGATCTCGATATCGTCTGGCAGCGCTGCCTGCATGGCGCGGGCCGGGCCGATCTTGACCGAGCCGACATCGAGCACGATCGCGCCCGCCTTCAGATGCGGGCGCAAGGTCGTGATCGCCTCGGGGATGGCCGGGACGGGCACGGCGAGGATGACGAGATCGCAGGCGGCGACTTCAGCAGCGGTGGCAGGCTGCAAGCCTTTGCCGCTCGTATTGGCTGCGGGCGTGTTTACGGGATCACAGACGCGTAGCGCGAAATGCGGCTGGAGATGGCGGGCCATCAGGCGTCCGAAGGCGCCGAAACCCATGATGCCGATGGTGGAGATGGTTCTGATCTTGGAGGACATCGTTTTCGCTCGGTGGTGAGCCGCGATGCCGGGTGATCTGCCTGAATTCAACCGCCAGCGCGGCGGTTGAACATGGGAATGCCACCGCCTCTATGAGGACGGGGCGTAATAGCCGTGAAGGAAGGCGAGCAGGCTGATCATGGTTCGCTTAAAGCGCGCGAGGCCGGCGCTTGTCAATCGAGCGGGGGCGAATAGGCGGTCAGCGTCATCAGGCGATCCTCGATCGCGCCGACCATGTCGCCCTGCTCGATCTTGGTCACGCGCTTGATCTCGATCCATTCGGGATCGGCCATGAAGCTCGCCCAGGCCGCTGCCTTCGTCTCGGCATCGGGCCAGGCGAGGATATAGGCGAACTCGGTGCGGGCGGCGCTGGCCGTCTCCCACATCGCCATGATCCTGAAGCCGTGGCGCGCCATGATGCGGGCGGCATGGTCGCGGAAACGGGCATGGAAGGCCGCCTTGTTGCGCTCGAAGATCTCGTAGATGCGCAACTGGTGGATCATGCCCGTCTCCTTCGGCATAAGGACGGCCCTCAGGCCGCCTTCTTCGCCTTCTCGGCCGCCATCAGCTCGGTGAAGCGGATGAAAAGGTAGTGGCTGTCCTGCGGGCCGGGCGAGGCTTCCGGATGGTGCTGGACGCTGAAGGCCGGGCGGTCGGTGAGCGCGATGCCGCTGTTCGAGCCGTCGAAGAGAGAGACATGGGTCTCGACCGCATGCGCGGGCAGGCTCGCCGGATCGACCGCGAAGCCGTGGTTCATCGAGACGATCTCGACCTTGCCGGTGGTCTTGTCCTGAACCGGATGGTTGGCGCCGTGATGGCCCTGCTTCATCTTCATGGTCTGGCCGCCGATGGCGAGCGCCATCATCTGGTGCCCCAGGCAGATGCCGAAGGTCGGGACCTTCTTCTCGAGCAGTTCCTTGATCACCGGCACGGCATATTCGCCGGTCGCGGCGGGGTCGCCGGGGCCGTTGGAGAGGAAGATGCCGTCCGGATTGAGCGACAGGATATCGGCGGCGGTCGCGGTCGAGGGCACGACGGTGACGTCGCAGCCGGCTTTGGCGAGCAGGCGCAGGATATTGCGCTTCACGCCGTAGTCGATGGCGACGACCTTGAACTGGCTGCTGTCGCGCTTGCCGTAGCCGGCCGGCCAGATCCAGGGCGTCTCGTCCCAGTCATAGCGCTGCGCGGCGGTGACCAGCGGAACGAGGTCGAGGCCTGCCATCGAGGGCAGCGCGGCCGCCTGCTTCTTGAGGCGCTCGATGTCGAAGACGCCGTCCGGGCTATGGGCGAGGATGGCATTCGGCATGCCGTTGTCGCGGATCAGTGCGGTCAGCGCACGGGTGTCGACGCCGCATATGCCGACGATGTTGCGCGCCTTGAGCCAGGCGTCGAAATGCCGGTTGGCGCGCCAGCTTGAGGGCTCTGTGATGGCGGCATGGAGCACGCAGCCGCGCACGCCGGAGGAGGCGGCGGCGTTCACCGTCTCGGTATCCTCCTCGTTCACGCCGACATTGCCGACATGCGGGAAGGTGAAGGTGATGATCTGCCCGGCATAGGACGGGTCGGTCAGGATTTCCTGATAGCCGGTCATCGCCGTGTTGAAGCAGACCTCGCCCGGCGCCTCGCCGATGGCGCCGAGGCCGAAGCCTTCCAGCACCGTGCCGTCGGCCAGCACGAGGAGTGCGGTCGCGTGCGGTTCTGTCCAGCCGCCTGCGGCGGGGTTTCCTTCGGTGGCGGTCATGTCTATGTCTCGATCCAGGCCGCTCCAGCGGCAAAATGCGGGGGCGGGGCTGCAGCAATCCACTCCGCCGGTCTGGAACGCGAGCCTTAAAGAGCCGGGCCCGGCCCGTCAATCAAAGCCGGCGCAGGCCGCACAAAAGAAAAAGGAACAACGAGATGACGAGCCTGCGCGAGCGCTTCACGGCCGACATGAAGGAAGCGATGAAGGCCGGCGAAAAAGCCAAGGTCGCGGCGATCCGCCTGATCAGCGCCGCGCTGAAGGAAAAGGATATCGAGGCGCGCGGCGCCGGCAAGGGCGAGGCGACCGCCGACGAGATCCTCGGCGTGCTCCAGAAGATGATCAAGCAGCGCCAGGAATCGATCGCGATCTACGACGCCAATAACCGCCCGGAGCTGGCCGAGGGCGAGCGCGTCGAGGTCGCGGTGATCTCGGCCTATCTGCCGAAGCAAATGTCGGATGACGAGGTGAAGGCCGCGATCGATAAGGCTGTGACTGATACCGGCGCGACCGCCGTCAAGGACATGGGCAAGGTCATCGGCGTCCTGCGCGCGGCCTATGCCGGCCAGATGGATTTCGGCAAGGTCAGCCCGATGGTGAAGGCCGCGCTCGGCGGCTGAGCGTCTCGCGGCGACCGCCTTTCGAGGTCACCCGCCATCACTGTGAATCACGGTTGAAAGCCAGCTGCCGGCGCGATCGGCGGTTGGCTTTCGGCTTCTGCAGGTCCACATAAGGTCGATGAAATTCCCGCCCTCCGTCCTTGATGAGATCAAGGCGCGGCTGCCTGTCTCGGCGGTCGTGGGCAAGCGCGTGCGCCTGCAGAAGGCCGGTCGCGAATGGAAGGGGCTCTCGCCTTTCAACGCCGAGAAGACGGCCTCCTTCTTCGTCAACGACCAGAAAGCCTCGTTCTTCGATTTCTCATCCGGCAAGAACGGCGACATCTTCAAGTTCGTGATGGAGACCGAAGGGCTCTCCTTCCCGGAGGCCGTCGAGAAGCTCGCGGCCGAGGCCGGCGTCATCCTGCCGAAGATCACGGCGGAGGCGCAGGTCCAGGAGGAGAAACGCAAGGGGCTGCACGAGGTCGTGGAGCTCGCGGCGCAGTTCTTCGAGGCTGAACTGATGGGCGATCGCGGCGGCGGCGCCCGGCGTTATCTCGCGACGCGCGGCCTCGACGGCGAGGCGCGCACGCGCTTCCGCCTCGGCTACGGTCCGGTCGATCGGTTCGCGTTGCGCGACCATCTGGCGGGGAAGGGCGTTCCGGCCGAACTGATGATGGAGGCGGGGTTGCTCGTGCATGGCGAGGAGATCGCCGTGCCCTATGACCGTTTCCGCGACAGGGTGATGTTTCCGATCCATGATTCCCGCGGGCGGGTCATCGCCTTCGGCGGGCGGGCCATGAGCTCGGAGGTCGCGGCGAAATACCTGAACTCGCCGGAGACGCCGCTCTTCCACAAGGGCTCGCTGCTGTTCAACCATCATAACGCCCGCAAGGCGTCGCACGACACCGGGCAGGTCGTCGTGGTCGAGGGCTATGTCGACGTCATCGCGATGTCCCTGTCGGGCTTCCCGCAGACGGTGGCGCCGCTCGGCACGGCGCTCACCGAGGACCAGCTCGGCCTGCTCTGGCGCATGGCCGACGAGCCGGTGATCTGCCTCGACGGTGACAAGGCCGGCCGCAAGGCGGCGAGCCGGGCGATCGACCTGGCCTTGCCGATGCTGGAGCCGGGCAAGTCGCTTTCCTTCGCCCTGCTGCCAGACGGGCAGGACCCGGACGACCTCGCTCGCTCGGGCGGGCGGCAGGCGATCGCGGAGGTGGTCACGGCAGCGCGCCCGCTGGTCGACATGCTCTGGCAGCGCGAGGTCGAGGCCGGTCCGCTCGACACGCCGGAGCGCCGCGCCGCCTTCGAGCGGCGGCTGAAGGAACCGCTCGGGCAGATCCGCGACGAGACCACGCGCAAGCATTATCGTCGCGAGATGGACGAGCGGCTGGGGCAGCTCTTCGCCAGCACCGCGCCGGCGCGACAGGAGCGTGGCGGCGGAGGTGGAAATTTTCAGCGCAACCGGGGCGGATCGCCTCAGCGCGGCGGGTTCGGTCGGCAGGTGCCCCCCTGGCTTGCCGGTCCGCTGAAGGCTTCGAGCGCGGTGACACAGTCACGCATGCTGGCGAAGCTGCGCGGCGAGGACCAGCGCGAGGCCTTCATCCTGCTGGCGCTGGCGAGCCATCCCGATCTCATCCTGCGCTGCGCCGACGAGATCGCAGAGCTTTCGCTGGACGGGACCGCGGCCGAGCGTTTCCGGCAGGCGCTGCTCGATTCCGTCGAGGGCACGCTCGATCGCGAGGTGCTGGCGAATCGCCTGGCGCAGCCGCGGGTTCGGGAAGCGCAGGGCCACCTGATGGCGGTCACAGGGCCGGCCGAGCGATTAAAACTCGCGCAAGACGCTGATCCTGAATCGGTTTTCGACTCGATTCATCAGGCTCTCGTCTTGCATCATCGCGCGCGAACGCTAAATAGCGAGTTGAGAGCAGCCGAGCGCGCCTTGGCTGACGACGCGACCGAAGCCAATTTCGCCTGGATCAAGGACGTCAAGGCCCGCCTCGAGACGATCGAGGGTACCGAGGCCATGTCCGAGGATTGATCACCCAGCGATTGGTGGACGCGGGTCCATGCGCGCAAGCTGTCGGGTGGTTCACGATTCGTCAACGACGTCTGGTGCCATCTGCGAGCAATGATTTGGGTGGGTGAGCGCGCCGGACCTGCGGTCGCGCCGCCCTTTTATGCGTCGGTATATGGCTTTCTCGGTCATGGCCGGCGCGAGTGCGGAGCGCTGATTGATGGCGACTAAAGCGAGCGAACGGGAAAAGACCGATCAGGTCGTGCCGGATGCCCCCCCGACGACCGATGGCCCGTTGCTCGACCTGACTGATCAGGCCGTAAGGCGGATGATCAAGCTCGCCAAGAAGCGCGGCTATGTCACTTATGACGAACTGAACGAGGTGCTGCCTTCGGAGGAATTCTCCTCCGAGCAGATCGAGGACGTGCTCGGCCAGCTCAGCGAGCAGGGCATCAACGTCGTCGACAACGAGGACCCGGAAGCCGCCGGCGAGGAGCGCGCTGCCCGCAAGGATGGCGGCGCCGACGAGGAAGAGCCTGAGGGCGGCGACATGGTCGACGCCTCGCGCCAGACCCTGCCGGTCGAGACCAAGCGCAATCTCGAGCCGACCGAGCGCACCGACGATCCCGTCCGCATGTATCTGCGCGAGATGGGCTCGGTCGAATTGCTCTCGCGCGAGGGCGAGATCGCGATCGCCAAGCGCATCGAGGCCGGCCGCGAGGCGATGATCGCGGGCCTCTGCGAGAGCCCGCTGACGTTCCAGGCCATCATCATCTGGCGTGACGAACTCGTCGACGGCAAGGTGCTGCTGCGCGACATCATCGATCTCGAAGCCACCTATGCCGGCCCCGACGGCAAGAACCCCGCCGTCGCCGGCGAGGAAGAGGCCGAGGAAAGCGAGCAGGCCGAGACTCCGGAGGGCGAGACCCCGCCGGACATGGACGACGACGACATGGAGAACAACGTGTCGCTCTCGGCCATGGAGGCCGAGCTCAAGCCGCGCGTGCTCGAAACCTTCAACGCCATCGCCGACGACTACAAGAAGCTGCGCCGCCTGCAGGACCAGGACATCGCGAACCGGCTGGAGAACACCAAGCTCTCGCCGTCGCAGGACCGCAAGTACAAGAAGCTCAAGGACGACATCATCACCGCGGTGAAGTCGCTCTCGCTCAACAACAACCGCATCGAGGCGCTGGTCGAGCAGCTCTACGACATCAACAAGCGCCTGATCGGCCATGAGACGCGCCTGCTGCGCCTCGCCGAGAGCTATGGCGTCGGCCGTGAGGACTTCCTGAAGCAGCATGTCGGCGGCGAGCTCGACCCGAAATGGGTCCTGCGCGTCTCCAAGCTCGGCTCGCGCGGCTGGAAGGAATTCGTCGCGGCGGAGCTGGAGCGCATCAAGCAGTTGCGCGAGGAGGTGCACACGCTCGCCTCCGAGACCGGCCTGGAGATCCAGGAATTCCGCAAGATCGTGCTGATGGTCCAGAAGGGCGAGCGCGAGGCCCGTCAGGCGAAGAAGGAGATGATCGAGGCGAACCTGCGTCTCGTGATCTCGATCGCCAAGAAGTACACGAACCGCGGCCTGCAGTTCCTCGACCTGATCCAGGAAGGCAACATCGGCCTGATGAAGGCGGTCGACAAGTTCGAGTACCGTCGGGGCTACAAGTTCTCGACCTACGCGACCTGGTGGATCCGGCAAGCGATCACCCGTTCGATCGCCGACCAGGCCCGCACGATCCGCATCCCCGTCCACATGATCGAGACGATCAACAAGATCGTGCGGACCTCGCGCCAGATGCTGCACGAGATCGGCCGCGAGCCGACCCCGGAGGAGCTGGCCGAGAAGCTGGCCATGCCGCTGGAGAAGGTGCGCAAGGTCCTGAAGATCGCCAAGGAGCCGATCTCGCTCGAGACGCCGATCGGCGACGAGGAAGACAGCCATCTCGGCGACTTCATCGAGGACAAGAACGCGATCCTGCCGATCGACGCCGCGATTCAGTCGAACCTGCGGGAGACGACGACCCGCGTGCTGGCCTCGCTGACGCCGCGCGAGGAGCGCGTGCTGCGCATGCGCTTCGGCATCGGCATGAACACCGACCACACGCTCGAAGAGGTCGGCCAGCAGTTCAGCGTCACCCGCGAGCGCATCCGCCAGATCGAGGCCAAGGCGCTGCGCAAGCTGAAGCATCCGAGCCGCTCCCGGAAGCTGCGAAGCTTCCTCGACAACTGAGATAAAAAGAAGGGCGCCATCGGCGCCCTTCTTCGTTTCCCGCTCGACTTTGGTCAGCTCAGAGCGTTCGCGCCAGCGTGACCAGTTGCTCCCAGGCCGCGCCCCAGCCGTCGTGGAAGCCCATCTCCTCATGCTGCTGCTTGCCGGCGGCGTCCTTGTGATAGGCGCGGGCGATGTAGAGCGTGCCGGTCGCCGTCGGCTCGATCGTGACCGAGGCGGTCATGAAGCCGCCCTCGATCGGGCGGAAGCCCGGGCCGAGCGCGTCGGTGAAGAGCAGGAAAGTTTCCGGCACAACCGCCAGAACGCAGCCGTTATTGTCGTGCTTCTCGCCGTTCGGCCCTTCCATCACCGTGTGGAACTTGCCGCCGGGACGCAGGTCGAGCTCGCAGGCGGTCGTCTTCCAGGGCGCCGGGGTGAACCACTGCATCAGCAGCTTCGGCTCGGTCCAGGCACGCCAGACCAGGCGGGGCGGCACATCCGTCTCGCGCCGCAATTCGAGGTCGAGCGCCGGGTCGAAGGCGGTCGCATGCGTATCGGTCATCCGTTGTCCTCCTGATTTTTCAGTTGCAGCACCAGCCGGTCGAGCTGGTCGAGACGCCTGGTCCAGAGCGTGCGTTGCGCCTCCAGCCAATGCTCGGCCGCGGCGAGCGGTTCCGCCCGCAGGGTGCAGGTGCGCACCCGGCCGGCCTTGCGGGTGGCGACGAGGCCGCAATCCTCGAGCACCTTGAGATGCTGCAGGAAGCTCGGCAGCGCCATCTCGAAGGGCTTCGCCAGTTCGCTGACGGAGGCCGGCCCACGGCCGAGCGCCTGGACGACCGCCCGGCGCGTCGGATCGGACAGCGCGCGGAAGGTGTCGTCGAGGGCAGGCTGGGTTGCGACCATGCTCCTCGATAGCGTGCCGATAATACTTAGGTCAATACCTAAGTTTTGAGGGCTGCTGACACGGCCTTGATCTTCGCTGCGGGAGAGGGCTTCCTGCGCATCACGTTTTTGGAGGCACCATGTCCCCTGAATTCCTGCTGACCTCGCTCATCATCGTCGCTTCGCCTGGAACGGGCGCGATCTACACGATCGCCGCCGGGCTGACGCGCGGTTCGCGGGCGAGCGTGCTCGCGGCCTTCGCCTGCACGCTCGGGATCGTGCCGCATCTGATCGCGGCGATGATGGGGATCGCGGCACTGCTGCATGCCAGCGCGCTCGCCTTCGCCATCGTGAAATATGCCGGCGTCGCCTATCTGCTCTACATGGCCTGGCAGACGCTCCGGGAGCATGGCGCGCTCAAGGTCGAAACCACCGCGGATGCGCGCTCGGCCTGGCTGGTGCTGCGCGACGGGCTGGCGCTCAACCTGCTCAACCCCAAGCTCTCGATCTTCTTCGTCGCCTTCCTGCCGCAGTTCATCGCGGCGAACGAGGCAAGCCCGATGGCGCGCATGCTGGAGCTTTCCGGCGTGTTCATGGCGATGACCTTCATCGTCTTCGCGCTCTACGGGCTGTTTGCCGCGGCGATGCGCGACAAGGTCATCGGCCGCCCAGTGGTGATGGCCTGGCTCAGGCGCAGCTTCGCCGCAGCCTTCGTCGCGCTCGGCGCCAAGCTCGCGCTGACCGAGCGCTGATGGCGCGGCAGACGATCCTGAGCGTCGAGACGCGCGGGCCGGGGCTCTACGAGTTCACCGACCGGGCGGTTGCCTTCGTGAAGGCGAGTGGCGAGGCGAGCGGATTGCTGACGCTGTTCGTGCGCCATACCTCCTGCTCGCTGCTGATCCAGGAGAATGCCGATCCGGATGTACGCCGCGATCTCGATGCGTTTTTCCGCAGGCTGGTGCCACCGGCGGACGATCTGGCGATGGCCTATCTCGTCCATCGCGATGAGGGGCCGGACGACATGCCGGCCCATATCAAGGCGGCGCTGACGCCGGTTTCGCTCTCGATTCCCGTGATGGGCGGGCGCCTCGCGCTCGGCACCTGGCAGGGCATCTATCTGTTCGAGCATCGCCAGCGGCCGCATCGGCGCGAGGTCGCCCTCCATCTCTCCGTGTGAGATCAGGCCGGCGGCGCGACCACGAGGGCGACGAGGCGCCGGACGACCGGCAGGACCAGGAGCAGCGTGGGGAAGGCCACGACCCAGGACAAGGCCCAGGAGGCTGGCCAGGTCTGGAGGAACGCGGTGGTCGGGCCGAGGGCCTTCAGTGTCGAGATGCCGGAGACGACGAAGGTCATCAGCACGGACAGGAAGAACGGCATCACCACGCCGGCGTAGCGGGCGGGGAGGCGAGGGTAGGCAGAGCTGGACATAGATAAATCAGGCTTTCGCAAGGGGCAGGCTGGTCGGACGCATCCGAGACGGCCTATGCCGAATGGATGCGTTGCCTGACGTGAGACGCTTACGAACGGGACCAGAGCCCGATGGGGGCTTCCATACCGAACGACCTCGCTGCTGCCAAGGGCTTCTATTGCGCCGCGAAGTGTTCTGGAGTCGGCAGGGGCTCCCAGGCCTCGCCGGAGCCGATCAGGCAACTCCTCCGGGTGGGGACGGTGGCGAGCAGGGTCCAACTGCCATTGGCCCCGACATAGAGCTCAAAGAGGACGCCGCTCTCGGCCAACCCGCTGCCGATCATGCGTTCGCCGAAGGTGTCGCGCAGCTGGCCGACGACATGGTTGCGATCGGCGCAGGGCGGGCCGCGCGGCGAGGGGGACTGGGCGAGTACGGACGTCGCCAGCGTCGCGCCGGCCACGCCCGCGATCATCAGGAATTTGCCGAGTGTCATGACCACCTCCCTGTCCGGAGGCAGCCGCTGGAGCGGCAGGATATCGGGAAGCCTTGCGGCTGCCCTGAACATTATCAATGTGGGAAGCGGCGAAACGCCGTTCAAGCGGTAGACCGACGATGGGGTTTGCTCGATCAGGCGAAACAGCGCTCCCCTTGGCGCGGTTCCTGCCCTATACCGGGCCGCAAGCAATGCGGAGGCACCATGTCTTTCTTCAAGTCGCTGTTCGGGGGGCGCAAGCCGGCCGAGGACAAGCCTGCTGGCCCGGTCAAGACGATCGAGCACAATGGTTTCACGATCCATGCCACGCCCTACCAAGAGGCGGGCCAGTACCAGCTTTGCGGCGTCATCGAGAAGGTCGTCGATGGCGAGACGAAGAGCCATCGTTTCATCCGGGCCGACCGCTTTCCCGGACAGGCCGAGGCCGCCGACTTCACCCTGGTAAAGGGCCAGCAGATCGTCGACATGGAAGGCGACCGCATCTTCCGCTGAGCGGCTTATGCCGGGTGCCTGCCGCTGGCGCGCGGCAGGGCTGCCCCGCAGGCGCTTGCCCGGCGGATTCCAGTCGCTAAAGCTGCCCGGAGAAGAGCCATCTCCCAAGATATGGCCGCCGAGGAAGCATGTCCCAGGACGCCGACCGCTACCAACCCGATTCTTCCTATGCCTGGCTGAGGCTTGCCGTCGCATTGCTGGTCGGCACGATCGCCTGCGTCGGTTCCTGGTCGGTGGTCGTCGTGCTGCCGGCGATGCAGGGCGAGTTCGATACGCTGCGGGCCGGGGCCTCGCTGCCCTATACCTTCGCCATGCTCGGCTTCGGCGCCGGCAACATCATCATGGGCCGGGTCGCGGACCGCTACGGCATCATGGTGCCGATCGTGATGGGCGCCTTCCTGCTGGCGGCGGGCTATGCCGCAGCGGCGATGTCGCATTCGCTCTGGCAGTTCGCACTCGCGCATGGGTTGCTGATCGGCATGGGCAGCGCCGCCGGCTTCTCGCCGCTGATCTCGGATCTGTCGCACTGGTTCCGCAAGCATCGCGGCCTTGCCGTGGTCTGCGGTGCCTCCGGCAGCTATCTCGCCGGCGTGTTCTGGCCGCAGATCATCACCTGGGGTGTCGCCAACCATGGCTGGCGCGCGACCCATTTCGGCATCGCCGTCGTCACGCTGGTGGTGCTGCTGCCGCTCGCGCCGTTCTTCCGACGCCAGCCGACCGCCGCGACCATGGCCGCGGCGGAGGCCAGCAGCGCCGGGGCGCGCGGCGATCTCGGCCTCAGCGCCGGCCAGCTCCAGCTCCTGCTCTGCGTCGCGGGCTTTGCCTGTTGCGTCGCCATGGCGATGCCGCAGGTTCATATCGTCGCCTATTGCGGGGATCTCGGTTACGGCGTGGCGCGCGGCGCCGAGATGCTGTCGCTGATGATGCTGCTCGGCATCGTCAGCCGCATCGGCTCCGGCTTCGTCGCGGACCGGATCGGCGGCGCGGCGACGCTGGCGCTGGGCTCGCTGATGCAGGGCGTGGCGCTGTTCCTCTATCTCTGGTTCGACGGCCTGCAGTCGCTCTATGTCGTCAGCGGCATCTTCGGCCTGTTCCAGGGCGGCATCGTGCCGATGTATGCCGTCGTCATCCGCGAGTATCTGCCGGCCAAGCAGGCCGGCATCCGGATCGGGCTGGTGATGTCTGTGACCGTGCTCGGCATGGCCTTCGGCGGCTATCTCTCAGGCGTGATCTTCGACTATTTCAGCTCGTACCGGATGGCCTTCCTCAACGGGCTCGCCTGGAACCTCGTCAATCTCAGCATCGTCTGCTGGCTGATGCTGCGGGCCCGGCGGTCGATGCCGCCACTTCAGGTCGCGGGCTAGATCGTCGCGCGCCCGGCCGGACGCGATCGTGGCGATCTAGCTTTTTGTGGTCGCATCGGATTCTTCCGAAAAGTGCATTCCACTTTTCGGTCCGATGCGTCAGGCAGGCCGATAGGTGCCGAAGCACCAGACGTGGCCTTCGGGGTCCTTGCAGATGAAGTCGCGGCTGCCATAGGGCTGGTCGGTCGGCTCCATGCAGATCTGGGCGCCGGCTTTGCGAGCGCGTTCACAGCGGGCGTCGATATCGTCGGTGGCGATATAGGGTGAGGCGGTGGTGCCGCCGAGCTCGGCCGGGCGCGAGACCAGCTTGCCGAATTCGTTGCCCTCGGACGAACCGAGCATGACGAAGCTCGCACCCATCCTGAGTTCGCCATGGAGGAGCGTCCTGCCGTCCTCCGAATAATAGGCAGCGTGCTTCTCGAAACCGAAGGCCTCGATCAGCCAGTCATACATCCGCGGCGCATCGGCATAGCGCAGCGAGATGATGATCACGGGCTCGGGTTTGGACGCATTGGCGCTGGGCATGGCATGAATCCCTGTTCGCGAGGCTTGCCGCGATTGTCGGCGAGATGGCCGGGCAGTGCAAAGCGCCCGCTTGCGTGTCCACCAAGGCGCCAGCATCATCGGCTGAGCGGATTCCCCGCCTGCCTGAAGGACGCCCATGAGCCCTGCCACTGACGGACCCGAGGAAGCGCCGCGCGGGACGCTGACCGTGCGCACCATCGCCATGCCGGGCGATACCAACGCCAATGGCGACATCTTCGGCGGCTGGGTGATGTCGCGGATGGACCAGGCGGGCGGCATCGCAGGCGTCGACCAGGCGCAGGGGCGCGTCGTCACCATCGCGGTCGAGGCGATGACCTTCATCCGGCCGGTCAAGGTCGGCGACGTGCTGAGCGTCTATACCGAGATCGAATCCATCGGGCGGACCTCGATGAAGATCCATGTCGAGGCCTGGGCCAAGCGCTTCCGCACGACGCTGCACGAGAAGGTCACCGACGCCACCTTCACCTTCGTGGCGATCGACGAGGAGGGTCGACCCCGGCCGGTGCCGAGAGGATCGGCCTGAATATTCGGTCCGATCCTCTCGGCTGTTTGATTGTGTATCGGCTTTTCGAAAAAACCGCGCTCCACTTTTCGGGCCGATGCTCCCCCAGAAGGTTGACGGGATTTAACCTCCCCTAACGTCAGATGAATCCCGCGACTGCCGGAGTGATTCAAAAGAATCCACTTTTAAGCGTTCTTTAAGCGCAATTGGACGATGCTGCGCTCCAGACCGGGGGTACGCCTCGGCCGGGGGACTTCCATGGCCTTTCGACGCTGCATGCGGACCCAACCGCCTGGCTCATATGCCGGGGGAGGGAGGGGATTCGCGCATCAGTCTGATGATCGAGGCCGGTTCAGGGTGAACCTGAGCGGGGAATTCTTCCCGTTTTCCGAGCTCCTCTCCAGCGTTGCGTGAATTCCGGAGTACGACTTCATGACGAAAGCCAAGCCCGCGCGTGAGGGCAAGCCGCTGCGGATCGGTATCGCGCCACGCATCTACGCCGCTCTTGGTGTGATGACGGCCTTGACCATCGTCTCATCCTCGGTCGCCTGGTTCTCCTATAACAGCGTCGACCATACGGTCGACGACCTGGTCGGTCAGAAGATGCCCGTCGTGGAACTCGCGCTCGAGCTCTCGCAGGCGGCGACGCAGTCGACTGCACTGGCGGCGCGCTTCAGCGAAGTATCGACCCTCCAGCAGCGCGCGGCCCTGACCGGCGAGCTCGACAGCGTCGAGGCGCGCCAGCTGGAGCTGCTGCGGCGCATCGCCGAGCAGGGCAAGGTCGACAAGTCCAAGCCGCAATCGGCGATCGACGACCTGGCGCGGCAGATCAACGACATCAACGACCTGACGGGAGAGCGGCTGCGCAACGCCGCCGACACCGCCACTGCGCTGGCCGCTCTGTCCAAGGCCCGCGAAGGTTTCAGCGCCATGGCCGATTTCGAGACGGCCGACGCCCAGTTCAACGTCAAGATGAACATCACCAGCGCGGCGCAGCTCAGCGGCGCCGAATTCGATGCCGCCCTGTCCAAGGTGCTGGACAAGGATCTGTCCTCGCTCCAGACCGCCCAGGCGCTCCAGCTCCAGATCAGCGAGACCGTCGGCCTGCTGCGCGAGATCTCCCAGGTCGACAGCACCGAGAAGCTCGAGTTCGCCAAGTCGCGCCTGAAGGCCCAGCTCGGCCAGGTTCGCGGCCTCCTCACGGCGGCGGACATGCTGCAGGCCAACCCGGCGCGCGGGCAGGCGGTCAGCGCCGTGACCGATCTCGGCGAGGGCGCCAGCGGCCTGGTTGCCATCCGCGAGCGCGATCTTGCGACGCAAGCCGCCATCGTTGCCGGGCTGAAGAATCTCGACCAGGCGGCGCAGAAGGTCCGCCGCGAAGTCGGCGAGCTGGTGACGGCTGCCCGTGGTGGCGCCATCGCCGGGCGCGACTCGACCAAGGCCCTGATCGAGCGGAGTGAGCTCACGCTCGCCGCCATCGGCATCGGCGCGCTGCTGATCGCGCTCGCACTGTCCTTCTTCTTCGTCCGCCCGATGATCATCGGGCGCCTCAACCGGCTCTGGGCTGCCACCCGTGCGATCGCCGATGGCGCGCTGGAGACGGTGGTCGACACCAAGGGCAATGACGAGATCTCCGACATCTCGAAGAGCGTGCTGCTGTTCCGCGACAATGCGGTGGCGCTGCGCGTCGCGGAGCTCGCCAAGGTCGAGGACGAGGCGCGGGCGCAGGAGCAGCGCCGCGAGATGATGCGCGAGCTGGGCGAGGCCTTCGGCGTCGTCGTCGCGGCCGCCGCGGCCGGCGACTTCACTCAGCGCGTCGCCGCGCAGTTCGCCGACCCCGAGCTCAATGCGCTCGCCGGTTCGGTCAACACGCTGCTGGAGACGGTCCAGACCGGCCTGCTGGAGACCTGCGACGTGCTCGCCGAGCTCTCGGCCGGCCATCTCTCGACCCGGATCGAGGGGATGTATCAGGGTGCCTTCGCCGAACTCAAGGACGGCACCAATGCGCTGGCCGAAGAGTTCGAGAGCACGCTCGCCCGCCTGGCCGAGACCGTTACCGCCGTCCGCAGCGCAACCAGCGAGATCCTCGACGGCGTGACCGATCTCGCCGAGCGCACCAGCGAGGAGAGCAATGCCGTCTCGATGGCGACCAACCAGCTCGGCGCCTTCGCCGGCACCGTGAAGAAGACCGCGAGCGAGGCCGCCCAGGCGACCGGCATGGCGCAGGGCGCGGAAGAGCGCGCGCAGCAGGGCGAGAAGGTCGTGGCCTCGGCGCTGGAAGCGATGCAGCGCATCCGTCAGTCCTCGAGCAAGATTTCCGAGGTCATCGCGATGATCGACGAGATCGCCTTCCAGACCAACCTGCTGGCGCTCAATGCAGCGGTCGAGGCGGCGCGTGCCGGCGATGCCGGCAAAGGCTTCGCGGTGGTCGCGACCGAGGTGCGCAGCCTCGCCAAGCGCTCGGCCGATGCCTCGAACGACGTCAAGAAGCTGGTCGAGGCGGCGCATGGCGACGTCAAGGTCGGCGTCGGCCTGGTCGAGGAAACCTCCGCGATGTTCGGCGCGATCGTCTCCTCGGTGAACGAGCTGACCGGGCTGATGAACGGCATCTCGCAGACCGCCCGCAACCAGGCGAGCGACGTCTCGGCGATCAACACCGAGATCGACGGCATCGGCACGATGGCGCACCAGAACGCCGCGCTGGTCGAGGAGACCAACGCTGCGCTCGCCCTGACGGACGAGCAGACGCGGGCGCTGACTGAGCATATCGGCCGCTTCACCTTCCGGCAGAGCCAAGCGGCCGAGCATGACGAACGCGAGGTCCCCGCCGCGGCATGACGCGCGCGATTGGAGCGATCCCGTTCCCATGAACCCAACAGGGCCTCCCGGTCGACCGGGAGGCCCTTTCGATTCCGGCCGCATGTGCCTTGCTTGCCGGGCGGCGGCGATGCTAGGCGAAGAGCGGGCCGGTAGCTCAATGGTTAGAGCTCGCTGCTCATAACAGCGCCGGTGCCGGTTCGAGTCCGGCCCGGCCCACCATCTTTTTCCCAACCATTTGATTTCGCTTCCTTGCCAGTCGGTGCCGTCAGCGATTGGCGTCGAGCCGCGGTGCCGCTCTCCAGAGCACGGCCGCTCCCAGCAGGGCGGCGCCGATCGAGGCGGCGAAGACCGCGATCTTGGCGGCGGCGAAATCGCCGGGATCGGCGAAGGCTTGGCCGGCGATGAACAGCGACATGGTGAAGCCGATGCCGGCAAGTGCGCTCGCGCCGGCAAGCTGCAGCCAGGAATACTCCGCCGGCTTCACCGCGACGCCGAGGCGGACGGCCAGTGCGGTGGCGCCGAGCATGCCGAGCGGCTTGCCGAGCACGAGCCCTGCCACGATCGCGAGCAGCAGCATCCCGCGGCCTTCGAGGACATCGGGCGCGATGACGACGCCGGCATTGGCGAGAGCGAAGAGCGGCAGCACCAGATAGCTCGAGCGGGCGCCGGCATGGCGGAGCAGGCGGTCGGCCGGCGATTCCAGGCGATCGTGGATCGCGTCGAGCGCGCGCAGGGCCGGGGTCGAGGGGCCGTGCCGCAGGACCTCGGCACCATGGGCCGCTTCCGCCAGCATGATCGAATTGGCCTGGGCGGTGAGCGCGGTGAGATCGGCTGGCGGGCGCGTCGGAATGAACAGCGCCAGCACGACGCCGGCCAGCGTCGCATGCAAGCCCCCGGCATAGACGCAGAGCCAGAGCGCGATGCCGATCAGCGCATAGGGCGCGACGCGATAGATATGCGAGCGGTTGAGCGCTGCAAGCCCGCCCGTCAGGATCAGCGCGGCCAGCAGGTAACCGAGCTGGAGCTTGCCCGAATAGAACAGCGCCACCACGATGATCGCGCCGATATCGTCGACGATGGCGGCGGCGGTGAGGAAGATGCGCAGCTCGATCGGCACCCGCGAGCCCATCATGACGATGATCGCGATCGCGAAGGCCGTGTCGGTCGCCATCGGCACGCCCCAGCCATGCGACCAGGGCCCGCCGGGCAGGACGAGCATATAGAGCGCCGCCGGCACCACCATGCCGCCGACCGCGCCGGCGATCGGCAGCGCGGCGGAGCGCCGCCCGGCGAGATGCCCGACGGTGAACTCGCGCTTGATCTCCAGTCCGACGACCAGGAAGAAGATCGTCAGCAGGCCGTCATTGACCCAGTGCTGGAGCGACATCCCGAAGCGGGCATCGCCGAAGGACAGCGCCAGCTCGCGATGCCAGAACGCCTCGAAGCCCGGCCCCAGCGGCGAATTGGTCAGTGCGATCGCGAGGATCGTCGCGAGCAGGAGCAGGATGCCGGCCGAGGGCCCCCAGCTGGCGAAATCGAGTGCTGCGGCCCGGAAACGGTGGCCGAGCGTCCCCAGCATCGCATCGAGGAAGGAGCTTTCATCCCAGGGGCCATCATAACGCCGCTCGTTGATGAAGAAGCTCGGAGTGAAGCGCACGCCGCTGGCATGGGAGCTGGCGATGTCGGCTTCGACGCGTGCCGCGGCCCGCTGCGCGTCGGTGGCGTCGTGCTCGGGGTCGATATCCGCAAGGCCGAGATCGCGCGCGACCGCCTCAAGATCCTCTTCGGTCAGCACCTGGGAGCGGGTCATCAGCTTGACATGCGCGTCCCAGAACTGCTCGGCGGTCGCTGCGCGTTCGACGAGGGCGGCGGCGCGCAGCGCGATGTCGCTGCCGGTCAGGGGCCGATGGCGGAAGACGTAGCGCAGGCGCTCGCCAAGCTGGTCGCGGACCTCGGCAATGCGCTCATTGGCGGCGCGGCAATAGGGGCAGGCATAGCTGCCATATTCAACGAGCGTGATCTGGGCGAGGCCGGGGCCGAGGATGTGATCGATCCTATCATCGACCGAGCGGTCGAGGCGGTTGGCAATCGCGGCCTCGGACATCCCCGTGGTCCCCTTCCTTCGACGAAAGCCGCCCGCCGCCTGGGTGCGGCCTTCCGGGCAAACCGATCCTGCCCATGGTAGCCACAATCGGGAAGATGCGTCAGCATCGGGTTTGGCCGCGCCGGCCGTCGGTCGGGCCGTCGGGCGCGAGGGAGCAACGATGACACGCCTTCTGGGAATTTCCGGCAGCCTGAGACAGGCGTCTTTCAATACCGGCCTGCTGCGGGCCGCAACGGAGCTCACGCTGGACGGCGCGACCCTGCTGGCCGGCAGCATCGAGGGCATTCCGCTCTATAACGGCGACGACGAGCGGGAGCAGGGGATCCCGCCCGCGGTGCAGGCGCTGAAGCAGCAACTGGCGGCGGCCGATGGCCTCCTGCTGTTCACGCCGGAATACAACAACTCATTGCCGGGCGTGTTCAAGAACGCGATCGACTGGCTGACGCGGCCGGCCTCCGATATCGGACCGCTGTTCGGCGGCAAGCCGGTCGCCGTGCTCGGCGCCTCTCCGGGTGGCTTCGGGACGATCCTGGCACAGGATGCCTGGCTGCCGGTGCTGCGCACCCTCGGGACCCGGCCCTGGTTCGAGGGCCGGCTGATGGTGTCGCGGGCGCAGAGCGTCTTCGATGCCGAGGGCAACCTGACCGACGAGACCACGCGCCAGCGTCTCGCGCAGTTCATCGCGGGTTTCGCCGCCTTCGCTGCCGGGCGCTGAGCCGCTGTCAGGAAGCGCGGCGCGAAAGCCAGTTCGCGGCCAGGTCGATCGACGGCATCAGGGCTGGACGGCTGATCGAGGTGCTGCCGGATTGGGCACCGCGATGAACGATCGAGACCCAGGAGCGTGATGGCTTGAGGGCTCATACGCTCCTGGGCCGGGTGTGGCGCGCGTCCGCTCGGGACGCGCGGGATCAGGCGAGCGGCTTGAGGTTGGCCTCGATCCGCGCCCGCTGCGCCTCGAGGAAGGGCGGCAGCGCCAGTCGCTCGCCGAGCGTTTCCAGCGGCTCATCGACCGCGAAGCCCGGTCCATCGGTGGCGATCTCGAACAGGTTGCCACCCGGCTCGCGGAAATAGAGCGAACGGAAATAGTAGCGCTCGACTTCGCCGCTGGAGGGAACCCGGTTTTCAGCCAGGCGACGGGACCACGCGTTCATGCCTTCGAGATCCGGAGTCCGGAAGGCGACGTGATGGACGCCACCCGCACCCTGTCGAGCGATGGGCAGGCCAGGCTGGACCGCAACGTGCAACTCCGCGGCCGGGCCACCTTCGCCCATCGTGAAGACATGCACCTCGCCTGCGCCGTCGGGCGAGGCGTAGCTGCGTTCGCGGCGCATGTTCATGACCTGCGTCAGCACGGCTTCGGTCGGACCGAGGTCGGGCACGCTGATCGTGATCGGACCGAGCCCCCGGATCTGGTGTTCTGCCGGGACGGGGCTGCCCGACCAGGCATGAGCTTCGCCGGCGCCACCGTCGTCGATGAAGCGCAGACGCTGCCCTTCCGGGTCTTCGGCGTCGAAGGACGCCCTGCCGTCCAGCAGCGCCACGTCGGTTTTGGCGTAGCCGCCGGCCGAAAGGCGCTCGTGCCAGAAATTCAGCGCGGTCTCGCCGGCGACGCGCAATCCTGTGCGCGAGATCGCATGCGTGCCGCGCCGTTCGGGCGCTGCCGGCCAGTCGAAGAAGGTGATGTCGGTGCCCGGGCTCGCCTGCCCGTCGGCGTAGAACAGGTGATAGGCCGAGGTATCGTCCTGGTTCACCGTCTTCTTGACGAGGCGCAGGCCGAGTGTGTCGGTGTAGAAGCGCTTGTTGCCGGGTGCGTCGGCGGTGATCGCCGTCAGATGATGGATACCGCTGAGTTGAAGAGCCATGATCGTCCCTTTCTGGTTTCTCCTGCCTGATATCGAGGCGCCGGCTTGGCTCGGTAGGGGATGATTCAAGAACGGGTTGTTCGAGAAACGCGAACAGCTGGTCCCCGCGGCCTGGCCAGCTCTGATTGACGTGCAAATCCGACGCGGTCCGGGTCTTGGCCATAACATCGCCCAGAAATGACCAAACCGGCTTCAGTCTGTGAACGCATTTGCACGGCCTGATACGGCCTCCATCGGCAAAACACAGGAGGATACTCCATGCGAACCGCCATGATTGCCATCGGCACTGCTTTGATCGTCTCGGGCAGCGCGATGGCGCAAGCTCCGGCGTCGCCGACAGCACCGGCACAATCGGCTCCCTCCACTCAAAAGGAAACGACGATCAAGTCGATCAGCGTCGTCGACATGGACGCATTGCCGGCTGCCGCCCAGGAGCAGGTCAAGCAGCAATCGGCGGCGCAGCCGGCCGGACAGCTTCAGCAGATCCAGGCCACGATCGAAAACGAGCCGAAACTGAAATCGGCCCTTGCCGTGAAGGGCTTCACGTCCCGGGACGTGGTGATGGCCGCGCTCGACAGCGAGGGCGAGCTGACCATCGTCGCGAAACGGGCGGCGTAAGCGGGATCGATCACCCCTCCCGGAGGATGCGGACGAGTTCCGCCTCGACCTCCGGGGGATGGCCGAGGGCTTCGAGCTTCGCGACCGTCGATTCGATGGGATAGTCGAAGCTGCGGAGTTCGAAGGCGCCATCCTGCCAGACCGCATAGCTCGGCCGGGGCTTGCCGCCGCGCGGCTGGCCGATGCTGCCGGGATTGACGACGATCTTGTTCCCGATCCTCCGGATGAAGGGCATATGCGTGTGCCCGACCAGCAGCACGTCGGCATCGACGCTTTCCAGTTCGGCTGCCCAGCCATCCGCATCCTCCAGCAGGTAGCCGTAATGCGGGTCCGACGGCGTGGCGTGGACGAGCTGGAACCGGGTGCCCTCGCGCACGGCCTGGACGGCGAGCGGCAGCTCGCGCAGATAAAGCTTCTGCTCTTCGCTCAGCTTTGCTGAAGTATGGCGGCGCGTCGCCTCGGCGATGGCGCGGAATTTCGGCGTCCAGCGGCTGTCGTCGTCGAAGCCGACGGCGTGGTCATGGTTGCCCTGGATCGCGATATCGGCCCGGTCGCGGATGATCTCGATGACTTCGCGCGGCTGCGGGCCGAAATTGACCTGATCGCCCAGTACCCAGAGCTCGTCATAGGTCTCGGAGAACGCCCGGAGCGCATCGAGATTGCCGTGGATGTCGGAGATGATCGCGATCTTCATGGGGCGGCTCGTCGAGGCTGTCGTCGATGGCCTATGCGGGCATGAACCACCGTCATCTCTGCTTAGGCCGGGCGCTTCGCGAAGGCGAGCCCGATCCCGAGGGCGACCATCGCGGCGCCCGAGCCTTCGCGCAGCCGGCGGACGAGGTTCGGCCGCGCCGCAGCACCTTGCCGGATGCGGCTGGATGCGAACGCCACGCCGATATCGGCCAACGTGTTGAGGATGACAGAAACGAAGCCGAGCAACAGGAATTGCAGCGCGACATTTCCGGCGGACGAGTCCACGAATTGCGGGATGAAGGCGAGGAAGAACGCTGCCGTTTTCGGGTTGAGTGCTTCGACGATAGCGCCTTCCCGGAAAGCGCGCCGCGACCCGACCGGTGCGATGTCCTCACTCTGGATCAGGGCAGCGGCCGCATCGCGACGGGCGATCTGGATGGTGCGGATGCCCAGCCAGACCAGATAGACGGCACCGATGAGCTTCAGCGCGGTGAAGAGCTCGGCGCTGGCCAGCACGATCGCGGAGACGCCGAGCGCTCCGGCGAAGACATGAACCATGCCGCCGAGCCCGGTGCCGAAGCTCGACGCCATGCCCTCCGTGCGTCCGCCGGCCAGCGTGCGGGCGGCGACGTAGAATATGCCGGGGCCGGGTGTGATCGCGAGCAGAAGCGCTGCGACGAAGAAGAGGGCGAACTGGGTGGGATCAGGCATAGGCGCGTTTCCGGATTGAAGGTTGGGGCTCAGACCGGGATCAGCGTCGCGACATGGCGATCCATCGGGCGATCGCTTTCGGCAAGGCCTGCGGTCACGCCCGCGCGGTCGGCCGGGCTGCGGTTCTGGCTGAGCTTGCGTTTGCCTTCGAGCGTCGCGATCGGCATGCGCAGGCCGACGATGCCGCGCAACTGGGCCTGGACGAATTCCGCCGGCGCATCGGAGACGGCCCAGGGCGCAGCGCGTTCGCCCTCGTGCAGATTGGTGAGGCGCGTCACGACATCGAGCAACCGGGCCGCATCGTCGAAGAACTCGACCGGGCCGGAGGCGTGGACCGTGACGTAATTCCAGGTCGGCACGACCTTGCCGGTCTCCTGCTTCAGCGCATACCAGCTCGGCGTGACATAGGCGTCGGGGCCGGGGAAGATGGCGAGGCCGTTGCCGACCACGGGCGTGCGCCATTGCGGGTTCGCCCTGGCGAGATGTCCGTAGAGCACGCCATACTCGCCCTCGCTCTCATCGATGAAGAGCGGCAGTGGCGTCGCCAGCGGGCCCTCCGTCGTAGCGGTGATGAAGGTGGCGAGCCGGGCAGCCCGGATCGTGGCCAGAAGGCTGCCCCTGTCCTCGTCGCGAAAGGCCGGTGGGGTGTACATGCGGGAACTCCTTGTGTCGGCGCTGTCATGCCTGCAATCTGGACCGATCGGAATATCCAGTTCTGAGGATTTCGTGTGGTCCAGTTTGAAGAGCAGGGCGTCGCCCGCCGGATCATCGCCGCGATCAAGCAGCGGATTCATGGCGGAGAGTACCGCCCCGGCGATCGCCTGCCGTCGAGCCGGGCGCTGGCCCTCGAATGGGGGGTGTCGCGCACCACGGTGACGGCCGCTTATGCGCAGTTGATCGCGGAAGGCTATCTGCTCAATCGCCCCGGCGCGCGTGCCGTCGTGGCGCGCGGGCTTGCCGCGGCGCCGATACCCAAGGTTGCTGCGCCTGCAAGCGAGCGGACTTTGTCCGACTTCGCCGAACGCCTGCTGGCCTTGCCCGCGCCGGCCCGGTTCCAGACCTATCGCGTCGCCGATCTCCGCTATGGCGACCTGAACGGGGCGGATTTTCCGATGCTGGCCTGGCGCCGCGCACTGAACCGCGCGAGTCTGCGCCGCACTGAGCGTCTGCGTTACAGCGACCCGCAGGGCTCGGCTCCGCTCAGGGCCGCTTTGCAGAGCTATCTGTGGCGCGCTCGCGGGATCAGCTGCGCGCCGGAACAGATCGTCGTCGTCAACGGCTCGCAGCAAGGCCTCGATCTCTGTGCCCGGCTGCTGCTCAATCCCGGCGATCGGTTCGTCATGGAGGACCCAGGCTACGTGCTGGCGCGGCATGCGTTCGCTGCCGCGGGCGGCGTGGCGGTCCCTGTCGCCGTCGATCGCGAAGGCATCCGGACGGATGGGCTGCCGGCAGCGCGATTAGCCTATGTCACGCCGTCCCATCAGTATCCGCTGGGCAGCGTGCTTTCGGCAGCACGGCGCCGAGCCTTGCTGGACTGGGCCGTCGAAGACGGGGCCGTGATCGTCGAGGACGATTATGACGGCGAATACCGGCACGGCGTCGCGCCGATCCCACCTCTCCAGACGTCGGCGCCCGATACTGTCATCTATCTCGGCACGGTCTCGAAGACGCTCTCGCCGACGCTGCGGCTCGGCTATCTCGTCGTCCCGCCCGATCTCTGCGGCGTCTTCGCGGAGGCCAAGCGCCTCACCGATCGGCACACGCCGCTGCTGGAGCAGGAGGCGCTGGCGGAGTTTCTCACCAGCGGTGGCTATGAGCGCCATATCCGCAGCATCCGCCGGCGCAATGCGGAGCGCCGGGCCACGCTGTTGCAGGCTCTGGCGACGGAGTGTGGTTCGTGCCTGACGGTGACCGGTGCGGATACCGGCCTGCATGTCGTCGCCTGGCTGAACGGTGTCCCGGCGGAGCGGGAGGCGAGCATCGTCGAAGCCGCACGCGCGGCCGGGATCGGCCTCTATCCGATCGGGCCGCTCTACGCCTCTCCCTTGGAGCGCCCGGCCGAGGCCGGGTTCGTCATCGGCTATGCGGCGCATGATGTCGACGTCATCCGCCGCGGTATCGCCGGGCTGGCCGAGGTTTTCGCGGCGGTCGGCTGACCTCAGCCCCGCAGGCCGCCGAGCATCAGGTCGCAGTAATCCTGGGCGAAGGCCGCGGCGCGGCGGCCCTTGCCTGGCTTGAACCAGCGCACCATCCAGTTGAGCATCGAGAGGATGGCGCGGCTGGTGGTGTCGATACCGACCGGGCGGAAGGCGCCCTGGGCGACGCCGTCGGCGATGATCTGCCGCAGGGCCTGCTCGTGATCGTCGCGCAGCTTCTGCGCCTCCGCGATCATCACCACGTTCTCCATGCCGCCATAGCCGACGAGCATGGCGAGGAAGCCATCGTAATGCTCCTCGAAGAAATCCGCATGGGCGATCATGAAGCGTACGAGCGTCTCTTCCGGGCCGGAGGCCTGCGCGGTGACCTGCGAGACGTGACGGCGCAGCCCTTCCAGCGTGCGTACGATGATCGCCTCGTAGATCTCCTTCTTGTTCGGGAAATAGTGATAGATCGCGGCTTTGGTGACCCCGACTGAGGCTGCGAGTTCTCCCAGCGACGTCCCGTCATAGCCGTCCTGGGCGAAGAGCCGGGCGGCATCGTCGAGGATGCGGTTGCGCGCATCCGGAATGATCGGCGGGCGTCCCTGGCGCTTCGATTTGATTTCGGTGTTGCCGGGCACCGACATGGTCTGCGTCAGCCGATCGCGCCGGAGGACCGCAGCCGTTCGATCTGCTCAGGTCCAAGGCCGAGATGCTCGGCCAGAACCGCGTCGGTATGCTGCCCGATCGCGGGCGGCGGCGTCGGCTCCCGGCTGGGGCTTGCGGACATGCGCAGCGGACTGCGGACCGAGCGGAAGCTGCCGATGGTCGGAGCGGGCACGGAGACGACGCTCTGGCGCAGCGCCGCGATGTCGCTGGTCAGGGCCTGGCCGACGCTGCGGACTTCGCCGGCCGGCACGCTGGCGGCACGCAGCTCGGCGAGCAGCGCGGGCAGACTCAGGCTTGCGAAATGCTGTTCGAGCAGGGGGAGCAGCGTGTCCCGATGCTCGGTGCGCTTGCGATTGGTCGCGTAGCGCGGGTCGTCGGAAAGATGTGCCAGGCCGATGACCCGGCAGAAGCGGCGGAACTGCTCCTCAGTCCCGACGGCGATGGCGATGCGCCCATCGCTGCAGGCGAAGATCTGGTAGGGCGCGATGCTGGGATGGGCATTGCCGTAGCGGCCATGCTCCTTGCCGGTGTTGAGGTAACCCGAGGCGACATTCGCGAGGAGGAACAAGGCGCTGTCGTTGAGGCCGATATCGAGCCATTGCCCCTCGCCGGTGCGCTCGCGCATGTAGAGCGCCGCGAGCACCGCCTGGACCGCGTTCATGCCGGTGACGAGATCGATGAAGGCGACGCCGAGCCGCATCGGTTCGCCGTCACGCTCGCCGGTGATCGCCATGAAGCCGGATTCGGCCTGGATGATGAAATCGTAGCCGGGGCGCTCTTCAAGTTCGTGCCCGCGCCCGTAACCGGAGATCGAGCAGACGATCAGGCGCGGATTGATCGCCTTCAGGTCCTCATAAGTCAGCTTGAACTTGCGCAGCGAGGCCGGCCGGAAGTTCTCGACGAGGATGTCGGCCTTGCGGGCGAGCGCGACGATGATCTCGCGGCCCTCGTCTGTGCCGATATCGATGGTCAGGCTCTTCTTGTTGCGGTTGGCACCGAGGTAATAGGTCGAGATGCCCTCGACCGAGGGCGGCATCCAGCCGCGGGTGTCGTCGCCGGCGCCGGGCTGCTCGATCTTCCAGATCTCGGCGCCGAGATCACCCAGCGTCATGGTCGCCCAGGGGCCGGCGAGGACGCGGGAGAGATCGAGGACCTTGATGCCGTCCAGTGCCGCGCCCATCGCCTGCCGCCTCGCGCTCTCGATATTTACTTACCGGCTGGAAGGTATTTAGCTGTCCTGCCTTGTCAAGGAAGCCGGAGGTGCCGGGCAAGGGCAAGCGAGGGAGACGATGATGGCCTTGGACAGCGAGACGATGCGGGGTCTGCTGGAGAGCGTCGCGCGCTTCGTGCGCGAGCGCCTGCGGCCGCTGGAGCATCAGGTCGCGCAGGAGGATCGCATTCCGCCTGAGATCCGCCGGGAGATCGCGGCGATGGGCCTGTTCGGGCTGTCGATCCCGGAAGAGTACGGCGGTCTCGGCCTGACGATGGAGGAGGAGGTCCGGGTTGCCTTCGAGCTCGGCAGGACCTCGCCGGCTTTCCGCTCGCTGATCGGGACCAATAACGGCATCGGCTCGCAAGGGCTGATCATGGACGGCACCGCGGAGCAGAAGCGTCGCTACCTGCCGCGGCTGGCCTCGGGCGAATTGATCAGCTCGTTTGCGCTGACCGAGCCGGAGGCGGGTTCGGATGCGGCCTCGCTGAAGACCTCGGCGCGAAAGGTCGAGGGCGGCTATGTCCTCAACGGCACCAAGCGCTTCATTACCAATGCCCCGCATGCCGGGCTGTTCACGGTGTTCGCGCGCACCGATCCGTCGCAGCCCGGGGCCAAGGGCGTCTCGGCCTTCCTCGTCGAGGCTGGTACTCCGGGGCTCTCGCTTGGGCCGGTCGACAAGAAAATGGGCCAAAGCGGCTCTCACACGTCGGACGTGATCTTCGAGGATTGCCGCGTGCCTGCCGATGCGCTGCTCGGTGGGCGCGAGGGGCAGGGTTTTCGCACGGCGATGAAGGTGCTCGATCGTGGGCGCCTCCACATCTCGGCGGTCTGCGTCGCGATGGCCGAGCGCGTGATCGATGACAGCCTGCGCTACGCCGTCGAGCGCAAGCAGTTCGGCCAGCCGATCGCCGAGTTCCAGCTGGTGCAGGCGATGCTCGCCGACAGCCGGACCGAGGCCTATGCGGCGCGCTGCATGGTGCTGGAGACGGCGCGGGCCAAGGATCGGGCTGAGGATGTCGCGACGGACGCCGCCTGCTGCAAACTCTTCGCCAGCGAGATGGTCGGCCGCGTCGTCGACCGCGCGGTGCAGATCCATGGCGGGGCCGGCTATATCGCCGACCACGGCATCGAGCGCTTTTACCGGGACGCGCGCCTGTTCCGGATCTACGAGGGCACCTCGCAGATCCAGCAGATCGTCATCGCCCGGAATATGGTCAAGGCGCTGGGCTAAAGCCGCTCAGCGCTTTTCGTCGAGCGCGTCGCGGACACCGTCACCGAGCAGGTTCACCGCCAGGATCAGCAGGCAGAGCCCGGCGCCCGGCAAGGCGATCAGCCAGGGGTCGAACAGGATGTGCTCGCGTCCTTCCGCGATCATCAGGCCCCAGGACGGGGTCGGCGGCTGGGCGCCGAGACCGAGGAAGGACAGCGCGGCTTCGAGCAGGATGACGTTGGCGATCTCCAGCGTCGCGACCACGATCAGCGTGTTGCGCAGGTTCGGCAGGATGCCGTGCAGCATGATGTAGAGATGCGAGGCGCCGAAGGACTGCGTCGCCTGCACGAATTCGCGGCTGCGCAGGCTTTGGGCCGCGGCGCGCACGACCACGGCGAAACGGTCCCAGAGCAGCAGGCTCAGCACGATCGCGAGCGTCTTCAGGGAGGCGCCGCCGAGCGCCACCGCCGCGAGCGCGACCAGCACGATCGGGAGCGAGAGCCGCGTCGTCACGATGAAGCTGATCGCCATATCGACACGGCCGCCGAAATAGCCGGCGGCGAGGCCGAGCATCGTGCCGATGAACCCGGCGCAGAGCGTGACGCCGAGCCCGATCAGCAGCGAGACGCGCGCGCCATAGAGCAGGCGGGCGAGATAGTCGCGGCCAAGATGGTCGGTGCCGAGCCAGTGTGCCGGGTCCGAGCCCGGATACCAGAAGGGCGGGATCATGCGCTTGCCGAGATCCTGCGCGATCGGATCATGGCTCGAGAGCCAGGGCGCGAAGATCGCGACGAAGACGATGACCGCGAGCAGACCACCGCCGATGCGGATGGCGGTGCTGGCGCTCAGGCCCTTGAAGAGCTTGCGCCGGCGGATGGCAGGGCTGTCGGCGATCGACATCAGGCGCTCCTCAAGCGGGGATCGAGCCAGGCATTGATCAGGTCCGCCACCGTGGTCAGCGTGACGTAGATCAGCGAGAGGATCAGGATGATCGCCTGCACCACCGGCAGGTCGCTGCGCAGCAGCGATTCCCAGGCGAGGCGCCCGAGCCCGTTGATGGCGAAGACGCTCTCGATGACGATCGAGCCCGAGAGCATCAGGCCGAACTGCACGGCCGCCAGCGAGACCAGCGGCAGCACCGCGTTGCGCAAAGCATGGACCAGCAGGACGCGCGGCTGCGAGGCGCCCTTGGCGCGGGCGGTGCGGATATAATCGGCGGTGAGCACGTCGATCATGCCGGCTCGCGTCAGGCGCATCAGGGCGGGCATGGCGTAGTAGCTGAGCACCACGACGGGTAGGATATAGCCCTGCCAGTTCTCGGTGCCGGAGATCGGCACGAGCCCATACCAGACGCCGAAGACGACGATCAGGATCAGGCCGAGCCAGAAGCTCGGGATCGCCTGGCCGAGCACGGCGAGCATCAGGGCGATGCGGTCGATCGTGCCGCCGGGCTTGAGCGAGGCGAGGATGCCGAGCGGGACGGCGACCACGAGTGCGAGCAGGAAGGCGGCCGAGCCCAGCACTAGCGTGACCGAAAGCCGCTCGGCGATGATCGGCGCCACCGGCAGGTTGAAATAGAGGCTCGTGCCGAAATTGCCCGCGAAGGCGTTGCCGATCCAGCTCAGGAACTGAAGCGGGATCGGCCGGTCGAGGCCATAGGCTTGCCGGATCAGCTCGACATCCTGCGCCCGGCCGGCCTGGCCGGCGAGGACGACGGCGGGATCGCCGGAGACGAACATCAATCCGAAGGCGACGGCCGAGACGGCGAGCGCCACGAGGGCGGCGACGATCAGGCGGCGCGCGAGAAAGGGCAGCATGACGGCTCCGGGAATAGCGGGTCGGCCTGCCTGGCAGGAGAGGCGCCGCTACCAGCCGGGGACTGGAAGCGGCGCGGCGATAGGAGCGAAGCCGTTACTTCCAACTCGACAGCCACCAGCGGGCGAACTCGTCCGGATGGGGCTTGAAGGTCAGGTCCTTCGACAGGCCGTAATTGATGTTGAAGTCGTACATCGGCAGCCAATAGGCCTGATCGGCGATCTTCTTCAGCGCCTTGGCATAGTTCGCCTCGCGCAGCGCGCGGTCCTGCGAAGTGTCGGCCGCGTTGACCAGCTCCATGACGTCCTTGTCCTGGACAAGGTCGTCGGCGCCGCCGCCGAAGAAGTTGGAGATGATGAAGGCGACGTCGCCGGTGCCGTAGCTGCCCCAGTTGGTGAAGAAGGCCGGCAGTTCGCCCGCACGCCATTTCTGCACGCCGGCAGCATATTGCTGCTCGTTCAGCGTGGTGCGGATGCCGACCTTGCCGAGATCGCTGGCGATCGCCTCGGCGACCGGGCGCGGCATGGCGGCGAAGACCATCTCGATATCGACCCCGTTGGCGAAGCCGGCTTCCGCCAGCAGCGCCTTGGCCTTGGCCGGATCGTAGGCATATTTCGTCACGTCCTGGGCGCAGCCGAACTGCTTGGGGTTGCAGGCGGCGTTGAGGACCTGCGAGGCGCCCCCGGCGAAGGCCTTGACGATGGCCTCGCGGTTGACGGCGTGGTTGATCGCCTGCCGGACCTTCAGGTTCTTGGTCGGGTAGTCCTTGCCCTTGCCGGTCACGGTCATGCCGACATAGGAAATGCGCATGATCGGGCCGTTGACGATCTGCACGCGGCTGGCGAGGCGCGCGGCCTGGTCCGGCGGGATGCGCCAGGTCCAGTCGAGCTTGCCAGCCATCAGTTCGGCGAACTGCGTGTTCAGCTCGGGGATGGTGCGCACCACGATCTTGCCGATTGCGGGCTTGCCCTTCGGGCTGCCGGCATAATGGCCGTCGAACCGCTCGAAGGCGTAGCGGATGCCGGGCGTCATCTCGGTGAGCTTGTAGGGGCCGGTGCCGACGGGCTTGGCCGCCATGCCGGCCGAGCCGACCTCCTTGAAATAGGCGGCCGGATAGATCGGCAGCGCATCGGCCAGCATCTCGACGGCGCCGGCGAAGGGCTTGGCCATCTTGATGCGGACCTGGAAGTCCGAGACCTTCTCGACCTTGTCGATCCAGTCCACGGCGATGCGGAAGCGCGTGCCGTAGGCGGGGTCGAGCACGGTGGTCAGGGTGTAGACCACGTCGTCGGCGGTGAACTTGGCGCCGTTATGGAAGGTCACGCCCTCGCGCAGGTCGAATTCCATCGTCGTCGGATCGACGAAGCGCCAGGCCTTGGCCAGCGCCGGCTTGATCTCGCCGGTGTCGAGATCCTTGTAGAGCAGGCCGTCATAGATGTGCCGGGCCAGGATCAGGCCCTCGCGGCCGGCGATCTTGTAGGTGTCGAGCGCCTCCGGCTCCAGCGCGAAGGCGGCGTTGAGCGTATCGTCGGCCTTGCCGGCCATGGCCGGAGCCGGTGCCAGCGCAAAGGACGCAGCCAGCAGCGCGCCGGCCAGCGCGGTCGTTCCCAAAATCTTCATCGGTCTGTTCCCCTGTGTCTTCTGGATGATCCGTCCGGCCGAAGCGCGCCTCTATGGGCGATTCTGCGGCCGGGGCCTACGAGGCTCGCGATGTTTCGAAGAGTTTCCGCGCGCCGTTGATCTCGTCGATGCGTTCGCCCTTGCTGACCCGCTCGATGACGCCGGGCTCGGCCGCCTGCATGGCGGCGCAGGTCCGGGCGAGCGTCTCCGCCTCGGCGGGATCGATGACGCAGACGCCATTCTCATCGGCGAGGACGAGGTCGCCGGGGCGCACCGTCGCGCCGCCGCAGTTCACGGTCTCGCCGATGGAGCCGCCCTTGCCGAGGAGCTTGGTCGTCAGCGGCGAGCGGCCGCGGCACCAGACCGGCAGGCCCGAGGCCCTGATCGCCGCGACATCGGTGACGAAGCCGTCGATGACGATGCCGACGATGCCGGCGGCCTGGGCGGCGGCGGTCATCACCGCGCCCCAGCAGGCATGGCGATCGTCGCCCTGGCGATCGATGACGAGGATGTCGCCGGGCTTGGCCTGCGTCAGGGCGCAGGAGAGAACCGCGCCGTCATCGGCGGGGACGCTGACTGTGAGGGCCGGTCCGCAGACGCGCGGGCCCTCGATGACGCACTGGATCGCCGGGACCATGAAACCCTCGGTCAGGATATGGCCGAGCGTTGCGGTCTCGATCTCGCGGAAGAGCGCGGCGCGCTGTGCGATCGAGGCTTCGGCCGATGATCCGGTCGCTGTCATGGTCGCCCTTGCGCTGGAGGATGTCGCGTTCTGCCGAACCTACGGAAGCACCGAAACCGGGTCCAATAGACAGTTCCTATGCTAAGCATAGGCTTGCCACGGCAGCGGGTTTGCATAAGGGGCAGGGGCCACCAAGGGAAGAGAGATACGCGCTTGAACGGAACGAAGCCGAAGCTGCACCATCTCAACTGGAACCTGCTGCATACCTTCCTCGTCATCGTCGAGGAACGCAGCATCACGCGGGCGGCCGACCGTCTGCTCGTGCGCCAGCCCACGGTCAGCGCGGCGCTGCAAAGGCTCGAGGAGACGCTGGGCGGCCAGCTCATCCAGCGCGACAGCCGGCGCTTCGTCCTGACCAAGCGCGGCGAGCTGCTCTACAAGGAATGCGTCGACATCTACCGCAGCGTGGCGCGCATCGGCGACCGTCTGTCGGAGGATCATGACGATCTGACCGGGCTCGTGCGGCTGCTCGTCGTGACCCATGTCGTGCTGCCGCCGCTCGACCGGACGCTGACGCTGCTCAACCGCAAGCATCCCGGCGTCAGCGTGCGCATCGACGTCGCCAACAGCCAGGACATCGTCCGCGCCATCTCGCAGAAGCTCAGCCCCTTCGGTTTTTGCCTGCTCGCCAAGCCTTTGGCCGGGCTCGATTGCCGACCACTGCTGCGCGAGGAATTCGGTATCCTGTGCGGGCGCGGGCATCCGCTCTTCGGGCTCTCGGACGTGCCGTTGGCCGAGTTGCGCGACGAGCCCTTCGTGGCGCTCGCCTGCGGGCAGGACGGGGCGCTGGAGCCAATGGTCTCGGTCAGGGAAGGAGCGGGGCTCGGCAGCCGGGTCGTTGGCTCCAGCCCGAATCTCGAAGAGGTCACGCGGATGATCGCGGCCGGGCTCGGCATCGGCATCCTGCCGTTGGCCTCGGTGGCCGAGGCGCTGGAGAGCCGCTCCTTGTGGAACCTGGCGCGGCCCGAGGATCTGCTCGGCGCCGATCTCTATTTCATCTCCAATCCGGCGATGCAGCTCAATGCCGCGGAAGAGGCCTTCCTGCGGCTGTTCGAGCAGCAGCGCGTCGCGACCGAGGAGGAGCCGGCGACTGAGCCCGCCGCGGTTCTGCTCAGCGATCCGCCCGTTTCATGACGGTGTGAAGCAGCACGTTGAGGCCGGGTTCTAGGTCCTCCCTCGTGCAGAGCTCGGCATTGTTATGGGTGATGCCACCCTTGCAGGGGGCGAAGATCATCGTCGTCGGCGCATGGCGCGCGACGAAATAGGCGTCGTGCCCGGCCTGGCTGAGGATGTCCTGCGTGCGGTAGCCCAATGCCAGCGAGGTTTGGCGGACGCTGTCGATCAGCTCCTGCGCGAAGATTTTTCCGCCCCATTTCCAGACGTCGAGGATCTCGGCGGTGCAGCCGGCGCGGGCGGCGGATTCGCCGACGGCGCGGCGCACGCGCTCGGCCATGACCTCAGAGGTTTCCGGATCGGGATGGCGGACGTCGCAGACGGCCTGCGCCCAGTCGGAGAGGATGCCCGGCTTGTTCGGCCAGGCGGCGAGGCGCGCGGCCGTCGCCTTGCCGCCGCCGGCGGCATAAGCCCAGCCAATCTCGTCAGTCTCGACCAGCAGGCGGGCGCCGGCCAGAAGAGCGTTGCGGCGGCGCTCCATCGGCCAGGGGCCGGTATGGGCGGTCTCGCCCTTGAACTCGACGAGCATGCCGGTGCTCGGGAAACCGCCGGTGACGACGCCGACCTGCATGCCGTCGCGGTCGAGATAATAGCCCTGCTCGATATGGAACTCGATATAGGCGTCGAAGGCGTGCGGGGCGGCTTCCATCTCGCCGCGATAGCCGATCCGCTCCAGCTCCTGGCCGATCGAGCGGCCGTCCTCGTCGGTGCGTCCCTGCGCGAAGTCGAGCGTATAGGCGCCGACGAAGCAGCCGGAGCCGACCATCGGCGGCGAGAAGCGTGCGCCTTCCTCGTTGGTCCAGTTGACGATCTCGATCGGCCGGCGCGTGCGATGGCCGAGCGCGTCGAGCGTGCGGCAGACTTCGAGACCGCCGAGCACGCCGGCGATGCCGTCGAAGCGGCCGCCATTGATCTGGGTATCGAGATGGCTGCCCATCACCACCGGTGGCAGGCTGTCATCGGTGCCGGCGCGGCGGGCGAAGATGTTGCCGATGCCGTCGACGCGCACGGTGAGCCCGGCCTCGCGGCACCAGCCGACGAAGGTGTCGCGGATGTCCTTGTCGGCATCGGAGAGGGCGAGGCGCGAGAGGCCGCCCGGCCGGCCCGGGCCGATTTCCGCCGAGCGCTCGATCGTGGTCCAGAACCGCTCGATGTCGATACGGGCCGTGTCGAGGCTGGGCATGACGTTCTCCTCTCCGCCGGATTGGGCGGGAGCTGCTGCGGGGCGAACAGGTCCGCTCTGCCAGAGCGAGCGAACCATCCGCCGCAGGATTTCAGGCCGGGGGCGGCGCAGGCAAATAGATATTGCCTATGCTAGCCATCGGCGCGTCCGCGTCAGCGCAATTGGCCAGCCGCTTCGGCCGCTCGTTGCCGGGGTCGGACGATCGCCCAGGAGCCGACGAGCACGATGATCTCGGAGAGCGCGCCGCCGAGCAGCGCCCAGGACGGGGAGACCGTCAGCAGCAGGACGAAGACGAGCAGCAATCCGGCGGCGGCAGCGATCGCCGAGAGAATGGCGATGGAGCGATAATCCTGCACGATCTCCAGCCAGATGCGCGGCATGACATAGAGCATCGGCAGGCTGCTCATCACCCAGGCGAGCACGGATATCTCGAAGAACCGCGCGCCTTCGAGGCTGCCGGGCTCGATGAAGGGCAGGGCGATCAGGATGGCGACGCCGTAGAGGAAGCCCAGCCCTGCCAGCACCGGCGGCCAACGGCGCAGCCTCTGCCCGACCTTGGCGAAGTCGCGATGCGCCATGAGCGTCGAGAGCTCGGGATGCAGCATATTGGCGAAGCCGGCGGAGACGATGCGCAGCGGCACGAAATTGACCAATGCCGCCGCGATCGGGGCGTAAGCCGCCGGGCCGGCCATCGCCGCGACCATCAGTGCCATGCTCTGGCCCTGCAGATTGGTGATCGTCACGCTCAGCACCGACCATTTCAGGTCGCGCCAGAGCCGACGATAGCGCCGCCAGACATGCCGGCCGAAGCTGAGCCGAAGCTTGCGCCGTCCCAGGACCAGCAGCACCGCGATGCCGAGTGCATTGGCGCCGGCCATCACCATGAAGGTGTGCAGGAGGATGTGGGTATTGTCCCAGATCACCCAGGCCGTCCCCGCCGTCCCGCTCAATGTGAAGGCGAGGTCGCTGATGCTGACCAGCATCTGGCGGCCGCGAGCGAAGAAGACCATGCGGACATGCGCCCGCATCGCCCACAGGCCGACGAAGGCGCCGCCGAACAGGGCCCCCTCGTCGAGCCAGACGTTGAGCACGCCGGTGACGACGAGGCCGAGCAGCAGCGACAGCAGCATCGCGGCCGAACCGAAGCTGACCTCATAGGCGCCGGCCGCACCGGAGCGGCGGCTCTGGGCGATCGCGATGCTGGCGGGCAGGGCCGTGAGCGCGCGGATATAGGTCAGGCCGAGGCCGCCGACGACCATCACCAGCGCGAAGATGCCGTAATCGCGGGCGGATACCGCATGCAGCAGCGCGATGTTGAGGCCGAGATGGAAGGCACTCTGCATCGCCTCGCCGCCGACCATGACGACGAGCCGCAGGACGATGCGGCGGATGGCCTGGAGGTTCATCGTAAGCGGGCCGTGTTCCGACGTAGCATGTCGTCGGCGACGGCGGCGATGGCTTGTGCCACCGCCTGCTCGCTGAACAGGGCAGTGAAGCGCTCGCGCCCGGCCCGCGCCATCGGCGCGAGGATGTCCGGCTTGTCGACGATCTCTGCGAGAGCCTGCGCGAGTGCGTCCGCGTCGCCCGGCGGCAGCAGGCGGCCGGTGATGCCGTCTTCCACCACCTCGCGCAGGCCGCCGATGGCGGAGGCGAGCGGCGGACGACCGAAGGCCATCGCCTCGATCGCGACGCGGCCAAGCGATTCGGGCCGGCGCGACGGCACGGCGACGACATCCGCCCAGCGATAGAGCGGCGTCGGATCGTCGAGGAAGGGCTCGACGCTGACATGGGAATCGAGGCCGGCGCTCGCCACGGCTTCACGCAGGGCGATTTCGAGGCCGGGATCCTCGAAGGCGCTGCCGACGATGCGGGTCTCGATGCGGCCGCGGACCTCCGCGGGAAGGGCGGCGAGCGCTGCGAGCAGGATTTCCTGTCCCTTGATGCGATTGATCCGGCCGAGCATCAGCACGCGCAGACGGCGCTTGCCGTCATAGTCTGTCGGCGCCCAGTCGGCGGAGCCGGCGACGCCGTTATAGATCACGTCCGAGGGAAGGCCGGGCGGGGGCTCGAAGGCCTCGCGCGTCGCCCGCGAGTTGAAGATCAATCGGGCGCGACCCCAGAGGACGAGCCGGCGCAGCAGCGTGCGGGTCGCGCCTTCGGGAATCTCGTGGATGTGCTGGAGCGCCTTGCCCGGGAAGAACCGGGCGGCGAGGACGTGATCGACGATGACCGAGGTGTTGATGTAGACGAGATCGCACCGCCTGAAGCGTCGTGCGGCCCGGAGAACGGCGCGGGAGAGGACGATCGGCGCGGTTGCGATCAGCCGGGGCAGGTCCTTGCGCCTGAGCACCCAGAGCGGCTCGAGCACGATCCGGCTGGCGCTGCCTTCGAGCAGCCCCCGGATCGGCCCCTCGCGTGGCAGGACGACCTCGATCTCGGCGGAAGGATAGGCTTGGCGCAGGGCCGCGACGCTTTCGGCGAAGCTGCGATCCGAGCCATAGAGCTCGTAACCCTGGTGAATGCAGGCAATGCGGAGGGTCACGATCCATTTCCGTTCGAGGCCGCGGCGGCCCGTTCCGGCCACGTCCGGAATTCGGGAAAGCAGACCCTAACCATTCCAAATGAAAGGAGGATAAATCACGGTTCTTCAAGGCATAATGCGAGATGCGACGTTTGCTCGCGATTCTTCGCGAGCCGGTTTGGACAGTTTTAAAATGGCTACCCCTCCCACCCTGCTGATCCTTGGAACACGCGGGATTCCGGCAGCGCATGGCGGTTTCGAGACCTTTGCGGAGAAACTGGCGCTCTTTCTCGTCGAGCGTGGCTGGCGCGTCGGCGTCTACTGCCAGGATGAGGTGACCACCGTCACGCAGCGCTTTCGCAGCGAGATGTGGCGGGGCATCGAGCTGATCCGCACGCAGGTTGCGTCGGAAGGGCCGCGGGCGACGCTCGAATTCGACTGGCACTGCGTACGCGATGCGGCGCGGCGCGAGGCGGTGAGCCTCGTGCTCGGCTATAACGGGGCCGTCTTCCTGCCCTGGCTGCGCCTGTCCGGCCGGAAGATCCTGACCAATATGGACGGCATCGAATGGCGCCGGCCGAAATGGCCCTTTCCGGTCCGTGCCTGGTTCTGGGTCAATGAATGGATCGCGGCCTGGACGTCGAACCGGCTCGTGGCCGACCACCCGATCATCGCCGATCATCTGGCGACCCGCCGACCGCGCGCGGCGACGGCGATGATTCCCTATGGCGGCGTGCCGATCTCCTCAGCACCGACAGCCCCGCTTGCCAAGCTCGGCCTTGAAAGTGGCCGCTACCTCGTCTCGATCGCCCGGATCGAGCCGGACAATTCGATCCTCACGCTGGTCGAGGCGTTCTCGCGCAAGCCGCGCGGCATGAAGCTCGTGGTCCTCGGGACGCTTTCCGACGAGATCGACTACCATCGCCGGATCATGGCCGCGGCCGGGCCGGAGGTGCTGACGCCGGGTGCGATCTACGATGCGAATATCGTCCAGGCCCTGCGCTTCCATGCCCGCGCCTATATGCACGGCCATACCGTCGGCGGCACCAATCCGTCGCTGGTCGAGGCGCTCTGGGCGGGCAATCCGGTCATCGCGCACGACAATCCCTATAACCGCTGGACGGCTGGCGATGCCGGCTTGTTCTTCTCCGACGAGGCAAGCTGCTCCGAGGCGATCGACAGGCTGATCGCCGATGACGACCTCGCCGGGCGCCTGAAGGCGGCGGCGCTGGCGCGGGCGCGGGAGAGTTTCGAGTGGGATGCCGTGCTCGAACATTACGAGCGGGAGGCGCTGGCTCTGATGAACCGGGGCGCCGAGCCGGAACTGACCGCCGTCAAACTGGCGGACAAGGGCTGCGGATGAGCTTCAGCCGCCGGGCCGTTCTGGCGGGCGCTGCAGGAGCGGCTCTCCTCGGCCGGGATCGGGCGCGGGCGGCAGGACCGATCGTCCTTCGGCGCGGGATCAACCTCTGGCCCTGGTTCTCGCTGACGCGGGAATTTCCGGCGCCGCGCACCGACTATGACTGGCCGCCTTTCCAGCTCGACCGACCGGTTCCGACCGCGCGCGATCTCGGGCAGTTGCGGCGGGCGGGCTTCGATTTCGTGCGCATCCCCGTCGACCCCGGCCCGATCGTCGCAGCGGCGCCGCACGAGCGCGCGATTCTGCTGGATCAAGTCATGGCTGCGGTCGCGCTGGCGCTCGGCCAGGATTTCACGGTCGTGCTCAATCTCCACGCGAATGCCGCGACACATCACTGGACGCCGGCGCATTTCTTCGGCAGCGAGACCGCTCCCGGCTTTCCCGCCTATCTCGCGTTGATCGCCGAACTGGCGCGGCGACTCGCCCTGCTGGGTCCGGACCGCGTCGCGCTCGAACCGGTCAACGAGCCGTTCCAGGCCTGCGGCGCGGCCGAATGGGAGCGGCTCCAGAAGCGAATGCTCGGCGCCGCCCGCAGCGCCGCGCCCGGCCTGACCCTGGTCGCGACCGGGGCTTGCGGCAGCATGATCGCCGGGCTGGAGCCGCTGCAGGCGAGGGCACTGGCGGCTTTCGAACCGCTGCTCTTCACCTTCCATTTCTACGAGCCATATCTGTTCTCGCATCAGGGCGCGAAATGGATGAGCGAGCCGTTCTATCCCGCGCTCAACGCGGTGCCCTGGCCGGCCTCGCGCGGAACGCTGGAGGCGACGCTCGCCGCCGTCCGCGTTCGCATGGCGGAGCTCGGCCAGCCGGCAACGGGACGCGGTGCGGCCACCTACCGGGAGACCGAGCGGGTGCTGAAGGAGTATTTCGACGCCCGGCCGGACCGCCCCTTCATCGAGGGCTATCTGCGGAACGTTCGAGCCTGGTCGGAGCGCGAGGGCGTCGCGCCCGGCCGCATCCTGATGGGCGAATTCGGTGCCGTCCGCACAGGGGCCGGCATCGCCGCCTCCGCGCCCGCCGACCGGGCGCGCTATGTCCGCGACGTCCGGATGAGCGCCGAGGCGCTCGGCTTTCCCTGGGCCTTCTGGAACCTGTTCGACAGCCTCGGTCTGCTGGTCGACGATGTCAGCCGGCGGCCCGACCCGGCCATGATCGAGGCGCTCGGGCTGACGATGCCGGGCTGAGTGTGTTCGTCCGGCCTTGACGCTCCGGCCGGTAGAGGCAGAGCACGACGATCGCGAACTTGGCAGGCAGCGTGGTCTTGGTCGCGATGCTCTCCGAGCCGTTCAGAAGGATGATCCAGACCACCATCGGCAGCCAGACGCCGCCGGCCCGCCCCAGCCGCGCGAGCTCGTACATGAACAGGCCGAAGGCCACGGTGACCAGCGCGGTGACGATCGCGCCTTGGTAGAGGATCATGCGGATGAAGGGGTTCTCGATGCCCCATTCCAGGCCGTTGACGCGCCGGAGCGTGTCGACGAGTTCGTTGTCCGGGCCGAAGACGAGGTCGCCCAGCGAGAACATGCCGAGCAGGTCGAGCATTTCCTTGCGAGCATTGGCGCTGCCGCCGTCGGAAATGAAGCGCGCGGCCAGATCGTCGAAGAAGCCGAGGGCCGCCAGTCCGCCGATCGCGACCGGCAGCAGCGCCGCCAGCAGGCAGCCGATCGCGGCGCCGACCAGCGAGACCCGGCCGCGGCGCAGCGAGGCGAACAGCACGACGATGCCGTAGCAGAGGCCCAGTGCCAGCGAGGCCAGAAGCGCGGTGCGCCCGCCGAAGACGACGAGGGCGGCGCTCTGCAAGGCGATCAGCGTGCCGCGCACGGACGGCGAGAGGGGGCGGGCGCCGCTGATCAGCGCCATCAGGTAGCAGGCCGTGATCATCGCATTGGCGAGGGGATGGCCATGCAGCGCCGCCGATCGCGTATCGGTCTCGAAGGCGATGCCGTCGAAGCGGTAGGGGAACAGCCTGATCTGGGTGACGAATTCGGCGAGCGCGAGCAGGGCGTTCAGCGTCATCACGACGTGCAGCAGCGTGGTCAGCGTCGCCATGGTCTCGTCATCGGCATCGGCAAGCAGGAAGACGAGAAGGCAGGCGGCGACATAGGTGTCGACCAGACCGCCGATGCCGGCGCCGCCGCGCAGGAGGGTCACCACGATGACGGCGATGGTGACGACCAGCATCAGCAACGTCGCCGGCCGGGCGCTGGCGAGATGGATGCCGCGGCTGACCGGGTCGCCGCTGGCGATCAGGCTCCAGCAGAAAACCAGCACGATCATGTAGGTCGAGGGGTGGATCTTGGTGGCGGCGGAGCCGGCGAGGCCGTCGTAATTATAGCCGACAAGCCAGAGCATGCCGCCGGAGACGCAGAACAGCACCAGCACCGCAGCGAGCGTGCCGATGCGGCTCAGGCCGCCGAGGCGCGCCCAGACCGGTGCTGCCCGAAGCCCTGCGGCGGCGCCGGGGCCGGCGGTGCGCATCAGCCGCTTCCGCCGTTGTCGACGAGGATCGTCGCCGTGATCGAGCGACCCATGATGCGCGCCGCCTCCATGGCCTGCACGATATCCTGCTGACGGGTGCCATAGAGCCGGGCGACCAGCACGATCTCTTCGGCCATGCCGACGAGCGGGGCAATCCTGACATTGCGACCGAGTGCGCCGCCATCCATCACGACGAGATCGAAATGGCGGCTCGCATCGGCCAGCATCCGCGTCGCGAAGGTGCGGCCGACGCCCTTCTGCGGCGGGGCCTTGCGGCGCCCGCCCGACATCATCGCGACATCCTTGCTGGCGCCGAAATGGATCGCCGCCTCCAGGCTGCTTTCGCCACGGAGCAGGTCCATCAGGCCGGGGCCGGTTTCCTCCGGCGCCTTTTCGAGATCGGCATCGACCAGCAGCACGCGCTCGCCCTGTTGCACGGCTGCTTCCGCAAGGAGATCCGTCACGCGCTCGCGATCGGCCGCGTCGGCCTCGACCGAGGTCAGGAGGAGGCTGCGGGCCGCCGTCGCCCCCGTTTCCGGCGCGTTGAACAGGCGCAGCAGCGCGAGCCCGGCCTCGCCATCGGCTTCCGCTGGCGCGGGCGACGCCTTCCACAGGCGCCAGCGTCGTTTCGTGGCCGGCTTGCGCGGACGCATGATGGCGATGACCGGCGCGCCCACCAGCGCCTCCGTCTGGGAACGGGACATGAGATGAGGCGCGGCGTATTCCCCGATCAGCGCGAGGCCCGCGCCAAGGCCGAGGCCCAGCATTCCGGCAGCCGCGATGAGCGGGAGGGTCGGCGGCCAGCTTTTCTGTTGCGGCGGCTGCGCCCGGCTGATGATGCGGGCATTGGTGGTGTCGAGACTGGCCTGCTCGCGGGTTTCCTGGGCGCGCAGCAGGAAATTGGCATAGACGGTGCGGGCAGCCTCGAGATCGCGCTGGAGATCGCGCAGCCGGACCGAGGCCTGGTCGGCTCCCTGCGTCTGCCGGGTCAGGGCTTCCAGCTTGCCGGACAAGAGCTTCTCGTTGCCGAGCGCGCGCTCGTAATCGGTGCGCACGGATTGCTCGACGCGGGCGATTTCGGTCGCGATCATCTGGCGGATATGGACGAGCTGGCTCTGGGCCGCGCCGATCGAGGGATGGCGCGGGCCGAGCTGGCTCTGCAGATCGGCCGCGCGCTGGACCAGCGTCGCCTCCTGCTCGCGCAGCTTGGCGACGACCGGCGACTGGATCGCCTCGGTCGAGCTGCCGGCGAGGCTGCCGCCGCTGCGGCGCTGCTGGGCGATCTGCTCGACCTGGGATTTGAGCGCGGCCGTCCGTGCCTGGGCTGCGGAGAGCTGGTTGCTGATCTCGCCGAGCTGCTGGTCGCTGATCAGCCGACCGGAGGAGGCGACGAGATTGTTCTCCTGGCGGTAGCGCTCGACGGCATTCTCGGCCTTCTCGACACGTTTGCGCTGTTCGTCGAGCCGGGCGGTCAGGGAATCGGCAGCCTCGGTCGCTGCCTTGCTGCGGGCATCGGCCTGGTCTGCGAGATAGGCTTCGGCGATGGCGTTGGCGAGTTTCGCGGATTTCTCCGCGTCCTTCGTCGTCACGACGACGTCGACGACGAAGACCTTGTCGGCGCGGCGCACAGAGAACAGGCGGCGCAGATTGGTCAGCGTGCGCGTTTCCGCCGGCGTCAGGCTGCCATCGGCATTCGGCGGATCGGCGGCGCCCCGGCCGAAAAGGCGCGAGAGCAGGCCTCGACCATTGAACTCGCTATCCTCCGCGAGATGCGTGGCGCGGATGGCGCGCATCAGCACGCTGGTGGACTGGATGACGCTGGTCTGGCTCTCGACCTGCGCCAGGCCGCCATCCGGAGAGACGGTGCTGGGGTTGACGTCGTTGCTGACGACGTTGCGATCGCGCGGGTCGATCAGGAGCTGGGCCGAGGCGGTATAGAGCGGCGAACTCACGACGCCATAGGCCAGCGCCAGGCCCGCCAGCAGGCCGGCGATGCCCAGGATCATGAAACGGCGATGCCAGAGGATGCGCCAGAGCTCGGAAATCTCGACAGCGCCATCCGGGCGCCGGCGATAGCCTTCCCGAGGAGCCGGCTGCACCGCTTCCTCCTGCCGATGATCGCTCGCAGCCAGGCTGGCCATTCCTCTACTCTACTCAACGCAACAATGCCGGCACAGCGGCCTTTCCAGGCCGCGGCACCTCCGGGACCATGCCATCGACTCCTTAACAAGCCCCGTTCGGCCGTGGCTCCGCTGCGGCGTCAGGGCTAACGAAATCGAAATCCCGGCATGGCAGGTTGCCTGCTGCTGGCGAGCCGCTCGGCGCGCGCCGCCGCGTGGGATGGGGCATGCGACTGACGTTGACGATCGGTGCTTCGCCGTTGCGGCGATGGCATCTCCTGCTGATCGCTCGCCTGAGCGGCATTCAGGGCCTCGATCTATCGATTTCGCTGCCGGAGGCCGATCCGGCCGACCAGAGCGGGCTCGGCCTTCTGTTTCGCGTCGAAGGCCTCCTCCACGGCCTGCGGCCCGATAGCCTGTTCGCCACGGCGCCCCGCAGCGCTGTGACGGTTCCGATCGGCCGGTCGGCGGGAGCTGCCGATCTGGTTCTGGATCTCGGCAAGGGAGCGACAGTCGTGCCGGGCCGTCGCTGGACCCTGCATGCCGACGGAGAGGCGGGAGAGGGCGCTCTCGTTGCTGCCTTGCTCGCCGGGCGGATGCCGCTGGTCGAACTGAAGGAAGGCGGCGAACTGATCGCCGCCGGCCGCCCGGGAACCGAGTATGGCCGCGTCCTTCTGGCGACGCTGGACGACGTCCTCAGCCGGCTGGTGACGCTGATCGTTGCCGCCGTGTCCGGCGGGCGACTGCGTGTTCCGGCCCTGCCGGTGATGGAGGCCGAGCAGCCGGCGACGTCCGCGCCGCAAGCCGGCATCGCGAAGACCATCGTCAAGGCGGGGGTCTCGAAAGCGCTCGCACTGGTCTACCGGGCCTGTTTCCATGCGCCGCATTGGCGGGTCGGCTGGCGCAGGTTCGACGGCCCCGACCTGTTCGCGTTGAAACGGCATCCCGACAGCGGCTGGACCGATCTGCCGGATGACGGCACCCGCTTCTATGCCGATCCGTTTCCGATCCTGCACGAAGGCCGGCTCACGCTCTTCGTCGAGGATTTCGTCCATGCGACCGGCAAGGGCATCATCTCGGCGGTCGAGTTCGGATCGGACGGTCCGTTGGGCAGGCCCGAGCCCGTCTTCGAGCAGCCGGGGCACCTGTCCTATCCCTTCGTCTTCGCGCGGGACGGGGAGATCTGGATGATTCCGGAGAGCTGCAGCGCGGGGCGGGTCGACCTGTTCCGCGCCACCGCCTTCCCGGGCGGCTGGGTGAAGGAGGCGACCCTGATCGAGGGCGTCACCGCGAGCGACGCCACAATCATCGAGCGGGACGGGCTATGGTGGCTGTTCGCGACGGTGCGCGATGGCGGCGGGTCGTTCTCCGACGCGCTGCATCTGTGGTCGGCGCCGGATTTCCGAGGGCCCTGGACCCCGCATCGGCGCAATCCCGTGCTGATCGACATCGCCTCGGCGCGCCCCGCCGGCCGTATGGTCCTGCGTGACGGCCAATTGCTGCGCCCTGTGCAGGATTGCCGCCAGGGCTACGGCAAGGCGCTCGGCATCGCCCGCGTCACCCAACTCGACGATGCCGGTTTCGCGCAGGACATCGAGACCATCCTGGAGGCCGGTCCGCTCTGGCCCGGCCGTCGCCTGCACAGCCTGAACAGCGCCGGCGGCTTCGAATTCATCGATGGCTCGGCGATGGTTCGGCGGAATCCGCTGGCTCGGCGGAAGCCGGCGGACGCGAGCGCCAGTTCCTGAGGGCATGGCCGGCGCCGTCGGCCATCATGGCGAGCCGTCCGACCAGCGTGCGCGCGCCGGTCACCGAATCCAGCGTCTCGGATTGCGTGGCGAAGCGCCGCTTGAAATCCTCGCCGCCGCACATGAAGTCGACCATCTCCAAACCCTGGTCGATCGACCACTGGATATAATCCATCATCAGGACCATGCCGGGCGAGGCGCGCTCGAATTCCGGGTCGTAGGTGGTGATGAAGGCCATCATCCGCCGGCGCTGAACGACGTTGATCGAGACCGCGACGACGCTGCCGGCCAGTTCCAGCACGAAGACATGCAGGATGCCGAGCCGGGCCATCACGCCGACCAGCGCGGCAAGCGCGGGCGCGCCCTCATCGAACAGGTAGGAAGCGCGGCCATGCCGCTCCAGCCATTTGCGCTTGAGCGCGGCGACGCGCGCGAGCACCGGCTCCAGCGGCTCGTCCGGCGCCATCAGGCGGAAGCGGAGCTCGCCGCCTTCCTCCATGAATTTCCGGCCGCGCCGGTAGTTCTGCCGCGTCTTCTTCGACTGCGCCTCGAACCAGTCCGTGCCGCGCTGCCAGGGGCCGGCGACGCGATAGCTGATCTCGCTGCGATGGTTCGGGCGCAAGGTGCCCGCCGTGATGTCCGAGGCGATGATGCTCCGCATTGCGGCATCCGGCAGCAGCCGGTTGAGATAGAGCATGTCGAAGCGGCCGGTCGCGGCGATCTCCCACCACAGCGCGGCGACGGCATCGCGATTACGGTCCGGCGCCAGGAGGGCATCGCCGTAGTCGCTATGCTCCTTGGCCGCCCATTCCAGGACGGTGACGCCGCGGCGCCGGATCGTGGCGAAGGGCAGCACGGCTTCGAGTTCGGCGCCGTTCCACACCAGACCGATCACGAGGTCGCGGTCGTCGCGGCGTGTCGCGGTGCGCCACCAGGCATCGATCCAGGCATGGCTCTGGAAGACGAGGCCGTCGGCACGCTGCCACAGGGCGTCCCAGGCTGGCGCGAGCGCGGCGAACTCCTGATAGGAGGTGATCGTCTCGATGTGCCGGCCGCCTGCCGCGGCGAGCCGCTTCTGCCCGCTCACGACCGGGTTTCCTCGATATCCGGCGTGGCCTGCTGCTCGCTGGCGCGGGGGCGCAGGCGCAACCTGATCTGCCGCCACATCCGCTTCAGTGGCATCAGATAGAGACCGGAGAGGGACTGGTAGTCGCGGACATTGCGCTCCATCAGCCCGAACTTGAAGTCCTCGTCGGGCTTCGGCACGCAGAGCGTCCCGAAGAAGCGGTCCCAGAACGAGAAGAGCAGGCCGAAATTCTTATCGTAATGGCGCGGGTCGACGCTGTGATGCAACTGGTGCCAATGCGGGCACAGGACGACGTTGTTGAGCGATCCGAACGAGATCTTGAAATGGGTGTGCCTGACGAAGTCCATCATCAGGATGTTGCGCATCACATAGACATTGATGCCGAAGACGGTGAGTTCGACCAGATTGAGCGAGACCAGCGACCAGATGCCGAAGCAGATGCCGGGGATGACGCCGTCCCAGGCGCGGTTCATCAGTTCGTCCAGCGGGTGGACGCGGTCCTTGGTGATGCCGACCATCACCTCGGCGGAGTGATGGACCTTGTGCAGCTCCCACAGGATCGGGAAGCGGTGCTGCGCGACATGGTAGAAATAATAGGAGATGTCGTAGGCCAGCAGCATCGTCACGGTGAAGATCACCGTGGTGACCGGTCCGGCCGGGCCGGGGATCAGGGGTGCGTCGATCTGGAAGAGCGCCGCCAGCAGCCGGTTGGTCGCATAGCCGACCGCGACGACGAAGGTGATGCCCGCCGGCAGCATCAGGAAGGGCATGAGCGCCTTGCGCGTGACCCAGAACAGCAGGTCGGCCTTCGCCGAGGGGTGCGTGATGATCTCGTGGGGAAACACGAAATCGAAGAACTCGCGGAAGCTGCGCTCCTTCGTCGTCCTGAGATAGGCGACGAGCGCGCTCACCAGCGCCGTCAGCAGGAGCATCCCGGTTGCCACCAGGCTCGTCGCCGAGATCTTGTCGAGGATCTTGCCGATAAAATCGGCCATTTGCGCAAACATCGGCATCTCAATCATCGATGCGGGGGCCACATCATTGGCACGCTGGTGATTAAGGCTTCGGCCGACGGGATGAAAGGCCGATGCCCGGGGTTAAGCCATTTCTGGTTAAGCCCGGGCGACCGCATTCGCAGAATCCGGGGCTGCGCCATTCAGCGATCGGGCGACAGCTCCGCATGGACCAGGCGGTTGCGGCCCTCGTTCTTGGCGCGGAAGAGAGCAAGGTCGGCGGCATTGACCAGCCGGGCAGGATCGCCCTCGGCATCCGGCCAGGCGGTCGCGACGCCGACGCTGATCGTCACCCGGTCAGTGCCATGGGCTATATTCAGGTCGCGCACGCCCTGCACCAGCCGTTCGGCGACATGGCTCGCGCCTTCCTGCGGCACGCCGGTCAGGATCACCACGAATTCCTCGCCGCCGAAGCGCGCGGCGAGGTCGGTCGAGCGGGTCGAGCCGTCCTGGATCACATGCGCGACCTGCTTCAGCACGTCGTCGCCGGCGAGATGACCATAGGCGTCGTTGTAGCGCTTGAAATGGTCGACATCGATCATCAGCACCGAGAGCGGGCTTTCGGTGCGCTGGCAGCGCTTCCATTCGGCGGCGAGATATTCGTCGAAATAGCGGCGGTTGCCGAGGCCTGTGAGGCCGTCGATCCGGGTCAGGCGTTCCAGTTCGAGATTGGCGCGCATCAACTCGCGCTGGCTTTCGCGCAGCGCGCGATAGGCCTCGTCGCGCTGGAGATGATCGAGATAGGCGCGGGTGTGGTAGCGCACCCGGGCGATCAGTTCGAGCTTGTCGGGCAGCTTGACGAGATAATCGTTGGCGCCGGCCTGGAACGCCTCGCTCTTCGTCGACGGGTCCTCCTTGGTGGAGAGCACGATGACGGGCACGGCATGCAGGGCCGGATGCTTGCGATATTGCCGGACGAGGTCGAGCCCGTCGACGCCGGGCATGACGAGGTCCTGCAGGATGACCGTCGGCTTGACGCGCTGGGCGACCGCGATCGCCTCCAGCGGGTCGGTGCAATAGTGGAAGTCGAGATCACCATGATGGGCCAGCGCGCGACGGACGGCTTCGCAGACCATGACCTGGTCGTCGACCAGCAGGACCATGGACAGGTAGCTGTCGGCCGGAAGCGGGACGTCGGGCAGGGAGGATTTCGTTTCGCCTGTCATGGGAAAACCTTCATCAGGGCGACGGAGCGTACACCTCGGTCAGGCGAGGGGCGATCGCGCCCAGTGGTAGAATTTCGACGGCCGCGCCGATGGCGGCTGCAGCCTTGGGCATCCCGTAGACCGCGCTTGTGGCTTTGTCCTGCGCGATCGTCAAACACTGCCTGTCGCGCAACAGTTTCAGGCCACGGGCGCCGTCGCGGCCCATGCCCGTCAGCAGGACGCCGATCGGGTCTCCCTGCCAACTTTCCGCGACGCTCTCGAAGAACACGTCGACCGACGGACGATAGGGATAGTCGCGCGGCTCGGCCCGATAGCCGAGCTCGCCGCCCGGCTTGAAAACGAGATGATCGGGGCTTGCCGCGATCAGCACGGTGCCGCGCTCCGGCCTGTCGCCTTCGCGGGCCGGCCGGACGGGCAGGCGGCAATGCTCGCCGAGCCAGCTTGCGAAGCCCGGTACGAACTGCTCGTCGAGGTGCTGGACCAGGATGATCGCAGCCGGGAATTCGGGCGCGAGCCCACCGAGCAGGGTCGCCACGGCGGCTGGACCGCCGGCGGAGGCGCCGATGGCGACGAGACGCTGGGAGGGAGAGGCCGCGGCCGGCGGCCGGCGGGGGGGCGGGTTCACCGGTGGCAGGTTGCGCGACAGGCGACCGATCGTCGCGATGCGCGTCAGCAGGGCGGCCGTCTGCGCCGAGGTATGGCCGCCGAGACCGACGCTGGGAATGTCGACCGCATCAAGCGCGCCATGGCCCATCGCGTCGTAGACGCCGGAGACATTGGCATCGACGCTGGCGGTGACCAGCAGGATCGGGCAGGGCGTCTCGGCCATGATCCGGCGCGTGGCTTCGATGCCGTCCATCTCCGGCATGTTCAAGTCCATGAGGATGAGCTCGGGCCGGTCGCGTCGGCAGGCCTCGACCGCCTCGCGGCCGTTCATGGCGATCCAGGCGACCTCGTGCTCTGCCGTGGAAGCGATGACGCGTCGCAACAGCTCGACCGCCATCGGCAGGTCGTTGACCAGACCGATTCTCATGAAACGCCCCCACAGCGGATGCCCGGATTCATGGCTCGCCGATCAGGTCGACGACCGCATGGATCAAAGTTTCGTCGTGGAAGCTCCCCTTGGTCAAATAGTAATCCGCGCCGGCATCGAGGCCGCGGCGGCGATCCTCCTCGCGGTCCTTGTAGGAGACGATCATCACCGGCAGGTTGCGCAGGTTGGGGTCGCGCTTGATCAGGGTGACGAGCTCGATGCCGTCCATGCGGGGCATGTCGACATCGGTCACGACGAGGTCGAACGGATCGGAGCGCACCGCGTTCCAGCCATCCATGCCGTCTACGGCGACCTCGACCTCGAAACCGTGATGGTCGAGCAGCTTGCGCTCCAGTTCGCGCACCGTCAGCGAATCGTCGACGACGAGGACGCGCTTGCGCCGCTTCTGGCCGGTGCGCGCCACACTACGCTCCAGCGTCCTGAGGCGCCCGCCCGAGACCAGCTTGTCCATCGAGCGGATCAGGTCCTCGACATCGAGGATCAGGACCGGCGAGCCATCGTCCATCAGGGCGGCGGCGCTGACATCCTTGACCTTGGCGAGGCGCGGGTCGAGCGGCCTGACCACGAGCTCGCGCTCGCCGAGAAAGCGGTCGACCACCAGCGCATAGAGATTGTCGCCCTCGCCGACGACTACCGTCGGCAACTCCGCTTCGCCGATCGCGGCTTCGCCCCGGCCGAGGACCTCATGGGCAGTGACGAGCCCGACCTGCTGCTCGCCATGGCGGAAATGCGGACGGCCTTCGAGCAGCTCGATCTTGTCGCGCGGCAGCCGCAGGGCGCGGGCGATCGCGGCGAGCGGCAGGGCATAGGGCTCGCCGTCGATCTCGACGAGGAGGGCACGGATCACCGAGAGCGTCAGCGGGAGCTGGAGCTGAAAGCGGGTGCCGATGCCAGGCTCCGAGGCAACGGTGACCTGGCCGCGGACCTGCCGGACCATCGCCTGCACGGCATCGAGGCCGACACCGCGGCCGGAAATGTCGCTGACCGTCGCCTTCATCGAGAAGCCGGGCAGAAAGAGGAATTCGAGCAGCTCCTCCTCGCTGAGGTCCCAGACGGTTTCGGCCATGGTCAAACCGCGGGCGAGCGTCGCCTGGCGGAGCGCCTCGATATCGATGCCGCCGCCATCGTCCGAGACGATGATCTGGAGCAGGCCGGCATTATGCCGGGCTTCGAGCCGGACCAGGCCCTCCGCCGACTTGCCGGCGGTGCGGCGCTGCTCGGGCGCCTCGATGCCGTGATCGACCGCGTTACGAAGGAGATGGCCGAGGGGCGCGTCGAGCTGGTCGAGGATATCCCGGTCGATGCTGGTGGCGCCACCGACGATGTCGAGGCGCACCGTCTTGCCCAGTGCGCGACCGATATCGCGGACATTGCGCTCGAAATGCCGGACTCCATCCTCGAAGGGGCGCATCCGGCTTGCCAGCGTCTCGTCGTAGAGCCGGTTGGCGAGATCGGTCGCGCGCCGGTCGACCGTGTCCATCTCGTCGAGACGCTGGGCGAGGAGCGCCTGGCCCTCAGCCAGCTTGAGCTGTGCGGTCGCCAGTGCCTGTGCCGCCCTGCCGACGCCATCGGCGGGCATTGCGGCCTGCAGGTCCTCGAAGCTCTTGGCGAGCTCGGCCTGGACGCGCCGCAGCCGCAACAAACCGTCATTGAACGGGCGCAGCCGGCGCGCCGACATCAGCGATTCACCGGCAAGGCCGAGCAGGCGGTTCAGGCTGTCGGCGGTGACCCTGACCATGCGCTCGCCGGTCGCGGAATCTCCGATAGGCGCAGGCGTTTCGGGGAGGGCAGCAGGCGGGGGAAGCGGCTCTGCGCCGGGTGCCATGCCGGCCGGGTTAGCGTCTGGACCGGATGCGCCCGGCGAGGGTGCGTCGCTCGTCTGGGAAGCGCTGCGCAAGGTCTGTGCGAAGGCCTCGATCCGTCCTCCGGTCTGAGTGTCCGGCTCTCCTGATCCGGAAGCGATTTCGCCGAGCAGGTCGATGCCAGCGAGCAGCGCGTCGATATGCCTGCGGTTCAGCCGGATCTTGCCGTGCTGGGCGGCGACGAGGCATTCCTCCATCTCGTGCGCGACCTGCACGGCCGGCGCGAGATCGATGATGCGGGCGGCGCCCTTCAGCGAATGGGCGGCGCGCATGCAGGCTTCGAGATGGACGGCGGCGGTCGGATCACGTTCCAAAGCAAGCAGGCCGGTCGTGAAGGCCTGCGACTGCGCCGCAAGCTCCGCCCGGAACAGTTCGAGCATCGAGAGGTCGCTGAGATCCTCGCCGCTCATGCGATGCTCCGGTCGATCAGGTCGAGCAGGCGCTTGGCATCGAGGCAGCCGACCGCGCGTCCGTTCCACGGGATCATCGTCTCGACGACGCTGGCCGCCGCGCGGCCGACCGTCGCCGGCACCGCGCCGCGCTCATGGGCGCGATGGCCGTGCAGGCCATGGACTTCGTCGACCTCGAAGGCGACGTGCCTGGTCTCCTCGCCGGTGACGACGAGGCGCGGGAAAATCGCGATCCGCTCGGCGCCGCGCGTTGCGGCCGCGGCTCCGATGCCGAGCAGAGCGGGCAACGAGACGCAGATGAGGAGTTCACCCCGGACATTCACGATGCCGCGGACAGCCTCGCTGCGGCGATGCGGCAGGGAGTGAACCGCGCGCGGCTCCGCGATCTCGCGGCAGATCCCCGCCGGCAGGCCGAGCCATTCCTCGCCGATGCGGAAGATCAGAACGCTGTCGACCTCTTCGCCTTCGGGCGTCTTCTCGTCGGGCCTGGCGAAATGTCGTGTCCATTCGTCGCGGTAGCCCGGCGGCAAGGGACGATCGAGCAGCTTGCGGGCGATCTGCGCATGGGTCGGGCAGTTGCGGCAATGGAGATGCTCGTCCAGCTCCGGGCAGGAGCGGTCGCCGCTGACGCCGATCTCGCGCCAGCATTCGGCGATGTCGTCGGTCGTCATCGGATCGGTATCGGCGGGCATCAGGTGCCGCTCCGCTTCGTCAGCCGGTCGAGCCGGTCGGCCAGGGCCTTGGCGCCGCTATGATCGCCTCGTCGCTGCTGGAGCAGCCTGAGCTGGGCCAGTGCCCGCTGGTGGTCCGGGGCGAGATAGAGCGCCTTGCGGTAGTTCCGCATGGCGTCCTCCATCGCATCGGCCGCGTCATGGGCGAGCCCCAGCCAGTAGAACGCATCCGGCGAGGGGCCGAATTCGGCGATATGGCGCTCTGCGGCTGCGCTCACCTCGGCGAGCCGCCCGGCATCGGCGGCGCGCTCGATCCCGGCCAGGCTGGCTGCTGCCCGATCCGGCACGGGCGCGGACGGCGCGGCGAGCGGCGCCTTCTGGGTGAAGGGACGTGGCGTCGAGAGCGGTGCGGCCGGTTTGGCCTGGAGCGAGGGGGCAGCCTTCGCCGGAGTCGGCGGTGGCTTTCGCGCAGCCGGCGGCTCGGCGGGTTTCCCACGGGCGGCCTGTGCCTTCATGAACGCGAATGCTCGCGGAAAGCGTACCGATGCGAAGCCGAGCAGGGGCGGCAGGCCGGATTCGGCCGGGCCGACCAGCAGCAGGCCGTCATCGGCCAGCATCTGCCGGAGCCGGATCAGCGCCGCGCCTTGTGTCTCGCGGTCGAAATAGATCAGCAGGTTTCGGCAGAAGGCGACGTCATAGGCCTCCTGGCCGGCATTCGTTGCCGTGGCCAGCACATTGCCGAGGCGGAAGCGGACGTGCCGGCGGACGATGTCATGTGGTCTGAAACCACCGTCACAGGCCTCGAAATAGCGATCGCGAAAGGCGATATCGGTGCCGCGGAAGGAATTCTTGCCGTAGATGGCGCGCTCGGCATGGACGAGGTTGCGGGTGCTGATGTCGATCGCGTCGATCTGGAAGCTACCATCCGGAAAGCCGGCATCGAGAAGGGCCATCGCGATGGAATAGGGCTCCTCGCCGGTCGAGCAGGGCAGGCTGAGCAGCCTCAGCGGGCGATTGCCGGTCCGGTGCTCGCGCAGATGCCTGACCATCGCACCGAAGGCCTCACGATCGCGAAAGAACCAGGTCTCGGGGACGATGACCGCGTCGACCAGCTCCTGTCGCTCGGCCGGGCTCTCGGTCACGAAGGCCCAATAGGCGTGAAGGTCGGGGATGGCGCAGGCCGTCATCCGCCGCTTGAGGGCATGGCGGATCACGGAGGCGCCGACCGTCTCCATGCTCAGGCCGATGGTTTCCCTGAGCAGCTTCTCGAAATCCCGGATCGGAGCGGTCTCGTCCATCACGGCTTTGTCGCTTGCTGACGGAACAGGATGTCGCGGATTTCGGGCGTGAGCAAAGCCTCGCCCCGGACCCATTGGATCAGGCCGCGCTCATCGCTGGCGACCGGGCCGAGATAGGGCGGCATGCCGGCCTCGACGCCGGAGGTGGTGAAATCCGCCGCATCGCGCGCGATGGTCTCGACCGCCTGCTCGACCAGCAAGCCGAGAAGGTCGTCGCGGCCGGGACCGGAGGGGTAGCGCAGGAGGATGATGCGGGTGCTCAGGCGCGGCTCGGCCGGGCGCCCGAGCGCCAGCACTGCGAGATCGATGACCGGCACCGGCCGGCCGCGATAGCTGATCGCGCCGGCCACGCCTGCGGGCGCGCCGGGCAATTGCTTGGTCGCGAGCAGCGGCAGCACGGCCTCGACCTGCCCGGTCTCGAGCACGTAGCGATCCCGCCCCAGCTGGAACATCAGAAACAGCATCGTGCGGTTCCGTTCCGCCCTTCCTGTCAGGCGCGCAGCTTGAAGCGCGAGATCGAGCTGCGCAGCCCGTTCGAGACCTGGTTGAGCTCGTCGATGGCGAGCGTCGACTGCTGCAGGGATTCGACCGTCTGCTGCGCGGCCTCGCTGAGCTGGGAGAGCGCCTCGCTGATCTGGCCGGCCCCGGTCGCCTGCGCCTGCATGCCTTCATTGGCCCCCTCGAAGCGCGGTACCAGCCCCTGGACCTGCTCGATGATCTCCGAGAGCTGGCCGCCGACCTGCTGGACCTCCTGCATGCCGCGCCGCACCTCCTCGGAAAACTTGTCCATGCCCATCACGCCGGCGGCGACGGCCGACTGGATGTCCTTGACCATCTGCTCGATGTCGTAGGTCGAGACGGCGGTCTGATCGGCGAGGCGGCGGATCTCTGTCGCGACCACCGCGAAGCCGCGACCATATTGCCCCGCCTTCTCGGCCTCGATCGCGGCATTGAGCGAGAGCAGGTTGGTCTGGTCGGCGACCTTGGTGATGGTGGTGACGACCTGGTTGATGTTGCCGGCCTTCTCGCTGAGGATCGCGAGCTTGGCGTTGATCGCGCCTGCGGCTTCCATCACCTGCCGCATCGTGCTTTCCATGCGCGCGAGCCCGGCCTGCCCGCCATTGGCGAGGGTGGCGGTCTGCTCGGCGACGGCCGAGACCTCGTCCATCGTGTGGGCGAGTTCGTTGGAGGTGGCGGAGATCTCCTTGGCAGTGGCGCCGATCTCGGTCGTGGTGGCGGCGATCTCGTTGGCGGTCGCCTGCTGTTCCTTCGAGGTCGCGGCAACCTCGGTGATCGAGGTGTTGACCTGGATGCTCGACTTCTGGATCTGGCCGATCAACCCGGCGAGATCGTCGGCCATGGCGTTGACGCCGTCGGCGACCGTGCTGAATTCGTCGCGCCGGGCGAGCGTCAGGCGCTCGCTGAAATCGCCGCGCCGCATCGTGTCGACGATGCCGAGCAGCTTGCCGAGCGGCACCGTGACGGCCCGAAACAGCAGATAGCCGCAGAGAATCGCGAGGATGAATGCGATCACGAAACAGACGATCAATCCGAGCTCGGCCGCCTCGACGATGGCGACGATCTTGCGGGTCGAAGCATCGGCTTCGGCCTTGTTGAACGCGATCATGGCCTTGGCCACGGACTGAATCCGGGCTGCGATCGGGTCCAGGTCTCGCTTCGCTGTTGCGCTCTGGTTGAGTGCCGGTTCATTGGCGCCTGAGAGCCTGCCCGCTGCGATGATCGGGTCCGCGGCTGCGATGAACTGGTCGAAGAGGTCTTTGAAAAGTGTGTGATTCTTCCGGTCTTCAGCGGTGGTGACGGCTGCGTCGTAGCTTCTGAGAAGCCCGCGCATGGCTTCGCGATTGGCGGCGACGGCTTCCGCGACCTGTCGCTTCTCCTCCGGGGTGTCGGCCAGCACGAACTCGCGGATCAATCCGCGCGTCTCCGTCCAGCTCGCCAAGAGCTGCGCGCTGATATCGAGGCCGGGAATGGTCTTGGCCTCGACCTCGATGGCCTGCCGCTGGGCCTGGAGGAACCAGAGATAGCTGGCGCCGGCCATGGCGGTCATCACTGCGAGGATCGCGGCGAAGCTGATCAGGATGCGGCGGCGTATCGTCAGGCTCTTCATCGCTCAATCCATCGTTGCGGCGCGCCGGTCGCTTCGGGCTGCTGCATGAGCCAAATCGTTCGCAGATCATTGTTAGCGAGGAGTTATTGCGTCTCCGTTGCGGAAACGCTTCGCAATGATAGCTGTGCAGTGTCGCGGCTGTGCCGTCAGGCCCTGCGGGCCTGCGGCAGGAAACGTTCGGCCGCGAAGGGCGCAGGGTCACACAGGGTCGGCGCGCCGGTCATCATTTCCGCGAGCAGGCGGCCGGTCGCGGGTCCTAAAGTGAAGCCGTGATGGGCGTGGCCGAAGGCGAACCAGAGGCCGCGATGGCGTGGCGCGGCTCCGATGATCGGCAGCATGTCGGGCAGGCAGGGACGGGCGCCGCGCCAGGGCTCGGCATCGAGGCGGCGGCCCAGAGGCACGATCTGCCGCGCGATGCGCTCGGCCCGGTCGAGCTGCCAGGAATCCGAGGGCTCGTCGCGGCCGGCGAGTTCTATCCCCGTGGTCAGGCGAATGCCACGCTGCATCGACGTCAGCACGAAGCCGGCCTGGGCATCGCAGAGCGGATGCCGCGGCGCGGCTTCGTGGGCGCTGTCGTAATGCATGTGGTAGCCGCGCTTGAAGCCGATCGGGAAGCGATAGCCGAAGCGCTCGATGAGGTCGCTGGACCATGGTCCCAGCGCGACGACGGTCTCCGGCGCGCGCCATTCCGCTCCGTCGACTGACAGGCGCCACTGCCCGTCCTCCTGATGCAGGCCGGTCGCGTCGGCCGGTTTCAGCAGGCCGCCGCGCGCGACGAAGAGTGCTGCATAGGCGCGCGTCACCGCGCCGGGGTCGCTGACCGTGACCGGGTCGCGCCAATGCACCGCGCCGGCGACGCTGCCGGTGAGCAGGCCGGGCTCCAGGCGGCGCAGCGCGGCGTCATCGAGCAGATCATAGCTGAGGCCGTAGGCAGCCAGTTCGGCCGCCCCGCGGGTCGCCAGATCGAGGCCTTTCTGCGTGCGATAGAGCTCGATCCAGCCTTCGCCGCGCATCAGGGCCTCGGTGCCGGCCGCTTGCGTCCAGCGCCGGTGCTCATCGATGCAGCGCTCGATCAAGGGCAGGATGGCGCGGCCGAGCCTGTCGAGCCGGTCAGGGGCCGAGTTCCACCAGTAGCGCGCGAGCCAGGGCGCCATCCGCAGCAAGGCCGCCGGGCGGTAGCGCACGGCGATGGAGCGGTTCGAGGCGAGGCTCGCCAATGTCGCGAGATCGCGCGGGAAAGCATAGGGCACGACGGAGGAGCGCTCGATCAGCCCGGCATTGCCATGGCTGGTCTCGGCACCCGGTTCGCCGCGATCGACGAGCAGCACGCGCCGGCCACGCTCCTGCAGATGCAGCGCCACGCTGACGCCGACGATGCCAGCGCCGAGCACGATCACATCGGCCTGTCCTGTCGCGGTCGCCATCGTCGTCGGAATCCGTTCCATCTGCCCCAAGCCGGGCATAGCGGAAGCGAGCCCCACTTGAACAGGTTTTGCAAGAAAATAAAAACTGTTTGACAGTTTGAAAGAAAAATTTCTTGATCTCCCGGAACGCGGGAGTGCCGATGTCGCAGACGCTTCGCCAGAGATTGCAGGCCTGCCTCGCCAGCGGCTCCAAGGCCGACAAGGCGCTGGCGAGCTATATGCTGGCGCAGATGCCGAGCCTGCCCTTCGAGACGGCGGGGAGCCTGGCCGAGAAGGTCTCGCTCAGCGAGCCGACCGTCGGGCGCTTCTGCCGGACGCTCGGCTATAAGAGCCTGAAGGATTTGAAGGCCAGCCTCGCCGAGGAGATCGGCGACAGGCCCTGGCTGATCAGCGACCGCCTGCGCGATTTCCAGCAGCGCAGCCTTGCCGGCGACGATCAACTGGCGCGCAGCCTCCAGCTCGAGATCGCCGGTCTCGTGCGCATCTACGAGCTCGCCCAAAGCGAGGAGTGGAAGCGAGTGGCCCGCCGCCTGGCGACGGCGCCTTCCGTCCATGTCACGGGATTCCAGACCGAGCGGGGCCTCGCGCAATACCTTGCCAACCAGCTCCAGTATCTGCGCGACGGCGTGCATCTGGCCGATCTCGCGGCAGGCAATTTCTCGGAGCTGCTGCTGTCCGGGGAGGAGGGGCGCTGCCTCGTGATCTTCGAGGCGCGGCGCTATTCGCGCATGGCCAAGGTGCTGGCCGAGCAGGCGAAGGCGGCGGGCATCAGGACCACGCTGATCACCGATTCCTTCTGCGACTGGGGGCAGGGGCTCGTCGACGAGATGCTGGTCGTCTCGACCGAGTTCAACCTGTTCTGGGACTCGACCGCGCAGATGGCGAGCCTCAGCAACCTGCTGATCAACGCGGTCTTCGTCGAGCTCGGCCCGCAGGTCGAGACGCGCCTGAACCGGATGGCCGCGCTCTACGGCCATTTCACCGGCCATGCCGGGGACAGTTCCGGCCCGCTCGACTGACGGTCGGGACCTAAGCCGTTCGCAACATCTCGAAAACAAAGGGGAAGCGGGATGAAGACGATGATCAAGGGGAGCCTGCTGGCGCTGGGCCTGTCGGCGCTCGCCGCCTCCACGGCGCTGGCGCAGGAAGCCACGTTCGTGATGACCGCGCGCCTTGTCGGCGCGCCGACCTACAACCCGATCAAGGCGACGAAGCTCAACACGGCGACGACGCTGATCTTCGACCGGCTGGTGGTGCAGGATGCCGACCAGAGCTTCCACGGCCAGCTCGCGACGTCCTGGGAAACGAGCCCGGACGGCATGCTCTGGACCTTCAAGCTGAAGCCCGGCGTCAAGTTCCACAATGGCGAGCCGTTCAACGCCAAGACGATCGAATGGTGGGTGCCGCAGTTCAAGGGCACCGAGAACGCCTTCACCGTCGAGGCTGTCGACAAGGTCGAGGTGGTCGACGACCTGACCGTGCGCTTCCACATGAAGCACCCCGACCCGAACCTGCTGTTCAACCTCGCCAGCTCCTTCATGTGCGTGCCGGAGCCGAAATCCTACGAGGCGCTGGGCGACAAGTTCGGCGTGACCGAGGCGATCGGCACCGGCCCCTACAAGATGCAGCAGTTCACGGTCGGCCAACAGACCGTGCTCGTCCGCAATGACGACTACAAATGGGCCTCCGACCTCTCGAAGAACCAGGGGCCGGCCAAGTTCAAGAAGCTGACCTTCCGCGAGATCGGCGAGGAATCGACCGCCTATCTCGAACTCAAGACCGGCGGCGCTGACCTGCTCGTCAATGTCCCCACCGACTTCCTGCCGCGCATCCAGGCCGACAAGGCGGTGAAGCTCGTGACCATTCCCGGCAACGAGCTGGTCTATATGCCGATCAACACCAGCGTCGAGCCGTTCACCGACATCAAGGTGCGCGAGGCGACGGCCTTCGCCGTGAACCAGAAGGAAATCCTGACCAGCCTCTATGGCGGCAATGGCGCCGTCGCCGACACCTTTCTGATCTCCTCGCTGAAGGAGGCGCAGGTCGATCCGAGGTACAAGATCTCCTACGATCCGGAGCGCTCGAAGAAGGTGTTCGAAGCAGCCGGCTGGAAGCCGGGACCCGACGGCATCCGCATCAAGGACGGCAAGCGCCTCGAGGTGAAGCTCTGGGCCCAGAACGGCACCGAGTTCAAGCGCCTCGCCGAGATCGTCCAGGCGCAGCTCAAGGCCGTCGGCATGCAGGCCGAGATCAGCATCATCGATGCCGGCTCGATCAATGCGCAGTACCGCAAGAAGACCGAGCACCAGCTCGCGGTGCGTGCCTATCAGTGGACCAATGCCGATATCGTCGACTGGTTCTTCGCCGCCAAGCGCGCGGGCTACCCCAATGTCTCGATGTTCAACGATCCCGAGGCGGAGAAGCTCAACGACATCGCCATGAACAAGTCCAAGACCTGGGACGAGCGCGTCGCGAACTTCACGAAATACCACGAGTACGTGCTGTCGCAGTACCCGTTCGCGCCGATCTACCAGCCGGTGCAGAGCGTGGCCTATGGCAAGCGCATCACCGTGCCCGAGACGATCCGCGGCACCGGCTTCTACGGGCCGACCATGCTCGACATCGCGCCGGCGAACTGAGCCGGGACGACGTATCACGCGGGAGATCGATCCTTGCTGCGCTTCGCGATCCGGCGCCTCGCCATGCTGGTGCCGGTCTTCCTCGCCGTCTCGCTGGTGATCTTCATGATCATCCATCTCGTGCCGGGCGATCCGCTGGAGCATCTGATCCAGGTCGGCTCGTCGCCCGAGCAGCGGGCGCAGATGATCGCGCGCTACGGGCTGGACCAGCCGCTGCTGGTCCAGTACGGGCGCTGGCTCGCCAAGGTCGTCACCGGCGATTTCGGCGACGCCATCGTGATGCGCCAGCCGGTTTCGCAGCTCATCGCCGAGAACATGCCCCATAGCCTCGCGCTCGGCGGCACGGCGCTGCTCTTCTCGACGGTGGTCGGGATCGTCACCGGCGTGCTCGCGGCTTCCTTCCGCGACAGCCTGTTCGACCGGGCGGTGATGGGGTTCATCCTGCTGGGGTCGACGCTGCCGAGCTTCTGGCTGGCGCTCCTGATGATCCTGATGTTCGCCGTGCAGTTCGAATGGTTCCCGGTCTCGGGCGCACGCACTTGGGACGCGCTGGTGCTGCCGGCGCTGACCATCGGCATCGGCGGCACGGCGCTGATCGCCCGCGTCACCCGTGCCGCCATGGTCGAGATCTCGCAGCGGGATTTCGTGCGGGTGCTGCAGGCCAAGGGCGTGCCGTTCTGGCGCATCCAGCTCCGACACGTGCTGCAGCAGGCGATGCTGCCGGTGATGACCATTCTCGGCCTGCGCATCGGCTGGATTTTGGGTGGCGCGGTCACGGTTGAATATGTCTTCGCCCGGCCGGGGCTCGGTTCGCTGCTGATCACGGGCTTGGGCCAGCGCGACTATCCGCTGGTGCAGGGCTGCCTCTTGATGCTCGCGATCGCGGTGATGCTCGGCACGCTGATCGGCGATCTCGCCCAGGCTGCGCTCGATCCGCGTTTGCGTGAAGCGATGGGTGCACGATGAGCCGCAAATCCCTTGCTGGCCGCATCCTCCGCTCGCCACGCGGCGCCATCTGCGCGCTGTTCCTGCTCGCGCTCGTGCTCTGCGCGATCTTCGCGCCCTGGATCGCGCCTTACGATTACGCCGCGCAGAAGCTCTCCATGGCCAACACGCCGCCGTCAGTCGCGCATTGGCTCGGCACCGACGAATTCGGGCGCGACCTGCTCTCGCGCATCATCCAGGGCGCGCGCACCTCGCTCAGCGTCAGCGTGCTCTCGATCGCCTTGTCGGTGCTGATGGGCGCGACGCTGGGCGCCGCCGCAGGCTATTTCGGCGGCATCTTCGACAGGATCGTCACCGTCTTCGTCGACCTGACCTGGTCCTTTCCGGACATCCTGCTGGCGCTGATCCTGATCGCGATCCTGGGGCCCGGACTGCATTCCACCGCGATCGCCATCGCGATCGCCTATCTCGCCCAGTTCACCCGGCTGACGCGGGCGCAGGTGATGGCGCTGAAGGGCGAGCTCTTCGTCGATGCCGCGGTGACGGCGGGCGCCCGGCCGGGGCGCGTGCTCTTCCTGCATCTCCTGCCCAATGCGATGACGCCGGTCATCGTCGCCGGCATGCTGGCGACGGGCGATGCGATCGTGCTCGAAGCGACGCTCGGCTTCTTCGGGCTGGGCGCCCAGCCGCCCGTCCCGAGCTGGGGGGCGATGATGAGCTCCGGCACCGCGCAGATCTTCATCGCGCCCTGGATCATCATCTTCCCCGGCCTCGTCATCGCCACCACCGTCATCGCCATCAACCTGTTCGGCGATGCGCTGATCGAGGCGCTCGATATTCGCCGCCCGCTGCGGGACGGCTGACGACCACCATCGGACACAGAGAGAAAACCGCGAGGAACGCCATGAGCTTCACCGTCCTGACCGCCGAGTTCTCGCATGAGAGCAACACCTTCAGCCGCTGCCCGGCCGATTACGCCGCCTTCACCGATCGCGGCATCCAGCTCGGCGATGACGCCATCGCCGCGCGGGCCGAGGCCAACACGCCGATCGCCGGCTTTCTCGATATCGGCCGCCCGGCAGGGTGGAAGGTCATCCACGCGATCAGCGCCGCCGCCCAGCCTTCCGGGCCGGTGACGCGCGATGCCTTCGACCGCATCGCCGGCGTGATCGTCGAGGCCGCGAAGGCGCATGCCGGCAAGATCGACGGCGTGCTGCTCGGCCTCCACGGCGCCATGGTGACGGAGTTCTGCGAGGACGGCGAGGGCGAGTTGCTGGAGCGGGTCCGCGCCGTGCTCGGGCCTGACGTGCCGATCGGCATCACGCTTGATCCCCATGCCAATGTCACCCGCAAGATGACCGATCTCGCCAATATCGTCGTCTCCTACAAGACCTATCCGCATGTCGATGTGCGCGAGACCGGCAAGCTTGCGGCCGGCATCATGCAACGGACCATGAAGGGCGAGATCAGGCCGGTGACGCTGCGGGCCGAGCGGCCGATGCTGGAGGAGGTCAATGGCGGGCGTACCGATATCGGCCCGATGGTCGAGCGCATCGCCAAGGCCAGGGCCTATGAGAAGGAGGCGGGCGTCTTTGCCGTCAGCGTCAATGGCGGCTTCGGCAATGCCGATATCCACGAGGTCGGCCCGACCGTGCTCGTCACCTGCGACGGCGAGCGCGAGAAACACCAGGCCTTCGCCGAGGCGATGGTCGAGGACATGTGGCAGCGCCGCTTCGAGAAGGTCACGGAATTCCTCTCGGTCGAGGACGCGGTGGCTGAAGCCAGGTCCTATGTCGCGGCGAAGGGGCCGCTGATCATCGCCGACTACGCCGACAATCCCGGCGGTGGCGGCTATGGCGATGCGACGGGCCTGCTCAAGGGCATGATCGCAGCCGATCTCAAGGACGCCTGTTTCGGCCCGATGGTCGATCCGGAGGTCGCCGCTGAACTGCGCAAGGGCAAGCCGGGCTCGACGGTCTCGGTCAAGCTCGGCGGCAAGGTCGATCCCGAGATCGGCGGCGGGCCGCTTGAGCTGACCGGCATGCTCGTCAGCGTCAGCGACGGCGATTGGGTCGGCGACGGCCCGATGATGGGCGGGTTGCAGGCGAGCTGGGGGCCCTGTGCCGTGCTGCGCGTCGGCGATGTCGAGATCCTCGTCACCACCATCCGCGCCCAGATGAACGACCTGCAGCAGTTCCGCGCCTTCGGCATCGACCCGGCCGCGAAGCGTGTCGTCGGGCTGAAGTCGATGCAGCATTTCCGCGCCGCCTTCGAGCCTATCGCTGGCAAGGTCATCGTCTGCGACAGCGGGGCGCTCTGCACGCCCGATCTCAGCAAGCTGCCCTATCGCCGGGTGCGCCGGCCGCTCTACCCGCTCGACAAGGTGGCGTGAGGCCGCGAGCAGTCTTGAAATCGACGGGGCCGGCGCGGCGACGCATCGGCCCTGTTCGCATTGGCGCGGGAGTGCGGTACCCTATCTAAATTTTGAGATTCGATTGCCCTGCGAGAGGCCCGATGTCCATCCGCTTCGATGAGATTGGCAAGCGCCTCAAGGCCTATCGGCTGGGGCGTGGGCTTCCGGCCGAGGATGTCGCGGAAAGCCTGGGAATTTCGCGGGCGGCCGTCTACCGGATCGAGAGCGGCGGCGTCGTCAAGATCGAGACGCTGGAGCGGCTGGCTGCCGTGCTGGAGACGACGGTCGCGTCGCTGCTCGGGGCCGGCGTCGAGTATTATTCGAGCCCGGTCAGCTATTTCGAGCGCATGCGGCAGATCGAGGAGCAGTCCGATCAGGTCGTGGCGCATTTCCCGCCGCTCTCCTACCTGCTGACCTCGGCGGCCTATTCGGACTTCCTCCGGGCGACCCTGATCGAGGCCCTGCCGGCCCATCTCGCCGACCGCGACGGGGCTGTGGCCGAGATCGATGCGATCATCGCAATCCTCGACGAGCGCAAGGCGACCCGGAAGCGCCGGCGGCTCAGCGTCGTCAACTTCGTCAATGTGCTGGAGATCGAGCGCTGGCTGAAGCTCGGCATCGTCGGCCGTTTCAGCCTGCCGCCGGAGGAGCAGGCGCGCCGGCGCCGTGCCGCTCGCCACGAGGTCGAGCACCTGATCGCGCTGATCGAGGCCGAGCCGATGGGTGTGCAGATCGGCCTGATCGAGGAAACGCTGCCCAATATCACCTTCCAGCTCTTCCGCAGCGAGGAACGGACGCTGCTCGGCCTGAGCCCGTATCGGCTGGGCGGGGAACTGCCGAATGTCCGCTCCGGCATCGCCATGCTGACCGCCGACGAGCAGCCGGTGCGCCTCTACGAGCAGTTGAGCGAGGACCTCTGGAGCCGCGCCCGCAAGGGCGGCGAGGCCGGCGCCGCGCTGCGGGCGGTGGTCGAGCGGTCGGGTATCGCGCTGGGCTGATTTTCCGATTTGCACCGAAACACGCGGGTCATCCTGGGCTCGACCCGGGATCCATTCCTGAACGTTGGCGATTGAGGTTCAGGCATGGATCCCGGATCTTCGCTTCGCTGCCTCCGGGATGACCAGCGTGGAAGAGAACCGGAGGTTTCCGGTAGACGCCGCATATTCTCTCTGTCGCAAAATTGAGATTTGATCTTGTAATTGAGATTTAGCTGTGCGACGGATTCGCATGGCGCCGGGCGCGGCTATGGTCCGGCGGCTTTCAGAATTCTCGTGGCGGGGCCGGAGCCCAGGACCACCAAGCGGCGCGCAAAGCGCCCCGAGAATGAGGGCCCGAGGCCCGAACTCATTGAGCATGATCTGCGCAGGGGCGGACGCGCGCGCGTCCGCCGGCTCACTGTTTTCCGGTGCCCGGCGACGGTTCGAGACAACAAAAAGGGGACGTCATCATGAGCGATATCCAGGCATCGAGCGCGGGCTCGATCGAGGGCTCCGGCCCGACCGAGGTCGACGGCAAGGCGCGCAAGGCCTTGTGGGGCGCGGCGATCGGCTATGCGATGGACGGGTTCGACCTCCTGATCCTCGGCTTCATGCTGCGGGCGATCTCGGCCGACCTGCAGCTCAGCCAGGCCCAGGCCGCCTCGCTGGTCACCGCGACGCTGGTCGGCGCCGTGCTCGGCGGCATCGGCTTCGGCATGCTGTCGGACCGTATCGGCCGCGTCCGCGTGCTGACCTGGACGATCGTCCTCTTCGCCGTCTTCACCGGCATGTGCGCGCTCGCCCAGGGTTACTGGGACCTGCTGATCTACCGCACCATCGCCGGCCTCGGGCTCGGCGGCGAGTTCGGCATCGGCATGGCGCTGGTCGCCGAGGCCTGGCCGGCCTC